>NZ_BAAJYQ010000005.1:0-693858 GCF_057543815.1 Lacrimispora sp. YZC11 | reverse complement strand
GAAGGAATGACAGCAAGACCGTCAGCAGGAATGACCGCAAGGACGACAGCTGGAATGACAACAAAGCCGGCGGCCGGAATGACAGCAAGACCGGCGGCAGGAATGACAGCAGGACCGGCGGCAGGAATGACAGCAAGACCGGCAGAAGGAATGACAGCAAGACTAGCAGCGGGAATGATAGCTGGACCGTCAGCAGGAATGATAGCAGGACCGGCGGCAGGAATGACAGCAAGACCGGCAGAAGGAATGACAGCAAGACCGGCAACAGGAATGACAGCAAGACCGGCGACTGGAATGACAGCAAGACCAGTGGCTGGAATGATAGAAAGACCGTCAGCAGGAATGACAGCAAGGCTGGCGGCTGGAATGACAGCAAGGCTGGCGGCTGGAATGACAGCAAGGCCGGCGACAGGAATGTCAGCAAGACCGGCGGCCGGAATGACAGCAAGACCGGCAGAAGGAATGACAGCAAGATCGTCAGCAGGACTGACAGCAAGACTGACAGCAGGAATGACAGCAGGAACGGGCAGAGTGGAAATATGCCTAATAGGGCAAGCAGAGGAGAAAGAAAATCCTCTTCCAAATGTCCGGTATCCCGCGATTGCGGAGGCTGTCAGCTTTTGGACATGCCTTATGAAAAGCAGTTGGAACAGAAGCAAAAGTATCTGGAAAAATTGCTGAAGCCATATTGCCGTATCGCACCGATCATTGGAATGGAGAATCCTTATCATTATCGCAATAAGGTTCATGCAGTATTTGACCATGACAAAAAAGGCAATCCGATTTCAGGCGTTTATGAGGCGAATTCCCATAGAGTTGTTCCGGTGGAAAGCTGTATGATCGAAGATAAGAAGGCGGACGAGATTATCGGGACTATTAGAGGCATGTTGAAGTCCTTTAAGATACGCACCTATGATGAGGATACCGGGTACGGGCTGTTACGCCACGTACTGATACGGAGGGGATTTGCTACAGGAGAGATTATGGTGGTTTTGGTAACCGCCTCACCGGTTTTTCCTTCTAAGAATAATTTTGTAAAAGCGCTGAGGGAAAAGCATCCGGAGATAACTACAATCATACAGAATATAAACGGCAGGGAAACAAGCATGGTACTGGGAGACAAGGAACATGTGCTGTTTGGTAAAGGATATATTGAAGACATCTTGTGCGGCTGCCGTTTCCATATTTCTTCCAAATCTTTTTATCAGGTAAATCCAGTGCAGACGGAGGTACTCTATAATAAAGCTATTGAGGCCGCCGGGCTTACTGGCAAGGAGCGGGTGATTGATGCTTATTGCGGGATTGGTACCATAGGGATTGTTGCCAGCAAGTATGCAAAGGAAGTGATTGGCGTTGAAATAAACCGGGAGGCTGTGCGGGATGCGGTGGAAAATGCCAAGATCAACGGAATTAAGAATGCCAGATTCTTCTGCAATGATGCCGGGAAATTTATGGTGAATATGGCGGAAAACGGAGAGCATGTGGATGTGGTGTTTATGGATCCTCCGAGGAGTGGAAGTACGGATGAATTCATTGATTCCGTAGCGAAAGTGAGACCGGAAAGGATTATTTATGTGTCCTGCGGGCCGGAGACGCTGGCTAGGGATCTGGGATATTTTAGAAAGAAAGGTTATGAGGCGAAAATGGGATGGGGGGTTGATTTGTTTCCGGCGACGGAACATTGCGAGGTTGTATGCCTGTTGCAACGAACTGAAGGATAAAATGTAATAGAAATTATCGAAAGCCGTGAGTTGAAATCAGCTCACGGCTTTCTTATGTCCATAATTTAAGAAAAGGAATTGGTATGAAGAAACTTAGAAGAATAGAGCCTACCAAAGAAGAAAAGAAAAAGTTGAAGGTTGCTGCGTATTGTAGAGTTAGTACAAGATTCGAGAGCCAACAAAGCAGCATTGATTTACAAATTTCTAATTATGAAACCATCATACAAAGTAATCCTCAGTGGGAATATGCAGGTGTTTATTTTGATTATGGCAGTGGACTAAGGCAAAAAGGTCGATCTAATTTAGAGAATATGATAAATAAGGCTTGTGCTGGCGAGATTGAATACATTCTTACGAAATCTCTCAGTAGATTATCTAGGAATGTTTTAGATACATTAATTATCATAAGAAAATTAAAAGAAAGGGGCATTAATATGTATTTTGAAAATGAAAATCTAAATTCAATTGAAGATGAAGCAGAATTTGCAATCACTCTTAGTGGTATTTTAGCTCAGGAAGAAAGCAGAAATCTAAGTGAGAATATTCAATGGGGTTATCAAAGAAAATTTGAAAACGGAGATATCTTTACTAAGTATAAAAATTTTATGGGTTATAAATGCCAAAACGGCAACTTAGTTATTGTACCTGAGCAAGCAGAAGTAGTGAAAACAATATTTATACTATATTTAGATGGCATGACATTACAGCAGATAAAAGAGCATTTAGAAAACCAGAAAATCAAAACTGCTACAGGTAAAGATATTTGGTCAACGTACGTTATCCAGAAGATGCTCAAAAATGAGAAGTATAAAGGTTGCACCATGTTTCAGAAAACTTTTACTGAGGATTACCTTACTGGAAAAAGAAAAGTGAATCATGGTGAGAGGGCAAAATATTATATAGAAGATACTCACCCTGCTATTGTATCAAAAGATGTATTTGATAGAGTGCAAGCGGAAATGAAACGTCGTGAAAGAATTGTACGTAATAATGATGGGAGTATAGAAGTGTCAAAGAACAAATTCAATAGCAAGTACATACTAGGCAATTTATTAGTATGTGGGGACTGTGGCGCATCCTATCGTAGAAGAACGGAACGTGGCAAAGTTTTATGGAGATGTGCTACCAGAATTGAAAGGGGCAAAAATGAGTGTGCCCTATCCCCTACAATAAATGAAGAGTGGTTAAAGGAAGAGCTTTCAAAGCTGATTTGTCACGGTATTTACGATGAAAGTGTAGTGAAGAGTAAGGTGGATAGAATTGAAGTGTATGATGGACATATTTTAATTAAAAGATACGACGTGAGAAGTGTTATTTGCTGTGTAAATATGTTATAATTTGTATGTAAAAAGATGAGCTACCACAAAGCTTAAAATATATGTATTAATTTGGAGAGAAAGTTGGTGGGCACATGGCGAAAAGGAAAGCAGGTAAAGCAAAAAAGATAAATTCTTGTACATCTAAGTCAACTATTCAAGAATTGCAAGTGTCAAGAACTGGAGGGCAAATTGCACTCACAGGATTTACTTATCAATTTCTATATTCTTGCTATTTGATATTGTCTGAAATAGAAGAAAATACTGTTTTTTATTTAGAGGGAATTGAAGATATTGATAAGATTAGCCTTATAGATTCGGATGATTGTATTACTCATATACAATTAAAATATTCAACACAAAAACAAGATGCCAGTTTTTTAAAAGATGCTCTAAAAAACTATTTAGAAGCCTATCTTATTGATAAAAATCGAAATTTTAAATTGATTTATGATTTTCAGGTTGCTAAGGGAAATTTGAGTAAACTTTTTGATAGCAGTTTAGATGTTACTTCTAACACTTATTGGGCAAAGATAATTGAGCAAATTAAAGAAGAAAATCCATTTTGGAATTGGAATGGCTTCTCATACGATAGCTTTATCTCCAAGCTTTCTTTTGAAAAAATAGAAAAAAGCACTTTGTCTCGAGAAATTGAAAAGCTGTTGATAGGCACTTACGATATTGTAACAGACAATATTTCTATATTTGCAAACGGTCTTAAAATTTGTTGTTTAGAAAAAATGGAACACAGAAATAGCATTAATAAAAATGAGCTTGATACAGTAATTCTCAATATTAAAGATGACATTAGCAAGGGTGTACATAACCCTGCACACAGTTGGATAAAAAAAGTTGTTTTTGAGTCTGGCGACAACACCGAAACAGACTATAGCTATTATGAAGGGAAAAAACCTTCTTATCAGGATATCGCACGGCACTTACCAGTTAAAAGAACTTTATTGGAAAAGGAAGTTGCTATATCTGTCGAAGAAAATAGAGTGACTGTAATTAAAGCATCGAGCGGTCAAGGGAAAACAACCTTGGCTCTTAAAGTTGCATATGACTTGCAAGAGCAATATACAATTTATCAGCTTTTATGGTGTAATGACCAAAAAGAGTTGAGCAATATAGTTTCTTATTTTGCCACGAGAGTAAAAATGGGAGAAAAGCCACTAATTATTATTGATAATCTAGATTCTCAACTTAGTGAGTGGAATAGATTAGCCCAACTTCTACAAGATGAAGTAGCATATCATTACAGATTAGTTATAACGACCAGAGAAGATGATTGGTATAATTATAGCGGAGATTTAAGCAACGTTAGATCCTTACAAGTAGTTAAATTGTTTCTTGGTGAAGAAGAAGCACAGGGTATTTTTAAAGTGCTTAGTCAAACAGGTAAATTGCACCCATCAATTACAGATTGGCGAAAATCGTTTAGGATTGTTGAAAAAAAGAAATTACTGATTGAATATATTTATTTACTTACTCATGGCGAAATGCTATCTGAGCGAATCAATAATCAAATTATTCAAATTAGTGGTACTAATTCCGGTAAAATTAAGTGCGAAATTCTTCGCAAGATTTGTTTCGCAGACATATGCGGTATTAAACTTTCAGCAAATAAACTCATTGGTAGTTTAACAGAAACAACCTCTCAAGATTATGGAGAACTGCTAAAGAGCATTGAAAATGAATTTTTAATTCGCATTGATAGTACGGAAAAACATATAGAAGGATTACATCCAGTTCGATCACAGCACATTGTTGATAAGCTGCATGAATTTATTGAGTTAGAAACTACTGCATTGCAAGTTATAAATATTGCAGATTCTACTTATTACGCCAAGCTATTTTCTTGTCTCCCAAAGTTAATAAGTAATAAAGAAAATTTCTATTTACAATTAGTTGAAGTGATATGGGATAAAAACAATTTGACCCCATATGTAGATGCTTTGCGTGGCATATTTTCTGGTAGCGTTATGCAATATTACCTTGCCAATCAGAGTATTTATGATGATGCAAACGAACATGGTGGTTTATTCCTTTTAGATATGGAGTTAAATCCATTTACTAAATTTGAGGAGATAGACACCTCCCTAAACACTTTAGATGATATACAAAAAATAGTGCCTGCTAACAAAAACATAGAATATCTAGGCAACCTTAGAAATACTACACCTAAAATAGAGTTATCAAAAACAGACATCTACTTTCTGTGTAAAGCTCTACATGAACGCTTTAAAAATGATGAAGCCTTTAATATTACATCGGATATTACTTCATATGCTACAATTATTTATTGGCTCATCAACATTGACCATTCTTTTAATTTATCAAATAACATTTCCCTAAAATTGCTTTGGGAACGCTGCAACAGTTATTCCATGGACACTATATCAACTATTATGTACACTTGTTTTTGTGGAAACAGAGAAAGCTACATGGCATATGTTTATGAAAATTTAGATTGTATTTTAGCATATTTAAGGAATGAAACTGAATCACTACAAGTATATGTTAACGAGAAAAGAGATGAAATCCATGTGAATTACATTCTCTTTGCAAGCGAAATCAATAAAGGCAATGACGAGAGTGTGGCAAGATTAAAAACCGTATGCAAAATGCTTCCCATTTTTGATACTTATTGTGCTGATGCTATTAAACCAGTGATAGATGTACTGTCTGGATATGAAATTCCTAATGATGCACATAAGACTATGCCAATCAGAAATATTGTAATTATGTTTCATCAAGAATTTACATCCCTTTGGAGCAAAACAATTCTCAGCAATTATGAATGCGATAGTATTTATGAATGGCTAGAGCATTGGTTTTGTATTAGAACTAATATTGTAAATTTGTCCAATAAAATTGTTGTGTGCATTCATAGACTGCTGGAGCAAAAACAATTAGGCAAACTTGCAGATGAAATAGATGAACTTAGGGAAGAATTAAATAAAAAGCTGATTAGAGAGTATAAATATCCTTATGAGGATAGACCTTTTGACGAAAAAGCAAATCTTCCAGAGGGGCTAAGCAAAATCAAAAGCGAATTTTTTCATAGCATACAAAATTTCTACAACCAAGTAGTTGGATTTTTGAGTAGAGATAACGAGAAATCTCGGTTAGCATTAATAAATTTACGGCAGACATTGTCGACTCTAAAGAAAATGCAAACATACTTTAACGAGATATGTATAGAACAAAAAATACTAATGGAAAAACATCAAGAGTTATGCAAAAATGAAGATGAAGCATATCAACGCCTGATGAGTTCATGCCTGTATTTTAATGAACACAAACCTGGTAAATACTTTAATAAATATCAAATAAGCATTTGGTATGAGAATAACTATAAAGAAAAACTTATAAAAACATTATATGCCTTAAGTGATTTATCAGCTGCATATTCCATAAGTTTCCCTAAACATTATTTCTTCGATGGGATACTAAGTCAATATCCGATTATTGTGAACAATTTTGATATGACAGATGGTGATAAACTTTTGCATCTCTTGTACCTATGCACTCCTTTTGCCGAATTAGAATATGATTATTTGATTCTCTTATGTTGCAACAAACCCAATATCTTAATTCCTAATGGTTTAAAGATTCCAAAGAGATTTTTTGAGACACTAAAACAAGCTGTCGAAAATGAGGATGAGTCTTTGATAAATGAATTGACTCCGCCTTTTCCTGTAGAGGTTACATCACAAATGGTGAACTGTTTTGCCAATAGGTATGATGTTGAAAAGCCTGCTGTTACAGGATACGAAAATGTTGACCGTGTAGGCGAACTTTTGTGGGCACTCTCAAAATCTCGACAAGTGCTAATCGACAATCAGGATGCAAAGTATTTTAATATTATTGAAAAAAAGTATAAAGATGAAATTCTAAAACTTCTTGGAGATATTAATAGTAAAATTGCAGATAAGCATTTTACTGAAATCTCCAATATTTGCAAAACTGTATGTGAAGGCGAGGAATTTTTGGATGTGGAACTAAATGCATTTTACAATAATCTCATCAGTATTTGCTTGGATTAACTCCAGTTTGCATAGAGAAAATTACATTCGATATTAATAAAACAGAAATGATTTACAGATTTATAGGTGCGAAACCAGTATCTAGTTTCTTTTCTTATAGCGAAATAGGATTAAAAAATTGGTTCTCAATAATCGTTTTTGAAGAAAAAGGGTCCGCTAAGGAACCAGTGGGTCTCCACGACATCATTATTGTCTACTCAACGCATGTGGAGACGGTTATCCAATTAAAGAAGCTCTAGTGATAAAAAGATAAGAAAGGGAGTAAATGCTATAAGGCATTGTAGGAGATTACAGGAATGGAATGTTGGTTATCAAAAGATATTTGGAATTGGGATGCTCGTTATGAAAGTGGAACAGAATTAGATGCTGAAGTATGGAAAAGAGCCTATGAAATATGGGACCGTGCTAAATTTTTAATTGATATAAATGATAATTTATTCTGTTTAAGTGATGGGATCACCAATTTAAAAAGAAGTATAAATCAACGATTAAAAAATATTGAAAAAGTATATCATTTTAAAAATATTGATTTTGAAAATAAAGCTAAGGGCTACTTAGAATTATTAGAACAATTTGATATTGTTCGTCCTCTTATAATGAAAGAATTATTAAGGATAAGGAATGAGATAGAACATAACGATGCATTGCCGCCAAACGCTAATAGATGTCAGGAGCTGGTAGATATAGTTTGGTATTTTTTAAAATCTACAGATTCGCTTGTGCAGATTTTAAAAAAAAGTTATTATTTTCAGTTCTATGACGACGAAGGCAGTGAAACTCAGTATGGATTTTCAGTTTCAGTAGATTATAATTCACATAGTAACTTAAAAATATGTGGGTGGTTTCCTGCAAGCATAGTTAGCTTAAGTGAAAAAGAAGATTTCCTTGAAGTTTTTTTAAAAGATTTTAACGGTCCTGAAAAATTTAAAAATACAAATTATCATCAAGATAAACTCGAAACAGATAGATGGATAAATGGTAATATTCGTATAAATAATAAAACTAATTATAAAAATATTATTAAGAAACTCTTGATTACTTATTAGTTTAAAAGTCCCTGTGGTGAAATATAACTAGATTTATTGTTCACGCCAAGGCCCCATCAGGTCCAATAGGCATCTTTTTTATCTCTTCAAGGCATTGTGAGATTTGTGTCGAAATTTGTCGCACAAAATAACAAACCATAATGTACGCTATAGCCTCTATATGGTAAAATAAAAGGTAGCTACAATAAATTAATTTCTAAGTAATTGATATTACTTGAAAATAGTGGTTTGAATTTCTGCTTATGCCGATAAAGATTTACATCTTAAACAGATGTAATCAAAGCAAATGCATAGAATATATTGAAGAAGTATTGACTCCCAGAATTTTTACAGAATGTTCTGGGAGTCTGTTTTTTTAGTTTTGTACCCAATGCAGTAGAAGAATTAAAACAGCCGAGAAAATATCTAACAGTGGGGAACTTTGAAGTAATCAAAGATGCTTTTATATTTGTACTGTGGAGAAAATTCGAAATGGCACATTCTCTTTTAATCTTGGCTCATTATTATTTCTCAATGATTTTTAAGGTATCTGATTGCATCTACCAGGTGGTATAATTTTCTTATCAAAAATATGGGAAGTGATACCTGTGGTAAAATAGGTTACTTAAAACGTTGGAATAGAAAATAAATTAATTAACATCAATTAGAGATAAAGTTGTGGAGATTGGAGAATAATATGGAAATAAAAACCATACCTTGCTTGAACTGCATGAAACCTTATGCAGCTTTAAGTCACATCGGCAATGTAGACTGTTATATGATATATCGCGAAAAGCCGGGGTGATCCGAGTCACAGATTAAAATGGGAGGATAATATCATGGGATTAAAAGATATAAAACTTTGGAAAAAAAGTGTTCCTGATGCCGACTTAATTTCTACTATTGGGGACTTGAATAACGAAGGGTTACCTACCCTAACCCCTTATTTATTAAAAGGAGAGAAACCCCGCCCTGCAATTATTGTTTGCCCGGGCGGATCATTTCAAATTAGAGCGTCTAATGAAGGAAAACCAATTGCAAAATGGCTGAATCAAATAGGAATAAATGCTTTTGTTTTAAATTATCGGGTTGCTCCTTTTACTCCATTTACGTCAACCAAAGATGCAGTACGAGCGGTTAGGTATATTCGGTATCATGCCCTAGAATTTAATATTGATCCGGAACGGATCGGCATGATAGGATTTTCAGCTGGCGGTTATCTCACCGCTTTTGTAGGAACTCGTTTTGATAATGGAATTACAGAACCAGATAGCCGAAATACGCAAATTATGTCGATGCTTTTGGGAGAACCAGATTTTAACGATCCGATTGATCAAACGAGTTCTAAACTTAATGCGATCATTTTATGTTATGCTGAGACCTCCCCATTTTCTAAGGAAAAATTGCCGCCGGATTATCTATTAACAAAAGATATAACAGTGGATGAATTTATAGACTTTACTTCAAATCATAAATATGTTACAGCGAAGACACCACCGACTTTTCTATGGATTACAGCGACCGATCACTGGAATTTTCAGCGTCAAAACTTACTTTTTGCTCAAGCGCTAAATGAGCTAAATCTACCCTTTGATTTACATATATTCTCCCAAGGTCCCCATGGTTTAGGATTAGGTGAGGATGAACCTACGGTAGCAATCTGGCCAAAACTTTGTGAAAATTGGCTTCAAGGATTATAGTATTCCGTTTATTAATTTCATACTCGGAATGGTTAGTTCAAACAACAGAAATAGTATCACGGTGAGTCATTGGAGAATTAAGCGTGGGGGAATATGGAGTATCTTAATAGACTTTTGCTTTATATCTGTTTTATTAGTACCATATATTGCCCCCATGTATAGAACAGAAATAACCAGAAAAACACCTTGACGGGATATGTGTTTTCGCTTATTATAAAGGAAATATAGTATTTTTAAACTAGGAAAGGTAATAACAAATATGAACTCGATACTTAAATGGGTAAAATTGGAATCTATTATGATCGCAATATTTCAAGTTAAGGCTAGAAGTGCGTCCAAATTTAATAGATTCAAAGTTAGCCATATAAGGTTTTTGGAGTATTCTGATTAATATCATTTGATATTACGGTGATAATTAAAAATTAGCAACCCAAAGCTTATTGGCTTTGGGCTTTTTTTCGTTCATTTTTAAGTAAAGGGTAAAGTCAGAGTTTAATTATAAGAAAGGTCAGGTAGAGTCATGATAGAATTAAGTATTAATAATTTAACGAAATTTTATGGAGCGAACAAGATATTTGAAACGATATGCTTTGAGGTGAAAACTGGGGAGAGGATTGGGTTAATTGGTAAGAATGGGTGTGGGAAGACTACAATTATGAAAATTATTATGGGCAGGTTTAAGGAAAGTAACTTAAATTTACAAGGGTGGTTTGAGGATACCGGACAAGTGCAGGTTGGGGAAGCTTCGTATGGGGAGGAGGTTTCAGAAGATTATCAGGCAGGAGAGGTAAATCTTCGTAAAGGGATTAAGGTAGGGTATTTAAATCAGATACCTGTTTACAGTGAGGATACCAAAGCGATTGATGTAATCCGCATGGCTTTTCAAAAAGTCTTTGATTTGAAGAGACGGTTATCAGAGCTTGAAGGGGTGTTTCAGACTTCTTCGGGTGAGAAGCTTGAAAAAGCACTGTTAAGTTACGGACGGCTCACGGAGGAGTATGAGATAGCCGGAGGATATGAGCTGGAAACGAAGATTAACAAGATTACAGAGGGACTTAAAATTAATGATATTTTAAAGCAACTGTCATTTCAAAGTTTAAGCGGCGGAGAAAAAACCAGAGTGATTTTGGCGAAGATACTTCTTGAGGAGCCAGATATTCTGCTTCTTGACGAACCTACCAACCATCTGGACTTAGAAACCACAGAATGGCTGGAGGGCTTTTTAAAGGATTATAAAGGTTCTGTTCTGATTATATCCCATGACAGATATTTTCTGGATAATGTTGCTATGAAAATCGTGGAGTTAGAGTTTAGCCGGGCTAATATTTACATGGGGAATTATAGTTATTATGTACTGGAAAAAGAGAGACGGTTCTTAATTGACTATAGGAATTATATCAACCAGCAGAAAAAGATCGAACAGATGGAAAAACAGATTGAGCGTTACCGCATCTGGGGAAATATGAGAGACAGTGAAACGATGTTTAAACGGGCAAAGGAATTGGAAAAACGTCTGGAAAAGATTGAAGTATTGGATAAACCGGTCCATGAAGGCAGGAAGGTGCGACTTAATCAGGATAGCGCAAACCGTTCCGGAAAAATGGTATTAGAAACCAAACACTTAAGTAAATGTTTTGGTGATGCGGTATTACTAAAAGACATTGATATGAAAGTTTATTATCAGGATAGTGCCTGCATTATCGGGAAAAACGGCTGCGGCAAATCTACCCTGCTTAAGCTGATATTAGGAGAATTAAAACCAGATTACGGTACGGTAAAAATTGGCGCTCAGGTTAAAATCGGTTATCTCCCTCAACAGGTTATTTTTGAAGATGAAGACCAGACCATACTTGAATACTTTTCTGGTCATCACAATATTACTTATGAAGCTGCCAGAAACCAGCTAGCAAGAGTATTATTCTTTAAAGACGATGTCCATAAGAAAATAAGATTCTTATCCGGTGGGGAGAAGAGCCGGTTAAGGTTATGTTCTTTAACCTTTGAAAAAGTGAATTTTATGATTCTGGATGAGCCTACCAATCACTTGGATATTGATTCCAGGGAAGTGCTGGAGGAAACTTTAACCGCATTTGAAGGAACCCTGTTATTTGTATCCCATGACCGGTATTTTATAAATAAAGTTGCAGGTAAAATCATGTCATTTGAAAATAACCATCTTATTACTTATCCGGGAGATTATACGTATTATCAGGAAGAATTGCAAAAGGCGGGAAAATTTGAGGACCAGTCAAACGAAAAGGCTAGGGTTCTAAGCAACCTGTTAAAGGTTTATGAAGATGATAAGCGTTATAAGAAGGAACAGCCCCAAAAGCCATATGAAAAGAAGCCTTCCATTGGGGTAGAAGTGAATCAATACAGCAGAACGGATAACAAATCCAGGAAGTTGAATACGCAAAAGTCAGATATTCTTGTGAATGAGATTGAAGCCATAGAAGCTGCATTAAAAGCATTGGAACAAGAGATAAATAATAATAATTCCAATTTCGAATATTTACAGGAATTATACTTAAAAAAAGAAACTATAGAAAAAGAACTGGATTTCGTTTATGATAAATGGGAGAACTGTCAGTAATACAGAAAAATCATCACCTAATTCACGGTGAAGGAAATATTAATTTACTTGAAAAGCTTAATATTGCCAGGCGCAATCATTGCAGGTGTGTGATTGAAACAAAAACAGTTGCATCTTTGCAGGAGTCATTAAATTGGTTGGTAACCCATTGGAGCAATAAATAAATGCAAGTAGATAAGCTCAAGGCTCCAACGGGTCTCTCTTTTTCTATAAGTATTAGTCAATTTAATGTCTACGCCAAGGCCAAAATGCGTCTTTCAGGAATCTGCATTACTGCCTCAACACACGTGGAGGTAATAACTCTGTTGCAGAAAGCCTGAGACAGAAGTGCAGAATAGTAATGCTAATTTGACATATTAAAACGGATAAGTAAATAATACAGTAAATAAAGATAGGCATTAGCGTAATTATACCGTAGGGTAAATATACGTTAATGTCTTGGTAGAAGAATGCTCTGAAATACAACTATCAGAGCAAATGAAAGAAGGTTTGTAATGATTAGACCAATAATGAAGGATGTCGTTTTCCTGAATCAGAAGTCAGATCCAGCAACGGAAGCGGACAAGCAGGTGGTTCAGGATTTGCTTGATACTTTAAAAGCGAATGAAGCAGGCTGTGTAGGTATGGCGGCTAACATGATTGGTGTCAAGAAGAGAATAATAGCAGTGAGTATGGGTTTTGCTAATATTGCTATGATTAATCCAGTGATTGTAAAGAAGTCTGGTGCGTACGAGACGGAGGAAGGCTGTCTTTCTTTGATTGGAGTTCGCAAGACCACCAGGTATAAGGATATCGAGGTGGAGTTTCAGGATATGAATTTTAATAAACAGTGCCAGAAGTTTTCCGGATGGATTGCACAGATTATACAACATGAAATCGACCACTGCGATGGCATAGTGATATAGAAGTATAGGCATTGATGGAAGTTGTAATAGTGAAATGAATACTAGAAAAGTGGAATAGAAGGATTTTAAGCTTAATATAAGAATCGGGAGGTCAGATCATGGTAGAGACAGGAACAAAAGCACCAGCATTTTCATTGCCGGATCAGAATGGATTGATGCACACGTTGGAGGAGTACAAGGGGAGGAAGGTTATTTTATATTTCTATCCAAAGGACAATACTCCGGGCTGCACCAAGCAGGCTTGCAGCTTTGGAGAGTTGTATCCGCAGTTTCAGGAAAAGGGAGCTGTGGTTCTTGGGGTGAGTAAGGACAGTGTGGCATCACATAAAAAATTTGAGGAAAAGTATGGACTACCATTTACATTGCTTTCTGATACGGAACTTACCTGTATTCAGGCATATGATGTCTGGCAGGAAAAAATGAATTATGGTAAGGTTAGCATGGGAGTGGTTCGAACCACATATCTCATCGATGAAGATGGGGTAATTGTAAAAGCCTTTGGTAAAGTGAAGGCAGAGGAGAATCCGGCACAAATGCTGGCGCAGTTATAGGATATGAAGATAATAATTTCTCCGGCAAAGAAGATGAATGAGGATACGGATTCCATTGAGGTTACCGGAATGCCCGGATTTATTAATGATGCTATAATATTGATGCATGAAATGCAGTCCTTGTCCTTATCAGAGGGAAAAGCATTGTGGAAATGCAATGATAAATTGGCAGAATTAAACTATAAGCGCTACAAAGATATGGCTTTGATGCGTAGACTGACACCGGCAGTAATAGCATATGAGGGCTTGCAGTATCAGCATATGGCCCCGAAAGTGCTTACAACCAGGGCACTTTCGTACCTATCGGATCATTTGCGGATTCTGTCAGGCTTCTATGGAGTACTCAAGCCCTTTGATGGGGTAACGCCATATCGACTAGAAATGCAGGCAAAGCTATCCGTGAATGATTGTAAAGATTTATATGATTTCTGGGGAGACCGGTTGTATCATAGTCTAGTGGACGATGACAGAATTATCCTTAACTTGGCTTCGAAGGAATACTCACAATGCATCGAGAAATATATCACACCGAAGGATCGATTTATTACGATTGAGTTTGGTGAGCTAGTGGAAGGGAAAGTGAAGCAAAAGGGAACAATATCGAAGATGGCTCGCGGTGATATGGTGCGGTTCATGGCAGAGAATAATATTTCTGATTTGAATGGTCTCAAGGATTTTCAGGAGCTAGGATTTGCTTATTCCAAGGAGCTTTCCAGCAATTCAAAATACGTATTTATAATGTGAGATGAGAGGTTGTCATGAGAACCAGAGAAGAGGTATAGCTTATTGCCTTACGTTCAGGGCTGTAGACCAGGAGGCTCCCTTTCATAAGTAAGAGGTTGCTACTAAAAATTGATTTAAAAGGAATTGATATTACTTGTAAATAGTGGTTTGGATTTCTGCCGTCGCGGATAAAGATTTACATCTTAAAACAGATGTTATCAAGCCAAATGCATAGGATATATTGAAGAAGTATTGACTCCTGAAATTTTTGTAGAATGAATGGAGGTCTGTTTTTTTTGTATTACAGGTAGAGATTATAAGGGAAGTACAATTGACAAATTTATTTAAAGCAATGCCTTCTTTTTTTACTATAGAAAAAGGGGTGTGCCCTATGCAAAAAGTTACAGGATTTCATCAATCTTATCTACTCGACCTAAAGTTTATTTTTACGTTTGGAAAAATATATCTATGAGTAGAAAAAGGAAGATAAGTACTAAGACAGCTGAGCTTAACGCAAAGGAAGAATATATTGCATTTAGATGATGTTTCTAAAGTAGAGAAAGATTATATAAAAGCTTTAAAAAATAAGGAAATCAAGCTGTTAGATAAAGATAATGAAAAATAATTTTATGTTATAAAAATAGGAAGTAGATTATTTTTAATAGAGGGAGGGTATTCTGTGAATTTTTATATAGCATCGAGTTTCAAGAATGTTGAACAGGTACGAGAGATTTCTAATGAGCTAAAGTTAAAAGGTTATATCCACACATATGATTGGACTCAAAACGAAAAAGCTAGTTCCCTCGAAAAATTAGCTACTATCGGTGTAAAAGAAAAAGAAGCAGTGATGAATTCGGATTTCCTTGTTATTTTATTGCCAGCAGGTAAAGGGAGTCATATTGAGTTAGGAATAGCCCTTGGGCTTAGAAAACGAATATATATATATTCCCCGACAAATGAAATTTACGAATATGATAAAACAAGCACTTTTTATCATATAGAAGGTGTAAATAAGTTTGTTGGGAGTTTTGATTTATTCACGCAATACCTAATGGAACAAGAAAATCAAGTTAAAATGAATCTTAATAAGAAGGATTAAACCGTCTTTTATTATATAATCTATAAAGTTTTTTATACTATGCATATGCAGAAAAGAATCGAGAGATTTCGATTACGAACAGGTGTGGATATATAAAATAGTTAAGAGTATATGCCGCCGGAAACCATAGAAATACCAATATCTTTTTGTAAGAGCTGGTGTAGTGACTTTTTTCCAGTTATACCATATAATGGGAGGTGACACCTAAAGGAAATTACAAATCAGGGGGGGACATAAGATGAAAAATGAGAGAATGTTAAAATCAATGATTGCCAAATGCCTGGTGTTGGCAATGAGCATTAGTTTTGTGCCTGGGAATGTTTGGGCACAATCACGAAACAGCCCAATGTTAAAGGATCAGGTAATTGCGACACCATCCAATGCAGACGAATTTATAGGGGAGGAAGAGGAAGTAGAAATCACGGACGATTATGATTTAGCGACGGATTCTGATGCCAAAGGAAAGATTCCGGTTGAAAACTTGGTTTTATTAACAAATCCTGTTCCTTTTGAAGAGATAACACTGGATGGACGAGAGTTTTCTACAATAGTTTCCGGTAATGCGGTTCCATACTATCACGTGATTAAGTATACTGTTCCTGAAGGTAAGGGTGGGCACTATACAATAGATGCTGAATATATCGATAGTAGTTATGGTTCATTTACCTTTTATATTTGTAACGAAGAACAATATGAAACAATATGTAATAAAATTGAAACGAAAGGATATCCGGTTTATGCATCAACACCAACGGAGTGTCTTGCTTACAAGAGCTATGGATCTCTTGGTTATCGGCTGGAGGAGGGGCAGGATTACTACTTTATTTCAGCCCAGAGAAATGATGATGATGATGATTATAATTTAGCCCTGACACGTGACATAGACGTGACTCTCGATTGTTCAGATGCCACAAGAGCAGGAACACAGGCATTATATTCTAAAGGTAGTGAGTGGCATTATTCCAGCAACAGAGATTCATTTTATGGAGAAAGAAACATTACTCCTCCGGAAAAATCAGGGTATCGATTTGAAGGATATTATATGGAGGCGAATGGACAAGGAACACAAGTGATTGATGACCAGGGAGAGATTTTGCCGGAAATGAGTGCACTGTCAGAAGATTGTACAGTGTATGCTCATTGGAAACCATTTAGTCCGGTTTCCTGTCAGGAGATCAAACTGGAGGGGCGAAGATTTTCCATGATAGTATCCGGCGGTGAACGTCCATATTATCAAGCTTTTAAATTTACAGTTCCCGAAGATGGCGGCGGCTCTTATTCATTTTATCAATCCCGTATAAAAGATGAGATTGATGCGTCCGGCTATATTTGCACTCCAGAGCAATATGAAAGGATGTGCCATAAAATTGAGCAAAATAAATGCTCTATTTTCTCACCGGCACAAACAGATTATCTGATAGATGACTATTATTCCTTTGGCATTTATTATAATTTAGAGGCTGGAAAGGATTATTACTTTATCTCGGCCGGAATTAGCGATAAAGAAGGTAATTATAAGGTAGTCTTTGAGCGTGATATCACGGTCACTTTCGTAGCGTCAGATGCAGATCAGCCTGGAACTGTTGCAGTTTATTCGAAAGGTGGAAAATGGATTGAGAGGGGCGGTTCGTATTCTGATTTGATAAAAGTCAATCGTCCGCAAAAGGATGGCTTTAAATTTGCTGGATATTTTACCGAGGAGAATGGACAGGGGATAAAGGTCATCGATTATGATGGGGAGATTCTTGCGGAAATGTCAGAGTTGAACAATGATACAAAAGTCTATACTCACTGGGAACGCTTCAGTCCGGTTGCGTATGAAGATATTTTGCTGTCAGATGGCAGATATTCAGTCACTTGCATTGCAGAGAACGCACCGTACTATAAGGTACTTAGATTTAAAGTACCTGAAAATGGCGACGGATATTATACCTTCTATAATAGCAGTGATGAAGATCAGCGTATGTATGGTTATTTGTGCAATTCTGACCAATATGAAGAATTATGCAGGAAGATAGAGGCCGATGGTTGTGGTCAGTGGTTTCCAAATCCGGAGGATTATTATGTTAGCTACAGTTCTATATTGAATGTATGTCATCAATTGGAAAGTGGACAGGAATATTTTTTTGTTGCAGCCAGAGGTTCAAAGAAGGTTGAAGGCGAATATCAATTATTGTTTAGACGTGACATTGAAGTGGTACTGGATGCGGGAGAGGCAGATTATCAGGGAACTTCAGTGTTATACTCAAGTGGCAATCGATGGAATAAGAATGACGATCGACAGTGGGAGATTACTGACATAATAACCCCAAGGAGAGAAGGATATCTGTTTGCTGGTTATTTTTCGGAAAAAAACGGCCGGGGAAATATGGTAATTGATCAGGATGGCTATATTTACCATGAAGATATGCATGAATTTAAAGACAATACTACGATCTATGCTTTGTGGGAAGATAAAAATCTTGAATTTAAAACAGATTACCTGGCCAATGGAATAAAAGGTGTTTCGTACAAGCATCAACTGGAAATTGCATCTAAAATGACTTTTTTATGGTGGGTAAGTGAAGGAGAACTTCCTGGAGGGCTTTATCTGGATTTCTTTAATGGCTGCATTATTGGACTGCCGACTGAAACCGGCACTAAAACGGTCGTAATAACAGCAGGCAATTCACAGATTAAATTGCACAAAGAATTTACAATCACCATTAATGAGCCAACACATTCAGACAGTGACGAGGAACATCCGGGCACTTGGATCATGGATGAAAACGGCAATTGGCGCTACTACAGCAGCGGCAGAAATTATTATTCAAACGAATGGAAATACCTCGAATACAATGGTACGTCCCACTGGTATTATTTTGGCAGTGACGGCTATCTAATAACCGGTTGGTTTGCTGACAATACCGGAAAATGGTATTATTTAAATCCTGTTTCCAATGGCACCAGAGGTGCGATGCAGACCGGCTGGCTGACAGATCCACTGGATGGATACCGCTATTATCTCGATCCACAGACCGGGCAGATGGCAATAGGCTGGGTTAATGTTGATGGAATTTGGTATTACTTTACCGAGTCGGGAGGAGAATATTCCGGTTGGAAATGGGATGCGGTTGCCGGAGCATGGCAATATGAGAATATCGGAAGACGTCCAACGGGGGCACTGGAACCGAATAAGAAGTGAAATTAGTAATCTGATTGGTACAAGACACTTGTATTTTAATTGGATTAGTGATTTTTATGACACTTCCTAAAGAACAAAAATAAGATGAAAGATGATGGAGCTGGAAAAATGAGCAAAGGAAAAGCAAAGCATTTGGTAGTGATCTCCTATGATGCATTTTCAGAAGATAACTGGGAAAAGGCAAGTCGGCTTCCCAACCTTTCCCGATTAATAAAAAGCGGAGCATTCAGTACAAAATTAAAAAGCGTCTATCCGACTCTTACCTATGTAGTGCATACCACTATGGTGACCGGCGTTTATCCGGATAAGCATGGAATCTATCATAATACCCCTCTCCAGCCTTTCATTGATGAAGAAGAACAGGCGTGGTTCTGGTTTAAAAAGGACATCAAGGCACCTGCTGTGTATGATGCTTTGAGAAATTGTGAAATGAAATCAGCCGGAATTCTGTGGCCTGTTACCGGAAAGGCCTCCATTCGCTATAATCTTCCGGAGATAAAGGCAATCGGACGTGAGAATCAATCTCTTAAGATCTTAAAAAATGGAAGTCCATTTTTTTGTATTGGGCTTGAGAAAAAATATGGAAAATCTAGAAAAGGGATTGAACAGCCTTACCTGGATGATTTTACAGCCATGTGCGGAAAAGACACCATTCTAAGCAAAAAACCGGAACTTCTGATGATGCACTTCATTGAACTGGACGATGCGAAGCATCATTATGGGACAGACAGTCCTGAGATTGACAATGTTCTGATCCGGATGGATGAAAGAATCGGTAAGATTATCGAGGCAGTTCGGGAGGCAGGCATTTTTGAGGAAACGGTTTTTCTGGTGTTGGGAGATCATGGGCAGAAAAATGTAAGGTACAAGGTGAAGCTGAATCAATTGTTAAAAGAAGAAGGCCTTATTTATGAAGAAAAAGGGAAAATGTTTTGGAGAGCCTATATACAGTCTACAGGAGGGTCTGCCTATTTGCACTTAAAGGAAAATGACGAGGAAGCGAAGCAGCGTGTACTACAGATTCTAGCGGCAGAAGAGAAGAACTTAGGTATTGAGAGGATCTATACCAGAGAAGAACTGGAACGTTTTCATGCGTTCCCGATTTCGGGGTATATGCTGGAAGCAAAGACTGGTTACTGTTTTGATGACAGCCTTACCGGGTCCCTTGTGACTGACTTGGAGAAAGAGAATAGAAAGTATGCAACTCATGGGTATTCACCAGAGAAACCAGAGTATCGATGTGGCTTTGTAGTATCAGGAAATTGTATTAAGAAAGAATACCAGTTGGGAGAAATCCAGATGGTAGATATAGCTCCTACGATTGCAGCAATTCTCGGCATTGATTTCGGTCCTTGTGACGGCAGAGTGTTGGATGAGATATTCAGAATTAATACGAAAGCGTAAAACACCTGGGAAGAAGTATGCCTTTTCGGCATTATTTTTACTCACTCAAGGCATGTGGAAACCGTCGTGTTGCTGGAGCGGAAACCGCAGTAAATCAGAGGATTTCGAGGATTTGGGCAGGATATGTGGGTGTGCTTTTGTGGTTGTTCGGGGGATAATATGTTTCCGGTTACCGTGGTGGGGTAAGGAAAATGAACGTTTTGGCAAAAGAAGTGGACTTACTTTTAATGGTTTAATGATACTAATACGAGGAATAGGAAATGAGATATGAGCCAGAGCACTTTTATTTTGATTTTATTTTTCTAGAACGAAGAAATATTAGTCATATCAAAGAAAAATTGATTTTGAGAATATTGTGGAACTATTGCAGAATTAGCTGAATTGACGGGATTTAGAATCCAGAACTATATAGAAAAACATTATTTGAAAACTGAAGAATAACGTCAAGTTGCTTTAAATACATGGCAAGATATCGAATTTTGTGATTTAGAAGAGGCATATACTTATTCTTCTGTTGTAGATTCTGAAGATTTATATCGAATTGATTATATAAAACGGAAAAGAAAATTTCCAGCGTCAATAATTTTTACTCTAACTGAAGGAATCACAGAAGAATTTTTTGGTGTGTGGTTATTAGAAAATGATGAAATACTTACAGAAGATTTTTTTAATCCGGATATTAACAGGAGTATAATATATCCAATTCCTTAAAAATATAAGAAACAATCAATTGCGAATAACCTGTAAGAGATGGAGGAATCTTGTGGGAACATAGAGGGGCGGGCTGAGCGAAAATGTCAGGAAGATAAGAGTTTTACAATGATGATTGCTACAGGAAACTTACTCTTTGGATAGTTTGAGTTAATGCTTGGAGGATAAAATGTTTATTAAAAGTTTAAATATATCTGACTTAGGATATATTCAAAGTTTGGAGATACAATTTAGCAACAATAAGGTTAACATTCTTCAAGGAGGGAATTGTTGCGGAAAAACTACGATTTTGGCTACGTTGTATTCGATATTGCAAGATAAAGAAATCTTGCAATATAAGTCTGAAGGCAGCAAGACGCAATTACAGATAGAAATAGTTGAGGATAATTGTAAAGTAAAAGTGAAGAAGAGTTATGTTGATGGTCGTCCTAAACTACTAATTAATTCTTTTGATGAAATGAAGAAATTATTATCTATTAGGCGTGATAGACTATACTTGTTTAGTGGTGAATTTATAGGGAATAAATATAAACTTGATAGTGACCAGATTAACAATGCAGGAAATCTGCTTAATAAATTGGAGATAGTTGATGAGTACACAGCACTCATTTCGACTGAAGATAATAAATCCTATAACTTTATGTCTGGGGGTATGCAAGCATATTATTGGATCCTTAATTTATTGTATCATGTTCCTCAGAATAGTGTTGTTATGATAGATGAACTATTTGCTAAACTGGATTTGCATATGACAGAAAATATCCTAAACATTATGGATAAAATTGAAAATGTTCAATTTATATTAACTGCAAATTCGATGTTGGATGTAAAAAGAGATTATAATAAAATCGTTTTAGAATCGAAGTACGTGCATTCATATAGGTATAGTGTATCTGATTTTAGTTATAGAAGAGTTTTTAGCAATAGTTTGAAGGTATTATCTGCTCTTGTAAATGATGAAAAGCGGAATTCATATGATAGACATATTATTAAATATGAATTAGGAAAAGAAATTGACGAAGTAGAAAACAGAAGCGTAGAATTTAAAGAAATTAAAGGAAATAATCCATGTAATTCAATTATTGATAATGCAGAAATCTACATTAACTCTTATCTTAATAGTAGGGTGTCAGGAATCGGTATTATAAAATGGGGGATTTCAGATGAAGGAATTATAAAAGGTGTAAGACTTAGTAAAAGGGATAGAGATACAATTGATAAAATGATTTCTGAGAAAGTAGGACAGATGAAGCCATATGTTAGTACCGAAGGAATTCATATATCCTTTGAAGAGATTATATCTGAAGGGAAAATCCTGAATGAACTGTTTATTGTTGAAATATCGGTTGAATCCGTTGATTCAGATATTCTCTTTTCTACTTCAAAAAGCGAAATATACATTAAGACAGATGGTGGAAAACGAAAACTTAATCCATTTGAAATACAACAGGAGTTACAGTTACGTTTAAGGCTCTGAATTAGGACAGTGGGGTAAACCGTAATTTTGCTATGTGGTATAAGAAATAACTTTCACCGCACGTTGAAACCATTGTATTGCTGGAGCAGAAAGCCCAGTAAACCAAAGGGTTTCGAGGTTTTGGGAGTGATATGTGGGTGTACTTTTGTGGTTGGATAAGATGGGATATATTTCCTGTTACCGTAGTGGGGTAAGGAAAATGAACGTTTTAGCAAAAGAGTTAAACTTGTGTTAAGGGGAATTCGTGAATAAAAACCAAATATGAAAGAGTAGTCTATGTCTATATGCATAGAAAAAATATGGAAATAAATATGTCATAGTTTATTAATGTCATGGGAGGAAACAATAATACATGATAAAAATTGAGAAATTTATGAAACTTGCTTCTTGCATGGATTTAAGAGTTTGGAAGTGTTTATTGCTAATTAGACAAGCATCTAAGGCTTATAGACCACCTTATTTGCAACTGACTATAAACGATTTTTTGGAAGACAATGATATTGGTAAAGAATTACATGAAACGCCTTGGGATATTATAGTTAATGCAACAATTTCAAATCCTGAAGGTTATGTTATTGCAATTACATATGCAATGAAGATGATAACACCACATTTGTCTATTATTGACATGTTAATAGATGAGTTACAAACTATAAAAATAGATAAGTTGGATTTTCGTGAAATAGTTGATTTTTTGTCAAATGTTTCTTTGGATGATTCCTCTTTGTCTATGCTCTATGAATTTGCATTATCCAAAGAGTTATTAGCAACTTCTTATTTAAAGGGAGATTTCTATACACCTAGAAGTATTGTTGATTTCATGTTAAAAATGTTTAATATAAAAAATCAAGGGAGTATTTATGATCCCTGTTGTGGAAGTGCTGCTTTGCTATGTCGAGCGGCTAACCTGTATCCTGATAAAAAGTTAGGATTGTTTGGTCAGACGTTGGATAATACTTCGTATCAAATTTGCTTGATGAATCTTTTTTTGCATGGGTTCTTTGCTGATTTAGGAGACCGTCCAGCCAATACATTATTGGAAGATCTGCATGAAAAGCAAAAATTTGATTATATCATTACAAATCCACCATTCAACCAACGTGACTGGTTTGATGAAAGGGATATTACAGGGGCTGATAAATGGATATATGGCTTACCACCGGTAAAAAATGCAAATTTTGCATGGATTCAACATGTCATTAGTCATTTAACAAACAATGGTAGCGCAGCGATTATATTACCTAATAGCACGTTGACAACACAAAACAGGAAGGAAGATAAGATACGTCAAAAAATTCTTTATGACCAGTTTATAGAATGTATTATTACACTTCCAGCAGGACTTTTTTACAATACCAAAATTCCCTGCTGTATATGGTTTATAAATAAAGTCTCTAAGAGAAGTCGAGATGTACTCTTAATTGATGCAACAAAGATGAAGCTAAAACAAAACAATGACATAGAATTTAAAAAGTTGATGGAAGTGATACAGGAGTATCGGATGGGAATCTTGCAGAAGATAACTGAGTTTTATGCAATTGTTTCTTTAGAGAAAATCGAGCAAAACCGTTACAATTTAAGTCCGAACCTATATACCAAAAGGAAATCAATATCACTATTGTCTATACAAAAAAATAAATTGCAGTTTGAAACTTCAGTTGATACATTATGTCCTCTTATATCTGATTCATTACTGTGCACATGTATAAGAGAATGGAAAACAACAAAGGTATCCACTAATTGGAAAAAAGCGTTTATACCAGAGTTATATGACATATTTGGTGGTATTTTAAAAAGAAAAGAATCGTTTGGTCATGGAACACCGATGGTGGATGTAAAAACAGTTTTGCGTCATCTCTTCCTTCCGGACTTGTTATCATCGTTTGTTGAGGTATCTAAAGAGGAAGCAGAAAAATATAGTATAAAATTAGGTGATATTCTATTAAATCGAACAAGTGAGACAATTGGAGAACTGGCTTGCTGCAGTGTTTCAACTAAAGATTATAATGCGGTATTCGGTAACTATGTTAAGAGACTACGACCTTGGAACAGATCGATTGTTGATTCATTTTATATGGCAGGTTATTTTCGTAGCATGATATACCGCCAAGAAGTAGAGAATGTTTCTCCTGTATATACAACTTATGCTACAATGAATATTGATAGGCTTTCTTCTATATCTATTTATTACCCTGAATTAGAAATGCAGCACAAGATTGGAGAAACTTTATTTAACCTTTCTAATTTTCAAGAGAGAAATTGTAATAGTGAATTAAATGCAAAGATTGGAGAGTTTTTACAGTTGCTTATTGAGCAGTTTATTACATATCCTGTGTTGTTACTACAAAAGAAGGAGAACTAGAGATGAATCAACAGAAACAAATGCAGCTTGTACTTTTGTTCTCACTAAATGAATTGGGAGGTGGTGGACAGAGAAGACAAGTGTTAGAATATATTAACAATAGCAACTATTGGTTTAAGAATGACCTAAACGATAAAATAAGGTCTTCTCGCAATGAGAATGTGTGGAGAAATAATTTCTCATATGAACGCCAACATCTGAAAGCATTAGGGTATATGAAAAATTGCTCAGATGGGACATGGGAAATAACGGTGGAGGGAAAGACGCAATTAATATTAATGGTCGAGGAAGCTAAGAAGCTAAAATTGAATGCCAGTATCTGCTTTACACCTATTTTCTTCCAAAAAATTATATCTGAAGAGGAATCTCTTGAAGCAGAACAAAAGCAGCTTTTTATAGAAAAGGCATCATCAACTCGTAACAATTCAGAAGATACATATATTTACTATTCAATCGAACCGCAGCCAATAGGAACTATATCCTCTCCTTCCTCCAAAAATCGAAACTATCTGAGAAGCTATTCTGTCTCAATGCAGGCACTTAAAACAGCTGGACATATATGTGAAATAGATCCAACTCATATATCATTTATACGAAAGAATAGTACAGTCTTATATATGGAGCCTCATCATTTGGTTCCTATATCATTTACAGAATATTTTGGCGTAAATCTTGATAGAGAGCAGAATATTTTTTCGCTATGTAGTAATTGCCATAATCAAATCCATTATGGTTTGAAAGAAGATGTTCGATGTATGGTTTCTAAACTATTTTTATCTCGAGAATTTGAGATTAATTCAATAATAGGGAGGAAGGTTAGTATGGAAGAACTTTATTGGATTTATGAAGTTTTGTAATACAATGAAATTATTATTACTAGATGTAATCATATCTTATTGTGATTAGAATATAAATAACGGAAAATGACGAAACATGTCATTCGCAGGGGGTAATGCTTATTGATAATAAGGCAAATGACTTCAGATATTATAGTATTAGATGTGTCTTAGGCTGATTGAATTATGGTTATATTTGTTTAGAAATATGGTTATTAATGTTTATAAAGAGTGAAGTGAATATAGATGAGTATAGAATATGGTACAACTTGTACACCAATTATGTAATATAAAAATAAAGCATAAGATATAAAAATGGAAGTAGGAAACGAATGGGATAAATAGATTATATTAGATTTAGTTTTAATTAATATAATAAGTAAATTTGTATGGGGTATTACAGCCCTTTTGCTATGTAGTATAAGTATTCTATTTCACCGCATGTGGAGACGGTATGTCTTCTGATGAAAAAAGCCCAATAAATCAAAGGATTTTGGCATTTTGCAAATAAAATGGATGTGTGTTTTGTTTCCTTAGTGTGATAATATGAGAAGCGATTTACCCCAGCGGATAGGTTTGTCGGAATGAGTGACGAACATTTTGGCGAAAGGGTACTTTTACACAAAATTTTTTCAAATTATAAGGAACCATGTAAAGGACGCAGGAAGATGAATAATGATTTTGAAAATATAAACGAATTTAAGATAGTACTTGAAGTAGCGAAGAAGCAATTTTGACCTTGCAAATATAATTACTTGCGAAAATACTGAAATCGTTTTGGATTCAGAGATAATCACTGCTTTGCAGCAGTTATATTTTATTGCCGAATCGTATGATACTTTATGAATATTCAATTTTTCTTATTAACTTAAATTTAGCATTTGAACGATCATAAAAAATCCTAACAAGGTTTATCCAGATATCTTATATGGCAATATTTTAGCATTAGATAAATTGGCATGCTTTATTTTTTGTTGAATTAAAATATGTTGCGTTCAATAGAAAGAGAGTGAAAAGCATGGTGAAATCAGGCCGAGTCCCAAATTCCCAAACCAGCAGCATTCATATCGAGTATAGTAATCCATATAAATTGCAGTAACCTAGCTCTATGGTGAATTAATAAATTATGTTTGATAAGGAGATTTATTCAATATGACACAGTTTACTGAGGAAATCCTTATAATAATTAAGGGAATACCATATGGGAGAGTTATGAGCTACGGGCAGATTGCAAGACTTGCAGGAAATACTAGAGGTGCGAGACAGGTAGTTAGGATACTTCATTCAATGTCTGAGAAGTACAATCTCCCATGGCATCGTATAATTAACTCTAAAGGTAAAATATCAATTACTGATAAAAGGCATGCAGCCATTCAAAGAGAACTTCTAATTTCGGAAGGAGTAGAAGTATCTGAGGAAGGATACATAGATATTTCTACATATGGAATATGAGATCAATGCTGCGGTTGTTATAGTCAACAACTAACCCGATGATACAGTCATACCGCTATTCAAAAAGTCAATTGGTATGTTAAACGGATAAGTTTATATGGAATTTTGATAGAAAAGGTTCCGGTTCTGTTAAAAGTTTTCATAACTTATCCTATAGAAAAATTCGTATAGCTTTGTAATCAGTAAGCAACACTCTCAATACTTTTGCAGGTACCATAGCTCACATATTTAATCATTACCTAATAATCTAACCAGCTGTACCGGTATAGAAGTAGCCGATGCTCTCTGCACATTTTTTCTACCCAGAAATCTAAAATTATGGGTGGCTATTTGCTAGTGCTGATATAATTCATCAGTGTTATTTCCTCCGCTTTATATAGTTCTTTTTCTGAAGCGTTTTTGACTTTACCAAGAAGGAGAATTCGTGATGTTCTCGATAAGGTAACGGAAGGGCCGATTGTAAGATCATTACAATAGTGTCAGTTGAGTTTCCCCGCCAGAATACAAATAAGAACTTTTATAGGTCACATCATATAAACGAAATAGCAGTTTTTTTAATGTCGTCGGTTTTTCATGACATTTGAAAAATCCTTTGGAATCAGTTATTATAAACATGGAAACAATAGTTTTATTTACACAGAATACTTTCATTTTTCTGATATTATTCTGTATTTGCCAGGGAGGAAAATTGAAAGATGAAAATATTATTGGTGGAAGACGACAGGGAAATCAGTGAGATGTTAATAGATTTTCTTCAGATGGAGGGCTTTGAAGTCCAAAGTTCCTTTGATGGAGAGCAAGCAGTAAAAACATTTTTCAGCGGGTCTTATGACCTGGTGATTTTGGATTTAATGCTGCCGAAAATCAGCGGACTGGAGGTCATGAAACGGATCAGAAAGGAAAGTGTGGTTCCTATTATAATTCTGTCTGCCAAGGATACGGAATCGGATAAGATTTTTGGATTGGGACTGGGTGCGGATGATTATATTACAAAACCATTTTCTCTTACGGAGGTGCTTGCCAGAGTAAAGGCAAATCTGCGGCGTACCACCCAGTATTCTTCTGGAGGGGAAACTACCTCTGTTTGTCTTGGCCTGGGAGATTTGGAAATGAATCTGGAAAGTCATACGGTACACAAAAATGGACTGGCAGTGGACTTAACTGCAAAGGAATATGAAATCCTTCGTCTGCTTCTTTCCAATCCGAAAAAGGTTTATACCAAGGCACAGCTCTATTCTTTCATATGGCAGGATGATTATTTGGGTGATGAAAATGCCGTCAATGTTCATATCAGCCGTCTCCGTACAAAGATTGAGGATGATCCCAGGAAGCCACAGTATATTCTAACCGTTTGGGGAATCGGATACAAGTTGGGAAGTCCAAAGGAGTGAATTCATGTCTCTATTAAATAGAAAGACTTTAAAACAAATTCAAAATATTAGTGATGAACTGGAAAGCATTTTAGATGAAGATACTGATGAAAAATTGATGTTATTTACCGAAGATAAGGAAATCAAGCATCTTTTGGAACAGATCAACCGCACGCTGGAAGACAGGCAAAATGCAAATGCCGGTTATCGCAGATCGGAATTAAATACCAAACGAATGCTTTCTAATATTTCTCATGATTTGAAGACGCCCCTGACAGTTATCATCGGTTATTTGGAAATGCTTTTGATGCAGGAGAATCTTGAAAAGGACATGGTAAGAAAGGTTTCTCATAAGGCCAACGAATTAAAGGAGCAGATCGACCAATTTTTTACACTTGCAAAATTGGAAGCAGGAGATACGGTATTGACTATGTCCAAAATAAACTTAAATGAATTTTGCCGGGAGGCCATTGTTGATTTCTATAATATCTTAACGGAGAAAGAATTTAAAGTGAACATAAACATTCCTGATCCCCCTGTTTTCGTTTATGCGGATCGGGAAGCATTGGGACGTATTCTTAATAATCTGATCAGCAATGCAGTCCGCTATGGAGATGCAGGACATTACCTGGGACTGAACCTTCGCATGGAGGACAACTTTGTTTGTGTGGATGTCATTGACCATGGAAAAGGCATTGCATATTCGGAAATTTCACGTGTATTTGACCGTCTCTATACGTTAGAAGATTCTAGAAACCGGGAGATCCAGGGCAATGGATTAGGTCTTACCATAGCAAAAAGCCTGGCAGAAAAAATCAACGGCACACTGACTTTAAAAAGTATCCAGAATGAGGAGACTGTATTCACTTTAAAACTCCAGCAGTTTAATTACTAAATTTTTTGCATTGAAATTTTCTTGCGCGAAAGAAATTCGTAAGATTTATTCAAGAGTTTTGAAGAAATCACATGCTAGAATTTTGGATATGGAAAGGAAGTGACAAAATGCAGATAATTTTAACAACGGATCATTTAAACAAACAAATAGGTGCAGAAACCATTGTATCCGATTTAAACATGCATATTGCTAAAGGAGAGATTTATGGCTTTCTTGGGCCAAATGGCGCAGGAAAAACAACGGTGATGAAGATGATCACCAATCAATGGAAACCAACTTCAGGAGATATCATTTTATTTGGTGAAAAACTGCTCCCTGATTCGTATTCATTTTTAAAACGTATGGGTAGCATGATTGAATTTCCGGTGTTTTATAATGAACTGACGGCGGAAGAAAATTTAAAGATGCACTGTGAATACATGGGTTATTACAGTCCCGATAGTGTAGAAAAAGCATTGTCCCTGCTGTCTCTGTCAGATACCAGAGGAAAAAAGGTGAAGGAATTTTCGCTGGGAATGAAGCAGCGGTTGGGTATTGCAAGAGCCGTTCTTACAAAGCCGGAATTTTTGGTACTGGATGAACCGACAAATGGCCTTGACCCGGCAGGTATGAAACAGCTTCGTGATCTGTTCCTGATGCTGTGCAAAGAGTATGGAATGACCATTCTTATTTCAAGCCATTTGCTTTCTGAAATCGAAAGCATTGCACATACCATAGGAATCATTCATAAAGGCAGGTTGGTAAGAGAAATTTCTATGAAAGAGATTACAGACAAGGGGCTTGAGTATCTGGAGATCAAAACACCGGAGACAGCGAAAGCATCTTATATTTTTACAGACCGTTTTAATATTTCAAACTTTAAAGTGTTAAATGACAATCGTATCAGGGTCTATGCAAAACAAGCCACGTCACAGGAGATTATGAAGGCGTTAACGGAAAATCAGATTGAAATTCAGGGGTTCCATTCCCATTCAGAGTCTTTGGAAGAGTATTTTCTGAAAGTCACAGGAGGTGAGAGCGAATGTGGAAATTAATTCGGATGGAATGGAAAAAGAATCATACGAAAAAATATATGATCAGACAGGCAATCGTAATTGCAGTCCTTGGACTTCTTTTATTTGCCTTGTGCTATGGGGGGATTACTGTTGATCCTGAAACAGGACTGACGGAATCCGCACCAGAGATAGAGACTATGGCAGTGCAGATTGATCTGTTTACCAATCTTACGTTTTTGATTTTTACGTCGGTGATGCTGTCTTCCTTTATAATCAGTGCGTATAAAAACAAAACTCAGAGTCTGATGTTCAGTTATCCCATTCCCAGGAAAAAAATTATTTTATCCCAGATGCTTGCAGTATGGATTTTCTGTGGGGCAGTTCTTTTCATCGGAAAACTGTTGATTTATCTGTTATTGGCATCTGCATCAGGGCTGAAAGCTGACTTCCCGCTGGGGTATGATATGACAAGCATAAGCTTTTATATACAGGTTCTATTAAAGACGGTTCTTACGGTGACCCTGGCATTTATCCCTTTGTATATAGGAAAATTGATGAAGTCATCGAAGGCAGCTATTATTTCTTCATTTTTATTGTTTTCAGTTATGAATGGGACCATAGGAGACTTGACTTTAAGGGGAAATACGTTTCTTCCTGTCTGTTTATTTGGTGTTTCCCTTATTTGCGGATTTTTTACAGTGCACAACGTTGAAAAAGAAGATGTGATGTAAATCAATTCTTGCGATTGGTCCAATTGCGAATATTTTATCATTGCTTATAACAGCAGCAATTACATATCTGAATAACTTATCGCCTGTTATTACTTCTCTTGTTGTGGGAGTCATATATCAGCCGCTGGTAATTCTTGGCTTACACTGGCCATTAATAACGATTGGCATCACAAATATGGGGGCAATGGGTTACGATTATATTATTCCGATGATTTTTACTGCTTCTTTTACACAAACAGCAGTAGTTTTGGCAGTATATTGCAAAACAAAAGATAAAAAGGTTAAAAATATCTGCATTCCAGCAATGATTTCAGGATGCTTTTGTATTATTGAGCCAGCGATTTACGGCGTTACGCTGCCGGTTAAAAAACGTTTTGCTTTTAGTATCATTGGTGCGACGGTAGGTGCTGTAATCATTTCCATATTTAGTGCCAGAATGTATGCTGTTAGCGTAGGTGTGTTGGGAACAGTTGCATTCATTAATCCAAACGGTGATATGAGCGGATTCTTCGTTGCCATAGTAGCTACCATTATTTCCATGGTTGTGGCATTCTTGTTGACGTTTATATTTTTCAATGAGCAAAATTCGGATATCAGTTTAATAGCTGATAAAAAACAATCTTCCCATAGCATTATCGCTTCCCCATTAAAAGGAAAAACAATAAAATTGGAAAATGTAGAAGATGCATCATTTTCAAAAGGAGTATTGGGAAAAGGAATAGCTATTTTACCATCCGAGGGCAGAGTTATTGCACCCTGTGACGGAGTTGTCACAGCACTGTTTCCTACGGGTCATGCAATTGCCATTACCAGTGATGACGGATGTGAGATTTTAATACATGTAGGGACCGATACGGTACGGTTAAACGGTAAGTATTTCACAAAAAAAGTGCAACAAGGAGCAACGGTAAAAAAAGGCGATGTATTGGTGGAATTTGATATAGAAGGCATAACAAAAGAAGGATATAGCCTGATCAGTCCAATCATTATTATAAACAGTGATGAATATTTTGACATTGTGGAAACTATGAATGAAAATGTAGATTATTTTGACCAATTAATCAGAGTGATTTCAAAGGAAAATGAAGTAGCCTATAAGTTAGCGGAGGATTAAATGAAAAGTGAAATAGATAAGGAACAGTATTTAAGAATACGAGGAGTTTTGATTGGCGGAGCCTATGGAGATGCCATGGGCATGCCCACAGAGTTCTGGACGCAGGAGCATATTAATGTAAGATTTCCCAAGGGAATAGAAGAACTTCTTCCATCGCAAGCGGATGATTTTTTTGGCAGAACCATGTCAGCTGGTGAAATTACGGATGATACCATTAATACAATGATGATAGCAAAAATGATAATTGAAAATCATGGCATTATCAATACAGAAAGTTATATCAATCAATTGATTAAGTGGAAAAACGAGTCAAAAGTAGCGGCACTTGTATGTGGACCAAGTACACTAAAAGCACTGGAAGCAATTGAGCGAGGGGTATCCGTAGAGGAGACCGGAAAACTCGGTACAACAAACGGAGCTGCAATGAAAATAAGTCCAATTGGAATTATATCAGACTATCGAGACATGGACTCTCTGATCAATAATGTAAGTATGATATGCAAACCCTCGCATAATACTTCAATTGCCATACAGGGAGCCAGTATTGTTGCCGGAATTGTCAGTTATGTTGTCTCGGGTGGAAATGACATAGAAAAGATATGGAACCTGGCGGAAGAAATTACCGGACGAGCATTGAGCCGTGGCTTTCAGATTCCATCAGCATCTCTCGTTCAGAGAATGAAACTGGCAAAAAAAATGATTAGAAATTGTACAATGCCAGAGGCGTTGAAAAACCTATATGAAGTGATAGGTACAGGAGTTGAGACCATAGAAACCATTCCATCCATTCTTGCAATCATAGAATTATCCGGGGGCGATCCCATAATATCCGCTAAGCTTTGTGCATCCATTGGCGGGGATACGGATACCATCGGAGCAATAGCTACAGGCATATGCGGAGGTATGAATCCGAACTTTAACGATTCGCTGATTAAGGATTTAGAGAGAACGAATAATTTAAACTTCGATGAACTAAGCAATGAGTTATACCTTCTGTCACCATCGCGGAAGAACAATTACTGATAGAGAAAAGGAAAATCCTAATAAATATAAGGTGAACTTATAAAATGAAAGTAGACAGGATAAAAAGTAAAATTTTATCCTGTCTACTTTTATGTATAAATACCATATAGAGGTGTTTTTATGACTCAAATAGGAAGACCTAAAGGAACAAAAAATTGCAAAAGTAACTGTAAAAAGACCGAAAACTCGTTATCCTGTTGGCTTTATGGATTACTTGTCATAAATAAATCCTCCTCATTGCGTACGGCGTTTTTGTTCATGGTTTTACACTGTACAAAACGCTGTCGTTCACTTATAATTAGAGCATAGACTATAACGTAACGTTCGAGTCAAGAGCTTTTTGAACGTTTTTGAAAAAATCATGATAAAAAATTAGCAAGGAGGTAAAGCAATGAAAAGTGTAATGAAGTGAGCAGGCTTTCCGGCGTAAGTCGCCGCACCTTGCAATATTATGCTGAAATCGGATTATTAACGCCCAGCGCGGTAAAAGAATCGGGTTATCGGCAATATGATGATGAGAGTCTGCGTCGACTGTGATCCGACCAGTCAAGAGAAGAATGTTATGCGCTTGGGGAAGAGATACTGGGGTATCTAATCGGAATACTGATAAGGGGTATTACGGAAAACTCTATCCGCAGTGATCTGGATGTAGTAAAGACGGCACTTACTTTATGGGCTTGCATGCTTGGCGTGTTTAATACCGCGAATAGGAAGGAAAACTATATTAAGAACTATCACAGGATGACACCGGAGGAATTGATATCATTAGCTTTTCAGCTTATCATACGGTCAATACAAACTATAAATGGAGGGAATCATCAATGAGCAAGAGGAAGGTGAAGAAAACAATGACCATTATATTTTCATGCGTTGGAGCGCTGCTTATCATCGCTTTTGTATCCTTATTTATCATAAGCGGAATTTTTAAACAACCAAAGTATTTGGAGCCCTGGCAAAAGAATTACTCGCAAAAATTTGATGATCCCAGGATACGTCTGGTGGCTCATGGCCTGCTGTCTGCAAACGGCCATAACATGCAGCCGTGGAAAATTCGGCTCGACAGGGAAAACCCCATGGTAGAGGCATTAAATATCTATCATACAACTCCAGGAAATGAACTAAAATCGGAAAATTATGTCACTGAAATCTGCTATCCAATCAAAAAATCAAAAAATAGTACTTGACTCTCTTACGATGTGAGGGTTTATTCTCCTGTTATAAGTATGACTGAAACGACAGGAGGTTTCAAATTTATGCCAAAGAAATTAATCAAGTTAAAGCATCATTTGGACGATTACGAATGTATGTGGAACGGTATAGAGGATTTATATATTCGAGATACCGGAGAAAAACTTCCACAGAGTTTTTTTTTCAGCCTCTCCTCATTCGGCTCGTTCTGCTACATGAAAACGCCTAAATCGGACTTAAAACGTATGATTGTATTTGGAGACGGACGCACAAAGCAAATGTATGAATTTCTTGCTCCTATTGTAGGATTTGAGTACAAGCATTATGAGTATCAAACCTTTGAACAGGCAATTAAAAAAGCTAAGGCGGAAATAGATGCCGGGCATCCGGCAGTTTTAGGTGCTTTGGACATGTACCATCTGCCATACTTTACAAAACTATATCATGAAGAACACATTCCCTTTCACTATATTTTGATGGTAGGATACGATGATGATGCGAAGTGCATTTATCTTCTTGATTGCGGACGCCAAGAGGTAAAAATCCTATTCTATGATGAATTACGTTACGCTTGGAATTGCAGTTATCCGGGCTTATCAAAACCGAATACTGTTTGTACGGTCAGAATGAACCCTACGAAAAATAAATACCAAATCGCAAAGGAAGCGCTGACCCAAAAAAGTGAGATGTTTTTGAATCCGCCGGTTGGATTTGTTGGCAGGAGAGGATTTGAAAAATTCATTCAAGAGTTGCCTGAGCTAAAAAGTGAGCTTACGAAAGAAGAATTTCATAATATACTCACAAATATGGTAATGTTTTTCGGTACAGTGCCAACTGTTCCAAATGCGTTAAAGGGAATTAAGGAGCCGGACGAGGTGAGCTTTGGCGGTGGATTTGATAAAATAAGCCGTATTCTTCTTGAGCTAGGTAAAGAATGTGGAAATGAGGTGTGGCTTGAGGCTGCTGATCATTTTGGAGAAGGAGCAGCAATCGTTTCAGAAATCACAGATGTCATCGTGGCCTATCTAACAGGGGCAAATGACAGGATGGTCGAATTGCCGGAACTATTTAAAAAGGGTATGGAGATCATGACAGATGAGTTTATTCTTTTGGGAAAATAACTTTCCCAACTAATATCAATACTATAAAAAATGAAACTTGGAGGTAAAATGTATCGCTTGTGATTTTAAAAAAGAGTACAAAGAGTTTTATATGCCTAAGAATATACCGGAAATAATAACTGTTCCGGCCGCGAATTATATTGCTGTAAGAGGAAAAGGGAACCCAAATCAAGAAGACAGTACATATCAACAAGCCATTGGCATTCTTTATGCCATTGCATACACAATCAAAATGAGCTATAAGGGTTCACACAAGATTGAAGGTTTTATCGAATATGTAATGCCTCCGTTGGAAGGTTTTTGGTGGCAGGAGGGTGTAAAAGGTGTTGACTACGGAAACAAGGACACGTTTAACTGGATTTCAGTTAATAGCATTCATTTATCATGAGTTTTTCAGCCTACTATGTATCATTTGATTTCCATATGTATAATATTACGCAATAGTGACTTGACAAAAGCGTATGGCAACCATATACTATTGGTATGGAAGAGATTAAAAACAACAAACATAAAATTGCATATGAATCTTTAGAATTGGCGTTTGCTTTAATGGAACTAGATAAAAAGACACGTTACTACGGAACGAATGTGCCAATTTTTCACTCTGAAATACATGTAATAAAGGCGATAGCCGAACATCCATGCATTCATGTGGCTGGTCTAGCCGATGTTCTAGGAGTAACAAAGGGAGCTGTTTCCGAAATTCTCAAAAAGCTGGAGAGAAAGGCTCTGGTTATAAAGGAAGTTGATGAGCTAAATTTATCTAGATATTCACTGAGCCTAACGGAAAAAGGGAAAAAAGCCCATAAAAATCATATGCATTACCATGATATTTTAAATAGTAATGTGGAAAATGAGCTACAAAATGCAACCGAGGCGGAACTAAAATTTTTGTCTAGCTTCTTGTCATCCCTGATAAGCAGAGTTGAAAATTTCGATGAAAATATAGTTGAATAAAAATTTTACATAAGCGTATGGTAACTATACACATTTTTTTATAATAGAGTTAGGAGGTGCTAACATGAAAAAGAAAAGGATAAAACATCATACTTTTGATAATAGTGAAGCCAGCGAACGGCTGTATCAACAAAAACTAAAAGCTGACCAAAGAACATTTCAAACATTTTTTAATTCTTTTTCGCAATACTTCTGTGTTCCTTTTTATCCATATGATTATCCGATATTTCCGCAAACCAATTCGTTTGTCGATCAACCGGAGGATAACAAGAATAAGGAGTACTTAAAAAAGCAAAAAAAATAATTGCGCCAAAGAGTATGGCAACTATACACATTCTGCCTAAGCTTAAAATGGAGGGCTAGTTGTGCAACAAAATAAACGTCATCATTCGGAGAAAAAACTTAGTCCTTCAAGGGAGGAATATTTAAAAGCTATATATAAGCTATCTAAAAGAACTCAATCAGTACGCTCAATTGACATCTCTGTATATTTAGGAGTTTCAAAGCCTAGCGTTCATAGAGCGGTGACTACATTGCAAGAAGAGGGACTCATCATCAAGCCTTTGGGTGGCGAAATCCAGCTCACTGAGGAAGGCCGCAAACAAGGAGAAGCCATTATGGCTAAGTTTCAGATCATAAGACAATTTTTGATTACTTGTTGTAACGTTAATGAACTGACAGCAAGTGCAGATGCCTGCAAAATGGAACATATCATAAGCGATGATGCTGTTTTTGCTCTTAAAAAATATTTAGGTCTAGTACAAGTAGACGATCCTTGAAGAATAAGAAACAATTTTTTTGAGCATAGGTTAGTCTATGCTTACTCGATAACAAATTTCATGGAAAACAGACGGCACGCATTGCATTCTCGATAAGCCGTAAACACAGTCAGCCAAAGCATAACTGATTTAAGCTCCTGATTGATGATCGTGCTAATCAAATAAAGAAAGAAGAGGTGCAAAAATGCAGAAAACTTTACTAAGAATTCATTTGAATTGTATTTGCTAAATGCATTCTATCGGTTGTAGCTTTCAAAAATATACCTTACCACCAAGGCCAATTTGCGCCTTTCGGGAATCCGAATCACAGCATCAACACATACAGAAGTTATTGTCGAAAACTGTCGAAATAAAATATGAAGTTTATAATATACGTTTTATTCAGAATATGGTAAAATAAAAATGGAATTGATTATTATATAATGGTTTACATGTTTGCAGGATTTAATTATTTGTAGATAAGCGGTAAGGATTTCTGCTGGTACTAATGAGAATATAAAGCTTTCAAAAGAGAAAGTTATAAAATAAGAAGAATATATCGCATATCAAAAGAGTAATGACTCCCAGACTTTATTATAAATAATTCTGGGAGTCTGTTTTTTGAGAATGATGTAGGGAGGTGTAAAATGTCTATATTTGATACGATAAATAATGATAAGTTTTTTAATCCGTTTTGTTGCCGGAATAAAGAACTAGGGGCTAAAATCAGAGTTGAAAATGCTCGGTTTTAGTCCCCTTTTTCAGCGAAAAAGCTGATGACAATTCGGGGAAATTGGAAGTTGGACGGCACAATATATCGCCATGCGGGCAATGGAGTGGCCGGATGCTTTTCTTCAAACGGACGTTGGTGTAAAAAAACACTCTATCCTCTGAGGTCAAAAGAACTTCTAGAAATATCAAATGCATGGCATCCTTAGCGCAGTTACGCTACAATCAATCTTTGGAATACGTTAAAGAGAAATAATGCAAGGAGGATTCAAATGTATTATAGGACAACTTATCCGTCACCCGTAGGTTTGATTACGCTTGCTTGTGACGGAGACAATATTGTTGGTGTATGGAATGAAGGGCAAAAATATCATGGTGCTGACATATCCGTAGAAATGATCGAAAAGGATGATATGCCAGTATTTGATGCGGTAAAAAAATGGCTGGACAGATATTTTGCAGGTAAGAAACCTGCCATTTCCGAATTGACGCTGGCTCCTATAGGCGGCGAATTTTGGAAAAGTGTATGGACTATTTTGTGTGAAATACCATATGGCGAGATAACCACATATGGCGATATCGCGAAAAAAATGGCGGTTAAAATGAACAAGGAAACGATGTCGAGTCAAGCGGTAGGAGGCGCTGTTGGACATAATCCTATATCTATTATTATTCCTTGCCATCGGGTCGTTGGAGCAAATGGCAGCTTGACAGGCTATGCCGGGGGTCTGAAAACAAAAGTAAAGCTGCTCGAATTGGAAGGTGTCGATATGTCCCGGTTGTTTGTACCTACAAAGGGTACGGCTCTTTAAGGATAAAAATATGATAATCAGTACTTGTGCGGAAAATGGTCATCAGAATTGCAGTAACAAGGCATGTGGAAACATCGTGTTGCTGGAGAGAAAAGCCCTGTAATTCAAGGGTTTGGAGGTTTTGGCAGAGCCATCTGAATTGTGACTTGGAGATACAAAGAAGTAGAGTAAGAAAAGATACCGATTAGGAAATTATGCCTAATCGGTTTTCTTTGCTCTTTTTCAGATAGTAATAGCAAGGATGATGTGGTAGAATAGAACGGAAAACAGCTTGATAAACTTGAGCAGAGATTTGAAAGCACAATAGCTAAGCCAATAAAGAAAGTTGTGCAGAAGGAAAGGATGTACAATTCCAAGAAATATTCAAAGGTCTTTTACCAATATTTAATAGGACAGTAAGTATGGTAGATGGAATGTTTAATGTCGATTCAAAAGTATATGGGGAATATGAAGAATACCGGCATGAATGTTATTTGAACAAATGATTAGATCCATTAAATACAATATATCAATGTTTTGGTCAGGGGAGTTTCCGCCAGATTAGGATGCCTGGTTAAATATGATCTAACAGCTTGATGCAGCTGAGAGATTACTGAGTTTTACATGGGGATAGGGTTATGATAAAAGATATAAGGAAAACATTGTCATTAAGTATATCATTCTAGCTCCCTGTCAAAAATTGAGGGAGCGGTTCTTTTTGTGAGTTAGACTAATTTATAATGTTGTATATTTTTGGCAAGGACATATGCCGCTCTAAATAGACTGGTTTTGTCAAGCGTCAGATAAGAGATAAATTTAAACAATACAGATTAATAGGAGAGTTTATGCAATTTAAAGATTTAAATATTATGCCTGATATTATAAAGGCATTGGAAAAAGAAAGCTACGATATACCTACACCGATACAGGAAGAAGCAATACCTGTAATATTAAGCGGCAGGGATTTACTGGGCTGCGCCCAGACAGGTACCGGAAAAACAGCTGCATTTGCCATACCAACGATTCAGTTGCTCAGCGAAGAAAAAGTGCCTCATCAGGCAAAACAAAATATAAGGGCTCTAATCGTAACGCCGACTAGAGAGCTTGCACTGCAAATTTATGAAAGTTTTAATACTTATGGGAAATTCACCAATTTAAAATGTTGTGTAGTCTTTGGGGGTGTATCTCAAAAGCCGCAGGAGGAAAATTTAAAACAAAGGGTAGATATACTGGTGGCAACACCAGGAAGACTACTGGCCTTAATCGATCAAAAAATAATAAATATAGAACATATTAAAATATTTATATTGGACGAAGCTGACCGTATGCTGGATATGGGATTTATTCATGATGTTAAAAGGATCATTGCTAAAACACCTTTAAAAAAGCAAACATTACTTTTCTCGGCCACGATGCCGCCAGACATCGCCAAGCTGGCGGGTACGATTCTGAAGACTCCTGCGAAAATAGAAATCACTCCTGTATCATCAACAGTGGATACCATCGAGCAGTATCTGTACTTTGTTGACAAAAATAATAAGAAGGATTTGCTTTTACACATTCTAAAAGATAAAAACATAGTTTCAGCACTTGTATTTACACGTACCAAGCACGGGGCGGATCGTCTTATTAAGCAATTATCAAGGAATAACGTAATTGCGCAGGCAATCCATGGTGATAAATCTCAAGGAGCGCGTCAGAATGCATTAAACAATTTTAAAAACAAGACATTGCGAATATTGCTTGCAACAGATATCGCGTCAAGAGGAATAGACATAGATGAATTAACCCATGTTATTAATTATGACCTGCCAGATATGCCAGAGACGTATGTACATCGTATTGGACGAACAGGCAGGGCAGGACTTGGTGGTACAGCAATATCTTTCTGCGATTTTGATGAAAAAGGACAACTTAACGATATTGAAAAGTTAATTGGGAAGAAATTAATAGAAATAAAAGATCATCCCTACCCATTAAAGAACAACGCCCCGGCGATAAAGGCTGTGCAGCCAAGAAGAGATACAGCAAAAACAGCGAAATCTCAAGCCAAACCCCCAAAGAAAGCAATTTTAAAATCAAAAACATCACCTCAAACGGCTTCACAAAAATCGGGTGTATCGTCTAAGAGAGAGTCAGTGCATACAGCTTCCATAGATGGCGTTTCATCAGCAAAGAAAAAGTATCGAATGACAGCAGATGGAAAATTGAAAGAGAAATGGAGTTCTAATAAAATTTCAATGAAGGACAAAAAGCGGTAAATTTGGATATGTAAAAGAGTTACAAGTTATATGAAAATGAAGCATGGCGGTTGGTTTTTCAAAAACTTGACTTGCAGCCAATAAACCACTAGGTCCTGACGGTATCTTTATTATCGGCTCAAGTCATGTGCCCCCTGATTATATAAAAAGACTAATGAATTGAACAGGGGTAATAGATTATAATATAATTAAAAAGAGCATTGTGTGACAAGCGGTCAGAATATATCTGTGCTATCCTTTTATCCAGGAGGTGTAATATGCATGCATGGGAAGCAATTCAAAACTCATTGAACTATATTGAAGACCATTTGTCAGAGAATATAAAGATAGAAACTCTTGCAAATGTAGCGTCATTATCACCATATTATTTTCAACGCTTGTTTGGGCGTTTAGTGAAAAAAACTGTAAATGAATATGTGAGGCTGCGCAGATTGGCAAAAGCTTCGGAAGCTCTTAAAAGCAAAGAAAAGCGTATCATTGATGTGGCACTTGATTATGGATTTTCAGATCATGCCAACTTTACTCGTGCATTTAAAGATGCATATGGCATTACACCAGATGAATATCGTGCTTATCCTGTTATACTCAATCATTTTATCAGACCCGATCTATTTTTGAACTATGTCACGGTTGATGAAAATGTACCGATAATCGCTGATGGCATTGTGGTTGAAGTGATTCGCAGAAAACTGGATGAACCGCGCACATTTATAGGAATTGAAGGCGAGGTGCCTGTTGCTGAATTAACAGGAGGCAAAGCTACCGGTATTGCTACTACTGGGCTAATATGGGAAAAATTCCATCGTCAGAAATCGAATATTCCCCATTTACTGCCGAATGGCAATGAATTTGGTATTCTTTATTTGGGAGATGCCAGAGAAGGTTGCTGTAACTACATGGCCGGAGCGGAAACCGCCGGAAATATACAGGAAGATGGATATGCTTCCTATACACTTCCAAGCGGCGAATATGCCGTTTGCTGCTTTGAGGCGGAAAACTTTGCGGAACTTATTGGTTCCGCAATTTTTAAAGCGACCTCATTTATGAACTGCTGGATGAAAAAGCACAGCCTGACTTGCGGCGATTTCGCTGCCGAGATATATTATGATAAAAATCCGGATGCAAGCTATATGGAGCTGTGGCTGCCATTAAGCTCATCACAAAGAATATTAAAAAGTAAGGAAACATGGAATAAAAACAACGGAACACAAAAGCCATCAATGGCAGCCATTAGTGCCTATGTGAATAGTACTTTGTTTGAATGCCTATGCAAACATGTGGAGACAGAATATCAGTGCAAGCCTGTGATGGAATATAGTAGATGCTCCTTGCAATACGGATGGAATGTGAAATATAAAAAGGCAGGACGTACTTTATGTACCCTATATCCAATGGAGGGATACTTTATTGCACTTATTGTCATTGGTTATCGTGAGCAGACAGAAACCGAATTGTCGCTTCCTTTTTTTACTGAGTATTTGCAACAGTTGTACCACGAAACGAAAATGGGTATGGGTCAGAAGTGGCTCATGGTCAACGTGACGGATGATGCGGTACTAGAGGATGTTAAGCAATGCATCGCTATCCGTAGAGGTAAAAAAAAGAATTAATCTGGAGGTAATGGAAATGGCAATCATATCAAAAATCAATCTGCTGGAGCAACCGGAGCAGCATGTACTGTCTATCCGCACCACAATTCATTTCAATGATTACCCGGATACTGCCAAACAAGCCTATGGGATAATTATGGAATATGCAGCATGTAATAGTTTGTTGCTCTCCGGTGGTCCTTTTGTATGCTACCATAATGCTGATTTAGAAAACCTTGATGTAGAAATGGGTTTTCCTGTTGCCAAGCCTATATTGGGAAATGATGATATCGAGGGGTATACCATACCTGTTCAAAAAGCGGTGTCAGGCATATTCTTAGGCGCTTATGAAGATACTGATCCGCTGATGGTTGAAATTATACAGTGGATAATAGAGCATGGCTATGAACAGCAAGGAAAGATTTACAATTATTATTTGAATGATGATAATCGCAATGCAAGTGAACTGCTTACACAGATTGTCGTGCCAATAAAATAGATTTGACTTTTCTATAGATTATAATTTCATTATCTGTGAGATACATTAAGAATATAGATGATGATTTTTGGTATTATCCAATTGGTATACAGTACGGTGCAGTGTTGGGATACCGCTGGACAGGAATAAGAAGATACCAACCGTGTTTTGAATATTTGCTTCTGGTGGATATGTTAAAATAAACAAAGAGGGCTGTGTGAATGATGCTGTCAGACGATTCCTTACTGTTAAGAAAGATATGGGAATTCTGGATGATCCGATGATGGAGAAAATAAAATCTGAGGAGAGCAGCGTAGGTTCACAGTAACGGTATGAGGATGAGACCTCATGCCGTTACTTTCATATACAGGTAAATTTTAAGCTGTGGGGGAATTGCTTAGCTGGGAGCGCAAGATATTGGGTGTGCTTAAATAAATAAGTAAAAGGATATTAAATACCAAATCGTAGCACAAGTATGCCTTACGGATCGGCAGTAAAAGACAATCTTTAATTCACTGTTAATACTGTCTGCAGTATTCAAAAGAACCCGTTTATTTATTCAAAAATATAAGAAACACGGTAGACGCAGTCCGAAAATCAGGACTGCGTCTTTTAGTTCCGAATAATACACAAAGACGTTGAAAAAGTGCCATATTGTGAAAGCCGGATTATACAAAAGAAATTACAATAAAGAAAAGGGTTTGTATAAACAACGAGGAGGATTAAGGATGCATCGAAAGACAGCGCTGATTACAGGTGGAGCAAGAGGAATTGGAAAGCAGATTTCTTTGGATTTAGCGGAGGAAGGATACAATATTGTAGTTAATTACCGCAGTGATAAGGAATCGGCCTATGAGATATGCGAAAAAGCAAAAGAGTATGGGGTAGAGAGTCTGGCTGTATATGCAGATTTGGGAAGTGTCAAAGACATTGAACAAATGTATCAAATTGCCTTTGAAACATTTGATGTGATAGATTTGGTTGTAAACAATGCAGGAATCAGCAGTGAAGTATATTTTTTAGATGCAACAGAAGAAATGTTTGATGATATGACTGCAATTGACTGGAAAGGACTGTTTTTCAGCAGTCAGATTGCTGCAAAAAGGATGGTGGAAAAGAATGTGAAAGGAGTAATCATTAACATTTCATCCAATCAGGTAGAAGGGTGCTGGCCAAGAGCGACCATCTATGGACCGACAAAAGCGGCTGTTACAAAGTTTACCAAAAATGCGGCGATGGAGCTGTCATTAAAGGGAATACGCATGGTTGCAGTGGCTCCGGGCTATACGGATGTGGGCTGGGAGCCTGGAGATATCCGGTTGGAGGCGGCAGAACGGCTCCCTTTCAAAAGATTCGCAACTACAAAGGAGATCGCTCAGGCGGTCATCTATTTGGCATCGGATAAAGCGGCATATATTACAGGGACTTCCTTAATGATAGAAGGAGGGGCCACTCTTCCTGTGGTTGCAGCCAATGACTTTGTGGAGGTAAAGTAGGATGGAGGAGTATCAATACTACAATCAGCTTTTAAAAGGAGATGGAGGTGCCCTGAAAAGGGCATTGTATAAGTCCATGGGATTTACGGATTCCGCTCTGGAAAAGCCGCTGATTGCCATTGTCAATACATACACCAATGCAACGCCAGGCCATTATAACATAAATGAAATGTGTGATCAGGTGAAAAAAGGTATCGAATCAAACGGCGGTACGGCCATGGTGTTCGGTAGCATTGCACCCTGTGACGGCATAGCAGAAGGGCATGATGGGATGCGTTATATATTACCATCCCGGGATTTGATAACCTCTTCGGTTGAATGTATGGTTAGGGCTCATAAATTTGATGGACTGGTATTGCTTGGTTCCTGCGATAAAATTGTACCGGGTCTTTTGATGGCGGCTGCAAGGCTGGATATCCCGTCTGTTTTCTGCAATAGCGGCCCCATGATGCCTGCCGTGTATAAGAATAAACATTATGACGGAAATATAGTAACAGAGGCAATCGGCTGGAAACAGCGGGGAGAAATCACACAGGAAGAATTCCGGGAGATCGAAAATATTGCGGAGCCTTGTGTTGGTTCCTGCGCCATGCTGGGAACTGCAAATACAATGGGCTGCTTGGCGGAAGCAATGGGAATGAGTTTACCGGGAAGCGGAACCGTGCCTGCAATTTATTCCAAACGCATGCAGATTGCATACACCACGGGAGAAGTAATCGTTGATCTGGTTGCAAAAAAAATTACAGCCCGTCAGATCATTACAAAAGACTCCATTTATAATGCAATGGCCGTTTTAATGGGAATCGGCGGATCAACCAATGCCATTATGCATTTACAGGCGATACACAAAGAAGCAGGATTAGGGGAATTGCCTCTTACCCTATTTGACGAATTAAGCAGAAAAATACCTCAAATAGCATCGGTCTATCCAGCATCTCCTTACGATATGGTAGATTTTTATGAAGCTGGAGGTGTACCTGCGGTCATGAAAGAATTGGAGCCTCTGCTCCATATGGAATGCCTCAATGTTTCCGGAAGTACCATGAAAGAGTCTTTAAAACAGTTCGGTTTTACCAGACGCAGGGAGGTAATCAAATCCACCAGTGAACCCTTTCACTTAACAGGAGGGGTAGCAGTCCTAAGAGGAAATTTAGCACCCCTTGGAGCCGTTGTAAAACCGGCAGCTATACCGGATCACATGATGAGAATAGAGGGGAAGGTCCAGGTATTCCAGAGTGAACAGGAGGCGTGCCATGCCATATTAAATGGGCTGGTGGAAAGAAATACCATAATTGTTCTTCGCTATGAGGGCCCCAAAGGCGGCCCCGGTATGCCGGAAATGTATCGTCCTATGAAATGCCTGGAAGGCATGAATTTATCAGACAGCTGTGCATTGATTACAGACGGTAGATTTTCCGGATCCAACCGGGGATGTTTTGTTGGCCATGTTTCACCGGAAGCCTACGAAGGCGGGATTCTTGCTCTGGTGGAGAATGACGATATCATTCGAATTGATGTGGACAAAAGAGAGATATCCTTATTAGTGGAAGATACCGTATTAAATGAAAGAAGAAACCATTGGATCCGTCCGGAAAAAGAAGTTTTAGACGGATATTTAAATACTTATAAAAAAATCAGCCAATCAGCGGCACAAGGCGCAGTGGTGGAATAGGAGCATAGTATGATTGAATGGAAAAATGATGATGAATTGTTTGAATTATTGAGGAGTGAATTGTATTCAGCCGTAATCGGTGACATTTTAGATAAGATGGGGTATTTTCATCAGTTTCTGCCCCAGAGAATACAGCCAATCAATACCGGAATGGTAGTGGCGGGACGTGCAATGACGGTGTTGGAGGCCGATGCGTTCGAAGAGCTTTCCAATGGGAAAAATCCCATAATGAGGAAACCCTTTGGACTGATGCTGGAAGCTTTGGATGATTTAAAAAAGAATGAGGTGTATATCTGTACCGGCTCTTCTCCTTTCTACGCTTTGGTAGGAGAACTGATGTGTACCAGGATGCAGATATTAGGCGCTGCAGGGGCGGTAGCCAATGGTTTCCATAGAGATACAAATGGAATAGAAGAATTAAAATTCCCCTGTTTCTCCTATGGCAGATACGCACAGGACCAGGCTCCCAGGGGAAAAGTTATTGACTTTAGAGTGCCCATTGAGATTGAAGGAGTACGCATTTATCCGGGTGATATTATTTTCGGTGATTTAGAGGGGGTTCTGGTAATTCCAAAAGCAGTAGAAAAGGAAGTCATTCAAAGGGCATATGAAAAGGCTACGGGAGAGAAGATCGTGGCGGAAGCAATAAAGGGCGGAATGGGTGCGAAAGAATCATTTGACAAATATGGGATAATGTAAACAACTGGAATTGCCATATCTCACCGGTTATGATATTATGATACCGAATATTGCTCTGCTGCATTTTGGTTGTATTGCACTAAGAAAGTCAAAGGGGTTATCGTATGCAGGGAATCATGAAAAACATTTATTCATTATTAAACCATGAAGATTATAAAGTGGCAATAAGAAAAGCCGGAAAATATAAGTTCCAGAAAAGTTACAGATTTGAGATGCATAAGCACCAGGAGCAAGAGATTAATTACATAAACGTAGGCTGTTGTGTCATGAAGATTCATAATGAATATGTTCCCTTAAAAGCGGGTGACTGCATTATTATTAATCCCTATGTAAGACATTCTTTTATGGTTGACATGAGCAACGCATGCTGCATTACCCAGTTAGAGTATTCGGTAACCGTACCAAAAGAGCTTGAAGGAAAAATACCGGCATTGAATCAGACGGGAACTTATAGGAAAATGGTATCCTGTGAGAATTTGTGTAAGGCCCTGGAGAATGTGAGCAGAATTTTTCGGGAACAGACGGAAGAAAATGAATACACAAGCGCCCAGTTGGAGCTGGCTCTGGCTCAGATGTATATCGTGTTTTCGGAACAGTATATTAAAATGGAAGAAGAGGAAGATTCTGAATTACATGGGGTGGTGGGAAAAGTAATCCGGTATATCAACGATCACATAGAAGAAGAACTCAATATGGAGGAAATTTCCAGGAAGTACCACGTAAGTGACAGATACATCCGAAAATACTGCAATAAATACCTGGGGATGAATTGCACAACCTATATCACCATGCTCCGTATAGCAAAAGCCAAGGAATTGCTCTGGAACAGTAACAAGAGTATTACTGACATTGCCATGCGGACGGGGTTCAGCAGTTCTCAGTATTTCAGCCGCGTATTTCGCAAATATGCAGATATGACACCAGCGGACTACAGAGAGATGTGGAGAGGAGAAACTGCGGATGAAATATAAAAGAGATGTCATCGCCACAGATCTTCGATTAGGGGAAGGGTGTATATGGGATCAGGCACGAAATAAGGTGCACTTTGTGGATATTGAAGGATTTACCATTTATTCTTATTCCTTGCATGACGGAACCATAGAAGAATTTAATATGGGAGATTATGTTGGCTGTATTGCATTAAATGATCAAGGTGACTTGATTGCAGCGGTCAGAAACAGGATCATCCGTTTGAATCTGAGCACCGGGAAGCAAGAGTCCGTTATGCAGATCAGCCTGCCCGGATATATTCGTTTCAATGATGGAAAACTGGATCCATATGGAAATCTGTGGGTCGGGACCATGGCCATTGATCAGACCCATCCTAAAGCTCATGGGGCGGGATCCTTATACTGTATAAAAGGAGGAAGGGTCATTTCCAAATACGATGGCTTCACTATTTCCAATGGGCTGGTCTGGAATCCATCAGGAGATAAATTATATCACATCGATACCCCAACCCAAAAGATTGATGTATATGATGTGGTGGAAGAATGTGTCTTAAGCAATAAAAAAACAGCAGTTTCCATCGATGACAAGGAAGGGGCTCCCGATGGAATGTGCATGGATGGCCGCGGCCAACTGTGGGTTGCAATGTGGGGCGGGGGAAAAGTTTGTTGCTATGACCCCGGTACGGGAAGTAAAATCAAAGAAGTGCAGGTGCCGGATCCAAATGTATCCTGCTGCATAATAGGCGGTGCGGATAAGAATTTATTATTTGTTACCACAGCTCAGGATGAGCATAAGAATCCAGGAAAGGTGTATGTATTTACCAGGGAACATATACAGGAAGAGTGGTATTAGCTTTATGGCATGACGGGAAGAAAAAAGGACAAGGGAGAATCGGCATTTCCCCTTGTCTTTTTGTGTGTAAAATTATTATCAATCAGTTCCGAATAATACACAAAAAACCAGATAAAGTTCCTGTGAGTTAAAGAGAATCATTGGAATGATTGATATAATGTCTATAGAAAGTCATAAAACATCAGTGTGTTTTATTTGATTTGCATAACACATATCATGAAACGGTCAAAAAGGTTTGATATTTGGTGAGGAGAAAATACACATGGGCCATGTACTTGAGTTTAAAAATATTTCAAAATATTTTCCGGGTGTGAAAGCACTGGATCAGATATGCTTCCAATCCTTTGGGGGAGAGGTACTTGCATTCCTGGGGGAAAACGGAGCGGGAAAATCCACATTATTAAAAGTGCTGAATGGGGATTATCAGCCAACGGAAGGAGAGTACCTGCTGGATGGGGTTCAAAAGCATTTTAACACGCCTCATGAAGCAATTCAGGAGGGAATCAGTGTTATTTATCAGGAAAGGCAGATACTGCTGGAATTAAGCGTTTCGGAAAATATTTTTCTGGGCAGAATGCCGGCCAACCGGCTGGGCGTGATAGATACTGCCAAAGCCAATAAAATGACACAGAAAATCATTGATGAGTTTGGTCTGCCGATTGTGCCGACTGCCAAAGTAAAGGATTTAAGCATTGCCTATCAGCAGATGGTTGAAATCATGAAGGCTTATAGCAGAGAGAATCTAAAGGTCATTTGTTTTGATGAGCCAACAGCCAGCTTAAGTGATTCGGAAATTGACAGTCTGTTCCGGATCATAGAAAAACTAAAAGAACAGGGAAAGATTATTATTTATGTTTCACATCGAATGAGTGAAATACAGCGTATTGCAGATAAAGTGGCAATATTCAAGGATGGCCGATACGTGGATACGGTAATAACCAAGGAAATCGAGGAAAAGAAGCTGATCAAGATGATGGTAGGCCGTGACCTGGGTGATATTTTCAATAATCTGGACCGGAATAAGCAAATAGGAGAAGTCCTTTTAGAAGTAAAAGATATTTCTTCCGATTATGTGAAGGAAACTTCATTTACCTTGCGAAAAGGTGAGGTGCTGGGATTTTCCGGTTTGGTTGGGGCCGGAAGAACAGAATTAATGCGGGCAATTATAGGGGCAGATAAGCTTCGGACCGGAGAGATTTATCTGGAGGGAAAGAGGATCACCAACCGATCTCCAAAGGAGGCAATAGAAAACGGCATTGTTCTTGTGCCGGAAGACCGTAAACTGCAAGGGATTTTATCCAACTTAAGTGTTTCCGGCAATGTGAATATATCCTTAATGGATAAAAACTCTAATAAATTTGGTGTAATTGACACAAAAAAAGAAAAAGTTGAAGTAGAAAAAAGCATAAAAGACTTTCGGATAAAGACTCCTTCACCGGATAAGAAGATTGTGGAATTATCGGGAGGGAATCAGCAAAAATGCATTGTTGCCAGATGGATTGCCACAAATCCCAAAGTGTTAATTCTGGATGAGCCGACCAAAGGAATTGACGTAGGTGCAAAGTCTGAATTCTATAGCATGATCTGTGAATTCGCAAAACAAGGGCTTGGAGTTATCTTAATATCTTCAGAATTGCCCGAAGTAATTGGTCTCTCTGATCGAATTATTGTTATGAAATCGTTGCGGATATCGGGAGAAATCAAGCGTGAGGAAGCAACGGAAGATGAATTATTAAGATTAGGAATGATAGGAGAGTAACGATAATGAACAAAAATGAGAGAAAGAAAAAGCCGATGAAAGCCGGTATTGCAAAACGAATTGTCAATGGAATCGGAGAAGATAAATTAGTCCTGTCTGCTGCGATTATTGTAGTATTTGTACTTTTTACTTCCTTAAACCGAAATTTCTTAAGTATGCAGAACATGATTAATCTGTTGGTAGCCGCATCCCTGGTTGGAATGGTAGCAGTGGGTCATACTTATCTGATTATTGCAGGACAGAATGATTTATCTCCAGGATCCCTGGCAGCATTTTCCGGGGTCCTTGTAGCCTTATTATTGAACTGGGGAATGCCGCTGCCCGTTGCCATTCCTCTGACCTTATGCAGTGGGGTAGTGGTAGGGCTGTTTAACGCCTGGATGGTGAATAAAATCAAGCTGGAGGCGTTTATCGCCACCTTGGTAACCCAGGCAATTGTGAGAGGATTTGCCTATATCATCTGCAACGGAAAGCCGGTTGCCATAAGCAACAAATCCTTTATCCTATTAGGAAAACTGAGAATTTTGAATATTCCGCTGGCAGTCTGGTGCATGATTTTGTCCTTTGTAATCTTTGGGTTCATTCTATCAAAAACAAAATTCGGACGCAGCATTTATGCAATAGGGGGCAGCACGGAAGCTGCGAGATTAGCAGGATTAAATCCTCAGAGAATGAACACCCTTTGCTTTATTATTATCGGTTTGCTCACATCTTTAGGGGGAATCATATTTTCGGCAAGAATGAATTCAGGACAGCCGTCAGCCAATATTAACCTGGAGTTTGATGCCATCACAGCGGTTATATTAGGCGGGGTCTCCTTTCTAGGTGGTGTGGGAAGCATGGGCGGAACCGTGTTAGGTGTCATTCTGATTCAGGCATTTAATACAGGACTTATTATGGTTAATGTGCCCAGTTTCTGGCAATATGTAGCCCGGGGAGCCTTGCTGCTGTTTGCATTGGCATCAGACTATATCAGAAAGGAAAGACGGGAAAAGGAGTTATTGGCAGCAAGCATGAAAAATGCAATATAGAGATACTCAATATAGATACATACAGTATTCAGTAACATTTCACATGAAAATGTGGATTGATATAAAAATCTTAGAGGAGGAATAAACAATGAAAAAAAGGCTGATAAGTGTATTGTTATGTGCAGCAATGGCGGGGGCAATGTTAGCTGGATGCAGCACAGCGGAGACAACTAAAACGGAATCCAGTGGGGAAAATAAGATTCAGGGGGATGAAAAATTAGTTGTTTATGGTATTTACAAAGCCGGAGATCAGACCTGGTTTATTGATGAAGGAGAAGCTGCAAAAAAAGCAGTAGAAGCAGCAGGCGGAGAGTTTATCTATGTTGATGCAAAGATGAATCCGGAGGAGTATTTAAAGGCCATTGATAACGCAATTGCCAACAATGCTTCCGGTATTGTAACCTGTATTCCGGATCAAACCATGTCCCAGGCGGTCATTGACAAAGTACAGGCAACTGGCATTCCCATTGTGGCAGCTGATGATGCCCTTCAGAATGCTGCTGGTGAAAAACTTGCACCCTGGGTTGGAATCAACGCCTATAAAATTGGTGAAGCAAATGGAGAATGGTTAGCGAAATACGTAAAAGATAATGATCTTTCTTCCGATGGGGAAGTAGGATTGATGGTTATGACTATGGATACTGTATCCAGCTGCGTACCCAGAGCAGAAGGTGAGTTAGATAAGTTCACAGAATTGGTTCCGGATTTCAACAGCGGTAATATTTTCAAAGCGGATTACGACGGAACCACTGATAAGGGAAATACGGCCGCGGCTGCAGTTATTACTGCTAACCCACAGATTAAAAAATGGCTGGTAACAGGTGCAAATGAGGAAGGCTGTATTGGTGCGGCGCGTGCACTGGAAAGCGCAGGGCTTGACGGGGAGGCATGCGTAGTAGGGCTTGGTGCGTACATGTCCAAAGATGAGTGGAATAATAAGGGGGCCGAAGGAACCTGCGTAAAAGCTTCCGCGTATTTCTCCGCAGAATCAGTAGGTGCTGGTTCCGTAAAGGTACTGTTGGACCTTATAAATGGAAAAGAAGTAGAAAAGGAAATTGCAGTAGATGCAATTGTTGTGACTCCAGAGACTTATAAAGAGGTTATGGGAAGCTATGCAGAATAGAATGATCTGGTAAGATCCTCGAACCTATAAAGACCTCCAAACCGATGACGATAACGGATTCGGTTTGGAGGTCTTTGTAGATTATCTGTTGCGGACTAAAATCCCGGCCGTGCAATCAGACAAACGACTCCCTCACGAGTATTTTAAATTGTTTGTCATTATATTATTTTGATAGGATGCCAAGCTATTATTTTGCTCATTATACCGGTCTATGAGAAAAGAAAGCCGAAGCAGGAAAAGCGTATTAATGTCTGTAAGATCAACCCGGCATATTTCAGTGATACGGTTTAACCGGTAGACAAGGGAATTTCGGTGGATATAAAGACTTTCTGAAGTTAATTTAATGTTACACCCCTTTTCTATGTAGACATATAAGGTCTTATACAGCTGCGAACCATTTTCATGGTCATACTGATTGAGTACTGCCAGAGCAGGATGACAGTACCACCCTAATTTATCTGGATCTTTTACTTCCGAAAACAAATCATAAATCTGATAATCCTGATAGAGGTATACCAATTCTTCCGGGTTTAATTTATGGCCCAACTCTAATGCTGCATGTGCTTGTTCATAGTGGCTTACAAAGTTTTCAATGCAGGAAAAAGAGTTACTGATTCCTATTCGTATCTGTTCCTTTTTAGAAAAATATTTCAACATTTCCAGTAACTCTAAATCTATTTCAGTATCTTCTTTTAACGGAATAACCGCAACAATCCCGTTATTATGGTAAGTGACATGGGTATCGGGAATCTGTATTTTCAGATTCTTGCATATAATAATTTTTAAGTACGGTTGCCCAGGATATCTTGTAGGACGAAGGAATAGAACCCTCATTTTGGCAGGAAATTGAAGTTCTGTCAGTCTTGGCATGATATCCTTAGAAGGCGTTCCGATCAGCATATCATATAATACTTCATGATAAAGGCTGTTTTTTTCAAATAAGTCCGATTTATAGTACGAAATGGTGTAGCTGATCACATGGCTTATTGTACTTAACATTTCAAAATGGGAAGGAAGAAAGTTGTTCTCTCCTTCAATCATCAATAAAAATCCAATCTGGGTTTGATTATGAAAAACTTTACTGCTCAACTTACGGAAAGGGGATTTGGTGCAGGTGACTTCTATGGCGGCTGTAGTCTGGGAAGCGTTGCGTATGGATTTTAATCCTTTTACTTCATTGATAAATTCATAACAGCAGTATCCCTTCTTTGTATTTTCTATCCAAAGAGGATCGAGGACAGGGATAGATGTAGAATTGGCAATGATTTTAAAGTTCATATCACAGAACAGCAAAGAATTTCCAAGCCTCACAGAGGCAGCATCAATAACGGCTTCAATGTTATGGGTTTTATCAGCGATAGCAGTAAGTTCCTCAAAAATTCCTTTACGAGTCGTTTCAATCAAAGTTTTTGCATCGTTGAATATGGTAAATAAAGAGTCTTCTGCTACCAAAGCGATATTACTTCCTACAGTGGGAAGGGGAGGCGCTGCAGAATCCGTGCGTGCAATTATGCATTGGGATGGAATAGATACTGCATTTTCTAATTGTTTATCATAACCAAAGTAAAGAGTATTCCTAATCGTATTATCATGCTTGTTGTCAATCAAAGCAACATCCTGTATTTCTAAATCTTCTCCTTGTGATAGGATATCAATTGAATATTCTTCTGAGATTTTTTCTACAAACTTTGTAAATTTCATAGTTTCCCCCATTTTTAGAAATGATCTGTTTAAAATATATTTTTACTATAGTGCACTATGAACAAATTGTCAAATTTTTATCATTCACGGTACACATTGTTAAATTGCTGATTTTAACGTATTCTTATGGCATTATGAAGGTTATGGCTTCATGCAGATAATCTTATATATAGGAACATCGTAGGAGGGGAAAAATGTATTACAAATTATTTGAAGAGGGAAGAATTGGAAAGGTAATGATTAAGAATCGTTTGGTCATGTCTCCTATGGGGTGCGGACTTGCCAATCTTGATGGAACGCCGTCTGAAGATATGATTGCTTTTTACGAAGCAAGAGCGGTTGGCGGTGCAGGAATCATCATACCAGAGATTACCCGTATCAATGATGCGCATGGGGCAGGGCTTATGAGACAGCTGTCAGTCACAAAAGACAGGCATATCGGACCACTGGCTGAACTTGCGGAAGCAGTACATAAGCATGGCAGCAAGATATTTATACAGTTGCATCATCCTGGACGTGAAACAGTGTCTGCACTTATTGGCGGACAGCCGGTAGTTGCACCGTCTCCGATTCCTTGTAAATTAGTAAAACAGGAGACTCGTGCACTTACCATAGATGAAATAAAACAATTGATTTTGCAGTTTATTGAAGGTGCTGTCAGAGTTCAAAAAGCAGGTTGTGACGGCGTGGAATTACACGCAGCACATGGATATCTGTTGCATCAGTTTCTGTCTCCTTATACAAATAAAAGAGAAGACGAATACGGCGGAAGTTTTGAAAACCGTCTTAGAATGATGATTGAAATTATCGATGGAATACGGAAAGAATGTGGTCCGGATTTTCCGGTCGGTGTCCGGTTAAGTGTAGAAGAATTTCTGGATAAGACAGGTGTAACAGAAGAGTATATCCATATTCAAGATGGTGTAAAGATTGCCATGGCCTTAGAGCAGGCGGGTATTGATTTTATTGATACCAGCTGTGGATTATATGAAACAGGCATGACCTGCATAGAACCTATTTCTTTCCCGCAGGGTTGGAGACATGACATGCTTTTGGCAGTAAAAAGTCATGTGAAAATTCCTGTAATCGGTGTATCGGTATTTAGAGAACCTGCAGTAGCGGAAAAATTCCTGGAAGAAGGGGTAGTGGATTTTATTTCCATGGGACGTACCTGGAATGCCGATGAAGAGTGGGGGAAAAAAGTACAGGAAGGAAGAGAAAATGAGTTACGCAAATGCATCTCCTGTCTGCGCTGCTTTGAAAGTCTGAATGAATATAACGCTGCCGGTTTACCGCCGGAATGTGCATTAAACCCCAGATATGCAAGAGAGCGGAAATATGGGAATCTTGTTCACGATACCAAAGGACATACTGCAATTGTTGTTGGCGGCGGACCGGCTGGAATGTGTGCAGCACAAACCCTTGCCCTTCGTGGAGTCAAAGTGACTTTGCTTGACCGTCAAAGTGAACTTGGAGGAACCGTTAATCTGGCCAAGAAACCGCCGTTAAAGGAACGTATGCAGTGGATTGCCGATTACTATAGCGGTGAATTCAAACGGCTTGGAGTAGAAGTAAAATTAAATACGGAAGCAACCGCAGATATGATTATGGAATATAAGCCAGATGCAGTCATTCTTGCCACAGGCTCTGCCTCCATTATTCCAGGAAAAATCCCCGGAATAATGGGCGACAACGTATTTACGGTGGAATCGGTGCTGTCAGGTAATTCAGCATTAAAAGGGAAAAAAGTAGCTGTGATCGGTGCAGGGCTTACAGGACTTGAGACGGCAGAATATCTTTGTGAAGAGGGAAATCAGGTTACCATTATTGATATGCTTGATAAGCCTGCTCCAAATGCAAACCATACCAATGTAGCTGATGTCTGTGGACGCCTGGCTAAATCCGGTGCAGATTATTTGCTGGGGCATTCCTTAAAAGAGATAAAAACCGATAGTATTGTACTGGAGAGATTGGAAGATCATGCAGAAGTTAATGTATCTGCCGATGCAGTCGTACTTTCTCTTGGATTCAGACCGGATCAATCTCTGGTTTCTGAATTAGAAGCAAAGGGTGCAGAGGTGAAGGTAATAGGAAGTGCCATTAAAGATGGAACTATTGCACCTGCAGTACGTACAGGTTATGAGGCAGGAAGTGAATTATTTACGGAAAAACAAAAAGCTCCAAGCTTTCGGCTTTCCAAAGATGAAATACCAAACTTCGGCAAGATATCTCTAATGGATAATCAGGAGGGACTCTACATCAGCTATCTTACTGACCCGGCAGCAATTGTGCGGATACTTCCGCCGCCATTGAAACCGTTTTCTATGCCGGTAGTTACCTTATCCATCTGCCATGTGAATAATCCAACATTTGCAGATGACTACTATGAAGCCATTTTGGGGGTTTATGCAACCTACGGCAAGACACTTGGCTTATATACGATGGGTCTGGTACTTGGCGGATCCGGAGCTGAAATGGCAGTACAATGCGGCCGTGATAATGGAAGTATTCCAAAGAAACTGGGAGGAGAATTTGTCATTAGAAGAATTGGTGACACGGTAACTGCAGGAGTAACGAGAAGAGGAACACAGCTTGTAGAAGCAACCATGAAATTAGGTGAATATAATAATCCTCTGACCGCGGCTCTCTATCAATTCCCGGCAGCAGGCAAGCAGACATTTGGAGGCGGGTTCTATTTCCATTTTGACCGGATGCCGGATGAAAACGGTGTTTCTCAGTTCCTGAACGGAGCATTGCTTATGAATCAATGCGAATATAATTATCAATCATGGGAGCCGGGAATTGTTTCGCTCAATTTAAAATCAAGTATTGATGACCCATGGGCAGAACTTCCTGTTAACACCATAATAGGCGGTGCTTATTCAAAGAACTGTTTGTTAGTACATAAACTTAATTTAGTAAAAAAATTAGAAGCCAATGATGTAATTCCATATTTGTTAACCGGGCGCTATGACCGTACGGCATTTATGGAAACAGGCCGTATTTAATTCGGTTTTTGGGAATATTATTTGTAGTCTCGATTGATAAAAAAGAAAGGAAGTATATAAATATGGAAAATTTTTTTGATTTAACCGGAAAAGTAGCTGTAGTAACAGGAGCAAGTTCAGGGCTTGGTGCAGATGCGGCACTAGCCTATGCAAACGCAGGAGCAGATGTTGCATTACTGGCAAGACGTACTGAAAAGTTAAACGAAGTAAAAGCAGAAATTGAGAAAATAGGCAGAAAGGTAGTTGCAGTCGGATGTGATGTTACAAATGAGGAAAGTGTAAAGACAGCAATGCAAACCGTGCTTGATACCTTCGGCCACATTGATATTCTGTTAAATAATGCAGGAATTGCTGTTCGCGGCGGTGTAGACAGCATGTCCGTGGAGGATTGGGATAAATCCTTTGATACGAATGTGAAGGGAATCTTTTTAGCAAGCAAATATGTTCTTCCGCAGATGAAGGAAAGAGGCTATGGTAAAATTATTAATATCGCATCCGTAAATGCGGTTGTTGCAGATAAGTTTGATGTATTTATCAGACATTCCTACAATTCATCCAAAGCTGCAGTGGTTGGCTTAACAAGAGGTATGGCAGCTTCCTATGCAAAATATGGTATCACTGTGAATGCCATTGGACCGGCTCTTTTTGAAAGTGAAATGACGAGTGAAACTTTATTTAAGTCAGAAAATTTTCTGAACCAATATAATACATTGAACCCGGCAGGACGTCCAGGAAGAAGAGGGGAATTAAATGGTACAGTTCTCTATCTTTCCAGCGATAGTTCCAGTTATGTCCAGGGCCAGTTCATAATCGTAGATGGCGGCGGAGCCCTTGTTTAGAATTAAGTGTTTTAACTGGCAGTAGTACAAAATACGGCAATTTACTTGCCAACGGCCTCATCTTAAAAACACGTTCAAAGTTTTGGATACTGAACTGAACCCCAAAAGTTAGACCTAAAAATCTAACGATTGGAGGTCACCTCATACAGACAAAACCGGACGTGTTTTTATTTTGGCATATTATATTGGAAAACAACAATGCAATTCTGAAAAAAGCGTAAACCTCCAAACTGAGTAATTTTATTTTACATCAGATTGAAGGTTCACACAAACTTTGGGATGCTCTGTTTTTGCTGTTGTTATATCATTAAATCAAGTGATATTCTCTGAGCAGTTTTTCAATATCTGTACCTGCAATCTTCTTCATAGCTTCATTGAATACAACTTTAATATTGGGGTCAAGTTCTAAATCTGTAATCCTTTTACCATCTCCTAATTTTGAAGTAGCATTAAGCAGATCACGAACATCATACGTGCTTCCCCAGACTTCTGGTACGCCTCGGTCAATATCCAAAAGCGTATAGACACTTTCCATAGCGGTACGGACAGAGTATTCAATTGTAAAAATCGTATCACGTTTTGTCTCAGCAAATTGGCCTAGGAAAGCAAAGTTTACGCTGCCTGCCGGAATAACGTCAGGGCGGTCACCAGCTTCTCGCGGCATAAAGAATGCAGTAATATAAGGCATCATACAAGGAACCGTGTTAGCGCTGTGCTCGGCCATATCCTCAATTTCATTTTCCGGAACACCCATGTGATACAACCACTCCATACAGATTTCCTTGCCTGTGCATTCACGCATAGGTTTTTTGACATAATTGCCGGGTTTGTCAGTAAATAAACCGTATACCCAGCCAACCAACTGATCCTTAGGCTGATTACGGAAATGAGGCTGACGGTTAAATGTCCAGCTGAGCAGCCAGTTGGAATCCTTAACGGTTACAATGCCACCGGTAACCACCTTGCCGCTAAATGGATCACGTTTACAAATTTTCTGGATGTAAGGGGGAATTCGGTTATCAATCGTCGTCACGGTTGCAGACATCCAGTTACTTTGCTCTGCATCATAGCAGAATTTATCCGGGTGTCCGAAGGACGGATCCTGAGCCGCTATTTTGCGCCACATATCCCAGCCGCCGCCCTGCTTGATTTCATGGTTGAAAGATGCAGGAGCGTTTTGGCTGCCGATAGAGGAGTTTTCAACGCAGCCGCCGTTCGTGATAAATACCAAATCGTTTTCAGTCAAATCGATGTGCTCTTTCGTATTGTTCCGGATAACTTCAATGCAGGTTGCAATTTTTTTATCTTCTTGAGTATCAAATAATATATTTTCCACCTTGGTGCCGTAATGGAACTGGACATCATGAGCTTCCAAATACTTGACTAACGGCAGTATCATGGATTCATACTGGTTGAGCTTTGTGAACCGGACTGCTGTAAAATCAGGCATACCACCAATATGATGAATGAATCGTTTGATGTACAGTTTCATTTCCAGTGCGCTATGCCAATTTTCAAAAGCAAACATGGTACGCCAGTACAGCCAGAAATTCGAATTCAGAACCTCGTCGCTGAATAATTCAGAAATACGCCGGTTATACAGAGCCTCGTCCGGTGTGAAGAATAGTCTCATGATCTCCTGCATGCCTTTGTCTGACAAGGTAAACTTGCCATCAGTGTGGGCATCTTCGCCGCGATTAACTGTAGCACGCATGAGAGAACTGTTGGGGTCATGCTTATTGAGCCAATAGAACTCATCAAGCACACTGGCACCTTCCTTTTCCAGCGACGGAACAGAATGAAATAAGTCCCATAAGCACTCATAGCGATTATCTACCTCGCGTCCGCCGCGGATCACAAATCCAACGTCGTCATATTTGTAACCATCGCAGGCGCCGCCCGCAAGAGAATCCTTTTCTAAAATATGGATTCTTTTTCCATCCATCTGTCCGTCACGAACAAGAAAAGCCGCGGCAGCAAGTGAAGCAAGACCTGAACCAATGAGATAGGCTGATTTGCCGTCAACACCTTTTGGTTTCTCTGGTCGAGCGAGTGATTCATAATTTCCTTTAGAATAATACATAGTAATTACCTCCATGATTATTAGATTGTTTCAACATCACCAGTATATTATTTATTGAAATTATTACAATCATCAATATAGCTGTTTTGTTAAGAATCGCATCATGCCGGCAATATTGTATAGTTTTTAATCATTTTGAGTGATTTGATTAGATCTGTTAAATTGATACCGGTTTAAGGCTCTTGATACATCTCCATGAATCAAAGTGCTGACCTGATCAATAATTAATTGGGGGTCCTCACGCATGTCCTTTTTGATCCAATCCAAAAGTAAGCCCACAAAGGCAAAATTATAAAAGTTTGCGATGAACTTTTTATCTGATTCCGTAACAGACATGCCGACTGCTTTTTCCTCGACAACTCCGATCAGCAAGTCAAAAGTGATTGCATAAAAATAGTCTTCGATCTTTTCTTTACTGATCGAATGATAAACATTTGAAATAAATGGTTTATTATCAAGAACCATTTGAAATGTTTGTAAAAAACCTTGCTGCCAAGTCTCATATGTTTTTTTACCGTTAATTGCTCTTGCCGTTTCCTCATTACAAATCCATTCTATTAAATCATAAATATCTTTGAAATGATAATAAAAGGTCATTCGATTGATTCCGCAATCATTTGCAATGTCTGAAATGGTGATTTTATTAAGTGGTTTCTGTAATAAAAGATTTTTGAGCGAGGTTTCCAGAGCCCGCTTTGTTATTTGCGACATTCAAAAGGCCTCCTTAGCGTGATTTGGCTTTCATAAGATCTGTATAAGCGAAGAAAAAATACGAGTAGGTTCGGTTATGCTGCTATTCTGATTTTAAAGTTTCATTATATCATATATTCTATGAACGCGAAAGTTATGCTTTTCAACTGCAAGGGCAACCGCATAGGGTAATTGCATATTTATAAAAAAGCTATAGAATAATTTTTGGAATTATTGTATATTGGAGAAATGGATATCTGCTGGTTTCAACGGACTTCTTGAAGTTCAATTGCTTATAATGAGGAGGAAAAAGTAAATGGAGATTTATGTGGATGCTGACGCCTGTCCGGTAGTTCGTATTGTGGAAAAGGTAGCTGATGAAAACAAGATAAAGGTATGCCTCCTATGTGATACAAATCATGTGTTACAGTCTGATTATAGCGAAATAAAGATTATCGGTGCAGGAGCAGATGCAGTCGATTTTGCATTGGTAAACCTGTGCAAATCCGGTGATATTGTGGTAACACAGGATTATGGTGTGGCAGCAATGGCCCTGGGAAAAGGTGCCTATGCGATACATCAATCTGGAAGATGGTATACCAATGACAACATAAATCAGCTTCTCATGGAGCGGCACATTGCAAAAGCCGCAAGGAGAGCAAAAACTAAAAATCATCTAAGCGGGCCAAGAAAGAGAACTCTGGAAGATGACAAGCATTTTGAAGAATCGTTCCGAAAATTAATTACCCATGCTGGGGAAAAATAGCGGTCAGATTATTAATTCGGAAAATAATACGGATATTTAAGCGGCGCCCACACTTTTAATATAAAAAGTGCGGGCGTCTATTGTTGATATAAAAATTTTATTGCGGTAAAGTAGAGTTTACAAAAGAGAACATAAAAAGCGAGGAATAAATTTATTTTAAATAGTATGATTTATACATGGAGGTGAGGAAATGGAGTGGCTAAAAAAGTTAAGCAGCGCTATTGACTATATTGAAAAGAACTTGGATAACGAAATTTCATGTGAAGAAGCAGCAAAAATAGCGTGCTGCTCATCTTTTTATTTCGGACGTATGTTCACCTATGTAGCCGGTATTCCGTTGTCTGAATATATCCGTCGCCGGAGAATGACACAGGCCGCCTTTGAATTGCAATCCACAGAAACAAAGGTACTTGATGTTGCACTGAAATACGGATACAATTCCCCGACGTCTTTTAACCGGGCGTTTCAGAGCGTTCATGGAATTTCTCCCTCTGCTGCCAGATCTCAGGGGAGTGTGCTTCATGCGTATCCCCCTATTAAATTTTCCGTTAAAGTTACAGGAGGTGATGCTATGCCATATCGTATGGAAGAAAAAGAGACTATGAGGATTGTAGGTATCCGCATTCCATTAACAGAGGACATGGAGGAAAACAAAAAACTGGTTCCGCCTTTTTGGAACAGAGCATTGCAGGATAAACGATTCACAGAAATCTGCGGACTGTCTGATAAAATTCCAGGTGCAGTGCTGGGGGTTACTGTTTATCAAAATCCAGATAATATTTACTATTATATTGCAGCTGCAACGGATCAGCCTGTTCCGGCAGGAATGTTTGAGCATGAAATCCCGGCAGCAACGTGGGCGATATTTGAAAGTGACGGACATTTCAAAGAATCCATTCAAAATATTTTCAGACGTTTTCTTACAGAATGGCTTCCGTTCTCAGGGTATACTTATGCAGAATTGCCGGACATAGAAGTATATCCGATCAGTCAGGAAAGGCCGCAAGAGGGGCATTCCGAAGTATGGATTGCTGTAAAAAAGGAAAAGGAGAATTAAAAAGTGGAATACCAAATTGAGATCAGGGATATCGAACCGATTCGAGTACGCACCGTTCTTTTGCTATTATGTGTTGAACCCGGAAACAAAAATGGGAGAAATGGACTTGTGCGTACCCACGGAAGAAACACCCATCAAAAGTGGAATTGAAATAAAAGAATTGCAGCGTATCAAGGCAATCAGCGTTACACACATTGGCTCCTATGAAACCTTGCATAATGCATATACAGCAATTGACCGGTATGCTGCTGAACATAATCTGCAGCTTAGGCCCCCATTCAGAGAGGTTTTCATCAAAGGTCCCGGGATGTTCTTAAAAGGGAATCCTGCCGGGTATGTTACGGAAGTTCTGTTCCCGATCAAGGAGGAATAATATGACCGCTATTCGAACCGAAAATTTAATCAAAAAGTATAAGAACGGCGTAAAGGCATTAAATGGTTTGAGCTTAGCTGTAAAAGAGGGAGAAATTTTCTCCCTCTTAGGACATAATGGTGCAGGGAAATCAACGCTTATTCACATACTGTCCACTTATCAGGCTCCTACCTCCGGTCTTGTTACCATGTTCGGAAAAGACATTTACCGGGAAGCGTCTGAAATTCGCGCACAAATATCCTGCGTGGCTCAGCAGACATCAATTGATACACACTTGTCTCTCACGGAAAATATGATGTTTCAAAGCAAGCTCTATAAGGTCCCTAAACTGGAAGCACAAAAACGTATGAAAACACTTATTTCCTGTTTTGGGTTAGAGCGATACATGAAATATCCTGTTTCATCCTATTCCGGCGGGGTGAAGAGGCGGCTTGATCTCGCACTCAATATGATGACAAATCCCAAAGTACTATTCTTGGATGAGCCAACTGTTGGTATGGACATTCAATCCCGAATGGTGATGTGGGACATGATGAAAAAAATCAGAAATGATTTTGGAACCACGATTTTTTTGACAACCCATTATTTAGAAGAAGCTGACCAGTTAAGCGACACCATATGCATTATGAAAAATGGAAAAGAGATACTTCAAGGTACGCCTCATTCTCTCAGAGAATACTTACGGCAGGATATGCTGAAAATCAGCTTTGAAACAAAAGAACAAGCCCAAGACTGTTTTGAGCCGTTAAGACGTGTTGTTGGCCTGAAGGAATCTGACCTCCGCCGTGATAAAATTATAGCCGGATTAAAAAACGGACATAACGATTTAGAAAAAGCGAATTGGTGGCTGCTGGAGCATGGTATTCCTTTCTTGGGAATAGAAATTATGCAGCCTACACTAGAAGATGTTTTTATCAGGCTAACCAGTGAAGATGATAAGGAGGTCAGCGAATGGGTGTTTTAACACTGCTTCAGCGCAATATAAAGTGGCGCTTTCACAATGCTTTCACTATTGTGATGACAATTCTACAGCCGATACTTTGGCTGGTTTTATATAGCGCCGTTGCCGGACAGTCCATGCAGGGGATTGGAATTGAAAACTATACGGCCTTTATTCTTCCCGGACTTGTTGTGCTTGTAAGTTTTGGAGCTTGCAGCAGCAGCGGTATTATGAATTATCTGATGAAAACCGATGGAAGTTTTAACCGAGTGTTGATTGCCCCGGTTCAAAGAAGCTCAATTGTACTCGGCCAGGTGTTAGAGGCAGTATTATGTACTTTTATTGAAGTTGCTATTATGTGCACAGTCAGCCTGTTCTTTTCGGTTAAAATTGCTTCCGGGTTTCTAGGGGCGCTCCTAATTGCCTTACTGATATTTATGACGGCATTTTTTATGGCAGGGCTTACTTATGCTATTAGTCTTTGCCTTCCCAATGAGGTCATTTACGAAACCGTGATGAATGCGATTGTCCTGCCGATTTTCTTTTTAAGTACGGCATTATTTCCAGCAGACAGACTATCAGGGGGATTGGCAATTGCAGTTAATCTAAACCCGTTTACTCATGTAATTAACGCCTTACGGGCTTTGATTTTACAGGGAAATATAGCTGCCCGTGATGTTACACTTGTCTTCCTTTTACTTGCGGCTATGTGCTTTTTCAGTTTTTCGTGGGCATTACACAGATTAAAAAAGGAAACAAGTTTATAACAATGGAACGTTTCTCCGTTTAGAATTCGATGGTTATTAACAATAATATTTAGAGATATTTTTTCCGGAATATGATGATGATGAAAGAAAGATATGCTGTCTTTGTCCGGTATTGTGGGAGATAATTGATATGAATTTCAGAAGTTTATCATAAAATTTAATCCGATTGCATAGAAAACCGCACAGAACCATTTCCATTAGAATAAACTGAACTGAGAATAAAAATGCGTTGTTATTTAAGCAGTTTGCAGGAGTTTATATGGACAATATCAGCTATAATGAGGAAGCAATGGCAAGTGCAGGATTACCTTATGATGATATAAACTGGTATACTATTGCAGGTCAGCCGTTTGGTGCTGCATCCAGATTTAATGTTATTGTATTTAACGATGCAAATAACATTATAGATATTGATGGGCCTGTAGCTATAGGTGGAAGTTTTTACAGCCCAAGGGGTTTGAGTGTTGGCTTTGCCAGTAGGGGTAACGGAGCAGTCGGTTACTCGCCGGATTTAGTACGCTTTTTAGTTGGCGGTAATGTATCTATGACCGGCCCTTTGGTCGTTATCGGCCATGTGGTTGTCGGCGGTGGGTTCCGTGCAGCCAAGGGAAGTACCTATTTAATAGGAAAAGATGGCATGACTGATGGAATACAAGAATTAAAATTTTTGTACCAGGCCAATGGGGGCAGTCAATATTGGACACCATCGGATAAAGGTGATCATTATGTGGTTCCCAGTTATGATGTACCAAGATATATACCTGCAAGCAGGATAGGTGCTAACATACCAAGCTTTTTTAGTGATGCCAGGGAAAGCATCGGATACTACAAAAACTGTATTGAAGCTTTAACTCCAAATGGAAGTGTAGTGGATAATAATTACGAATGGATTTTAAGGGGCAATGACCCTGTACAGAATGTATTCCTTATCGATGTAAGACCAAATGGTTTAATCAACAAAGGAATACGTGCAGAAGTTCCACAAGGAAGTACAGTCATTGTAAGGCTGAGAACGGGAGCAAATGCCCATTTGCAATACGGTGTTTATGGGGAAAGAAATAAGACGAATCAGACATTGTATGTGTTTGAGGATGCAACTAATATTTACATGGAAAAATCTTCCGATATCTGGGGAAGTATACTGGCACCACAGGCTATGTTCCATGCACATCCCACAGGCGGTCATGTAAGCGGTAATGCTGCCTTAGGAGCTTTTGCGGTAAATGCTGACAGCGGCTTTGAATTTCACTATTTTCCATTTGTTGGAGGAGTGATGTGTCAAGTACCAGCCCCTGTCGTTCCCGCCCCGGAAGTACCTCAGGTTTCACCGGGAACGGAGGAACAGCCGGCTCCTGTATGTCCGGAATGCCCAACGTGTCCAACACCAACACCTTGTCCGGCACCAATACCATGTATGGCACCACCACCCTGTCCGATACCGGAACCCTGCCCGACATGTCCGACACCGCCACCATGTCCGACACCGCCGCCATGTCCGACACCGCCACCATGTCCGACACCGCCGCCATGTCCGACACCACCACCTTGTCCTACGCCGGAACCCTGCCCGACGTGTCCGGTACCATCACCTTGTCCTGCGCCGGAACCATGCCCAGCGTGCCCGGCATGTCCGGTACCACCACCTTGTCCTTCACCGGTACCATGCCCTATACCAGAGCCGTGTCCGGCCTGCCCGACACCGGAGCCATGCCCAGCGTGCCCAGTTTGCCCGGAATGTCCGGCCTGCCCGGCACCTGAAAAGGAGTATATTCCCATCCCAATACCAATTCCGGCAGAATGCCCAAAACCGAAGCCTTGTCCGGAATGCCCAGCCTGCCCGGTACCGGAAAAGGAATATATTCCCATTCCAATACCAATACCTGCAGAGTGTCCCGCGCCGGAACCCTGCCCTGTTTGCCAGGAATGCCTGATTAAGCCCTGTATTATCATGGGATGTATCTGGGACTGCCGCTGCCATGATTTCCATGATTGGGATGTAAAATTATATCAGAGATGCGACGACATCGATACTTTTCTGTACTGTGTACAGATTAACGGATGTGGCTGCTTTGAATTTACAGTTCCTTATGAAGGCTTTTATATCTTAAAAGTAAGGATGTCTGATAGCTGCTGCAAGACATTCCGGTGCAAACCAATCATAACTTTTAATAATATTGGTGTAGCCTGTTTTATGGTTGAATAATTTTATATCAATTTACTGTGTATTAATTTTTATCAGGGCTGCTGCATGAGAGGTATACCTTAATTGCAGCAGTTTTTTTATTGATTTCCCTTTTAGAGTTTGTTTCCCTTTGGAAATGTAAATGGAAATGGAAATGCTGCCCGTTCTCTGGCAGAAAATGGGCGGCATGTGAGACTGATTGATAAAAAAGTCACAATGGAGTACTAGAATGTTCTATTAAGATTTTATAGCCCAACGTAATTTTGCACACCGGGCACGGCTGTTGGAATTACATTCGGCCGCTGATGGACGAATAGCTTCAGGGGCTATTTCTCTATAGATGCCATCTCGATAGAAGCGTTTAAAAGATTTTTTAACGAGACGATCTTCGCCGGAATGAAAAGTGAGGATAGCAACACGCCCGCCCTCAGCCATGGCAGCAGGAAGCTTTTCTAAAAATTCATATAACGCTTCAAATTCATTATTGACATCAATTCGCAATGCCTGAAAGCATCTTTGACAGGATTTTTTAATTTCATCGTTTCTATCCTTTTCAGGAATGAATTTCAGAGCATCTTTAATAACTTGTTGGAGCTGACTTGTTGTTATAATGTCTGTTCCTTTTTTTATTGAGGAAATAATGGCACGGGCGATTTCTTCGGAATGAGGCTCGTCCGCGTTTTCCAGCAACATACCGTGTAATTCTTCTTGTGAAATAGTTTTAAGGCGATCCGCTGCAGAGATTCCTTTCGATGGATTGAGCCGTAAGTCTAGTGGTCCCTCTGTCTTAAAAGAAAATCCTCTTTCAGGATTGTCTATTTGCATGGAAGAGACACCCAAATCTGCCAATATAAAATTCAAAGGTCCCGATTCGGAAGTTATTTGATCGATATTGGAAAAGTTTGATTGCCTGACCGTTAAAATTTCCGGACCATATCCTAAGCTCTCTAAACGGTCCCTTGTTCGCGGTAATTCGATAGGATCTACATCAGTAGCATACAAGTGCCCCTTTGAATTTAAACATTTAAGCATCTCTAAAGTATGACCACCATAACCCAAGGTTGCATCTAATCCAGTTTGTCCAGGGATAATCTGTAAGAATTCTAATATCTCATTCACGCAAATTGAACGATGCATACCAGCAGGAGTATTGCCCTTTTGAATAACCTTTGCCACAGCATCAGCATATAACTCTGGTTGCAGTTCCTTATATTTATCTTTAAAAGACTTAGGGTGAGTACCTTTATACCTGGGACGACGCTGATGCTTTTGTTCTTGATTATCCATACTTGTTTCCACCTTTTTAAATATCTATTATTAATACATGATTCAAAGCGCCTGCGAAGCGGACGGTTTTGAATTTTCCTATATAACATGATATCAAAAGCATGTCATAATAGCAAACGCATAATAAAAGAATCTGTATGAAAAAATAAACCTATCGTGAATGGGAGTTAATGAAACCGTTTTTATTGCATTAAACGGTATCCTCATGTAAAATGGGTTAGTACGTGATTAAACAAAAGTTAAGTAATCCTTTTTGTTATTATACAGTTTTTAAATGGAATGAGAGGCTTAGATATGGATATTAAAAATTTTCAGAATTATGTAATCAGTGAGGATATCGTAAAGGCACTTCATGGCCTGGAGTATGATATACCTACGGAAGTTCAGGCTAGAGTCATTCCAGCTGCTTTAGAAAAAAAAGATCTTATCGTCAAAGCGCGGACGGGCAGCGGCAAAACAGCCGCATACGCAATTCCGATATGCGAATTAATTGAATGGCTCGAGAATAAACCACAAGCGCTTATTTTGACTCCAACAAGGGAACTTGCTGTTCAAGTAAAAGAGGATTTTGTCAATATAGGCAGATTTAAACGAATAAAAGCAGCGGCAATCTATGGAAGACACCAGTTTTCTATCGAGAAAGCAGAGTTAAAGCAGAAGACACATGTAGTTGTAGGTACACCGGGACGAGTCATGGATCACATAAAGAAAGGGACATTACCCTTAAATAAGATTAACTGTTTAGTAATTGATGAAGCTGACCGAATGCTGGATATGGGATTTATTGAACAGGTAGAAGCAATTATGAAAGAACTGCCCAAAGAACGTATGACAATGCTGTTTTCTGCTACCATGTCCGATGAAGTAAAAAGTATTTCATCTAATTATATGAGAGACCCCATTAATATAGATGTCAGCGAGTCCAGTATCATGACAGCTGATATTAATCATTTTCTTTATTTTTCGAATGAAGAAGATAAATTTGAACTACTTACCGACGTTACGATTATTGAAAAACCGGATAGCTGTATCATCTTTTGCAGTACAAAGGATCGAGTGGATATGGTATGTGATCGTCTGGAAGATTTAGGCTATCCCTGTATTAAAATACATGGCGGCATGGAACAGGACGACCGATTATCTGCAATGATGCGTTTTAGGAGAGGAGAATACCGTTATTTAATAGCCACAGATGTAGCGGCAAGAGGTATAGATATAGAGAATATTTCTCTGGTTATTAACTATGACATTCCCTTAGACGAGGAAAACTATGTCCATCGTACAGGAAGAACAGGACGTGCAGGACAAAAAGGGAAGGGCATCTCCTTTGTGACTCCGACACAAACCAGATATTTGCATGACATCGAAGAGCTGATCGGGTTTAAAATTCAGGAAATAACGAAACCCACCAAAGAGGAAGTGTCCATTCAGAAACCAACCTTTGATAAACAAATGAACTCGGCTCCACAAATTAAAAAGATGAAAAGCGATCAATTAAATAAGGATATAATGAAATTACGTTTCAATGGTGGAAAGAAAAAGAAGCTCAGAGCAACCAATTTCGTTGGAGTCATATCCAATCTGGAAGGTGTGAAGGCAGAGGACATCGGAATAATAACCATACAAGAAACCCTTACCTATATAGAAATATTAAACGGTAAAGGCCCATTGGTACTGGAAGCAATGAAAAATACAATGGTTTGCGGTAAGCAATTGAAGGTAACGAAGGCAGTGGATAAAATTTAAATGTATAGGAGAAGGATGAACAATGACGTATATATATTTGATGAATAATGTAAAACCATTAAATAAGGATCTCATAAAGAGCCATGTAGATCATTTAAAAGAATTAAAGAATCAAGGGAAACTTGTATATTGCGGGCCTTTTACAGATTATCCCGGAGGAATGGTCATCTTTTTAGCTGAAGATTTGGTGGAAGCGACTAATATTGCTAAATCAGACCCTTTTATTTCTTCCGGATGTAAATCTTTTGAAATCAGGACGCTGGAGCCAGCCAATGACGAAAACAATTACCTATTGGGAGAATAAACAAGCATTCAGGTGGATCATTTTTGGCGGATCAAGGCATGTGGAAATCTTGGGATTGATTTAAAAAGTGTGAAACTCAAAAAGTCTTGAAAATACTGGGTTTATGGATACTGTATTGTAAAGTTAATATTTCGTCTTGTTTTTATCCCTTGATATGTGTTTATGAAGACATATCGAGGGATTTTTTTGAAAAAACCTCATAAAAAAATACAAAATGATCACATATATTCTTGACAAAATATAGAAATGGGAGTAGTATTTGTATATGTCTAAACGACATATGAGAGCTAAAATTTTATAAAGGAGTAATTGCATGATAGAGCTGATTATCTTAGGATTTTTATCTTATAATTATCCTCTCACCTTATACGACATAAAAAAGGGAATGGAAAGAAGCACCGAATATTTTACAAGCACAAGTCAAGGCGCAATACATCCGGCCTTAGTGAAACTTGAGAAGAATGGATATATAACTTCAAAAGAAGAAGTTAAGAATAACAGGACAAAAAAGTTATATCGAATTACCGATTCTGGAAGAGAGCGATTTAGCATGCTAATGAGACAGGATTTAGGTTCTGATAAGTATAAGTCCACACAATTGCTAAAAATGTTTTTCTTTCATGAGTTAACCAAAGAGGAACGGTTGGAATCGATTAACATCCATATTAAGAATTTTAGAGATATGCAGCAAGACCTCGTAAACATTAGAGATGAAGGAAATCTGCGGCATGAGGAGATGGGGTTATCTCTAGAAAACCATAAGCCGGCAAAATATGAAAATGATGCTCTTGAGTTTGGCCTTGCGTATTCCAATTTTGTTATAAAGTGGTTTGAAGAATATTTCAAAAGGATTGAGGAGGAGTCATGATGATATCGATTTTTGATTTAGGGAAAAGTAAAAGAAATGAATCGCTGGCTCAGGAAATTAAGAAATACTATATGGAAACAAAAAAAGAAACTGAGGTAGTTATCTATAATTCTATGGATACTGAAATAAAGGATTGTATCGGATGTTGGAGTTGTTGGTGGAAGACTCCTGGAATATGTGCTTTGAACGATGATGCTTATAAATTGTATAAGGACTATATAAACAGTGATGAAGTGGTTATTCTTTTTCATACGGAAAATGGTTTTATTGATGGCAAGGGAAAAACATTTCTGGACCGATTAATACAACATTATTTACCCTACATTAAATTAAGAAATGGTGAATGCGGTCACCTGAAAAGATATAATAAATATCCCATTATTAACTTCTATTTTGAAAAAGACGGATTGAGCAATGAGGAAGCAAAAGTCATAAAGAACTATCTTGCTCGGATGGCATACCATTTTCAAAGCACTTGTAAAGAACTTTTATATGAAAACGACAGCATACAAACAGCTAACTTAGAAAGCACAAAACCTATGGCTGAGGTTCTGTCAAAGGAAGTTATTGAAAGAAAAACAACCGGTAAATGGGTGATTTATAATGGCTCTCCGAGAGGGAATCATTCTAACAGTAAGTTGATCATAGAAAAGATAATTATGGGAATGAATGCACAAGGGGCAGAAAATATCGAGGTAAGGAACTTGATAAATATAAAAGAACATAAAATGTGGGCAGAGAATTTCAGTTCCGCAGAAAACAATTTGTTTGTTTTTCCGCTTTATGTTCATGCAATGCCGGGTTCGGTGATGAAGTTTTTTGAGCTACTAAAGCCAATAAACAATAAAGAGGTACATATGGCATTTTTAGTTCAGTCCGGCTTTCCGGAGACTAGCCAGTCGTACTATTTAAGACCTTATCTTGAACTAATTACAAAAAGGCTGGGAGTATCTTTTGATGGAACAATCATAAAAGGCGGTGTGGAAGGCATTCAAATGAAACCGGAAAAAGCCAATAAAAAGTTCTTTGACCAAATGGAGTTAATAGGCAGAACGTATGCCAGCAAAGGAATTATGGATTTAAGCTTGAAAAAAGAATATGAAAAATCTGAATACCTATCAAAAGGTGCTCAATTACTATTTTCTATATTTTCATTAACCGGATTAACAAACTACTATTGGGATTTCAATCTTAAGAAAAATGGTGCTTATGAAAAAAGATTTGCGAAACCATATACGGACTAAAAGCTAGTGGGGAGAATTTTTTATAGTTAGGGAGGCATAGAACAATGCGAGAGTATTTTATAAAAACAAACCGGATTGGTTTTTCGAAGTGGAGTGCTTCCGATTTAGATTTGGCTGCCCAGCTATGGGGAGATACAGAGGTCACACATTTTATTTGTGCTACCGGAAAGTTTACACATCAGGATATCATTGACCGCCTGGATACAGAAATTCATAATGATGAGGTGTTTCATATACAGTACTGGCCTATTTTCGAGCTTGCTACGGATGAACTGATTGGTTGTTGCGGTATCCGCCCCTTTAAAACTGAAACGCATTCCTATGAGCTTGGTTCTCATCTGCGAAAAAAATATTGGGGTGTGGGGTATGCCTCCGAGGCAGCAAGGGCCGTCATAAACTACAGCTTTGATATTTTAAGAGCAGATAAACTGTATGCAGGACATCATCCGCAGAATAAGGCATCAGAAAAGCTGCTTTTGAGACTGGGTTTTCAATATATTGGCTTAAACTTTTATGAACCGACAGGATTGTATCATCCGTCATATGAATTTGGGGAAACTGGCTTCAAACGGGATCGTTTTTGACCGTTCAATGCATAATTCTCTTGCCCGAACCGCTCATTACGCCGAGCAATCCCATATTGCCCGGCGTTAGATCCTTTTAATCCGGGAATTCTTTATTTCGTTTTATTCGTTGTTCTAAATGGTCTGAAGAATGCGCGAATATCATCGGCCAGAAGTTCGGGTTCTTCCATGGCAGTAAAGTGTCCGCCGCGAGGCATTGAAGTCCAGCGGGTTATATTCAGATTGTGCTCAGCCCATTTTTTGGGTGGTAACAATATATCAGCCGGGAAAAGTGCAATGCCTGTCGGCACCTCTATACGCCCCATCAAAGGCAAAGAATGCACGTTCTCATAATACATATGTGCTGATGACCCTATCGTATTTGTAACCCAATAGATCATTATATTCGTGAGTAGTTCATCCTCACTAAATTTTTTCCGAAGGTCGCCGTTACAATCGCTCCATGCACAGAATTTTTCAATAATCCAACTTGCCAAACCTACTGGTGAGTCGGAAAGTCCGTAAGCAAGAGTCTGGGGTTTTGTCGATTGAATTGACATATAGGCCCCCTCATGGGAAATCCATTCTTGAGCATTTCTTTTGTATTGCAGTTCTTCTTCTGAAAGATCCTCTTGGTCTTTCGTATTTACAAGACTTCTTATTATTCCGATGTCTGTCAGGTGAATTCCATATAGAAGCTCCGGATGGTTTAATGCTAAATATCTCGTAACACCAGATCCCATATCTCCACCTGCAGCAACGAATTTTTCATAGCCGAGTTTTTCAGTCATTAGTTTAGACCAAAGCTCAGAAACACGATAATTGTTCATACCGCCATGTTCAGGGCGACTGGAAAAACCAAATCCAGGTATTGAGGGGACGATTACATCGAAAGAGTCCTCCGGGTCACCGCCGTGACGAGCCGGATCTGTAAGAAGAGGGATAATCTTTTGGTAACGCAAGTAACTGTCAGGCCAGCCGTGGGTAAGGATAATTGGTAAAGGACATGGTCCCTTACCGCGTTCGTGAATGAAATGCACATTGATACCATCGATATCACTTTGAAACTGAGAAAAGCGATTCAATTCGGATTCTTGTGCGCGCCAATCAAAATGATCCCGCCAATACGTAACCAGAGATTTTAAGTAGCCGATATCAGTACCTCGTTCCCAACCGGTATTTTCTAATTGATCTGGCCAGCGGACATGCTCCAGTCTGTATTTTAGATCATCAAGTATTTCATTGGAGACTTGGATATGAAAACGTTCAACACACATGTTCTTCTCCTTTCGTTTATAGAATATTGCAAATAGTATTTACCATAATTTAATGAAAAACTAAATATATTTAAAGTGTACCATATTAAAAATATGATACAATGATACAAATGTAGTTTTTAACTATACTATCTGCAGAGAGGAGAGACAGCAATGCCTCAATTTGACCGCCATAAAAACCGGACTGTAAACATTGAATTTGTTACTGCCGAGGACTTTAATACTCTTCCTTATAAGGAGCGTTTTACAATTATTTTTGTTACAGATGGAAGTATCACAGGAATATTGAATGAACGCCCAATGAAAATATCTGCACCAGGCGTTCTATGTTTATCGAAAGAAGATACAATAAAAATATCTAACAGGAACAATGTTTCAGCACAATCCTTTAGCTTTCATACGGATTTTTTGAACAGTACACGATTATCTGAAAAACAGGACAACGTTTCAACTAAATTGAGAATACAAACCGGTCTTTCACTTTTTCGCAGAGATCATTCACAAACCGGGGTACCCCTTGTAACCGCTAAAGCATATCCGCAATTATTTGAGTGGTTTTTTGTGCTTGGAACAGAAGTATTTGCCCAAAGCGATGCTCTTTGGGTATGCAGAATAAAAAAATATCTCATACAGATACTGGGCCTGCTTGAAAATTTGAATCGCAAAGCGGAACAATCACCTGTTGATTTAGTTTTAGAATATATATACACAAATTATCCAAATAAAATTGTATTGGAGGATTTAACCAGTTGTGCACACTTAAACCGAGTATCTCTAAATGAAATGTTTAAAGAAAGATGCGGAAGTACAGCAATGGGTTATTTACAGTTGTACCGGATGCAAGTCGCAGGGGATCTTCTGATTCACACAGACATGAGTCTGAATGAGATTGCACGTTCAACTGGATTTGAATATGACACTTACTTTATAAAACAATTTACAACTAAAAGAGGGATATCCCCTACATCATTTCGGAATATTTCCCGTGAACATGCCGCATCTATATAGGGTAATTGCTGAAAAACAACTTAATAAATCTAACGTCAGGTATACTTAAAGGCTGCTTCTGGTGCACCCATCGGACTTCCATATCCAATAACCACATTCAATGCGTCCGTTCCAGTTCGGGATAAAAATCCTTCTGCATAATAGTCCACTGAAATGTTCCGACAAAAAATCCTTTTAAGGGACTTTTTATCTTTTTTATTTCTTTAAATCCTAACCTGGAATAAAGGTGTTTTGCAGAATTTTCTCCAGCAACCGCTAATGACCAAGAAGTGTAGCCCCGATCCAATAATGCCTGTTCGGCGTGCTGAAGCAGCAGCATGCCAATTCCTTTCCCACGCAATGCTTCATTAACTGCGATATGTTCTATATAGCATTCATTTGGCGTGTTAACATCTAACAGCAGCATTTTAAAAAACAACAGTACGATATTAATGACGCCGTACCTTTGGCATAAGGAAATAATCGGTATTCTTTTGTTTCCTTTTTCTTTTTTACTGCAGCGTATTAAAATTACTCCAGCAATATTTTGATTTTGTTTTGCAACAAAATGGAGATAGGCGGGGTCACCGTTTTTCAAATCCCAAGAAGCATATAAAATATCTTTTATATCGTGAACGCTTAAATTCTGACGATGACAAAACTTGCTTTTAAAAGAATGTACTAATAAAGCAACTACGCTTTCGAAATCTTTGTTTTGATACTCTTCAACAGTAATTTGATCCATGACAAGCCATCCTTTACAAACTGTTATTTAGATACTATACTTACAATAAACCCTTGAGCAGCTCAAGAGTCAATGGTTCATTTTTATTTTTGGGAGGGCAAGATGCACGGATTGTTACGGATTGGGCAAGTAAGCAAATTGTATGGGATATCCTTGGATACTTTACGGCACTATGATCGAAAGGGGTTGCTTGAACCAATCGTTGATGCTCAAAGTGGTTACCGGTATTATTCCCTGGAACATCTGGATATTCTGGAGATGATTCTGGTAGGAAAATTTACTGAAATCCCTCTGGATCAAATGAAGGAAAAAATAGATTCGGAAAGTATTAATGGATATTTGTCCATGCTACAAGAACAGAGCAGCCGTATTTATGAAAAACAAAAGATATTAAACCAGCTTGGGCATTATACGGAGGATATGATGGAACTGCTGAAGACGATCGCAGAATTTCAAAATGATTTCAGCTTTTCTTCCGTTACCATTAATAAAGAGATGAATTTAACTATTTACAACGTGGATTTGCAAACAATGCAGGGTGATAATAAAATCTTGCAACAAATAGATGGAGTGGAATCTTTTGAACAATGGTTTTCTTATAATGTTGAAGCAGACGGAACAATTGTAGAAAACGGCGAGACAATCGGACTTTCTGTTTTTGACAATATGATAAATACAAAGATATTGAAAAAAAGTTTAGAATTTGCATCAAAATCTGATTTTGTAACACGGCACCACGTAACCGGTTACTATGGAATCATTTCATTTTGGGGAACTCAAAAAGATTTAATGGAATATCTATATAAATTATGCCGTCATTTTGATTTGAACGATACCGTTCTTCTAATAAAATTTCGATTTGCATTGCCTCATAAAAGTATGGACCATGAGTATTTTGTAGAAATATACTTTCCCAATAACCCAGCATGATCCTATTTATGTGATGATCTTGTGTTGATCCCGGGGATAGATGAGGGAGTTGTTAATGAAGACATATGCGGAAGATGCAGAGAGTTTATTGCCAAATAGATGACAGAAACATCGAAACACAAATAGTGTTACCCGAAATGATAGATGCGGTATTAAGAGATTTATTACCAGAAAGGTGGGATAGCAAATGGAGTTGAGGAAAATTAATGATAGAGTGTTTTATTATCCACATCAACCGGAAACGGATCGCCCCATGCTGGCTTATATTAAAGGGGATAAATTTTCTCTTGCAATTGATGCCGGAAACTCTGCATATCATGTGGATGAATTCTATAAAGCCTTAGAAGTTCAAAAGCTTAAAAAGCCCGACTTTACAGTGATAACACATTGGCATTGGGACCATACATTTGGAATGCATCGCATCAGCGGATTGTCAATCGCACATAATAAAACCAACGAATTTTTGGGTAAAGAAAAGACAAAGATTTTTGATAAAGCATACTTGGATTTTTTAAAGAATGACGATAAATGTTTCGGAAAGGAGTATAAAAATAATAAAAAAGTAGTTATCGTTCAGGCGGATATTCGATTTCAGGAGAGCCTTAGTCTTAATCTTGGTAGAATGACAGCAAAAATATTTCATGCGGAATCTCCTCACTCCGATGATACTGTACTTATCTATATTCCAGAAGAAAAAATTCTGTTTCTCGGAGATGCAACCAGTGAAGATTTCTTTAATGATGGATTTATGGACAAAGAAAAATTACGGGCATTGATAAATTTAATCGAGAAAACAGATTGTAAATTCTGTATTTTGAGCCACACAGAACCTCTGACGAAAACGGATTTATTATATTATTTAAAATCAATATAGGGTTATTAAGTTTCTTCCTTTGTGTAGAACCAAATTTCTATCATAAATTTGGGTTTAAACCAACTTATGGATTTATAATTTTTCACGTCGCTGATAAAAATAAAAATGCCGAATGGTGTATGGTTCTCGAATTAACTCCCGGAGCTTTAGCAGGCAGAGCCGGGACTATCAAATGATTCGCAGTATGAGCATAACTGGAAACTGACTAATTCAATCTGTAAAGCAGTCAGCAAGCAACAAAGATTATTCTATAGAGAAATATTTGCGAGTTTTGCGAGAATAGAAAAAAAGACAATCTGTTAAGGAGAAGTATATGGAGATAAGAAAATTGACCATTAATGATTACGAGGAAATATATGATTTATGGATATCAACTCCCGGAATGGGGCTGAATGATATAGATGATTCGAAGAAAGGGATTGAAAAGTATTTAAAACGAAATCCCGATACCTGTTTTGCTGCAGTAGCGAACAGCAAAATCGTGGGAGTTATATTGTCCGGTCATGATGGCCGTCGCGGTTATATTTATCATACGGCAGTTTCAACTGCTAGTCGGAACAGAGGAATTGGGTCTGCTCTGGTTGATGCCGCGTTAAAAGCCTTGCAAGTCGAAGGTATTCAGAAAGTTGCACTTGTGGTTTTTGAAAGGAATGAGATCGGAAATATGTTTTGGGAACAGAAAGGGTTCTGCACAAGAGAGGATTTGAATTACAAAAATAAGGCGCTAAAAGAGCTAAACAGAATAGACACATAGATTCCGATTTGCAATTGGAAGGGCGATTATTTATATTATGTGAGGTCAAAGCATTGGACAAAAAGATTGAAAATGGCATACAGGCGATTATCGTACTACATGAGATTTATGGAATTAATGAATTTATACAAGAGCAATGTCAAAAATATAGGGTAGCTGGTTATGATGTCTTTTGCCCGAATTTAATTGATAATCCTCCATTTCCATATGAAAAATCCGAAGATGCATATGATTTTTTTGTTAAGAACATCGGGTTTGAAGTATATAAAGAAATTAATGTTTTTATCAATGAGTTGAAAGTAAAATATGATAATGTATTTGTTATTGGTTTTAGTGTTGGAGCAACCATTGCATGGAGATGCTGCGAAAATTCTTTGTGCAGTGGGATTATATCTTTCTATGGCTCACGTATAAGAGACTACACAAACTTAAACCCTGCCTGTCCAACGCTTTTGCTGTTTGCAAAGGAAGATTCTTTTGATGTTCATGCATTGGTTCTCCAACTTCAGGATAAACAACATTTGTCAATCATCGAATTTGATGCTGAACATGGGTTTGTAGATTCTTTCTCTAAGCATTTCAATCTACAGCAAACAAAACGTGCTGAAAAGTCAATAGCCTGTTTTATGAACGAATGTATAAAATGAGCATTTGGGACAAGCTGAAAACTGTTTTGAGATATAAAGTTGCTCCAAATCCGTAGCACTTAGGGGGAAAACGGCCTTGAACGAAAATCTAAAAGAAAAACTCGGCGGCGGTGATTTGCGTTCTATCGGAAATGCAAATCTGGTAGCCGGTGAGATAAAGAATCAAAATGAATTTGACGCTCTTTATCAACATTTACATGATAATGAACGTTTGGTTGTGATGAGGGCGGCAGATGCAATCGAAAAAATCACTTTAGTTCATTCCGAGTATCTAAATCCACATAAATCTGATATTATAAAATTAGGTTCATCGGCGACTGATATTGAGCTTAAGTGGCACTTGGCTTTATTGTTATCAAGACTTTCTTTATCGGTGCAAGAACAAAAAATGGTATTTAAAATATTGAGAAAGTGGGCAATCAACCCCAAAGAAAGTAAAATTGTTCGGGTGAATACAATTCAATCACTGTATGAGTTGGCAAAACAAAACGACTCATTCAAGACGGATTTTTTGTCAATTATAGATACTGTCCAAGAAGAGAATATTGCATCTATTAATGCGAGGATTCGCAAACTAAGGGGGCAATGTAACAAGCAGCACAGTACACCATTATTTCCAAAGGTGTAGATATATTTAGAATCCCATTATGTGCAAAATGCGCATCATCGGAGTTTTGTGGAAAGGCTGGTCCGTTCTTTCCCGAGTAGAGGCAGACAACTATATGAAACTGCTAAAGACGTGTGCAACGACGAACATATGAGAAAACGCAGCGGGGAAATACAGAGTTTGCTAAAAAAGGAAATTACTAAGGAAGAAATCGTCAGTCGGATCGAAAAGTTATTAACTTAAGCATAGTTCTATTTGCAAAATAGCATAATGCGTCATTCCGATTATTTGCATAATGGGATGTCTACAACTTATTGATACCTATATACAAGATAGGAGAAAGCTAATGAAATCAAAACGAAAAAAACTGCTTACTTTTTTCGTACTGTTGACAGTACTGTTCATCCTGGGCGCAGCTCCGGTATTTGCGAAAGAGGAGGCCATACCGTCCATTAATCTGGATGTCATTCTCCAGAGTGATGGCTCTGCGGTCATAACGGAGATCTGGGATGTGCGCGGTGTATCCGGCGGCACAGAATATTACAAGGCTCTGAATAACATGGATGGGATGGGCGTCCATTCCCTTGCTGTATGGGACGAGTCGGGAACGCAATACAAAACGCTAGATGACTGGAACACAAAACTCTCCAAAGAGGAAAAGTCCGGCACCTGCGGCATCCTTAAAACCTCCGATGGATATGAACTCTGCTGGGGCATCGGCGGCTATGGTGACCATCAATATACCATCCAATATACCGTAGAGGGATTGGTAAAAGATTATGGCGACTACGCAGGATTCTATCATCAGTTTATATCGGAGCTTTCAAGCGCCCCGGAATCAGCTTATATTAAAATCCGGATGGCGGATACACGTCTGACGGCAAACAACGCCCGCATCTGGGCATATGGCTTTACAGGGGAAGTCGAGATCGGGAGCGACGACAGCCTTAATGTTTTTTCTTCTGAAGCTTTGGGAGGCGGAGACTATGTAAATGTGCTCTGCCGCTTTGACAGAAGCTTGTTCCCACTGGCCTCCACAGCCGACATGTCTTTTGAAAAGTTGCAGGAATCTGCGGAAAATAGAAACTCTGATACGGCTTTGTATATCGTCCTTGCTGTTTTAGCAGTGGTTATTATCGTGACTGTCATTCTAGTTGTTTTCTTTTCTTCACGATACAAGCTGGCAGACGGCACAGCCATGCGGCTTCCCGGAAAGAAACAAATAGACACGAACTGGTCGGTTCCTTTTGGCGGCAGCATTCCTGCTGTATATTCCGCCATGCTGCTGTTTCGCAAGGGCATTTCCTGTGAAAAGCTTATGGGTGCGTATCTTATCCGCTGGCAGGAGGCGGGTTATATCCGCATAGAAGAGCGGGAAAGCGAGGGAACTATAAAAAGGTCTCACGAAGAAGCCATCGTGTTTAGCGTGGATAAAACACCGGACCCAGGGGTGGAGCGGTCGCTGTACGACATCTTAATCGACGACACCGACCGTGACGGCATTCTTTGGACCTCTGACATCGGAAAGCGGGCGGAAGCGCTTTATAATAAGCTCACTGCATGGGCGGCAGAAGTGAAAAGTGAAGGCGAAAAAGCATTAATCCGCTCAGGTGCGGCGGCAACGGACATAAAGGGCACTGTCCGGTTTACTGTATCGGGTTTTGAGCAGGCTGTCAAGCTGCTGGGGTTCCGGAAATACCTGATGGAAATGCGCAGGCAAAGTGAAGAGAGGTCGGCCCCGGGTGAGCTTTGGGGGGATTATCTTGTGTTCGCTGCCTTGTTTGACATCGGAGAGCAGGTCCTTGAAAGCATGAAAGCCCTCGACCCTGCATATTTTGATACCTTCGCAGGCATGTACGGCTGCAATGCCTATAACATGATATACCTTGTGACCATGACGAATCACATTTCGAGCGCTGCGACGCCAACCCAAAATACGGACGGGATCGGCGGCGCCGCAGGTTCGGCCGGCGGTGGAGGTTTCTCCGGCGGAGGCGGTGGAGGCAGCCGGTAACGGGGCATAGCTTTCACTATAAGCGCAGTGTTATATAAAACAGGGAGGACGACACGATGGACAATAAAAAGATTGGGGAAAAGTTGTATCAACTTGCAATCGAATTGATACAACGCCGTTACCCCATAGGTTGGGGCGGAGTGGGAGGTATTTAAATGGAATGTAAAATACGGGAATGGCAGATAAAGGATGCTGAAAATTTAGCATTAGCCATAAATAATAAAAAAGTCCAGGATAATCTAAGAGAGGGGATACCTTATCCCTATACCGTTGAAGATGCAAAAGTATACATTACCTCTATGTTGTCGGCGGACAAGGATGTGACATATGCTTTTGCAATTACGGTAGATGATAAAGCGATCGGAAGCATTGGAGTGTTCCGCTGTAACAACATTCATTTCAGAACTGCTGAAATGGGTTATTATATAGCAGAATCATATTGGGGAAAAGGAATTGGAACAAGTGCAGTGAAACAGACTTGCAGGTATATTTTTGAAAACACGGATATTTTGAGGATTTTTGCAGAGCCATTTGCTTGTAATACGGCATCTTGCCGTATACTTGAAAAGGCAGGATTCCAGTGTGAAGGTATCTTGAGAAAGAATGCAATAAAAAATGAAGTTATTCTTGATATGAAAATGTATGCAATGATTAAAGAGGATTGAAAAAATATTATGCTTTTTGACCATGTGCCTATTAAGAGGGTAAGACCGCTAAATCAAAGGGGCAGGATGTGAATCAGATATTAACGGGTATAATGATGGAAAAGCAAAACATTCTTAAGCAATTGGATAAAATAGTTATAAGTCTATCCATACTTTATATTAGGAAGGTGAATCCATGGGACATATTACAAGCAAAGATGCCTATAAGAATTTAGAAGAAAGAATCAACTGGTTTACGCAAGGGGCTCCGCCAACGGAGAGCCTGTATAAAATTTTGCAAGTTCTATATACAGAAAAAGAAGCCAAATGGGTCGCGCGATTGCCTGTTCGCCCATTTACTGCGAAAAAAGCAGCAAAAATCTGGAATACCAGCGAAGGAAAAGCAGAAGCTTTTTTAGAGCATCTTTGCGAGAAAGCGTTACTTGTGGATTCATTTTATAATGGGGTACGTCAATTTGTAATGCCGCCGCCAATGGCAGGGTTTATTGAATTCGCATTGATGCGGACAAGAGGCGATATTGATCAGAAATATTTAAGTGAATTGTATTATCAATACATGAATGTAGAAGAAGATTTCGTTAAGGATTTATTTTTCGCAACAGAGACGTATCTTGGACGAGTCTATGTACAGGAGCCGGTTCTGACAAATGAAAACACAATTCATATTTTGGATTATGAAAGAGCCAGCCATATTATTGAAGATTCAACTCATATAGGCCTTGGAACCTGTTATTGCAGGCATAAAATGTTGCATGCAGGCCACCCATGTGAAATAAATGCCCCGTTGGATGTCTGCCTCACTTTTGGAAATGTTGCCCGTTCTCTTGCAGAAAATGGGCAGCATGCGAGATTAATTGATAAGAAAGAGGCAATGGATGTATTAGAACGTTCTTATGCAGCTAATCTGGTGCAAATCGGAGAAAATGTTCGTGAAGCACCAGCATTTATTTGCAATTGTTGCGGTTGTTGTTGTGAAGCCTTGCAGGCAGCTAGAAAATTCAGCCCAATGCAGCCAGTGGCCACCACAAATTATATACCTAAGATTTCGATAGAATGTGTAGGATGCGGCAAATGTGAAAAGGTATGTCCGGTGTTAGCAATTTCAATGCAAAAAAACAAAGAGGGTAAGACGATAGCTCAAGTAGATCACGAGGTATGCCTTGGTTGTGGTGTATGTGTTCGGAGCTGTCCTAAAAATGCCATTGAATTAGTGCGAAGAGAGGTTCAAGTCATTACACCGGTGAATAGTACCCATAGATTTGTATTGCAGGCAATCGAAAAAGGTACTCTTCAAAATCTCATATTTGATAACCAGGCGTTTGCCAATCATCGAGCAATGGCGGCAGTACTTGGAGTTATTCTTAAATTACCGCCTTTAAAGCAGATGATGGCCAGCAAACAGTTTAAATCCATATATTTGGATAAATTGTTGTCAAATAAAAATTCTAAAAAGCAATAAAAGGTCTGCAGTACCGCTAGGTTCAAGAAGCCTCTTTTTTGACTGTTTTAAACTTGACTGGTAATAAACAGGGCAGTATAGTATAGTTAGCTTATACTAACAGTTTGCTGAACGAAAGTTTTTGATAATATTAAGACAAAAAAGGAGCTTTTAAATGGAGCATAAATTCTATATAAATTCAAGAAACGGATATGCCGCTATGTTAGAGCAATATAGAGCTATGCATGAGCAAATTGGGGAAGCTCGTTTCCTGCCAAACCACGATATGAGGAAGGGCATCGTTTATGATATAAAGCCGGAGTATGGCAAAGGAACCATTCAAATATATAATTTGCTCGGCAATGTTATGCTGCTCATCTATAACTTTGAGTTTTATAAGGATATCGAGACAGTATTTGATTTAGCCGGCAATTATTTTGAAATTGAATACTGCATCGATGGAAGCATGTATATAGAAGAGGAAAAAGCAGGAGATGCCTTTTTTGAAGCAAACAATTTATCCCTCTCTTTATCCCAGGATATGAAAGGCATAATCAGGCGTTGCGCAGGGCAAAAGTATCAGGGAGTTTCCATAACAGCCGACAGGCAAGCACTCTCCTCTTATTTTGGAAGCACCGGAGCCGGTTTATGGAATGATACAATAGAAAAACTGGAAGACCAGTTCCGCTCAGAGTACTATTTAGGCTTAAATGCTCCCCCTGAAATAGCTGCTGCTTTTCAGCAAATATTTAATTGCCGCCTTCCTGAAAAGACCCGTACTTTATTTTACGAGAGTAAGGTTATGGAAACATTATCAATGATCATATCAAACGAAGTTATGAAGTGTGAAACATGTGAGTTAACAGCACTCACTCCTTATGAATTGCAAAAGATCAAAGAAATTCCTCAAATTTTGCTTGAAGAGCCGTTTGAATTACCAAGTATCCTTTCCCTATCTAAAAAGTTGGTCATTAATCCTAAAAAACTGACGAAAGGTTTCAAGCAGGTTTATGGAGATACTATTTTTAGCTATCACAGGAAATATTCATTACAACGGGCCTCTTCCATGCTGCTGAACACAGAGAAATCAATTAATGAAATTGCCTATGAGATTGGCTATTCAAGCTCTAGCAATTTTTGTGCAGCATTTAAAAAGCAATATGGTATCACCCCATTAAAATACCGGGAATCCTCCTTGCTGCGCAATGCAGAATAAGTTCTACATGTAACATGGTTTTAAGACTTCCTCCTTTAACCACAGGCTAATACCTGTGGTTTTTTATTTGTTAATAAGACATTCTCTCAACATAAATCGGCATCGTAAGCAGTATAGTCCATAAGCAATTATGATGTACAATAATCCGTGGGTTAGCTAAAACTAACTAATTATAATACAGGAGTGATCTATATGCTAAAAAAAACAACATCTATTTTATTGGCAATCATCTTTTGCTTTACTGCATTGACTGCTTGCTCACAACCGTCAACAAAAGAAAAAGGAACTTCCAACCAAGTATCAGCTAACCAGACCAGTCCCCCGCAACAGACCAGTTATTATCCAATAAATTATACTATTTATGATGATAAAGGAAACGAAGTTCAGCAGACCATTCATGAAGAGCCAAAGAGAGTTGTCGTAATTGGGCAGGGCCTTGCAGAGCTGATGATTCATTTTGGAGAAAAAGAAAAGGTTGTAGGACTGGCCTACCTAGACAAATCCTATTCCAAATATGAGGAACAGGTAAGACAGCTTCCGCTGCTTTCGGATACGTGGCCTTCTAAGGAGTCTGTTATCGCTCTAAAGCCAGATTTAATTGTTGCTATGTCTTCGGCATTCACCGACGAACGCCTTGGCGATATTTCATTTTGGAATCAAAGAGGAATTCCTGTACTCCCAGGTATTAACTATACCATGGGCCGTACAATTGAAAGTTTTTTTGAGGACATCAATAATTTGGGAGCGGTACTAAAAATTAAAGATAAAACAGATGCTTTTGTGGAGGCTCAGAAAGCGCGAATTAAAGTTATTCAGGACAAAGCCTCACAGGCTACTGATAAACCAAGGGTTTTGCTGTTCGCGGGCGGCCAGAATGATACGTATTATTATTACGGTCCTACCCTTTGTGTCATTGATGAGATAGTGGAAGGCGTAAGTGGTGAGTACATAAAAATGTCAAAGGATACCTATGTGGAAATGTCTGCCGAATCCATCCTTTCTATTAATCCTGATAAAATTATTGTCACCGAGTTCCAAAAATCCGATAGCGATGCAGCAGAGCATTTATTACTTGAGAATTCAAGCCTGAAAAATGTTACCGCTATTAAAACGGCCAATGTAATGGTGGTTGATTATACGAATGCTGTTCGCGGAAGCCTTGATCTTGCGGACCTATATGAGGATGTTGCCGAGTTTGTTCATCCCGAATTGTTTAAGGAGGAATAGGCATGGTTTCGATATATAAAGGAGAGCAAAAGAAAATCCCGCAAAAGCGGTCTGCATTCTCAATAATTCTTATAATTTTACTCGCTGCTGCCGTTGCATCAGTTGTAATATCCGTATCCATTGGACAGGTGTATATACCCTTTCAGCAATCCTTTAAAATTTTAATACATCAACTTACCGGGTGTCAGATCGGTGATGCAGAGGAATTGGTAAACGGTATGTTTGTGGATATTATCTGGCAAATCCGGTTTCCAAGGGTTTTGCTGGCAATGATTACGGGAGCCGGGCTGGCACTTTGCGGAGTAGTAATGCAGGCTTCCGTACAAAACCCATTGGCAGACCCCTATATATTAGGAATTTCATCTGGAGGTGTCTTAGGAGCAACCTTCTCAATTATGCTTGGATTTGGGGCTGGAGGAATACTCGGAGAATTCGGGGTTGCATCATGGGCCTTCATTGGTGCGCTGATTGCGGCAGCACTTGTCTTGGCCCTTGCCAGTATTGGAGGAAAAACCTCTTCTGTCAAGCTGGTTTTAGCAGGAACTGTAATTAATGCCATATGCAGTGCTTCTTCTAATTTTATCATATATTTTGCCAAGAACTCAGAGGGTATACGTTCCGTATCCTTTTGGACTATGGGTAGTCTGGCATCAGCAGAATGGAGCACTTTGCCTTTTGTGACTGCGGTAGTTATTCTGGCAACAGCCTTTTTCCTGTCCCAATCAAGAGTGATGAACACGATGCTAATGGGAGAAGAAGCCGCAATCACCCTGGGTGTTAATTTGAATTTTTACAGACGGTTATATATGGTGATTTCCTCCGTGGTAACAGGTGTTTTAGTTTCTACTTGTGGAATTATTGGATTTGTAGGCCTTATTATTCCTCATATTGTTCGAGGCATTGTGGGGTCGGATCATAAACGGCTGGTCCCGGCGGCGATTCTTTCCGGATCCTTATTTATGATGTGGACAGATGTTTTTGCACGGACAGTAATACCAAATGGAGAACTGCCAATTGGCATCGTTACTTCACTTCTTGGTGCTCCTGTGTTTATGTATATGCTGATTAAAAAAGGCTACGGGCTTGGAGGGAGATAAATTGAATTTAAAAGCAGATCACATATCAGTCACCTTATCGGGTGCAGATATTGTAAAAGATATCAGCATTCAAGTGGATCATAAACAGTTTGTCGGAATCATTGGACCAAATGGATGTGGAAAGTCCACTTTGCTGAAAAGTATATATAAAGTTATCAAACCGCAAGAAGGAATTGTCTTTTTAGGGAATAAGGATGTTTTAAAATCATCGGCGCGTGCCATCTCAAAAGATATGGGTGTGGTAGGCCAATTTAATGAATCAGACTTTGATTTTACTGTCCACGAGATGGTGATGATGGGGAGAACACCCCACAAACACTTCATGGAATCTGACAGTATAGAGGATTATAAAATCGCAGCCGATGCGTTAGAAAGAGTTAACTTGGCAGAATATGCGGACAGAAGCTATTTGACATTATCCGGCGGTGAAAAACAACGGGTAATATTGGCAAGAGCAATTGCTCAAGAGCCTAAATTTCTAATTCTTGATGAGCCGACCAATCATTTGGACATTAAATACCAGCTTCAGATTTTATCAGTTGTAAAATCATTAAATATCGGTGTTCTTGCAGCTCTGCATGATCTTTCCATGGCATCTGTTTACTGCGATATTCTTTATGTAGTGAAAGACGGACAGATAATAGCTTCAGGAAATCCAAAAACAGTGCTGACAAAGGAGCTTATAAGGCAGGTTTATGAAATTGATTGTGAAATTTACTCTAATCCCATTACCGGAGATTTAGCAATCGCATATCTGCCTCAAAATAACAGGCGCCAGGAGGGAAGAAAAAGATGGAACTTGATATGACCAAAGGAAATCCTTCAAAGATTATTATAAAATTTTTCATTCCGTTGTTTATCGGAGACTTGCTTCAACAATTTTATGGGATTATTGATGCAATTGTAATAGGGAAATTTGTGGGCACAGATGCATTTGCAGCAGTTGGTTCCTCAGGTGCTGTAATTATGTTTATTACTTCTATTTTAATAGGCCTTGCCATGGGGGCTTCGGCAATTTTTTCGCAACTCTATGGTGGCAGGCAGTACGATGAACTGAAACAGGCGATTTCCACAGCCTTAATATTTTTATTTTGTATCAGTGTGATGATTACAATTGCGACATCCGTCTTTTTACCGCAGATCATCAGCCTTTATCAAATGCCAGAGGAAACTGCCGCCTATGCTGCAGACTATTTAAAATATGTTTTTTACGGTTTTGTTTTTGTTGGTATGTATAATGCATTTGCTTTTTTATTACGGGCATTTGGAGATTCAAAAACACCGTTGTACTTTTTGATCATCTCATGCATATCAAATCTCATTTTAGACTTGCTCTTTATCGTGGTGCTGCACATGGGTACTGCCGGCGCAGCGATTGCCACGCTCCTTACCCAGGCTTTTGCTGCTGTGGGATGCGGCATTTATACAATAAAACGAATGAAATTTCTGAATTTCGAGCGGAAAGACTTCAAATTCAGCATCTCTGTATTTAATAAAATTGCTACGTTTTCCGTATTGACGGCGCTGCAACAGTCAATTTCCAGCTTTGGAATGATGCTTATTCAGGGGTTAGTTAACACCTTTGGCTCAACTGTTATGGCTGCATTTGCAGCTTGCTCCAAAATCGACTCTGTTGCCAATGCCCCTTTGCAAGATCTGGGTAATTCTTTTTCTACTTATACCGCGCAGAATGAAGGCGCCGGAGAAATAAAAAGAATCCGGGAGGGATTTCGTACGACTTCAAGGATTATCATAATCTTATCGGCAGTAATCAGTGTTGTCGCTTTTATTTTCGCTCCAAACTTAATCACTCTTTTTGTAAATAAAGATGCAACAGAGGTAATAGCTGTCGGTGTTGGTTATCTTAGAATTGTTTCCGTATTTTATGTATTGCTCGGCTTTATCGTTATGTTTTATGGTTTTTTCAGGGGTCTAGGAGCCATTAAGATATCTATCCTGATGACCATAGTGTCACAGGGATTAAGAGTATTGCTGGCCTATTCATTCGCGCCTGTCAGAGGATTTTCGGGTATTTGCTGGGCGATCGTAGTGGGATGGTTTTTGTCAGACTTATTAGGATTTTACATGTACAAAAAAGTTATGTCGCAAAAGGCTGCTTCGTTCAATCAATAGTCTTTTGTATACACACCAAGGCTCCACCAGCATCAGGCGGCATACATTTCGTCCGGTACAGAGGTGTAGCCTTGGTTAGTAAAAAACAGATATTTCTTAATTGGAAGTCAATTTATGAATGATCTGCTGATGCTGAGGATATTTTTCTATCAAATCATTTCTTTTGAATAACTCAAAGTCTCTGAATTCAAATCCTGGCGAAACCATGCAGCCAACTAATGCATAGCCTTTATGATTCATAGCGGAACCAAATATATAATCTTTTGGTACCAATACTTGAGGTTTCTCGCCATTTTCAATATCGAGTCCAAGCTGTTCCGTGACAAACTCTCCTTTTGGGCTAATCATATAAATAGTTAGCGGAGAACCTGAATGATAGTACCACATTTCATCTGATTTCAGTCTGTGAAAATTTGATACTTCTCCGTCCCTAAGTAAAAAATAGATACTTGTCCAAAGGATTCGCGAACCTTCAAAGTCAACTTTTAAATCTTTTGAGGTTATATTTTCTTCAGACGCATAAATTTCCTTATAAAATCCACCTTCCGGATGCGGTGTCATGTCCAGGTTTTTAATAAAATAATCTGCTGTATTCATAGTGATGCTCCTTTCGATTTTCCTTATTTTATTATATCTTATTATTTGGATATGTAAATTTAATTCCACAAATTTCATATATTTAAATGCTTTTTTTGATTTTTGCTGCACCAGGTTTTAAAAGATGGCTTATACTTTTTATGAAAAAACATGGTATAATAAGGATAAATTTTATATAACGGATTGGAACAGTTGAATCTTTCTGCGTTTGGCAATGATTTAGGAATAAGATTTTAACGGAAGCAGGGATAAATAATGAAGCTTTATGGTAAATATTTCAGAAGATATAAAATGCCGTTTTTTATAGCGGTTTTGTGTGTGACGCTGGAAGCAGTCTGCGATTTGCTGGGACCTACGCTGATGTCCCATATCGTAAACAGCGGAATCGAAAAAGGTTCTCTGACAGAGGTTTATTACTGGGGGATGCGGATGCTCATTGTAACTTTGATAGGCGCTTGCTTTGCCGTTTCACGCAATATTCTGGCAAGCCGCGTTTCCCAAAGAATGGGTGCAGATTTACGGGCAGACTTGTTTGAGAAAATTATGTCTTTTTCGGAAGTGAGTGCGGATAAAGTTGAAAGCGGTTCCCTCATAACCAGAATGACAAATGACACTTCTCAGATTATACAATTCGTAAATGGAATCATGCGTATTTTCCTTAAGTCCCCGATTCTCTGTATCGGCAGTATTGTACTGGCAAGCATGCTCAACATCCGGCTTAGTCTCATTATTTATGGGGTAGTAGCTGTCGTTACCATATTAATTTATATTAGTATGAAGATCAGCTATCCAAGATTCTATCAACTGCAAAAGGCTATGGATCAGGTTAATTCAAAGGTACAGGAATATTTAATCGGTGTCCGGCTTGTGAAAGCATTTGGTACTTTTGAGAAGGAAACGGATAAATTTGAAGAGGCCAACTTAAATTTAATGCAGAAGGGAATATCCTCCCAAATGGTCATTACAATTATCTCACCTCTTTTAACTCTGGCTGTCGGAGTCGGAACAGTTGTTGTGATTTATATTGGGAGCAGATTATTTACGATAAACCTGGCGAATACGGGAGATATTACGGCGTTTACAATCTATATGGCACAGATACTTACTTCTCTGATTATGATAACGAATGTATTTACCATGTTCGTCCGCACCAAAGCTTCAACAGCCCGGATCGGTGAAGTATTTGACTGCGAAGAAGATTGTTTAAGAAGCAATGAAGACAGAAGGCTGAGCGGGAAAATCACCTTTGAAAATGTTACCTTTGCCTATCCAAACGGCAGTGGAGTTCCGGCAATCAAAGAGCTTTCCTTCACCGTAAACAGTGGAGAAAGCCTTGCGGTTATCGGCCCCACCGGAAGCGGTAAATCAACCCTTACCTGGCTGCTGCTCCGTTTTTATGATGTGGATAGCGGAAAAATAATTCTGGACAATTACAATATAAACGTGCTGGGCGCAGATGAGGTCCGAAGCAATGTAGCGGTGGTTCCCCAGAAACCAATACTGTTTTCGGGTTCCGTAGCGGAGAATCTTAAATGGGGGGATAAATACGCCACCATTGATGAGCTGCGGCAGGCAGCTGAAAAAGCGCAGGCAGACTTTGTCATGCAGATGCCTGGTGGTTATGACAGCCTTCTTGGAAGCGGCGGAGTAAATTTGTCCGGAGGTCAGAAGCAGCGCCTTTCAATCGCCCGGGGAATATTGAAAAAAGCTCCTATACTGATTTTAGATGACGCCACCAGTGCGCTGGATGCCGTTACCGAGGCAAAGGTACGGGAAAATCTTAAGAATAAAGAGTTTAATCAGACCATCATCATGATCACACAGCGCTGCGGAACTGCTATGTCTGCGGATAAAATTCTGGTTATGGAGAATGGAAGGAATGTGGGATTTGGTACACACGAAGAATTGATGGAGTCCTGTGAAGTCTACCAGGATATCTATCACACACAGATTGAAAGCGGCAGGGAGGCATAAGGTATGGCAGAAAAATTCAGTCAGCAGCAGCCGAAAGTACCGGCCATGGGTCAACGTCCGGGAGTCGGAAGGAATCGTTTTGCCCCAACTGCAAAGCCCCAAAATGCGAGAGGAACGTTGATTAGGATTGTTAAAATCTATATGCGGTGGGCTAAGACCATATTCGCGGCAATCATTCTGACAGTCATATCTTCCTTGATAACAGTCGCGATTCCATATTATGTGGGCAAGACCTTCAACACCTTTGATATTGCGGATAGGAGTGTGGATTCCGGCAGGCTGGTTTCGCTTCTGATCATCATATTAAGTCTATATCTGGTCAATTGGCTGCTTACTTTAATTAACGGTGTAATGATGCTGCGGATCTCCCAGAAGCTGGTTTCTGCCCTTCGAACTGAATTCTTTGAGAAAATGCAGAAACTTCCGCTGGGATTTTACGATACACGTTCCCATGGAGATACCATGAGCAGAGTTACCAATGACGTGGATAATATCAGTTCTACCATAGCACAGACAACGACACAGCTGATTTCCAGCATCTTGACGCTTGTGGGTTCTCTGGCTGTAATGATTCGTCTGAATCTGCCGCTTACCATTACGGTTTTGCTGTGCGTGCCGCTGGTATCCTTATTAACTAAGACGATTGCCTCCAAAAGCCGTGCTTACTTTTTATCACAGCAAAGAAGTCTTGGAGCACTTAACGGCGTCATTGAAGAGAATATTCTTGGTTTAAAAATGGTAAAAGCCTTTGACCGGCAAGATGAGGTCATTCAGCAGTTCAAAGAAATCAACGAGCGTTTATGTGAAAGCAGTAGTAAAGCTCAGGTTTGGTCCGGTTATATGATGCCCCTGATGAATGTCATTAATAATTTTGTATTTGCGGTTGTTGCGATCTTAGGGGGAATCTTATCGGTAAGCTATGGCCTGAAGGTAGGTACGGTTGTAAGTTTTTTAAGTTATTCAAAGCAATTTGCACAACCGCTTAATTCGGTAGCAGGAATGTTTAACACAATACAATCTGCACTGGCCGGGGCGGAGCGGGTTTTCGAAATATTGGATCAGGAAGAAGAAACCGAAGACCCTATAGATGCGATAGAAATCCAGCATCCCATTGGGGAGGTTTCCTTTCATAATGTATGCTTTTCTTATGAGAAGACAAAACCGATTCTTAAAAATGTAAGCTTTCATGTTAATCCGGGTGAGGTAATTGCATTAGTCGGAGAGACCGGTGCTGGTAAAACGACGATAGTTAATCTGTTAACCCGTTTTTATGATGTGGAAAGCGGCGAAATTATGATTGACAAGGTGCCGGTCACCCATATCAGACGGGACAGCTTAAGAAGATGTTTTTCTGTAGTACTTCAGGATACCAGCCTGTTCAGCGGAACGATTATGGACAATATCCGCTACTCTAAGAATGACGCCACGGAAGAAGAAGTGATCAAAGCGGCGGAAATTGCCCATGCCCACGACTTTATTGATAAACTTCCGAAAGGTTATGCGACTAACGTCTCTGCAGCCACCGATAATTTAAGCCAGGGACAGAGACAGCTGATATCTATTGCAAGAGCAGTTCTTTGTGACAGCCCGATTTTAATTCTTGATGAAGCAACAAGCAGTGTTGATACAAAGACGGAGAAAGAGATACAGAAGGCTTTGGTCAGACTCATGCGGAATAGGACAAGCTTTCTGATCGCTCACCGTCTTTCAACAATCCGTGATGCGGACCGCATTATGGTGATCGGTGACGGACAGATTCTTGAAAATGGAAATCACCAAAGCCTGATGAATGAGAAAGGCCGTTATTATGAAATGGTCATGAGCCAGATGGGGAAGACCTTCCGGGGCTGAAACATAGAGATAAATTAAGTAATCATAGGATCGATGTAAAGCCGCCCGGTGTTACCAGCACCGGGCGGCTTTGTTCTGAATATCACAGCTTATATGGGCTTGTTGGTACCGCATACACACGTAACAGCAGAGCCGTCATTTATCCTTTTGCAATTTGGACACTTCCATGCATCATATACTTTCCAATTCTCGTCGTTGATCTTTGTATCAATCGGTTCTTGCCTGACCGTCTGTGGCTGCACCTGCGGCCGGACCGGTAAGGTTTTTGCTGGCTCTGGAAGAGGAGTGCAAATGGGGGTGATATTGGTTGGTTTTGTTTCATCACGGCTTTCCAATAATTCAAATATTATTTCCTGGTTTTCCAATATTTTGGAGAAAGCACACAATATTGCCCAGAGAATTATAACACTGAGCATTGCTGAAACAAAGATGGCAAAGGTTGCAGCTCCATCCCGTTCAAATTTTAAAGTGTGATAATCTAACTTCGTACCAAGGGTGTATGCGAGAATAATGCTTCCGATGGTCCCTAATACTAATTCAACATATGCCAGTGTTTTACACAAGGTTTTCATATTCCTTTTCCTCCCCAATGCTTGTTTTGTTTCATTCTTGATTGTTCAACGCTTAGTCTCCGTTTGGAGATTTGCCGAAAATAAGTTTAACGTTATTTAGTCCTCTTATCAACAAATTCCGATTGTATGTATTCGCTGGGAGTCAGTGCTGTATATTTTTTAAAAACAGTGGAGAAATAGCTGCTGGTATTAAAATTGAGCTGCATGGCTACTTCTGTTACGGGAATATCCTGGAGAAGCAGCAATTTTGAAAACTTAATCTTTTTCTTATTGATGTAATTCCGCGGAGAGATGCCTATGATCCGCCTGAATTTCTGCTTAAACTGTGAGACGGACAGGTTACAGATTCCTGCCAGGGTATGAAGCGATAATTCGTCCGTTACATGCTCCTCGATGTACTGGACTGCTGCTTCGATATCATGTGTAAGATAACTTCTTTCCTCTTTGGAAGCTGCAATCATCAATTGGAAGAAGATAATCAGATATCCGGCAATCAACAGGCGGTTTCCATTGGATAAAGCCAGCTCAAAAGCTTTTTCTATTAAAGGGCGGGTTTCCTTGATATCTGTTGATACGATATGGTTTTCTATACTTTTTAAATCCTGGATCAGTTGTCCGGCAGCCTCTTCATTTAGAAATAACAGGTTTTTCGGATCGCTGATATCGACCTGGAACCAATATTGTTCATTCAGAGAAATGGGAGCTTCATTTGTGCTGTGAACCTCATCAGGAAAAGAGATAAAGATATTTCCTCCGGATACTTCATATTCCGATTCCTGTGCATAGAAGGAAATGGTTCCCCTGGATACAAAGGTAAATTCAAACGTATTTTCATGGCAATGGGGGAGATGAGGAAAGATTGCGTTATGGATATTGTGCGTGGCAAACAGCCGTATACCCGGTAAGTTAAGTTCCTGCTGTGTCAGGACGATGCGGTCTTTTGAATGGAAATATTCATCATACCAGTTGATTGGTGTATCCATGGTTATGCCTCCCTGGAATTTTAAAATTGTACAGTGTACACTTAGAATTGTAATATAAAATTGCAGTTGTTACAATACCGATATAGAAATTTAGGGAGGTTATACCATGAAACCGTTGTGTTTTGATATCAGATTGCCTTATGCTTGTATCATTGACTTTCTTCGTTTGTAAGGATAAAATAAATGTGGTAACAATCCACAAAGGACAGGGTGAAAACCATGGCGTTCATATACTACGTAAAATAAATTTATGAAATGCAGAAAGGAGCAATTTATGTTATTCGACATTTTAAAATCCAGAAGAAGCATTAGAAAGTTTCAAAATAAGGAAGTTGAAAAAGAAAAAATCGATGTAATTCTTAAAAGTGCCCTGCTGTCTCCGTCATCCCGGTCCATAAGACCCTGGCAGTTTATCGCCGTCACCGATGCGGATCTGATCCGGCAGCTCTCTCTTTGCAGAGACCCTGGTTCTCAGTTTTTAGCAGGTGCTCCTCTCGCAATTGTAGTTATAGCGGATAAAGATTCAAGTGATGTATGGATTGAGGATACTTCCATAGCGGCAACGATGATTCAATTGACGGTACAAGATTTAGATCTGGGATCATGTTGGATTCAAGTAAGAGAAAGATTCCATACACAGCAAGAGACAGCGGGGGATTATATCAGAGAAGTGCTGGAGATACCTGAGCAATATAGTGTAGAATGTATGATTGCCATTGGCTATCCTGCGGAGGAAAAAAAGCCTTATGATGAAAATTCGTTGCCATATCAAAAGCTCCATTTCAACAAATTTTAAATCTCAGTAAACAGTCATTGTTAAAAAAAGACCTCTTGCCGTAATGACAGGAGGTTTTATTTATATCTGAAAGCGATACAACAATTGACCGAATACAAACAAAATCAGGCCTGGCCTTGATATTATTCGATAATATAAGCACTTAGAATCTCTCCGTAATAAGCGGTATGAAAATCTTTGTTTGCACCGTGGAATGAACTGTCTACATCCTGTGGGTAAAAAGTGTTTCTGTATTCTTCCGTAATTTCATGCTTATCTTGTTTTTGCTTATATACAACTCTACACTCAAGCGTCAAAGGAAGTTCCTTAATAGCAGGAACAGAAATAGTATTAGGCGTTTCAAGCGTCAGGTTAAGTTCTTTGATTTTATCTATGGAATGACCGGATTTTGTCCCGCAAACCCCCAATATTTTTTTGTCAAAATCGCCATATGGTATATTTATCGTGAATTCAGGATTTTTTTCTAGTTGATGTTTTGTAAAGCGATTCTCTCTGACGAAAACTGTAAAGATCGGTTTTGACCATTCAATTCCCAGAGTACCCCAGGAAATTGTCATAGAATTCACCTTGTCATCTGTCTTTGTGGTCAGCAAAACGCCTGTTTTTAGCGCTTTCATAATCTCATTGGTATAATCAAATATTTCAATTTCTTTTTTCATTGTGTTATCCTCCTTGTCATTTTATATTTATTATATTATGATAGAATAATTATATTAGCAAGTATGCACTTTTAGGATAGATACTATGAAAAAGGAGAGTTAGAATGGATCAACAAGAAGAGGTATATTCAAAGCCATTTGAATATACATTGTCCTTGGTGGGGGGGAAATGGAAAATGCATATTCTGTTCTGGCTATGGCACCGTAAAGTGATGAGGTATAGTGAGATAAAAAAAGTTCTCAAAAATATCACCCATAAAATGCTCAGTAATCAATTAAAGGAACTCGAAGCTGATGGATTAATCATCCGGAAAGAATATCCACAGGTACCGCCTAAGGTAGAATACCGGCTAGCGGATAAAGGGGAGTCTCTTATGCCAGTGTTAGATGCAATGTGTAAATGGGGACATCAGTTTGTGGATTAAAATAATACGTAAAACTTAAATGAACATATAATATCATGACATACGATGGAGATTTTAAATCCCTGCGATGAAACGTGAGTTTCCGGAAATGGGAGAGTAAATATTAGCGGGCCTGTGACATTTGCCATAAGCCCGCCTGTTTTGGTAATCTATATTTTTTTAGAGTATGGTCAGATAATCATAGTAACTATATCCAGCTTTCAGGGGCAGCGATACCAGTCTTGAACTTTTCTAAAAACAACCCCACATGATATCCATCAGCCACAGCATGGTGAACGGTAATAGAAAGAGGCATAATTTTTTCCCCCTCTCTATCAAAAAATTGCCCTGCCTGTATTACCGGAAAATAATTATTGATATTGGCATAAGGTACCGGTGTATAGCTTGTAAATTTTATCCATGGCAGCATACCTATCATAAAACTATTCTGCGGTGGTGTTTCAGGTTTTGCCAATATCCCATGGTTGTTTGCATAATTATTTTGATCTTCCATGTAATTATTATAGAAAATCTCAAAATTTGGGTGATACTCAGTCCACATATTGGACATCGTCTTGTCGTCCTGGTGGAAACATGCATAAGAGGGATGTAATACCTCATAATACCCCAACTGTTCATTTAAATTGGAAATGCGAAACTCCTGCTGTTCAGCGATTAGTTTTGATGCCAGGTATAAATAAGCAGGGAAAAACTTTTTGTTCTGCTTTTTTATCATATTATAGGTGTTAGTGATGTCTGCTTCTACACTAATGGAAAATCCGGTAGGTAACATCTTGGTAAAATAATAAAAATATTGTTTTCTATCCCAGTTATCAAAATCAATCGGATGAAAGGCAGTATTTAAACTTAATTCTTTATCTGTTTTATCCGACAGATCGGTTTTCGGTTTCCAATAACGAGAACCGTTTGGCTCACGGCATAATAAACCATTATCAATAAGTTCCCGCCTGAGTATGAAATAATCTCCGAAAGTGTGCCATTCTTCACAGATGGAGTTTACCTCTTTTTCTGTATAATTGCGGTTTGATTCGAATTTTTCTGTCAGATAACGGAGTGTTGCAGCTCTGGCGGTTTGCTTTTGAGGTAATTGCGTTATTTTTCCGTGATCATCAAGAAACTTATCTATTTTAATTTTATGCTCCAAATTCATTTACTCCTTTCCAATAAAATCTTCGTATCATCTAAAATGAATGAAATAATCAGTGTTATCGTTTAACATGCCTTCTCCCCACGAATAATTGTAGCTCCTTGTTCTTGGTTTTTCAATAAACGCTCCGTAGAGTTCCCCAATTATGTATTAAAGTCTGTTGGATTCTCTTAAATCAATTGCTGCAAATACAAATAGGAGTTATTGCAATTGAAGTTGACAAATAATTCACTTTCCAACCATTTAATAAATTTGGAGTGGTTTGAAGGATTGATAGATGAAATAAAAGCAGAAAATGAATAAATGCGAGGCTGATTATCTACGCTGTCAAGACTGCAATCCATTTCACAAGTTGCCGCTTGAAGAAACAGTCCATAAATTATGTTGAAATAGAAACAAAGATTCAGTATAATATTGTTAATACACCAACAGGTGGGAGGACAGGCAATGAATAAAGAAGAACAGGTCATAAAGGGTTTCTGGGACTTATTTAACAAGAAGATTTGGCTTGATGGGTTTAAGATGAAAGAAAGCCTTAAGGATTATAAGCCTTCTGAGATACATTGTATTGAATATATTGGAGAAAATGAAGATTCCAACGTGACAAAACTTGCAGAGTCCTTTTATATGACCAGAAGTGCCATAAGTAAAATAACTAAAAAACTGATAGAAAAAGGCCTTATCCATAGCTATCAGAAGCCGGATAATAAGAAAGAAATCTATTTTAGGCTTACTGAGCAAGGGGAGGCGATTTACAAAATCCACGAGGAACTGCACAGAGAGTTCAAAGATCGGGATAAAGCCGTGTTTGAACAGGTAACTGAGAAACAATTAGACAGTATGATTCGTTTTGCGGAAAAGTATAATAAGCATTTGGATGCAGAAATAAAAAAAATGGGTGTGGATATTAAGTCGGAATGTTATGATAAACTATAGCTGCACCAGGTTCCTTTTAAGCGCAATAAAAATGCAGCCCAACTCTATTGAGAGCGGGCTGCATTTTTATTGCTATTATTTTGTTGACAAGGACACAAAAATGTGATAAAGTATGTTTCCTAGGACACAAAAGCGTCTCGAAAGGAGAACAATAATTATGCAAAATAAAGCGATATTTTCAAAAGATTTTTTACTGGTAGCAATAGGTCAGATTATTTCCTTATTTGGAAATCAAATTTTAAGGTATGCACTTCCTCTTTACCTGCTAAATCAAACGGGTTCCTCTGTTTTGTTTGGGACAATTCTGGCTTGCTCTTTTATTCCTATGATTTTACTGTTTCCGATAGGAGGAATCATAGCTGACCGTGTTAACAAGAGAAACATCATGGTGATTCTGGATTTTGGTACAGCAATACTTATTTTCCTGTTTTGCCTGTTGGTAGGGAAAATAGATGTTGTGCCGCTTATGACAATAACAATGATCATTCTGTATGGTATACAGGGCGCATATCAACCAGCAGTAAAGGCAAGTGTACCTGTTCTGGTAGATACAGAAAATATCATGCAGGCAAATTCCGTTGTTGATTTAATAAGTTCCTTGGCGGGTATGGTTGGGCCGGTAGTTGGAGGTATATTATTTTCTATTGTTGGATTAGCACCTATTCTATATGTAAGTATTGGTTGCTTTTTCGTGTCTGCAGTAATGGAAATGTTTATCCATATTCCATTTGAAAAAAGACAGGTAAAAGGAAACATGTTCATTACTGCATGCAACGACTTAAAAGTAAGTTTTAGTTTTATGTTTAAGGAGCAGCCGGTTTTGTGGAAGCTGTCATTAATTTTTGCTTCTATCAATCTTTTTCTGACTTCTTTGGTTTTAATAGGAGTTCCGGTTCTGATTACTCAACACTTAGGATTTGCTTCTAATACTGCCAATCGGTTATACGGATTTGCGCAGGGTATAATCGCTGCCGGATGTATATTAGGAGGTCTGCTTGCTGGATTATTATCAAAAAAGGTAAAATCAAAGTCGGGTCCATTTCTATTAATGGGGTGTGCGCTGTCCATTCTTTTAGCAGGAGGTGCACTGCAATTCCTAAGGGGTCCAATGGAAATCTATATTGTCATGTTAATGGGATGTGCCCTAATGTTGACGTTGTCAACATTATTCCAAATACAAATAATGACATATCTTCAGATTTTAACGCCCATAGAATTAACTGGGAAAGTCATTTCTTGTGTAATGTGTGTTTGTATTTGTACAAATCCTCTTGGACAGTTCATCTACGGTATTGTATTTGAAAAGATAGGAAGCAGTACTTACCTTCCTTTTTACATGGCTGCATTGATCATGATGGGAATCAGTGTCTTTACCCGCCGCATTTTCTATAGAATGGATCATTTGCTCTTGTCTTAAAGACCTTCAATTTCACGGATGAGGTTGACCATCTCAATGGCTCCGACGGCACAGTCAAAACCTTTGTTGCCGGCCTTGGTGCCGGCACGTTCAATGGCCTGCTCGATGTTTTCTGTGGTCAGCACACCAAACATAACAGGAATTCCACTGTTTAAGGAGATACCGGCAATGCCTTTGGACACCTCATTACACACATAATCATAGTGGGAAGTGCTGCCGCGAATGACTGCACCAAGGCAGATCACCGCATCGTATTTCCCGCTTTTTGCCATTTTAGAGGCAATCAGCGGAATTTCAAAAGCTCCGGGAACCCATGCGATTTCTATGCTGTCATCGCTGACCTCATGGCGCCTTAGTCCATCCAAGGCACCGCCTAACAGTTTAGCAGTTATAAATTCGTTGAAACGTGCGGCTACAATGCCGATCGTAATATCCTTTGATACGAGTTTTCCTTCAAATGTTTTCATTGTAAGCTCTCCTTTAGAAATATATTAATAATTCAAAATATGACCCATTTTTTCTTGCTTGGTTTTCAGATAATAGAGATCGTGTGCAGTAGCATCCATCTGGATGGGAACCCTCTCTGTAATCTCCATATCAAAACCAGAAAGCTGATAGATTTTGTCCGGGTTGTTCGTGAGCAGACGCAATGTTTTTACTCCAAGGTCACGCAAAATCTGTGCACCGATAAAATACTCCCGCATATCCCCCTTAAAGCCAAGAGCGAGATTAGCCTCTAAGGTATCCATACCCTTATCTTGAAGGGCATAGGCACGCAGTTTATTGATCAGTCCGATCCCGCGGCCCTCCTGACGCATATATAGCAGAATCCCGCGGCCCTCCTTCTCGATTTGTGTCATTGCTGCAGCAAACTGCTGTCCGCAATCACAGCGCTCGGAACCGAAAGCGTCACCGGTAAGGCACTCGGAATGAACACGGCATAAAAGATCTTGACCATCGCCGATCTCACCCTTTACTAAAGCGACATGATGCTCACCGTTGAGCTTGCTGATGTACCCATAGACCTTGAAATCACCGTATTTTGTCGGAAGATCTGCACAAGTAACCTGTTCAACAAGCTTATCATTTTTCTTACGGTATTCCTGTAAGTCTTTTATAGTAATGATCTTAAGGCCCCATTTTTGCGCCAATTCCAATAATTCCGGGGTGCGCATCATGGTTCCGTCCTCACGCATGATCTCGCAGCACAGACCGCATTCCTTTAAGCCCGCCAGCCGCATCAGATCCACGGTGGCTTCCGTATGGCCGTTTCGTTCCAATACGCCGTTTTTTCTGGCCAGCAGAGGGAACATATGACCGGGCCGGCGGAAATCCTCTGGCCTTGCTTTCTCCTCCACGCATTTCATGGCAGTAAGACTGCGTTCTGCCGCAGAAATTCCGGTGGAGGTATCCGCATGATCAATGGATACAGTAAAGGCTGTTTCGTGGTTATCGTTGTTATCAGAGACCATCTGAGGGAGTTTCAGCTTTTTACAAAGCTCCGCGCTCATCGGCATGCAGATGAGACCTTTGCCGTGTATAGCCATAAAATTCACATTTTCCGTGGTGGCAAACTCAGCGGCACAAATAAAATCTCCTTCATTTTCCCGGTTTTCATCGTCTGTCACAAGCACAATTTTGCCCTGCCGCAGTTCATTCAGTGCTTCTTCTATGTTGTTGTATTGAAACATCTTGATTCCTCCTAAAAGCCGTATTTCATAAGAAAGTCGGTTGTGATATTATTTTTAGCCTGCTGAATGCCCATCAGCCGTTCCACGTATTTACCGATACAGTCGTTTTCAAGATTGACAGTATCACCAACACGCCTTCCAGGCAAAATGGTCATTGATGCCGTATGGGGTATGACAGAAACGCTGAAGCGGTCCCTTTCTGCTTTTGCTACTGTAAGGCTGATTCCGTCAATAGCAACAGATCCTTTTTCAATGATGTACCGCAGAATATCTGGGGTGGTTTTGATCGTGTACCAAACGGCATTATCGTCTTTTTGAATGGCAGATACCGTTCCGGTGCCATCGATATGACCTGAAACAATATGTCCTCCGAATCTTCCGTTAGCCGGCATTGCCCGTTCCAGATTGACAGGGCTTCCCGTTGATAAACTGCCAAGAGAGGAACGGTTAAAGGTTTCGTTCATAACATCGGCAGTAAATCCGCCTTGAGAAAAGGCTGTAACCGTAAGGCAGACACCGTTGACAGCGATACTGTCCCCGAGTCGTACATCCTGCATAATTTCCTTTGCCTGAACAGAGATAAAAGAAGATTCTGCGCCTTTGAGGATGGTTTGGATTTTGCCGGTTTCTTCTATGATTCCTGTGAACACCTGATTACCTCGCTTTCCAATAAAATATCCTCCTCAATCCATGAGACAGTCGGTTTGCCCAGATGAAACGCCTGATCGGGGCTATCTACGCCATGGCCCATTACCGGGGTTTTTCCGCTGCCTCCAAATAGCTTAGGAGCAATGTAGGTCTGTACTTTCTGGACGATTCCGCTTTGCAGGGCAGACCAGTTTAAGGTGCCGCCGCCCTCCAGCAAAACGCTGTCAATTTTTCTTTCGCCCAGAGCTGCCATAAGGCAGTTTAAATCGATATGCCCTTCTTTATGAGGTAGTACCAAAATGTTACAGCCTGCATCCAGATACGGACGATGTTTGTCATGGTCCGTAATTGCCGTAGCAAGGAGGGTAGCGGCAGTGCCGGCGGTAGTAACAAGCCTTGCGCTTAAGGGCGTTTTAAGATGGGTGTCACAGACAATGCGGAGCGGGTTTCTGCTGTTTTCCAGCCGGCATGTCAGCAGCGGGTCATCCGCAAGGACCGTGCCGACCCCCACCATAATGGCAGAATAGCGGTGCCGGTCCTCATGAACGCGGTGCCGTGCCGCTTCACCGGTGATCCATTGGGATTTTCCGGTGTGTGTCGCAATTTTCCCGTCCAGAGTCATGGCGTACTTCATGATCACATAGGGTGTTTTGTATTGGATGTAGTGAAAGAAGCTTTGGTTGAGAGCGTCACATTCTTCTTTTAAAATTCCCTTCGTCACCTCGATTCCACAGTAACGTAACAGCTCAATGCCTTTTCCCCATACAAGCGGGTTTGGATCACAGGAACCGATTACCACACGGCGGATACCGCTTTCCAGGATCGCATCGGTGCAGGGAGGCGTTTTGCCAGTATGGCAGCAAGGCTCCAGCGTCACATACATGGTTGCGCCCTCTGGCGATGAGTCGCAGCTTGCCAGGGCATTGCGTTCCGCATGGAGCTCCCCGTATTTTTGGTGATATCCCTGTCCAATCATCTTACCGTCTTTTACAATAACTGCTCCAACCATGGGATTTGGATTTGTCCAACCGCAGCCTTTTTCTGCAAGTTGTAAAGCAAATCTCATATATTCTGTGTCAGTCATGCAGCACCTCCTAAAAAACAAAATACCTTGAACAAAGTCGTTCAAGGCATATAAAGCATCACACGCATGAAGGGTATATACTACAAATAAAAAACTCTGGAACGAAAAATTGTTCCAGAGCAAATTTACATACACACAAAATACTGTGACTTATCATCTTCTTTTATCCAGACTTTACTGTCGGCTTCGGAATTACACCGAATCATGCCTTGCGGCTCGTGGGCTTTACCACCGGTAGGGAATTTCACCCTGCCCTGAAGATATTATTCAATTAAGAGTCATTATACTACTTGTTTTGTATTTGTCAACTAAAAATATTCTTTTATAGTAATTTAAAAAGGGATATAATAGCTGTTCTTTGTTTTGCATGGACAAGCGCAGTGTGCTTGCATGGATCCCAAATTAGAATGAAGATACTAATTTATCAGTTTGGAAAGCTGCTTCCAAGCAAAGTACGCGGCTAACCGGTTATTAAAGGATGCAATGGATATCAGGAGTGAAATGGCGTCTTAATATTTGTTAGTTTCACATATAGCAGGTTGCTCTTTATTAAAATACTTAACATAGTTTTCGGAAGAGGAGGAAGGCAATGTAATGGATTCGATTGAAATTCAACAGATTATTATTACGAAAATTAAGGAAAGACTAACAGAATGTCCTCCTATCAGTGGTATGGGAGATAAGAGATTAGTCGATAGGATTATGTCGTTTCGTGCAATATATACAATAATAAATTATAATCAAAACTTATTGACAACAAAATTCACTACTGCTATAATAGGTTTAACGTTAAATCAACAATACATAACATGATATGGACAAAGTTTAACGTAAAACTATATAAAAGCCTATTAAAGGAAGGGGAAGATTTATGAAAAAAACCAAAAGACTTGTTAGTTTGCTCTTGTGTCTGCTGCTAGCTGCAACAACGTTAGTCGGATGCAAAAAAGAAGAGACACTTGCAGAAGGATCGTCAGCAGAGGGAACAACTACGGGGGCATCTGCTGAGAAATTCCAGATTAAGCTTGGTATCTGGCCTGAAGATACATTGACAGATGATGTTAAGCTTCATGAAGGATATGTAAAAACCTTCAATGAGACTCACCCTAACGTAGAAATAATTCCTGCATATTACAAATACGCAACGGATACTTTCGTATCTTTAGCAGAGTCAGGTAATTTACCGACTATTTTTGATACATGGTTTACAGAGCCGCAGAAGTTAATTAATGGCGGTTTTGTGGCTGATATTACAGATGAATTAAAGGCAAGGGGCTGGGATACCGCAATGAATCCCTCTATCCGTGATATGCTTTCCAAAGACGGCAGGATCTATGGACTTCCCCGCGATGGATACGCACTTGGTCTGATGCTTAATGTTGAACTTTTTGAAGAAGCCGGTTTAGTTGATGCAAATGGATATCCTCTGTATCCTAAGACCTGGGATGAACTTGCTAAAACAGCAAAGACGATCAAAGATAAGACTGGTCAGGCAGGTTTTTGCCTATTAGCAAAAGATGGTGCAGGCGGCTGGCACTTCAGCAACATAGCCTGGGGATTTGGTGCAACGTTCACTCTTGAAAAGGACGGAAAATATGTTGCTAATGTAAATAGCCCTGAGGCGATTGCAGCTATGGAATATGTAAAATCTTTAAAATGGGATTATGACGTGCTTACCGCTGATCCTACGAATGAAGACTGGGGAACAGGTTTCGGTGCTTTGGGAACAGGAACAGCAGCGATGTATATCGCAGCAAATGACGCGGTAAACCAGCCTACACAGGTTAACGGTCTTCCTGTTGATAAGTTATCTATTGTTCCTATACCAGCGGGACCGAAAGGACAGTACTCCTTATCCGGTGGTACACCTTATATGTTCTCAAAAGATGCAACACCTGATCAGATTAAAGCAGCTCTTGATTACCTTGAAATAATGGGGAAAGCACCCGTTGCAACAGAGGTAGCAATCGCTGGCATGAAGGCGGATGACCAGAACAAGATTAATAACCATGTGCCCGTAATTCCCCGTTTCCCTTGCTGGGTGGATCAGAAGGTTCTGGACGCTGAAAATGCGGTAACCGAAGAATACAGTAACGTTGATATGAAGCTTTTTAATGATTACTTTAATATTATCAAAACAAACGGCAACTTAAGAGCAGAAGAACCCGGTTCCGCACAGGATTTATATGCGGAGCTTACAAAAGTTCTTCAGGCAGTTATCACAGATAAGAATGCAGATATTCCAGCTCTTATGAAAACAGCAAACGATAACTATCAAAAGATGTTAGACCAGAAAGTCAACAAATAAATAAAGCAATAAGGCTGATGGGGATCTTTTGCGAGATGCCCATCAGCTCTTATGAGATATTAAAAAACTTAAGGAGGGCAGATAACGTGGCTGAAATGAAACATGATTTGGCAAAAAAGACACAGCGGACGGGGATTAAAAGAAGAGATCTGACAGGATGGTTTATCATGCTGCCTACAATCCTGTTATTTGCATTTTTTGTGTGGGAGCCATTGATTGAAAGTATCCGGCTCTCTCTTTACACAGCGAAAGGAATTCGCCTCCAGGAGTTTGTGGGCTTTCAGAATTATGCAAACGTTCTGAAGCATCCGGACTTTCTTGCGGCTTTTTCCAACACCTTTGTCTATATTTTATGGTCCTTGATTATTGGATTTTTTGTACCTATCGTACTGGCAATTCTGATAACAGAAACAACATTTTTAAAGAGCTTTTTCCGCGTTGGTGTATATTTCCCCAATGTCATGCCGGGGATTGCTATGGTTTTGATGTGGGGATTCTTTTTCCGTCCCGGCAATACCGGTGTTTTAAACATTCTTTTGGATAAGATTGGTGTAGCTCCGCAGGTATGGCTTACGAATCCTAAGTGGACGATACCTTTAATTGTAGCTGTGATGACCTGGAAAGGTGCCGGTTCCACTGCATTTATTTATATGGCGGGTATATCCAACATCAATCCTGAGCTATATGAAGCAGCTACCATAGATGGTGCAGGAATTATAAATAGAATGCGTTATATAACCATTCCAAATATTTTTGCTCTTGGTAAGACATTGCTGATTCTTCAAATTATTGCAGTATTCCAGATTATTTATGAACCGCTGGTTATGACAAATGGCGGACCTAATAATGCAAGTATTTCTATTATGCAATTGGTATACAATTACGCCTTCAGAGATTTTAATTATCCTATGGCGGCTGCATTATCCGTTATGATGAGTATTGTATTAATTGTTCTAAGCGGCCTGTATTTTAAGTTAACCGCATCAAAAGAAGATTAGGGGGGATTTGAATGTTTTTTGACAGTTACAGAAAAAAAGAAGACGGAGTCGTCCGTTTTTATGACCTTCATTCCAAACGCACCAGAACATTGCTTATCATTATTTATTTGTTATGTATTGGCATTGTTATTTCTTCTTTGTTTCCCCTTTTATGGGTATTCTTAGCGAGTTTTAAGGATATTAAGGAGTTTAGAAGAAGCGCAACACTCCTGCCTTCCAATTTTGATTTTAGTACATATATAAAGACATGGAATGATTTAAAGTTCGGTAAGTTTTATATTAATTCGTTTACTTCAGTGTTGGGCAGTGTTGTTAGTGCTGTTATTTTTAATGGTCTTATCGCGTATGTACTTGGCATTATAAAACCCAAGGGACATAAAATCGTTTTCGGACTGGTTATGTGGAGTCTTTTGATTCCCACCACAACCAGTGTTGTAGCTTTATTTGTCAACATTAACAGAATCGGATTGAATCAATCCTTTTTACCGCTTTGGCTGTCATTTGGAGCAAATGCATTTTATGTAATATTATTTAAACAGTTCTTTGAAAGTCTGCCCCAGGAATTAATTGAAGCAGCCAAGTTAGACGGATGCAGTTATTTAAAGACATTTGCCAGAATCGTACTTCCCCTGTCAAAGTCCATTGTCGTAGTGGTGGTTATCTTTGCAATCAATGCTGCCTGGTCTGATTTCCTTCTTCCTTACCTGGTACTTAATGGTTCCGGTAAGGAAACGGTGATGGTAAGACTGTTTATGTTCCGCACATCCAATGCAACGGACGTAGAAATATTAAGAGCAGTAGCATTCTCAATAATACCTCCTATCGTATTATTTACATTATTCCAGAAACAAATAACAGAAGGTGCAGCAGCAGGAGCATTAAAGGGGTAGAATATGGCAAAATCAGCAGATATTTATTATAAAGTACACCCGTGGAAAATTACCGAAGAGGGATTTAACAAGGATTATGCATTAGTTTCTGAATCTGTTTTTTCACTGGGTAATGAATACATGGGTACCAGAGGCAGTTTTGAGGAAGGATATTCCGGCAACAGCCTAATCGGAAATTATTTTAACGGCATTTATGAAAGGACGCAGCTTGAAAAACCAAGTTATAAAGGAATTGCAGATAAAACAGAGTTTATCGTAAATTCCGCAGACTGGTTATATACCCGGATAGAAGCAGACGGAGAATTATTAGATTTAAACACGGTACAGTTTAAAGACTTCTACAGGGAATTAGATTTAAAAAGTGGCATTCTGACCAGATCCTATCTATGGGTATTAACAAGCGGCAAGGAAATAAGGCTTGAATTTACACGCTTTCTGTCTATGAAAGAGGCAGAGACCGCAGCGCAGAAAATAATCATAACTCCTCTTAACTTTTCAGGAGAAATAACGCTTCATTCTGGCATTGATTTTTCCGGAATTCATCAAATGACAGGACGCAATATGTGGAATGTAGTGTCTAAGTCGGCAGATGAAAATACAATCAGTATGCTTGGAAATACCATTGATACAGATCAGTCTCTTTTGGTAAGCTGCAAGTTCCGCTGTGATTATGCAAATAAGGAAGATGACCGGGAAGAGAAACAATACATCAGAAAATTCACACTTTCTATTGAAGAAGGAAAAGAATTGGAATTCATCAAGATTATCAGAAATATCAGCAGAAAGGGTACGGCGGAGGCTGATAAGAAAGCTTTTAAAAAGAAATGTGAAGATAATGCAGCCGTTTTAGGTGCATTGACTTATAGGAAATTAAAAGAGGATACTCTTACATGGTGGGATGCGGCATGGCAGGAATCCGATATAGAGATAAAAGGAGATGAGCTGAATCAGCAGGGGATCAGATACTGTATATTCCAGCTGCATCAGACTTATCACGGTGCGGATAAAGGAACGATCATTGGTGCGAAAGGATTAACAGGAGAAGCTTACAGCGGCAACACATTCTGGGATACGGAAGCATACTGTCTGCCATTTTATATCTTTAACAATCCCCAGGCAGCGAAGCATTTGCTGGAGTTCCGTTATCTGACACTATCAGAAGCCATGGACAGGGCGAAAGCTCTTGACTGTGAAGGGGCCTTCTATCCAATCGCTACAATAACAGGAAGAGAATGCTGTTCTCTCTGGCAGCATGCAAGTCTGCAGCTGCAAGCATCCACGGCAGTCGCTTACGGTTACTGGCATTATGAGAATATTACAGGCGACAACGGGTTTATTTTTGAAAAAGGTCTTCCGATTCTGATTGAGGTCAGCCGAATGCTGGTTTCCAGAGGGGATTGGAGCGGTGACGGTACCCGCTACGGATTCTATGGAGTTATGGGGCCGGATGAGTTCCAGATGATGGTAAATAATAACTGCTATACCAATTATATGGGGAAGAAAACTCTGGAATACACTTTGGATGTATTAAAAAGATGCTCTGAAACGGCACCTGAAATCTATGACGCTGTCACGAAGGACAGGGAACTGACAGAGAAAGAAATTGAGAATTTTCGAAAGATAGCAGAAAATATGTACATTCCTTATCAGGAAGAAACAGGAATTTTTGAACAGCATGAGGGATATTTTAATCTTCCTCATATTGACATCGATAAAATACCCATGGAAGAATTTCCTCTTTACCACCATTGGACTTATGACAGAATATACCGCAATAACATGTTAAAGCAGCCTGATGTCTTAATGATGATGCTCCTTTACAACAAAGATTTTACCAGGGAACAGTTGGAAAGTAATTATAACTACTATGAACCCAGATGTATCCACGAAAGCTCACTTTCCCCATCGGTTCACTCCATTTTGGCCTCTCAGCTTAAAAAAGAGGAGGAAGCATATAAATTCTTTGGTTTTGCAACCAGAATGGATCTTGATAACTATAACAGAAATACCGGGGAAGGACTGCATACCACTTCCATTGCAGCAGCTTGGATGAATATTGTATACGGATTCGGAGGAATGAGATCTGACGGGAAAGAACTAACCTTTGCGCCTTCTCTGCCGGTGCAGTGGGAAGGATACTCCTTTCGGGTCCATTTGAAAGGAGATATCTTATTCGTAGCAATTGACAAGGACCATATGAGAATATCCTCTAAGAAGGGCAGCGGAATTAAGATTCTGATTTATGAAAAAGAATATACCATAGGTCAGGAAGAAGTGGTAGTTCCTGTAATCCGTTAGGTAATGAGCCGCCCTATGGCGGCTCATTCCGTTAGATTTTATGCTGCTTAAGCGGCAGATTGAGAGGAATGATACATGATTAGCTGGAAGATCGAAGAGAATGGATATGACTCGAAGAAAGCAACGAATCTGGGAAATAAATTTCTAATCGGCAATGGTTATATGGGAATCAGGGGAACACTGGAGGAGTACACAAAAGAACAGTTTCCTGCAGTGAATCTGGCAGGCATTTATGATCTGGCAGGAAATGGCTGGAGAGAACCGCTAAATGCTCCCAATGGCCTATATACCAGACTTCTGATAGAAGGGGAAGAATATAGCCTGCTAAAAAAGGAGTGGATGTCCCATAAGATGACCCTGAGCTACAGACACGGACTATTCGGCCGTGAGACTGTATTTCAGACTAAAAAAGGAAGCATATCGTTACAGACGGAAAGATTTGCAAGTATGGAAGAAAAACACCTGATAGCCTTAAAGGTAACACTTACTCCTTCCTTTGACGGAGAGGCAGAGGTTATAACAGGTATTGATGCTGATGTCTGGGATATTAACGGTCCTCATTATGACAGCGTAGATACCGGTTCTTCGAATGAATGCCTGTTTGCATTCGGTACTACGCATGAGAATCAGGATCATGTGGCCGTGTTTGAGGCCATTGAACTTCTTAAGAAAACAGATCAGATGGTCAGCAGTGGTGACAGAAAAGTAATTCGTCGTATCACCATGCCTTTAAAAGCTGGTGGGCAGTACAGTTTTTATAAATACATAGCTGTTTATACCAGTAAAGACGGTGAGAACTATAAGGCAGATGCAGAAAAGCTTGCACTGATGGCAAAGGAAGCAGGATATGAAAAGCTGCTGTCAGAGCATAAAAACAGCTGGGAAGAGAAATGGAAAGTCTCAGAAGTATCAATTGAAGGAGACGATGAGGCAATGGAAGCTCTTAACTATTCTCTTTACCATCTTCACAGCATTGCGCCAAGACACTCTGAAAGCCTGTCCATCGCAGCCAGAGGCCTATCAGGCCAGACCTATAAGGGCGCGGTATTTTGGGATACCGAGATGTTTATGCTGGATTTTTTCCTCTTTACAGAGCCTCAAGTAGCTAAAACCCTGTTAAAATACCGTATTGATACGCTGCCTGGTGCCCAAAAGAAGGCTGAGAGCTATGGGTTTGACGGTGCCTTTTACCCGTGGGAGAGTCAGGAGGGCGGATATGATGCCTGCTCTGATTACAATGTAACAGATGTATTTACCGGCCGTCCGATGAGAACTTATTTTAAGGATAAGCAGATCCATATATCGGCAGCAGTGGTTTACGGTATTATGCGTTATACCTTATTTACCGGGAAAAGAGATTTGCTGTCAGAGGGCGGAGCGGAAGTTATATTGGAATGTGCGAAATTCTACTACAGCCTTTTAATCAAGAGAATCAAAGATGAGCGTTATGAGCTTTGGGATGTAATCGGTCCGGATGAGTACCATGAGAGAGTAAACAATAATGCCTATACGAATCGAATGGCTAAGTATACCTTTGATGCAGCAGTCGAGATTTTGAAAGAAGAAATGAAAGAAGTAAATAAAAATTCATCACAGAAGAAAGAGCTGCTTGAGAGACTGCAGGATGCAGCAGAACATCTTTACATCCCTTTACCCGATGAAAGAACCGGTATTATTGAACAGTTTGACGGCTATAAACAACTGGAAGAAGTTTCAATCACCGAGGTAAAGGAAAGACTTCTTCACGAAAAAGAATACTGGGGAGGAGCTTATGGTGTGGCATCCCATACTAAGATCATAAAGCAGGCGGATGTTGTAACCATGATCAATCTATTCTCCGAAGAGTATGATGCTGATACACTTAATAAAAACTGGACTTATTATGAGCCCAGGACGGAACACGGTTCTTCCTTAAGTGCCTGCATGTATTCCATGCTTGCCTGCAAATGCGGTATGGCAGATAAGGCCTATCCTTTCTTTATCAAGTCAGCCAGAGCAGATCTTGGAGACGGCGGGAAGCAATGGGCCGGACTTATCTATATTGGCGGCACCCATCCAGCAGCCAGCGGAGGAGCTTATATGACTGCGGCGGAAGGGTTTGCCGGTCTGCGGATAGAGGATGGAGAGCTTAAAGCAGCCCCCCGGCTTCCTTCCGCCTGGATCAGATTAAGCTTTAAGGTTTATTATCTGGGAGATTTGTATCAGATTACTGTAACTAAGGATGAGGCACAGGTAGAAAAAATCAGATAAAAATGAGGAGAGGGAATGCGTATTAACATTCCCTTCTTACTAATATTAGAGTGATATCACACTTTCTCTTTCAACAAGATGAATAGGAAGAATGATCTCATTGTTTGGTATCGGTTTGCTGTCAAGTTTATCCATAAGGAAGTAAACAGCCAGTTTGCCCTTTAAAGGAGCATCCTGATGAATGGTGGTAAGTCTTGGTGATGTAAGCTGACATAGGTTAATATCATCAAAGCCCATGACGGAAAAATCTTCAGGGACTCTTTTACCGGCTTGTTTAAGACCTGCCATGATTCCCGCGGCCAAAATATCCGCTGTAGCAAATATGGCTGTTATATCATTTCTGGCAGCCAATTGTGTGCCAAGGGTTATGGTTGTTGCCGTATCAAGTTCCTGTTCGAATACCAGATTTTTACGAAAAGGAATGGCTGCATCCGCCAGAGCGTTTTTATAACCCTGAAAACGTTCGTAAACAACGCCCTTTTTTCTGATGGTAGGAGAGGCAAAAGCGATATCTTTATGACCTTTATCTATGAGATATTTAGTGGCGGTATATCCGCCGTCATAGTCCTGCAGGCCCACATTGCAGATATTCGGATGAGCTACATAGCTATCAATTAATACCACAGGTATTTTTAGATTAGTAAGTGCTTCAAAAAATTCATCCTGGAATACACCGGTACAAAAAAGACCGTCAACATTCCAGTTATGAAGGAAATTCATTAAATCCGAAGTGGTCTCTACGGTACGGAGCATTAAATAATAACCGTTTTCCCTTAAGGTTTTTTCAATGGAACCTATGAATGCAGAATGAAAGGGATCTTCTACAATACTTTCTTTTTTATTTGAAGTAAGGTGACTGATCATCCCGATAACTTTAGAGGAGCTTGACACCAGAGCGCGGGCGGACATATTCGGAACATAACCCAATTGATCGATGGCTTCATTAATACGGGTAATGGTCTCTGTTGATACACGTCCGGCCCTTCCATGAATTACATTGGAGACGGTGGTGCAGCTTACCCCTACAGCCTGTGCAATATCTTTTATTGTGGCCATTTTTATGTTCCTTTCCTTAGCAAGTTTAATGTTAAACCAAATTAGTAATAGTTTAGCATAATTGAAAGAGAATGTACAGATTAAATGAGTGACCCAAAGCGCAGGCATTATAATTTAAAAAGGTTTTCCTATTACAAGAAGAAGTATCCGTATTATAGGTTGCTGCTTCAAATAAATTTACTTATCAGGCTGAATATAAGGAGAGATAATTATGATTCTCGGAGTGATTTTTGATTTAGACGGAGTATTGGTATCCACGGACGAATTGCATTTTAAAGCATGGAAGATGCTGGCAGAAGAACTTGGTATTGATAAATTCACAAAGGAAGATAACAAGAAGCAAAAAGGTATCAGCAGAATGGAATCTCTCGAAGTGGTACTGGGAAAGGGAAGTATAATATATACCCAGGGAGAAAAAGAGGAGTTTGCTGAGAGAAAAAATAATTATTATAAAGAACTCTTAAAGAAGTTGGATGAGCAGGCCATCCTTCCCGGGGCTATAGAGTGTTTAAAAATGTTAAAAAGCAAAGGAATATTAATAGGTGTAGGTTCAGTGAGCAGGAATGCACCACTTATTCTTGAAAAAACAGGACTTCTTCCTTACATTGACAAGGTAAGCTGTGGACTTGATATTACAAGGTCTAAACCGGATCCTGAAGTATTTGAAATTGCTGCAAATAAACTGGGTTTAAAGAATGAAGACTGCCTTGTAGTAGAGGATTCAATGGCTGGTATAGCTGCCGGTAAGGCAGTACATATGAAAACCCTGGGAGTCGGGTCAGAGTATGCACAGCTGCGTGCAGATCATTCAGCGCCCGGACTTGCAGCAGATATCGACTGGAAAGGGATTTTAGAAGCATAAAGAATTACCTTCTGCCGACAGCGGCTTTGACTGTGATCTCAAAGCCGCTTTGTCAAACCATTATCAGGCGCAACGCTTTGCAGCCGCCAAATTACACGTTTCATTTCTGTTAACGGCCATTTTTTTATCTTAGAACTTATCTGCTAATGCTATGGCTTGTTCAATCCCATTTGTCTTGTAAATATCCCCAGGTGCAGCAACCGATGGCACAAAAACCTCGCCAACTGATTTCCATTGAAGTAAGTCAATGGTCTGCTTGTAAGAAAAGTGGATTCCGTCAAACATTGGCATGTCTTTATCTTCGCAACAGACGATGAGTGCACATTCCTTATTTCCAACACCTCTCTTGCCAGCTATAAACGCGTAAAACTTATCAATTACGGCTTTCAATTTAGCCGGATATGAATACCAATACAGAGGTGTGGCAAAAACAATTGCGTCAGCTTCTTCAAGTGCAGGAGCTATTTTATTAAAATCATCATCAAAACTACAAGCCTTGCCTGTATTATAACAGGTATCGCAAGCGGTACATCCCTTAATAGTCATATCGGCTGCATCAAAGCGCGTGATACTGTGCCCTTTCTTTTCGGCCTCCTTGGTGAATGCCTCCGCCATAGCGAAGCTGTTGCCGCTTTTTCGCGGACTGCCGGTAATTATAACGATTTTTTTGTTTTTTTTCATATTATCCACCTTTCTGCAATGATTGATGACAAAGCCGGGCGGTGTTTATTGCAAGAGCATGTTGACACCAACCGGTATGTCTGCTTTAATTATATTGTAAACTAGCTATAATTCAAGTACGCACAATAATGTTCAATACTGGTATTAAGGTATAGTACTTACGAAAAGGAGAGTGTAAAATGAGTTTTTCGTATATTTCAAAAGCTGAAGATTTGGAGAATACAGGTTTTAGTTATACCTTATCTCTGATCAATGGAAAATATAAAATGGTAATATTATATTGTTTGATGGAGTTTGGAGTAGTAAGATATAATGAAATGAGAAAGTACATCAAAACAATATCATATAAGACTTTGAGTACAATGCTGAAAGAATTGGAAGCTGACGGGCTTGTCCATCGGGAGGAATATCCACAAATTCCGCCTAAGGTTGAATACAGCTTAACCGAACGCGGCAAATCCCTGATTCCAATTCTTGATACCATGTGTGATTGGGGTACTGCCAACCGTACGACGTAACAAGGAACATTCGATAATTCTTGATTTCAATAAGAACGATGAAATAGTTTCAGATATCAGGGGAGGGGCAGAGTGTGGACATACAATTTAAAAAAGGAACTGTAGAATATTTAGATAGTTGTATAAAAGCAATGGAAAATTCGACAATGTGTTCGGCTTATTTTCAATCGGAAGAGAGCAGAAAGAATGCAGTGATGGAAGGAATAAACAGAGGAACTTTGTATGTTGTTCTGTGCACCGGTGAATGCGCCGGTTTTGCATATTTTATCCCGGAAGGTGCCTTTCATGCATATCATTACCTGCATCTCATTGCTGTGAAAGAGGAATACAGGGGAAAAGGGATAGGAAAAAAATTACTGGAGTTTATAGAAGATATGCTTTTTAAAACCAGAGATAAAATATTCTTATTGGTTGGGGATTATAATCCAAGAGCAAAGATATTTTATGAGGAATCAGGGTATAAGCACCTGGGGACAATTCCAAGCCTTTATCGTAAAGGAATTGATGAATATTTAATGATGAAGGTATATGAAGGGGGAGAGTAATTCAGGCAGGATCTCATGACATGTGGAAGTTGTAACACTTATAAGAAGGCGTAAAACATTTTCATAGAAACCTATTTTAACTTTTAGTTAATGTAATTATGGATTATAATGGTAATCGTTCAGAGGACAAATATACTTGGAATTATCCGAAGTATTAAATTGTTAAGAGCAAAGGCTTCAAGTCCAGCTTGTTAAAAATGTTAATTGTTTATAATTTCAGCTTGGAACTTCAACATGAAGGTGGGGAGCAATAAAATGAGTTTAGACTTCAGCATAAAAACTCTTATATTCGCAATTGTTATAGGTCATCTTTTTTCTGGAATATTAGGTATCGCCTACATGATCCAACATAAAAAGGATTCTTCTTTATATATATTTTTATTTGCAAGACTATTCGATACTTTTGCATGGGTTCTTCTTGGGTTACGGGACATCATCAATATATTTATTTCAATATCGCTTGGTAATTCCTTTTTAATTATTGCTCAGACTATGCAGATTATTGCGTTCTTAATTATAAAAAAACGCTGTAACAAATTGATAAAACGGGCATATTTTATTGCTGCCGCCATTTCTATTGTGATGATCCATCTAGCCATATTGCTGCATAATGTGGAGGGTGTGCGGGTTTCAATTATGTCCATCAGTATGATTATACTTTGGTGCTTCCCGATCTATGTATTATTAACGGATAAAAATTCTTCGGTTTTACAAAAGACGGTTGCTTTTATTTATTTGGCAGAATTTATTTTGCTTATTTTAAGAGCCTTTATGGGAATAAGTTTAAGAGAATCCATGTCTTTGATGTCGAATAACATTTACAATGTTTTGTTTTTTATTTGCTTATATCTGATTATGTTAATCGGGAATATTGGTTTTATCCTTATGGCAAAGGAAAAATCGGATTTAGAATTAACTAAGGTTGCTACATATGATGAACTGACTGATATATTCAACCGAAGAGCATTCTTATTACGGGCAAAAGAGAACATTTCATTATTTACAAGAAAAAAGGAGCCTATCTCATTCTTTCTTATTGATCTGGACAATTTTAAAAATATTAATGATGTTCATGGCCATTTTGCAGGAGATATGGTACTAAAAGATTTTGCAGTGAAAATAAAAAGTCAATTACGGGATTATGATCTGTTTGGCAGAATTGGCGGAGAAGAATTTACGGTACTCCTTCCGGGAACGAATGAAAAGGGGGCTTTAGAAGTTGCAGAAAGATTAAGAAAGATTGCGGAGAATGCTTCTGTTAACGTTGGCAGAGATCAAATTATAAAATACACGATAAGTATAGGAATCGTCACTGTTATTCCAGATGAAAACACTTCCATATATACACTGTATAAAATAAGCGATGATGCTTTGTATGCGGCAAAAAGGAATGGACGAAATCGGATAGAAGTAGTCAAATCATGATGTTATGGATAATGAATATCATCATTTTATTTGTTCATACATATGCTTCTCCGTCAAGAGGATATCAGTCAGGCAGGATTCTTTTTGGCCTTCCTGTTGCAATTCCGGAACACTTAATAGATAGAAAGTTCACAGGTTTATCATTGATTCAGAGCATTTATCGTAATTTATTAAAACACATTAGAGGAGTAGAGATTTTGAACAATAAGAGAGAACAACTTATATTAGAATTAAGAAAAATCCAGGAAAATCAATACAGGGTAACAGAAGAACAGAATCCGTGGGATTATGTTTTACAGATGCTTGACCATATTGGTGATATTGATTCCGAGTTTCGTGATGATTTAATATATAACACCTTCAGTGAGTGGATAGAAGTGAAGGAATTTTTCGATGAAGAGCAGCTTAAATATATTCTTTCCGTTCTTATGGATAATGAACATTTATTTTATCAAATAGGCAGCGACGGGAATGACAGTGTTTTTACAAGGACTTTTTCAGCGCTGGCCATAGTTCTGGTTTTAATTAGACATAGAAAAAAAGCATTGTTAAGTGTTGATGAGTTTACCGATATCAAGAACAAACTGATAGAATACTATACTTCGGAAAAGGATCTCAGGGGATATATTCAGAAATCAGAATGGGCACATGCAGCAGCGCACGGCGCCGATGTAATGGATGAGTTGGTACAATGCCATGAATGCAACGAGGATATGATTAAGGAAATTTTAAATGCCTTTAAGAAAATTTTGCATAATGGAAGATATATTCTTCATACTGAAGAAGACGAGCGTATCTGTCGTGTTGTTTTTAGAATTATGAAAGAAACCCTTTTATCAAACCAAGAGGTCGTTATATGGCTTGAAGAGCTAAGCGAATGTATTGGATGGCAGAGTGACCGGATACAGTATATTGCAAGAGTCAACTCCAAGAACTTCATAAGATGTCTGTATTTCAAAACTATGCATTATGACAGTACATTGGATCTTATAAATGTAATATTCAATGTAGAAGAGAAGCTAAACCGCTTCCTTAAAATAGATAAGGAATTAATAGAAAATCAATTTTAATAACTTCACTGACAGTAGTTGTCAGTGAAGTTGTTTTATTATAAAGCTAACATCGTTTTTTCTCGCGGCTGGCTGTTTGATCCGCGCTTAGAAACTAAAAAAATGGAGGATATGTATATGAATAAAAACGTTGTATATCTTTATGTTTTTGATACAATGGCTGATTGGGAAATAGGTTATTTAACTGCGGAACTGAACTCCGGAAGATATTATAAGAAAGGTTTAGCCCCATCTAAGATCGTTACGGTAGGAATTAAAAAGACTCCTGTTATTACAATGGGAGGCCTAAAAATATTACCGGATATAGAACTTGATGAGTGTACCATGGAAAACGCAGACGCCTTGATTTTACCTGGCGGAGATACATGGACAGAGAAGGTTCATGACCCTATTTTGTCTATGGCAGAGCAGTGCTTGAAGGAAGGTATTATTGTGGCTGCTATTTGCGGATCTACAATGGGTCTTGCCCGGAAAGGATTGCTGGATTCAGCCTGGCATACAAGCAATGACTTGGAATATCTTAAAATGATCTGCCCAGGCTATGGGGGAGAACAGTACTATAAGCAGGAGAATGCCGTAACTGACGGGAACTTGATAACTGCTTCCGGAATAGCTCCGCTGGAATTTTCCCTCCATGTCCTGAAAGCTTTGGATGTATTTTCTGCAAAAACATTAGATGCCTGGTATAATCTTTACAGGACACATAAAACTGAATATTTTTTTGAGTTGATGGATTCAATAAAGAATGTTTCTATGGAAGGATAAGATCTGGTCTATTGAAAGGAGTAGAAATTATGGGTGGATTTAAAGTGGAGCATAAGAATCCGGAGGGTTTATTCGTATCAAAAGCATTTAGCCAGGCGATTACTGTAAGTGGTAAGGCAAAAACAATTTATATAGGCGGACAAAATGCGACTAATTCCAAAGGTGAGCTGGTTGGAGCCGGTGATTTGGAATTACAGACAAAGCAAGTGCTTCATAATATCGCTACTATTTTGGCTTCTGAAAATGCAGGCTTTGCAGATCTGGTTAAACTCAACATTTATTTACAAAATGGATGCGACCCGCAAGTTGGCTTCAAAGCGTTTCAGGAAGTGGCTGGTTTATTAAATAATCCGCCGTTAGTCACGGTCTTATTTGTTTCAGGTGTTGGGCGTCCAGGCTGCTTGCTTGAAGTGGATGGAATTGCTGTCGTTGAGGATAAAGACTAAAATGGATGTGTTACAGAGATTCAGAATGAGTACCGGCAGGTTTTCCTGCCGGTACTTGTCATTCCTATTAAGCTGGATTATAAGTAAAGAAAAGTCTGGTCAGCCAAGAATTCTCCGGTTCCCGCCGATTTGTCAGCCTATCACAGAAGTATTCAAACTCATTCTCCCCAGTATGACAGAGCGATTCTCTGCCCCTGATCAATTTTTGCCCACTGTTCTTCTTCCGTCAGCTCGTTGCCGCCATCACAGGAAGCAAATCCGCACTGATGAGAGAGGAGCAGGCGGTCTTTCGGGATGATTTCAGATGCCTCGTTAAGCAACCGGATCACACGGGCTTCGTCATCCAGCGTATTGGTTTTTGATGACATTAAGCCCAGTACAATCTCTGTATCTGGCTTATCCTGAAAAACTCTTAGCGCTTCAAGGGATCCCGCCCGGTCATCATCCCATTCCAGGAAAAAGCGGTCATAATTTAACTGTTTTAAAAACAGGTTGGCAATCTTAACATAGGAGCCGCCGCCCATATTCCGTGAATCATAGTTACCGCGGCAGTTGTGGGTCCACATAGCAAGCCCCAGGCTGTGGCCGAAATCAATCACTGCATTATTGATTTCGATAAATGTAACGGCAAGTGCCTTGACTTCCTCCTGGTTGATGTGTTCACCCGTATATGGGGAATTGGGATTATCGTCTGCAAAAAGCTCCCAAAGGCAGTCATCAAACTGCAGGATTTTTCCGCCGGCAGCAGCGTATTCCTCTACGAATTCTATGTACGCTTTAGTCAGCCCCGCCTTCAGCTCCTGCGGGTTACTGTAAACAGAATTATTTCCGCCGATGTTATCTGACCATAACAGTTCTCCTAAGATATGGGACGGCGATGGTATGCAAAGCTTTGTTTCTCTATCCCCGGCAATGGACTGAAGCTTCTCAAAAACTTTGATGAAATGGTGATTCCTGCCCCTAAGCGGTTCCGTGATCTTAAGACCGATATCCCGGCGGGTCTCGTATTTCTTTGCATCATCTTTGTCACGGAAAAAGTAGCCGTGTTCAGCAATGTAACGGCTAACGCCGTGAAATCCCCAAACAAAGTCCAGATGCCACATGGACTTGGAATACTCGCCATCGGTAATGACTGTTAATCCATGTCCGATTTGTTTTTCGACGACATCTTTCGTTGATTCTGCTTCACACTGTTCATAGCCTTCAAAATCTTTGTAGAATGGATAGGTAATATCATCCCGCTTTTCAATTTGGTTCTTGTATTTCAGCAAAGCTGCCGGGCGCAGCAGGCTGCCTACTGTCTGGAATTTTTTGCTCATTGGGAAAGCCTCCTTTATCAGGTACATCAATTTAGTAAATTGATTGTACCATCCCAGGTGGACTTATTGGTAACATCAAAAAAATATGCCAAGTTATAGCTTTAGACTATAACTCATTTTTAATATCAACGCCGTATTCGGCCACAACCGCTTTCAATTCCTCAAGGTACATTGCCGCCTGCCGTGACAGATGAATATCTTTGTGGGAGATCCAGCCAACCTCAATCGAATCGTTGATGCGGAGAGGCACTGCCGTGATATTATCACCGTTTAAGTCTGCGCTCACAATTCCAGTGGAAATAGTATAACCGTTAAGCCCTATCATAAGGTTAAAAATAGTGGCTCTGTCACCGACGTGAATATCTTTCCTGGCGTATTCCGTGCTGAGTATTTCTTCTGAGAAATAAAAGGAGTTGTAATCTCCCTGTTCAAAGGACAAACGGGGGTAATCAGCCAGGTCTTTAAGAGTTACATATTTTTTCCTGGCAAGGGGATTGGAGGCACTTATAAAAACATGAGGAACGGCATTAAACAGCGGATGAAATGTCAGATTGTTTTCCCGCAGCAGCTTTTCTAACACCTGGCGGTTAAAATTGTTCATGTAGAGTATACCGAGTTCGCTGCGCAGGTTTTTAACATCCTCCACAATCTCAAAAGTCCTTGCTTCCCGCAGTGTGTACTCATATTCTTCTGCATCGGTTTTTTTTACCATATTGACAAATGCATTCACAGCAAAGGCGTAGTGCTGGGTGGATATGGAGCACAGCCGCCGTGACGGTTTCTTGTTCAGCCACCGTTGTTCTAAGAGACTCGCTTGTTCAACGACCTGACGGGCGTAACCCAGAAACTCCGCACCGTCAGTGGTTAAAGATATGCCTCTCGGAGTCCGGGTGAGAAGTTCGTGTCCGATTTCCGCTTCTAATTCCCGGAGAGCGTTTGAAAGGCTTGGCTGGGCAATAAACAATCGTTCGGCGGCTTTGTTGATAGAACCGCAGTTTGCCACTTCGATAAAATATTTTAACTGTTGTAATGTCATCTCATTGTTCCTCCCTTACACAACCGGCTGTATAACCGCCCAGAAATATTCTGCGATTTCCTCCGGCGGCTGTTTCATATGATTTTTCAGCCACCACCGTACCAGATTGACAAAGCTCCTTGAAATATGATCGATGAGAAAGTCTTCCGGTACAATGGTATTTTTACGGGTGTTCCCACTAAATATGTGCAGCGTCACAAGTTCATGGAAGTATTGATGAAAGTAACTCTGGAACAGTTCCCCGTTTTCGCAGGTCAAAAGGATAATCATCGTCCGCCCATGCTCTCTTAAGTGGTAGAGAATATGGGTGACAATCGCCTTTGGATCGCCGGTTACCATTGAAAAGTCATGAGTCGGTTCTGCCTCCGGCTTTTGGGAAAAAACATGCTCAAACAGTTCCGCACACATTTCCCGCAAAAGATCGTCCTTTGTTGGAAAGTGGGCATAGAAGGTTGTCCGGCCCACGTTGGCTTCATCAATGATTTCCTGCACGGTGATTTGCGAATAGCTGTTATGAATCAGCAGTTTGCTGAATGCATCGAATATTGCTTCCCTTGTTTTTCTTTGTCGTCTGTCCATATACCTCTCCATTTTGAACAATTTTGCAGATTTGTTCGGTATCGTACATTATGAATAAATCGTTTCTTGTATCGCTTAAGTGTCATTGTTATACTATTTAAAGAACAATATGTTCTGTTATGAACTTATTGTACTGAAAAATGTTAAAAGAATCAAGAGACAATTTTGGAGGACAGATCATGTTGAAAAAAATAAGCGACTTATTTGCTGGGCTTACTATGACTATATTTTCCGGTGCGTTTCTGGTGCTCAGTCTGATACTGCTGCTGACGGGGAAGGAATCCCTTTTGAATCCGGCATGGATAACCATTATTTTATCCGGATTTCCACTTGTTTTTCTTGCAGTCACTAGATTGGTATATGAAAAATGGATCTCTTCCGCATTGCTGATCTCTATTGCGATGGCTGCCTCCATTGCCATCGGTGAATACTTTGCTGCCGGTGAGGTTGCCTTCATCATGGCAATTGGTGCAATTTTAGAGGAAAAAACGGTTGAACGGTCAAAAAGGGGATTAAAGCAGTTAATCAGTCTTACACCCATGATTGGAAGAAGAATTCTTACTGATGCATCGGGAAGCCGGGAGGAAATAATCCCGTTGGAACTGATCAGAAAGGGCGATATCCTTCGTATACTGCCTGGGGAAGTAATCCCCGTAGACGGAGAATTAACAGAGGGAAACACATCCATAGATCAATCGATCATAACCGGAGAATCACTCCCGGTGGATAAAAGCGTGGGAGATCAGGTTTTCTGCGGAACCATCAACCGTTTCGGATCGATTGAGATTGTTACGGCAAGGGTTGGAGAGGATTCTTCCCTGCAAAAACTGATCCGAATGGTTGAGGAGGCTGAAAATAAAAAAGCGCCTATGCAGCGTATTTCGGATAAATGGGCGACATGGCTTGTGCCGGTGGCATTAGGTATTTCTGCGGCGGCATTTGGTATCACATGGGCCCTTGGATATGAAATCACGGAAGCTTTAAACCGTGCCGTTACCGTCCTTGTGGTTTTCTGCCCATGTGCATTGGCTCTGGCTACCCCCACCTCTATTATGGCAGCCATCGGCCAGGCAACAAAGCACGGCGTTATCATTAAATCCGGTGAAGCATTGGAAAATATGGGAAAGGTGGATTGCATTGCCTTTGATAAAACCGGGACTTTAACCAACGGCAATCTAGTGGTCTCAGATGTGGTTCCTTTGAAAGAAGAAGTAGGGAAAGAACAGCTTTTAAGCCTGGCGGCCTCTGCGGAAGCCTATTCAGAACATCCTTTAGCCAAAGCGATTGTCGCTCATGCGAATGAACTGCAGATGACAATAGGGCCTGCAGACAATTTTCAGATGCTGCCGGGAAAAGGCATCTCTGCAACGGTCAACGGACAGACACTGCTATGCGGAACCGTAAGCTTCTTAAAAGAATATGAGATACCGATGGATGAATTGGCGTTCATCAAATTAAAGGAGTTTCGTTCACAGGGAAAAGCGATGATACTTGTGGCAAAAGAAAGGTCATTAATCGGAGCGATTACCCTTTCCGATACGCTGCGGGATACCGCTCATGGCGTGGTAAAGGAACTCCATGGCATGAATAACCAAGTCGTGCTGCTGACCGGAGATCATATTCAAGCGGCACGATATTTTGCTGAAAGGACTGGTATTTCGACTGTGAAAGCCGGGCTGCTTCCCGAAGATAAAGTCAGCAGTATTGCGGAACTTAAAAAACAAGGAAAAAAGGTGTGCATGATCGGGGATGGCGTCAATGACGCACCTGCGCTTAAACTTGCAGATGTAGGTGTGGCCATGGGCAGTATGGGAAGTGATATCGCTATCGAAGCGGCAGACATTGCTTTGGCCGGCGACGATATTTCAATGATTCCATATTTAAAAAGGCTGTCCAATTCTACGGTTCACACCATAAAATTTAACATCGCTGTGTCAATGGCAATTAATTTTACCGCCATACTTTTATCGGTAACAGGCGTACTAAACCCGGTTAGCGGTGCATTGGTACATAATGCAGGCTCTGTACTGGTGGTACTGAACGCTGCGCTGCTCTATGACCGGAAGTTTATGTAAGGAGGAGATGAGAAAGAGGCCATTATCAGGATTCAGGAAAAATCCGCCAATCAGGAAAGAGCATCCCTCAATGTGCAGGGGTGCTCTTTCTTCTATCTTTGACCAATAATCGTCAATTCCCCGTATTATGGCTATCTGAGAGAGGTTTACCATGTCCCGCAGGAACATGGAATTCGTATAAATTTTATAAATCTGACAGTAAATTAATAAAAAAACATAAAAAGTGCTACAATATAATATTGCGCTATTTTTTATAGAAAAACAGACAAACTATCTGTAAAAAGATATCGTTATGTCGGAAGGATTTCTTAAATAAGGAGGAGCTTCAATTGCAGAGCTTTTTGGAAAAGACTAATTTTTATATAAATTCACCGTTTCTGCTGAATACTCTATTGATACTGGCTGTGTCGATCTGCCTTGTACTCTTCATATTGTATTACCGGCGTTATCATTTTAGTAAGAAAGTGCATTTCCCGGCCTGCTTCCAGGGAGAAGAAAATAAACTTGATCCAAGCGAGTGGGAGAAGCAGATGCTTGATATGGCAGAAAGCCATAGCCAGGTCAGACTGGTGGGACATAGCTTTGTTCTTAATGATTATAATCAGTCCGCCTATAAAAAACTGAATAAAATAAGAAACAGCATCTCTGCAGTATCCACGGATATCATTTCCCTGATTCCGGCGGCACGCTGGCTCTTTGACAATTTCCAGATGTTGTACCGGGAAATTAAAAAAGTCCGTACCTCGGGAACCAGCTATGCCGTATTGCCGGTTCTGGAGGGAAAGGAATACCGGAACTTTCCCCGTATTTATGTTGTGGCAAAAAAGATGGTGGCTCTTTCCGGCGGACACTTAAGTGAAGAAAATATTTCTGTGATGTTAAAGGCTTATCAGCAGAAGATCCCCCTTACGGACAAGGAAATCTGGGTTTTACCGGAAGTGCTGGGCTTTTGTATTCTTGAAGAAATCATTGTAATCGCGGAAGAAATTCTTCATATGATTGATGTGAAGTCAAAGGCAGAAAGGTTTCTCCGGGATAAGCTGGCAGATAAGAAGGGACCGGCCGATATATCAGCGCTGCTTTGCAAAACAGAGGATAACTTAAAGCAGAACTACTCGTTCCATGCCCATGTAATACACCTGCTGAAAAACCTGTCTTTTGATGAGGCTTCCATTCAAAAATACCTGGAACATCATTTTTCTTCTCTGGAAAGGCAGATGAAGACCTCCGGCATATTCATGGAGGAAGGAAAGATTGAATCATTTCTTGAGACAAATATCCGGACCTTGATTGTCAGTTTAAGGGATATTAATGAAGTTGATGAAGAAAAATTCTTTGAGGAATATTCTTGTCTGGAGCAGATTTTATCACAGGATCCGGATGGGGTATATCCAAAGATGGATTTGGAATCCAGGGGTATGTACCGTGGGGTGATCGTTAAATTATCGCACCGTTATCGGCTGCTGGAGGAAAAGATTGCAAGGGACTGTCTGGAGCTGGCGGTTCAGGGTAGGGAGGACTTACATTGTTCTCATCATGTGGGCTCCTATCTTTTGGGTAAGGGTTATCCGATTCTGAAAGCAAAGGCGTTAGGAAAACCGATTCCTCAAAATATTAAGAAAAGGATGAATGTAAATGGCATCCTTTATTTCCTTACCTTGTTCCTGATTATTCCGGGACTTTGCGCCTGTTTACTCTATGCTTTCCGGAACCTTGGCGGGCTTTGGAAGACCAACCGGCAAGTGATCATCCTTCTGGCAGCAATGCCGCTTTTAATGGGTATTTCCATAGAGATTACAAATTTTATTTTTACAAGAAGAATTAAAGTCAGGAAGATTCCTTCCCTGAACTATCTGGAGGAAATTCCGGAGGATGCAAAGACTTTTGTGGTTATGCCGGTTATTGTCTCCTCAAAGGAACAGGGCTTGGGGTACATGGAACGTCTCCAAAAACATTACCTTGCGAACCCGCAGCAGGGCCTTTTCTTTGCATTGCTGCTTGATTTTGAGGATTCCCCGGATCAGCTCATGGCAAAGGACCAGGTGATCGAAAATGCTCTTGCTGCACGTATGAAGGAGCTAAATGAGCTCTATCCGTCGGAACAACAGCGCTTTTCCCTGTTCTTCCGCAGCCGCAAATGGAATAAAGCGGAAAACTGTTATATGGGCTGGGAGCGTAAAAGAGGAAAGCTGGAAGAGTTTAATAATCTTTTAAATGGAGCAGAAAAGGAGAATACCACCTTTTCCTCCATTTACTGCGACGTAAAGCTCCTTACCACCTTCCGGTATGTAATCACACTTGATGCGGATACCAATCTGCTTCGTGACAATGCAGCAAAACTGGTAGGACTGATTGATCATCCTTTAAATAAACCGATTCTGGATCCGGCAGGCCAAAAGGTGGAAGAGGGCTATGTCATCATTCAGCCCTCGGTAAGAAACCATATTGTGGATAAGAACGGCAGCAGGTTTGCGAAAATTTTCGGTGGAGAATCGGGCCTTGCCCATTACGGAACTGTAATATCAGATATTTACCAGGATATTTTCAACAAAGGAATCTATACCGGGAAGGGCATCTATGATAGGAAAGCCTTCCACAAAGTACTTCAAAACAAGGTACCGGAAAACAGGATTCTCAGTCATGACCTTTTTGAGAGCTGCTATGCAAGGACGGCTTTTTCCAGTACGGTCAAGATTATGGACAATTTTCCAACCAGTGTTTTATCCTTTACCAAAAGGGAACACCGATGGCTGCGCGGGGACTGGCAGCTGTTACCCTGGCTGTTTTTAAGAAAGACCCAGGACGGGAGAAACTTATGCGCGCTGTCAAGATGGAAAATTTTTGACAACTTAAGAAGAAGCCTGGTTCCATTAAGTAAGACGGTATTTGTATTGCTGAATCTGGCATGGATGCCAAAGGCATATTATCTTTGGCTGCCCATTGTGTTCTTTAATGATATATTTACCCTGGTGATTCAGCTGCTTGCAGTAATCACCCAAAAGCTGATCAGGCCAAAACTTGCCCTTGTTTATAAATCCTTTTTAAAGGAGCTTGCTGCAATGTTTTACAGAGCATTTCTGGAGTTTACAATCACTCCTTACCGTGCTTATGTCGCAACTGATGCGATGATCAGAACCCTGTATCGGATCTTTATCAGCAAAAAAAATCTGCTTCGCTGGAATACGGCGGAAGCAGTGGACGCCTCCATTGTCAATACCAGAAGAGGATATTTTATCACCATGTGGAGTTCTCTTCTTCCGGCGATTGTCCTTGGGATCATTTTATTTATGGGATATTTAAACCCGGCAGGAATGATTTTGACGGCAATCGTTATTGCCGACTGGTGCTTTGCCTCCCAAATCGCCTACCGGATCAGTCAGCCGGATAAAAAGCTTCATCATAAGAATAATGCACAGAACAATGAACTGCTTCTGGATACTGCACGCAGAACCTGGCAGTTTTTTAAGGAGCTTTCCACTAAGGAGAATAACTGGCTTTGTCCGGATAATTACCAGATATCTATGGTTGAAAAAGTCAGTGATAAAACATCGCCGACCAATATGGGCCTTCAGTTTCTGGCAATCCTGTCAGCCAGGGATTTGGGATTTGAAACGTTAAGCTCAACGGTTATGGTCGTGGAAAACTTAATGGAAACGATTCAGAAAATGCCGAAATTCAATGGACATCTCTATAACTGGTATCATATTCAAACCCTGGAGGTATTAAATCCTGCCTATATATCAACCGTAGACAGCGGCAATTTTCTGGGTCATCTGGTCGCTCTGAAAAACGGACTTTTAGAACAGATCGACAGGCCGGTTTATCCGGAGAATTTTCTGTCCGAACTTAAGATTGCGGTTGAAAACAGCAATGAGGAAATTCGGATGAGAACAGGCAATCCTGCCGGAAATGAACTTAAGGCCAGGTATCAAAGGATAGGGGAGCTGATAGACGATATTGCGGAAATCTGGGAAGATTTAAACGAAAGGGAGCTTACACCGGCTGAAGATTACCCATGGACCAGACAGCTGATGAATCTCGTAGACAGCACCGTAAAGGAAGCTGCGGCCTTAAAACTGAAGGAAGAGACCTTTTCTTCTCATCCTTCCCTTCGCAGTATTACGTCGGAGGAGAATAAATTTGCGGATAGCATGATAGAACGGATCGGAGCGCTCGGCAATAAAATAGACTGTATTTTAACAAATGTTGATTTCCGCTTTTTATTTAACGAAAAGAGAATGCTGTTCCATATCGGATATCATGTTTCCTCCCACACGCTGGATGAGGGATGCTATGACTTGATGGCGTCAGAATCGGCACTTACAAGCCTTCTTGCCATAGCCATGGGAGAAGTACCGCTAAAGCATTGGCATAAACTGGGAAGACCGCTGACCATTGTGGGAGGCATTCCCTGCTTTGTATCCTGGAGCGGTACGATGTTTGAATATCTGATGCCCAATCTCGTATTCAAAGAATATGAAGACTCCGTCTATGCCCAGACCTCCAGGGCAGCGGTGCTCCAGCATATGAAGTATGCGAAAGAGGCGGAGATTCCCTGGGGAATATCGGAATCCCAGTATTACCGGTTCGACTTAAACTCTAATTACCAGTACAAGGCCTTCGGTGTTCCAAAGATAAGACTCCAGCCGGTCCGTAAAAATTCCCTGGTAGTTGCTCCCTATGCAACGATGCTGGCACTGGATATCGCAGAAGAGGAATGCATGGGAAATTTAAAACGGCTGAAGGAATTAGGCGCTTACGGCGCTTACGGTTTCTATGAATCCGTAGATTTTAATGTACCAAATTCTGTGGAACTGACACCTTATTGCATTGTAAAATCCTATATGGCCCATCACCAGGGGATGAATCTGGCTGCAATTAATAATTATCTGAATGGGGGAATCCTTCGGGAGAGGTTTCATGGGGAGATGATGATAAAAGCCACAGAAGTTCTTCTGGAAGAAAAACGCCAGTCCTATTTGATTTCCATTGCAAAACAGGGATATACAATAAAGATCGGGAAGGCTCTTTTTAAAGAAGACATTTACAGTAACCGGTATGTCAATCGCACCGGCGTGAATCCACCGGTTGTGAATTATTTATCAAATGGTATGTATTCATTGATGATAACTACCGATGGAGACGGCTTCAGTAAATATGAAGACCGGATGCTTTACCGTTTCCGGTCGGATATTTATGCGAATACAGGTAATTATATCTATATCAAAGACATGAAGCAGGGGAAGGTTTGGAGTGCCGCTTATCATCCGACCAGAAAGTCGCCGGATGATTACCAGGTGGTTTTCAGCCCGCACCAGGCGGAATTTAAACGCAGGGATGGGGATATCTCATCAAACATGATTGTCAGCTTGAATGCGGACCAAAACTATGAGATACGTAAGGTTATCTTTACCAATCACGGGAATGAGGAAAAGCAGTTGGAAGTGACCAGCTATCTGGAGGTGGTGGATGATACTCATCTGGCAGAAATAAGCCATCCTGCATTCAATAAGCTCTTTCTGGAGAGTGAGTACTTAGAAGAGCAGGACATCTTCCTTGCAAAAAGACGGCGGAAAGATGATGATGATAATCCTTATTTGATGCACATGGTAAGAACAGGAACAAAGTTATGCAAAAAATTGGAATATGAAAATGACAGAAAACGCTTTATAGGAAGAAACAATACTCTGGAAAATCCGGATTCTGTGGTTAACAGCATTGCTTTTTTAAATAATTCGGGATTTTGTAATGATCCGATCATGAGCCTGCGGGCACAGATTTGCATTGGGGCAGGTGAAACCGCCTGTATTTCTTTTATTACCGGAGTGTGCCAAAGTAAAGCGGAAGCGATAAAAATCGCAGGGGAATTAAATGTAAGTTACCGGATCGATGATATCCTGGAGAAATTCCGGCTTCAAACGAATCTGGAGTTAAAGTATTTAGAGATTACCAGATCACAGTTAAACGCCTTTCAGGATTTAATCAGCCCTGTTTTCTATCCTTCGGGCATTTACCGGGGGCCGGATGAAAATATAAGGCGGAATTTTATGAATCAGAGCTTTTTATGGAAATTCGGAGTGTCCGGCGATAACCCCATTCTGCTTTTAATGGTCCGGTCCATAAAAGAGGAGAGAATCGTGAAGGATGCATTAAAGGCTTATGAATATTTAAGAATCAACCGTGTTATGGTGGATTTAATTATCCTGATTGATTCCAAGCATGGTTATCATCAGGAGGTGGATGAATTAATCAACGATATGACCAGCTCTCTTCGGATTTATGATTCCAGAAGCGAGAAGCCAAGCTTCTTTACGCTGCATACGTATGAGATGAAACCGGCGGAGCTTGATTTGCTGTATACGGTAGCACGGGTTGTATTTTCAGAGAAAACGGGGATCTATTTTACCAATGTCAAAGAAAATCAGTATGAATTACTTGAAGAATATTAGGCTTTAAGGAGGAAGGGCTTTGGACACAGCATCTGCACCAACAACGCAGGAAAAAGAAACAGAAAATTATGAATTTTTTAACGGCTTCGGAGCATTTGCCTGTGAAGGCAGGGAATATGAAATTCTGCTGGAGGGGAATAACAGGCCGCCGGCACCCTGGATAAATGTTGTCTCAAACAAGAACTTTGGATTCCAGATATCGGAGTCGGGCGCTGGTTTTACCTGGAATATCAACAGCAGGGAAAATAAGCTGACTCCATGGTCCAATGACCCTGTAAGTGACAAAGCCTCTGAGGCAATCTATATTCTGGATGAAGTATCCGGTGAGGTAATGACTCCCATGTCATTAGGAAGGTCTGACCGGGGCACTTACCGGGTAAGGCATGGTTTTGGATACAGTAAGTTCCTTCATGAGGAAGCGCTTATTTGTCAGGAGCTGACTGTTTTTACTCCTTTGGATGAGTCATTGAAGCTATGGAGCCTTACGCTTACAAACCGTTCGGATAAGGTGAAATATTTAAGCCTGACCTATTACGTGGAATGGGTTCTGGGAACCCAGGGGGAGCAAACCAATCCCTATATCCTGACCACCTATGACAATGAGCATGAATGCTTATATGCAAAGAATATTTACACGATGAACTTTCAAAATACCTATTCCTACCTGTTTTCCAGTGAAACCATCATCGGTTATACCGGGGACAGGCAGGAATTTCTGGGGCAAAAGGGCAGCGTCCGGGAGCCGCGGGGAGCGGAGGTCAAGCTATCCTGCAATACGGGGGTATGCTTTGATCCCTGCGGGGCAATTCAGGTATCCGTTGCAATACAGCCGGAAGAGAGCAAGACGGTGTTGTTTGGGCTGGGGCAGAGCACCAGCCTTGAAGAGATATACAAAACCAGAAATAAGTACAGGGAGACCGCCGCTTCTGCAAAGGAGCTTGACAGGGTGAGAACTTATTGGGACGGGTTATTAGGGATGGTTAAAGTCAAAACAAAGGACAGGGCATTGGATATCCTGGTTAACGGCTGGCTGCTCTATCAGACGGTGTCCTGCCGCATCCAGGCAAGAGCAGGCTTTTATCAGTGTGGAGGAGCCTATGGATACCGGGACCAGCTGCAGGATACCCTTTCCCTTCTCTTTGCAGATTCAAGCATTTTGCGCGGGCAAATTCTTATAGCCTGCAGCAGGCAGTTTGAAGAGGGAGATGTCCAGCATTGGTGGCATCCTCCCATGGGGATCGGTGTGAGAACGAGAATAACCGATGATTTGCTGTGGCTGCCTTATTGCACCGCTGCTTATATCCGAAGTACCGGGGATACCACAATTTTAAAGGAGAAAGTCCCTTATATCAAAGGTCCGGTGCTTAAGGAGGGGCAGCATGATGTGATGTTTACCCCGGAAATATCCCAAAGTTTCGGAAGTGTTTATGAACATTGCAAAAAAGCCATCGACCGGACCAGCTTCGGAGAACATGGACTTCCTCTCATGGGAGGAGGTGACTGGAATGACGGTATGAATGAGGTAGGAATAGCGGGGAAGGGAGAGAGTGTCTGGCTGGCATGGTTTTTCTATACAGTGCTGGGTGACTTCATTCCTTTGTGCCATCAGGAGGAGGATGAGGCCTACGGCCGGGAACTGGAGCAGAAACGGGAAAGCCTGCTTCAAAGCATTGAAGAACACACCTGGGATGGGGAGTGGTATCTTCGAGCCTTTTACGACGACGGCTCGAAACTGGGATCCAAGGAAAATGATGAGTGCAGGATCGATTCTATCAGCCAGTCCTGGAGTGTGATATCAAAGGGGGCGAAAGAGGAACGGGCTAAAACGGCAATGCAGTCGGCATGGCGTTATCTGGTAAGAGAGGAAGAGGCCATTTCCCTGCTTTTGACGCCTCCCTTTAATAAAACAAGCAAAAACCCAGGTTATATTAAAAATTATATCCCCGGCATGCGGGAAAACGGAGGCCAGTATACCCATGCGGCGGTCTGGCTGGCGATTGCCACGTCAATGCTCCGTGACCATCACATGGCACAAACCCTGTTCACCATACTCAACCCGATTCATGTGACGCAAACCAGGAAGGATGTGCTCAGGTACGAGAAGGAGCCGTATGTCATGACGGCGGATATCTCCTTAAGCCCGCCCTATACCGGAAGAGGCGGCTGGAGCTGGTACACCGGTTCTGCCGGATGGATGTACCAGGGGCTGTTAAGCTGGTTTCTGGGCATTCGGAAAGAGGGGAATGAGCTGATCATTGATCCGGCCACACCGGCAAGTTTCGGCGATTTTTCCATAGAATATAAGTATGGCAGGTCCATCTATGAAATCAGGGTTGAAAGCAGAAGCAAGGGAATGCTGACAACGGAAGCAGTCACTTTGGATGACAGGTTCATTCAGGGGAACAGGGTTTCATTGGTGGATGATGGAGAAAAGCATCTGGTTATCGTATAGTGCCTTGCGCTGTTCCTGGGAAACAGAGTCTGTAGCAGCAGGAATGGGGATCAATGGAGGTAAAATGAAGACTGACAGACGATTAAATAATGCTTATAAAAATGCTGATATCGTGTATTTTGATGATAATTCAAAATATATATTTTTTAGTGATATCCACAGAGGGGATGACAGCATTTCAGATGAATTCACTAGAAATCAGAATGTTTTTTTGCATGCATTAAATTACTATTATAAAGAAGGATATGAATATATAGAAGTTGGAGATGGAGATGAGCTTTGGGAATACAAGAATTTTAGCGTTATTCGTTTAGCTCACAGCGATGTTTTTACAGTAATCAAAAAGTTTTATGATGAAGACCGCTTTATTATGTTATATGGGAATCATAATATTTATTTAAAGTCAAAGCGATTTATCAAAGCGAATTATTATCAATATTATGATGAATACAACCAAATACGAGTGGACTTATATAGGGGACTGAAGCCGAAGGAGGCTATCATTCTTAAACATAAGAAAACGAAACAGAAGATTTTTGTGCTGCATGGGCATCAGGGTGACGTTATTAATGATCAGTTATGGTTTATTTCCATGTTATTACTTCGATATTTTTGGAGGTATTTGCATATCGTTGGGTTCGGCAATCCAACCAGCCCGGCCCGTAATTTATTTAAAAGACACAAAGTAGAGAAGGTTTATGACAGATGGATAGAAAAACATAAAATGATGCTGATCTGTGGACATACTCACAGACCAAAGTTTCCGAAAGCAGATGACCTCCCTTACTTTAATACTGGCTGTTGTATACGTACCCGTGGGATTAATGGGATTGAAATCGTAAATGGTAAAATACAAATGGTTGACTGGAGAATAGCTGCCAATGAAAAAGGAGAATTGCGTGTGCACAGGACAGTAGTCAGAGGACCGATACCTCTTGAAAATTATGATTATAAAAACAATCCATATTCGACTCATTATAATAACTGAGGCGTAAAACCGCCTGAGGTTCTTGTTAACTGTATTGCTCCAGGCTGGATCAATGTAACAGAGCAGCAGGAATTCAGCCGTGAAGACCGCTTCGCAATTCCTGCAGGAAAAATAGGAACGCCAAAGGATATTTCGAATATGGTTTTGTTTTTATGTGAACAGGATTTTATTACAGGGGAGACCATCACTGTGGATGGGGGAATGAATAAACGGATGATTTATCATGGAGATTGGAATTGGCATTATAATGCTGACTGAGATAAAGTACCTTTACAAACGGAAATACTTATTGTGAAATTTAATGAAAACCGCAATCCTTTAAAAAAGGACTGCGGTTTTCATTTGCGGTTTAATATTTAAATTATAAATCTGCGGCTATAGTTACTTCCAATCGGAAAGCCAGGACTTGTCATTTGCAATAGCGGTTACGATTTCTTCTCCTGATTTGAAATTGTCAAAGGTTCCTCTGTTAATTTCGCCGATAGCTTTACTTAACAGGTTTTCATAATATGCTTCCGGTGTTATTTCGGTTGTGGTCTGGTGGAAATGCTGCTGGGATTCAGACGAGGCTATTCGTGCATATTCGTCTTTTACTTGGGATATGAGCTTATCACGGTTCATATAATTTGCTCCTTTGCATAAAAAGTTAATTATTTATCATTACCGGGTTTGTGACGGCTGCCAGACTGCTTCTTCGTATTTCGGCTTTCTCCATCTAATGCGCTCTCAGCCATGGTAGGGCCACCATTGGCTTTTTTCTTACGGATCGATTTTGGGTCAAGTTGTGAATCTTTTGCCATAATTATTCTCCTTAATATTAATAGGGTTATTATTTACAGGTAAAAGGATATTATTCTCCTTCTGATTTTGTATCCGGGTAAATTTCCGACTGATACGTTGAAGACTGGAGCAGCGTCTCATTGATATTTAAAACTTGTACCAGAAGATGGCAGCAAAGAAGTGTGTTGGATGAAATAAGTTGTTTGAAATATATGAAAACTCCATAAAAAGCGTTTATTATTTAACAAATTATACAATATGAACATTATGATTTCTTTATGTTAATAATATTTTCATCATAATACGTTTATGTTATCCTCTGTTTGTAGCAAAAACAACCAAAGGAAGTATTGGAAGGGAAGGGGATTCATAATGAATTATTTTGAAGAAAGCTTAAAATTACATGAACGTTATGCAGGAAAAATTGAGATTAAGTCTAAGGTTCCTGTGGTTACCAGAGAGGATTTAAGCCTTGCTTATACTCCGGGAGTAGCGGAGCCATGCCGGAAAATTCATGCCAATGAGGAGGAGGTATATAAGTATACCTCTAAAGGAAATTTAGTCGCAGTCGTTACTGACGGAACGGCAGTGCTTGGGCTTGGAGACATCGGACCAAAGGCAGGTCTTCCGGTTATGGAAGGAAAGGCGATTTTATTTAAGGAATTTGCAGATGTCAATGCAATTCCGATTTGCTTGGATACCAAAGATACGGATGAAATTGTAACAGCAGTTAAATGGATCGCCCCGGGATTTGGAGGCATCAATCTGGAGGATATTTCAGCACCAAGGTGCTTTGAGGTAGAAGAAAGGTTAAAAAAAGAGCTTGATATTCCCGTATTCCACGATGATCAGCATGGAACCGCCATTGTGGTGCTGGCAGGAATTATCAATGCGTTAAAGGTTGTGGGCAAAGATATCAGAGAAATCAAAGTTGTGGTGAACGGTGCAGGAGCAGCTGGAACCGCCATTGCCAAGCTATTACTTGCCTGCGGCGTTTCCAAAATGATTGTCTGTGATAAAGTAGGCATTCTATATCAGGGAATAGAAGGCGTTGACCATGCCAAGCAGGCGCTGGCAAAAATAACAAATCCGGATCAGTTAAAAGGAGATTTAAGCGATGCATTAAAGGGTGCGGATGTCTTTATCGGAGTCTCGGCTCCTGACATTGTAAGCAGGGAAATGGTAAGCTCCATGAACCATGATGCCATCCTCTTTGCCATGGCAAATCCCACGCCTGAAATTATGCCGGAGGCGGCCAGAGAAGCAGGTGCCAGAGTCATAGGAACCGGCCGTTCGGATTTCCCCAATCAGGTAAACAATGTTCTGGCTTTTCCGGGAATCTTCAAAGGCGCATTGGAGGTAAGGGCCAGGGAAATCAATGAGGAAATGAAGCTTGCGGCGGCATATGCCATTGCTTCCATGGTTTCCGATGAGGAGTTAAATGAGGAATGTGTTATTCCTGATGCATTGGATAAAAAGGTTTCAGAGAACGTGGCGGAAGCAGTAAAAAAGGCGGCAAGGGAGAGCGGTGCAGCCAGAATATAGCAGAAGTATTTTAAATCACATGCAGCAATCACAAAGCAGAGAAGAAAGGCTTGTATAAAAATAGGAGGATTGAAATATGCAGATTCCAATCAAAAAAACGCTGGATAAAATTCCGGGAGGAATGATGGTGGTTCCCTTGTTTTTAGGGGTTCTGGTCAATACCTTTTTCCCTCAATTTCTGGAAATGGGAGGATTTACCACCGCCTTATTCAGTAAATCGGCGTCCACGCCGATCTTAGCATGTTTTATGTTTCTGATCGGTTCGCAGATTCATTTTAAGCTTGCTCCAAAGGCAATAAAAAAGGGAGCCTTGCTGATTTCAGGCAAATTTATCGTAGGTGCGGGAATTGGTATTTTCGTCGGAAAGGTCTTTGGCTCAGCCGGTGTACTTGGACTTTCCCCGTTAGCCATTCTTTCGGCATTAACCAACTGCAACGGAGGCCTTTATGCATCTCTTGCCTCACAGTATGGGGATGAGACTGATGTGGGAGCATATGCTCTTCTGTCAATTAAGGATGGTCCGTTCTTTACCTTGGTGGCTCTTGGAGCTTCCGGTCTGGCACAGGTTCCTTTTAAAGCATTAATAGCAGTGATGATCCCGATTGTAATCGGAATGATCTTAGGAAATTTAGATTCCGATATGAGAGCCTTTTTGGGCAGCAGTAAATTACTGTTGATTCCGTTCTTTTCTTTCCCTCTGGGAGCTGGAATGAATCTGGAAACAATCGTGAAAGCAGGAGGCCCTGGCATTTTGCTTGGGATTGTGGCGTCATTCACCGGAATCGGGGCGTACATACTCCTTAAGCTGTTTAAAGAAGAACCGATCATTGGCCTTGCGACCGGTTCTACGGCGGGAAATGCGGTGGCAACGCCTGAGGCGGTTGCAGTGGCCGACCCGACACTTGCCGTGGTTGCAGCGGCAGCAACCGCACAAGTAGCCGCAGCCTGCGTGGTATCGGCTATCATCTGTCCGTTTATTGTATCCTTTGTATTTAAAAAGCTTAGACAGAATCAGTTGAATGCGGTTAAAAATAAGAGAAGTACTGAGGCGACAGGATAAAAACGGTTCAGGAAACCAATAACGAATACGATGCTCCCACGGAGGCAGACTAGAATATAACATGTTTGCATCCCGTGGGAGTATTCTTTTATACAAAAGAAAGGACATTGTGATCCGCCGGATTATTTGGTAAAATAAAAGGAGAAAGGATTAACTGTGTGCCATGGATAGAAAAAAACCGTTGAAGCTGCAGACAATGCTGAGTTTATTAGTCATTGCAGTTGTTTTTGTTTCAATTACCATCATTATTTCTTTTGTTGCTTCATGGATGACAAGGAATATCGAAAAGGAAGCGAAGACCAATGTCATGAATGTGGCGGAGCTTGTTGCACATTCCAGCGAGGTGATCGATGCACTGGAAAAAAAGGATACTCAGGTGATTGCGTCATATGTTGATATGCAGCTTAAGAACCTGGAGCTTATCGATTATATCACAGTGGCGGATAATCAGGGAATCCGTTATTCCCATCCCAATCCCCAAATGATCGGAAAAGCGTTTGAGGGAGGAGATGAGTACCGTGTGGTACGCCTGGGAGAGACTTATGTATCCGAAGCAACCGGAACTTTGGGGAAATCCCTGCGCGCCTTTGCGCCGATTTATGATGAACATAATCAAGAGATCGGTTTTGTCTCTGTCGGTACGCTGATTACGCGGATCGAAAAGGCGAAGCACATGGCTGTTTTCTATATCATGTTGATCGGCTTTGGAGGACTGTCTGCAGGAAGCGTGGGAGCCTTTCTTTTGGCGAACCATATTAAAAAGATGCTGCTGGGATTAGAACCAGATGAGATCGCAAAGCTTTATCATGAGAAAATGGGAATACTGGATGCCATTCATGAAGGTCTTGTAGCCATTGACCGGGAAGGTCGGATCACATTGATGAACGATTCGGCATTACAGATTCTTGGTTTCGATAAAGATGAAATGAAACATCAGGTGATAGGACGTAATATTGAAGATATAATCCCCAATACCCGTATGACAAATATATTGAGTACGAAAAAGGCGGAATTCGATGATGAACAGAGGCTTCATGATACTCTAATTGTAACCAACCGGATTCCTATCATGAATCGTGGACAGGTGATCGGAGTCATAGCCAGCTTTCGGGATAAAACCGAGGTGACAAAACTGGCGGAAGAGCTGACAGGAGTAAAAAAGCTGGCCTGGTCCTTACGGGCACAGAATCATGAATTTATGAATAAGCTTCATACCATAGCCGGGCTCATACAGCTGGAGGAATATGAAGAAGCCCTTCAGTTTATATCCGATGTTGCCAGGATAAGAACGGAAATGAGCCATATTCTTACTGATCATATCAAGGATTCAGCCGTGTCCGCTCTGCTTTTGTCCAAGTATAATAAAGCGGAGGAATGCAGAATAAAGTTAACCATCGATGAAAGCTCCAGACTGAATAAACTGCCCTGGGGCATGAATTCCCAGGATCTGGGTTCGGTTATCGGAAATCTGATTGAAAATTCACTGGATGAGGTGAAAAATGACGGGACAGGCCGGATAGATATCAGGATTGTTGAGGAGAAAGAGTTCCTTATGATCCGGGTAAAGGATAATGGAGAAGGAATCAGGCCGGAACTTCGAGAAAAAATATTTGAACAGGGCTTTTCCACCAAGGAAGGGCAGCGGGGTTACGGATTGTCCATTGTAAAAAAGATTATTGAGGAATACGGGGGAGCAATCCATTTAACGTCAGAAGAAGGCGTGCAATGGGATATTACAATTCCAATGGAAAGGAGGGAAGGACTTGATTGGAGTCATGATTGTGGAAGATGATCCAATGGTTCTGGAAATCAACTCGAAGTTTTTAAGGAGAGTGGAAGGATTTACCCTATGCAAAGGGGTATCAAATCTGGAGGATGCAAAAAAGGCAATGCTTTCCCAAAAGCCGGATTTGATTCTGCTTGATGTGTATCTTCCCAATGAAAATGGAATGGATTTTTTAAAATGGATCCGAGGCCAGGAACTTAATGCAGATATCATTTTAATTACGGCGGATAAATCCATAGAACGAATCCAGGAGGCATTTCGGTATGGGGTGGTAGATTATCTGATTAAGCCTTTTCGCTTTGAGCGCTTTAAGGAAGCCCTGCTGCAGTATAAGGACCGGTATGACAGCTTTAAAAACAGCGAAATGATTGAGCAGAAGGATTTAGATCGGTACTTATCCGGTCAGATTGCTGCCCAGAACGAAGCGGATTTTACCAAGGGCTTTAATAAGTACACCTATCATGTCATATGGGAGAAAATTGATCAGGGTGGGGAAGAGTATTATACTGCGGAAAATCTTGCAGAAATGCTGCAGATAGCAAGAGTCACGGTAAGAAGATATCTGGAACTTATGGAAAAGGAAGAAAAAATATATAAATTAGTTGAATATGGAAAGGTTGGAAGACCGCAGCACAAATATAGAAAGATATAAGAAACAGATTCAGGGATGATCGGCAAAGACACAGCCACCATTTGCCTGATAGAATTGTTTGAATGATATCAGGCCGAAGGTGGCTGGAAAGATTAATAAACAATTTTTAATATCTATTTGGGAAGCATAGGATTGCCAAACCTTGTGAACCCAAATTCGGTAGTTGAGTATCGAGGATAACCTGTGTCCGCATGAGTTTGCCATCCCGGTCAGTAAGGAAAACGCTGATGGAACCTTCATTTCCATTGAGTGCATATAAATTCCTGGAACAAACCCCGCTGTCAATTGGTGCGCCAGACCCATCTTTCGTACTGTAGATAATATTTGAAATCATCAAATGTCCATTGCAGTCAACTTCATACGTTGTTATCGTGTGGCTGCCGGCATTGGAAGTATAGGCAAATCGCCTGTTTTCAGATAGTGTGACCCAACAGGTAGCTGATTGGAAATTCAAAACGGACGGACTGATTACAGAAAGTGTTCCATTATGATTAACTTTGTAAGAAGATAATGCATTTATTCCAACCTCCGTAACCAGCAAGATTTCATTTGTATAGAAAACAGAGCCAAAAGGTCCGGAACCGCTGGAATTGCTGACCACAGGACCAGTGAGGGTTCCGTCTGGCTGAACGGTAAATACACTGATCAGGTTCGTATTCTGCTCGGAGACTGCTATTATGTTACCATTCTTATTAATGACAATGCAAGCTGGCCTGGCATTGTTTGAACTCAATGATTTAGCAGATCCTGTGATTTCGGTAAGCCTGCCGTTTTCGTCCACGTGAAAACCGGTAACATTGGATGCAATACTGCTCCCGTTTCCTGCATTTGCAACGTAAAGCAGATTACAGTGAGTCGCCAGGCTTATTGGAAGAAACCCGCCGGACTGCTTCACGTCTGCAAGAATCAGGGCTCCCGATCTGGCGATTTTGAAGCTGGAGATACTATTGCTGCCTGCGTTCACGACGAAAAGGAAATGTCCGTCGTCGGATAGTATGATTGAGCCCTGTGAACTAAGCGGATCAACAATTTGGGCTCCAGTACCCTGACCGCCTGTTTTGTAAGCCTTAACAAATGTAAAACTATCATTGAATTCCTGACGAATAGCTACAATTTCATTATAATCAGCGGCATTTGTCATAGCGTAAACCATGTACCCAACCTGACAATCTGTCATATCATACATTTATTTACCACTCCTTTATACGATTTATTATCAATAGGTATGTACGCGTTATGGTATTAGCGTCAATATCAATATATGTTATATTTACTAAAATGCTAAAATATCAAATATTATCCTTTAGCATGTAATAACTGGTTATTTTTTTCTATTATACTTATGGCGGCAATTTATCCGTTAACGACTACTCAATATTATCTATCTAAGGAGGATATTCATGATTTACCTGGACTATAATGCCACAACCCCTATCGACAAAAATGTGTACCATGCCATGCTTCCATATCTGGAGGCAGAATTTGGAAACCCATCCAACAGCTACGGATTGGGACAGCTTGCAAGACGTGCAGTTGAGAGTGCCAGAAAACAGGTTTCGGAATTAATCGGAGCCAAAAACAGCGAGATTTTATTCACAAGCTGCGGCAGTGAATCCAATAATGCTGTAATCAAAGGAGTAGCCTACACTTATAGAAACAAGGGGAAGCATATTATTACTTCCTGTATCGAGCACCCTTCCATTATGGAGCCACTCTCGTTTTTAAAGAAAAACGGTTATAGAGTTACGTATCTTCCGGTAAACCAGCAAGGCGCTGTTAGTCCGCAAGATTTAAAAGATGCCATCTGTGAGGAAACCATCCTGGTCAGCGTCATGCATTCCAATAATGAGGTGGGTACCTTGCAGCCAATCAGGGAGTTGGGGGAAATTTGCAGAGAACGGGACATTTTGTTTCACACAGATGCGTCTCAGTCCATTGGAAAGGTGGATATTAACGTATCCCAGTTACCAGTGGACTTTTTGACTATCGCCGGTCATAAGCTCTATGCTCCAAAAGGAATAGGAGCTTTATTTATTCGTGATGGTATTGAAATTGAATCATTTCTGCATGGCGCAGGCCAAGAGAATGGCAGGCGTGGGGGTACGGAAAATGTGCCTTATATCGTGGCTTTGGGAGAGGCAGCGGTACAGGCAAGGAAACATTTGGAGCAAAATGATTTGATGCCAATAAGAGATTATTTTTATAATCAGCTAAAGGAAGTGTTCGGCAGTAATATTCACCTCAACGGTGACCCGGTTCATCGTCTGCCTAATACTCTTAATATCAGTTTCGTGGGTGAAAATGGCGCTCAAATATTGGCGGCACTGCCTGAAATATGTGCCTCAACCGGCTCTGCTTGCCATTCTGGCTCAAAAACCATTTCTCCTGTTTTAGCTGCTATGGGTGTTGAAGAAGAAATTGCATTCGGTGCGATACGATTTAGTGTGGGCAGATATACCACAAAGCAAGAGATTGATCAAGCAATGAAATTGTTAAAAGGATAGCTCCTTTCCATTGCAGGCTGCTGAAAAACTTTATTTATTATGGACGGTAAACTTGAATTGATATGATACAAACCCAAGTAAGTATCTGACGTTTTTAAAAAAGAATTTGGGGAACTGCCGTCCGAGTTTAGAAAGATGTTGTCCAAATAGAGGGGATTTGGTCTTTTTAGAGTAGTGCAAAAAAATATAATACGATATACTGCCAACTGTGTGGGCAGATGATTTGAGAGCGCTGCAAGGCGCTCTTTTTTTAAGACTAAAGTTAGTTTTGGCTAACCAAATCAAAGGAGTGGAAGTGCATGAAACTGGAGGCTTTTGTTCTTTCACTTTCTTCCCCGCGCAGCGATAGGGTTGATCCCTAACTTTCTTCAAAGCGGATCTCCATTGCCCGTGCCATTTTGAAAGATGCTCCCATCATCATTTTGGATGAGGCTACTTCCAGTGTTGATCCGGAGAATGAGAGCCTGTTGATGAATGCAATTGCAGAAAGCTTTATGCCAAAAAAATAAAGAGGATAGCCATCACCGGGCGTAAAGCTGAGAATCTAAGGTGCTTATATACGATTCTAATTTATCTACAAGATTACAAGAGCCTGTCCCGTATATAAAAGGACAGGCTCTTGTAATAAAAATGTTATGGCTTTCGAAATTGAGCGGATCACTGCTCCTAGGTTTCTGAATTTTGATGGGATCCGCCATGGTTGTATTCATTATACTGCTTTGTATAATGGGCGATTTTATGAGATACCTTTTCAAGATGCTTGTTCATTTCCTGAATTTGAGCTTCCACATTCTTCTTATGTTCGATCAATATATCGCAACGCTGTTTGAGTGTCTCTCTGCCTTCTGCACTTAATTCCACAAATTCCTTGATTTGTTTTAAGGACATACCCGTGTTCTTAAGGCAGCAGATTAATCCCAGCCATTCTAAATCATCTTCGGTATAACTGCGGATGCCGCTTTTGCTCCTGTTGATATTGAACAGAAGACCTTCTTTTTCATAGAAACGCAGTACGTGTGCGCTTAGATTTGTGCGTTCCGATACCTGCTTGATTGTATAACCCATATAGATTTCCTCCCCTTGTAATGGAATTGTTTGTTGTTATTCAAACATGATAAAGTTTTTGCAAGTCGTAATATGATAAGTTAAAATCGTGATTTCCTGAAACGTTTGATTTTGCAGGATTAAATCAAAAAAAATAAGCATTAAGAATCGGACCCTCCTGCGCAGATCGATGTTTCTTGCCTCGAAGATCCCTAGATCAATATAGGAATACAGTGTTTTACGGCTGCAGGGAATTTCGTGTCCATGGTTCGCATAGATGTGTGCGATGGCCTGCCCTTGTTTCAGAAGCGGCCATAGGTACGGCCAATGCGAAATTCCCGTGCAGCAAGGCTGATTCTGGTTACTGATTTACGTTCCTTGCATTTAAAACGTACACGACGGCGCATATCTATATTTCGGGCTTCAAAGACTCCTTTATCAATATAGGTATAAAGTGTTCTGCGGGAACAGGGGATTTCATGTCCATGGGAAGCATAAATGTGTGCCATGGATTGTCCCTGCTTTAATAAAGGAGAAATGAGGCTATCAAGCATTGCAATATCAGCTTTAGATTGGTTGATACCATCTCTTGAAGAAACCAGGAGCTTATAGTAGGCCTCCTGTGCGTCTTGAGCGGAGTAGAACGCATGCTGCAAAATGCAGCGTTTTACTTTGGTGCATCCATTACATACATAAGGAGCGCTCACGAGCTTTTTACAGGTTTCGGGTAAATAGTCAGGGCAAGTATCAAAACAGTTTTTATGTTCTCTGTGAGGTTTGTAGCAGGATTTGCAAAGGTTCGGGCAGTCGTTGTCATCACAGAGGAAACGAATTTGGCAATCCTTTTTTCTGGTACAAGGAAGAGGTTTAAGAACCTCATTCCGTTTAGGGAAGAAACGGTTCCGCTTCACATCTTTGAGAATGGTAGAAGAATCCTTTTGAATACGCCTGGAAATGGAGGCGAAAGATTCGTTCTCATTTAACCCCTTTTCAATCCAAATACGCTGTGTCATGGTCAGGTGTTTCTGGTTATGTTTTTCCTTATTCATAAGATACCTCCTGCTAAATGAGGAAGGATCCACTGCAAAAACAGTATAGCAGAAAAGTTCGTGCAAGACTAACTTCATTGGAAAGGAATTTAGTCTTACATCATGAATTTAGTGTTGCAATCGTGAATTTAGTTTTTCATTTAACATACTTTAACATTTAACTAAGAATTTTTGCAATTTCATATTGACTTAGAGTTAAGATTAAGGTTTATGATACCAATATACAATCAAAATAACAGTTTGTCAAATTGCAGATTGGGGGAAAATATAGTGAAGACATTAACAGATTGTTATGAACTTTCAGGCGGTGTAAAAGTCCCATGCATTGGCTTCGGCACATGGCAGGCACAAAACGGAGATATAGCCGTCACATCGGTGAAAGAAGCTTTAAAATGCGGTTATCGTCATATTGATACCGCCGCAGGTTACGGGAATGAGGAAAGCGTCGGCATAGCTGTAAAGGAAAGTGGTATTGCCCGCGAGGATATTTTTATTACCAGCAAACTTCAAAATGATATGCATGGATATGAAAACACCATGGAAGCCTTTAAACAGACGATGAAAAATCTTGATATGGATTATCTGGATCTTTACCTGATTCACTGGCCTAACCCAATCAAGTACCGCAATCAGTGGCAGGAAGCCAATGCCGGCACCTGGAAAGCTTTTGAAGAGCTGCACAAAGCCGGTCTTATTCGCGCGATAGGTGTCAGCAATTTCCAACCTCATCATTTTGAGGCGCTTATGCAGACGGCAGCGATCCAGCCAATGGTCAATCAGATTCGGCTTTGTCCCGGCGATACACAGGATGAAGTTGTGGATTATTGCAGGACACATTCCATTCTTCTGGAAGCATATAGTCCCCTTGGCGTGGGCAAGATATTTGAAGTTCCACAAATGCAGTCGCTGGCACAAAAGTACGGAAAGTCCATTGCCCAGATTTGCGTGCGGTGGAGTTTAGAGCGCGGATACTTACCGCTGCCCAAATCCATCACTCCGGAGCGCATCCGGGAAAATGGCGATGTGTTTGATTTCCAGCTTACCCCTGAGGATGTGCAGGCAATTGCAGACTTAAAAGGCTGCTGCGGATATTCTGCTGATCCTGATACGATTACATGGTAAAACAAAAACATAAAATAACCCCAAAAGAAAGGATAAAAGATAATGCTCAATTTTGATTTTTATTCACCGGCACGTATACTATTTGGAAAAGATATGGAGAAACAGATTGGTGCGCTTTTAAAACCCCATGCAAGCAAGGTCCTGCTGCATTACGGCGGAGGCAGCATTAAAAAGAGCGGACTGTATGATACAGTGGTCACTTCACTGAAGGAGAGCGGACTCTCTTACGTAGAACTGGGCGGCGTGGTCCCCAATCCCCGCCTTTCACTGGTACATGAAGGAATTGCCCTGTGTAAAGAAGAGAAGGTGGATTTAATCCTGGCTGTGGGCGGAGGAAGTGCGATTGATTCTGCCAAGGCCATAGCAATGGGTGTATATTATGATGGTGATGTCTGGGAGATTTATGAACAGGGCAAAGCAATTGAAAAAGCGTTGCCGGTAGCTACGATTCTTACCATTCCTGCTGCTGGAAGCGAAGCAAGCGGCGATACCGTCATCACCAATGAGGAAAAACAACTGAAGTACGGTTATGGCAGCCCGCACCTGCGGCCATTGCTCAGCGTTATGAATCCGGAATTGTTCTATACCCTGCCAAAGAATCAGATTGCCAACGGTGTGGCTGATATGATGAGCCATGTATTTGAACGCTATTTCACCAACACGGTGCATACCGATCTGACGGACGGCTTGTGCGAAACGGTGCTAAAGACCATCATAAAGAACGCCCCGCTTGTCCTTGAAAATCCTCAGAACTACAATGCCTGGTGCGAGGTAGGTTTTGGAGGCACAGTTGCCCATAACGGTTTAGTGGGTATGGGCCGTGAGCAGGACTGGGCTTGTCATGGTATGGAGCATGAACTCAGCGCCATCTATGACGTGGCACACGGAGCAGGCCTGGCTGTGCTGACGCCTGCGTGGATGCAGTATGTGTACAAGGATAATGTCAACATGTTTGTACAGTTTGCGGTCAATGTCATGGGTGTAAAAGGCAGCTATCGCGATCCGGATGCAATGATTCAGGAAGCCATTTTGCGCCTGAGGGAATTTTTCAACAAGATGGGGCTTACTGCAACTCTTGGAGAACTTGGCATCGACGCCAGCAATCTTGAATTAATGGCTAAAAAGGCGACAGGTGCCGAATTTGGGAATGAGGAGCCTATTGGCGGTCTGAAAAAGCTGTACTGGCAGGATGTGCTGGAGATTTACAAGCTGGCACAATAGAAAAAGGTCTGAAATTCTATGCCGAGGACCTGGGAGGAGAGCTCGTGAACGGTCTTTACGAAGAGGTCATCGGTTATAAATCTGTTAAGGAGGTTCAATGTCATGAGAACAGTTAAGTTAGGGAATTTGCAGGTACCGGCGATTGCAGTCGGCTGCATGCGCATCAATAAACTGGATAAGTCTGAAGCGGAGCATTTCGTACAGGCAGCACTGGATATAGGTACTAATTTTTTTGACCATGCGGATATATATGGCGGAGGCGTATGTGAGGAGATATTTGCAGATGCGGTACATATGGATGCTACCGTTCGTGAAAAGATGTTTTTGCAATCCAAATGCGGTATCCGTCCGGGTATTGCTTTCGATTTCTCCAAAAAGCATATTTTAGAAGCAGTGGACGGCAGCTTAAAAAGGTTGAAAACGGATTATCTGGATGCATTATTGCTGCATCGTCCGGATGCGTTGATGGAGCCGGAAGAGGTTGCCGAGGCGTTTGACATCTTACAAAGTGCAGGTAAGGTACGCAATTTTGGCGTTTCCAATCAAAACCCCATGCAGATACAGTTGCTGAAGAAGTTTGTTAAACAGCCGGTTGTTGCTAATCAGCTGCAGTTAAGCATTACAAATGCCAACATGATCTCCCAGGGCCTTCATGTCAATATGCTTGATGAAGCGGCAGTAAACCGGGATGGCAGTGTAATTGATTTCTGCCGCTTAAATGACATCACCATTCAGCCATGGTCTCCTTTCCAGTACGGATTTTTTGAAGGTGTATTCCTGGGCAATGAAAAGTTCCCAAAACTCAATGCCAAAATTGATGAAATTTCCGCCAAATATGAAGTTAGCAATACGACCATTGCTATGGCATGGCTGCTGCGCCATCCAGCCCATATGCAGCCTGTGACCGGGACTATGAATGTGGAGCGTCTGAAGGATTGTGCCAAAGCCGCCGATATTAAGCTGACCCGGGAGGATTGGTACGAGATTTACCTTAGCGCCGGGAATATTTTACCGTAAGCAAAAAGATGCACATATATGGCGGTTATCTTCAAACCGCCATTCATAAATCACCCTGCCGAATTACAGTTTTTTATTCGGCAGGGTAATTTAATTTATTTTTCCAGCAGTATAGAAATAGTTGTATTATCTGTACGATAAGTGCTGCCTGCAATATCTCCAAACACTTCGCATACTTTGAAACCCACATCAATTGATTCTTTAATCAACATTTCTTTGGTAAAACAGGTATTCCATAAATAGTAAGAGATAGCCCCTGTATCATAAACAATAGAAGTTTGTTCTAATGTTACATTATCTGGATACCTATAGCATCCGTTAAATGCAATATATTTTTCTTTGCGCCAAAATCCCCCATTTTGATAAATCTCCCATGTTTGTTTTTCTTCAAAATCGTAATACTTAGCCATTGAAAAAACATCCAATAAGAACCTTCCCCCAGGCTTTAGATGACGATATACCGCAGTCATTACTATTTGCCTATCTGCTGCAGACAGCGCACCGTAGTCACAATAAATCATTGTTGAAAAATCATATTTACTATTCAAAATCATATTCAAATAATTCTGATGCAAGTAGCAAATATCTAAATTTCTTTTTTTCGCAGACTCTATGGCGTAGTTTATAGATCGTTTGGAAAAATCAATTCCCGTTACCTGATAGCCCGTTTGCGTAAATCTTTCCGCATATATTCCAGGCCCGCAGCCAATGTCAAGAAGCTGCTTATATCTTGATGGTGGTGCAATCTCTTTTATCCAGATAGCAGATTCATCTATGAATGCTAACTTTCTGCTTGCACCTTCAAAGTCAGGATCTAGATGGGCTTTGAGCATCTGCTTGGATATATGCTCATCATCCCAAAATGGAACTGCTGTTTTGGTGTATAGTGGCGGCCTTTCTAAAATTGGAATTAAGCTTTTAAACATAATGTTTTCTCCTTTCGAAATTGAATAACAAAAAAGCCGTAGATTTTACTCTACGACTAATCTTCTTAATATAAAATAGAAGTTAAGAGTAAAATAAAATCAAATATCAGGCACAAAAACAAAACTGTGTAAACAGCTCGTTCTTAAACCTATTAAATTGATTTTATCTGCTCTTTTCCAGTTATATCCATGCCACCGATTATATGGAATCAGATATGCCGGACTTCCATCACCTTTTCTGTTAAATTTTATGTATATATTTTATAGTACATAGCCTGCTTTGTCAACAGTGTCTGTCAGACACACGGGATGATCATTCATAAATAGGATATGAACCATTGAGGGTATAATAATCATGACATGAGGTATCAAACAAAAAAGAGTATGCCCATGGGGCGCACTCTATCTATATGATAATCTATCGGAAAGAAAAAGTCTATATATTTCTAAAATTTTATTATATAATTTTCACTGTTGCAACAAATATAAAAGATTGATAGGAGAATGAAAATGACAAAAACAAAGATAGCAAATATCCCTTATGGACCGTATGTTACTGTTTTAGCAGGGGCTTCTGTTAAAGGGAAGCCAAACTATGCCGCAATTGGAGCGTATGGAGTTGTAAGTCAGAAGCCTGTACTTTATATTTCGCTTAAAAATTCCCATTACACAACAGCCGGAGTTATAGAAAATGGATACTTCTCTGTAAACATCCCCTCTTCCGATGATATAGAAAAAACGGATTATTGCGGGACTGCAACGGGCAATAAAACAGATAAATCAAACATTTTTGAATCATTTTACGATAATGCAGGAAATGCACCCATGATAAAGGAGTGCCCGGTAAATTATCTTTGTAAAGTAATTGAAACGATTCCAATCTTTGATTTTACAATGTTTCTTGGAGAAATTGTTGCTGCATATGCGAATGAAGATTGTCTGGAAAATGGTAAACCAAATGCTTTAAAGGTCAACCCTACAATCATGATGGATTCCGGTTATTTTGATCTAAAGAGCAGAGTGGGTTCAATATTTCAAACATGCAGCGGGAATCGTTAGAACCTAAAAGCAGAATAGATATTGCCTGAACTGGATGAAGAGAATTCTAACATCAGGATAAATCTTTCTTAAAACGGTTGACATTGACGCTGCGTAATAGTTTATAGTGGTTTTAGCAAGGGGGTGAAAAGATGGAATACACCATTAATAAGCTGGCGAAACTGGCGGGTGTCAGTACAAGAACACTGCGGTACTACGATGAGTTGGGATTGCTGTCGCCCGCCCGGGTCAGCTCCAATGGGTACCGGATTTACGGACAAAAGGAGATCGATCGGCTGCAGCAAATCCTTTTTTACCGTGAACTGGGCGTATCGCTGGAAGAGATCCGAAATATTCTTGCTTCAAAGGACTTTGACGGACTTTCTGCGTTGGAGAGCCATTTGACTGCCCTGCTTGCCAGGCGAGAGCAATTGAATTTGCTGGTCGCCAATGTCGAGAAGACCATTAAGACCATGAAAGGAGAAATGATAATGAGTGACCAGGAGAAGTTTGAAGGATTCCTTCAAAAGCTGGTAGACCATAACGAGCGTAAATATGGAGAGGAGGCCAGGGCAAAATACGGAGATGAACACGTCAACCGCTCCAATACCAAGGTTTTAAACATGAGCAAGGAGCAGTATATTGAATTGGAAAAACTGACTGCGGATTTGGATGAAACATTAAAGGCAGCCTTTGAGCAAGGCGACCCGGCCAGTGAACTGGCGCAAAAAGCCTGCGAGCTGCATAAAAAATGGCTCTGCTTTTATTGGGACGATTACAGCAAAGAAGCCCATAAAGGCGTGACGCAGATGTATGTGGATGATCCCCGTTTTACTGCTTATTACGATAAAATCGTACCTGGCTGCGCGGCGTTTCTGCGGGATGCGGTAGCGATATACTGTAAATAGTTTATATGACGCACGAAGGATGCAAAGCCCACTTGCTGAAAAGCAGGTGGGCTTTTTCGCTGGATTTGCGGGGACAGATTCAAAAGTGGTTACCCCTTATTTCCGTGGCATTGCTTCCAATAGGATATCCTGCTGAAGGTTCAACACCTGGCTTTAGCCATGATCAGCGACTTGATATCGCTTTCCTATACTTGTTACGAAACTTAATTCTATCGTTCTTCTGTAGTAGAGTATGAACGAATCACATTGCTGAGGATACGGAGGCCTTCTGTTATTTTAGATAAAGTTAAATGTGAATACCCCATGAGAATTTCCTGTCTGTGCTCCCCGTTTCTTTCGAGCAAATAGTTCTCAATTGGATATACGTGAACACCTTGTCGAGTGATTTCCTTCAACAATTGTTTAGAAAAGGTTACATTGTGAAACCGGATCACCATATGCAGGCCTGATGCCTGCCCAAGAATCTCAAATTCATCAGGGAATTGTTCCGTTAATTCGCGGAGCATATGATTTCGGTTTTGGCTGTAATGTTTCTTCATCTTCCAGATATGCTTATCCAAACGGCCTCTGTGAATGAATTCTGCCATTGCATTTTGTGTAAGAGCGTCTGTGTGCACATCAGAATAGACTTTCAGTGTTTTGCAGCCAGTTAATAATTTATCTGGCAAAATTATAAAGCCCAGCCGGATTGCTGGGGCCAATATTTTACTAAAAGAGCCAATATAAATCACTCGATCCGGGTTTAACTCATAAAGGGAACTGACAGGCTGTCCCTCATATCGATACTCACTGTCGTAGTCATCCTCAACGATATAGCAATTATTTTCTTCCGCGTACTGGATTAAGGAAAGTCGTCTTTGAATTGATAATATTCCGCCTAATGGATACTGATGCGACGGAGTCGTATAGAAAAATGAAATATCATTGGCGGGTTTGAGAGCATCTGTATTTAGTCCTCGATTATCTGCAGAGATTGCTTCAATCATACAGCCCGCGGAAGTAATGACTTTACGCAGACCCGGATGCGACGGATTTTCTACGATGACTTTTTTATTATGTTCATTCAAAAGATTAGCAATCAGTGACAGTCCTTGTGTTGAACCGGAAGTTATGATCATGCGTTCTGGACTACATGATATTCCCCGCGAACGAAGCAAATACCTTGCAATTTCTTCTCGCAGCTTCCATACGCCGGATGCATCACAATATCCATAGGCTGTAACTGGCAGGTTGCTGCATACTTCCTGATATATCCGCGCCCATTCCTTTTGTGGGAAAAATTCCAACGCCGGAATGCCAGAGCGAAAATCAATGATATTATCGTTATCGTCATCTTTTCGTCTGGCATTTTTTTGCTTCTCGTATACGTTGCGGACGGGAAGTTTTAACTCTTGAAGTCCTTTCGTAACAATTGTTCCAGAACCTTGATACGCTTCCAGATAGCCCTCAGCAATCATTTGATTATATACATCAAGAACCGTATTTCTTGACACTCCTAATTCCTTAGAGAGTGTACGAGTGGAGGGGAGCTTTTGGCCAGAAACAAGTGAGCCGTCAGAAATCATTTCCCTGATCTTGTCATAGATTTGCCGGATAAGAGGGAGTTCACTTTCTCTTTCAATCGTAATCCACATAATTTTATTTCCTTTCAAAAGTGGTTCTATAAAAATATAATAAAAGTGGAACTATTTAAACCACTTATAAGATGATAAAATTATAGCATAATTTATTATAATATCAAATTAGAATTGAGGAAGATAAAAATGATTAAAATTTCACCTACTGTAAAAGAAATATACCCCGATGCCATGTTTGGCATTATGACTGCGAATATGTCTAATGCTTCGGCCTCAAGATCACAAATGGATACATTGAAAAAAGTTGAAATTGACCGGATTAAAACTAAATACAAAGAATACGATCGAAAAGTTATTATCAACTCAGAGCCAATATGCCATTATGTTACCCACTATAAAAAATTCAAAAAGACCTATCCTGTACTTTTGCAATTAGAGTCAATTTTATTAAAAGATAAGGGGATTCCGAGCGTTGGTATTTCGGTAGAAGCCATGTTTCTTGCGGAAGTAAAGAATCTGCTTTTGACTGGTGGCCATGATTTAAATCAAATAGGTGGATACTTAACATTGGATATTGCAGTTGGTGGAGAGAATTACCTAAGTATTTCCGGCAAACAGCAGCAGCTCACGAAAGGTGACCTATATTTATCGGATGATAGAGGTATTTTGTCAAGCGTTTTGAATGGTCCGGATTATCGTACCCGGATTACTGACACCACCCAAAATGTGCTTTATTTTGTCTATGGTGTTGATGGCATTACCGGGGAACAGATACGCAAACACCTTGAAAATATCCAATATTATCTATTGACAGCTAGCCCTAATGTAAATATACAAACGGTTGAGGTTTTCTAATGGAATCCAATATGCATACATATCGAGTTTCATATTTATATCTTGCGAATGCTATGTTAATTGCGGGAAGCGCTGTGGTGGTCAGCAAAATCATGGTAGGTTCTTTACCAATGTTTTTAGCGACGGAGCTCGGAATTATAGTCGGAATGATGTGCCTGATTCCACTGGTATTCTTTATAAAAAAAGAAGCGATCCAAACAGATCTGAAAACAAATGCTATACTTTTATTACAAGCTCTTTTCGGTGTGTTTTTCTACCGCATTTTTACCTTTTGGGGATTGCAATATACCACAGCCGCCAATAGCGGATTAATCACAAGTTCTTCTCCTGTTATTGTCGCATTGCTGGCATTTTTCTTTCTTAAAGAAAGATTATCGAGACAGCGGATACTTGGTATTTTCTTTGTTGTCATTGGACTGTTCATAATTAATTTGTATCCTTTTTTCAACGGTGAAACGGATGGTTCTACTTCAATCAAAGGGAATGTGTTGATCTTGCTTGCAGCATTTTGCGAAGCTTTGTTTTCCATTATGAGTAAAGTTGCCTGCAAACCAGTATCTGCTTTGTACCGTACAGCAATAATCACGTTTTATGCTTTTCTCTTACTTCTTCCATTTTCAATTTATGATGGACTATATTATGACTGGACACGAATAAATAGTTCTTCCATATTCTGTGTGTTTTATTATGGAGTTTTCGTTTCATTTCTCTCCTATGTGTTATGGTTTAAGGGGATTGAAAGAGTTCAGGCCAGTAGCTCTGCGGTTTTTACCAGCATTGTTCCGGTCAGCAGCATTATACTTTCTGCATTGGTATTGAATGACTCCATTCTATTTGTACACATCATTGGATTAATCTGTATTATTAGCGGGATTTTTGTATCTGCTTACACTCATACTCCAACCTAAGCGTTGGCCTATGCAAGGTATACATTCTAAGTGCGCTCTGGCAACTGAGACTCCTTTTTCCCTTTCCACTTATATCTGGCCCAAAGAGAATATAACTTAATCCGAATCATTGCATAGAGCATCACTATAAGTTCAAGTGGGATAAGCATATTTTCTGGGCTATTGCAAAAGAGTTTATGAATTTTAGCAATCAGAAAGTCTTGACAGAATATATCATAATGATATATTATTATGATATGTAGCGTATAGAAGGTGCACAGATGAAAGAAAATACAGGAAAATCAAAATATGTAATGCTGGGAATGCTTGCCCGCATGCCGCAGACCGGTTATACCATAAAAAAATGGATAGAGAACGAATACAGCCATTTTTGGCAGGAGAGTTACGGCCAGATATATCCGACTCTCAAAAAACTGGTGACCGAGGGGCTTGCCGTCACCTCCAATCATACGCAGACCGGGAATGGGCGCGGACAGATCGTATACATCATCACCGATGCAGGCAGGAAAGAGCTTTCAGACTGGCTGCGGGAGGAACCTGAGATCGAGAAGATAAGGTACGAACTATTGCTCAAAGTCTCCTTTGGCGAGAACACGGAGCCGGAGGTTTTACTTGGCCATTTGGACGATTTTTACAGAAGGAACGATAAGCTGGTCAAAGATATGAACTGCTATATTGAGCTTTGCGGGCAGTTAAAGGAACAAGATATTGACTGCTCTTACAGTCAGCTGACCGCACTCTGCGGCGTTTATATTTATTCTGCGATGAGGGATTGGGCTGTTGAGGCTAAGAATATTATTATTAAGAAAGAAGATGATAAATAACAGGATAATTTTACTTGAAATGTACCCATTAACCCTATAGATGAGTTAAGGAGGAGAGGAATCCCTCATGAAGTTGCCCATTCATCTATATCACAAAAAATAAGCCTATAACCAATTTTTCCCGGCTATAAACTTATTATATGAGGAGAATAGCTATGAGCACTCTGGTTGTATATTTTTCGTTTACTGGCAGCACGAAATTCGTTGCAGAAAAGATTGCAGAAACAATAGGCGCCGATATTACGGAGTTAAAAACAAGCAAGAACTATCCAACAGAAGGATTTCGGAAGTACTTTTGGGGAGGAAAGAGCGTTATCTTTGGTGACGAGCCAAAGTTGATAAACGATCCCATTGATTTGAACAAGTATGAAACTATAATAATCGGAACACCCATCTGGGCCGGGTCATTTACGCCACCAATTAAAAGTTTTATCAGCCAAAATAAAATCCAAGGCAAACGGATTGCGCTGTTTGCCAGCCATGCAGGAGGCGGAGCCCAAAAGTGCTTTACAAAACTAAAAAAAGAGCTTACCGGGAATGAATTCCTCTGTGAAATAGATTTTGTAGAGCCTAAAAAAAGCTTAGAGGAAAATTTATCTAAAGCTGTCAGCTGGGCCAAGGGCCTGGCTATCTGATAAATAACACACGATTGACTGCCATAAGGCTGCCGCCGTCTGTTATTCATTAAAGATGGCTGGAGATAAGGCTGGATCACATCGGATTTTTAATAAGGTAGATTGGAGATGCAATAATGGGGAATACGGATAAGTTTGAAATGATAGCTGATATATATGACACTCCGGAAAGAATCCAGATTGCAAGGGTATCATCAAATGCCATTCGTGAATACTTGGTTGATGCTAAAAGTAAGAGTGCCATTGATTTTGGGTGTGGAACCGGCCTTGTTGGAATGAATTTGATAAGCGATTTTAATTCTATGCTTTTTCTGGACACATCACAAAACATGATTCATCAAATAGAGCAAAAAATTTCAAGTTCTAATATACAGAATGCAGCTACATTGTGTTTTGACTTTGAAAAAGACAGCCTTTCAGATTTACATGCGGACTATATTTTTATGGCTCAGGTGTTACTCCATATCAAAGACATTGAATTACTTTTATCAAGATTATATGAGATTTTAGAAGAAAATGGACATTTACTAATCATAGATTTTGATAAAAATGAAAAAATAGCTTCAGATATGGTTCATAATGGTTTTGATCAGACAGAATTAAAGGAAGTCATGACAAAAATAGGATACAGGAATATTAAGTCCAAAACAATTTATACAGGAAGTAAAATATTCATGGGGCATGATGCATCTTTGTTTGTTCTTGATTCTCAGAAATAGAGTCGGAAGTAAAAAAACATCTTGCAAAGTTTAGAGAAATTCGTTATGATAATTTTAATGATACAAAGGGAGGTGGCTTGATGTCGTCTATTCGTTAAGATAATGAACAATAAAATTTAGCTCTCATATCACGAGGGGTTTTTTGTTGTACTTATTTTGCGGATATATGAAGCTCAGGCTGCCTGTAATTTGATTAAAAAAATTATAGGTTTTATTTACGCAGGCAATGCGTCTGGTGAACATAAATGGATGTTCGCCTGGTGACTGCCGCAATTCCGTGAGAAACCAGCAAAGCGTGTTTTTTACGCTAGTTTGCAATAAGTAAGCAGATAGCTCTAAGTGACAGAGTTATCTGCTTTTTTATTGTCCAGAATATCATATAATGGAATTAAATTATTTTGCTCAAAAGGAGAAAACATATTTTATTATGATCAGAGATTTTAAAGAAACCGATATCAAACAAATTATGAAGATATGGCTTGATACGAATATCATGGCGCATCATTTTATTGACGGCAGCTATTGGTTAAAAAGCTATGCCGCAGTTGAAAAAATACTGCCCCAGGCAACAGTTTATGTGTATGATTCCAATGGTCAGATCCTAGGATTCCTTGGACTGAACGGAGATTACATTGAGGGAATTTTTGTAGATGCAGAATATCAATCCAAAGGAATCGGAAGAGAACTGCTTTGTTATGCCAAAGAGAGGCATGACAAACTTCTTTTAAATGTTTATAAACGAAATGAGAGGGCAGCAGCATTCTATACGAGAGAGGGCTTTACGGTTTTGACGGAACAGATTGAGGAGGAAACAAAAGAAAGCGAGCTCACGATGGTATGGAAGCCGCATGAAGCAGAAATTTGTACCGCTTATAAATAACCTTTACGAGAGGAGGAAACATTTTATGATATTTAGCTCGGTTCGTTATGCATAGCAAAGGCTATCGCATGGCATCAGAAAATTGATACTTGTATAGCCTTTGCTCATTCCTGAAAACACAGATTGGGAGGAGCATAATGAGCTATATCAAAGCAGCCGATGTGCTGCCAAAAGAAATAATAGACTTAATTCAAGATTATATTGACGGTGAATATATTTACGTCCCAAGAAAAGAAATCAATCGTAAAACATGGGGAGAAAACACCAGAAGCAAAGAGATGATTCTTTTCAGAAACATGGAGATCTACGAAAAATATACAAAAGGAATATCAATTGATCATCTTTCAGAGACTTACTTTTTATCGCCAAAAAGTATACAGAAAATTATTGCAAAATTAAAACTTAAAGAACCAATAAACAAAGAAGCGCCATGAAACTGCATGGTGCTTCTTTGCTTCTGAAACGTTAAATCGGTTGCCGCTATATAGAAACAGAACCTATAATACTTATGAAAAGAGCAAGTGCAGCTCCAATGCTTGTTCCTGATCAGGAGGTAAAATAGGTGACTAAGAAAAAAGAAATTAAAATCAAAAAGGATATAAATACGGAAACTTTTCAGGCTACGGTTGTAAATATCATGAATAAACAAGTGAAAGTATTATCAAAAGGTGAAATCCTTTCTTGCCTGCTTCCCGGTCCTTTGATCTCGAATAAGAATTCCCTGGTTGTTGGTGATGAGGTTGAAGTAGGAAATGCTGGAAATGGTCAATATAAACTAATTCATGTACTCCCAAGAAAAACCGCCTTATATCGGGGAAATCGCCGTTCCCCGGAAGAGAATGTACTGGTAGCAGCGAATGTTCAGTATCTTTTGGCAATAGTGACCGCAGATTACCTGCTCAATCAGGCTGGTTACCTGGAATCGGCGATCATTGCCGCCAGACGTGCAGAAATTCAAGTCGGCATATTTATTAGCAAATGGGATTTGATTGGGGAAAGCGCTCAGGCTCTGTTAGAAGCCAAACTGGAACTGTATAAAAATACCGCCGGCTTTGTATTTGCAGGTTCTGCCCGTGAACGGCAGAAAGAACTTTTTAAAACAGTTGAGGGAAAAACTGTGGTTGTCGTTGGCGACAGGTCTTGCGGAAAGACAACTCTCATACATGGGGGTGATTCCCGCTGTCCGACGCCAAGCACGCATACCAGCGTAATGGAGGCTGGCCTTAATGAAACCTTATGGATTGATACACCGGGTTTCCGGGATTTTGCCCTGCAGCAAATCTCCGAGGAGGAGCGAAACGCTGTATTTCCTGAAATAGCACAATTAACAGAAGGCTGTTATTTCAGGAACTGTACCCATGTTCACGAAGATGGGTGCCAGGTTCTTGGGGCCCTTCGCACAAAGAAACTTAAAAGAGAACGATATGATGCCTTTCAGAAGATGACTGATGCCAAAGCCGTTTTAAGTATTGCCCCCAAAATTGATTACCGGCATTCTGTCTGCACAGAGAGCTTCACATGCAAAGTATGCGGGACACTTGTGGTGCCGGAAGGTGCCGGGAGCCGGCATCGAAACCATTGCCCGAAATGTTTAGCAAGCATCCATGTAGACAATGATCCTGGCGACCGTGCTTCCCTGTGCAAAGGAATTATGGAGCCGGTCAGTGTTTGGGTACGTAAGGGGGGCGAATGGGCCATTATCCACAGATGTCGAATGTGCGGCACCTTTAGTTCAAATCGAATTGCAGCAGATGATAATCCAGCCATGCTCATGTCCATTGCAGTTAAGCCGTTGGCTATGACACCATTTCCACTGAATAAATTGGAGGAACTGTTTGGTCAGTGATTTTTATAATAATACGATATCGAAGGGAATAGCAGTTAGGGCGGAATATACATACGCCCTAATTTTTTTACTGCCGCAAAGGAGCTGCCGGCTTCACAGTTCATTTTATGTGAATACAGGACTTGACAGCAAAATAAAGAAATGGTATATTTGTATGTACAAACAAAGGAGGGAATGTTTTGGATTGTAATTGTGAATCAAACGATCAGGAATGTATGCTTAATGGCTGCCTGTTTTTTACTTCTGCGAAACTCGCCCGGGAATTGGGAAGAATGGCAGATGAAGCCTTCAGTAAAACCGGGTTGTCGCCCAGCCATGCAATGCTCCTGTATATTGTAAACCTTAAAGGTGGTATACCGCAGAAAGAAATTGGCGAAATGCTGCATCTGACACCGTCTACCATAACCCGTTTGCTTGAGAGGCTTGAGCGAAAGGGACTTATAGTAAAACAAGCGGAAGGAAAGAATGTATATCTTTGCACGACACCAGAGGGCCTGGCCATGCAAAGTGAAATTATAACAGCATGGAATCAGCTTCAAGACAAGTACAAGGACGTTTTGACAGAAGAAGAAACCCTTAAATTTATAGAGATCAGCAACAAGCTTCTTGTAAGCCTGGACAATAAAAAATAAAATGAAAAATTAAATTAAGGAGGTCATGCTTATGGAAGAAATTTATATCAGAAGAAGTATTCGTAAGTTTAAAACTCAGGAAGTGGAACCTGAAAAAATTGATAAGCTGCTGCGCGCAGCTATGCAGGCTCCATCGGCTGCCAATCAGCAGCCATGGGAATTCATTGTGGTAAAGAATAAGGAAAGATTGGCTCAAATTGCTCAAACCTCTCCTTATGCAAAACTGGCTGAGAATTCCGCTGTAACCTTTGTTTTGCTGGCCAATGACAAAGAATTGAAAGTACCCACCGGTTGGGAGCAGGATATGGGTGCTGCGGCGCAAAATATGCTCCTGGAAGCGGTTCATCTGGGACTTGGAGGCGTATGGCTAGGCGTTGCCACATCCGATGTTGTTGCAGAAAATGTGAGCCGCTTGTTTGATCTTCCGGATCATATCAGGCCCTTTGCGTTTATTTCCATCGGTTACCCAGATGGACAGCATAACGAATTTGTTGACCGCTATAAGGCGGATCGGGTACATTACGAAAATTGGTGACAAAACGAAAAGGAGAGCTAATAATGATTAAAGTTGTTGCGGAGAATTTCATCAAATCAGAAAAGGTAGAAGAATTTATCGTATTAGCAAAGCAGCTTGTACAGGATACCCGGCAGAACGATGTTGGCTGCATCCGTTATGAGTTGCTGCAGGACATAAAAGACCCCCAGCTGCTGACAATACTTGAGGAATGGGAAGATCAGGAAGCGCTGAACAAGCATATGGCGGCAAAGCATTTTAAGGAAGCCATCGCTTTGTTTGCGGATCTCGTGGAAAAACCAGGTAAAATCAATCTTTATAAGACGTTAGTCTGAAAAAGGAGGAGCAGTAAAATATGAAAATGGATTTCCCTGTTGCAAAGACAGTCAATGCCCGCAGCAGTGTCAGGACTTATGAGAACCGTGGTCTTTCAGCAAATGAAAAGGATCAGATCAGCGCCTATATTGATAACTTATCCAATCCATTTTCCGCAGATGTTACCTTTCGTCTGCTGGAAAAGGCAGCATCATCCAATGGAGAAAAGCTGGGAACCTATGGGGTCATTAAAGGTGCAGGGAATTATATCGCCGCATCAGCGGCGGATAAAGAACTGGCTTTGGAAGCCCTGGGATATTCTTTTGAAAAACTGGTTCTGTTTGCCACATCCCTTGGTCTTGGTACCTGCTGGCTTGGCGGGACCTTTAACCGCAGCAGTTTTGCTGCGGCCATGAATCTAAAAGAAGGGGATCTTTTTCCTTGCATTTCTCCCATCGGATATCCTGCAGGTAAAAGAAGAACTCTGGAATCACTGATGAGGTGGGCGACAAAGGCAGATCAGAGAAAAGAATGGAGCGAGCTGTTTTTCAAACAGAAGTTCTCACAACCTTTGACGAAAGATGATGCGGGGGAGTTTGCCTTCCCGTTGGAAATGGTACGTCTGGCTCCTTCCGCTGTTAATAAGCAGCCATGGAGAATCGTGCAGGATAAAGACACGTATCATTTTTATCTGGCAAGAACTCTAAAAAGCGACAACGAAAAAGTTGACATTCAAAGAGTGGATATGGGCATAGCATCCTGCCATTTTCATATGGCCGCATTAGAAAAGGGACTGCCGGGGAAATTTCAAAAGCTTGTAAAACCCGAAATTCAAAGCCCGGAACAGGTGCAATACATTTTTTCCTGGATTGCGGGTTAAAGGCAGCTCTATTGCGATAAAGATTTTTTTATGAATCCGCTGATCCATTTTTACAGATCAGCGGATTTTTATATTTAACAGCTTAAGTATCTAAATTCTATACTAGTTATAGCTACCGCGCCGGCATAGTCATCAAAAGCTGGAATACGGGCAATACTCAGTAAGGCAAAATCTTCTGCATGAATAAAATCATCTAAAATAAATTCTATAACATAATGATTATACTGCTGGCTGCCAGGTGAGTTTTGAACAGGGATATTCTCCCTGTTAACAGTAGCTATCTTTTGACAGCATATTTCCGCTAAAGCCCATATCAAATCGGCAATAGGTTTGAGCTGTTTTTACCCTGCCATAAGGCGAAATAACATTGACTTATTGTAAAAACGAGTATATAATCAAGTTTAGTCTGAAAAAACGTTATCTTAGAAAAATTAAATATTTAAGTGATCTAGGGTTCCGCAGTTTAACTGGTTTGTGACCGAGAGAGAACTCACAGATTCATAGCTGTGTCACGGAAGGATAAAAGCCTGGGAGATATCAAGATGATATCATTCAGGCTTAAATTTTATTCTGGAGGTGAGAACATGGCTTGGGTATATCTGATCATTACAGGAGCTTTTGAAGTTGTCTGGGCAACGGAACTGAAATATTCCCATGGATTTACGATTTTAGCCCCTTCGCTGATCACGTTTGGGGGCATGGCAGTCAGCTTTTACTTATTGGCACTTGCAACCAAAACACTCCCAATGGGAACAGCATACGCAATTTGGACAGGAATTGGAGCTTTAGGTGCAGCATTAGTAGGCATCTTCCTTTTCAACGAACCTGTCAGCATTTTGCGAATTGTATTTCTCTGCTTTATTGTGGCTGGAGTTTTGGGATTAAAGTTTACTTAAATACCATTCAAGGAAGGGGAAAAACACTAAATGTTTAGAGAAATGAGAAGAAACAAACAATTATTATCGCCTGAAGATACAATGGCAGTAATGGACAGATGCACCAATGGTATCCTGGCATGCTTGGGGGATGACGATTATCCGTATGCTGTTCCACTGAGCTACGTATATTTCAATGACAAAATTTATTTCCATTCAGCAAAGACCGGACATAAAGTTGATGCAATCACAAAATGTTCCAAGGTATCATTTTCGGTAATTGATGAAGATACGATTGTAAGTAAGGAATATACTTCTTACTTCCGTAGTGTTATCGCCTTTGGAAAAGCCAGAATTGTGGATGGCGATGAAAGATTGGAAGCATTTAAGGCTTTGGTGAAAAAGTATTCAGGCGATCAGCCTGAGGATGCCAGGAATAAGGAAATAGCTGGATGTACCCATGCTTACGTTATTGCTATTGATGTTGAACACATAACCGGCAAGGAAGCAAAGGAATATGCCAGAGCAAAACAACAATGATTCTTAACACATCAATACATAATAAAAAGGCAATGGCTGAACGCCATTGCTTTTTTATCTCTTTCTCTTTATTATATCCGATTTATTTGGTGTAATTATCGAAGTAGCCTTGTACTAATACGATAGGTGTTCCTTTATCACCACTTCCGGAAGTAAGGTCACAGAGGGAACCGATTAAGTCGGTTAACCGGCGTGGGGTAGTTCCCTGAGATACCATGCTGCCAACTAAATTGCTGTCTTTGCTTTGAATATAATTAGAAATAGCAGCCTTTAATTCTGCTCCGCTTAAATCAGCAAAATCGTTATCCGCAAGATACTTTAATTTGACTTCATTGGGCTGGCCTTCCAGACCTTCCGTATATGCCGGAGAAACAACCGGATCTGCCAATTCCCAAATTTTACCCATAGGATCTTTGAATGCACCGTCACCGTAAATCATAACTTCAATATGCTTTCCAGTCTTTTCAAGGAGTCCGTCTTGAATCCTTTTAACAATAGGTTCGCAATTGCGGGGGAATAACTTAACGGTGTCTTCGGTAGCTTTATTGCTGCCAAGCAAGCCATAATTTTCGTTATATCCACTGCCATTAACCGGTGCGGTTAAGATGTCATCAAGACCAAATACAGTCTCTGCATTGGCGGCCTTTAATAAACGTTTCGTTCTGAAACGGGTATGAATATCACAGCTAAGAACATGCTTGGTATAATTTAGGATAGTCCGGCAGTCATTTGCAAGAATAACTTCTACCTCGCAGCCTTCCTTTTGGATAAGTTCCTTATAATATTCAATATAATCAACTCCGGTAAAGGTGTGCCTGCGGTATCCAAAAAGTTCACGGTATTGTGCCTCTGTCAACACATCAGTCCAGGGATTAATGCCCTTTTCATCCAAAGCATCAAGATCGATCAGGTGATTACCTACCTCATCCGAAGGATAGCTTAACATGATTACGATCTTTTTAGCGCCTCTTGCAATGCCCTTAAGACAAATGGAAAAACGGTTACGGCTTAAAATGGGAAATACAATACCGATGGTTTCATTACCGAATTTATTATTAATATCAGCGGCGATCTGATCTACAGTAGCATAGTTTCCCTGAGCGCGGGCAACAATTGCCTCAGTAGCAGCGACAACATCACGGTCACGCAATTCAAAATTTTCACTTTTGGCTGCATCAAGTACACTAGAAATAACTATTTCTGCAATGTCGTCTCCCTGTCTGATAATTGGAGCACGTACACCCCTTGAAACAGTACCTATTAATCTCTCCATATGCATGATTCTCCTTTAAACCCATGACAAATGCTGATGGGATGTATTTAATTCACTTTATTATATCATGATATTTGATATTGGTAAACTTAATGCTTTTTATATATGACATAAGTTTTACTTATATTAGAAGCGATTATCAATATAAGAAGACATTATGAATGGATAAAAGAGTAATTAATTTTTCGTGTATTTTGCTTTATAAAAAAGATCCAGGTACCGGTACCGGAAACGCACTTTATTTATATAAGAATAAAATCTTTTTTACCAGTGTTAAGCGTAAGAATGGTGAATAGGATTTCAATATCTGTTCCTTTATTAATATTTAGCAAGGCAGGAACATCTTTCTTATTAAATGAATGCTATAATACCATATAAGAAATGTCAGGAGGGAGTATGCATTGAATTACAGAGAACATATAGAAAAAAGTATTGAGTTCATGGAAGATCATATCAGAGAAAACATTACAATAGAAGAAATTGCAAGTCAATCCGGGTACTCTCTTTATCACTTTTGCAGGGTTTTCAATCTGTGTATGGGTGTATCTGCCATGGAATACATACGAGAGCGCAGATTGTCTTTAGCGTCTACGGAACTATTTAGGGGAAGGAAGGTCATTGACATTGCGGTGGATTATGGGTTTGAGACATCCGGTGGTTTCACAAAAGCTTTCCGAAAAGCGTTTGGCTATACGCCCACACAGTATGTGGAGCGGATGTCCGGATATGCTGATGTAAAAAATGCATGTCCTGTTATTGTAAGGAGACCCGCATGTAAGGTTGCCGGATATGGAATTAAAACCGATATTACCGGAGCAGCCTATACAAGGGATATTGCTTCCTTCTGGAAAAACTATGATGGCGAAAATTTAGAAAGTAAAATGTACAAAACTCTGAATCCTGCAAAGCATGGGGAAGTGGGATTGTATGTTCCTATATCAGAAGATGGCAATGCAATTTATCTTTTGGGTGTGATTGTGGATGATTTTACAAATGTCGGGGAAGATATGCTGACAGCAGAAATTCCAAATGCCGAGTACGCTGTTTTTACAACCAATCCTGTGGATACCACCAATGACCGGGAACAAAAAGAATTTGCAAGGGTTATTGCAGGAACATGGAAATATATTTTTGAAGATTGGTTTCGGGACAGCGGCTATGTTTACGACGAAAGTAAATTTGATTTTGAATTCTACGATGAACGATGTCATCATAGGCAGGATACGGTTATGGATATCTATATTCCTGTTAAAAAAGCATAATGACAGAATGAGAATCATCAGGAAGGAAAGGTGATAAAGGATGTTGAGCTATTATGGCAGATTGTCTTCCGAAGTATATGATATGGATAAACCTGTGGGCCATTCTTTTGGAGATATAGAATTTTATTCGGATCGGTTAAAGTCGTGTAAAGGCCCGATTCTTGAACCGGCAACAGGAACCGGTCGTATATTGATTCCGCTTTTAGAAAAAGGCTTTCATGTTGAAGGATTTGACAGTTCAAAGGATATGCTGCGTATCTGTCATGATAATTGCAAAAAGAGGGGTTTAAATCCTAATCTTTTTGAGGCAAAGATGGAGTCCTTTTCGCTGGATTCCAAATATGAGGCTATTATAGTGCCGTCGGGAACACTTCTTTTATTATACAAAAGAGCTGATTCCATAAAAGCATTACAAAACTTCTATGAGCATCTATCTGACGGCGGCCGGTTAATTGTAGATGTTTTATTGCAAAGTGATATTTCAAAAGGAATTGTATCCACAAGGACTTGGGAGTGCCCAAATGGGGATATCATTACATTAGAAAATAAAATTGTAGAAGTTGATTATATCAATCAATATACGATTTCCCACGGACGGTATGAAAAGTGGCGTGATGGCGTGCTTGTGCAGACGGAATTAGAGTATTTTCCGTTACGGTGGTATGGCGTGGAAGAGTTTCGATCAGTGCTTGAAAGCACCGGATTTAAAGATATCGTGATTTCTTCAGATTATAAACTGGGACGATATCCATCAGCATCAGAAGATATCATCACCTTTGAAGCTGTAGCAGCGAAATAATAATTAAGGGTGCATGCCAGAGCACTATGCAAAGAATATTGACGAATGGTCTAATAAAATATATAATAATAACCAGTTTAAAAGAATATTGTCTTATAAAAAGTAAAAGATAAGGTTTTCTAGGGTTCCGCAGTTTTAACCGGTCTGTAACAAGAGAGAACTCAGAGTTTATAATTGAGGTGCGGAATAATAAAGGCCTGAGAGATATCTGGATGATATCTTTCAGGCTTTATTGTCACTTGCTGCTGAATCGCAGCATTGGGAGCGGCATCCGGGCGGTTATGGATTACAGAATAATTATATAAGGAGATAACAATATGAAGAAAAAATTTGCTTTTTTACTGATGGGAAGCCACTATAACCCAGAGGTGCATCAGGCCTGCTTTGAGACAGAGAAACAAATCAGCTATGTATTTACAGTCAGAAATTTTAAAGAGGCCTGTGATAAGCTAACTTTCTTAGAAAGTGAAGGTTTTGGGGCAGTTGAATTATGCGGAGCATTTGGTGAAGAAGGCGCGCAAAAATTGATAGAACTTACAAGCAATAAAATTGCCATAGGCTATGTCACCCATAAGCCTGAACAGGATCAGTTATTTTCTGATTTTTTTTCAATCTTTGGTTGATGGAGGAGTAAGGTTTTATGAATGTTATCATCAGACCTATTGAGGAAAACGACGCTGAATCACTTTGGCAAATGATGTCTGCACTTGACGTTGAGACAAAATATATGATGTACGAGCCAAATGAACGGACGAAAAATATTGATAGATTAATATCCACCATCAAGGAAGCTGCCACAGGCAATAATCTGTTTTTAGCTGCCGAAGCAGATCATGAAATTGTTGGATATATATCTGCGCAAAAAGGCATTTTAAGAAGAGTAAAACATTCTGCATATATCGTAGTAGGGATTCGTGCATCCTATCAGCGGCAGGGAATCGGCTCCTCATTTTTCAAGCAGCTGGACAAGTGGGCCAATGATAAAGGGGTCACCAGGCTTGAATTAACGGTAATGTGTATCAATGATGCTGCGAAAAACCTCTACGAAAAAAATGGATTTGTTGTTGAAGGAATAAAGAAAAATTCCATGGTTGTGGATGGAACGTATGTGGACGAATATTATATGGCCAAACTATTATAAGTACGGGTATAATGCCAATCCGGTAAAAAGGAATTTGGGAGGTGATTTCAATTTGAAGCTGTTTATTATAGAAGACGATATCGTTCTGAGAACTGAATTGATCTCGTTGCTTGAAAGCTATAATTATTCTTGTGAAACAAGTGATAACTTTAAAAATATAATATCAGAAGCTACGGATTCAGATGCAGATTTAATTTTGCTTGATATCAATCTGCCTTATTATGATGGTTACCACGTATGCCGGGAGATCCGCAAGATATCAGATGTGCCAATCATGGTCGTGACAAGCCGCAACAATGATATGGATGAACTGATGAGCATGAACCTGGGCGCAGATGATTTTATAACAAAACCCTATAACATTCAGATCTTGCTTGCCAGGATCGGAGCGATACTCAAACGTACCAACCAGAAAAATTATTCATCAGAAATAGAATATAAGGGCATAACATTATCTGTGGCAAAAAGCACAGTATATTACGAAAGTAAAGAGGCTGAGCTCACTAAAAATGAATTGCGTATCCTTTCTGTTTTAATGCAAAACTCAAACAGCATCATTTCACGGGATGATTTGATGGATGAGCTTTGGCAGTCGGATGAATTCGTCGATGACAATACGCTGACAGTTAATGTCAACCGCCTGCGTAAAAAACTTGAAGAAATCGGTGCAGCAGATTTAATAAAGACCAAACGTGGCCAGGGGTATATGATATGAAGTTTTCAAGCTTTTTAAAAGATAAGATCCTGTTTTTATTGGCGCAAAGCTTCCTCATTGTTTTTTTGGTTTTGCTGTTAGATGTCTACCATATAAGCCGTTATGCCATCATACTTATTAGTACGACCATTGTCATAACCTCTTTTGTTGCGCTGGCATACGAATATCTGGTTCGCAGCAGATATTATAACAGACTGAATAAAACGCTTAAGTCAATGGAGCAAAAGCAGTATATCGCTTCCCTGTTAGAAGAACCTAATTTTGCCGAAGCGGAAATGCTATGTGAAATTCTTAAGCGCGTTACAAAAGCCATGAACGATGAGATTGCTTCCTATAAGATATCCCAGGATGAATACCGGGAATATATTGAAACATGGATCCATGAGATAAAGATCCCAATTTCCTGTATTGATCTTATCTGCAAAAATAACCGCAATGACATAACAAAGAGAATATCCGAGGAAACAGTACGGGTGGATTCTTATATCGAACAGGCCCTCTATTATGCCCGGAGCAAAAACGTAGCATCTGACTACAGCATCAGAAGGCTTTCTCTTGACAGCTTAGTGAAGGCCGCTGTAAAAAAACATTCAAAACAGTTGATAGGGTGCGGCGCACAGGTGAAACTGGACAATCTTGATCATACGGTTTATGCTGATGAAAAGTGGCTTGATTTCATCATTGGTCAGATTATTGCAAACAGTATCAAATATAAAAAGGATGATTTGACACTATGGTTTTTCGCTTCAGAAAACCAGGAAAACATGATTCTATTTATCCGGGATAACGGAATTGGTATATCGGAAGGCGACCTTGGAAGAGTGTTTGAAAAGGGATTTACGGGAGAAAACGGTAGAGCTTTCGCTAAATCTACGGGTATCGGACTATACCTTTGCAAGGAACTCTGCAATAAGATGTATCTGGGTTTAGAAGCCCAGTCATCCGTCGGCAACGGTACAACAATTAAAATAGCATTTCCAAAAGACAGACAGTCATTCCTGCAGTAAAGGGTTCCGCTTATTTTAAAGCGGAACCCTTTTATCTTACAATTCTGTTCGTTTTCCGTAAGTAAAATCTATGGTTCCATGATTCTTTCCCTGTTATACTGAGGAAGCAAACCACGAAAGGAGTAATTTTGATGAAAAATAAAACAATTAATTTCAGTATATTGTTACTTGCTGTCATCTGCTTCCTTATGGGTATTGTAAAAATATCTCCTATGGTTTCTGCCGGATATGAAATGTATAAAACTGCGACAGAAGCCATAAGCGTAACGGACAGAATTGAGGAGCTTAAACAGCAAAAAAGTTATATTACATTTGAAGAGATACCGGAAGATTACAAAGCGCAGGTGTTACAATCAGAGGATAAACGCTTTTATTATCATTTTGGTTTTGATCCCATTGCTACGGCAAGGGCCATGGCTAACAATGTGATTGCAGGAAGCTTTGTGCAAGGGGGGAGCACGATCACCCAGCAGCTTGCAAAAAATATGTATTTTTCTTTTGAAAAGAAATATGAGCGAAAGGTGGCAGAGTTATTTGTTTCTTTTCAGCTTGAAAAAGATCTTACAAAGGATGAAATACTGGAACTCTATTGTAATATTGCTTACTACGGGGAAGGATGCTATGGACTGAAACAGGCGGCGAATCATTATTACGGTGTTGAGCCTTTAGAACTGACAAACACGCAGATCAAGTCACTTGTATGGACAATTAAAAGTCCAAATAGATACAATCCCAATGCTTACAAAGCAATTCCGGTATAATTAACGAAAGCGTCGGTTATCGTGTTGCATACGCCAAATTGACGCTTTGCGGCGCTTGGCTCATTGCTTTCATGGTATAATGAAAAGTGACAAAAATGTTCGTTCCCTGTAAGCAAAATCAATGGCGTACAGTGGCAGATAGAATTATAATAAGCATAAGTTAGAAACAGAAAAGGAGATCATAATGATACAAAAAGGATTTAATAGTTTTCAGATTAAAATAATAGCTTTGGTGCTTATGGTATTCGATCATATTCACTATACTTTTACCGGTGTTTTCCCCGTTCCGATGTGGTTTACAATACTGGGCAGACTATCGGCGCCTCTATTCATCTTTGCTACGGCTAATGGCATGAGATATACAAAAAATCCGGTAAAATATTTAATGCGTTTATGGATCGGATCTGTATTTATGGGCTTTGGCAATGAACTGATTAACAGTTACTTCCCATTGCCAAATGGGGGGATCATCATAAATAATATATTTTCTACGTTATTTATCATAAGCCTGATTATATTCAGTATACAGCGGATTTCCATATGTAAGAAAGAGAGCCGTCCGTTTCTGCAATATATATTTTTAATGCTTGTTCCTGTTTTCAGCAGTATCATCATACTTTTAGCCATGTCTGATCCCGGATTATTCTTTATAACAAGAGGGATAATGCTTTTCGTTCCCTCCCTCTTATTCTGTGAAGGCGGTATTGTACTGGTTGCTTTAGGAGTTGGATTATATTTATGTAACCAGGATAAAAAGAAAATTGGTATCTTTTATTTTCTGCTCAGTCTTTTGATCTTTGCTATGGGTTATAACCCTGAGATCGGTGTGGAAAGCATGTTTTTGGATAATATTCAGTGGTATATGGTATTTGCCTTACCATTTATGCTGCTTTACAATAAGCAGAAGGGCCGTGGAATGAAATATTTCTTTTATGCCTTTTATCCGGCCCATATTTATATTTTAACGATTTTAGCCAATATTATTTCTAAATATTAGAGGAGAGGATGGACACTATGAATACAATCTTAAAGGTTCAGAACCTTCAGAAATATTACGGTAACAAAGGTAATGTCACAAAGGCTGTTGACAATATCAGCTTTAATGTTTCAGAAGGAGAATATATCGGGATCATGGGGGCATCGGGCAGTGGAAAAACCACCATTCTAAATTGTGTATCCACCATTGATGATGCGACCTCAGGGCATATTTATATTGACGGAACTGATGTTACTGAGATGAAGGCAGAGGCCCTTTCAAAGTTCAGACGTGAAAAGCTCGGCTTTATTTTTCAGGACTTTAATCTTTTGGACACCCTAACTGCCCATGAAAATATTGCCCTGGCCCTGGCAATTATGAAAGCTCCTGCAGAAGAAATGGATGAGCGGATCCACCAGGCTGCCTCCCTTTTAAACATCACGGAGGTATTGCATAAGTATCCGTATCAGATGTCAGGAGGCCAAAAGCAGCGTGTAGCAGCAGCTAGAGCCATCATTACAAATCCGAGCCTGATTCTTGCCGATGAACCTACCGGAGCCTTGGACTCTAAGTCTGCAAAGATGCTTCTGGAAAGCTTTAAAAATCTAAATGAACAGATAAATGCTGCCATTATGATGGTAACCCATGATGCTTTTACCGCCAGCTATTGCAAACGCATTTTGTTCATCAAAGACGGTAAGCTGTTTAATGAGCTTATCCGGGGAATGGAATCACGCAAGGAATTTTTTGACCGGATCATGGAGGTTATGGCCCTTCTTGGAGGTGATTTAAGTGCTGACTAAACTTGTTTTTAAAAATGTCGGAAAAAGCATGCAGGATTACACGGTATATTTTTTCACCCTTGTATTTGGCGTTTCTATCTTTTATATGTTTAACTCCATCTATGCGCAGCAGGAAATCATGGTTGTGACGGAAATACTGACTGATTCCATGGTTGCACTTAGAAAGATATTATCGGTCATATCCGTATTCGTTGCGGTGATCCTGGGTTTTTTGATCGTGTATGCAAATAGTTTTTTCATCAGGCGCCGTAAAAAAGAAATGGGTATTTACATGACTCTGGGTATGGGCAAAGGTAAAATTTCTGCTATTTTTGTACTTGAAACATTTCTAATGGGACTCCTTGCTTTAATTGCAGGGCTGATAATCGGTGTTTTCGGCTCCCAGTTTATGTCTGTGTTCACCGCAAAAATATTTGAGGCGGATATGACTGCCTATAAATTCATATTTTCTCCAGATGCAGCGGTGAAAAGTATCCTTTATTTCGCAATTATTTTTTTAACCGTAATCATTTTCAATACAATTGCAGTCAGCAAGTATAAACTGATTGACTTGATTTATGGCGGCCGGAAAAATGAAAGCTTAAAAATCAGAAGTACCAAATTATCGGTACTGGTTTTCCTGGTATCCATTGTTTTCTTAGGAACCGCATATGCTTTGGTTTTGAAAAATGGAATTATTAATATTAATCGTACTTTCCTTTGGTCCATTATTTTAGGAACGGTTGGTACGTTACTGTTTTTCTTTTCTCTTTCGGGAATACTTACAAAGCTGGTACAATCAAATAAAAAGCTGTATTATAAAAACCTGACCATGTTTGTAACCCGTCAGCTCACCAGTAAGATCAACACAAATTTTATATCCATATCCGTGGTCAGCATTGTATTGCTTCTGGTAATCGGTATTTTTTCAACCGGTTATAGCATGAAAAATATACTGTCAGCTGATTTGAGGGAGACTGCGCCCTATGATGTCAGCTTTTATGGCAGCAATGAGGAGGAGAATCATGAGACTATATATGAAAGCCTGCCTTTGTCAATAAAAAATATTGATGCGATTAGCCATGAATATAGTATTTACCGAGGGGACCTTCGTTACAAGGATTTCCCGGTTGATTATTCTTCCCTGTCCTTTAATATTGGTAAGCGTGTTCTTGATTTTGTTATGTTTTCTGATTACCAAATGTTTTTAGAAATGCAGGGAAAGGAAAAAAACGATCTTCCTGGAAATGAGTATTTCATCATTGCTTCCGGCGACGTCTATCAGCATATTGCACAGCAGTTTCTTGACAGAAATGTAACAATTTCCCTTGGGGATAAAACGCTCCAGCCAAATGGGGAAGTACAAAACATAAAGCTTTCCAACAGTGATTCCGGTATTACATTTGTTGTGAATGACGCGTTTTTTGAAAACCTTCACAAGTCGCCGGAACGTGTGCTTAACATGATATGCAAAACAGGGGATGGATCAAAGGAACTTCAGGAAAAGCTAAATCAATATAGTAACAGCGAGGATTATCAGGAAAAGGGCTTTTGGTACTATTCAAGCAGAGAAGAGATCTATGCCACATCGATTGCCATGAAAGCCATTATATCCTTTTTAGCCATATATCTTGGCATTGTGTTTATGGTTGCCTGCGCGGCAATTCTTGCTATCCAGCAGCTTGCCCAGGCAGCGGATAACAAGGAACGTTATGCACTGTTAAGGAAGCTGGGGGCTGAAAAGAAAATGCTGGACAGAGCATTGTTTGTACAAATACTCTGTTACTTTTTACTTCCTCTTATGCTTGGAATTGCCCATTCCATTGTTGGGCTTACGGCTGTAAATGATGTAATGATGGCCTTTGAACGTGTGAATGTGATGGATAGCGTTCTTATTCCGGCATTATTTATTATTGTTATTTATGGCGTTTATTTTGGTTTAACTTATATCGGGTGTAAACATATTTTAAGAAAGGATCATTATTAAATGTGTTTTATAGCCTAAAAGACAGGTCCATGTTTTCCACATATTGAAAAACATGGACTTTTTGTAACATTGTTTTTCTTTACGAAACTTAAGTCTGGTACTATAATTCTTCTATAAATATATATTAAGTGAGGAGAAAAGATGAAGAAAGAATTGCCCTATTTTAGAATCGGAGATTCCTTTGGGGGAAATCAGGATTGGTTCCGGGACCCAATGATGCATCTGGGAGGCTGTGGGGCTGCGGCAGCATGCGATGCCTGCATCAATACGGCACTACATGACAATAATGCCCATCTGTATCCCTATGATGTTCAAAGACTTGAAAAGGAAGATTATATAAATTTTTCTAAGAAAATGAAGCCCTATCTAAAGCCCCGTTTTCATGGAATTGATACTCTGGAAGTATTTATGGACGGATTTTATAATTATTTGAAAGATGTGGGAGAACAGGATATACAGTTGACAGGCTGTCCGGGAGAGGTTCCGGCAAAGGAAGCAGCCAGGGAAATCATAAGCCAGATTGATAAGGGGATCTCTATTCCTTTCTTGCTTCTGCGGCATAAGAATGTTAATTTTAAGGATCTGGTCTGGCATTGGTTCATGCTTGTGGGATATGAAGAATTTGAAGATGAGTTTTATGTAAAAATTGCAACCTATGGAGGGTTTCGCTGGCTGTCTTTTTATGAGTTGTGGGAGACTGGTTTCGAGCACAAAGGCGGGATGGTATTGATAAGAGTTAAGCAGTCCCAATATGACCTTCGCTGATAATAAATACACGGGCATATTTTGATGCAAAAACATATGCTGGCCGCGTTAAACGCCTGTCATGGATGATTGAACGATTAAATAAAAACCTAAAGCCAATGTAGGCATTTTGCCCACCTTTGTTTCCAATGGTGCAGATAGCAAAAACGTGAGGGAGTGTTAAGGATAAACAGGCGGATTCGCCGTCCTTGACACTCCCTCACGTTTTTGAGGGTAAAGCTGGCAAGTCCGGGCAATATATTTTTAAAAGGCTATAAATCACGAAATTGACAAATCCTATTTAAGTGCTATATTTGATGTATGATAAATAGAGAGCATAGAAGGAGGAAGTTGTCTTGAATGAAAGTTTGAGTTTTATAATAGGGATAATGGGACTCACATGGGTTCTTATATTAACTGCTACTGCTTTTACCCCATATTTTATGCGAAAAAATATCTGCTTTGGTATTTCTATTCCTGAAAGGGAGTATGACAATCCAAAGATCAAATCATTGCGACGCAATTACAGTATAAGCTGTTTTGTGATTGGGTTGATTTTAGGAATCGGGAGTACTGCTTTTTATATCTGGGTACCGGCAGAAAGAGCAATCTGGATCCAGCTTGGCGGAATATTTCTGTATATTGTTATCAGTAATTTCATATATTTTTTCATGCGTTCAGAGATCAAGGCGATGAAACAATCAAGTGATTGGGAGATTGATACTGAGACCGTCCCAGAGATTGGTGAAAGGTCTGATAAAACGATAGGTACTGCGTGGTATCTTTTATATCTTGTACCAATCGCAATCGCCGTTTTTGCGGCAGTGCTGAAATATCCCTCTTTGCCCGGGCAGATCCCCATGCATTATAACATTGCCGGAGAAGTGGACCGCTATGCTGCTAAATCCATAGGGACTTTTGCTGTTATGCCTTTGATCCAACTTTTACTTGGCCTGATGTTTGCAGGAATGAACTTTGGCATTGGTATGTCCGGGCATCAGCGGAATTTCCGAAGAACTCAGGCATTCCAGGGCATAATGAGCATTTACTTATTTGTTATCGGATTCATGGTAATGCTGATGTTTACCTGTATTCAGCTTACCATGGTGTCCATTATAAATGAAAAGCTGATGATGGTTCTGCCAGTGGTACTTTTAGTTGTTATTTTTGCGATTTGCATTTTTCTTGGAGTAAAGGTTGGTCAAGGAGGAAGCAGACTGGAAACAAGGGGCGATGCACCGATTAATAAAGTGGACGACGACCGGTATTGGCTGGGTGGATTTTTGTATTGTAACAAAGATGATCCGTCACTTTTTGTAGAAAAACGATTTGGTATGGGCTATACCTTAAACTTTGGAAACCTCAAAAGTTTCATTGCAATCGCTGTATTTGTAGTTCTTATTCTGGCAATTACAGTGCTTCCATTCCTATTAGGAGTATAAGCAGTGCTTCATCACCCATTCGCTGGCTGTTCTTAAGGTAAAGCTGGAACGGCCTGGGCAGTTGATTGCGCTGGGACTAGGAAGGCTTAGCGGCGCACTTCGGTGAGTTTAGTAAAGGAGTGAATTATATGGTGAGATATATTGGGGCAGCAACATTGGTTTTGCTAATAATACTTGTTTTAACCCGAACTTTTCAATTAAAAAGAATGGGAATAAAAGCCATTCAATTTGGTGAGAAAGATAAGAAGGATTTTTTGATCCTGCCATTTGCATTTCTACTATTCTACATTGTATTTGCGAGCGCTTTTGGTCTGCCTGAATTAGGGGGTGAATTGTTTAACAATGAATTTACCGGCTGGATAGGCGTGGCTGCATGCGTAATGGGGATTTTACTGTTTATATATGCTCTGATTTCATTTGGAATAAGTTTCCGTGTGGGCCTTGATGAAGACCACCCGGGTGAGCTTGTGACCACTGGTGCATTTTCCATAAGCCGTAATCCCATATATACGGCATTTGGATTGGTTCTGACAGGAATATTTTTCGTTATCCCCAATTGGATAATATTGATTTATGTTTTCGCCGGAATATGGCTTTTCAAACGGCAGATCCTGCTTGAGGAACAGTCATTAAAAGGAATATACGGTGAGAAATATGCAGCATATTGTAAAAAGGTCAGGCGGTTTCTATAGTCCGGTTACGGCAGAGGAAGGATATCCGATTCCAATAAAGCGCAGATTTTTTTATATCCCTGAGACATAGCAAAGACCTGATTTTTGCTGAGGTATAGGAAAGGATGGTTACTTTTGATAGGAAATAAAATAATAGGGCAACAGGAATACAATATCCGTTTATTATCGGGAAATGATGAGATTGATGTACAAAATCTATGCGAAAGATGTTCGGATTTCTTTGAGTTAATTGAAGGCAGGCTGCCAGAAAAAGATGCTGGAAACAGCATTCTGTTTGACTTGCCACCGGGTAAAGCGCTGAAAGACAAGTATGTTTTTGGAGTTTATAAAAAGAATGGTGTTTTAATTGCAGTAATTGATATGGTTAAAGATTATAAAGCCACTGGAGAATGGATCATAGGTTTATTTATGCTTGACCCAGATGAAAGAGGTAACCGTTTGGGAAGGAGATTGCATGATTCTATAAAAGACTGGGTCTTGGAAGAACATGGCAGGGCATTAAGAATCGGAGTGGTAGAAGAGAACCGCAGAGGGCATAAGTTCTGGTGTAAAATGGGATATATTGAAGTGGACAGGGTGAAAATGACCTATGGAAATAAAGAACATACAGTAAAAGTTATGAACCTGTTTCTTAAGTGACAGCTTAATCGCCCGATGGAGCGGGGAGGACGGTTGAACTATCTGCAAAATATAAGGTGGATGAACAATGGATAAAAGTAAAAGTTTAAATGACTATTTTCCTTTTTTTGATAGCTTTTTGCGAAGCAGAAAACTGCGGTTCGGTATCGTACTTAACCATAAGGATGTTCGTTTTGAGCTTTGGTTAATGGGACAGAACGCAGAGGATCAAAGGAATTATTGGGAACTGTTAAAAGACGCGAAATGGAACAAAGGCCGTTCGGTTATGCCAAGATATTCTGTTCTTGAAGTAGTATTAGTTGAAGCGCCGGATTTTAATGACTTAGACACTCTTTCCGCTGAAATTATAAATCGTGGGATTAGCGTCACAGAGGAAATACAGGATTTTATAAAACGTATAGAATAGAAACGGAAAGGTTGTGCTGCAAAACCAATTCACGCTGGTTTTGCGGCACGACCTTTTTCCAATACCTTATATTATGAAAGCTGGCTATGAAAAGAATTCGCCAGCTGATTAGCGGCTTCCTTACCGGTATATAATGCTCCCTGCATCCAGCCGTGTTTTGTGGATAAGTGTTCACCGGCAAAGTAAATCCTTTGATTAAATTCAGGCTTCAGCATCTCATAGGCAAATAATTTTTTCTGACCAGGGAGCGCCATAGCAAAAGCACCCCGGTTAAAAGGCTGATTATCCCATACAACTGTCTTATGGTCTTTCACAACGGAATCTAAGAATCCCCTTGGCAATCCGTGAACTTCTTCCACATTTTCCTTTATCAGTTCATACCGGAGTGATTCTTCCATATTACCCACTCTTGTTGAATTTAAATGATAATTATATGAAGCTACCAGCACACCAGGTTCATTTGGTGAGCAGGAGGATACATCAGGGCAAAGAAGATGATCTCCCGGATAGAAGATGGACTGAATAGGCAGGTCTGTCTGGGAAAATCCTCCCACCATACGTCCGTAATCTGCATCCTGTTCCCAAAAACGTTCATTGCACATAAATAACGTTTTTTGAGAATTAATATAATTAAACTCTAAAATGGCCTGCATCTTAGGATTGCTGAAAAATGGTTTGATTTCAACTTCCCTCAGAGTTGAGTAGGGAATTGCACATATAACGTAATCAAAAACATCGGCAGTTCTCCTGAAATCCCGCACATTGCGATGCGCCAGGACTATTTGATTGCTGTTGGGCAGCTGATAAATGCCTGTAACCGTTTGGCCAGGCTGATAAGTAACCGTGCCAAGCTGGGAAGCCGGAATATCTTGATACTGAGGCGGATTGTCTGTGAAAAAGGATTGGACAAAAGCATATGGCAGGTTTACAATTCCGCCTTCGATGGTATAGGTGTTGCGGTAGTCGAGGGTATATTCCTCATGGGTGATTTCATCGTAACTGGCATACAGCAGAGCGCCGGTCCCTGGACTTACCCCTGAGATCAAGCTGATCGCCCCCTGGCTTAATCCCAGATTTTCTAAGGTCTGCCGTACAGAATAGTTTGTGAGAGTCAGATATTCCGGGGAATATTCCGGTAGAATTTGTATTAGCTCTGCCCGGATATCAGGCGGAAGCTGCATCATGAGATACAAAAAGGCATAATCATCAAGCTCTGCCCAGGGAGTGCTTCTTTCCTGGGGAGTCAAATCGTATAAGGGATAAAGCATCTGCTCGATGGAGTCTGATGTTCTCAAACGGGTATTATGTACGTATAAAAAATTGTTGCGTTGCCTTACTGACAGAGGACGGGTGTTAAGGCCAAGCAAATTGATATAATGCCAGGTGGTTTCATGAGTTACCGGAATTCTGTGAGCGCCGAATTCATTGTAGTATTTGCCTTCTGGATCGAAATAATAGGTATAAACTCTTCCTCCGATTCTATTTTCATTGGCTTCCAGTATTGTAATATCGGCTCCCAGCTTACGAAGCTCGAATGCAGCGGATAAACCGGCAAGACCTCCTCCGATAACGCCAATTTTTACTCCTTTCAGTTCTCCCGGCGATGCATAATTTGTGATATCCGAGGGAGGACTTAGTAAATTAACAATATAATCGTAATCTTCAGGCCGGCCTGCCGTTTTTAATGAATTTCTGATCATTTCGCGCCGTTGTTCATTTGTAGGATTTAATACTTGATTTAATGGAACAGCCATTGATTATACCTCGTAATATCATACAGTAGTAATATATTGGAGACCTTCCACGAATATAACAAAATAGGGCAGTCATGAGCTGCTGGCCATCACAATATAACACTCTTTGGTATGGAGCTAAGGTAATTGCTGCACAAGGATAGGCCGGTGACGGTATTTTGTGGAAAAAAGACGGACAGTATGCTCGGCGGAATGAAAATATATCATGATCATTGATTTTCTATTTGTAATTTCAAGGTTTATTGTGTAAATTAATTACAGAGGATAAATACAGGGTTACCGACACAATCCCCATCTTTTTATCTTCCAATGGCATGCCGAGCATGCGATTCTAATGATTAATTTAAAATAAGTGAATAAATGAGGTTAGGCAATGTCTAAAAACGATAATATGCTGGCAATTCTCTGGATGCTGAATTCAGGAGCAAAAATTACTGCGAAACAAATAGCGGAAAGGCTGGAGATCAATATACGGACTGTTTACCGTTATATTGACTCGCTTTGTGCCAGCGGGGTACCGATTGTATCCGATGCAGGGCAGAATGGCGGATATAGTCTGCTGAATGATTTTATCAATGCGCCTTTATTTTTTGATGTCGATGAACAAAAGGCCATTCTCCATGCCGCAGTGTTTGCAAAAGAAGCAGGATACCCCTTTAATGAAGCATTAAGCAGGGCAACTGAAAAACTGAAAATGTATTCCAACCGGGAACAGGAACGCATTCTCAAGCGCCATTTAACCGGTTTTGAAGTGATAAGCCGTGATATCGATCCTTCTGTTAAGCCCAAATTGGTAGAATTGGAGCGGGCTGTGGCAAACGAGTATTCCGTGGAAATTGAATATCGTACAAGCCGTGAAGAAGAACCCAGACAAAGGGTGATTGATCCTTACGGCGTAATTTATTGGAACAATAAATGGTACACCATTGGATTTTGCCACTTGAGAGAAGAAATCCGCAGCTTTCGTGCTGAACGGATTTTACAGATAAATCGGACGCAAATGACTTTTAAACGGCCGGAAGCCTTTTCCGCCAAAAAATTCTTCTTACAGAATCTTTTGCCTGACTTAGCAAATAAGGACAGGGTGGTTTCAGTAGTGATCAGGGGCAGGGCAGAGGCCTTGGATGACTTGAGCATTCACTGGTTTTTAGGCCATCATCTGAAAGAGAGGACTTCAAACCAGGCTGTCTTTTTACTTGATGAAAGAGTAATGAATGGATATGTGCCTCATTTTCTCTTATCCTACGGGAGGGCCATTGAGATCGTGGAACCTGAGAGCCTGAAGAAAAGAATGGCAGCCATTGCGTCAGAGCTAATGGAATATTATAAAATTTAACGATAATACTGACAGCAGCTGTCAGTGCAGATGCTTTATAATGAGAAAAATATTGATGATTTGTATAAGGAGGAAGAGCAATGGCGAAATACATGGGTGCAACAGGAGATCATACAAACAATGGGATGCCGAATGGGTTTACTTCCATAACACCATTTATCGTGGTAAATAACCCCTCGGATGCAATTAAGTTTTATCAGTCCGTATTCAATGCAAGGGTTAAGGACAGCACGGAATTTTCCGATGAAAACGGCAATAGAATCATTGTCCATGCGGAATTGGATTTTGGAAACGGCTTTTTGCAGCTGGGAGCAGCGAATCCGGTCTATAAACTGGTTTTACCGCCTGGGGAGGATAATGCCTGCTATTCTTTGGCAATTTATGTTTCCGATGTTGATCAGGTGTTTAAAGATGCGGTGGCAAAAGGAGCAAAAGTCCGGGAGCCTGTTGCGAACTTTGTTTCAGGGGACCGGTTTGGAAGTATTTTGGATCCATTCGGAGTGAGATGGTCCATTATGACCAGGATCGAGGATTTATCAGAAGAAGAAAGCAGCCGAAGAGTAGAAGAATGGGCAAAGAGCATGAGCAAGGAATAGATCGCGGAATGCAATTTGTAATTACTTCAACAATCCAAGTTTGAAGGAGTTGTAGGGCTGTGTGAATGAAGGCATAATTGCTTTGAGGTGAGATCAATGAAAATACGCGAAGAATATACTTGCCCATTAGAAATTGTCCATGACATGATCAAAGGGAAGTGGAAAACGATTATAGTATTCCAATTAAAAGATGGAAGTAAATCTTTAGCACAGCTAAAACGAGATATTACAGGCATCACACAAAAAATGCTCCTACAACATTTGAACGAACTCAGACATTGGGGTGTTGTTGATAAAATAAATTATGAAGGTTATCCATTACACGTAGAGTATTATTTAACGGAAAGAGGTCAGAAAATGCTGCAGGCAGTAAAGATCATGCAGGAAATCGGAATAGATTATTTGGTTGAGCATGGTCAAACTGATTTTTTGGACAGCAAAGGCATTAGCTATAAGAAATAAAACGGTTTATCCATACCCACTAAAAAGTTGGTAATTTATTTTTTCTCACGGCAGGGTTATAATGCAGATACAAAAGAATTGATCTTTAATAAAGGAGAAATGCGATGAATACAGCATTTATATTGGTCGATGTTCAGAATGATTATTTCAAGGGCGGAAGAAATGAACTAGTGAATCCGGAACAAAGTGTTGCACAGGCTGAAAGGGCTTTGACATTATTCAGGGAGAAAGATTTACCAATTATTTATATACAGCATATAAACCTGCAAGAAGGCGCCACATTTTTTCTGCCAAATTCTGACGGAATCAAAATTCATGAACAGATATATCCGTTGGCAAAGGAAAAGATAATCACAAAGCACTTCCCGGATAGCTTTTTCAAAACAGAACTGCATGAATATCTTAAAGCCTTGGATATAAAACGATTAGTTATTTGCGGCATGATGAGCCATATGTGTATTGATACTACGGTGAGAATGGCAAAGCAGTTGGGATATGAAGTGCTGCTTTTAGCTGATGCCTGCACCACCAAAGACTTATCATGGAAGGATACGCTTATTCCGGCAGAAATTGTTCATCAAACATTTATGGCTTCCTTGCAGGGAACTTTCGCTAAAGTCATAGATACAGATTGCTTAGAATATGAAATAAGTGCGATTTAAAATATTGCCTCTATTCTTTAGGCAATTAAATAGCGCGCTGTGAAGAGCCTCCCAATAGCAGTATTGCGATTGGAGGGCTTTTTTTATCCTTAGGGAGTATGGTTTAATAGCGGCCCCATATAATCAGTAAAAAAGTAATCATATAGGCAACGACAGTTTTATATTTGTGCTAAAGACAATGGAAAATAAATATGATATGATATCAATTAATAAAAATGGGGAGGATAAGCTAAATTGAAAACAATTGGACTGCTTGGCGGAATGAGCTGGGAAAGTACGGTTACTTATTATAAAATAGTGAATGAAACGGTGAAAAAAGAGCTGGGAGGATTACATTCAGCAAAAGTGCTGTTATATAGTGTGGATTTTTCTGAAATTGAGAAGTGCCAGGCAGACGGCGAATGGGATAAAAGTGCTGTTATTTTATCAACGGCAGCCAAGAATCTTGAAAAAGCAGGGGCGGACTTTATTGTGATCTGTACAAATACAATGCACAAGGTAGTTCCCCAGATCCAAAACAGCATTAATATTCCTGTTATCCATATAGCGGAGGCAACAGCAGATGAATTAAAACATTATAACATTACCAAAGTTGCGTTGTTGGGAACTAAATATACCATGACTCAGGATTTTTATAAAGAAAAGATAGTTCATGCAGGTATTACTGTCCTTGTTCCAGAAGAAGAGGAAATTGAAATTGTAAATGATATAATTTACAATGAATTGTGTTTGGGTATAATTTCAGAGGCGTCTAAAGATAAACTCCTTAACATTATTCATGGCCTTGCGAAACAAGGTGCACAAGGAGTTATTCTCGGTTGTACAGAAATTGGTCTGTTAATACAGCAAAAGGATATGGAATTACCCGTTTTTGATACTGCACAAATTCATGCGGTAAGGGCTGCAGAGTTGTCCATTGAAGAATAAATGCAATCCCGGTTAAAAGTTGCTGCCTAATAATGATAAAACATTTGAAACTTTAAATTCTGTAGATACGTCTATTATATTATGTAGGCATACTCACATTCAGACCAAATTTGAAATCAACGGAAAAACTGTACTAAATGTAGGATCAGTCGGAGTTCCTATGAAAAGTAATAGAAAATTTTATTTTTATATTAGGAAAACAGTGGAAAGAAGAATTTATCAGTATTGAATATATCAGAATTTAAAGGAGGATAAAAAAATGGATATACAGCTTGTATATGAAGCTCCAGAAGCCCAGGATTACATAAGCCTGCGGTTACGTGCCGGAATGGAAAATAAAGATTTGGATAGAAGCAAAACTGCCTTAAAGAATTCTCTGTTTACAGTATCTCTGTATGATAAAGAAAAACTGATCGGTTTTGGCAGGGTGGTTGGGGATGGAGGCATCACCTACGTCGTAAGTGATATTATGGTTGATAAGGATTACCAGCGGAGAGGTTATGCAGAACAAATTATGAAGGCCATTGACTGTTACTTTGAAGAGAATTCACATGAGGACAGCTATATATGTCTGATAGCAAATTGCCCTGCCGACTTGCTGTACCATAAGCATCGGTTTGAATACTTACCGGACAATAAATGCGGAATGCTGCGGAACCAGAAAAAAGAAAACGATAATTGCTAAATGCTATTGGAATTTTCCCAATGCAATGCTAAGCTATAAGGGATTGCTCAATGAGCATCATTTACTAAAGAATTGATAGGGGGATTTTTATCATGACAGTTACAAACAGTACAACAGGTTATTCCACCAATTATGGTCAGGTGCAGAATATCAACAGCGTAAATCAGGACAGCAGACTGAAGGCGATACAGGATCAAATTGAAGAAGTGCAAAAGCAAATACAAAACCTTTCCAATAATGAAAAAATAACTTTGGAAGAGAAAATGAACAGGCAAAAGGAATTGCAGCAGCAGCTTCAGGATTTAAATAAACAGCTAAACCAAAGAAAAATAGAAATTCAACAGGAAAAGCGGGAAAAGGCAGATGCTAAGGTTAATAGTCAGGAATCGTTTTCTCCGGATACTGATAAGCAGGATGTCCATATGATGGGAACCGGTTTTATGGAGACCATGGTTCGGGCTGACAATTCAATAAAGCAAGCAAACGTAATTCAATCCGTGAAAACCGGTATGGAAGGCAGAGCCGGTGTATTGGAAAGAGAAATAATAACGGATCGAGGCAGAGGCTCGACAGAAAAAAAAGAGGCTGAACTTGCAAAGGTGAATGAACACATAAATGATGTATCTAATGATATGATGAAGCGGGCTTCTGATATTAATACTACATTGGAAGAAACAGAAGAAAAAAGGGAAACAAAGGCCGAAGAAAATAAAGAGGGGGCACAAGAAGTTAATCATGAAGTTCTCATAGAAGATGCTGATGGCGAAAAGCCGTTGAATTATACAAAATCAATGTACGTACAACCGTCTGAAAATCAGGCGAAAGGCCAGTATGTTGATATAAGACTTTAATACTCAGGAGGATTTTTAATGGAATTTAGACAACTGACAGACCGGGTGTTTTACAGCATGTTTGATAAAGCGGCAGACAGGCCGGTTCTTGGATATGTAAACGGACAGAAGTATTCTTTAATGATAGATGCAGGCAATTCCCAAAAGCATGTTGAATTATTTTATGAAGCTCTGTGCAGGGAAGGGTTAAAAAAACCAGGCATTACAGCGGTCACCCATTGGCATTGGGATCATACATTTGGTATGAATGCAGTAGAAGGGATCACAATCTCTCATAAAAAAACAAATGCAAAATTAGCAGAAATGGCGAAGTGGGAATGGACGGATGCGGAAATGAAAAAAAGGCTGGAAGCAAAGGTTGAAATTGAATTTGCTGATACCAGTATCCGTACAGAATATCCCCAGCTCTCAGAGATACGAGTGGTAACCTCTGATCTTTCTTTTGTCGAATCTATAGAAATTGATATGGGAGATGTTGTTGCAGAGCTTTATCATGTGGAATCTCCCCATAGTGAGGATTGCATATGTATATTGGTACCTCAGGAAAGAGTATTATTTATTGGAGATGCGGTTGGGGTGGATTATTACAATAACTGCTGCTTAGATAAAGATAAACTCCGTTCCTTAATTACTTCTATGGAAGGATTTGATTTTGATATTTGTGTCATGGGACATGCTGAGCCGATGAGTAAGCAAAATATCCTTAATATCATGCATTCACTCATGGATCGCCAGGAAAACAAATGATTGAAATCTGACCGGGTTATCTTTTCTTGCGGGAGTCTGTTTTCATGGTATATTTAAAATGAGAAAGTGAAAAATAACTATAATCAAAGTTGTTTGATAACGATCAAGACAGGAGGTTTTACCATGATAGGTCATTATTTGATGTTTAATAGAAATTGTGATGAGGCAGTTAAAACTTATGAAAAAGCATTTAACGGGAAAATTGTTGAGATGCGAAAATATAGTGACATGCCGTCAAATCCCGCTTTTCCTATTCCCGATGAAGATAAAAATCTGGTTCTGCATGCCCGCCTGCAGATTGACGGTATGGAAATCATGTGTGCCGACAGCTCTGAGAAAAGCACAAAAGGCGATAATATGTATGTTTCCATTACAACAGAGGATGAAAAACTTGTAGAAAAGGCATGGGGTCTTTTAAAGCAGGATGGTGAAATCTATATGGATCTTAGCCCGTCATTTTTTGCAACGCTGCATGGATCCTTGCGGGATAAATATGGCATCAACTGGATGTTTACAGCATTGAAATAGATAAAATCCTGATGATGCAAGGAAAGTGAAATGAACACCTATTAGATGGAAGGAGGGGTTTACTATGGAAGATCAGTCTTCTAAGGACATGAAATCCCCAGCCCAGCGAATTGACGAGAGAATTGAAGAGCTGGGTGACTGGAGAGGGCAGATGCTCTCAAAGGTGCGAAGCTTAATCCTGCAGGCGGACCCGGAGGCAGTAGAAGAGTGTAAGTGGAGGGGGACCCCTGTGTGGTACCATGAGGGAATGATATGCACAGGAGAGACTTACAAGAACGCTGTGAAGGTAACGTTTGCCAAAGGTGCTACCCTCATGGATCCTGCCCATATGTTCAACTCAAGCCTGGAGGGAAACACCAGGAGAGCCATTGACTTTCACGAGGGAGAGGAAGTGGACGAGGAGGCGTTTAAGGATCTGATCCGGAACGCCGTTGCCTTAAATCAGTCCAGCCGGAAGGAATGAATTTTCCTGGCGTCCCATGTCAGCAACCCTTCTTACGGCTCACCATGCCATGTGAGCCGTAAGAAGGACAATCTTTCTGGTGCAATGCTTTGCCAAAGAAATAGATTCGTCCTCAAAAGTGCTCATCTTATTTAAAATACGAAAGGAAGGCCGATGGGATGAAAAAACTAGACAGAGAATTCTATAACAGGGATTCGGTCCTGGTTGCCAGGGAGTTATTGGGTAAGGTACTTGTCCACGAATGGGAGGGGCAGAGGATCGCCGCTAAGATTGTAGAGGCAGAGGCATATATGGGCGTTGAAGATAAGGCTGCCCATTCTTACGGCGGAAAGAAGACACCAAGAGTGGAAGTGATGTATGGAGATCCCGGTTTTGCTTATATGTTTCTTATCTATGGGATGTACTGCTGCTTCAATGTGGTGACAAGGGAGAAGGGGATTCCACAGGCAGTTTTAATTAGGGCTGCCGAACCATTAGAGGGAATCCAGTGGATGGCGCAAAGGAGATTTGGAAAGGAGTATGAGCAGCTTTCTAAAAGCCAGCGCAAGGGCCTTATAAACGGCCCGGGAAAGTTATGCATCGCATTATCATTGGATAGAAGTGTTAACGGCATAGACTTATGCGGTGATCAGGTATATTTTGAGGAAGGCACAGAAAAAAAAATCAATATCATAGCGACAAAACGTGTGGGAATTGATTATGCGGAGGAAGCCAGAGACTATCTTTGGCGGTTTTGTATAGAAGGGAGCGAATAGCTCCCTTTGTGGTTTTCTGATGCCGCTTTATTTTTTTCTGGCTGAAATGATCAGCATCATGGGTCTGCGAAGCTCATTTTCCATGCCCTCAACGGTTTGAAGCAGATGTTCGGAGGGCTGAGGCTCCACAATCCCGGTTAATTCAAAGCCTGCCTGTATCAGACCGTTCAAATAGGTGGTCAGGGTTTTATGATATTTTGTGACGTTTTCCCCTAGGAAATTGGCCTGTCTCTGTCCCTCAAAGAAGTAGTTGTCAACCGGGAAGTGAAGGATCTTTCCGGTTTCATCGTAATACCAGTCCTGGCTGCCAAAGGCTGTAAAAACCGGATGTTCCACAGAAAAGACAAAATTTCCTCCCTGCACAAGGCAGCCGGATACCCTTTCAACAATCTGTTCAAAGGATTCAATATAGTGGAACGCAAGGGAACTGATGACCGCATCAAATGAATTTTCCTTGAAAGAAATTTCTTCTATCGGCATTTGGAGGTAGCAGATCTTATCACTTGTCTTTTCCTTTGCTATTGCAAGCATTTTTTCGGAAATATCAATGCCTGTGACAGCCTTGGCTCCATGCTCTATGGCATACTGGCAATGCCAGCCAAATCCGCAGCCTAAATCCAGTATCCGCTTATCTTTGAATTCAGGCAGCATTGATTCAAGAGTCTTCCATTCACCTGCACCGGCAAGTCCTTTTGTGGAACGGTCCATTTGGCTGTATTTTTCGAAAAATACTTTGTTATCGTAAAGATTCTGTTTCATAGTTAATTTCTCCCGTCCTTATTATTTTTATCTCACATTTGCATGAATAGGTTTTTTCCTTTATTTGAAGATTTAAAGGGATTATAGCACACTTACTTGCAAAAAACTTCAAAAATCAGGGGAAGATAGGAAAGAACTCCTCCAGTCATGGATCAGAACTATGATACGTTTGATCTGCGTCAGGCTGCCAGTCAATGACATGGTAAAAAAGGATGACCATATCGTGTATAAGTAGGAATTACTATTGTTATTATATAAAAATTAGTGTAGAATTTATATAGCATTTATCCCATGGTTTTGGGGATCGATCCATGACCGGACCGATCCGCAAGCGGAAGGAGGCCATTATTCTGGAGAAAGAACAATTTTCTACCCGGCGTCCAGGAATGATCGGAGAAGAAAAATTCAGACAGTATGCAGTGTTGATTCCCCTGATCCGTATTTCAGGGGTCACTTATTTGTTATTTGAAAAAAGGTCCAACGAGTTAAAACGCCAGCCTGGAGAGGTTTGCTTTCCGGGCGGAAAGCTTGAAGCTGGGGAATCTCTTCAGGAATGTGCGGTGCGTGAGACAGTTGAAGAACTGAACATATTGCCCCAACAGATTGAGGTGATTGGACCAGGAGATATTTATCTGTCCCCCTTTAACTTAATGATCCATCCTTTTATTGGCGTAATAAGCGATTATCAGGATACGTTCAGCAGGGATGAAGTAGAAGCGATCATAAAAATACCACTGGATTTTCTTTGCAGTCAGGAACCGGAGAGATTTGTGAGCAAACTGATCTCAGAGCCACCGGAGGATTTTCCGTATGAATGGATTCCGGGAGGGGTAAAATACCCTTGGGTAAAAGGGACGTATGACGTCTTGTTTTACAAATATGAAGACTGGATCATATGGGGGATGACGGCGCAGATCGTTAAATCTGCGGTGAATCTGATGGAGAAATATCATCTCAAATGATTCCATGACAGGGAAACTGACGGTTATTTATATTTTCAAGAAAGGTGATTCCTATGAAGAAAGAAATTTATCTTGCAGGCGGCTGCTTTTGGGGAACAGAAAAGTACCTGGAAAATATTTCGGGCATCCTGTTTACGGAGGTGGGATATGCCAATGGCAATACCGAGAATCCAACTTATAAGGAAGTATGCAGCCATGATACCGGGCATGCGGAGACTGTGAAGGTGGAATATGACGACAGCATAATAGGACTGTCCTATCTGCTGCAGCTTTATTATGACGTGATCAATCCAGTAAGCGTGAACCGCCAGGGCGGCGACGTTGGTTCTCAGTACCGTACAGGAATCTATTTCACGGATGGCGGAGATGAGGCGGTGATCCGGGATTCCATAAATGAGCTTCAGAAAAAATATGAAGAGAAGATAGCAATTGAAGTAAAACCTCTTACCTGCTACTACAGGGCAGAGGAGTACCACCAGAAATATCTGGACAAAAACCCGGGCGGATACTGCCATATTGGTGCTGATAAATTTGAAAAGGCAAAGAAGGCAGCGGATAAAAGTAAAAAGTACGGAAAAAAGACAAAGAGTGAATTGAGAGAAGGCCTGACTGACCTGCAGTTTGAAGTAACGCAGAACAGCGCTACAGAGCGTCCCTTTAAAAATGAATACTTTGATAAATTTGAAGAGGGAATTTATGTGGATATTACAACCGGGCAACCGCTATTTATGTCAACCGATAAGTTCGAGTCAGGCTGTGGCTGGCCCAGCTTTTCCAAACCGATTGACTTAGAGTCTATTGAGAATGTTGAGGACCGGAGCTACGGAAGGCTCCGCACGGAGGTCAGAAGCAAGCTGGGAGATGCCCATCTGGGCCATGTATTTGAAGATGGTCCCATAGACCGGGGAGGACTGCGTTATTGCATTAACAGCGCTTCTTTAAGATTCATTCCCAAAGAAAAGATGGAGAAAGAAGGATACGGAGATTATTTAAAGCTGTTTTAATGGCAGGACGGAATAAAAATGCGGAAGAAGAATGAAGGATGATTAATGAAATACTGCGATATAATAAAGAATTTGTTGAAAACAAAGGATATGTAAGATATATTACCAATAAGTTCCCGGATAAAAAGATCGCTATCGTATCCTGCATGGACACAAGATTAACAGAATTATTGCCGATAGCCCTGGGGCTTAAAAACGGAGATGCAAAAATCATTAAAAATGCCGGAGGAATTATTTCCCACCCATTTGGAAGTGCCATGAGAAGCCTGCTGATCGGTATTTATGAATTAGATGTCAAGGAAATCCTCGTAATCGGCCATACCGATTGCGGGGCCAGACATACGGACAGCAGGAAAATCATAGAGAAAATGAAACAGCGGGGAATCGAGCAAAAGAATATCGACATGGTAAAATACTATGGCATTGATTTTGATTCATGGCTGGGAGGATTTAAGGATCTGGATTTATCCATCAAAAAGTCCGTAGAGCTGATACGCAGCCATCCCTTTGTTCCGGAGGAGATCATGATATACGGATTGGTAATAGATTCAGTAACAGGAGAATTAAGAAAGGTCATTTAAGCAGCAGCCGTTGGCTGTTTCCAGATAGAAGGAGGAATTTTATGCTGATTTATGCAATGGTATCGATTACTTTGGCACTGGTTTTTTATACGATCGGCGTATGGAGCGAGCGGATCCAGGGCCAGCTTAAAAAGTGGCATTTAGCTATATTCTGGTTAGGCCTGATCTTTGATTCCATTGGTACCACATTAATGGGTAAAATTGCCGCAAACGGTTTCCAGCTTAATTTTCATGGAGTAACAGGTCTGCTTGCCATCCTGCTAATGGTATTTCATGCGGTATGGGCTACCATTGTTGTGGTAAGGGATAACAAAGAAGCCAGAGCGAATTTTCATAAGTTCAGCATAGTCGTATGGATTATCTGGCTGATCCCATATTTATCCGGCGCGGTACTTGGGATGACAAGATAAAAGGGGAAGAAAAAACAATAGATTGTACTTGAGAGGTGATAAGTATGAAGTTAGGTATCGTAGGATCAGGAATGATTGTGAAGGAGTTTCTGCCAATCGTTCATTATTTGGACAAGGTGGAGCTGACGGCTATTTGCTGTACAAAAAGAAGTGAGGATGTGGGAAGGGAGCTTGGAGAAAAATATGACATAAAACATATTTTTACGGATTACCAGAACTTCCTGAACAGTGATGTGGATACAGTTTATGTGGCTCTGCCCAATCATTTGCACTTCCAGTTTACGAAAGAAGCGCTGGAGGCAGGCAAGCATGTGATTGTTGAAAAGCCCTTTACCACAACCTTTCAAGAAGCCCAGATATTAAGCGGGCTGGCAAAAGAGAAAAAGCTGTTTTTATTGGAAGCGGTTACAACCCTGTATCTGCCCAATTATAAGAGAATAAAAGAACTGCTGCCGTCCCTGGGAAACATAAAAATCGTACAGTGCAACTATTCCCAGTATTCCAGTAGATATGACAGCTTTAAAGAGGGCCTTATTTTGCCTGCCTTTGATCCCAATTGTTCCGGCGGCGCGCTTATGGACATTAATATTTATAACATCCATTACGCTGCAGGATTATTCGGCAGGCCGCTTAAGGTGGAATACTTCCCCAATGTGGAGAGAGGGATTGATACCTCGGGCATATTGATTTTGGACTACGGCACTTTTAAATGCACATGCGTTGGTGCAAAGGACTGCAAGGCTCCTGTCGCAAATTATATCCAGGGGGAGAAGGGGGTCATCCGTCAGGATACGCCTGCCAGCATCTGCAGAAGCTTTGAAATCATCATGAATGATGATACAAAATCTCTTGTAAATGAAGATAATTTCGATCACCGCATGGTGAATGAATTTATGGAATTTCAGGATATGATCTGCGGCAATGATCTGGAAAGATGCTATCAGCTTCTGGACCACACCCTGCTTGTAAGCGAAATCCAGACAACTGCAAGGCACAAGGGAGGAATTCTGTTCCCGGCAGATGAGGAAATTTGAGGCAGGGCTGATCTGCGGAGCTGCTAAAATATTTTTAGTAATTGACAATCCTTCCTGCCTGTGTTATTATTGCGGAAATAGTGAAAAGGCAATGAAGAGAAATAGTACATATACAATGAATTTCAGAGAGAAGATGGTTGGTGCGAATCTTTATTTTAGTATATCGAAGCAGTCTCGGAGCTTTGGACCGAATAACGGTTTCCCCTGATTTCAGGGAGATGGTTTAGTAGGCTTCAACGTAATCCCACGTTACAGGGACACGATATGCTGGTATCGTAGAGAGTGCAGAGATTTCTCTGAATTTAGGTGGTAACACGGATTGTATATTCGCCCTAAACGTTTCGACGTTTAGGGCGTTTTTTTATTACCTTCATCTATTAAATTACTTAGAAAGAGGAGAGCAATGATGAGGAATTTTGAAAAATCCAGTAAGCTGGATCATGTGTGTTATGATATTAGAGGTCCGGTCATGGATGAAGCGAACCGGATGATTGACCAGGGAATTGATATATTAAAATTAAATATCGGGAATCCGGCCCCCTTTGGTTTTCGTGCGCCGGAGGAGCTGCTTCAGCTAATGAACGAAAACCTGTCCCATACAGAGGGCTACTCGGATTCCAAGGGGCTGCTATCGGCCAGAAGGGCCATCGTAAGATACTGTAAGAAAAAAGGGATTGAACAGGTTACTGTGGATGATGTATACACAGGAAACGGCGTAAGCGAGCTGATCACATTAACCATGCAGGGGCTGTTAAATTGTGGGGACGAGATACTGGTCCCTTCTCCGGACTATCCTTTATGGACTGCGTCCGTAACCCTTTCAGGAGGAACTGCTGTCCATTATATGTGCGACGAAGAAGCAGACTGGTACCCGGATATCAACGATATCAAAAGCAAAATAACAAGCAGGACCAAGGGGATCGTCATCATTAACCCCAACAATCCGACGGGTACCCTATATCCCAGGGAGATCCTGGAGGAGATTGTGGAACTATGCCGGAAACATGGGCTGATCATCTTTGCAGATGAGATTTATGACAGGCTTGTCTTTGACGGCTTGGAGCATATATCCATCGCCTCTCTGGCGCCGGACCTTTTGACCATTACGTTCAATGGCCTTTCAAAATCCCATTTAATTGCAGGATACCGCTGCGGCTGGATGAGCCTTTGCGGCGATAAATCCTTTGCAAAAGGCTATGTGGAAGGGATAAACCTCTTATCCTCCATGCGGCTTTGCTCCAATGTCCCGGCCCAGTCCGTGATCGAAGCTGCGCTGGAGATGGAAGAGGAAACAGAAAAATTGATGGTACCGGGCGGGAGAATATACGAACAGAGGGAATACACCTATCAGGCATTAAATGAGATTCCGGGAATATCCGTGGTAAAGCCAAAAGCAGCCTTTTACATGTTCCCTAAAATCCATACCAGTAAATTTAACATTTATGATGATGAAAGGTTTGTATTAGACTTTTTAAAAGATAAGAAGATCCTGCTGACTCATGGAGGTGGATTCCATTGGGAAAAACCGGATCATTTCCGGGTCGTTTACCTTCCGGAGCTAAACCAGTTAAAAATGGCATGTGATAAGTTGGCGGATTTCATGTCCTGTTACATACAAAAATAGTGACAAAAGAGCATTGGAGACAGCCTGTTTTCCTGCCGCCCAATGCTCTTTAAGAGTTAATTCTGTTCCGTAAGTTTAAGATAATTTTTCAGCTCTTTGTTCCAGATTATAAACCGTTCATCCGTCCGGTGATCGGTCAGGTCCGTGTGTTCGGACAAGTATTTTCCCATATAGTCCGACACTTTTTTGGCACCAAAGTAGTTTAAGTGATCACCGTCATCACGGGAGTCTTTTGCCCAATCGATGCCCAGGGTTTCAATATCTAAATTTAAGTCAATGTAAGTCAGCTGGTTAACGTTTGCAAAGGCTGCGGCTGCATTGTGCTTGGCGTAGGACCAGCACTTTGGCGACGGTGCGCTGTACACGATCAGTTGGATATCCTTATTCCTGCATAGGTTTACGATTTTATTTAAGTATAACAATGGCTGCTCGTCGATCACATAAACATCCTCTGTTTCAGTGACATAAGGCCCGCTCTTGTAGGGATTTACGATTGCGCTGTATTGGTATCCCTTATAAACAGTGGTCGGCTCCAGCTTTACCTTATGGCCTATGGTTTTCAGCATGTAAAAATGAAAAAATTTCCAGTTATCGTGGTATTTGTAAATGGGAAATATTTTTTTGACTGCTTCTTCAATGGAAGTTTCAAGGGTGTTGATGTATTTGAAATCCCGGTAAAATGCATTGGTTTCCAGGAAAACAACTTTTGGATGCTGGTTTCTAAGCAGCCGTTCCAGCAAATAGTAAGTATCCTGCAATTGCTGGCTTGGGACGCCGCAGTTATATCCGGAATAGCCGTAAGCATTCCAGACCTCCATGGGAGAAATGCTGGCGCTGCATTCGCTGTCCCCGATTGCCACATAGTCTATGGTGTCCTTTGGTTCCTTTAGGATGCCATTTGCCTTTTTGTATAGGCTATCCCCCATGTTGTTGTAAGGGAGGAGCAGGTAGGAGATAATGTACAATAAAATAAAAAGTCCGGTTAAAAATGATATTGATTTAATCTTGTTTTTGCTCTTCATCTCATCACCCCTTAAAATCCGGCATATATAAGTTTTGCAGGTAAATATCCGTCGCCGTACGCCCCCAAAACAATAATAAGAAGGATCGCAGCGTAAAGAAAACTCCAGCGGGCAAACATATTCCAGCCGGAAATCCTATCGCGGATAGAAATCCCTTTTTCATGGATTATGCCCACTGTATATACCGCAATAAAACCAAAGAATACGGCAATGAAATCCGGCAGAGACAGTCCAAGCTTAAACAGTGAGCCGTCTGTGACAGCAGACCAGTGAAAGCCGGTGAAAATGGACAGGAACATGCTCATACCGGCGGTCAGGCTGTTTGCACGGAAGAAAAGTTCTCCCGTAAACACGATCAAAAGCAGCTTCACCGTCTGGAAACACTTATACAAGGCGGAGGCCCGGTCGATCCTTAAGGCATTGGTCATCTTTTGGATCACCGGTTCCAGCAGATTTCCCAATAGAATGAGGACAAAATAATACATTCCAAAGAAAATATAGTTCCACCCGGTACCATGCCACAGCCCGTTTAAGATCCATACGCCAAACAGGGCGACGGAAGAAGAAATGATCTGCCCTAAATGCTTTCCATATTTGGCACGGGATTTTTTCCCTAAATTCTTGACGAATTTGGTTAAGGATATGGGATAAAAAATGTAATCCTTTAACCAGGCGCCAAGGGTAATATGCCAGCGTCTCCAGAATTCTGATGCGGTTTTGGAGAAAAAGGGCTGACGGAAGTTCTCGGGAATGATTACTCCAAACATTTCTCCGGTGCCGATGGACATGTCAATGCAGCCTGAAAAATCCGCATATAACTGAAAGGTATATAAAACGGCTCCGGCGATAACGATGATCCCGCCATAATGATTGGGGGTGTCGAAGATCGTTTCCACAAGCAGGTTAAGACGGTCTGCTATAACAAGCTTTTTAAATAATCCCCACATCAACCGCTGAAGGCCGTAGGTAACGTTCTTGTATTCCAATGGCTTCCCCTTGCAGAGGGCTTCGGCAGTCTGAGAGTAGCGGCAGATCGGGCCTTCTAAAAGGGTCGGAAAAAAGGAGAGGTACAAGGCCAGTCTGCCTAAATTGTCGTCAGCCTCTATTTTTTCATAATAGACATCGATCAGGTACGAGATTGCCTGCAGGGTGTAAAAAGAAATCCCAATGGGCAGGGCGAATTTCATGGTAGGCAGAAGCCTTGGGAAGGATATCGCTTTTAATACTAAGTTAAAGTTTTCAAAAAAGAAACCGGAGTATTTTAAAATCAATAAAATGCTAAGCTGCAATCCGATCCCAAGCCATAAGATCCTGCGGCGTTTGGCCTCATAGGCTGCTTTTTTTGCCTTTTTATCCTCCGGGGCGTAAACTGCCGGCATATAGTCTTTTTTGCAGGAAGCAAGCCAAAGGCCGATGTGGTGAATGGAAAGTGTAGAAAAAAGCAGATATGCCAGCAGTTTTCCGCTAAAGGAAAGGAAGAAAACATAACTGGCAATCAGCAATACTTTATAACGGAAGCTTTGGGGCGCAAGCTGGTAGGCCAGCAATGCAACCGGCAAAAAGATGAAAAGATATAGGAGGGAATTATAAGCCATCTTTTATTCCTCTTTTAAACGATGGATCATATCCCACATTGCTTTTGCAGAGTTAAAATTAGCGGGTACCATGTCTATGGGAGTGATCTCGATGCCAAATGCATCTTCAAGCTCTGGAATGAGGGAGAGAATGGAGAATGAGTCTAAGAGCTCTCCGTCAATAAGTCTTGTTTCTGTTTCATAATCAATCCCTGGGTTGATGTCATTTAAGATTTCTAATAATTGTTCCATAGTTTCGTCTCCTTAGGTTTAAAATAATTTAAAACATCCGTTTGAAAGTGAGATCTTGCAATGCGGAAATTTTCTTTTGCAGAATAGAGAAGGATCTGAGGCAAATCCCGGCTTAAAAATAATGACATGCCTTCTGTTGCCGAATAAGCGCCGGTCTTTTGGAAAATAAGACGGTCTCCCGTCTGAAGGTTTTGGAAGGGGTATTGCTTCACAAGCACATCATTCACCGTGCAGAGAGAGCCGCAGACGGTCCATTCCTTTCTATCTCCCTCCCTGTGATTAAAATGAAGGATGGGCGGCTTTTTCATGGCGAGCATTTGCCCGTAATAATTTAGCTGGTGGATACCGCCGTCAACGATGCAGTAGGGCTCTCCCTTGTTTGTTTTCATATCCACTACGCTGGTCACATAGGAGCCGCAGGGAGCTGCGATGAATCTTCCCATCTCCAATGCGACCCTGCCGCCAAAGGTAAGCTTTTTGATGGACTCGGCAAGGCCATATAACATCTGATCCTCTTCATTTTTCTCTTCCTCAAAATAGCAGATGGGAAGTCCGGGGCCATACTCCAGTCTTTTGACTTTAAATCCGTATTCCCGGTTTAAATCCAGGCAAAATTGGTCCAGCATATGAAGCTCGTTTTCCAATTTGGTTATGGACTTCTTCTGGGTACCGGAAAAGTACTGGATCCCCTCTATTGTTATAAATTTATGGACACCTCCTGCAATGATTTGCCGGATCAGGCTTTCATCCATGCCGAATTGGTTTCCGGAGGTCAGGCGGAGGAGGACCCGGACGGGTATTTGAAGGCTTTCTGTACAGGCGGTAAGAATCTGCCAGTGGGAGAGAGACTCAGCGGTATATATGATCTGATCCCCATAGTGTTTCAAGGTATATTCCATGTCCTCATGCTTCTTATGTACGCCGGACATAACCACTTTCCCCATGTTGATACCGGCTCTTTCGCAGATGGAGAATTCGCCGGGAGAACAGACCTCAAAGGAATCAACCATTTCCTCTAAATCCTTGATGACAAATGGATTGGCCTTCATGGCATAACATAATTCTGCATCATCGCCCAGTACATCCCTGATTTTTCTCACCTGCATGGCCAGGATATCCGTATCAAACATGTAGAAAGGGGTTTTGTATTCATGAATGGCATATTCAAACTTTTTCTCGTTCATGGCTGGTTTCCTTTACACCTCTCCAATAATTTTTTTCTGTCTATTTTTCCGTTTGCGGTAACCGGTAATTCCGGCAGGGGATAAAAGGCGGACGGGATCATATAAACCGGCAGGGTTTCCCTCATCCGTACTGAAATTTCCTTTCCTTCCATATCACCCACATAAAATGCACCAATCCGGTTTTTCTCATCATCAAAGACGCAGCATGCCCGCTGAATGAGAGGATAGCTGTTTATGACGGCCTCGATCTCTTCCAGTTCTATTCGGTGACCCATATGCTTGATCTGGAAGTCCTTGCGCCCGGCAAAGCAAAGCTCCCCGTTCTCATGATAGAAAGCCAGATCACCGGTCCGGTAAATCGTTTCCAGGCAGTGAGTGTTAAGGGGATTCTGTACAAATGCCCGTTTTGTCTGCTCCGGATTGTTATAATACCCCAACGCCAGAGCCGTACCGGAGACGCAAAGTTCTCCGATCCTGACTTTTTCTGAGATCAGTTCGTCATTCTGGTCCAGGAGAAAGACTTTTTCATTGGGAAATGCCTTTCCTATGGGAAGAGTTTCATGAGCTTCAAATATCCGGTCCACTTGGTAGTAGGTACAGTTGCATGTAATTTCCGTTGGTCCGTACAGGTTAACATAGTGTGCATCAGGAAGATATTTCTGCCAGGTCGTTAAATGCTTCACAGGCATTGCCTCGCCGCTGAATAAGATCTTATTGACTTTGGAAGGGACTTTATAGGTGAACCCCTTTAATTGGGTGATCAGGCACAGGGCCGAAACCGCCCAGATCAGGGTTGTTACCTGACGTTCGCACAGAAAGTCAAGGAGCTCCGTGGGAATGGAGAATAATTTCTTTGGAATGATGACCATGGTGGCTCCCACTTTAAGGGTGGAATAAATATCCTTGACAGACACATCAAAATCAAAGGGGGCCTGGTTCCCGATAATGTCCTCCCCGGTTATGCCGAACATGGAAGGAAAATATTCCATAAAATCAATGACCGACCGGTGACTGACCAATACGCCCTTTGGAACGCCGGTGGAACCGGAGGTAAAGTTGCAGTACAGAGGATCTATATCCAGAGAGAAGTCACGGATAATCTTTAAGGGTTCTTCCCTTATTTCACATTTCACAACCTCATGGTAATCAAACAGATTACCTGAAAACTCCATGTCTTTTAGCAGGGCCCCATGATCCCCAATGGTGATGATGGAACCTGCATTCAGCACATGAAGAATCTGCCGGATGCGGGCAGCAGGCTGTGCCGGGCTGATCAGGACATAGAAGCACCCGGCATATACAATGCCCATGAACGCTGTCAATGCCTCCACGCTTTTATCCATAAAAACCACAACAGGGCTTCCGGGTGATTCATAACCGGAAAGAAAGCTGCCGATCCGTTTTGCATTTAATAACAGTTCCTTATAAGAACAGTTTTTTTCCTGATCTTCCACAGCAATTTTTTCCGGGCAGATGCTTGCTGAGTGTTCAAGATACTCCAGTACGTTTCTCATAGGTTTTTACTCCTCTCTGACTGGTTCGATTGGAAACGTTACACGGACTTTGAAATTTGTCCGGTTTTCTTGTATCTCAAAGGTACCGTTCATTTGTTCTACTATTTTCTGACAGGTTTTCAGTCCGATGTTGGTGCTTTCCAAAAACACGCTGTCCTTGCGGATCTCATTGGAAATGGTGATGATCAGGTCATTGCCGTCCATATAGCTTTTGACTATGATCGGCCCATCCCCTCCGGCATATTTTTTTATATTGGAAAACAGGTTATCAAATAACCGCCTTAAATATTGGATATCAGCAGTTATGCTGCAGGGCTGCTCTACATATTCCGTTTTTACATCAAATCCCAAGTTGCCAAGGTCAAATACGTGTTCCATAAAAAGCTGCTGGAGCAGGATCTTTGCATCGAATGATTCCATCTGCATTAAGATCCTTTCCTTACCGAATACAAGAAAATACTGGAACAGCCGGTCGGATAAGTCTTTTAACTGAATGGATTTTTCCTTGCAGCTCTTGATGTATTTGTCAAGCTGTTCTTCCGAATGGTAACTTTTTGAGTCCAGTATTTCCAGGTAGCCAATCAGGGAGGTAAGCGGCGTTCGTATGTCGTGGGATATGGAAGTGATCAGCTCACTGTTTGCTTCCCAGGCTTCCTTTTCACTTTTATATCTTGTAATAATGGAATTTCTCATGTTATCTGCATTGATTGCCAGAAGAGAAATCTCATCATTTCCTTTATAATAAATCGGCTGCTCCAAATCTCCTTTTTCAATCAGGGATACCTCTTTTGACAAAAGCATGATCCTGGCAATGATCCGGTGGTTATAGAGGATCAGGATCACAAACAGAAACAGGAAAAAGACTCCCCATGAAACATAGGATACCAGGTTATACCATTTTATTTCCGATGAATCGATAATGGATACGGAGTAAGTTCCGTCGCTGAACGTGATATCCCGAGTGGCCTCCTTGATGTTTTCCTCAACGGAGCCGATGGCCTCATAGGAAGTGTAGGAATCATTCCAGAAGCCGGATTCGTAGATGATTTCATTGTCGTTAAAAATGGTCACGTAAACGTATTTATGGTTTTTCACCCATTTGGAAATGGATCTTACGTTTTTCACGGATATATTGTATTTATTAATGTAATTTTCAAAAGAGTTTTGATAATTGGTCAGCCGTTTCCATGCGGCATCTTCATTCATATGGTTCCTGGAAACCAGATAATCGCCAAAAGCCTGGGCGGCAAAGTACATCCCAAAGCTGATGACCGCTCCGAAGATCAATACAAATATTTGCTTATACCGTAAAGATGAGATCCATTTATGCTTCATCGATCTGATAGCCCTTTCCCCAAACGGTTCGTATGATGGTGGGATTATTAAAATCCAATTCCAGTTTTTTCCGGAGCTTTAAAATGTGAACCATGACGGTATTGGTGGAAGAAGGGAAGAACTTATCGTTCCATACGCCCTCATAGATTGCCTGTGCGTCTTTGGCTTTTCCCCTGTTCTTGACCAGATACATCAAAACCTGATACTCTGTGTCCGTAAGCTCAATTTTTTGATTTTCCCGGTAAACAAAACGGCCTGTGGTATCAATCAGAATATCCTGTAGACGGATTTCCGAAATGCCGGAGAGGGGTGTTCCTTTCCCTTTATAGACAACATACCTTCTTAAAAGAGAGCGGACCTTCATGAGAAGCTCTGCCTGTGAAAATGGTTTTACAAGATAATCGTCGCCGCCGTTTTCATAGGCCAGCCTTTTATCGCTCTCCTTTGATTTTGCTGTTAAAAAAAGCACGGGAGCAGATGATATCCGCCGGATCTGGGTACAGGCATCGATCCCTGATAAACCGGGCATCATGATGTCTAAAATAATAAGATCAATATCAGGATTGCCTGTGACGGCTGCGACTGCATCGTTTCCATTTGCCGCTGACCATACGGAATAGCCATTGTTTTCCAGCTGAATGCGAAGAACTTCCCGGATGTCTGCATCGTCATCCACTACCAGTATCTGCTGTGATGTATTCATGGATCGGCAGCCTCCTTTTCTATTATTTTAATATGAAAAATTATATCATTTATGGATAGAATAACAATGGAATTTAAGGGAATTAAGAATTATTAAGAAACGGTCCGAGAGTAAAAGAAGACCGGTCAGGAAGGACCGGTCTTTGTGCTTTTTTTAGGGGAGTATGCCATGCCCATATAGGCATCACCGGAACGCAGCTCATCTAACATCTGGTCGATCCGCTTCCTGCGGGTTTCCGGACGCCGGGCTCTTGTGATCCAGCCGATATAATCATTTTTCTGATAGGGAGGGCGGGCATCATAAGCCTCGGCTAAATCTTCTTTCTGAAGCTCTGCCATTATATCATCGGGCATGGGATAGCGGGGCCGCAATGTTTTTTCCTTTGTTTTTCCCGCTTTTTTCTCTTCAAAAAGAGCTGCCTGTTCGGCGGTCCGAAACCGGACCATTCTTTCTATGAGTTCATAGGGAAGGGGCTTGTCATAGGGAAACTGAACCGTACCCTTTGAGTAACGGTATTCCTTCAGCTCTTCCTGAAAGGCAATGATGGCGGAAGGTGCCGGATGAAACCCAATATGCTTTTTCTCTGCGGAGAAATGAACCAGATTGCCGTGATAGACAAATGTGGCCATTCCCCAGCTGATTTTTTCCGTTGCTTCCGGTGCGGCCTCTTTTATGGTCTGGTACAGCTTTCCCAGGATGGGCTGAATTTCCGGGTTTTGGCCTGCAATGTATTCATCGATGGTGGTTGGGAGTTCCTGTTCCATATCCTACCTCCTCTTTCTATCGTTTATTTTATTTTACCACAAAAATTATGTTTTAAAATAAAAAATAAAATTCTTGTTTCCTTTTTGCTTTTTACAGAAATAATATCATATTTTCAATTATTTTGCTTTAAACCAGCACTGGCTTTGGGGAAATATCATAGAATATGGAAAGAATCTTATTAGGAGATTGCATAATGGGTTATTATGATTACGAAGGTTACCATCCCTATTCCAATGGTTATATCGCTCCATACTGGAATACGGCGGCATATCCCCTGTCGTATCAACAAGTGGTGAATATTGACATTTTCACATATCCCCAGAATCTTGACGGCGCTCTTGAATTAATTCAGGAAGCACTTGCAGGAGAAACCGAGGACGGGATATTTTATGCGTGGCTGATAGATCAGGCTCCCACAGAAGATGATAAACAGATAATTTCCGGCATCCGCGACAATGAAATAGGACATTATGCATTATTCCGGCAGATTTATCGTGATCTGACCGGTGTAATGGCGCCTGCTGTGGAGGGTGAGCCCTTTATGGAACCTGAAAGTTATTGCGATGGCCTGTCAAAAGCTTTGTTAGGCGAGCAGAATGCAGTACAAAAATACCGAAAAATCCTTTATGCCATGCAGTCACGCCTCCATATAAATATGATAACTGAAATCATCACAGATGAAATCCGGCATGGAATTCTGTATAATTATCTCTATTCTAAAAATGGCTGCGGGAGCGGGAGTCAAAGCCAAAACCAGAGCTAAAGCCAAAGCTAAAGCCAAAGTTAAAGCCAAAGTTAAAGCGAGAACTAAAGCCAGCCAGTTAATGCCTAAAAGCATGATTTTAAAGCAGCCGGGTCCTGTGGGATCCAGCTGCTTATTTATTGCCGTTTTTGTAAGATATTCCCCAATAGGAAGGAAATCATGATATGATGAACATACAAGAAAAAGCACCAAAAACGAAAGGTGGAAAACATATGGCCATAACGGAAAGCAATATACAAAACCACGGTACCGGCATTATGAAGGAAGGAGAGGAATTAATACATGAAATGAATGAAAGCGAGCCGGCTTTTGGAGAATCGGCAATCTGGTGGCTTGGGCAGATCGGTTTTGCCGTAAAGCTTGCCGGCAGGATTTTTTATCTGGATGCGTTCTTATCCCAACATCCGAACAGGAAGATCCCGTCCTTGTTAAAGCCTGAGGAAGTGACAAATGCGGATTACTTCTTTGGCAGCCATGATCATACGGACCATATTGACAGAAAGGTATGGCACCAGTTATCAGTCAGTTCTCCAAATGCCAAATTCATAGTATCAAAGCTGCTTATCCCTTCTCTTTCCAATGATCTGAATATAAAAGAGGAACGGTTCATCGGACTAGACGATGGAATTACCCTGGAGCTTTTGGATGATATCCGCATGACAGGGATCGCCGCCGCCCATGAATTCCTCGACCAGGACCCGGCTACAGGCGCCTACCCCTATCTGGGCTGTGTCTTGGAAGGCGGCGGCTGTTCCCTGTATCATTCCGGCGACACCTGCATTTATGAAGGAATGTATGACAAGCTTAGGAAATTCGGGAAACTTGATGTGATGTTCCTTCCTATCAACGGGCGTGATGGCAGGAGATACAGAGAAAACATCATCGGCAATATGACGTATCAGGAAGCGGCGGATATGGTAGGTACTTTTAGGCCCGGTCTGGCAGTTCCGGCACATTATGAAATGTTTGACAAAAACAGTGAGGACCCGCTGCTGTTTGCAGATTATCTTACGGCCAAATACCCTGGCATAAACTACTGGATCGGCAGGCATGGAGAGCGGATTCTGGTTAAACGCTAAGGGATAAAAAAGGCATCCGAAGGAGGATTCGGATGCCTTTTTATTAATTTAACGATTTCTTCACACCCGGATTTCCTGTAAGAAGATGACAACTCGTTAAAATACTGTTTAATTTCCTTGGAATCTTGTTAAGAAGTTGTATATATTTTTGCAAAAAGACATGGTTTGTTCCTGTATTTTCCCGTTTTATCCTGTTTTATAAGAAGTTCACACTTCCCTATGAATTGAATTTCCATATTCTGCTTTTGGGTGTAAAAGTTGTGTAAATTGTACACAAAACAAAACATTGACAACCACTTTTAGTGTGATATAATGAGCACGAATTAATCGAAGATGCGGAAAAGATCATTCAGTTAGAGAATTTTGACGGTGTCGTTGATTTTTTTGTTCTTGATTGTGACGGATATAATAAAACAAAAACAGGGTGATGAATGTATGGGTGCGATTACAGGATTAATTTTATTTCCATTGGCTGCGGCGTTAGGGATTTTACTGGTTAGAAATGATGAGGTAAGGAATATGATTGTCAGGGTAGGAGCCGCTGGTACGGCTGTATTGACTCTGGCAGTTGTAGGGTTATATTTTAAGAATGGAATTGTTTTGTCCTTCCGCTGGGAAAAGACGATTGAAGTTATCATGGCAATGACAGAGACGGCAGTGGCCGTGTACGTGATTTCCCTTGGTATCCGGTATAAAAAGTATGCTGTTTCGGTTTTATCATTTGTACAGACGGCATCAATGCTCTGCTTTGAATTAACGGTAAAACATAAAATTGAAGTAAAACATGCCATGATTTTCGACAAGCTGACAGCAATTATGGTATTGGTTATTGGACTGGTAGGAAGCCTGATTTGCATTTATGCGGTGGGGTATATGAAGACATACCATATTCACCACAAGGAATATAAAGAAAGGAAAAGCTTCTTCTTCGCAGTTCTATTTTTATTCCTTTCCGCCATGTTTGGAATCGTATTAAGCAATGATCTTACCTGGATGTATTTTTGCTGGGAGCTGACGACTCTTTGTTCCTTCCTGCTGATCGGCTATACCAGGACAAAAGAAGCCAGAAACAATTCCTTCCGCGCCCTTGTGATTAATCTGGGAGGCGGAGTTGCTTTTGCGGCTGGGATCATTTTCATCGGTATTTATTACAATACCCTGGAATTGTCGGTGGTTACTTCCATGAAGCCGGAAGCTGCTTTGATGATCCCCGTGTTTTTCCTGTCCCTGGCCGCACTGACCAAATCAGCCCAGCTGCCCTTTTCCTCCTGGCTTCTTGGAGCGATGGTGGCGCCCACGCCTTCTTCCGCATTGCTGCATTCCGCTACCATGGTGAAAGCAGGTGTGTATTTAATCCTCCGTCTTGCTCCTCTGTTAGGTGCAACTCCTGTAGGAAAAACCGTAACCTTCGTGGGAGGAATAACTTTTCTGGCCTGTTCCCTGATGGCTATTTCACAAAGCGACGCCAAGAAGATTTTAGCTTATTCCACTCTGGCAAACCTTGGGCTCATCATAATATGCGCCAGCATCGGAACCCAGGAATCCTTATGGGCTGCCATCCTTTTGATCATATTCCATGCAGTGTCCAAATCCTTGCTTTTTATATCCGTTGGCTCCATCGAGCATCAGATCGGGAACCGGGATGTAGAAAATATGGATGTCCTTCTTGGAATTTCAAAAAAACTCGCGCTTTACATGATGATCGGCATTGCAGGAATGTTTCTTGCCCCATTTGGAATGCTGATATCAAAATGGGTTGCTATGAAGGCATTTATTGATTCAAATAACATTATCATTGTCATTATTCTGGCTTATGGCAGTGCCGCCACATTGTTTTACTGGACAAAGTGGATGGGGAAACTGGTATCAAGGGCAAATATGAATCATCAGAGTGAGAGTAAATTTCATCTGGATGAGGAAATCCCCATTACAATCCTTGCGGCAATGGTAGTGGTGTCCTGCTTTACCTTTCCGCTGGTATCGAAATATGCCCTGATTCCTTATCTGACTGAGGTATTTGGCAGACCGGCTTCGATCCCCATCGGAACCAATGATATTAAGCTGATGCTGTTTATGCTGAGCATGCTCATCCTTCTGCCCATCAGTTTTATCCCGTTTTATAAAAACGATAAAAGAAGAAAAGTTCCGGTTTATATGGCAGGAGAAAACACCGGAGATAATGAAACGTTCTATGGAGCTATGGAAGAAAAGAAAAAGATGGAACTGCGTAACTGGTATATGGATGATTATTTTGGCCCCAAGAGATTATCTCTGTGGAGCGATGTCATAGCTGCCGCAATTCTGGTCGGCGGAGTTATACTGATGATAGGAGGAATGGCGTAATATGAATATTGTAATCCTGATAGGAATCGCTGTGCTTGCTCCTGTTGCAGGCGGCCTGCTGACCGGAATTGACCGTATTTTATCAGCCAGGCTTCAGGGGAGGCAGGGACCGCCATTATTTCAGCCATTTTACGATGTACTGAAGCTGTGTCAGAAGGAATCCATTGAGGTTAATTCCATGCACCGTTTCTTCGTGTATATTTCACTTGCGTTTGTGGTATTTACCACGTTGATCCTGCTTTCAGGCGGAGATATCCTGTTAGCCATATTTGCCCTGACTCTTGGCTCTGTATTTTTCGTATTAGGCGGCTATGCATCCAATTCACCCTATAACACCATTGGTTCGGAAAGAGAGTTGCTGCAGATCATGGCTTACGAGCCCATGGTGCTGCTTACCTGCATTGGCTTATATTATGCTGAGAACAGTTTTTTTGTAAAGGATATTATAATGGCGAATACGCCATCGATTGTTTATCTTCCGGGAGTGTTTGTGGGACTATTATTTATCCTGACATTTAAGCTTAGAAAATCACCCTTTGATTTAAGCATGTCCCACCATGGACATCAGGAAATCGTAAAAGGCATTACCACCGAATATTCCGGCAAGGATCTGGCCGTGATTGAGGTGACCCACTGGTATGAGGTGATTATCTCTCTGACTCTGGTTTTTGTATTTTTTGCAACTGCTGCACCGATGAGCCGTGTTTTTGCGGTCATCGTGTGCCTGCTGGTTTATTTTCTTGAGATCATTATAGACAATGGAGCCGCTAGGCTTAAATGGCAGCAGGCTCTTAAATCAGCGTGGATCGTAACCGGTATTATGGGTACGGTGAACTTAATTATCCTGTCATTTTTCAGATAAACTACTGGCAGGTCATGAAAACTGCCCAAAGGCGGAATGGAGGATATTATGAGTGTCGTAAAAAAATCGCCCTGGATTCTGCATTATGACGGTACAAGCTGCAATGGCTGTGACATAGAAGTGCTGGCATGTCTTACGCCCCTTTACGATGTGGAGCGTTTTGGAATTATTAATACAGGCAACCCAAAGCACGCGGATATTTTACTCATTACCGGAAGTGTAAATGAACAGAATATACCGGTCGTAAAGCAGCTTTATGAACAGATGCCTGATCCAAAGGCAGTGGTGGCAATTGGAATCTGTGCCACGTCAGGAGGCATTTTTGCAGAATGCTATAACGTGGTCGGCGGAGTAGGAAAGGTAATTCCGGTGGATGTTTACGTGCCGGGCTGTGCGGCCCGCCCGGAATCAATCATAGATGGTGTCGTGAAAGCACTTGATGTTTTGGAAGAAAAGAGAAAGAAAACCGGCAGAAAGAAATCTTAAGGGCTGCGGGGCGGCAAAGAAGAAGGTTGAAAGAAAAGGATTTTTCAACTTTGAATTTGTGAATCAACAGGATATGCAAGCATATCCGCTTGATTCATTAGGAGGCAAATTATGGCTGAACAGATTTTAAACGAGATCTCCGCAAATGATCTGCTGGCGGAGACACTGAAAATAAAAAATGACGGTTACCGGCTTGTTGCCATTACCGCTACCAATCGGGAAGGCATGGAATTGACCTATTCCTTTGATAAGGATCATGAGTTTTTAAACTTAAGGATCATAACCGATACAGAGACAGAACTGCCAAGCATCAGTATTATTTACCCTTATTCCTTCCTGTATGAAAATGAGATAAAGGAGCTATTCGGAGTAAAGATCACTGGGATTACGCCGGACTTTAACGATACACTGTATAAGATTCCGGTTAAAACACCGTTTCACATGAACGATTAGGGAAATGATGCCATTTCGCATCAGAATGGAGGCTACTTATGGGAAACAGGACAATTGTTCCTTTTGGTCCTCAGCATCCGGTGCTTCCGGAGCCGATCCATCTGGATCTGGTTCTGGAGGATGAAAGGGTTGTTGAGGCGATCCCAAGAATCGGATACATTCACAGAGGACTGGAAAAACTGGTAGAAAAGAAAGATTATCAGCAGTATGTCTATGTTGCGGAGCGGATCTGCGGTATCTGTTCCTTTATGCATGGTATGGGCTACTGTATGTCAATAGAAAGCATTATGGAGGTGGAGATCCCGGAGCGGGCAAAATTCCTGCGGACCATATGGGCCGAGCTGTCCCGTCTGCACAGCCATCTTTTATGGCTGGGCCTTCTGGCCGATGCCTTTGGATTTGAAAGTCTGTTCATGCAATCCTGGAAATTAAGGGAGCAGGTTCTGGATATTTTTGAAGAAACCACCGGAGGCAGAGTCATATTTTCCGTGTGCGACATCGGCGGTGTGAAAAAGGATATCTCTCCTGAGACATTAAGCAGGATTCGGGATGTATTGACCGGCATGGAAAAGGATTTAAAAGAGGCTGCCGCCGTATTCTTAAACGATTCCACAGTAAAACTCCGCACAAAAGGAGTTGGCGTGCTGTCAAAGCAGGCGGCTTTCGATCTGGGAACAGTGGGTCCCATGGCAAGGGCCAGCGGGATTGAAATGGATATAAGGTCTCAGGGATATGCGGCTTATGATAAACTGGATTTTAAGCCGATTACCGATCAGGGCGGAGACTGCTATGCCAGAACCAAGGTCAGGATCGGGGAATTGTTCCAGTCCATTGATATTATCAGGCAGTGCATTGCCATCATGCCCGATGGAGAGATAAAAAGAAAAGTAACAGGAAATCCAAAGGGAGAGCATTTTACCCGTCTGGAGCAGCCGAGAGGAGAGGTCCTTTATTATACAAAAGCAAACGGAACAAAATTCCTTGACAGAGTCAGGGTCCGTACCCCTACCTTTGCCAACGTCCCGGCTTTGCTTGAGACTTTAAAGAACTGTTCTCTTGCCGATGTGCCGATCCTGATCCTTACCATTGATCCATGCATCAGCTGTACCGAGCGGTAATACCCCCGGTCCATGAAATGTTATTGCTGGGAAGAACAGCGGAATTGAGGATAGTATGTCTATATTAAGGATGTCAAAAACGCTTATAAAGAACCTGATTCATGGTCCCTATACGGTTCCATATCCGGTTAAGCGAAAGGAAACATATGAACGCACCAGAGGAAAGATCGGGATATCGGTGGAGGAATGTATATTCTGCGGGATGTGTGAAAGAAAGTGTCCCACAGGAGCCATTCAAACAGATAAATCGAAAACCCTGTGGAGCATTGAAAGGCTTAAGTGTATCCAATGCGGTTATTGCAGTGAAGTATGTCCGAAGAAATGTCTTAGGATGGAAAACCAGTACACCGAGCCATCATACGGAAATGTAAGGGATGAATTTGTGAAATGCATGAATACCCAATCACCCGGCGAATCATAGAAATTGCCGGAGAATATGCTGAGAAATACCACGCAGAAGAAGTAAAGGCCATCAATCTGGTGGTGGGGGATACCTGCGGTTATGTAGCCAGTTCCATTGAACTTTATTTTGATTTGATCGCGGAGGGAACTCCCTGTGAAAACGCGAAGCTTCATATGAAACGGGTAGCGCCTGAGCTTCAGTGCAGCGCCTGCGGAAAATTTTTTGTCCGAAAGCCCTTTACTTTTGAATGTCCTTACTGTAAAGGAGAAGGCCGTCCTACAAACATCGGGCAGGAGTTTTATATCAAGTCGATTGAAATTTAGATATGGAGGTAACGATGTCTGAGAATAAGGAAATAGAAATCATGCAGTCTGTCTACGACAGGAATGACCAGGTTGCAGCACAGATCAATGTGTCATTAACAAACAACGGCATTTATGCCATCAATGTCATGGGAGCGCCAGGAGCTGGAAAAACCACTTCCCTGATACAGATTATCAAACGTCTGACGGATGTGACCTCTTATGTGATCGAAGGGGATATTGAGGCGGATTACGACACGAAAACCCTCCAGTCCCTTGGGGTAAAGGCCATTCAGATCAATACGGGCGGAGCCTGCCATCTGGATTCTCCCTTAATCGGAGATGCGGTGGAAGAACTGAAAATCAGTGACGGGATTTTGTTTATTGAGAATATCGGCAATCTGGTATGCCCCGCCGAATTCATGATCGGTGAACATGTCAAGATGCTGGTTTCAACCGTAACAGAGGGCAGTGATAAGCCGTATAAATATCCTCTGGCATTTGAAAAAGCCGATTTGATTTTGTTGAATAAATGTGATCTTTTGCCATATATTGATTTTGATGAGGACTTTTTTATGAAAGGGGTCCGGGCTTTGAATCAAACGGCGCCGGTGATTAAGGTATCCGGAAAGACGGAAGAAGGTTACGAAAAGGTAGTAGAATGGATCATGGAAAAAGCAAGGTCATAACAGAAAAAATAAAGGTTTACGGCATTGTGCAAGGGGTTGGATTCCGGCCCCTTGTTTATCGTACAGCCAAACAATATGGGATAAAAGGAACGGTCCGCAATGTAGGCGGCTACGTTGAGATCGTGGCACAATCCGAAAAGGAGGTTCTTGGCCGGTTTTTCGCTGATCTTAAGGAAAATAAGAAGGGCGGCTATGAAATCATAAGGATGGAAGCCGAAGAACTTCCTTTCATGGAGCTTGAAGATTTTGTCATTGTAGAGAGCGGGTCCAGTGCGGAAATATTAGTGATTCCGCCTGATCTGCCGGTTTGTCCGGAATGCATGAGAGAGCTTTCTGATGCATCGGACAGAAGATATCAGAATCCCTTTACCAGCTGCATGTCCTGCGGCCCCAGATATACCATCATCGAAGATCTGCCTTATGACAGAAACCGGACTTCCATGGATGACTTTTCCATGTGCGGTGCCTGCCGGGAAGAATATACCTCCCCTGAAAGCAGGCGTTTCCACGCCCAGACCATATCATGCAATGACTGTGGCCCTTACCTGATCTATCAGGATAAGGAAGATGACCATGGCGGACTGCTGGAAAAAGAAGCGTTTGAAAAGACGATAGAAGTGCTGTCACAAGGAGGGATCGTTGCGGTTAAGGGAATTGGGGGCTATCATATGGTTTGTTCCCCTTTTCTCGAAGACACCGTAAAACGGCTTCGTAAATTAAAGGGCAGGGAGGAAAAGCCTTTTGCGGTCATGTTTCCGGTAATTTCTGAAATAAGAAAGTACTGTGTGGTCTCTCAAGAAGAAAAAACATTGCTGGAATCAAAGGCAAGACCAATCGTACTGCTTGCCATGAAACAGGATTCTATGGCGCCTTCTACGGGGAATGGAAGTATTTATTGCGGCTCTTTTCTGCCTTACACTCCCCTTCAGCATATGCTGACTGAAAAACTGGGGCCTCTTATCATGACAAGCGCCAATAGTTCCGGACAGCCTATTATCCGGGAGGATGGCCCCATGCTGGCCCTCTCATCACCTTATTTAAACGGGGTATTATATAATGAAAGAAGGATCGTCCGCTCTGTGGATGATTCTGTTGCAAAGATTATAGAGGGAAAGCTCCAGATGATCCGAAGGAGCAGGGGATATGTCCCTTATCCTGTTTTTCTTTCTAAAGAAGAGGGAAGAGGGGAAGACTGGACAAACACCGGGATCTTTGCGGCGGGCGGAGATTTAAAGGCCGCGTTCTGTCTCTGCCAAAAGGGAAGCGCAGTGGTATCCCAGTATTTCGGGGATTTAGAAGAAGACGCGGTTATGGAGGAGTATCAAAGATCCTATGCGGACCTGACCAGGCTGTTTCAATTGGTCCCAGGGCTGGCAGTCTGTGATCTTCATCCAAACTACCACTCGGCTCGTTTTGCAGAAGCCTTAGGATTCCCTGTCCTTAAGGTACAGCACCATCATGCTCATATTGCATCGGTCCTGGCCGAGCATGATTTAAAAGGGCCTGTAATCGGAGTTGCTTTTGACGGGACCGGCTATGGAACAGATGGGAACATATGGGGCGGAGAATTTCTGGTCTGTGAAGAACGTGATTTCATACGGGCAGCCCATGTAAGCATGTTTCCCATTCTGGGAGGAGACGGTTCTATGAGGGATGCCAGGAAAACGGCTGCCTGCTATTTGCTTCACGCAGGCCTTGAAGCTTATATCCGGGATGAAAGAATCGGTGTGATAAAGGCCGCGCTGGAGCATAATGTCAACACGGTCCTGACTTCCAGCATGGGGCGTTTATTTGATGCGGCCGCGTCTGTTTTAAATATCGGGCATGAGAACCGTTATGAAGGAGAATGTGCCATATTGCTGGAAAAAGAGGCAGTGCTTGCAGAAAGAAAGGCAGTAAAGCCGGCTGACATCTGTTTTGGCATAAATGAAAGGGAGGGTATCCTGGAATTAGATCCCCGGCCGGTCTTTAAGGCTCTTTGCAGCATGAGAAATAAGGAGGAGACAGGCTCCCTTGCACTCGGCTTTCATCTTGCCCTGGCACAAGCGGTCGCAGCAATCTGCGAAAGGCTGAGGAGCAAATACTCAAGCAATGCCGCAGCCTTAAGCGGCGGCGTATTTCAGAATGCCCTGCTGGCAGGACATACGGTCAGGCTTTTAAGGGAAAAAGGATTTAACGTCTATTTGAATCAGGCTGTTCCTCCAAACGATGGAGGCGTGAGCTTAGGCCAGGCTTACCTGGGAAATAAATATTTAAAATCCGGGATTATGGATTTGGAAAGGACAGGATGTCATGTGTGTTGCAGTACCGGGAAAAATAATTCAGATAAAAGGTGATTATGCAAAGGTCAACATTATGGACAATATCACCGATGCCAATATTAAGCTGGTGGATGCCAAAATCGGAGACTATGTTCTCATACATGCCGGTTGTGTCATTGATGTCTTAAAGGAAGACGTAGCTGAGGAAATCCTCACTATATTTTCCCAGCTTCAGGAGGAGCAGTAGAATATGATTGACCAGGTGATCAGTGAATTGAAAAATTATGACGGCAGGCCGGTAAAGATCATGGAGGTATGCGGGACCCATACGTCCAGCATCTTTAAAAACGGAATCCGCTCCATGATCTCTCCGAAGATCCAGCTGATTTCCGGGCCAGGCTGTCCGGTCTGCGTTACCTCTCCTGCTTATATCGATAAGCTGACGGAATACGCCCGAAAGGAGAACCATTGCGTGCTTACCTTTGGAGATATGATGAAGGTCAAAGGAAGCAGGATGACACTTACAGAGGCAAGGGCAGCAGGAGGAAAGGTAAAGATCCTGTATTCTCCCCTTATGGCAGTGGCAGAAGCGGAGCAAAACAGAGAGATCCAGTACATCTTTGCTGCAGTGGGGTTTGAAACCACGGCTCCTGTTTATGCCTTGCTTCTTGAGGAAATCCGGCAGAAAAAGCTTGAAAATCTAAAGCTCCTGACTTCCATAAAGACCATTATGCCGGCTCTTTCCTTTCTCTGTGAAAAAGAAAAGAGCATTGATGGGTTTCTAAGCCCAGGACATGTCAGCGTGATCACAGGAAGCGGAGCATACCGGGAGCTGGCAGCCAGGTACCGGAAGCCCTTTGTAATAGCAGGCTTTGAAGGGGAGCATATCCTGGCCGCCATATACGAGATCATGAACCAGCTAAAGAAGCAGCGCCATGAAGTGAAAAATATGTATGCCAGTGCTGTGACAGAGGAGGGAAACCAGAAGGCGGCCGCTCTTATTAAGGAGTATTTTGAAGCTGCGGATGGCTTCTGGCGGGGAATCGGAACCATAGAAAAATCCGCTTTAAGGCTTAAGGAAGAATACGGTGCCTATGATGCCGGAAGCGGGGAAGAAGAGCTTGAGGAGGATATGCCAAATGGCTGTAAGTGTACGGATGTAATACTTGGTCGGATCAATCCGACGGAATGCCCGCTGTTTAAGACAGTTTGTACCCCGCTTCACGCAATCGGTCCCTGTATGGTGTCCCCGGAAGGCTCCTGCGGCATCTGGTATCAGAATTCATGATCATTGAAAGAATTGTATAAGAGTATGACAAGAGGAGGCACAGCCATGAAAATCGATATGTCCTACGGCAGCGGAGGAAAACAGACCGGCAATCTCATCAGTGAGGTGTTTCTAAAACATTTTAATAATAAAACCATAAATAAACTGGAAGATTCTGCAGTATTGAATATAAAGGGGAAAATTGCCTATACCACGGATTCCTTTGTAGTCACTCCCCTGTTTTTCAGAGGCGGAAACATCGGGAAGCTTGCCGTATGCGGGACCGTGAACGACCTTTCCATGATGGGAGCTGTCCCTAAGTATCTGACCGCAGGTTTTATAATAGAAGAAGGTGCGGAGCTTGAGAGCATCGAGCAGATCGCCGCTTCCATGGCCATGGCGGCAAAAGAGGCGGTCGTAAGGATTGTTGCCGGTGATACAAAAGTAGTGGAAGGAAACGGCGGAATTTATATTAATACCTCTGGAATAGGAGAGATCCGGAAGGGAGGTGTTAGCATCTCAAACTGTAAGCCAAAGGATGCTATTATTCTTTCCGGTAATTTGGGAGAACATCATGCAGCCATTTTGTCTCACAGGATGGGGATCGAAAATCAGATCGCAAGTGATTGCGCGCCCCTAAACTCCATCGTAAAGAATCTTCTTGATGAAAATATCCGGGTCCATTGTATGAGAGATGTTACCAGAGGAGGGCTTGCTACGGTTCTTAATGAGGCGGCAGACCAGTCCTCCTGCAGGGTGGAGATCTGGGAGGAGGTTCTTCCGGTCAGCCCGCAGGTAAGAGGCTTCTGTGATATCCTGGGCCTTGACCCTCTTTATATGGCAAATGAAGGGAAAATGATAGCGGTCGTTCCTGAAAACCAGGCGCAAAGGGCGTTACAGGCAGTTCAGAAGAGCAAATACGGGAAAAATGCCAGAATTATCGGAACTGTTCTGGAGGGTAAGGGCGTGACAATGAAAACCAGACTGCATGGAAGCAGAACCATTGATGTCTTATATGGGGAGGGCCTGCCCAGGATTTGTTAGGGGAAATCCGTGTTTTTGTATGTAAAAATAGCCGAAAAGTTGAATAAAATGTGGCATTTGCAGGATTAGGTCATATATTTATTATAGTTAAGTAAGAAAGGAATGCTGATATGGCTATAAAAATATTTATTGATCAAGGACATAATCCCAGCGGATATTTTAACAGCGGGGCAGAGGCCAATGGTTTAAATGAGTCAGAGATCAACTATCAGGTTGGAATTTATCTGCAAAATCTTTTAAACAGTGACCCAAGGTTTGAGGCACGCGTATCCAGGCCGGAACCTAATACCGTATTAGGAACCAATAATACTACCAGTTTGGCACAGAGAGTTGCCTTGGCAAATGAATGGCCGGCCGATTATTTTATCAGCATACATTGTAATCTGAATCCGAACCCGGCAATTCATGGTACGGAGGTATATATTTATCAATTTTATACGCAGGCTCAGTGGCTGGCAGAGCAGATCATGGAAGGAATTAACCAGGTGGCAGGAACGTCAAACAACGGCATCAGGGAAAACCCATCCCTGTATGTATTAAGAAACGCAAATATGCCGGCCAACCTAGTTGAATTAGGCTACTTAAGCAACGTAGCGGATGCAGAAAAGCTGCGCGATGACCAGTATGGATTTGCATATGGCATTTTTTTAGGTCTTATGAGATATTTTGGTTTTGCATAATGATTTTTAGTCAAATACAATGATATGCTCCCTTTGTGGTAAATAAGATGAAGAATCCGTCTATTTGCTGCAAGGAGGGCATTTTTTGTGGGAATCCGGAAGATATTGTGCAGAACAGAAATACATCAAATGGGCGGTTCTTATCTGCGGTGAGCCAGAATGAATTCCCTTTTTATGATCAGCAGTTTTTTTGTCTGCTTTAAAATATAAAAAAGAATTGCCCTGGCTTCAAATTCCTCCCGGTTAGAGGGAAGCTCATGGCTTTTTAGATCCTGAAATAAAAGGTCCAAATCCTTTAAAAGACCTTCTGCCGTATTTTCTCTGTGATATCCCTGTTCAATTCCTTCCAGAAGCAGTGCCACCTGTTTTGCCTGTCTGGGCAGGCAGGTGATGCTTTTGATGTTTTCGTAGATTTCCTGAAGCACCATGCTTTGCTGCTGGCGCATTTGGATATAATCCATTTCATAAGAGTCATTTTTCCAAAGGGCATTGTTGTAATTATTAAGGGCACATGTTCTTGCCAGGTCCAGGCTTTCCTTAAGCGCTATAAGACAATCCGGGCTATATTCGCTTTTATCCTCCTCCATCAGCCAGAGGGACATGCGGCTTAAGATTCCCTTTATCTGTAAATCTACATCATCTGCCAGTTTTTGAAATACTTTTTCCTTCTTCCGAAGATGCATATTGACCAGAACCCCAACGGTAGTGCCGATCAGGAACAGGGCGATCTCATTTCCTATGAGAGGTGCCGACATAGACCGCTCGGACAGGAAATGAGTGATCAATACGGAATCCATGGCAATTGCTTCTCCCCAGTCCGCATAAAGGCAAAGCAAGGCGAATAACAGGAGGTACCAGGCAAATGCAAAAAGAGTAAAGCCCAAAAGACGGAAGGAAGCGGCTGCCAGTATTAACGCGCATACAAAGGCCAGCGTCCGGTTTCTGGCGCTTTTTATGGTTTCTCTCTTGGTATTCTGGATGCTTAGAACCGTGATGATGCCGGCCGTAGCAGAATACTTTAAACCGAGCTCAGCGGCAATGGTAATTGCCAGCACTGCGGCGGCGGCAATTTTAATGCTTTTAATTATCTTTTCTTTATCCATGTGCGTTACCTCTTGAAAAGCAGTTTGTGTTATCAGTATACCATATTTTTAAAAACATCCCATCAGAAAGATTGCTATTTCCTTCACAAATTAGTATAATTTCTATATTGCTGTTTTTATGTAAAAATGTATTTCCTAAGGAGGAATCGTGTGGATAACAACGATATATTAATAAGATTGCGGTATGCAATGGATATTAAGGATTCTGATATGATTGAAATATTCAAACTGGGCGGAATCACGATTACGAAGGAAGGGGTCCGAAGGCTTCTGGCAAAGCCTCAAACCGATTTAAGTGCTTCCGGAGATCAAAAGGCCGTTGCTGATAAAAACAGGGACATCTGCAATGATTTTACGCTGGAGTCCTTTTTAAACGGTTACATTATTTTTAAACGGGGAAAGCAGGAATCAAAGCCGGGAGAGCCGGAAAAACCGCTGTTCATGGTGAAGGATCACCGATCCGTCAATAATGTCCTGCTTAAGAAAGTTAAAATTGCACTGTCTCTCACCGGTGATGACATGCTTGCTATTTTTAATTCTGTAGGAATTAATCTGTCCAACGGTGAATTAAGTGCGCTCTTGCGAAGGGAAGGGCAGCGCAATTATAAGGAGTGCCAGGACCGGTATATCAGAAATTTCTTAAAGGGCCTGGCAATCAAATACAGATCAGACCAATGATAAAAGCAAGGACAGCCGTCTGAAGATGCTGAGGAGGGGTCTTGCTTATTATTATTTTTTGTGATATAATGTAATCAGACGTTAAATCCTGGTGTATTTGGAGGTTTGATGTTTCATGAACAATCTTATAATTGACATGTAAAGAACCGTCTTTTTAAGAAGGGCTTTTAGTATTGTGCCAATGGCATGGATATGAAAAGCCCTTCTTTTTTTTGAAAGGAGGAATATTATGCAGTTGGAAGGAATGGAAGTCAGCCATATGAAGTTCGGAGAGGGGAAGGTCATGGAGCTGCGGGAACAATACATCACCATACTGTTCCATCAGGGTGAAAAAAAGTTTTTATATCCCAATTCCTTTAAGAAATTTCTGACCCTTAAGGATAAGAAAGTGCAAACAGAAATGAACAATATGCTAAAGCATATCATGGAGGAAGAAGAAATCAGGCGGGCGGAGGAGCTCAGTGAACAGGAACGCCTGGAGGAAATACAAAATTTGAAGATTCGTCCCGATTCCCAGGCGGCCTTTGGATTTGTGGAGAATAACAAGGAAAATGTCTTTTCTACCTGGACAGTCTATGCAGGCTCCTATCAAAGCGGAGGATCCAAAGGAAAGCCCAAACTTCCGGTCAGGCTTAAAATGAATTCCGCCTGTCTCCTTACGGAATGCCCCAAGGGGGTTGCAGAAAAGAGGAGGCGAATCATAGGGGCTTTTATGCTGCAGGACAATTTTGAAAGCTCTGCCTGCAGAGATGGCATAATTCAAAGCCACGAAAAGTACAGGATTCAACTGAACGACAAAGAAACTCTGTTTTACTGGGATTATTTTTCCGATGGAGCGGAGATTTCAAAATGGGGAAATGTGGAGCTTAAATATTTTTCCCATATAATCATGCAAAAGATTCTTTATGATATGCAAAAAGGGCTCCTTGATGAGGAGCGTCGGAAAGACGCAGAGGAATTTTACCAGTACTTCTGCCTGATAAACAAGCTAAAGCCTTTGGACCAGTAGAGAAATGGGGAAAGAAGAGGAGTGATGCGTATGGAATATGAGCGGAACAGAAGAAAAGAATATGAGAAACGGAGGCTGCATAGATTTTAATATGCGGCTCATTGTGTTAGGCTCATGAGATATCGCCTCCGTTTTTCAGAAAACGGAGGCGATTTTTCATGCAAAAAAGAATACTGAACACACCGTTTGTTTGTCAAAACTGTAAAAGAACGGTACTGCCCATATCAAACGGCAGCTACAGAAACCATTGCCCCTTTTGCCTGTTTTCTCTCCATGTGGATGGCGAAGTCCCGGGTGACAGAAAAAACAGATGCAAGGGACTTATGGAGCCAACAGGGATCCGATATCATACGAAAAAGGGATTTCAACTGATCCACCGGTGTACCAGGTGCGGGACATACAGGCACAATGTCATTTGTGAAGGTAATTGCCAGCCAGATAATAGAGAATTGATTCGGGAACTTATGTATATGATTACATAGAGCGGGAGAGGTGATTGATTCATTATATGTTATCACAGGTAAATACAGCTTCCATTGCATTCCGGCTTATTCTGTCCATTATTTTATGCGGGGCGATCGGAATGGAAAGGGGTTTGAGAAACCGACCGGCAGGTTTTATGACTTATCTCCTGGTGGGGTGCGGCTCAGCCCTTATTATGATTACCAATCAATATATAGCAACAATCTATACCAATGTGGATCCTACCCGAATGGCATCCCAGGTGGTAAGCGGGATTGGCTTTTTAGGAGCCGGAACGATTATCACCACCTCTAAAAACGAGATCAGGGGCCTTACGACTGCGGCGGGCCTCTGGGCGGCTGCAGCCGTTGGGCTGGCGGTCGGAATCGGTTTTTACGGCGGAGCCATTTTAGGAAGTATTTTTATTATTTTTTCCCTGATGTATTTAAAGAAGATTGACCTTTACATAAAAACCCATGCAAAAACCATGGAAATATATCTGGAATATAACGAAGAATTTTCCATGCAGAATTTATCCTTATATACGGAGCAGTCTCATTACGAAATTTTTGATATGGAAGCCGGCAAAATAAAGACTTTAAACGGGGAATTTGGCACCCTGACCTTTGATGTCAATTTCCATCATAAGGTAAACCATCTAAAGATTATAGAAGAAATCAGGCAGTTACCCGGTATTCTTTATGTAAGAGAGGTGGCATAAACCGGCAAAGAATCGTAGAACTGGTCTAATACAATGTCTTGCAAAATGGAAGGAATCTGTTATACTGTTTTTCATAGGAAAAACATGAAAACTATGGAAGACTTGTTGTTACAGGGAGGAAGAACGACCGTGATAGGGACCATTGTGAATACAGCTGCGATTCTGACCGGCAGTTTAATAGGAACTTGTGTGAAAAAGGGAATCGAAGAGAAATATCAGGATGCATTATATAATGCCATGGGACTTTCCGCCTGTGGACTTGGCATCAATGCAGTCGTACAGAATATGCCAAAAAGCAGCTTTCCTGTGCTGTTTATCATCAGCCTTGCAGCAGGCAGCCTCCTTGGCGCCAGGTTAAATCTGGTGGATAGGTTTGATAAGGTTGTAGCCCGCTTTTCTAAAGGAGATCTGGGCCAGGGGCTGTCTACGGCCATATTGCTGTTTTGCATCGGAACGCTTTCGATTCTGGGTCCCATGGAAAGCGCTCTTTATGGAAATAATACCTATCTGTTTACAAATGCAACCCTGGACTTTGTTACATCCATGGTCCTGGCATCCACCTATGGGATCGGGATTGCATTGTCCGCAGTGATTCTGTTTTTGTGGCAGGGAAGCATTTATCTTTTTTCCGGCTGCTTATCTGTTTTTTTAACTTCCGAATTATTAACCGAGATTTCACTTGTAGGCGGTTTTTTAATCTTTAGTTCCGGCCTTTCCATATTAAAAATCAAGGACTGTAAGGCGTTAAATATGCTTCCTTCTTTATTGGTGCCTGTCTTATGGTTTTTAATAAAAGCCATTCTCTGATCGGAAGGGGCTCTAAGTCTGACGAGAGGAAATTGTTGACAAGCCGGTGAAAGAAGTGTATCTTATCGTTAATACAGGCATACCTTTACACCCGGTAAAGCGGGTGGATCCTGCCCGGAAAAGATGGGCAATAGAGTAAGAAGGAGAAAAAACGATGGAAAAAAGAATTTCGGGAAAAACAGGTTTATTGGGTTTGATTGGCTCGCCGGTGGGACATTCCGGTTCACCGGCTATGTATAATTACTGCTTTGAGAAGCTGGGGCTGGATTACGCATATCTTGCCTTTGATATCAAGGTGGATGAGGTAGAAAAGGCGATTGATGCCATAAAAACATTCCGCATGAGGGGCTGCAACGTGACCATGCCCTGTAAAAATGAAGCCGTGAAATACATGGATGAGCTGTCGCCCGCCGCCCGGATCATAGGCGCGGTCAATACCATTGTAAATGAAGATGGAAGGCTGATCGGACATATTACGGATGGCCAGGGCTTTGTAGATAATCTCCGCGACCACGGAGTTGAAATCAAACATAAGAAGATCATTGTCTGCGGCGGAGGCGGAGCAGCTGCCGCAATCCAGGTTCAGTGTGCGCTGGAGGGAGCCAGGGAAATTTCCGTCTTTAACATAAAGGATGCATTCTTTGAAAGAACTCTTCAGACCGCAGAAAAGATCAGGCAGGAAAAGCCGGAATGCGTTGTAAATGTATTTGACATTGCGGATATTGAAAAGATGAGGGAAGAGATTGCTTCCAGTGATATTCTGGCTAATGCCACCATACTTGGGATGAAGCCAATGGATAATGAGAGCGTTGTAAAGGATGTTGCCATGTTCCGCCCTGGCTTAGTCGTGGTTGATGCGGTTTACAATCCAAAGGAAACGAAGATGTTAAGAGAGGCAAAGGCTGCCGGATGCACATGCATTGACGGGCAGGGAATGCTTGTATGGCAGGGGGCTGAGGCCTTTAAGCTTTATACAGGGCAGGAAATGCCTGTAGAGGAAGTGAAGGAACTGTTTTTCAGTTAATGGGTTCATTCCATGAGAGGCGAGGCTTATGGATTTGGATGAGAAAGTGATGACCGTATGAAAAGGATCGTTGTTGCTACAAAAAGACTTTGTATAATGCCTCAAAGCATGGAAGAACTCACCATACTGTATGAAAAAGAGTTGGACTTGGACATGAAAAAGGCGTACAGGGATATGATGGAAACCATGAGGTTGCTTCCTGGCAAGGAAGAATGGGGATCGAATTGGAAAATCAATTTGGCTTCCGGATTGACCATAGGCGGAATTGGCTTCAAAGGAGCGCCTGATGCAGAAGGAACCATTGAAATCGGATATGGGATAGATGAGGAATACCGTGGGAACGGCTACGCAACGGAAGCTGTAAATGGTTTGATGAAATGGGCATTGGAGCAAAAGGGTGTCCGTTGCATCACCGCACAGACAGAGCCGGGCAATGACATATCCCAAAAGGTGCTGCTGAATAATGGTTTTGTCCGTGACGGATACGGAGAGGAAGGGCCCCTTTATAAAATTACATTATAAATTGTACATTACGTCAGCTTCCAACTTAGCGATCCAGTTATGCATATCGCTCAAATGACAGTAAATTAGAACGTAGTATCAAGAAAGGTTCAAAGGACCGGCAGCGGTTCTTTGGGCCTTTTTGGCTGGCATGGATGATATCCAATAGAGAAGGCACCGGCACCGGCTATGGGAACAGATGGCTGTCTTATTTTTTTGTGAGGGGGTATTGCTTATCATTTTTCTGTGCTATAATATAATTGGACATTAATTCCAGGAATTGCAGGGAATCTGACGTTCCTTTTAAACTTATTCAACAGGGATCCGACGCCATTGGAAAAGGGGATTTCCGATCCTTTGAGAAGGGAATTGCATGAAAACGGCGGGTTTAATAAGAGGCAGGTACGAATGATAAAAACGAAGTTGTAAAATACGGGAGCTTATTTTCAAAGGACATTTGAAGATAGCGCTTTTTTTGTTTAAAGGAAATGTGAGAAAATGATTAAAATGTAAGAATCGTAAAATTCTATAATAAAAGAATTAGGTAAAAATGAAGATATTGCTAGAAACCTTAAGATGATTTATTTTTACGCCGATCCATAAATGCTATACTTTTTATATAAACAAACGCCTTTGTTCCGCTGGTTCCGGGAAATCGCCGCTATTTCCAGAATGAACGGATAAGGGGGTAATAAAAAGTAAGGGGGATCTTTTCTTATGCTTAAAAGCAGCAGGCTTTTCAAAAGAAAAGCGGCTGGCATGATGGCAGCAGTGATGATGATCGGTATCTTGCCTGTAAACATGATCGGATTTGCTGATGTCCTGGAAATGCCGCCGGACAGCTATGATAACATGGATGTACATACGGCGACAAGGTCCAATGCCAGCTTGGCCACTGAATCCAATGCACAGAAAGCACAGGAGCTGCAAGAGGAGGGGACTGTGTATTATGTGGATGCCAAAAACGGCAATGACAGTGGGGACGGAAAAACAGAAGAGACTGCGTGGAAGACCTTTGACAGGGTCAATTCCAAAACCTTTCTGCCCGGAGACAAGATACTGCTGAAAGCGGACGGAATCTGGAACCAGGCGCTGAATCCCAAAGGAAGCGGCCGTGAGGGCGCGCCCATCACCATTGATACATATGGAGAAGGCAGCCGCCCTGTGATTAACGGCAATGGCACCTCTGGCCCTTCCATCACCGGCGCGTTGACGATCTATAACGAAGAATACTGGGAAATTTACAATCTGGAAGTGACGAATCTGGAAAATACGGATAAGATGGGAGAAGCCATGGACAGCGGTACCAGTGAACGTGCCGGGATCCTGATCTATTCTTCCAATCAGAAAAAGATATACAAACACATTACCGTAAAGAATTGTTATGTACACGATGTCAACTCCAACTTTAAAGGCGGAAAAACTTCCGGCGGCATCATCGTTATGGGTCATTATCTGGACAAAGACGGAAACCGGGTCACCATTGATGACAGCGGCAATTTAACTGCCAAAGCCATGGGGCGGGCCGCCTTTGAGGACGTGCTTATTGAAGGGAATTATGTAAAGAACGTGGCGATTGAAGGAATCCGGAATAAATGCAATACGGATATATCCGGTTCTGGCTGGGGGAAAAACGAATTCCTTAAAAACTATTCCAATGTGACCATCCGCAATAATTATCTGGAAAATGTTGTGGGTGACGGCATCGTTTTGACGGAAACAAAAGGCGGACTGATCGAGGGAAATATGGTGAATTCTTCCTGCGGTTTTGACCGGGGCGCAGTAAACTATGCCCAGTGCTGGACCATGTTTACTGATGATGTTACCGTACAGTACAATGAAGTTTACGGCAACCGGTACGGGTACGATGACGGCGAGGCCTTTGACTCCGATATGATGAATGTGGACAATATTTTCCAATACAATTTAAGTCATGACTGCGGCGGCGGTGCCATGCTGTTTATGTCGAGCCAGAAAAATACCATATTCCGTTATAATATAAGCATTAATGACGGTACAGGCACTTATCCCGGTGAAAGCAGGATGCAGCAGCAGACCTTCCATTATGACAGTACAACTTCTGCGGGACCCGGCGTAGGCAAAATTTATAACAATACCATCGTTGTCTTTGGAGAAGATAAAAAAACCTCACTGTTTGGCGGAATGAGTAAAAGAACTTGTTTTGTAGATTTCAAAAATAATATCGTTCTGGCCAAAGACGGAGCAACCATTGACTTTGCAGTTTTAGCGCAGGGATCCACCATTCATGACGACAGCGTGATAGAAAACAACTGTTTTTATCCGGATACCATTGCAAACACCAGTGCTGGTTCTGTTTTGAATAAGGAGAGCCTGGAGGCCAAAGGAAATATATTTAAGGATCCCATGCTGATCGATTATAAGGCGGGAAAGGATTATTCCAAATATAAATATCCTTTGGAGGAGCTGGAAGATCTTATGGATTCCGATTTTACAAAAGACAGGATAAAGAAGCTGGCAGAACCATATCAGCTGACGGATGGATCCTCTTGTATCCGTGCCGGTCAGAGGATCGAAGGCATGCCTATCGAAGATATTATGGGCAATACCATTGCCGGACGTGTGGACATAGGCGCTTTGGAATATTCCAGTGAGGATGAGATGGCAGAGGAAGTGGAGGAAGTTCATATTGTAACGACTCCCGGTGTTGTGCCGAAACTGCCGGCAACCTTAAAAATCATTCTGGAAGGGGAATCCTATCATTATCCGGTTAAGTGGGATGAGCTGACAAAGGAAGACTGCATGCAGGCGGGAGTAATCGAACTTGCCGGAATCCTGCCAGGATTGTCCAATCAGGTTGTGGCTGCTATCATTGTGGCAGACGCACCGGAAAGCTTTGCGCCGGTTGAAGCATCGACTTTTGCAGGAATCTACCCGGTTCTCCCCGATAAAGTTACAGCAGAATTTACAGGCGGTATGACCCTGGAGCTTGGGGTGATATGGGAAACGCTTACTCTGGAACAGTATTCCCATGAAGGGGACATTACGGTAGAAGGGACCGTTTCGGGTCTGAAGGAAAGATGCATGGCAAAGGTAACGGTCATCGGTGAGCTGGGGGATGGAACAAGTGTAAAGGAAAAGGTAACATCAAAGGATGCCTATACCCAGCAAAGCGATGGAAACAAGGCTTACGGAAGCTCCGATCCCAATGTCATTAAGGTCAAAACGGCCAATAATTCGCCTTCCTACACAAGAAATGGGCTGATCGGTTTTGATTTAAGTGATGAAGAGCAGATGTTAAAATCCGCCTCCAGTATTACCATAAAACTGCAGATGACAAGACCGGTTTCGGAGGCAGATTATAAAACCATTAACAATCATTTTTATCTCAAGGTTTATGAAGTGGCCGACAACTGGGCGGAAGGAACGGTGACATGGAACTCCTCTCCGGCTGTTTCCGATGATAAGCTGGTGATCCGTGATAAAAAAATAGTTTACACCAATATCCGGGATGCCCATGAAAATATTGTGGAACTGGATGTGACCGATTGGGTAAAGAATGCTTATGCAAAAAAAGGGCAGACAAAGTTTTCCTTCCTTATGACGACCGATTATTTCGGCGAGTATGCAAACGGTGACAACGGAGGCATTGATTTCGCTTCCAAAGAAGCAAACGGAAAAATGGCTCCTGCCATGATCTTAAGCAATGTATACGAAACGGAGTTGGAGGCTGCTTCTGTTTCAACACCGGCAGGAAAGATGCCGGCTCTGCCGGAGACGGTATCAGTCAGTTACTCCAACGGGGAACAAAAGAACGTGACCGTGGAATGGAACAGCATTGACTCTGCAATTTACCAGAGCGAGGGGAACTTTGTGGTGTATGGGAAGGCAAATGGGGTGAGGCTTCCCATCAGGTGTACCGTATATGTCATGGAATCGCTGCATAAAATCGTCTCGATAAAGGATATTCCCCCCATCATACAGTTGGTTGGAACAACCTGGGAGGAACTGGGACTTCCAAAGACAGCAGCAGCACTGCTGGATAATGGGAAGGAAGCGGAGGTGCCCATTGAATACTGGTTCCCGGATAATGCCTATGATCCGGAAAAAGTATTTTCCTATACCTGCATCGGATATCTGGATCTTAACGGCCATGAGACAATTGAAAACCCGGGTCAGAAGTTTGCTGCGGTAACGGTAAGCATTATTGAACCGGAAGACAAGAATGCCCTCCTTGTTCTCTATACAGAAGCAGCCGATTTAATTAATAAAGGTGTATTGGACCGGCTGACCGATGGGGCCAAAAATCGTTTTATGAAGGCATTTAACCAGGCTGCCTCCGTACTGATCAATACAAAGGCAACCGAATCAGAAGTACATAACGCTTATGTTCATTTGATGGAAGCCATCTGGAGTCTGGATTCAGAAGAAAATTTAAAGCCTGATACTTCCGCTCTTCGGGATCTGGTGCTCATAGGGGAATCCAGGAATAAAAAGGATTATACAGAAGAGTCCTATGAAGTATTAAAGGATGCTCTTTCAGAAGCCAAGTCTGTTCTAAAGGATAAGACTCTTACAAAGGGTGATCAGGACCGGGTGGACCAGGCATTCGACTATTTAAAAGAAGCCATTGACGGTCTTGAGTTTAGTGGAAACCCGGGAACGGAAAATAAGATTGTCACAGGAATAAAAATTATCGCACTGCCGGGTCAAACAGAATACAAATTAGGGGAACGAGTCAGCCATTCCGGCTTAAAGGTGGCTGCTGAGTACAGTGACGGCTCATTTAAGATCATAAACGGCTATGAAATATCGGATGTGAGCACTTCTGTACCGGGCGTAAAGGATGTGATCATCACCTATCGGGTAGCGGTCAATAACGCCGTTAAGGTGTTCACGGACGTCTTCCAGATCACGGTTATAAAGGAGACTTCTCAGGGAAGCGGTTCCGGAAGTTCGGGAGGAGGCACGTCCTCTCAAAGGACAGGGTCCGGTATGAACGGACAATGGCAGAAAGTGAGTGGAACGGCGTGGAAATTTTTAAAGGCTGATAAAACCTATGCGGCCAACGAATGGGCAAAGATAAGCGGGAAATGGTACCGGTTCAATGAAAACGGCATGATGCAGACCGGATGGATCGTGGATCAGGGCACATGGTATAGGCTTAACCCGGATGGTTCCATGGAGTCGGGCTGGGTAAAAGAAGAATCAGACGGGTACTGGTATTTCCTTGATGAATCCGGCGCCATGAGAACCGGCTGGGTCCTTATTAATGGAATCTGGTATTACTTTAACCCTGTTACCCAGGGGAATACCGGCTGGCAGAAAACAGAAGACGGGGAATGGGGACATCAGACTGGAGAAAGCGGCAGCAGGCCAATGGGAGCCCTTTGCACCGATATCATAACTTCAGACGGGTATCGGGTAGATGAAAACGGAGCCTGGATCCGGTGATCAATTTAACCTGAAAGAGGGATTTCCCTCTTTCAGGGACCATTTGGGGGAAACGGTCTTATGAAGGTAAAATGGAAAAAGATATGCGGGGCGGCGCTGATTTGTACTATGGTCATGGGAAACCTTACTTATGCAGCTCCTTTACCCGGTAATCCTGCGTCTGATATGGATCAAAACGATCTGGAAACGATTTTAAATGACGGACTGGTCATGCATTCTTCTTTTGACGAAAGCAGTATATCCGGGAACAAGGTAAAGGACCAGACCGGAAGAGGAAATGATGGAACAATTTACGGCCAGCCGGTTTTTGTAAAGGGGATTCGCGGCAATGGTATTTCAATAAATAACGGAAGCAAAGCCGGGCAGCCCAACACCAAAGCCGATCAGTATATTACCTATGGCCAAACCGCTGATTTAAAATTTGGAACCGAAGATTTTTCTCTGTCCTTCTGGATGAAAACAGAAAATCATGGGCAGAATAACGGAACCATTCTTTCCAATAAGAATTATTTAAGCGGCAGCAATATTGGTTGGGCCTTTGGCAATTTTAATAATGCCAGCGACGTGGATATGAGAATGAATTTTTCCGGAACAGGAAACAGCCGGGTGGAATTAAAAGGAATACCTGCCAACGATGACAAATGGCATCATGTGGCTGGCAGCTTTGACAGGGATGGCGATATGACGGTTTATCTGGATGGAGAGAAGTATTCGTCTGCTTCTATGGCAGGACACAAAGGAAAATCTGTTGATACGGGACTGGACTTTATATTGGGCGGCGATGGCAGAGTGTGCTATGGCATGAGCGGCTGCACCATTGATGAACTCCGGGTGTATAAGAAGGCAATCAATGCCTCTGCCGTAAAAACAATTTATGAAACGGAAGGAGTAATGGCAACAGTGGAACAGATGGAAAAGCAACTGGCATCCATTAAGCCGGGATCTCAGTATCCTCTGGATCGGATCCGTGCTATGGAGCTGGAAATTGAAAATGTAAAAAACGGGCTGGAGGGCATGACAGCCGCCGCAGCCATAGCAGCCGTCAGAAGCCTTAAGGAAAAGTACAATGAATTTTTGGAAGGGAGCGAACCGCTTTGCAGCTTTCAGGTGGTATCCGATGTCCATATTAAGTCCGACAACCTGACGGATACCAATGCGATGAATTTTATAGCGGGTTTAAAGGATATGAAAACCATTTCCCCGGATTCTTTAGGGGTGCTGAATTTAGGGGATTTTACACAGAACGGCACAGAAGTCCAGTATAACGGGATCTATAACATCATGGACCAGTACTCTCCGGTTTCTGATGATAAGGTTATCATGACCCTTGGAAATCACGATGTCAGGGGATACAATTCCGCTGACTGGAACAAGGATGAAACTGTTATCAGTGCATACTGGCCTGCGGCTAAAGCACTTTATCTGAAAAAGAACAAAAGATACATGCCAAACAACGGTGAAGCTCTCTATTTTGACCGGTGGATGGGAGGCTATCATTTTATCGTGATCAATACGGAAAACGGCCTAAAGGATGCCATGTACCTTTCCCAGGAACAATTAAACTGGCTGGAAGAAACTATGGCTGAAAATGCCAGCCCGGATAAGCCTATCTTTGTTATGGGGCACAATGCATTAAAGGATACCCACTGGAGAAGCAACATCCTGCTGGATTTCGGGAACCAGGATTCCAGAGTAAAGGAGATATTTTCTAAATATCCTCAGGTGATTTACATGTCCGGCCACATTCACAACGGATTTGGGGTGGCGGAAGCCATTGACAGGGAATACGGCACCTTAATTGACGTCCCATCCTATAATGAATCTGAAAACGGAGGAAAGGAAGCCGGAATAGGCTACCATGTAAAGATTTATGAGGACAGTGTGATATTTAAGGCAAGAAACTTTAAGACCTCTGCCTGGCTGCCGGAGTTCGATATTACAGTGGATATTCCTGGCCTTCCTGCTGTGTATAAAAAGGCAAAAAGCTTAAATCCCGGTGATTATACTCCCGAGTCCTATGGAAAAGTACTGGACCTTATGGAAGAAGGGAAAGGAATTTTTCAAAAGGTATACGATCAGAGTAAATTGACCTACGAAAATGTGGGCCCACCTGAGGTCAGCCTGTTTACCAGAGAGGTGAGAGACAGGATCAATGAGCTGGGGGCAAGGCTTTCTGCAGCCATGGAAGAGCTTGAATCCACGGAAAAAGTTACTGTTCCCATTGCGGATGTTTACCTTCAGGGAGGGAGCGATGCTGGTAGGACCAGCAGCCAGTACAGCAATTACGATGCTTCCAAGCTAAGAGTAAAATTTTCCGATGGCCAGCAGAATTATACCAGAAGAACGGTTATGACCTTTGATTTATCGGGAGTGGAAAGAACAACCAGGGAGGCTGATCTTGTACTTGAGCTGACCGGAGGCATCAGCAATACCAATCCTGCAAAGGATTTTGTTTCTGCAGAGATATATGAAGTGAAAAGCGACTGGAATTCCGGTGTGTTGACCTGGAATACAAAGCCGGAACGATTAAGAGATAAGGCGGACGGAATGATTTCAAAGGACAATATATCCGGTGGGATCGTAACCGCAGATGTCAGCAAAAGCGTGAGAAATGCTCTGAATGAAGGGAAAACGGCTATTTCCTTTGAGATCGGCTGTCCTGTGGCGGCCAATGACAACATGATTGATTTTTATTCCACAAGAGCAGAAGGGAAGGAAGGGCCAAGGCTGATCACGCGCACAGCCGAGACAGAAAAACCGGTTGATCCCCAGTTTCAGAAATTAAGGGATAAATGGCTTGGCACGCTGTCTGGCGGCACGCTGGACACTGGAAATGAGGCGGTCCGTACCTACATTAAGGGAATGGATGAAAAAGCCGGAGAATATTGGAACGCTATGATAAAAGGAGACGACGGATCCAGAACCAATCTCTGGAACGATCTGGATATGAGCTACATAAAAGGTACAGGTGCAGAGGCCAAGGTCCATTCCGGCAATGTGGCTGAGACCTTCTACCGGTTAAAAGATATGGCAATTGCATGGGCAACTAAGGGATGCCAGATGTACCAGGACGAGGAAGTGAAGAATGAGCTGATCCTGGCCCTGGAATTTATGAATGAACATCACTATAACAGCAGTGATGATAAAACCCCGGTGTTCGGAAACTGGTGGCACTGGGAAATCGGAGGACCCATTGCATTTCTGGATACCGCTTTGATTCTTTATGAGGACTTAACTCCGGAACAAATTGGCCGTTATGCAGCAGCGGTCAGCCGGTTCACCAACGTATGCGACCAACCCTCCGGTTATCCTGGTTCTCCGGCCATGACTGGGGCAAATTTAATCGACAAAGGCATGGTAGTGGTCCAAACCGGTCTTTTGACTGACAACAGGGAGAAACTGAATCATGTGAAGAAGGCATATAAAACCGTGTTTGAATATGTGACCACAGGAGATGGATTCTATGAGGACGGATCCTTTATCCAGCACCAGGCTCTTTCCTATATGGGCGGATACGGTTCCCAGCTGTATGAGAAGCTGAGCATTCTGTTTTCCGTATTTTCCGGCACTGATTTTGAACTGACCTACCAGGATCACGCGGAGCAGTTGATCTTTGATATGGTATTTAAAGGGATTGAGCCATTTATCTATAATGGCCTGTGCATGGATATGGTATCGGGAAGAGATGTTACAAGAAAAACCTCAAACGACAAGGCAAGGGGTGCGGGAATCATGGATGCCATGATGCTCATAGGTGATGCCATGCCGGCAGAGCAGCAGGACCGATTCAACAGCATGATGAAATACTTCATTGGAATGGATGAGGATTATTATTACAGCCACAGCACCCATATCGCTTCCCTGATGAAGGCAAATCAGATCATGAACGACGGTTCCATTGAACCCAGAAGCGAATATGTGCTTCACAAGCTGTTTGCAGGCATGGATAAGCTGGTACATATTATGCCGGAATTCGGCTTCGCCCTATCCATGCATTCCAGCCGTACCTATGGGCATGAATTGATCAATGATGAGGGCAAGCGCACCTGGAATATCTCTGATGGCATGACCTACCTTTACAACAATGACAGGGACCAGTACGGGGATGGCTATTGGGCTACTGTAGATCCAAAGCGTCTGGCAGGAACCACCACGGAATATGTAACCCGTCCCAACGGGGCCGGTGACCGCACGAAGAATATTTACAGCTGGGTGGGCGGTTCCAGCCTTGGAAATTACGGCGGTGCGGGAATGCATTACAGAACCCTGGGCAACAGCGGCAGCACCAGGTCAGGTACGGACGCCAAAAAGTCCTGGTTCATGTTTGATGACGAAATCGCAGCAGTGGGAAGCGGGATCACCTCCTCCACAGGCAATTACGTGGAGACCATCATTGACAACCGCAGGCTAAATAAGGATGGAAGCAATGAAGTGCTGATCAATGGGGAAGCAAAGGATATCAGGGACGATGGTGAGGAACACGCATCAAAAGGAACAAAAATAACCGATGCTTCCTGGATCCATCTGGAGGGAAATACGGCTGGCTCTGATATCGGATATTATTTTCCGGAAAAAGTGGATGTCATGGCCCTGAAGGAAAAGAGGACCGGCAATTGGAATACTCAGGGAACCACCGAAGGAGAGGAAACAAACCTCTTTGCTACGTTTTGGTTTGAGCATGGGAAAAAGCCGGCTAATGCGGATTATTCCTACGTGATACTTCCTGGAAAAACTGCGGAAGAAACGGCACAGTACAGCGAAACACCGGACATTGAAGTCATAGAGTGCAGCGAAGACGCTCATGGGGTAAGAGAAAAGAACTTAGGAATTACGGCAGTGAATTTCTGGAACAACAAGGTAACGACTGTGGCGGGAATCACATCTAATAAAGCCGCATCAATAACAATGCAGATCAATGGGGACGAAGCAACCATAGGAGTGTCGGATCCGACTCAGGAGAACAACGGAACCATTGAGCTTTCACTCCCATATACAGGCGGAGATATGATAGAATCTGACGCCAATGTAGAGGTGCTTCAAAAAACTCCGTTTATCAAACTGGCTGTAAGGACGGCAGGGCTGGCAGGCCAGACCAGCAAGATCACGCTTAAGGTGCTGGAGCCTGAAAAATGTGAAATCATTGGCTTTTCCGAAGAGTTTAACCAGATCAAGACAGACCCCGGAACAAAGTTCACGGATCTGCAGCTTCCGAAGACAGTGGATGTCTATGACAACGCCGGTGGCACCCACACGCTGGATATTCTATGGGAGAGAGGGGATTATCAGAAAGACGTGTTAGGGACCTATGATTTAACCGGGCAGCTGGTATTGCCTGAGGGACTGTACAATACGGCAGGATTTGCCGCTTTCATCCAGGTCCAGGTTGGCGACGGATATACTCCAGTTATGGATAATGTTTACGTGCAGGGAGGATCGGACAGTGACAAGAATTTCGGCGGTTCTGCTTACCTGATTGTAAAATATGATGCGGGAGCGCAGAATTACACCAGAAAGTCCCTTATGAAGTTCAGCCTGGAACTGGTGCCGGAATCCGCTCAGGCAGTTTATCTGGCCTTTGAGCTGACAGGTACGCCAAGTGCGGATTTTACCAGTGCGGATATTTATCAGGTGGAGAATGATTGGGAAGGAGCAGCGGTAACCTTCAACAGTTTCCCAGCCCGCATTGGCATAAATCCGGTATCTTCCTTTACAAAAGCCATGACATCGGGGAATCTGATACAAAAGTTGGATGTGACGGAAGCTGTTAACAGGGCCAAAATAAATGGGGAGACTGAAATCTCCTTTGAGATCAGCATACCAACGAAAGCCACAAATAACTATGTGGGCATCCATTCCTCCAGAACGGTTGCAGAGGGCGCTGTGAAGCCGTCGCTTGTGTGGGAATCCGATTATGAAGCGGAAAAGGTAATAAAAAAGAATTTGAGTTTTGTTATTGATCTGGCTTCCAATATTAATGCAGAAGATTACAGCAATGTGGATGAGAAAGTTCTGGCCCGGCTGGTTGAAGATGCAAAACGCGTTCTACAGGATCCGGATGCGGAAATGGAAGAAATTCATGAAATGGAGAGACGTCTGACTCAGGAACTGGTAAAATATAGAAGAATGTAAGGAGCAGGAGGAGACAATGAAACAGAAAGCGCGCAGATGGAACGTGGTAATGGGAACGGTTGTAATCTTAGCTTTATTCGTGGCAGGGGTCTGGTGGTTGAAAAGTCCTTCCCATGGAGTGTTTAAAATTGGAAATTACACCATTACTCAGGACCATCTGGCGCTTTATGAAAGCGACTGCCGGGCCGAAGTTTCGTCCTATTTTTACAATAAGTATCAGCTGGACCCAAATGAAGACGGATTCTGGGAGAATAAAATCCAGGGAGAGATCCCAAGGGAGGTATTAGAACAAAAGGCCATGGACCGTCTTGCCTGGGATACGGTGGAACGGATAAAGGCTTCCCAATATGGGATCCCTGCGGATATCACTTTAAAAGACATAAAAAGATCCCTGGAGGAAGAGAACAAAAAACGGCAGTCCTCCCTAAGCGTTTCTTACGGTCCCGGCCAGTATGGACTGATGGAATATATTTCCAGGACACAGATGGAAGTGAGAGATGAACTGAAGGGAAAACTCATGGAGGAAAAGCTGAAGCCATCCGAGGAAGAGCTTAAAGAGCTCTATGCCAGTGCAGATCCCTCCCTGTTTGATAAGGGGTGTAAAGCCAGGATCGGAATCTATATGTATTACGGCATGAAGGCAGGGGAGTATCCGGAGGAACTGAAAAAGGTCTGGGACCTTGTGGAAAAAGGACTTACTGAAGGTATGGAGCCTGCGGATATTGTTACTGGGATCCATGAAGGGTCACAGGTTAAAATCGAATACGAGGAAGCGGAATATGATACGGCTGATTTTCTCAGAGATAACCAGGAAATGACCTGGCTGGCAGAGCAGACCCGTTTTATGGAACCGGGGCAAAGCAGCGGAGTATTGGACTATGGAGCCTCCCAGGGAATCTTAAAGGTACTGGAAAAGCAAGACTATGGAAGAGCAGCTTATGAGGAATCTGTGACGCTTTTAAGGAATCTTTGGCTGGAAGGAGCCTACCAGGAATACATAAAACAGTGCATGGAAGAGTATGGCTATTCCCTGAAACGATGAAAAAAATTATGCTGTTATAAACGTCAATGAGCGGAACAAAAGAGCGGAATGACCGAGAGAGATACATATTTTTTGATAAACGCCAGTTTATTACGATACGGGGTAATAAAACCGGAATACCAGAAGAGAAAATACCTCAGCCCAAAAATCATTGGGAAAAGCAAAAGGGGAACCGAAGCGGGGGTATATAAAGGTAACCGTAAAAATACCTTTGGAGTATTAAATATGTATCGGATCATGATCGTAGACGACGAACCGCTGATTCTGGCAGGGGTCACTTCCCTTTTAAACTGGGAAGAGCATCAATGTAAAATAGTGAGAAAGGTTTCCAACGGCCGGCAGGCTCTGGCCCAAATGGAGGCCCTCCGGCCGGATATTGTGATAACAGATATTAAGATGCCTGTCATGGATGGGATCAGTTTTATGAAGGCATCTGTAGAAAATGGATATGCGGCATCCTTTATTTTCCTGACCAACTTTGAGGAATATTCTTTGGTGAAAGAAGTGCTGCGTCTGGGCGCTGTTGATTATCTTGTGAAGCTGGAGTTGGATGAGGAGGCGTTAATCGCAGCTCTGGAAAGAGCCAAAGACAGATGCAATCTAACTCATCGCAGGATACGGGCGATGGAAGACGGAGAGATGACAGCAGACGAGCGCATTCAGAATTATTTCAGGCGTATTTTGATTTGTGATGAGGAATCTCATCCGGCTGAAGGGCTGGCTGTGATGATTCGGGAACGTTATCCCGTGCTTCTTTTGATGCTGATTCATTTTAACTACAAATCTGAGGAATTTTCCGAGAAATTTACCAGGGCTGATCAGAAGAAGATCTTAAACTATGCGGAAAATATCATTCATGAAATGGTGAAGGGTTTTTTTGACAGAAGCTGTCTTCTGAGAAAGGATCAAAATGGTTTTATCCTTGTTCTTTCAATGGAAGGAATGGAAGAGTATAAAGAACAGGTTGAAGCAATGAGTATTAAATTCCGTAAGGTGATGAAGGATTATTTTGAGATTCCTGTGTCCATTGCAGTCAGCCGTCCGGTAAGGGAAGCAGAAGGGATCCAGGATCTTCTTTACCAGGCTTTGAGTGTTATGAATGATACGTATTATGACAGTTCCAGCCCGATTGTTTTTTATTCGGAAAATTGTAAAGAAAATTTCAGTCACAGCAGCAGCTTTAATATTAATTTTTTAAAGAAGGAATTAACAGGCATTATCCGTCAAAATGACCGGAAGGGCTTTTCCAATATCATGAACCATATCATTCAGCTGTTTGTCCAGTGTAAGCCATCCCGTTCACAGGCAGTAAATGCGTGCAGCAATCTTTATTACTTTATTACATTCCTTTTGGAAGAAAGAGAGGACCAAAGCTTTCCCTATATTTTAGATGTGGCAGGGCAGTTAAACCGGCTGGCTGACCTAAGCGCCGTGACCGCCTGGCTGGAGGGGTTCCGGGACCAGGTGGCAGAAGCCTTGGAGACCTATAAGGAGGGTAAGAAGGACAAGTATATTGAACTGGTTATGGAATATATCCGGGTGCATTACCGGGAAAAGATAACCTTAAATCAGATGTCCGCTTTATTAAATATCAGCCAGGGGCATTTAAGCTGTATTTTTAAAAAACAGACTGGAAAAAACTTTTCAGATTATGTAACGGAGATTAAAATCGAAAAGGCAAAGGAGCTGATAGAAACGTATCAATATATGATGTATGAAATTTCAGATATGCTTGGTTTTGATACACAGTACTATTTCAGTGCCGTATTTAAAAAGACTACGGGTTATACTCCAAAGGAATATGAGAGTATGACAATAAAAAAGAGCTGCTCCTGATTCAAATGCGTTTTTTTGGATGAAACAGTTGAAGGGCTATCCGCCTGGCGGCGGCAGCCCTTCTGTGTTTCTCCGCTATGGATTAGTCTCAATAAAATATTCGTCAGGAGAAAATATAAACTGCATTGAACCTGTCACTTCTGTAAGGATCATAAAAGCCCTCGCTGATATCCCAGCCTCGAAATTCTTCCTTGGAAAACAATAAGTGTTCATCCCGGTGAGACCGCATGGGGATTTCTCCGATCAGCACGCCTTTTTTGGCAACCCGGAGAAGCTCTTTTGTTGCTTTCTCTGCATACTCCTTATTATCAAAATAAAGGTAAACGCCGTAACAGATCAATTTATCAAAGGATTTATCCTTAAACGGCAGGTCTGCGGCTTCACCGGTGAGGACCGAATTTTGCAGAAACTCGATATGCTTTTGAACCAGGGTAGGGGAATAGTCAATGCCTACGTAATCACAGTCCAGATATTGGGCAAGGGCACCTGCGCCGCAGCCAACTTCAAGGACTTTGTCATTTTTATGTATATCCAGCCGTTTGCTTATCTGACGGGCCACCTCTTCCATATCCACCTTGGTGGCTTCATAACCGTCGTAGGCCAGAAGGTCTGTAACGGAGCTGTCTGCCCGTCCTTTCCGGGTCCAGACCTGTTTCCAGGTTTCTTTTGATGCATTTTGTGTATTCATAATGATTACCTCCTTTTATTCCTCGCAAAGGCAGCGAGCCAAAGTCAAGATCGCTTGACCTTGCCGGCTGTTCGCGGGGTATTTGACTAACGTAATATATGTTTCAGCGCATCCGCCAGACGCTCATTGTCTGCCTCTGTTCTGACTGCAATGCGGATAAACTCCCTGCCTTCCAATCCTGGCTTTTGGGATAGATCTTTTACCAGAATGTTGTAGCGGTTTAACAACAGTTCCGCAATCTGGGAAGCGGAACAGCCATCAGTGATTTCACACATAATGAAGTTGGCCTGAGAGGGGTAAAGCTTTAACTGCCTGATGGATTGAAGAGACTGGTATAATTTATCCCTGGTCCTTTTAAAGTGCTCCAAGGCTTCCTGGTAGTCTGATTGGTATTTCTCAAAGATCTGAAGAAAATACTCCGCCAGAGAGTTGATGTTCCATATGGGCAGTTCTTTCCGCACCTGGTCTATAATTTCCGGGTCGCTGCAGGTGAGGAGCCCTAACCGCAGTCCGGGAACTCCGTATGACTTTGAAATACTTTTGATAAGAACCAGGTTCTTATACTCATCCAATATTTCCTGACACATAAGCGACGGCGATTCCTCCACGGAGGAGAAGTCAATAAAGGATTCATCCAGAATGAATGTGATGTTCCTTGCCTTGCAGTATTGGGCTAGGGAAAGGACTTCCTGCTTTGGTATATAATTTCCTGTGGGATTATCCGGGTTAACTAAAACCAGTGCATCCAGTTCCTTATCTTTGTAAAAGTCCATGATATCCTGGGCGGTATATGTATAATCCGGTGTTGATACGTTGAAATAGACGGCATTTTGCGAACAGATCCCATATTCTTCAAAGGAGGGGCGCAGAACACCGACGGCATTTTTAAAGCTTCGGATCAAAGGCTTGATTAATTCTGCCGCTCCGTTTCCGGTGAGAATCTGGTTTCTGTCTAAGCCCAGGGATTTTGCAGCCAGCAGGTTATTGACATCAAGGCCTGAGGGATAACTGGTGGTAAGGACTTCAAAGCTGGCCTTGATCTCTCCCATGAAACGGCTGTTTGGGAAATAGGGATTTACCAGGTAACAGAAATCCAGAAGGCCGGGATACCGCCAGTAGCCGCCGAAGCGCTTGGATAACCGGGACAGTCTGCTTTGGGAATCTGTAAAAATGGATTCCGCAATATCCAGGTCCTGTTCATCGTCGATTTCATACCAGAAGCCGTTTTCCAGCCTGGTAGCTTTTAAATCGTGGTCATCCAAAAGTGAAATGACCTTTAATACCTGTTCATAATATTCATTGTTTCCCAAGGCCTTGCTGTAGGCTTCCAGGAAGGGAACGTAGTGGGTTGTAGAAAAATTGCGGCTGAATTTATAGATGTTGACGGTCTTATAGTAGGAATGAATATCCTCGAAACGGAAATCCTTCCTTGTGAGGAATTTCATAATATTGTCCTGTTCATCTAACAGGACCACCGTTCCATCCATCCAGCTTTCAAAATGGGCCACAAGAGCCAGATTGGGATAAGGATCATTTATGATCTGGGTCAGCACTTCCTGTTCGAAAATCAGGTCTGATTCCAGCAAAATGGTATCATCCATGAGAAGCTGGTCTTTGGCAAGATAAAGAGAATAGATATTGTTTGTCGTTTTGTAGACCGGATTGTCTATGTACGTGACCGGAGTGGAGAGAGGGAGAGAAGATACAAAGGATTGCAGTTCTTCGCCCTTATGGCCGGTTACAATGATGATTCGGTTCAAATGGCAATGATCCAGCTGTTTCAGCATGCGCTCGATCATTGGAATGCCATTTACGGTAATCATGCATTTCGGTTGGTTTTCAGTTAGCTTTTTTAAACGCCGTCCCATTCCGGCGGCCAGGATAATTGCCTGCATAATACACCTCTTTGTTCAAAAATGTAATATTTTATAAATTAATGAACATAATACCAGGTTGATCATGATCTGTCAATAGATTTGGAATAAAAATGTAATAAGAATTTCCAGTGAAGGCTGTGAAGGACCATTCGCCTTTTGCTGTACCGGTTGATATCTGGCAGTTCATGGTTTATCATTGTAATATCCGTTACAACTATTAGGAAAGATGGAAGGTAAAAGATCATGAACCAAAAGGAAAGAATGTTGGCAGGCCTGCCTTATAAGGCATGGCTGGATGGGCTAAACGAGGAACGTATGGAGAACAAGCTTAAGATTTACCAGTATAATCAGCTGTGTCCGGATGAAGAAGAAAAAATGGCTGAATTGATCCGTAGTATCCTTGGAAAGGCAGGAAAGGAAGTTCATATTGAAGCCCCGTTCCACTGTGATTACGGGACAAATATTGAAGTAGGGGATTATTTTTATGCAAATTATAATTGTACAATCCTTGATGTCGGAAAGGTGATAATCGGGGACAATGTAATGTTTGCACCCAATGTTTCAATTTATACCGCCGGTCATCCCATTCATCCGGATTCAAGAAATTCGGGATATGAGTATGGGATTCCTGTGACCATAGGAAATAACGTATGGATCGGTGGCAATGTCATCATCAATCCGGGGGTTACCATAGGAAACGATGTGGTGATTGGGGCAGGAAGCGTTGTGACAAAGGACATCCCGGATCGTGTGGTGGCTCTGGGAAATCCCTGCAGAGTGGTCCGGCAGATTGTGGAGGATGACCGGAAATATTACTATAAAAATAAGGAATTTGATGTGCAGGACTATCGGTGATTCCGGTTTAAGCCATGCCGTTAAAATTTGGACAGGTATTTTCTTTCAGAATATAATAATATTTTCCCAAAAGCGTATACTAACTGTGGATCAAACAAACAGGACGTGACTGAAAAAAACCAGGGAAGAAAATTCATGAAAGGAGACGGTGTAGATGAAAGGGATGTGTGAGTGCGCCGATGTATTTGTTCAGAAAAGCAGCATAAAGGATTTCGCACTATTAAAGATATGCCTGTGTGCAGTAGGGATCATGGTTGGATTATCGATCCCGGAAAAAAAGAGAAAATGGCCTCTTACGGCTGCAGGTTTTGTTTTCGTATTCAGCTATATTTTGATCATGGCGAAATTCATTAAGATTTGTATGGAAGAACGCTAAGACCGAGCAGAAAGGTTGCCGTGGATAGGGTTATTGTTCCGGGATATGACCGGCTGCACCAGCATTTTATGTGAGATAAAATGCTGGTGCAGCCGTTTTTTTGCTGTCTTAATTTACCGTAGAAAAAGTGTCTGGAAATGATAGCGCCATGCTTTATATGATGCTCTCCATAACCGCACTCCCATAAAATTTTTAAAAACATCTAAGTATGTTGTAATAACAACGGACATGATTCTCTTACAGTGGTATCCTTTAAAAAGAAAGCAGGAGCGCTGAAAAAATGGCGTTATGCATAGAAAAATTTACAATAGGAGGTAATGGAATATGAGTATGTTTTGCTATCAGTGTCAGGAGACAGCAAAAAACACAGGCTGTACCATTAAAGGTGTCTGTGGCAAGAATGAGGAGGTTGCAAAGCTTCAGGACCTGCTCGTTTATGCGGTAAAGGGAATTTCTGAAATTGTTGTAAAGTCAAAAGCCGATGCTGCAGAGATCCATACAATCAATCATGAGGTACTTACAAGTCTCTTTATTACGATCACAAACGCAAACTTTGATGCAGATGCAATTGAAAAGCAGATCGTAAAGGTTCTCAAATTAAGAGACCAGCTTGCAAAGGATACAGGATACAACGGAAACCAGGATGCAGCAGTATTTACTGTGGACTCCAGAGAATCCATGCTTTCCAAGGCTTCTCAAGTAGGAGTTCTTGCTACGGAAAATGAAGATATCCGTTCCTTAAGAGAGCTGATCATCTACGGAATCAAGGGTCTGGCCGCTTACACAGAGCATGCATACAACATCGGAAAAGAAGATGTGTCCATTTATTCCTTTATTTATGAAGGACTGGCTGCAACTCTTGACGACAGCCTTACAGCCGATGATCTGGTAGCCCTGACCTTAAAAACCGGTGAATACGGAGTAACGGGAATGGCTCTTCTTGATGAGGCCAATACATCACGCTATGGAAATCCGGAAATCACTTCCGTTAATATCGGTGTCAGAAAGAACCCGGCCATTCTTATCTCCGGCCATGATCTGACAGATATGGAACAGCTTTTAGAGCAGACAAAGGGAACAGGAGTGGATGTTTACACCCATGGAGAAATGCTTCCTGCCCACTATTATCCGGCATTTAAGAAATATGACAACTTTGTAGGTAACTACGGAAACTCCTGGTGGATGCAGGTTGGAGAGTTTGAATCCTTCCACGGACCGATTCTCTTTACCACAAACTGTATTGTTCCTCCAAAAACTCCTGAAGTTGCAGGCAGAATCTTTACGACAGGCGCTGCAGGCTTCCCTGGATGTCCAAACATTCCCGCGGATGAAAACGGAAAGAAGGATTTTTCAGCTATCATAGAGATGGCAAAGAAGCTTCCTTCTCCGGATGAGATTGAAACGGGCAGTATTGTTGGCGGTTTTGCCCATAATCAGGTACTGGCACTTGCAGATAAAGTGGTTGATGCTGTGAAGTCCGGAGCCATTAAAAAGTTCTTTGTTATGGCAGGTTGTGACGGAAGAATGAAATCCAGAGAGTACTACACAGAGTTTGCAAAGCAGCTTCCAAGCGATACCATCATTCTTACGGCTGGCTGTGCAAAATACAGATACAACAAGCTGGAACTGGGCGACATCGGCGGAATTCCAAGAGTTCTGGATGCGGGACAGTGTAATGATTCCTATTCCCTGGCAGTAATTGCGCTGAAATTAAAAGAAGTGTTTGGTCTTGATGATATCAATAAGCTTCCTATCGCTTATAACATCGCCTGGTATGAGCAGAAGGCAGTTATCGTACTTCTTGCGCTGCTTTACTTAGGAGTGAAGAATATTCACTTAGGACCGACTTTACCTGGATTCTTATCTCCAAACGTTGCCAAGGTTCTTGTTGATACATTTGGAATCGCAGGAATTGGTACCGTAGAAGATGATATCGAATTATTCATGAATGCATAATAACCGGATACCGGCATAATAAAAAGGGATGCTGCATCACTGACGAGAGTTGGTTTTGCAGCATCCCTGTTTTTTACTCTGAAGATCAATCGCGAAGCACCAATCATCAGACTGCCAAATAAACAGGAATGTGTTTATTTCTCATAGGGAAAATAATGTTCTGACTTTGATTGAAATTCTTTCAATGCTTTAATCTTTTTATTATCATCAAAATCAATAATTGAAACTCCATCAAATCCGTCTATTTTATTGTTATAATTGCATTTAAAATACCATTCGACAACAGTTGCATTTCCTTCCGAAACAAACCGCTTCATCGTCCACTCTAAAACTGTTCCCACTTTGTTCCAATCAGCAAACCATTTTAAAACCTGTTCGATTCCATGATATTCCGGGCCATAACATTCACTGTATATAATATCATCTGAAAAGATAGTTTTAAGTACTTCTACATCTTTCTCTATCCATGCCCGAAAATAGTTTTCAATCAATATTTTATTCCACATTTTTACTCCCGAGATTTTAATTATTAGTCATATTTGCTTGATTCTAGTACATTTCTCAACGCATGTTTCCAATCATATTGTGAAATCCCATCGTCCATGTATTCCTTCAGCTTCCTGGTTCATCAAATATAATTTCGCTTCGCATCAGTGAAAGTTGTTATCAAAGAATGTACCACATTTCTTTCGGTATTTCCACACATTTATAAAAGCCTGCCAAGTATTAAACAGACTTTTATGATAATAAAATGGAAAATGTTGTAAGTACAACTGACATGATGCTATGGCAATGGTATTCTGAAAAAAATAAAACATATCTTTAAAAAATGGATAATTTGTAAAGAAATTACCAACAATAAAGATATCTTTGGGAAAGGAGTTGTTGATATGAAAGCTACGGTAGATAGAGAGGGTTGTATTGAATGTGGGTTGTGTGCATCGATTTGTCCGGAGGTGTTCCGAATGGGGGATGACGGACCTGCAGAAGCATATGTTGATGAAGTGCCGGAGTCTGCGGAACAAACAGCAGTTGAAGCGCAGGAAGGATGTCCTGTTTCGGTTATAACAGTAGATTAATAAGGAAGAGCGCCTCCTTCTGAGGGGAATGACCCAATCAGATGGGGGTGTTTTTTATACTGAGGGGAGAAAATACATTCCGCAGGAAGAAGGCGGGGGTTCTGGAGAGCGTTTAGGGAAGAACGTTGATATGATAAGGAGGAGTTCTATGAGTGAATATATTAACAATCGTGAAATGAGGCAAAATGCAATAAAAGAGATCATTAAAAAGCTTCATGAAGGAAAATCGGTGGAAGAGGTAAAGCAGCAGTTTGAGGAGGCTTTTCACGGCGTGTCTGCCTCTGAAATTTCTGCGGCTGAGACTGCGCTGATTGCAGACGGCCTGCCGGTGGAGGAGGTACAGAAGCTTTGTGATGTTCATGCTGCAGTTTTTAAAGGCTCTATTGAGGAAATTCACCAGCCGGACGATCCTACCTTAATTCCCGGACATCCCTTGAATGTGCTGGTCAGAGAAAATAAGAAAATCGCTCATCTTATTGAAAATGAAATCCGACCGTACCTGGTCCTGACAAAAAAGAATGATAAAGAGGAATTTTCAAGACTTAAAGAAGGCATAAATCAATTAAAAGATTTATCCATTCATTACGGAAAAAAGGAAAATCTGTTGTTTCCATATATGGAGAAATACGGAATCACGGCACCTCCAAAGGTCATGTGGGGAGTGGATGATGAGATCAGAAGTCAAGTAAAAGAAATCTTGGAAATCCTTAATAAGAATGTGGAAATCGATGAGCCCCTGGTGCAAACGATTGAGAAGTTACTGGATAAGATAACGGAAATGATATTTAAAGAGGAAAACATCATGGCTCCCATGCTTTTAGAGCAGCTGACCCAGGAAGAGTGGAAGACAATTGCTGATGAAAGCGGAGAAATAGGTTTCATGATCGATCATGTGCCGCAATGGAATCCTGCCGCAGCAGACAAGGGAAGGGAGAAGGCGGAGACAAAGGCAGAGAAGGAAACTGGTCTAATAAAACTGCCATCCGGAGAATTTAAGGTGGAAGAGCTGACGGCCATGTTAAATGCACTCCCCTTTGACATTACCTTTGTAAATAATGAGGATGTGGTAAGGTATTTTTCAGAAGGAAAGGAGCGGACTTTTCCGAGAACAAAAGCCATTATCGGCAGAAATGTTTCCAACTGCCATCCGCCGGCCAGTGTCCACATAGTTGAAAAGATTGTAGAGGATTTTAAAGCCGGAAGAAAAGACCAGGAGGACTTTTGGATTAAAATGGCTGGAAAATATATTTTGATCCGCTATTATGCGGTGAGAAGCAATGAAGGAGAGTATCTTGGCGTTCTGGAGGTGACCCAGGACATTAAACCCATACAGGAGATCACCGGGGAAAAAAGACTGATGTCGGAATAGAAATTCCATATGTAAAGCCGTCCGGCCAGAGGTATTCATGCTCTGGCCGGTTTTTTGAGTCCGGCTTATGGCTGTTTCCGGGAACTGTTTTCTGGAATATATTAAAAAGTTCACGAAGAATCAAGTGTTACATACAGGAAAATTGTTTGATTTGCATGAAAAATAAAATAAAAAGACGCAGTATATTTGGTACTGCGGTTACAAAATTATGTATATTTCGACAATATTCATTATACAACAAAAAAATATTATTTGTCAATTATCTATCAAATTAATAATTGAGGCAATAAAAAAGAACTTTTGTGTGAATTATCGTACCAGATTGTAAGTGTTTTTCTAAAAGTTAGTATATCAGCCGTCAAAAGTATCGTCATTTGGTGGGGCCATGTATTTTATCTTTTCTTTATCTTGGTTAAAAAATGTACTGTAACTGAGCTGCTCCAGTCATAAAATGTAATTTTGTTGCAGAGTGTTTTATTACAGCAAATCATTAGCGCCGGGATTAATAGCCGTCATATTCCCCGTCAATACCTTATAACCCCCTTCTAATATCAAGATTTTTCTACTAATTCGCAGTACCAAATATACTGCGAATCCATTCTGTATTCCATGATATTTATAACATACTTTGTATACTTTTTTAATTCAGGAACAATACATCATCATGAACTGTATTTCAAGACTTGAAATAAAGGGGTATTGTGAGGAGTATAAAGTTGTGCGATATCATTGATAAAAAAGTCATATAGTTTTTCTTCTTACAGAATGTGTTTAATGTTATGCAATGAGGACAGAGCTGCATCCTGGTTGGAGAAGCAGATTGTCCTATATTTAATTATACCTAAGAGAACAGGGAGGAAATAAAATGAATAGCTTTAAGGATTTCAGTATTTCTCGAAAACTGCTGACAGGTTTTTTAGGCCTGGCACTTATTATGTTACTGATTGGAGGTGCAGGAATCGCCGGGCTTACCAGGATCAGTCAAATGGATACTTACATGTACAAAGGGCAGACGGCTCCTATGAAAGATCTGTTTGGGGCGGTTGAAAGCCTTTATCAGTTCCGGGTGGACTCCAGGGCCATGGTAATCTATGCGGGAGATGCGCAGAAACTTGATGAGCTGAAGCTTGATTTTGACCGTGGATCGGAGAAGTTCCTGGCAAGCACAGAGGCTTACCGCAAGACAATAAGCAATTCGGAATCCTTTGCCCTTTTAGATGAGTCTGTTTCGCTGTTTAACGATTCTTTTAAGCCGGCTGTAGAGAAGTGTATGGAGGCGGCAAAGGCAGGTAATGAGGCTGCTGCATGGGACGCGCTCTTTCAGGAAACCGATAATATTCAAAAGATGTTTGATAATTTCAACAAATTAATCGATAACCGGATGGCGGAAGCCGGAAATACAAATATTGCCAATCATGATACTGCGTTGTGGCTGACCGCTGTCCTGGTTCTTTTTGTTGCAATTGGAGCCGGTGTAGCTGTATTTTTAGGGTCAAAAATCTCGAAAATGATCAGTCATCCAATTGAGAAGGTAGTGGAGGCAGCCAATCGGATCGCCCTGGGGCATGTGGATGTGGAGCTTGGCAATATTGATTCAAAAGATGAAACCGGTCAGCTTGCCAGTGCCTTTACTAAAATGATCGACAGCATTGGAAAACAGGTAGATGCTGCGGACAGGATCAGCAACGGCGATTTTACGAATGAAGTACCCCTTCGTTCCGACCAGGATATTCTTGGACTTGCATTGCAGAAAATCAGAAAAGATTTAAATAACACACTCTCATTAATAAGCACTTCTTCAGAACAGGTCAATGCTGGGGCAGAACAGGTTTCCTCTGCGGCTCAGGCCCTTGCTTCCGGAACAGCCGAACAGGCAGCTACGATTGAAGAACTGAATGCTTCCGTCAGTAACGTGGCTGAGCAGGCGGAACAAAATGCGAAAAATGTTCAAAGAGCTGCGGTCTATGTTGGACAGGCAGGAGCTGGAGTGAATGAGAGCAACGAATATATGCGAAAGCTGAATGCGGCGATGAAGGAAATCGGGTCGGCCTCTGATAAGATATCAAGCATTACAAAGGTAATTGAAGATATTGCATTCCAGACGAACATTCTTGCCCTGAATGCGGCTGTGGAATCCGCCCGCGCGGGAGAGGCTGGCAAGGGATTTGCAGTGGTTGCAGATGAAGTCAGGAGTCTTGCCGGAAAATCTGCGGAAGCAGCCAAGCAGACGGCCGATTTGATCAGACATTCGGTGACCAGCGTTGCAGAGGGTGAGAAATTAGCAGATGAGACGGCAAAGGTTCTTCTGGAAGTCGCAGAAAAGGCGGTGTCAGTGGAACAGGAGATTAAGGAGATCGAAGTATCCTCTTCTCAGCAGGTACAGGTGATAGAGCAGATCAATCAGGGGCTATCCCAGGTATCTGCTGTTGTCCAGACAAATGCTGCGACAGCAGAAGAAAGCTCTTCTTCCAGTGAAGAACTGGCTGCCCAGGCGCAGTTACTTCAGCAGGAGGTGGGCAGATTCAGACTCTTAAGGGAAGAGATTCATACTGCCGGTTCCTATTTGGGCCGATAAAAAGAAACGGAAAGAATTGCTTTACAGCTTGCCTCCATATTATGTATAATGTAAAAAATACAAGGAATCAGGATAATTGTGGAGAGACGGAATGAGAGAGCTGAATGAAATAAAAAAAGATTTGAACTGCTGCGATCAGGAGATTTTAGATCTATTGAAGCAGCGTCTTGGTTACGCAGCAGAAATCATGGAATATAAAAAGGAACAAGGTCTGCCCATATTTCTTCCGGAAGAGGAGAACATCCGGCATGAAGATTTACTTGCAGCAATAGGAGACCACGCTTATTGCGATGAATTATTAAGTATTTTTAAACAGATCCATGAGGAAAGCAAATGTGTACAGACCAAAAGTCTGTTTGGCCATAATATTGCCCTCATTGGGTTTATGGGAACAGGAAAGAGTACGGTATCCAAGTACTTGAGGAATATGCTGGCCATGAAGGAAGTGGATGTGGATGCCATGATCGTGGAAGACCAGAAGATGCCGATCCGGGATATATTTGAAAAATATGGAGAGGAGTACTTCAGGGACTGCGAAAGCAATGCGATCCTTAACCTGCAAAACTGCCGCCAGACCATTATCTCCTGTGGCGGCGGCGCGGTTATGCGTGAGGAAAATGTTAAAAATCTTAAAAAGGGCAGCCGTATCGTACTTCTCACTGCCAGACCTGAGACCATATTGGCGCGGGTAAAGGATGATGGCGGGCGTCCAATCTTAAATGGAAATATGAACGTGGAATTTATAAAAGAGCTTATGGCAAAACGTAAGGATTTTTATGAAAAAGCGGCGGATATAATCGTAGAAACCGATCATAAAAGTGTACAGCAGATATGTGAAGAACTGGTCGTTTCCCTGATGTAATTTGAACATTGACTTGTATCCGAATCGTGCTATAATACAGGCATGAACAAAGATTTCAAACGAATGATAAACGATGTACCGGCTTTATGAGCCGGTATATTTTACAGAAAGGACAGGATAACAATGCTTTGGAAGGACAAGTATGAGCTGGGGGTTCCGTTGATTGATGTACAGCATATGGAACTGTTTCAGCGGGTAGAGGTTTTTATGAAAGTGTTACGTTCCTCCGCTTCCTGGGATGAGAAGGTACAAAAGGTTAATGAAACGCTGGAATTTATGAATGCGTATGTGGTAGAGCATTTCCGTGACGAGGAGGCATACCAGGAGAAAATCGGTTATCCAGGCAGGGAGGAGCATAAGAAGATCCATACCGATATGGTAAATTATGTCCTTACAGTTACGGAAGAATATGAGCGCAGCGGTTATGACGAGCAGCTGATGCAGAAGTTCGCAGGAAAGCTTATGGCATGGCTTATCAACCATGTTGCGGCGGAAGACCAGCGCATTGCCACTTATGCGATTTCAAAGGGGGTGGCTGAGAATGACTGACCTTTACGGCCCCTTTTTAGAAGCAACCCGGAATGTATTTAAGCTGATGCTTGAGCTTAACGATGTTTCCGATCACCCTGCAGATTCCTTTGCGTGCGAGGACGAACTGGACGTATCCATCGGCTTTATTGGAGATCTTAAGGGGGAGGTAATTTACCGTCTTCCTCATGAGACATCTCTCGGTATCGTAAATATCATGAGCGGCATGGAATTTGATGCAGTGGATGAGTTTGTTACCTCTGCCGTATCTGAGGTCGCCAATATTATCAGCGGAAATGTTCTTACCATGCTTGCAGGTGAGGATCTGACCTGTGATATCCTTCCCCCTGTTTTGCGCAAGCCGGATGAGAACGGAGAATATACATTCCACACTGCCTGCTGTGTGACCACATCCATCGGAGACGTTTGTCTGGATATAAGGCTTAATCAGGCGGAGTAATTTTAAATACATATTGTGCACGTGCATGTCGTTTGAAAGAACGATATGCACGTGTTTTTTTGTATGATACTCATTGTCCCCAACCTGTTTCCTTCCGCCTTTTTAATTGCCAGAATAATAACAACGATTATCAGACGGATTTTATTTGAAAAAAATCCTCATCTACACAATTTCTACATATCGTCCTGCTATTCTTTGATTCAGAAATTAAAAAGGAGGACAGACGATGGGATCTGCTGTAAGAACTAAGAAAATACGGATCGGCGGGATGACCTGCATAAGCTGTCAAAATAAAATCGAAAAAAAATTACGTAATACGGCTGGAATCGAAAAGGCGGAGGTAAGCTACAGCGCCGGAACTGCTATCATTACCTTTGATACAGATATTATTTCGTATAAAAGCATAGTAGGGATCATTGAGGGTCTGGATTACAAGGTATTAACAGATCATGAACAGCAGAAACCGGATACCAGCCGGGCCATTGGAATTCTGATCATCATTGCATCCCTGTACATGCTGATCCAGCAGTTCGGGCTTCTAAATCTGCTCGTGCCAAGTCAGCTGGCAGACGAAAAGATGGGCTATGGAATGCTGTTTGTCATCGGCCTTGTTACCTCTGTTCATTGTGTGGCAATGTGCGGCGGCATCAATTTATCCCAGTGCATTCCCAGAAGCGGAGATGCTGCTTCAGAAAAGAGCCGCTTTTCTACATTCCGGCCCACTTTTCTTTATAACCTGGGACGGGTGATCTCCTACACTGCAGTAGGCTTCCTGGTGGGAGCGTTGGGTTCGGTGGTAACATTCTCAAATACTCTTCAGGGAGTCTTGAAGCTGGCAGCCGGAGTGTTCATGGTCATTATGGGCATAAACATGCTGGGAATTTTCCCGTGGCTTCGCAGGCTGAATCCGAGAATGCCCCAAATTTTTGCAAGAAAAATTGACAAGGAAAAATCAAAAAACAGCAGTCCTCTGATCGTGGGCCTGTTAAACGGGCTCATGCCATGCGGCCCCTTACAGGCGATGCAGATCTATGCATTGTCAACCGGTAACCCCTTTTCAGGCGCTTTGTCCATGTTCCTGTTCAGTCTCGGTACCGTACCTCTTATGTTCGGCCTTGGAGCCCTTTCCTCAGCACTGGGGAAAAAGTTTACAAGCAAGGTCATGACAGTAGGAGCGGTGTTAGTTGTGGTACTGGGAATGTCCATGTTTTCCCAGGGATTAAGCCTGTCGGGATTCCAGGCGCCGGACTTACTCTCAAATGGAGGTAATAACGCCTATGCGGCCGGAGAGCAGGAGAAAAAGAATGATATAAAAATAGAAGACGGTGTTCAGATCATAAACAGTACACTTTCTCCGGGAAGGTATCCCAACATCAATGTTCAGAAAGGGATTCCGGTAAAATGGATCATCGATGCGCCCAATGGTAGCATAAACGGCTGCAACAACCGGATGATCATCCGGGATCTTAATATTGAATATTCCTTTAAGACCGGTGAAAACGTCATTGAATTTATTCCTGAAAAAACAGGGAAGATCTCTTACAGCTGTTGGATGGGGATGATCCGTGGTTCCATCTCCGTGACGGAAGAAGGAGATACAAAGAATAGCACAGGCTCTGATGGAGAGGGCGTATTAAAAGAATATGCGCCGGAAGAGCCGGTAGCAGCCGGTTATACGATTCCAACGGATGAGATTGCGGTAGCGGAAGACGCCACAGATGAATACGGAAACAGCATTCAGAGAATTACCATGGAGCTAACGGATGATGGTTTTAAGCCGGCAGCGGCAGTGGTGAAATCCGGTGTTGATGTGGAGTGGAATATCATTGACAATACTTCTGATTCCACCTATGGAACCCAGCTTATTGTTCCGGATTTCGCAACCCAGCTTCCTCTTGACGAGGGAGAAAACAACTTTTATTTCACACCCGCAGGAAACTTTGACTTTTCCACAGGGGACAATGCTTTTTATGGGTATATCAAGGTTGTGGATGATTTAAATAACTTAGATATGGACGCCATTAAGAAAGAAATAAGCAGCTTTAAGACCCTTATCTGGCCCGAAGATACCTTCCAGGGAGCAGGCGGTTCCTGCTGCGGATAAACAGGGAATCTATCTGTTTAAGTGAGGAAAGGAGAACTGATTGATGAGCTTGTTATTAAGTCACTGGCACTGCATACTCCCGGTTTTTGGTATTATCATAGCAATGTTTTTTATGGGAAACAAACAGAAAAAGGATTAACAAAGTATAAATTCAGGAGGATATTTTCATGTTACAGAAATTTCAGAGCGGTTATGACAAGAGAAACGGAAAGAAACGCAGTGGGCTTCCAATGAAGCTGGCAGTGCTGGTGATAGCTGCCGCAGCCCTGACCGCATGTTCACCCAAGGAAAAGGCGGAGAAAACAGAACCAACCAAAGCAGCGGCAGAAAGCACCCAAAAGGTAGGGAATGGAGAGACACTTGTAATTCCAGTAAAGGATATTTCAAGTACGGCCCAATTTTATCCGGTTGATGTAGACGGTACCCAGATGGAGGTCATTGCAGTCAAGGCTCCGGATGGAACGATCCGGACAGCATTTAACACCTGCCAGGTATGTTATGATTCAGGAAGAGGATACTATAAGCAGGATGGAGATGTTCTTGTGTGCCAGAACTGCGGAAACCGTTTTCCTATGAACCGGGTGGAAGTGGAGGCAGGCGGATGCAATCCCTGGCCTATTTTTGACAAGGAAAAGACCGTGACAGACGAGTCCATCACGATCTCTTATGATTTCCTTAAGGAATCCAAGGAGATATTTGCCAACTGGAAGGCTTCTTATTAAAAATCTTTTGTGGGGAATTTCATGGAGCAGCTTACGGTAAGGCCATTCTGCCTTAAGTAATCTGCTCCCCAATTATACATGGTTTCCAGTATAGGACGGATGCTGTTTCCCAGATCCGAAAGCATATACTCCACCTTTGGCGGCACTACCGGATATACGGTACGGATGATCAGATGATCTTCTTCCAGTTCCCGTAACTGCTGGGTGAGCATTTTGGGCGTTGCCTGGGGGATAAGCTTACGAAGCTCTCCAAACCGAAGGGTATTGTTGATTAAGTGCCATAAGATAAGGGCCTTATATTTCCCTCCGATCATATCCAATGTGGCGTCTACCGGGCAATGATAAGTTGTGCAGTCGCTGTTCATCAATAGTCTCCTCCTTTAGTATCGTTTTGGGTACTATAACACAAAAAAGTGCATACTTGCAATTTTCGCAATTAGTGCCATAATAATAACATGAGTGCTCGAAAAATACAAGACAACAGGATAGCATATTTTTGGAGACCATGGAAAAATTAGCATTATAGTGATCATTGCCGACGCCGGAGGGGACGCCTAAAGGAAGGGCAGTAAAAAATAGTGAGGTGAATAAGTATGGAAAGTCAAATCCTAAATATAAGAGGAATGACCTGTGCAGCCTGTGCGCAGAGAATTGAAAAAACAGTGCGGAAGCTTTCCGGTATCAGCCAGGCAAATGTAAATCTGGCAAGTGAAAAGCTTTTTGTGGAATATGACAGCAGCACCCTTGAGCTTTCCTCTATTAAGGCAGCAGTATCAAAGATCGGATATGAGGTGGTGGAAAAATCCGATGATGCCAAAGTGACCATACCCATTGGCGGAATGACCTGTGCGGCCTGTGCCAAGCGTGTGGAAAAAGCCGTTGGAAAGCTGGAAGGCGTGATTAGCACATCGGTAAATTTTGCAACGGAAAAAGCTACGATTACCTACGATCCCCAAAAGGTCCGGATGTCGGCCATACGGGCAGCCATTGAAAAAGCAGGCTACGAGGCCCTGGAAGTGAACAAAGCAGATGCAGCGGATGAGGACCGGGCCCGCAAGCAAAGGGAGATCAAGACTCTTTGGACGAAGTTCATCGTATCCGCGGTGTTCTCTGTTCCCCTTCTCTACATTGCCATGGCGCCCATGATCAATATCATACAGCTGCCCTTCCCGGCAGGGATCGCCCCCATGCAGTACCCCCTGATCTATGCTCTGGTGGAACTTCTGCTGGTGGCTCCGGTCATAGGCGTTGGCTATAAGTTCTATACCATTGGTTTTAAAGCCCTGTTTCAGAGAAGTCCAAACATGGATTCTCTGATCGCTATAGGAACCACGGCTGCTGTTCTTTACAGCATCTACAACATGTTCCAGATTGCAGAAGGACATTTTATGGCAGTGGATTCCCTGTATTTTGAATCGGCAGGAGTCATCATCACCCTGATCCTGCTGGGAAAATCCCTGGAAGCTGTTTCAAAGGGAAGAACCAGTGAAGCCATCAAGAAGCTGATGGGCCTTGCTCCCAAGACAGCAATTATTCTTGAAGACGGTGTGGAAAAGGAAATTCCTATTGACGAAGTGGAAATCGGTGATATGATTTTAGTAAAGCCCGGCGAAAAGATCCCCGTAGACGGGACTGTGTTAGGCGGCCACACTGCCATTGATGAATCCATGCTGACCGGTGAAAGTATGCCGGTGGATAAAAAAGAAGGGGACCAGGTTTATGCTGCTTCCTTAAATACAACGGGTACCATCCGGTTCAGAGCGGAAAAGATCGGCAGCGACACCGCCCTGGCACAAATCATCAAGCTGGTGGAGGACGCCCAGGGATCAAAGGCGCCCATTGCACAGATGGCTGACATTGTTTCCGGATATTTCGTTCCTGTCGTTTGTGTGATTGCCCTGCTTTCCGGTATTGCCTGGTATATCGGCACAGCCGGAGACTTAAAGTTTGCCCTTACCATATTTATTTCAGTTCTGGTTATCGCCTGCCCCTGTGCCTTGGGTCTTGCGACACCTACTGCTATCATGGTTGGAACCGGAAAGGGCGCGGAAAACGGTATTCTGATCAAGGGCGGAGAGGCTCTTGAGACAGCTCATAAAATCAGTACCATTGTATTTGATAAAACAGGTACCATTACCGAGGGGAAACCAACGGTGACTGATGTTTTGACCGTAGAAGGTCTTTCCAAAGAAATGCTGCTGCAGTTTACGGCTTCGGCGGAAAAAGGCTCCGAGCACCCTCTGGGGCAGGCAATTGTCCATGGCGCGGAAGATGCAGGACTTACCTTATTTTCAGCGGAGCATTTTGAGTCCTTAACCGGACGGGGGATAGAAGCGAAGATCAACGGAGAAGATATCCTTGCCGGGAACCGGAAGCTGATGATGGAACGCAGCATTTCTTTAGCAGGAATGGAGGATGCGTCGGACCAGCTGGCCGGGGAAGGAAAAACACCTATGTATGTGGCCATTAACGGAAATCTGGCAGGTATTGTAGCTGTAGCGGATGTTGTAAAGGAATCCAGCCGGGCGGCTATTGAACAGCTCCATAAGATGGGCATAGAAGTAGCCATGATCACCGGAGACAATAAGAGAACTGCAGAGGCCATTGCAAAGCAGGTAGGAATTGACCGGGTACTTTCCGAGGTACTTCCTCAGGATAAATCAGACGAGGTCAGAAAACTGCAGGCCGAAGGCCGCAAGGTAGCCATGGTTGGTGACGGAATCAACGACGCTCCGGCACTTGCCCAGGCTGATATCGGTATCGCAATCGGTTCCGGTACAGACGTAGCCATGGAATCCGCTGACATTGTTCTCATGCGTTCTGATTTAATGGATGTGCCGACAGCAATCAACTTAAGCAAGCAGACCATCCGCAACATCAAGCAAAACCTTTTCTGGGCCTTCGGTTATAATGTGATCGGAATCCCCATCGCTGCAGGGCTTTTGCATCTGCTCTTTAACGGGCCGCTTCTCAACCCGATTTTTGCGGCAGCAGCCATGAGTTTAAGCTCAGTTTCCGTGCTGACCAATGCATTGCGGCTGAAACGATTCAAACCAACCACAGGAACGAGGTGAACCGGATATGAACAGTAATGGAAAATTAATTGCAGCAGTGGGAGCAGCCGTCGTATTGGTGGGAGCAATCATTGCAGCGGTTGTACAGACAGCGGGGGGAAAACTGGATGTAGTCGGAAAACAATCTATCACATCCTTTGAAACAATTTTAAATACGATCCCCGACAATGTGAAAGCTGATGAAATCAATGGAGGCTGGTCCTTAAATGCGCCGGATGGCGGTGTACGCTTTATCTGGAGCGGAGATTACAGCCAGAGCCCTTTACATGATGTTATGCTGGAGATTGATTCGGCCCCGTTTGTAAATGCAGGACTTGATGCTGATAAGCTGCCGGATAACTATTCGGCCTATGATGGAATGCTGATGGTAGGAACCAAGCTTGGAACTGAAAAGCCGGTTTATAAGGGAGATGCAACTCCTCTTGCAGCCTATGGGCAGATCGTAAATAAGCACCGCAGCTTTATCAACTACCATATGGATCTTGACCACTATGGGGTAAAGCTGGGAGGCGGCAACATGTTTGAATGGGCGAAAAACATGGAAACAAATACCGTTAAAAACCAAAATCAGGATAAGGACATTGTTTTTGTATTGAACCCCGAACCTCTCATTGCAGCCGGTGTTGATCCGGAGAAAGTGGAAGGCTGGGTATATGCCCCGGTTTCTGTAATGGAAGGCGGAAAGACATTAGAGGTTTATAAATTTTTAAAACCCTTTAATTTAAAATAATAAATCATAACGGAGGTAACTCAAATGGCAAAATCAGTAATAAATGTAGATGGAATGGCATGTGAACACTGTGTAAAGGCGATCACAAATGCGGTAGGTGCGTTAGCCGGCGTATCCGGTGTATCGGTAGATCTGGCAGCAAAGACCGTAACCGTGGATCATGACCCGGATCAGGCATCCGTCCAGACAATCAAATCTGAGATTGAAGACCAGGGATATGATATCATTGAATAACAAATAGAGAGGACGGGAACCGCAAAATAGGGCGGTTCCCGCTTTTCGCGTTTTATTTTCTAATGAGTGCAAGAGAGTGAAGATGAGCTGGCTCATCGGCTCGAAGGTGGATGCTGATCATGAACCTGCGGTTCATGATATCGCAGATAGAGGTGCTAGAATGCTTAAAAACAGCAAAAATGTACTGGTCGTGGATGATGAACCTAAAATAGTGGAGGTCGTCTGCCTGCTTTTGGAAAGCAAGGGATTCCACACATTCCCTGCCGAAAACGGCGGTCAGGCCCTGGAGATATTTGATTCGGAAAATATTTCTCTTGTTATTTTGGATCTTATGATGCCGGATATCTCAGGAGAAGAGGTGTGCATTGCTATCCGAAAAAAATCCCGGGTTCCCATTATCATGCTGACCGCCAAGGTGGATGAAAACGATGTGGTGGAAGGGCTGGGCCTTGGGGCGGATGATTACGTTGTAAAGCCCTTTGGTTTAAAAGAACTGTATGCCAGGGTTGAGGCTGTTCTCCGCAGGACAGAAAGCGACCTGGTACCCCTTGTTAAAAGGAATTCCTGGAGAAACGGGGATCTTGTAATTGATTTTGAGAAAAATGAGGTTCGTAAAAAGGGAATCAGCCTGACTCTGACGCCCAGCGAACTGAAAATCCTGTCAGTGCTCATCAAATACCCAGGGAAAGTCTTTACCCGGGAGGAGCTGATCGAGGCGGCTATGGACAAGGGCTTTGCAGGATATGACAGGGCGATAGACAGTCACATTAAAAACATTAGGAAAAAGGTTGAAGACGATCCCAAAAACCCGGTGTATGTGCGTACCATACCGGGACTGGGATATAAATTCGGAGGGGATGGAGAGTGAAGAGCTTAAGAAAACAGCTGTCTCTTTCTATTTTACTGACGCTTCTGGTCACCATTGGGCTGATTGGCCTTCTTTCCAACTGGTTTATGAACCGGGAGTTTGAGAAGTATATCACTGAGCTTGGGCGGGAGCGCAGGGAAAATATCGTAGATGATTTAAGCAGGCAGTACGATGGGTTCAAACGGAACTGGAAGCTTGACTACGTTCATGCCATCGGCATGAATGCCCTGTATGACGGGTATATTTTGAAGCTGTATGATGTAGGAGGAAACATGGTATGGGATGCGGAAAACCATGACATGAGCCTTTGCGGACAGATTATGAATGAAATTTCAGCGCGTATGGAAGAGAGGGGGGCTGAGGGCGGTTTTGTGGACCACACCTTTGAAATTGATCAGAATGGGAAAACGGTCGGAGCCGTCTCCATTAAGTATTACGGCCCGTTTTTTATGAACGAGGCTGATTTTAATTTCATTAATGTCATGAATACGGTCCTTCTGGTCATCGGTATCTTATCCAGCGCCTGCTCGGTGGTGGTAGGCTGTCTCCTTGCACGCAGAATATCCCGTCCTGTCACAAAAACGGCCTATATTGCCAAACAGATATCAAAGGGCAATTATAACATCCGTTTCGAGCCTGGAACAAGGATACGGGAGCTTGATGATCTTGCGGATGCAATCAATCATCTCTCCGATGCACTTAATAATCAGGAAAAACTGCGCAAACAGATGACTGCGGATGTGGCTCACGAGCTGCGGACGCCTTTAACTGCCCTTGGTTCCCATTTGGAAGCTATGATAGAAGGATTGTGGGATGCAACACCTGAACGGCTGAAAAGCTGCCATGATGAGGTAAAGCGCCTTGGAACCCTGGTTGAGGATTTAGGGCAGCTGGCAAAGATTGAGGGCGAAAACCTGGTTTTAAATAAATCCCGGGTCGATTTACTGGAAATAGTGGGCACGGTGTCAGATACGATGAAGGGAGAAATCAGCAAGAAGAATTTGTCCCTATCCATAGAGGGCAGTGCGGTCTTTGCCGAGGCGGATAAAAACAGATTCAGCCAGGTCGTCGCCAATCTGCTTTCCAACGCCGTCAAATACACGCCAGAGGGCGGAGCCATAGGGATAGAGGTTTATGAGACGGAACGGTGGGGGATTGTTAAGGTAAAGGATACGGGAATCGGGATTCCTGAAAATGAACTGCCTTTAATCTTTGAACGATTTTACAGGACCGATAAATCCAGAAACCGGAAGTCCGGTGGGGCAGGCATTGGCCTTGCCATTGTCAAATCCATTGTTGCCGCCCATGGCGGAACGGTGACAGCAGAGAGTGTGCAGGAGCAGGGAAGCTGTTTTACGGTAAGCATTCCAAAGGAAGGTTAAATGTGTTCATAGAAACCAACGGCATGAGGGATCCTATTGATAAGTTTTGGGATATAAGGGAAACTTTGTTGATTTATTCATGTCATTGGGTTTATACTTTACTATATATGTATTATTTAACCAGAGGAGGAAATTTATATGTTCGAAAATATGGTTGACGCATTGAAAGCACAAAAAAGAAAGATCGTATTTACCGAAGGCACTGATCCGAGAATTCTGGAAGCAGCCAGCCGCCTTTTTAAAGATGGTGTTCTTACGCCGGTCCTTCTTGGCAATCCTGGTGAAATAGATGCAGCTGCGAGAGAATACGGCTTGCCCGTAGACGGCATTGAAAAAATAGATCCGCTTAACTATGAGGGATCAGATGAAATGGCAGCTAAAATGGTGGAATTGAGAAAGGGCAAAATGGATGAAGCAGCCTGCCGGGCAGCCCTTGAAAAAGCCAATTACTTCGGCACCATGCTGGTTAAAATGGGAAAAGCAGACTGTCTGTTAGGCGGAGCCACCTATTCTACTGCTGATACGGTAAGACCGGCTTTGCAGCTGATTAAAGCCAGACCTGGCAGCAAGATTGTTTCCAGCTGTTTTATTCTATACCGGCAGACAGAAAGCGGCAATGAAATGTATGCGATGGCAGATTGTGCCATCAATGTTGACCCTAATGAAGATGAACTGGTGGAAATTGCATTAGAGACAGCCAGAACAGCCAGAACATTTTCCATTAACCCCAATGTTGCGCTTCTTTCTTACAGCACGCTGGGTTCCGGTAAGGGCGAATCCGTTGATAAAGTGCGCGGTGCTGCTGAAAAATTGAAAGCCATGGATCTGGATTTCCCGGTAGACGGAGAATTGCAGTTTGATGCCGCTTTTTCTCCTACTGTTGCTAAAGTAAAGGCGCCGGGCTCTCAGATAGCCGGGCATGCCAACACATTTATTTTCCCGAATATCGATGCAGGAAATATCGGCTATAAAATAGCACAGCGCTTAGGAGGCTTTGAAGCTTTCGGTCCAATTCTGCAGGGTTTGAATGCTCCGATCAATGATCTATCAAGAGGATGTAATGCAGATGAGGTCTACAAAATGTCGATCATTACAGCGGCTCTGATATAGGACTGCTTTCGAATTTAGAGATATCATGAAGTATCAAAAGCATCAGAATGGAATATTTTGATGCTTTTGTTATTTATAAATCGGAAAGTTGTTTTACATATCCATGATTTCCAATACTATTATATTAATAATGAAAAATACAGCCGGACTACGGCAAACATTAAAGGGGAATGAACAGGGGGGCTAATATTTTGAAGAAAGTCATATATATTTGTATAGGAATTGCGGCCATGGCCCTGGGAGTCGTGGGAACGGTGGTACCGGGCCTGCCTACCACGCCGTTCTTACTGCTGGCTTTGCTCTGTTTCACAAAAGGTTCTGAAAAACTCAATTGCTGGTTCAGAGGCACAAGCCTGTATACAAAATACGTAAAAGATTATGAATACGACCGGTCACTGACAAGAAAACAGAAGCTTACTATTCAGGCTTCCGCAGGCCTGATGATGCTTATCGCCTTTTTATTGACCGGAAATCTGGTTATACGTCTGCTTCTTATAGGAGCATTCATTTTGCATAATTATGTTTTTATTTTTGTTATTAAAACGCGTCAGGCTGGCAGGCCGGAAACAACTATAAATGAATTGGGCGGTGACAAATATGAATTATGATGGAATTTTAATCGGTATCGGAACGTTTCTCATCATCGGATTATTACATCCTGTTGTTATCAAATCAGAATATTACTTTGGCGGGAAGATCTGGCCGGTTTTTTTAATTGCGGGAGTCCTGTGCATCGGCTTCTCCCTTGCATGCACTGGAAGAGTTCTATCCGCGCTTTTGGCAGTGCTTGGCTTCTCGCTCTTATGGAGTATAAAGGAGCTTGCAGAACAGAAGCAAAGGGTAGAAAAGGGATGGTTCCCTAAAAATCCCAAGAGAAAATGACTATGATATGCAAAAAAACGATCCCATAAGGATCGCTTTTTGAGCTGAGCAGAAACGGTTGTTTATGCCAGCACTGAAGGAGGAGAATCCCGCTGCCGGGATTCTTTTCTTCTTCTTAATCATCAGACGCAGGTAAACATATCGATCCTGTTCAGTGAAATTCCGGTATATGACCATCCAAATCTTCGATCCCAACGGAACCCTGCAACGGTATTTGCCCAGATCTGGACAGGGAAAAACCAAAACTCCAGTCCGTTGCTTAACCAGATATAAGTAAATCGCCCGATGCAATTTCTCATGGATCCAGGATTGACCATTCTGGTCCCGGCGCGTGCTTGCGCAGGCTTTTGAGGAACGTTGGACGGGGGAGGTCCCATAGGTACCGGACCACCTCCACTTGGGGGCCTGTTAGTGGGAGGCGAAGGGGGTATGTTAGTGGGAGGCGATGGAGGCCTGTTAGTGGGAGGCGACGGTGGCCTGTTAGTAGGAGGTGATGGGGGCCTGTTAGTAGGAGGTGACGGTGGCCTGTTAGTAGGAGGTGATGGAGGCCTGTTAGTAGGAGGTGATGGAGGCCTGTTAGTAGGAGGTGATGGGGGCCTGTTAGTAGGAGGTGATGGAGGCCTGTTAGAAGGAGGTGACGGCGGCCTGTTAGTGGGAGGTGATGGAGGCCTGTTAGTAGGAGGTGATGGTGGCCTATTAGTAGGAGGTTGAGGTCTATCAGTAGGTGGGAATGGGGGCATAGTTTTATTTCCTTTCCGGATGTTGATAGTAATATTATATGAGATATCGGAAAAGGAATTGACATGAACCGGAAGTAAAATTAGGATTGCACCAAATCGGATATAGTTATAGGCGGTTCTCATCTTAATATAGGCATTAAACTAATTATCTTACTTTACGATTCCTCCATGGAAATAACACTCATAAACCTGTAAATCTTTATAATATATTTCTTCATATCCCTGATACCATTTGAAATCTCCGCATACCTTGCAGTTATAAAAGTAATCGTTTTCTTGATAGAAAGCAGGACCACGAAATGGTTTATCCCGGGGCACAGCCAATAAAGCTGCTTTTAAAAAATTACCGCTAAAATTACTGCTTGTTACCCGCCCGGAGTAATTCATTGCATAGATTGGGATGCTGTTTTTCCACACAGCCTCTTCTCCGGAAAAACACTCGCCGCCGATATACGTGTCTAAATATAAAAAAACGCCTTCTTCATATCGTAAATCATGGGAATTTGGCCTTGAAGAAGCGCATTCCGCACTTTTTGCAGCATAAGTTTTGCATTTTGCCTGAATAAGAAAATCAATTAATTCTTTGCTATTGCAGGAATCCTGAGTTACGATGGAAGTAATGCAGGGATCATTGTCTTTTACCAGATGGTCAATCGTAGTTTTATAAAATTCAGAAATACTGATAAGATTGGAAATATCAGGATATGCCTGGCCGCTTTCCCATTTTGCTATGGCTTGACGGGATACGGATATTTTTTCGGCTAATTCTTCCTGCGTTAAGCCTTTGCTTTTTCTTAGAAGCAACAATTTTTCTGGAAAGATCATGGAAATACACCTCCGTGTTTTTTACTATCTTACCATATTTATATAGTTGTTTTGTATCCCCTTTCGGTTGCTTATTTGCTACTTTTATTTGCTTAATTCTCATGGAACTATGATTGAAGATGATATGGACGATTTAGAGGCGGTCTTTTAAGGATTATACCTATTCCTCTTTTAACATAATTTGTAAGGATAAATAAGTTAAGATTTCACATACATTGAAATGCGATGTTGATCGTTAGCAGGTTAGGTGGTAGTATAATTATATAAATTATTTATATTTGACCAAGCGGAGGTGAATGTAATGAAACTCGAAAAAATGGGAGAATTTTTTGATCGTCGTTTAGATGGGTATGAGGACCACCAGTTTAACTGTATTGATTCTGCAAAAATATTTTATCCCTATACGGCATCGCAGCTGCCTAAGACAGAAGGATGCAAAGTGCTTGATCTGGGCTGCGGGACAGGGCTGGAATTGAATGAATATTTCAAGGTTAATCCACATGCAGTAATAACAGGGATCGATTTGGCAAGTGGTATGTTAAAAGCTTTGCAGGCTAAATTTCCTGACAAACAGCTGTCTCTTATCAATGGCTCATATTTTGAGGTTCCGTTTGGAGAAAATGTATATGATGCTGCTGTTTCTGTGGAATCTTTGCATCATTTCACTTCAGAGCAGAAAATTTTGCTCTATAAAAAATTACATAGTTCTTTGAAAGAGGGCGGCTATTTTATTTTAACGGACTATATGGCGGAAAATGATTCAGAAGAAGAGAACAGCTTTTTAGAGCTTTCCCGGCTGAAAATAGAATTGGGAATAAGTGACGGCGAATTCTATCACTATGATACCCCTCTTACAAGGGCACATGAAACAGAAGCCCTGATCACCGGAGGATTTTCAAAAGTCGAAGTTCTGAATAAATGGCAAAGTACGAATACTTTGAAAGCATATAAATGAGTTTTCTTCGGATTATGGCATGATGTGAAGCCAATAAAAGAACATGCAAAGGAAAGCCTCACAGATTGGAAGAGAAGAATTATGGATTTAAGATATGTAAAAGCTGAAAAGAAAGATGCAGATTTATTAATAAATATATATAATGCAGCATTCTATGATGATTATGTTAAACATGGAGAGTGTCCTGCTTATGGGAAAACAAGAGAAAAAATGGAAGCATCTATTGAAAAGTTCCCGAAGCTAATTATTTTTAGCGAAGACTATCCCATTGGAGCCATTTCAGTTGTTGACAGAGGAGATGGAGAGTATTATTTGGGCTGCCTTTGCATTATTCCTGAATATCAGGGCAAGGGGATTGGCACACTGGCATTTCACTATATGCTGGACTCTTATTGCAATTGGAAAAAGATAACATTGGTGACTCCAGCGGACAAAGAGGAAAATATAAAGTTTTATACAGAAAAATGCGGCTTTATAGTAAATGGTACGGAAATGGATGGAAATGTTAAAGTAGCGCACTTTTTATTAGAGCGGTAATCACAAATTCTATCATTATTATTTAGAGGATTGCTGACTTAATCTCAAAATCAGCAGTCCTCTGTTCATAACAGGAAGCTCCATTGCTTCATCTTATGCTATAATTTGCATATCATCATATGTAGATCCCGATACGTACCATCTTTTAATTTTTCTGCATTTTCAATTGTCCCGCATACCTTAAATCCATGTTGTTCGTAAACATGGACTGCTCTTTTGTTATCTGCGACGACCTCAAGCTCAACCTGTTCATAGCCTAGCTTTTTAGCATTATTGAGGCAGCACTTTGTTAACATGTTACCTATTCCCATATCCCAGTAATCTCTTAATACAGCAATTCCATATCCGGCTCTGTGTTTTGTTTTCATATTTCCCCTAATGCAATATATAGTCCCGTTAGCCACCAGTTTATTATCTACAAAGGCGGAGACATCGAAGCTTTTTTCATCTTCCAGCTGTTTGCAAATATAAGAATTTTCTTCATCAACGGTTTTGGTGATTTCTTCAGGATACCTCCCTAAATAATCGGTCTCACCAGCGCATGTTACTAAATATTCAAGTAAATCTTTGGAGTCGGATATTTCAGGACTTCTTAAAACAACTTTTTCACCATTTTTTGATGCATATGTGATTTCTTCTATTTTCATAACAGTTCTCCACAATACTCAAATATTATTTTTATAGTTAAATAGATTTCTTTTTGTATATAATATATTATCAAAAAAAGTATTAGCGTACAATATCAAATTTCCAATCTTAGGTAGTCCGTTAAATTTCTTACCAGATAAGTATTTTATGTCATATACAATCATCTTGCTTATTAATTTGACTATTTTTTTCTGTATTGTTATAATATTGTCGATTACAAGTTTATTCGTAATCAAAAGGAGGCCATCCCGATCTGGACATAACATGTTTGGTATTGGGCAGGATAATTATATGTAAAACTGCAGTTCAGACAATGATCCGTTGAAGAGGATGCCCCATAATTACCATTTAAACTAAGAAGATGAAAGAGGATTGCAATGCAAACAAAGGTTGTTGTAGTAAATGATCATTCTAATATGAGAAAGTTTCTTGAGTTTGTTGAGATACGTACCAAGATTACAAGTCTGCTTCCGTTTCTCATGTCTCTGTCCTATCTGTTTTACCGCAGACTGCCGGTGAACTTGGAGCGTACGCTTTTGTTTTTTAGCTCAATGTTTTTGTTCGATCTGACGACAACCGCAATCAATAACTATATTGATACCAAAACGAACGGCCAGGAGCTGCCCTTTCCGCGGGGTATGGCAAAGCTTATTATTTATCTGTTATTCGGCGTGAGCACTGTTTTGGGCCTTACTTTGGCGTACCGCACGGATCTGGTTGTGCTTCTGCTTGGCGGATTGTGCTTTCTCTGCGGTGTATTCTATACCTGGGGGCCGATTCCGATTTCCCGTTTACCCTTGGGAGAAATCTTTTCGGGGCTGTTTTATGGTCTGTTTATTCCTTTTCTGATGCTTTATATGAACATGCCTTCAGGAACGTTTCTTACATTGACGGTGGATTGGAGTGCAGTACGGTTTGACTTAAACCTTGCGCCTGCGTTCTCCCTGCTTTTGGTTACGGCCGGTCCAATCTGTGCGACTTCCAACATTATGCTGGCTAACAATATCTGCGATTTGGAAAAGGATATTACGGTAGGGCGGTACACGCTTCCTTACTTTTTTGGTAAAAATGCGCTGGACGTTTTTGCCGGGTTATATTATGTTACTTATTTGACATGGGCGGTGTCTATCGCGCTGAGGATTCTGTCCCCGGTTTGTCTGTTGGCGCTGCTCACCATTATTCCTGTGCATAATAACATCTGCCGTTTCAGAGCGGAACATATCAAAGAGAAGACCTTTGTCCTATCGGTTCAGAATTATATTATCATTGTGGGAGCGCAAACGCTGATGATCTTTTTAAGTGGTGTATTGCTTTGACGGGAATGCATTTATTGTATGTTCCTTTAGATAAGATTCTAATTTCCTGACCGGAGTCGCAGCTCCGGTCAAGCAAATCCAAGCCGAAGGGCAGGAAATCAAGGCTTGATTGTCAAGCTGGCTAAAATCTATTGCAAAACCAATAAAATAAATATAGTTAATAAAAATAAGCATTAAGGTGAAAGAAGTCTCCCACACCTTAATGCTTATTTTTATAATAGATAACGAATGCTTAAGTCAGCTTTAAAATCGTTCTTATTTTGAACTACATGAACTTTTTAAAAGGATTATAATAAAAATGTAAAACGTTTTGCGATAATAGTTTAAGAGAGGAATACAGAAAAAATATGAGTATCAAAGGAAATTTTTTATGGGGCTCGGCAACCGCTGCTTACCAATGTGAAGGAGCATGGGACGAAGATGGGAAAGGCTTAAATGAATGGGATGTCTTCAACCATGAAAGTTCCCTGAATATAAACAATGTAGATGGTGATGTTGCCAGTGATTTTTACCATAGGTATAAAGAAGATATAGACCTGATGGCAGAAGGAAACCAAAATACTTATAGACTCTCAATTTCATGGGCTAGAATAATTCCGCGAGGAGTTGGCGAGGTCAATCCGAAAGGAATTGAATTTTATAACAATGTTATTAACTATTGCCAGGAAAAAGGAATTACTCCTAATGTGACATTATTTCATTACGACCTCCCAAATGAAATGGCTAAAATCGGTGGATGGGAGAATCGAAAAGTTGTAGATGCTTTTCATGAATATGCAAAAGTATGTTTTGAAAACTTTGGAGACCGGGTTAAGATTTGGTCTACCATAAATGAACCAAGATATTATGCTTATTGCAGTTATGTTGTAGGAAATTATCCGCCAAACTATAAAGCTGATTTTGGTCGTTTTTGGAAAGTTCTTTATAACCTGATGCTGGGAAGCGCGAAAGCCGTTCATAGCTTTAAGGAGTTAGGAATCGGCGGAATAATCGGTGTGGTTCATGACAATGGAAATGTTGAAATAGACCCTGACACGAAAGAAAAAGAATTAGTTAAATTAAGGGCTGATATTTTTTACAACCGTATGGTCTTAGATACCGCCGTATTAGGTAAAATGCCGGCTGAACTAAACAAGGTTTTAGAGGATAACAATGTCAACGCTTCATTTATTCATGACGAAGATATTTCTGCTTTTGAAAAAGGCAGGATCGATTATATTGGTTTGAATCTTTATAATCGTCAGTATGTAACCGACTATTCTGAGGGTGAGACAGAAATTTTCCATAATAATAAGGGAAAAGGATCAAAGTCCAAAGAAGGCATTCGTATAAAGGATCTGTTTGAAACATCATTTGACCCTGATGTAAGACGCAATCTCTGGGGAAGAGAGGTCTATCCAAAATGTATGTACAATGCTTTAAAGGAAATCAAGGCAAAATATGGAGATATTTTGGTTTATATCACGGAAAACGGATGCGGTCAATATGAAACTCCCGATGATAATGGCTATGTAAAAGATACTGAAAGAATAGAAATATGCAGTGAATTTATTGACTACATGCTACAGGCAAGAGAAGAGGGAGTTAATGTACAAGGGTATTATATGTGGTCTTCCATGGATCTCTATAGTTGGATTAATGGCTATGAAAAGCGGTATGGCATTGTCAGGGTAGATTTTAAAAATAACAATAAACGAATTCCCAAGGAAAGCTACTACTGGTATAAAGAACTTATCGCAGCCAAAAGGGGCATCTAAAAAGGGGAGAAAATCTTATGTTATCCACCTGAAGCTATCGCCACCGATTACAAGGTATTTTTCTATTGAAGGATACGAATATGGTAACGATTAAGCTGTTAACATGGTTGATAAATTTTGATATAGCAATATACTGATAAATTATAATGAAAAATAAATTTGGGTGGAGGATATATAAAATGAAATATGTTGAGATGTCAAAGCAAGTATTAGAACATGTTGGTGGTATTGAAAACTTAAATCATGTTGAACACTGTGCAACCAGGCTTCGTTTACACTACAACAGCAAGAAACTTGTAAATGAAGAAGCGTTAAAAGGAATTGAAAATGTCCTGGGCATTGTCAGCAAAGCCGGACAGGTCCAAATTATCATTGGGCCTAATGTGAATGAAGCATATAACGATTTCTTAGATGCGTCAGGATGGAAAGAAGGCGAAACCAGTGAAACAGCTTCCCCAGAGGAACCGGAAGAAAAAAAGGCGATGTACTATGTAAATAAATTTGGTAACTTCATGGCAGCAGTCTTTATGCCGGTTGTTCCAGCACTGATTACAGGCGGAATGATTCTGGCATTCAAAAACTTATTGGTTAACTACTTTGGTGTTGCCATGGATTCTGGTACTGCGATAATTTTATCTTCGATTTTCAGTGCTGCGTTTACCTTTTTGCCAGTGTATATTGGATTTACAATGGCGAAACGTTTAAAGATGGAACCAATCATGGGAGCTTTTTTAGGTGGCCTGCTGGTTAGCTCACATATTAGCGGTGCAGCAGGATTAAGCTTCTTGGGAATTGGAATTCCGGTGGTAGAATATACAGGCAGTGTGCTGCCAATTATGCTTGGCATTGGATTCATGTATTTTGTGGACAAGCTATTCCAGAAGTATATTCCTGAAACAGTGAGATACTTTTTGAAACCATTATTTACAATGATCGTTGTTGTTCCTGTAACATTGATTATTTTAGGGCCAATAGGAACCGTTTTAAGTACGTATGTAGGTGTTGGAATTACAAACTTAATGAAAGCAATTGGCGGAATAGCCATGCCAATTTTTGCGGTAGTTTACCCTTACATGGTCATGCTGGGATTAGACAAAGCGATTATGCCAATTGGATTTAACAGTGTTGCGACGATTGGATATGATCCGGCTATTATGGTTATGGGATTTATCTCTAACCTATGTATTGGTGGAAGTGCATTAGCGGTAGCTACGACAATACAAAATGATAAAAGCAAAAAAGGTATGATTGCCTCCTTTGGTATTACTGCACTTTGCGGAGTTACGGAACCGGCATTTTATGGGTCATTAATCATGAGGCCAAGAGTATTGATTGGTACTGCAATCGGAGCGGCAAGTGCTGGATTAGTTGCTGGTATCTTTGGATTAAAGAGCTATGTTATGGGAGGATGCCCAGGATTATTAACAGCTTTGTTCTTTGTCGATAAAGATGGCGGCTTGGGAAATTTCTTTTTGGCTGCAATCGTAGGAGTTGTGGCAGTAGCGGTATCTTTTGTATCATGCAAGATTATTCTTTCAAAAACAGAATGAAAAAAGCAAAATAATTGATTTTTAAATTAGGGTGACTGAATCGATTGTATAAGAATATTATAAAAATCACTCCTGTGAATAATATTCATAGGGGTGATTTTTTCTAGTGAGAGGCACACTTTTAACTGTATTCAGGAGGTAGAATGTAATGAAAGTATTGATTGCCCAATTTGTTATTGAATCCAATGCAAATATTCCGTATAAAAGCAAATTAGAAAATTTTAATCTTTTATTTGGAGAAGATTGCATTCGGGAGATGAAATGTGAAGATGTATTTGCGAGAGAAGGAGTCGAAATCATCCCTTCCATTTATGCCAATGCGGCAGCCGGTGGTGTATTAGAGAAAGATGCATTTGATTTTATTGAAAATAGAATTTTGGAAGATGTAAAAAAGCACATTCATGAAATTGATGGTATATACCTTCACCTGCATGGAGCAAGTGAAGTCGAATGTTTAGAGGGCGGATCAGGTGATCACCATATTGTGAAGGAGATTCGCAAATTAGTTGGGCCTTATTTACCGGTTGCAGTGGTTTGTGATCCTCATGGCAATTTATCTAAGGAATATGTAGAAAACACAACACTGATTCGCAGTTACCGGAATTCTCCTCATACAGATATAAAGGAAACGGTTGCGTTTATTTGCAAAAAGATGGCAGCGCTGTTGAAGACGCGTCAAAATATTACACCGGCATATCGTAAATTACCGATGATTTTGGGCGGGGAACAAAGTGTATCTGCTGATGAACCAGTAAAATCCATCAATCAATATTTGGATGAATTAGAAGAAGATAAAAGAATTTTGAGCTGTTCGTGGCATGTAGGATATATTCGCCATGACTGTGATGTTGCAGGATGTGGTATTGTTGTTATCCCATCAACAGAAGCCGACCAGGAATATGCAAATAAAATTGCAGATAAATTGGCCAAGTATGTATGGGATAAACGGCATGAATTCCACTATACCGGACTGACTGCACTGCCGGGAGAAGCAATGAAAATGTCAGTAGAATTTAAAGGTAAGCCTGTATTCATTACTGATTCCGGGGATAATGTAACCTCTGGGGCTGTGGGATGCAATACATTCCTATTGCGCCAGGTGCTGGTACTTGACAATACCGGCAACAAGAAATTTTTGTTTGCCGGCATAAATGATGCAGAAGCATTAACAGAGTTAGCCGGATTGGAAGAAGGGGAAAAAACAGCAATTTCTTTAGGAATGAATTTGGATGAGTTATCCGCAAAAGTAGATTTAGACGTTGCAGTCAAAGCAAAAGGATATTTGGCTGGCTACTGTTATGTAGGAGAAGGGAATTTTGGCGAATGTATTACCATTGGTGTCAAAGATAAACCAATCGATATTATTGTTTCGGGAAATAATCATCCTTTTGTGGAAATTCACCAGTTTAATGCTGCTGGTGTAAATTATGAAGACTATGATATCATTATTGTTAAACAGGGATATATTTTCCCGGAATTAAAAGAAGAAGGCAAATTAACTGTTATGTCATTAACCCAGGGAGCAACGTTGCAGGACACTTCAAAGCTGCTTTTCAAACGTATTATGCGGCCTATGTTCCCGATTGATAACATTTAAAGAAGGAGAAAATAAAATGATACAGCTAAAAGAAATAAAAGTGCCGGAATTAGAACAGAATCTTGTACCGGTTGCATTAAGTGATGAAACAATGGAAGAAAGAAAAGAAAAATTGTTGGCAAAGATGAAAGAGAAAGGTTATGATACAATTGTTATCTATGCCGATTTGGAACATGGAAGTAATTTTGAATACATATGCGGTTTCCTGCCTCGTTTTGAAGAGGCCTTATTAGTGCTTCATTCTTGTGGTAAGGCTTATATGGTATTGGGAAATGAAAATTTGAACAAGGCAGCAAAATCAAGAATAGAAGTGACGGCTGTGCACATGCCGTATTTTTCGCTGCCAAACCAGCCAATGAATACAGATAAAAGCGTCGCTGAAATTTTAGGGCAGTGCGGATTGGATAAAGCAAAAAATATTGGTTTCGCTGGTTGGAAGAATTTTACCGGAAAATCAGAGGATAATACTTCATTATATGATATTCCTTACTTTATAGTACAAGCAATCATGAGCATCTGCAAGGAAGCCAAATTTTCTAATGCTGCGAGCTTGTTTATTGGAGATGGAGGTGTACGAACAACAAACAATGCCAATGAATTTGCACATTATGAATTTGGAGCTGCACTTGCAGGAAATTGCATACTAGAAGCCATGGAAGAGTTTGATGAGGGGAAAACAGAAATGCAGATTGCAGAGAAATTAGCTGCATTTGGACAGCCTCATAATGTTGTAACAATCATGGCGGCAGGGGAACGTTTTGAAAAAGCCAACATATACCCAACTAATAAGGTAATTAAAAAAGGAGACCGTATTTCAATCACTACGGGATTCAAGGGAGGATTACAAAGCCGTGGCGGATATGCGGTATTCTGCGAAGAGGAATTGCCGGAAAGTGAAAAAGACTACTTGAATAAGATAGCATTTCCTTACTTCACTGCTGTAAAGACTTGGTTAGAAACGATTTATATTGGTATGGACGGAAAAGAATTGTATGATAAGATAGAGGAAGTGCTGCCAAAAGTCCAGTATGGATGGTCATTAAACCCTGGTCACTTATGTGCCGATGAGGAATGGCTTGCTTCTCCAGTATATCCAGGCTCTGATGAAATATTAAAGAGTGGAATGCTGTTCCAGATTGATATTATTCCAACCGTTCCCGGATATGGTGGAATCAGCTGTGAGAGCGGAGTTATGCTGGCTGACAAGGCATTACGGGAAGCAATAAAAAAGGAATATCCGGAAATGTGGAATCGAATCCAGAAACGTAGGTCTTATATCAAGGAAGAATTGGCAATCAATCTTTCAGAAGAAGTTATTCCAACAAGTAATGCGACTGCTTACTGCCGCCCATTCTTACTGAATAAGAAAGCGGTATTCACAGGTTCCAAAAAGGAATACTGATGGCTGTTTAAATGTTTATCCTAAATACTTATATTTGCATACCCGTCCGGTTATAAATAGCTTATATTAGAAGAGTAATCATACATTAATAAGCTCAATGGAGGATTGTAATGTGGAAATCAATAACTTAGGTCTCTTAAACTCTTTATCATTAATAGTAAACGCAGGAAAATCAGATAATATTGAATATGTGTTAGCACAGTATATTTTAAAAAATCTATATAGAATTTCCAGTGTTAGTATTTCAGAAATTACGGAAGAATGCTTTACATCTATATCAGCCATTAGAAGATTCTGCGAACAACTAGGATACGATAATTTCAGCAAATTAAAAAGTTCAGTGACTAAATTAGTATTTCCAAGTAATTTAAGATATCGAGATAATGAAGAATACTCCAATTATCAAAGCCATATAAAAAGTCTAATTAATGACATGATTATAGATATTGATGAGCATTTTAATTTTGAAAAGATAAGTTTTTTATGTCAGCTGCTTCATAAAGATGTTAATATCGTGTTCTTATGTGCAAATAATACTAGCGGAACAATCGTAAAGTTTCAGCAAGAATTAATGTTTGCGTCTAAGGTTACTCATGTTATTTCAAATTCATTTACTAAAAACACTGTATTAAAAGCTATCAATGCTGAGGATATCATAATTACCGTATCAGCATCTGGAAAATTTGCAGAGCTGTCGCTGGAATTTGTTAAAAGTTTAAAAGGCCATAAATTTTTAATAACGGGAAACAGGGATCAAAGTTTAAAAAATGCATATGAAGATGTTTTTTATATAAGTAAAAATAGTATCTCAAATGACTACCTTAGTATTTATGGGAAATATGGCATTACCTATATACTTGATCTATTATCTATGCAATATATATACTTATATTCTTAAATGATTAAAAAATAAAGCTTCCTAATAACTGATTCTGGACAAAGTCAGTTATAAGGGGGCAATATATGCAACCTTGACTTTTAAATTATCATACGACGTCAGCGAAAGCGGCGTCTTTTTTTGTGGTAGGCCCAGCGTTCGTGCATACAAACCCCGCATGTATTGTGCGGAAAGCGGTTGATGAACCGCCATATACCTATCCATTCAAAAAAAGTGAAACAAATTGGATTTGCCTGCGGATTCAATGGAATGCTATACTTATCACATAAAGGAGGAAACCATGGAAAACCGACTTTTAGAAATATTCCGCCTTGTCTGTCAGAGCAACCGTGAGTTTACCGTACGGGAGCTGGCACAACAGTTTTCTGTAAGTAGCAGGACTATTTACAGTGATATAAAAAAATTAAATGAATTACTGGAGGCTTCCGGATATCCTGAAATCAATGCAGATAAGGGGAAGATGTTTTATACGGAACCGCTGATGATTGAGTTTGAGAGTCTGATGCACTCAACTCCGGCTTTTGTTTTATCGAATTTAAGAATCCGGCGTCTGCGGATCACCACGTCCATTCTTTTGTCCGGCGATCAGTTCACGGTGGATGACCTGTTGAAAGAACTTGATATTTCAAGAAATACCCTCATCGCTGATCTAAAGGAAGTAAGGGAAATGCTCAGCTTTCATTCCATCGCAGTAGAGGCCACACCCTTTAAAGGGTACCGGATCTCTGGCAAGGAACAAAACATCAGAAACCTTCTGATTCTTTCAATCAGTGAAGATCCGCTGTTTTTTGAAGACAGGTCAGGAAAAGAAGATATGCAGATCCTGTATTCCTGTGAGGCCTTTCTCGATGATGTAGCCAGACGGCTTAATGTAGAACTAAGCGATGTATCATTTAACCGTATGCTGATCGCCATTTATGTCACTTATGCAAGGATCTCCATTGGAAAAGCTTTTACCGGTGGACCAAAGGATGTTTTAACGAGAGAAGAAAAGGCTTTTGTGGAACGGCATGAGGAAATTGAGGCGATATTCGGCAGGAAAGTATCGATTGATGACTGCTTTTATCTGGCAAATAAGCTGGCAGAAGCATCTGTCGTCAAATCCGAGGAGCTGCTGTCTGAAAAATGGCTGCCTTTTAATCTGGTAACGAACCAGTTTATCGATGCAGTGGCACAGGAATACCCCTTTGAAGCTTTTCGCACCGATTCTAAGCTTTATGAGGGACTGCTCAATCATCTGCGTCCTGCCTATAAGCGGGCTTTGGCTGGGGAATGGGCTGAAAATCCATTATTGAGCTATGTTTTGGAAAATTTCTTCCAGCTTAACAAAGCGGTGGCAAAGGGCGTAAAGGTACTTGAAGAAAAGCTTAAAGTGCATTTTAATGAGCACGAGATATCTTACTTCACATTGTTTTTTGCTTCAGTAATAGAAAGAAATGAAAAACAGATCCGCAGGACGCCCAATGTCATCATTGTCTGCAACGCAGGAATCAGCACTTCTGAGATATTGAAAAGCAGGCTGCAAGCCATCTTCCATGTGAATATATTGGGGACATTCAGTGTGAGAAATGCGGCACTGTGGCTGAAGGAGCATACTCCGGACCTGATCATATCCACGGTACCTTTTAAATGGAAGGACACAAAGGTGCTGAAAGTAAGTCCTTATTTATCGGATTATGACATAAAGGAAATACAGAGCCAATTATCGTTTTTAACTGCCCGGATCCATATGACCGAGGTGATGAACATTATTGGCAAATATGTGGAGATCGAGGATCATAATCTGGCACCTTTAAAAAATGAATTGAGCACATATTTGGGAATTACAGAAAATTCAGAACCAAAGAAAGGAATTTATCAACCGATGTTAAAAGAAATTTTGACCACAGATTTAATAAAAGCAAAATTTGAGGCCGCCAGTCGGGATGAAGCCGTTATGGAAAGCGGCAGGCTCCTTGTAGATAAGGGGCTGGCAGATGAGTCTTACATCCAGGCTATGCTTAAAAATGTTGAGGTGAACGGAACCTATATCGTCATCTCACCAGGAATAGCCATGCCACACGCCAGACCTGAGGAAGGCGCCCTGGATATCGGCCTTAGCATTGTAACTTTAAAAGAACCCGTTGTATTCGGACATCCGAAAAACGACCCGGTTAAAATCGTGGTGGGCCTTTGCGCCATTGACCACCAATCCCATTTAAAAGCGCTTACCGAGCTAGCGGACATTTTAATGGACGAAAAAAAGGTAAATGAAATAAATAATGCAGATTCCGCAGAGGAAATATTACAGATCATAAAGGGGGATTCATTATGTTAAAAATTGTTACAGTATGTGGTGCAGGAGTAGGAAGTTCCATGATGCTTCGCCTGTTTACCCAGCAGATTCTTGATGCTGAAAAGATTGAAGCAACCGTGGATGCTTCTGACATCGGTTCCGTCAGCCCGGATTCCTATGATATTTTAATTACAACTTCAGATTTTGCCGATGTTTTAAGAGATTCTAAGGCGCACATTATCCGGATCGACAACATGATGGATAAGCAGTATTTAAAAGAACAGCTTCTGGAAGCAATAAACAAGAGATAAAGGGAAGGCTGATGGCAGCCTTAGAAGGGAGAGAAAAATGGGAGTAGTAATGTATTTGATTAATAATGTTTTCAGCCAGGCTGTTTTCATTATAGGAATTGTTGTAATCGCCGGTATGGTTGCCCAGAAGAAAACCTGGGATCAGATCCTTCCCAGCGTAATTAAGACGATGATCGGCTTTACCATGATCAACGTAGGAGGGCAGACCCTCGGTATGTCTCTGCTGCCTTTGCAGGGAATGATTTCCAAGATATTTAATATGCCGCCTGTGTCAGTGGATATTGGAGCGGCTCAAGCCGAAAGCCTTACCGGGATCGGTACTGAAATGGCATTGATCTTTGCACTTGGCTTTCTGGTGAACCTTTTGCTTGCAAGATTTACGCGCTTTAAATATGTGCATTTGTCAGCCCATGTATCCTTCTTTTATGCCGGATTGATTGCGGCGCTGTTAAAATTCGGAACCAATTTGTCTTTTGTACCGCTTGTAATAACCGGTTCCATATTGTTAGGCCTGTATATGACCTTTTCCTGCGCCTATGTGGCGGTATTTATGAAGGAAGTAAAGGGAGGAGAGGGCTTCACCCTTGCCCATTCCAGTTCCATCGGAATTCTGATTTCTTCCCTGCTTGCCAAAACCTTTGGGAACAAGGAAAATGATCTTGAAAACTTAAATGTTCCAAAGAAGCTTAATTTCTTACGGGAGATGACGATTTCCTTAACCATTGTTATGACGGTTCTCTTTTTGATCATAAGCCTGATTTCCGGCCCGGCCTGGATGCGTGAAAACATTACCGGCGGACAGGATATCGTTGTATTCAGCTTTTTACGGGGCTTGTCCTTCGGTATGTGGATTACAGTTATTATAACAGGTGTAAGAATGATGCTTTCCGAGATCATCTCTGCATTCCACGGCTTTGCCAATAAGATCATACCTAATTCCGTACCAGGGCTTGATATCCCTCTGCTTTTCCCCAATTATCCTAACTCCGTGATATTGGGCTTCCTGACCAGCTTGATTGCCGGTCTGATCGGTATGATGATTCTTGGATTTATCAATTATCCGATTGTGGTATTCCCGGCTCTGATCCCCACCTTTTTCACCGGTGCGGTAACTGCCATCTTCGGAAATGCCCATGGCGGACGCAGAGGTGCGATCATAGGCTCCTTTGTAAATGGTTTGATCCTTATTTTCGGACAGGCTCTGCTTCTTCCCATGATTGGAAGTTATGCGCCGATCATGCGTATTTTAAGCGAGACAGATTATTCCTTCTACGGTCCGATCTTAGGCTGGGTGCTTAAGCTGTTTGGAGGCATCTAATGAAAAATTTAGTGTTTTATCTTACTTTGCATTATCCGGACAGGGACACTTTTTTCCAGATTTTAGAGTTATTGGATAATGAAAAGGCCGGTTTTGTTGAAATCGGCATACCGGTTTCAGATCCTTTTGTAGACGGAGCTGTGATACGGCAGACTCATAAAGAAGCGTTGGAGCAAAAGATAAGCTCAGACGATGTGATACACACGCTGGAAGAAATCCGCAGGCGTTTCACGTTTAAAGTCGTGTTAATGACTTATAAGGAAGGTGTGGAATACTTTCACCTTTCTGATGTACCGAAAGACTTATATGACGGTTTTCTATGTGTGGATGGAGAATTTCCAACCGGATCTTTCCCGAATCAGATCACTGTGCTGGGCCGGTCCCTTAGTGATGAGAGCATAGCAAAGGCTCTTGAGTATAATGACCTGTTTGCCTATATCGTTTCCGGGGAAGGGAAAACCGGATCGTTTGATAAGCTTCCTACGGAATACGTTGAAGTTGTAAAAAAAGTAAAATCTGTTTCAAAGACACCGGCCTATGTAGGCTTTGGTATAAAATCCGCTGAGGACGTGAATGAAGTCATAAAAAATGGTGCCGATGGTGCTATCATAGGTACGGAGTTCATAAAACGTTACCAGGTTGGAGGTATGGATGCTTTGAATGCTTATCTGGAAGAGTTGAAGAAAGCCGATGCATAGGCTGTTTTCCCAATCTGCTTAAAATGACAAGGGGAGTGTTATGATAGAAGCAGAAAAGATGAGAGAGCACATCCTTATATGACCCATTCCGGTACAGTATGTGATTTTCAGTGTAAATAAAGAGATAAGGCGGCAGTTTTCCTGATTATGGATCAGGAGAACTGCTGCTTTTTTAATCTCACTGGATTTATGATTGAGAATTCCGGGATGTCATGCCAAACGGCTCACCTGTTTATTAGTCTGATTCAAAGGAAGTACTATTATAAATTCATGTACCGGTTCAGTCAGAAGAATTTCAGAAAAAAATACAGATCAGTCTTAAAAATAAAAAAACAGTTGACAATAAGTGAATGATCATTTATTATAGAAATATAGAGGTGATGGCATGAGAAAAAAAGACGACGAAAAAGTGAGAAGCATAAAAGAAGCAGTAATAAAGCTGATCCTGCAGGAGGGCTTCCATGGCACTTCTGTCTCTAAAATCGCTAAGATGGCAGGGGTTTCGCCGGCAACGGTATATATCTACTTTGAGAATAAAGAGGATATGCTGCACGATATTTACCTGGAATACTCGGAAGAAATATATGATTATTTATTGGACAGCGTAAAACGGGAAATGGAAGGACGGCAGCAGATCGAGGTGCTCATCCGAAGCTACTATAATTATATATTGGAGAACAAGGAAATTTTCAGCTTTGTGGAGCAATTTTCCAATTGTCCCTCCTTGGCCAACAACTGTTCCGGGAAAAAGGGCATTTGTAATATTTACAGCCTGATGTCGGATATGAAAAGGAGTAATCTCATAAGGAATTACAAAGAGGATAATCTGCTGGCCATCATATTTCAGCCTGTGAAAGCAATTGCTGTTGATAACCGCAGAGACGAGGCACAGAAAGAGGATTTGCTGCAGGAAATGATTCAAATTATACAGAATGCAATATTGCTGTAGGTTTTTACAAGCGGGATTATTTTGTGAATTCATTTTACAAAAAAGTCTCGCAAAAAAATAAATCCATATTAAATGAACATTCACTTTAGGAATACGCACAGAAAGGATAAAACTATGACAAATCATGATAATAATAACATAGGAATCGTTTTTCCAATTTCCAACAAAGTTTTATTGCCGGACGTCGTAACTACGGTTCGTTTGGAAGCCCTTGACGAAACACATATGATGTATCTGGAAAACGAAGAAACTGTAAAGATAGCTTTGCCGCTGAAACAGAATTTTGGTAAAGAACCAAAGAAAGAGGAGGATTTTTACCACACAGGATTGATCTTTGAGGTCACAGGGCTGGACCAGACAGATAAGGGGATCCTGCTTTCCGTAAAGCTTAGGAACCGGGTCAAAGCAAAAGAGCTGCACATAGAAAACGGCATCATTCACGCCCAATATGAGCTTAGTCAGGATCATGAGGATCTGGACGAAAAGAGCCGGGAAGAAATGCTTGGCTACATCAAAAACGTTACCAGTGAGATAAGCTCCAAATTTTCAGGAGGAGAACAGTACCAGAGGATTGTCAATGAGTTTAAGGATCTGAATTCCATTATTGTGTATCTGTCTCAATTTCTTCAGATACCTAACGATGAAAAGCATGAGCTGCTGGAAATGTCCTTAAAAGAAAGAAGCCTTCGTTTCCTGGATTACATGCTGAAACAAAAGGAAATGATCGAACTGCAGATGGAGATTTCCGAGAAGTTTTCAGAGAAGGCAAACCGGTATTACAGGGAGTCCGTACTTAGAGAACAGTTAAAGGCCATTCAGGAAGAACTGAATGAAGGCAAAAAGGACGAAGGAAAAAAGGAGCCGGATTATTTAAATAAGATCGAAGAGGCAGGTATGCCGCCTGAGATCAAAGAGGCGGCTCTTGATGAACTGGAGAAGCTGGATGATCAAGGTCCTAATAAGCTGGATTATAACGTGATACGCAATTATCTGGACCTTTTGGTTCAGCTTCCATGGAAAAAGGAAGAGACAAAGGACATTGATCTTGACGAGGCAAGACGGATTCTTGATGAACAGCATTATGGTCTGCAAAAAGTAAAAGACAGGATCATTCAGCATCTGGCAGTCATGCAGCTGAACAAAGATAAAAAAGGTTCCATCCTCCTCCTTGTGGGGCCGCCGGGAACCGGAAAAACAAGCCTTGGAAAAAGCATTGCAGAGGCCCTTGGAAGAAAATACATCCGTTTAAGTCTGGGCGGTATCCGGGATGAATCGGAAATCAGAGGTCATCGTAGGACTTATGTCGGAGCCATGCCCGGAAGAATTATCCAAAGCATCCGTAAGGCAGGGAAAACCAATCCTGTCATGGTGTTGGATGAAGTAGATAAGATTATGTCCGGAGGCTTCAGCGGAGATCCTGCCAGCGCGCTTTTGGAGGTCCTTGATCCGGAGCAGAACAACACCTTTACTGATCATTACATGGATCTTCCTTATGACCTGTCCGATGTTTTCTTTGTGGCAACGGCCAATTCCTTAGAAAGCATTCCGGGCCCGCTGCTGGACCGTATGGAGATCATCCAGATAACCAGCTATACTATGGATGAAAAATTCCATATCGGCAAAAATCATCTGATCCCGGAGGTTCTTAAAGAACATGGCCTAAAGCCGGAGCAGCTGGTGATCGAAGATGAGGTATTGCAGAAGATTGTAAACGATTATACGCTGGAAGCCGGAGTGAGAGGGCTGAAAAAGCAGCTTTCCAGCCTGGCCAGAATTACAACGGAAAAAATCGTATCAAAAAAAGCAAAGCTGCCTATTAACATAAAGGCAGAGGATTTGGAAGAATTCCTTGGCAGACAGGTTTCCCGACATGACAAGGCACAGCTGGACAATCCTCCGGGAGTGGTTACAGGCCTTGCATGGACTCCAGTGGGAGGAGAAATACTCTTTATCGAGGCAACCGATATGCCGGGAAGCGGAGCGGTCCTTTTGACCGGAAAGCTGGGAGATGTGATGAAGGAATCTGCTAAGATTTCCTTAAGCCTGTTAAAATCCAGACTTCCTTTAAATGCCTTTAATTTTAAAGAAAGAGACCTTCATATCCACGTTCCGTCAGGGGCGGTCCCAAAGGATGGCCCATCAGCCGGAATCGCATTATTTACCGCTTTGGCTTCTCTTGTTACCGGCAATAAGGTAGACTCCAGGCTTGCCATGACCGGAGAAATCACCCTGCGGGGAGCGGTGCTGCCCATTGGAGGATTAAAGGAAAAGCTCCTGGGGGCACAAAGGGCCGGGATCAACAGGGTTTTGATTCCAAAAGACAATGTAAGTGATTTAAAAGATGTACCGGAAGAAGTGAAGAACCAGATTACGATCATACCGGTGGAAACGGTAGAGGATGTACTTAAAGAGTCTTTGGGGATTTTCCTTCCAAGAGTTGAACATGTATATTTTCAAAAGGCGGGGAACGGATTGTTTTCCGAAGGTTTAAATACACCATATAAAAATATTGAAAGAAAAGAGGTAATTTAAATGAATATGACAGTGTCAAAGGATACTTTAATCGGAGAGGTCTTAGAAGCGGACCAAACTACTGCTCACTTCTTTTTTGAAATGGGAATGCATTGCCTGGGCTGTCCTGCATCTGCCGCTGAAACCGTAGAAGAGGCCTGCATGGTCCACGGCGTTCCGGTACAGGAGCTGATCGATAAGTTAAATGACCATATGTCAAAGTAATGATTTTATCAATTTAAAAGGAAGGCGTCTTCAGATGAAGATGCCTTCCTTTTGGTGCGCCCAGCATGGGCAAAAGCGTTCTTACCTGAGGAGGTCTCATAGGTAGGTGTTTATTAACCTAAAGTTAAAAGAATATGGAAGTATGTCTGTACGGCATATACTCTGACAGAGCATGATTAAAAACTTTTTATTCGACTTATATAGGCAAAAACTCGAAAATAGTATTGAACAGTCAAGTATATCTTTGCTATAATAAGAGCAACATATAAAAAGTGAGAGTGATTTCTTTGAATAAATATTATGATATATACTTGGACTTAGTAAAGGATATAAAAGAAAAGAAATATTTGCCGGGAGATTTTTTACCTGTTGAGATGAAGTTGGTTGAAAAATATCATGTTTCCAGAGAAACGGTCAGAAAGGCTCAGGCCCTTTTGATGGAGAATGGCCTTATTCAAAAAAAACAGGGCCGTGGGGCCATAGTTCTTGATATTAATAAACTTAAATTTGCCGGCTCTGGTCTGGTTAGTTTTAATGAAATGCAAAAAGAGCAGCATTTAAAAAGTGAAACAGCCATTTTAAAAAACAAAAGAGAAAGAATTTCAGGAGAATTAGCTAAAAAGCTCGATTTAAGTAAAAGAATAGAAGTGCTTTCCCTTGAGAGATTGCGAAAAATAAATGGAGAAGCCATTATCTTAGATAAGGATTACTTAATAGCTGATATTATTCCGGAGATTCCAACATTGGCGGCGCAGCTTTCCATCTACAATTATATTGAACATGATCTGGGACTGAATATTGGATATGCGAACAAAGAAATTACCATTGAACCTGTGACAGAAGAAGATAAAATACTGCTGGATATTCATAATGACACGCATGTGGCGGTTATTAGAAGTGAAGTTTATTTAGAAGATACGAGGTTTTTTCAATACCATGAAGCAAGGCAGCGTGCGGATACATTTCGGTTTGTTGATTTCGCAAGAAGAAAAAATTTAATAGATTTTTAAACGAGATGAGGCTATGAAAAAGCAATTAATATTTTCATAGCCTCATTCCATATGTTAAGTATAAAATTAATCCTCTTGTAATTGCTTTTCAAAAATTTTCATTTTTGAGAATACAAGAGTGAGAACAACCGTGATCGCAATGGAAGTTCCCATTGCCAGGAAATATACACCCCAATATTCCGTAAAAATAGAAAGGAAGGCAGGTAATCCGGAAATTCCAATTGATCCGGCTTTAACACCGGCAAATGAAACAATTCCTCCTGCAACTCCGGCACCAATCATTGATGCAACAAATGGGAAACGGTATCGTAAATTCACCCCGAAAATAGCAGGTTCTGTAATTCCCAGCCATGCTGAAATAGCGGCTGATACTGCAACACCTTTCATTTTTTTGTTTTTACAGATGAAGAATATTGCCAAAGCTGCGGCACCTTGTCCAAGGCTTGCCATTACCTGGATTGGCCAAAGTGTTGCATAACCAAGAGCCCCAATCATTTGTAAATTAACTCCTAAGAATAAGTGATGCATTCCGGTAACAACAAGGGGAGATACGATAGCTCCGAATATAATTCCGGCTATTACAGGAGAAATATCAAATAAACCGACAACTCCGTTTGTAATCAAGTTTGCGAACCACATTGTTACAGGTCCAATAATTGTAAAAGTAAAGAATCCGGTGATTAATAATGTCAGTGGAGCAACAAAAATCAGCTGAACCATATCCGGAATTCTCTTGGATAAAAATTGCTCAGTTTTCGCTAAAAGGAATGATGAGAATAAAATAGGAATTACTTGCCCTTGATATCCGATTTTTGCAATATTCAGTCCTAAGATATTCCAATATTGAACTTCCTCAGGTGTTTTAGCATATTGTGCACCTGGCATCAATGCAGGGTTTATTAAGATAAGTCCAAGTACAATACCTAAAACCGGATTCCCGCCAAACTTTTTAACAGCTGACCAGCCCACTAATGCAGGTAAAAATGAAAATGATGTACTTGCAATAACATTTATCATATTTGAAATGCCAGCCCAGCCAGGATGAACTTCTAAAACGGGCTGTTTATAAAAAATTCCCGGATTGGCAAGAAGATTGTTCAATCCCATTAATATACCGGCAGCAACAATAGCTGGTAAAATCGGGATGAAAATATCAGCAAGGACCTTTACACCTCTTTGAACAGGGTGTAATTTTTTATTACTCTCCTGTTTTACTTCTTCCTTACTGGCTTCCTTTAACCCTGTTTCCTTGATAAGTGAAGCAAATGCTTTGTTAACCAATCCTGGGCCGACAATGACTTGAAATTGTCCATTGGCAGAGAAGCTGCCTTTTACAATTTCTATTTTTTCCAATTCTTTTGTATCAACCGCCTTTTCATCTTTTAAAATAAATCTTAACCGGGTGACACAGTGTGTTGCGGATGTTATATTGGGAAGTCCGCCGACAGCATTAATAATTTGTTTGACCTGCTCGTTTAAATCCATAGAAACTACCTCCTCCTTAATCGTATGCCCTTTTAAATTTGACTAGACAAATTATAAACATAATTTAACATGATTGAATCATACATGTCAAGATATACTTTAAAAAAACACTGATTTATCTGTTTTTATATTGATTAAATTTTTGCTTTTCATAAAAGTATTGCATTTTTTATAAATAGTGAATATAATTGCTATGTAGGATTTGTCTAGTCAAATTTCAACTAATTGCCTTTGAAAATAAAAATGTTTTAGTTTTAGACAAGAAAAGAATGATAGTGGAGGAGATTACAATGAGACCAAATATTCTGTTTATGATTTCTCATGATAGCGGGAGGAAATTTAGCAGTTACGGATATAAAGTAGATACTCCTGCGATTCAGCAAATGTCAGAAGAGGGTATTCAATTTAATCAATACTTCTGCACAGCGCCGCAGTGCAGTCCCAGCAGGGCCAGCATTCTCACAGGTCTGTATCCCCATAATAACGGAATGATGGGGCTGGCTCACTTAGGTTTCTGCATTGATGGAAGTCATACAACCTTACCTAATGAATTACAGAAGAACGGATATGAAACAACATTGATTGGATTAAGCCATGAAACAATCAACGTAGCTCCGCCTATTGAAGAACGGGTTTTTTCTTCAACTTATGACTTGGGGTATGATAACTTTATTCCTGTTCCAGGTGACAGAGCTCCGAGAGTTGCAGAAGAAGTGATTACGTTCTTAGAAAAGCATAAGGGCAATCAGGAACAGCCATTTTATCTAAATGTCGGTTTTTTTGAAACTCATAGGAGCTTTAACGAGTATGCACCATATGCAGACAAACGGGTAGAAGTTAAAGTGTTTGACTTTCTGCCGGATACGTATAATGTAAGAAAAGATATTACGCTATTTAACGGTTCTGCTAAGGTTTTAGATGCTGCAATTGGAAAGATCAATCATACATTGTCAGAAACAGGATTAGATAAAAACACAATTGTTATTCTTACAACAGATCATGGAGTGGATTTTCCGGGAGCAAAAGGAACTCTAAAGAATGCAGGATTGGAAACCGCATTAATCGTTGTTTTGCCTGATGGTGAACAAAAGAACACTCAAAAAGAAGCATTGCTGTGTAACGTTGATCTGATGCCAACGATTTTAGATTTAATTGGAGCAGAAATTCCGGAAAATCTCGATGGAAAAAGCTTTGCTCATTTATTGAAATCAAAAGAGGATACCGGAAGAGAATCGTTTTATTCAGAGCTGACCTGGCATGACAGGTACCACCCAATGAGAGGAATAAGAACCAGGGAATTCAGTTATGTGAAAAACTTCGCAGATGGTCCGAAAGTGTACTTGCCCATAGATTCTCATTTAAGTTTATCCGGTGTTGATACCAGAGATAAATATTATGTTCCAAATGAAGAAGAAGAATTGTACGATTTACAAAAAGACCCTTTAGAGAAAAATAATGTAATCAATCATCCGGATTATCAGCATATTGCTGCTGAATTTAGAAAGAAAGTAGAGAACTGGATGGTTCAGACGAAGGATCCTCTTTTAAAAGGCCCGGTCGCCGGTACCGGTTCAAAAAGATGGGAGAAAGAGATAGAAGAGGGCCGGGCATACCCTGGAAGAAAGAAGTATTACGAACTGCATCCGGAAGCGGAAGGAGTTCAATCATGAAAGATTTCAAAAAAAGTGTCGTGTATCAAATCTATCCAAAATCATTTAAGGATTCAAACGGGGATGGATTTGGAGATTTAAAGGGTGTAACCGAAAAGTTAGATTACTTGCAGGAGCTAGGTGTGGATTACATTTGGCTGACTCCATTCTATGTATCACCCCAAAATGACAACGGCTATGATGTTGCGGATTATCGGAATATCGATCCTGTTTTCGGGACGATGGAAGATTTTGAAGAAATGGTAGCTGCCGCCAGGGAAAGAAATATCGATATTATGCTTGATATGGTATTTAATCATACATCTTCTGAACATGGGTGGTTTAAAAAAGCAATTGCAGGAGAAACGAAATACCGGGATTACTATATTTTTAAAAAGAGTGAAGTCGGTAAGGAACCAACCAACTGGGTATCTAAGTTTGGTGGTTCAGTTTGGGAGCCTGTTGAAGGAAAAGATGAATGTTACCTTCACCTGTTTGACAAGACTCAGCCAGACTTAAACTGGGAGAATCAAGAAGTAAGAAAAGAAATTTTTGAAGTTGTAAACTTCTGGATTAATAAAGGCATTAAAGGATTCCGCCTGGATGTCATTAACCTTATTTCCAAGCCTGATGATTGGAAGGACGATCATATGAGAGATGGAAGGCGTTTCTACACAGACGGTCCAAGGATTCATGAATATTTAAAGGAATTGAACAGAGAAACATTTGGAAAATGTGATGATATTATTACAGTGGGAGAAATGTCATCTACAACCATAGACCATTGTATTCGCTACTCCAATCCAGAGGAAAAAGAATTATCAATGGTGTTTAATTTCCACCATTTAAAAATTGATTATAAGGATGGAGAAAAATGGTCGTTAAAGGATTTTGACTTTGAGGAGTTAAAAAACATCTTTGATTTATGGCAAAAAGGAATGGCAGAAGGCAATGGATGGAATGCAGTGTTTTGGTGCAACCACGATCAGCCCCGTATTGTTTCACGAATTGGGAATGACAAGGAATACCACAAGCAATCTGCAAAAATGCTTGCCACGGCCATTCATATGCTCAGAGGAACCCCGTATATTTATCAAGGCGAGGAGATTGGAATGACAAATCCTTACTTTGATTCCATTGAACAATATAAAGATGTGGAAAGCTTAAATTATTATGACATTTTATGTGCTCAAGGAGTACCAAAAGAAGAAGTATTAAGGATTTTAAGCGTAAAATCCAGAGATAACTCTCGTACACCGATGCAATGGAATGATAAGGAAAATGGTGGTTTTACAACAGGAAATCCATGGCTGTCCGTTGGAGAAAGCTATCGGTCAATCAACGCTGAAACTGCTCTCCGTGACGAGGATTCTGTGTTTTATCACTATAAGAAGCTTATTAAGCTTCGCAAACAGTATGATATTATTGCTTATGGAAACTATGAAACGTTATCAATCGAGCATCCAAAAGTATATGCATACATGCGGAGCTTTGAGGAGCAGAAATTAATTGTTATAAATAACTTTTACGGAGAAAATACCGAATTTCTCTTACCGCAAGAAATAAATATAGATAGATATAATTCTAAAGCCTTAATATCCAACTATGAAGATTCTCCTGAAATTACCCGTTCAATTTCCCTGCGTCCTTATGAATCAATTTGTTATCTGCTTGATTGATTTCACTCCAATGGACTGTGTGAATTTGACTGCCAAACTTGAGAACGCATTGCTGGGTAACTAATACGTGCGCTTTAAAGGCCTTCCAATGGCAATTATGTGACTGGAAGGCCTTTTAACTGTATCCTAAATATCTTTTAATAGTACCAAAGGGGTGTTCCACAATGCATCTTCGCTGTTTGTAAATATCATTATGCTCCAAAGTCTCTTCTTTGACTTTTTCCAATATCGCCTCATGTTCCCAACGCTGAATATTTCGTCCAGTTTTTGATGTAGTACACAAATTGTTTTCAGAACATTCAGAGCAATCCTGAGGTCGGTAGCTGAATTAATCAGCGACCTCCTACTTATTAAATGGCTGTAGGATAATCTGTTAACCTCTGCCCAGAAGGGCTTCTGCCATGCTATCATAGCCATAAATTGATGATACGTATCTTAATCCGTCGGTAATTTCATTTTTGGAAAAATCATGCTCTTCAAGAAAACTGTAATCGACCTGATTTAAATGATAATAAAACATGAGCGCCATTTTATAATGCTCCATATCTTCGGAATCCAGCTCATCCAATAATTTGTTTTCTGCCTCATTGATTTTTCCGGCTTGGATGAGAGTTAAAAGTTCCTGATATTTAGATACTGTCTCTTGATCTTTAAAATTCAGTTCTTCATTTTCCCCTAATTCAATATGAAAAATCAACTTCAGCAAAGTTGTTACCATTTCATGAATCATGCGCATGATAAAATCTTCTTCTAACATAAAATTCTCCTTTTTTAATCGTAGTTTATGATATATGAAAATGTTTTTGATAAAAGATAATTTACCACAAATCTATAAAAAAGTAAATCCGGGAATCCTCTGCTATTGAAGGGAAAAGCAAAATATGGTAAGCTGTTTCTTAAAATGATGCTGGAAAATAAGACAAACGATTAGCTCCGGGAGGACGCAGATGATAGAAACGGAATTGGCAAAGAAATTCATTGAACAGGTCACACAATATACAGAATACAATATTAACATTATGAATGAGCAGGGAGTCATCATCGCCAGCCGGGATCCGAAACGGGTGGGATCGTTTCATGAGGTCGCCTATTATATTGTAACCGGAAACGAGGACATGGTGGTCACTTCTACGGAAGAGGATTATCCAGGAGTAAAGCCTGGGATCAACATGGTTATTAACATTGACGGCAGGCGGGAGGGTGTGGTAGGAATCACCGGAGATCCGGGTGAGATAAAGCCCGTCGCCCTGATCACCAAAATGGCCATTGAAGCTATGCTGAAATATGAGAAACAGCAGGAGGAACTGAGGCGCAGGAGGAACCGGAAGGAGCATTTTACAAATCTTTTGATCCATGTGGAATATCCGGATCCGGGAGAGCTTCGGAACGTTGCAAAACAGCTTAATTATTCGGAGAACATAATCCGTATCCCCATATTGTGTAAAATGGAGGACATTAAGCCGGAGCCATTTCTGGACATGATCAAGAAAAGTCCCAGGCACGGGTCGGAGGATATCAGTATTGTCCTGGATAGTAACTATATCCTCATATTCAAAACAATGCCGGAACAGACACGAAAATTATTTGCAGATTATAAATACATTATTGCGGAATATTTAAGCACTGCTTTAAAATGGCTGCGGGAGCAGGAGAAGAGCTGTAAATTTTACATTGGCTCGTTTCAGGGAAGCTTTACCCAGTATTATAATGCCTACCGGCACTGCAAATGGCTGGAGGAAAATGCGGTTTCCGGTTCCTCCGCCTTTTTTTATGACTATACTGGAAATTATGTGCGTTCCATAGTACCGATGAATGAATTGCAAAGGATGTTCAATATTTATGAAAGAGAGCTGGGGGAAGAGTTTAAAAAGACATTTATGGAAATTGCCGGTGCTCTCATAAAGACAAATTATAATCTGGTGACAGCATCAAAAGAGCTTTTCGTGCACAAAAACACGCTTTTGTACCGTTATAATAAGTTGAAGGATACCTTGAATATCAATCCCATGGAATCTTCGGCAGACCGGTTTTTTCTGGAAACCTTTTATAGTTTTTTAAGAAAAGAACACTAGTTTTGTATCAACGATACAAAAATCAGGGTCATATTGATACTCATGACAGTAGAAATCTCATGTTTAATGGTGTTATGATACCATAAAGCAGCAGAAACTGTTGTCAATGTTTAAAAGGGGGTCATTTTATGACAGGTTTACCACTGATTTTTATTTTTGTATTGGCAATTATCTTAATGATCGTTGCAATCTCCAAGTTTAACATTCATCCGTTTATTGCCATCATGAGCATCTCACTGCTCCTGGGACTTATTGCAGGGATTCCGCTGGTCGATAAGACATTGGAAGATGGGACCAAGGTAAGCGGCCTTGCAAGCGTAATCGGGGCCGGATTTTCCGGCACATTCTCCAGCATCGGTATTGTTATCATCCTTGGAGCCCTGATCGGGACCATATTGGAGAAGACAGGCGCAGCCCTTAAGCTGGCTGATATGGTGATCCGGCTTGTTGGGAAAAACAATCCGGTCCTTGCTATTGAGATGATGGGCTGGGTAGTATCTATCCCGGTATTCTGCGATTCCGGTTTCGTAATTTTAAACCCTATCCGGAAAGCCCTGGTAAACAGGACTGCCGCATCATCCGTAGCCATGACGGTGGGCCTTTCTTCAGGTCTCTACATTTCCCACGTTTTCATTCCTCCCACACCAGGACCCATTGCGGCAGCTTCTACTCTTGGCATTGGGGAAAATCTGCTTCTTGTTATGGGAATGGGCGCATTGTGCTCTATCTTTCCACTGATTGCCGGGTTCTTTTACGCAAAATACATCGGAGGAAAGGTACGTTCTGACGATGAAGCGGATATGGGAGAGACAGCAAAAACCTATGAGGAGCTGGTTGCCGAATACGGCAAACTTCCCGGCGGTTTCAATGCACTTGCTCCGATTATTCTTCCTATCCTTCTTATGGCTTTTTCCTCAATCGTAGCCATGGCCAATATGGAAGGCTTTGGGGCTGATGTTATTAAATTTTTAGGAACTCCCATCATCGCTCTGGCAGCAGGTACTTTATGCGGTATCCTTCAGCTGAAGGGAGCAGGTAAGATGGAAGAGTTTTATGAGATAACCAATGATACTTTAAAGACTGTGGGGCCGATTCTGTTTGTGACGGCTGCCGGCGGCGTGCTTGGTAAGGTAATTTCTTCCACCGATATGGTGAACTATATCAAAGATCATGCTTCGGTACTCAGCACCATGGGTATTTTCTTCCCATTCTTCCTGGCAGCTATTTTAAAGAGTGCTCAAGGTTCCTCTACCGTATCTTTGACAACCACCGCAGGAATTGTAGCTCCGCTGCTTCCAATGCTGGGTCTTGAAAGCCCTGTACGTGCAGCCCTTGCCTGCATGGCCATCGGGGCGGGAGCAATGACCGTTTCCCACGCAAACGATTCCTATTTCTGGGTGGTGACGAATTTTGGGGCCATGACTCCGGAAAAGGGGTATAAGACACAGACTATGGCAACGCTGATTTTAGGAATCGCAGGAATCCTGGAAATCTTTATTCTGTCATTAATCCTGCATTAATAAGAACAAACGAAAATTAAAATTCACTGGTCAAAGGAGGACTTTGTATATGAAATTACTGTTTGCATCTGACTCGTTTAAGGGGACTCTTTCCAGTGAACAGACCATAGAACTGCTTAAAAAGGCTGCGGCGGAAGTGTTAGATCAATGGGAATGTACCGGAATCCCCGTAGCTGATGGAGGAGAGGGAACCACGGATGCTGTGATCGCAGCCATTCAGGGAGAAAGGATCCCGGTAACTGTCTGCGGACCGCTTCTTGCTCCTGTTAACGCTTATTACGGAAAACTGGATGAGAAACGTGCTATCCTTGAGATGGCAGCGGCTTCCGGGCTTCCCTTGATCCCAATAGACTTAAGGGATCCAAGAAACACGACCACCTATGGAACCGGGGAGCTGATAAGAGATGCTTTGGACCGGGGATTTACCGAGATTTCCATTGCAATCGGCGGTTCGGCAACCAATGACGGCGGAATGGGATGTATGAGGGCGTTGGGTGTAAAATTCCTGGATTCAGAAGGAAGAGAGCTGGAAGGAACGGGAAAGGATCTGGAAAAGGTCGCACATATTGATATTTCCGGCCTCCATCCCAGGGTCTCTGAAGTGAAACTGACCGCCATGTGTGATGTCAATAATCCATTATGCGGAAAAGACGGAGCCACTTATACGTTTGGAGAGCAGAAGGGCGGTACCCCCCAGGTCCTTGATGAACTGGAAAAAGGGATGCGAAACTACCGGGATGTGATTTTAAGGGAATTGGGGATAGATCCCGATAAAATGCCTGGTTCCGGAGCCGCAGGTGGCCTGGGTGCGGCGCTTTTAGTATTCCTTCAAGCGGAGTTAAAATCAGGAATAGAAACAGTTCTGGATTTGATTGATTTTGATTCCCGCTTAGAAGATGTGTCCCTGGTTGTGACAGGAGAGGGGCGGACGGATTGGCAGTCCTGTTTTGGAAAGGTGATTCAGGGGATTGGAATGAGGTGCAAAAGAAAGGGAATCCCGGCTGTTGCTCTGGTGGGAGCTATGGGAGAAGGTGCAGATAAGATTTATGACTTTGGAATCTGCTCCATCATGACAACGGTCAATGGGGTCATGGAACTGGATAAGGCGCTTGAAAATGCCGGGGACTTATATTATCAGGGAGCCCTCCGGATGTTCCGCTTTATAAAAACTGGTATGGCAATACAGGAAAAGGCTGCGGGTATTTGATACCCGCAGCCTTTTTATGGACATTTTTTAAGAGACAGAAATCCTGTCACTATTAATATTTATAATAAGCTTCTTCCGTGTCAGAAACCTCTGATGGTGCCGATGGCTGGACGGACGCAGAAGGCGCATTATCCATCAGCTGAAATTTTCCTACCAGGGATTTTAAATTAAGGGCCTGGGCGGTCAGTTCTTCGGAAGTGGCAGCACTTTCTTCCGATGTTGCGGAGGTGGTCTGTACAACGGCAGATATCTGGTCAATGCCGGTTGTGATCTGCACCAGAGCATCGGACTGTGAGGCTGATGCTTCCGCAATTTCTGCCACCCTTACGGAAGAAATATTTGATTTTTCTACCACAAGCCGCAGCGCTTTAGCAGTTTCATCTGCAATTTTCGTTCCGTTTCCGATGGCTGAAATAGAGTTTTCAATAAGTGCAGTGGTATTTTTAGCAGCTTCCGCAGACTTGCTGGCCAGATTGCGGACTTCATCGGCTACGACTGCAAAACCCTTTCCAGCAGAACCGGCCCTTGCGGCTTCTACGGCTGCATTTAACGCCAGGATATTGGTCTGGAACGCTATATCGTCTATGGTTTTGATAATCTTGTTTATTTCGCCGGAAGTACTTGCGATTTCATTCATTGCAGAGATCAAATCCCTCATCTTCTGATTGCTTTCCAGCATGCCCTCACACGCTTCCAGAGACAGGGAATTTGCCTCTAAGGCATTGGACGCGTTTTCCTTTACCCGTTCTGAAATTTCGCTAATGGCTGCTGACAACTCTTCAATGGAAGAGGCCTGTTCGGTGGCACCCTGGCTGAGAGCCTGGGAAGCGTCGGATACCTGGGACGCGCCGGTGGAAACCTGCTCGGAAGCCTGGTCGATCTCTGAAAGCGTATCGCTTAAAGTAAGGCGGATGTTATGCATTGCTTCTAAGATATGCCGGTATGCGCCGGTGTATTTTTCTTCGTTTTTGGTCATTACCTTAAAGTTGCCCCTGCTCATTTCGCCCAGAACATCATTGATATCCTGAATAATGAAATTTAAGTTTTCTGCCATTTCCATAAATGTCTTGGACAGTACCCCGATTTCATCCTTAGACTTAACCTCCATCTGGATATCTAAGTCACCTGACGCAATGCCGGCGGCAGCGGCCACCACACCGTCAATTGGGCGGAGTGTCTTTGTTAAGAAAACCGGGATGACTATATTAATAAAGACCAGAGCAAGGACTGCAAGAAGGATCATTAATTCAATGATCTGTGTTACATCCTTTGTTAAATCCCTCTTTTCCAGACAACTGGATGCCCACCAGGTCTGTGATCCGCAGGTGATCGGATAATAATGTCTGGATTCCATGGTCCCATTGGATCCCTTGGTGTCAATATGGAATTCAGTTTTAGCCTGCTGTAAAGCTGTAATTTTTGCAAATTCGGAAGAAGAAATCATTTCCTGTAAGTTTTTCCCGATGTGATCGCTGGATTGGCTGTCAAAGACGGTCATGTTTTCTTCTGTGTAAATATTGACATACATGGTGGGATATTTTGAATCCGAAGTTTTAATCTTGGAAAAGTTCGATACATTGATATCGGCCAGAATTACTCCGATGACATCATCTCCCTTCATGATGGGGAACGCAATGGTACTCATCATAATTCCTTCGTAAACATAAGGATCGGTAATATAAGAAGCCTTTGTTTCCTTGGCAACACTGTAATAATCCTTTGTAGAATAGTCGCTGTATGCCCCAAGGGACTGAGCTGTTTTGTTTTGAGCCTCATTTTTATCCACATAGAGAGAATAATCTTTGACCGCAGGATCAAATTTATCAGGTTCAAAAAACGCACCGATTCCATAGATATCAGGATTGTTGCCCACGGTTGACCAGGCAGAATTTAAGATATAATTCTCGATCGCATAATTAACTTCCTTTAGCTGAACATTGTATAACTGGCTCTTGCGGTCAGTGTTTTTCCAATCACCCATCGCGTCCTTGTCGTTGTATGCTCGGTTTAAGTAATCCTGCAAATTCTTGGCAGTGCCGGTGGCATCATTGATTACGGCTTGTACCATAAGGCCGTTCTGTGCGGATATTCCCGAAAATTCTCCGTTGATTGCCTTTGAAACTGCTTTGCTTGCCTGTAACGCAGAGACCGTAATCAGCAATGTCATGCTTGCCGCCAGAATGATTCCTGTAGTAATGGAGGTTTTTGCAGCAAGTTTTAAATTGCCGAACTTCAGCTTTTTCATTATCTTCATAATTGTAATATACTCCCTTTGATTTATTGTTCAGTAAAAATAAGCCCCCAGATGGAGAAAATGGAAAATTTTACCATCAAAGACTGAAAAAAATATACTGCATATTATGCAGTAAAATTTTTAGGTCTTATGCAGATAAAATAGAAGAACCTCCTTTCCAGTTTAAAAATATTTGCATTTATTGTTATACCATCTATATAACAATTATATATTCGACATGAAACGACAAAAAATAATAGTTTATCATTATTTTTCAAAGAATTGCTGTAATTACTGCGCCAATTTCCAAGGCTCATAGGAAGATCTTTGGCCGCCCATTATTTATGGAAGCGGCCATTTTAAGAGAGCAGGGATCGCTCCCGGTGTTTTCTTAAACCACATATAAGATCGTCATTCCTCTTAGCTTTTCTTCAATCTGCTGTCTTAAAAACTGTTCCCCGTCGCTTCTTAAATCATCCCGGTAGCAGTATTTTCCCTTTCCCCGTCCGGTCATGAGTTCTTTGTCATAGAGACGTTCTGCTTTAGGAAATGCATCGGTGTTGATCGCGTTCTGAACGTAGCTGTAGGTCATGAAAATGATCTCAATAGGCGCCTGTTCCCTTACTTTTTGGGAAAGCCGGTCTGAGAGAGTATCAATCAGTTGGGAATACAGATCTTTCCAGTCTTCAGTCATAATGATGGGAGCGATCAAAAGTCCTACCCGGTATCCGGCGTCACACATGCTGTTTAAGGCGGTAATCCTGGCGTCTAAGCCGGAGGTACCTGGTTCAAACCGGGAGATGATGGGCTGGGGGTTGACACTCATCCGCATGATGACACGGCCGCCGTGGCTGATGCCCAGAAGGGGTTCTACCTTATTGAATTTCGTGGGAAAGGTAAGAAATCCATATTTGCTCTTGCTGAATTCTTCAATCGTCCATGCCAGATTTCCGGTTATGGTATTTTCAAGAACAAGGTCACTGTTGCTTCCGATTTCATAGGTATAATTTTTTTCGGAGCGGGCTCCATGGTCCATGATTTTTTTCAGCATCTGCTCCCGGTTTACAAATAAACGCAAATAAGCGCATTTGTTGTAGTTGCATACCAGATAGCAATAGTGGCACATGGCGGTGCAGCCGGACGAGGTATAAGGTACAAGAAAATCCGATACCTTGTGATTGGGAACATAGTTGTGGGTTTTGCGGACCCCTATGATGAGATGGCGCTTCATGGCCGGAAAGTCTTTGTTTGGGCGGGTGCGTAGCTCGTCTATTTTATTGTGGCTTTTAATGGGAATCCATGGAATCGTGCTGTATTTTTCCTTTAGACACTGGCCCAGCTCATATTCAAGGGATTCTGGTTCGTAATAAATCTTATCTGGGAACATAGGATACCTCCAATAAGGAGTAGTATGCGTGAAAAATAAAGAGGTAAACACTTAGAACGGGAAAATTTTTTGTGAAATTTTTGTTGTAATTACAACGGACAGAATCTCAGGATCATAGTATGATAACTTCAGAAAGCAAATTAGAGGAGGATATTAGGAATGGTTCGTAGAATTATTCAGATTGATAAAGAAAAATGCAATGGATGCGGCCTTTGTGCAGCAGCATGTCACGAGGGAGCCATTGGTATGGTAAATGGAAAAGCAGAGCTTATGCGGGATGACTATTGCGATGGACTAGGGGACTGCCTTCCCGCATGTCCTACCGGAGCCATTATATTCGTAGAAAGAGAAGCAGCCGCATATGATGAAGAGGCGGTGGAATTGAATAAGAAAAAGGCTGGGGCAAAAGGAAGCGCTTCCTTTTGCGGATGTCCAGGAAGCCGTGCCATGCAGATTGATCGCTCGGCTGAAGCAAAGAAAACGGCTGAGGCTCCCATCCAGTCCCAGTTAAGACAGTGGCCGGTTCAGATCAAGCTGGTTCCTGTGAGAGCTCCTTATTTTGAGGAGGCAGATTTATTGATCGCAGCGGATTGCAGCGCCTATGCTTATGGAGATTTCCATCAGAAATTCTTAAAGGATAAGATCGTTCTTGTGGGTTGTCCCAAGCTGGATCAGGTGGATTACAGCGAAAAGCTGACAGAGATCATAAAGAACAACGCCATTCAAAGCATTACGGTCGTCCGGATGGAGGTACCATGCTGCGGCGGTCTGGAACATGCGGCCTTAAGAGCCCTTGAAGACAGCGGAAAAGAAATTCCATGTCAGGTAGTTACCATCTCTGTTGATGGGAATATTATATAAAATTAAAAACGGAATCCGGCAGGTAATGATGCCGGATTCCGTTTTTTATATAGTATTTAAAAATTATCCTTCATGAAAATCCTCTTTTAACGTAAACCGGTTCTTTTTATAGGTTAAAATCCCTTCGTCCTGTAATTTGCTCATTTCATTGGACAGGGCGCTGCGGTCAATGGACAGGTAATCCGCCAGCTGCTGCCTGTTAAATGGAATATCAAAGGTGGAGGAATTGGCTTTTAAGGATTCGGCGGAAAGGTAGGAGAGCAATTTTTCCCTGATGGTCTTTTTGGACATATGCTGCATTTTTTTCGTGAGGGTTAAATTCCTTCTGGCAATGGAAGATAAAAAATTTTGTAACAGGCGTGTATGAAAGGTGCATGCGGAGGTGCACACATTCAGTATCCTGTTAAAATCCATAAACAGCACATCGCATTCAGAGTCGGAGATAACACTCATTTCAATCGGAATGGAGGGGATGCAGGCATAGGTTTCTGCAAAAATAGTGCCAGGCATAACATCGGAAATAATGGTCCGTTTGCCCCAGAAATCCTCCTGTATGATGAGAGCGGACCCGGAGAGAAGCATTCCGACGGAACGGATGTAATCTCCGCTTCTTATGATAAATTCCTCTTTTTTAAAATGCTTGATCCGTGCCGACAGACATTGCAGCATTGCTCTTATCTCCTCTGGCTGGACTCCGGAAAACAGGTTTGATTTTTTTAATATGGACAGGTATTCCTCCATTTGCCGTCTCCTTTAAAATTATTTTCATAATGTTGTAATTACAACAGAAATGATGGAATTATTATATTATAATCAGCTTATAAAAGCAAGAGAAAAACAAGGAGGCAGCCATATGTCAGAGAAATTCATTAAAAATATAAAGCATGAAGAAATCGTAATGTTATCTGATCTGGTTCAGGCAAATGAAGGCCAGATTGTCAGCAAGACCCTCGCGCAGAATGAAGCTCTTAGCATTACGTTATTTGCATTTGATAAAGGGGAAGAAATCAGTACCCACGAATCCAACGGGGATGCCATGGTGACTGTTTTGGAAGGAACCGGAAAGTTTACGGTAGATGGTAAGGAATATCTGTTAAATGCAGGTGAGACCCTTATCATGCCTGCCAAAAAGCCACATGCAGTTTATGCTAAAGAACGCTTTAAGATGGAATTGGTTGTGGTATTTTAACAAGTTGGAATAAAAAGACAGAATAGAAAGGTTGGATATAGATATGGATAGTAAGATGTTTTGCTTTCAGTGTGAGCAGACTGCAGGCTGCAGCGGCTGTACGGGCAGCGCAGGAGTGTGCGGCAAATCCGCCAGCACTGCAAATTTACAGGATGAACTGACAGGCGCGCTTATCGGCCTTGCAAAGGCATGCGGTAATAATTCCCCTTTGGAGACCACCACAAGAATCCTTGTGGAAGGGCTTTTTACCACCATCACAAATGTAAATTTCAATGATGAAGTTTTAGTAAAGATGATCGAAAGGGTGCGGGAAGAAAAAGAAAGAATCGTGCCGGATTGCAGCAAATGCACTTCTGTTTGCGGAAATACTTCTGATTATGATATGAAGAATGTCTGGGATGCACAGGAAGATATCCGTTCCTTAAAATCTTTGATTTTATTTGGACTTCGGGGCGTTGCGGCCTATGCCTATCATGCCATGGTTCTTGGATATGAAGATGAAGGGGTCAATCATTTCTTCTATAAGGCATTGTCAATCATTAGCTATGATCTGCCCATGGAGAAGCTTCTTCCGGTGGTCCTGGAAGTGGGAAAGATAAATTTAAAATGCATGGAATTGCTGGATAAAGCAAATACCACCGCATTTGGAACTCCTAAGCCAACCAAGGTGCCTCTTACCATTGAAAAAGGTCCGTTTATCGTAATTACCGGACATGATTTATATGATTTAAAACAGCTCCTGGAGCAGACAAAGGATAAGGGGATCAATATTTACACCCACGGAGAGATGCTTCCGGCCCATGGCTATCCGGAATTAAAGAAGTATCCTCATTTGAAGGGGAATTTCGGAACTGCATGGCAGAACCAGCAAAAAGAGTTTGATGACCTTCCAGCACCCATCCTCTTTAATACAAACTGCCTGATGCCAGTGAAGAAGAGCTATGCTGACCGTGTATTCACAACAGAAGTGGTTTCCTATCCGGAAATGGTCCACATAGGAGAGGACAAAGACTTTACTCCTGTCATTGAAAAGGCGCTTGAGCTTGGCGGATATGGGGAAGACCATAAAATGACGGGAATCAACGGCGGCAAGGAAGTTATGACAGGATTTTCCCATGGAACTGTATTGGGAGTTGCGGATCAGGTCATTGACGCAGTGAAGCAGGGAGCAATCAGCCACTTCTTCTTAGTGGGCGGTTGTGACGGCGCTAAGACAGGAAGAAATTATTATACCGAATTTGTAAAGCAGACCCCCAAGGATTCCATCATCCTGACCCTGGCCTGCGGAAAATACCGTTTCAATGACCTTGACCTTGGAACCATTGGAGGGCTTCCAAGAATCATGGATATGGGACAGTGTAATGATGCATTCAGTGCCATCAAGGTAGCGGTGGCTCTGTCAGAAGCCTTTGGATGCGGAGTCAATGAGCTCCCATTGTCCATGGTATTATCCTGGTATGAGCAGAAGGCCGTATGCATTCTTCTTACCTTGCTGCACCTTGGAATCAAGAACATTTATTTAGGACCATCCTTACCTGCATTCTTATCACCGAATGTATTAACGTTCCTTGTTGAAAACTATGGAATATCACCTATCAGCACACCGGAAGAGGATTTGAAGAAAATTCTTGGATAATATAAATAATGAATAATAAATGATAATTCAGGAGGAAAACCATATGATAACGAAAGAAATGTATATTGGTGAAATTTTAAGAAGCAATCCAAAGGCAGCGGAGATTTTAATGGGCTGCGGCATGCACTGTCTGGGATGTCCGTCATCCCAGATGGAATCCTTAGAGGATGCATGTATGGTTCACGGACTTGATGTAAACACAGTACTGGACAAGCTGAACCAGTAAAGGAAAGAGGTGTAAAATGAGTGCCTTTTTAGGACCAATCCATACTTGGTTATACAACAAAATAAAATTTCAGGATGCAATGACTGATGCAATTTTAGACCTTGCAGAAGAAAATGGTTACAGCAAAGAACTTAGACCCAGGACTGACAGCAGATACGGAGTGCTTGAAAAGGGAAATCTGGAAGATATGATTGATACGGGCAATATCCACGGCTGGCTGCAGGAAAAAGTGAGCCTGGTGGAAAATAGGATGGCTTATGTGGTCACCGAACTTTTAGAACCGGATCAGGAAAGGTTGTCTCATATCATTGATGCTGTCCTGGAATTTGGAAAAAGAAATTCTGCGGATAAAAATATCACAGTCCGTAAAGGCTATGATTACCTTGAAAGCACCTTGCTCAACGGCATGCCCTGTGATAGAGTGAACGAGCTGATCCAGGAATCAGAAGACAAACTGGTATGGAGACAGACCCAGGATATCCATGGCGCTTATTGGGCAATGATCCGCGGAGATGTAACACATTATTACGCCTTAAGAGAATCGCTGATAAAAGGAATGTTTGAGGATTCCGAACTGGAATTTCATCAGATTGAGGATCAGGTATATGAATTGAGGAGACGCTTATGTACGGAATAGATATATTAATGAAGGAGCATGAGAACATTCTGGTTTTCACCGGCTTTTTAAGAAGTATCAGCTCCGATATTCTGGAGGGGAAGCCGGTGGATGCCCCCCTGCTGCGGGAGTGCCTTGAATTTGCAAGAAATTACGCAGATAAGCATCATCACGGAAAGGAAGAAAAGATCCTGTTCCGGATCATGATGGAAAATATGGGGCCTGTGGCGGAAAAGCTTATCAGGAATGGTATGCTTGTGGAACATGATCTGGGAAGATTATACCTTTCTGAGCTGGAAAAAGCCATTGATGAATATGAGAAAAATCCGGGAACAGAGCCAAAGCTGGATATCATATCCAATGCGGTTGGATATGGTGCCTTATTAAAGCGCCATATTGAAAAAGAAGATGAGGCCGCCTATGCATTTGCAGTACGTGCACTGGCAGAAGATAAGTTAAAAGCTGTGGATGATGAGACGGAATCATTTGAAAGACAGGCAAAGGATCAGGGCGTACAGGATAAGTACGAATCCTGGATCCGCGAAAAAACAAGGTAACAAGGACAGGACGGCTTAAAGGGGAAATAAGCCGTCCTGTCTGTTACAGATAAGTTTGAGGCTGTACACTAATACTTAGTGCAACAGTCTCTTTTTTGCTATAAAACCGTAAAAATGGGAAGGCTATTTTTAAATTCCTTTGTATAAAGAAAGCATACAGATTTGATAATATTCAATATCATTTGATAAAATGGATTTACATTGTTATCTTTTTTTCTTATACTTTTTCAGGTGACCTCTTCTCTAATTGAGACCCTGGAAAAGTCCGTAGAGCTGGATATGACTAACGAAATTGTAATTGTGATAAATATTATCTGTGTGCAGGTTTGCAGGCTTTTATACGGTTATGAAAATTTAAGGGCGACATTGCGTTCCCGGTCAGGGAGCTCAAGGACTTATCGGTCACGGAAGAGAAGCTTAAGGAACCAGTGAATGAAACATCTTAATTGAAAGGAGGAGGATTAAGTGGAAAATTGTTATGTAACGAGCGTAGCAGAGACACTTGAGCACTTTAACACGAATGAAAATACTGGATTATCAGATCAAGAGGTGGCAAACCGACAAGGCAGGTATGGAAAAAACGAGTTTGCAGAGCAGGAAAAAACAAGTCTGATTAAGGAAATCCTGCATCATCTGAAAGATATTTCTACGATAATCCTGCTTCTGGCTGCTTTGCTATCTTTAGTCATGGCATTGAGGGAAGGCCATGGCTTTTTAGAGCCAGTTGTAATCGTGTCTATTGTTATCTTAAATCTGATACTGGCAATTACCCAGGAGCGAGGCGCTGAAAAAGCCTTGGAGGCATTGTCAAGCTTAAACTCCCCAAACTGTATTGTATTGCGGGAAGGCATACAAAAAGAAATGGATACAAGTGAATTGGTTCCGGGTGATATCATTCTTCTTCATCTGGGAAGCATTGTTCCAGCCGACGCACGTCTGCTTTCCGGCACCAATTTACAGGTGGATGAGTCGGCACTCACTGGAGAGAGCGAGCCGTCAGAAAAAAATGCAAATATCCTGCTGCAGGGAAGTGTTCCCCTGGGAGATCAGCTTAACATGGTATTCTCCAGCTGTCATGTAACCTCCGGGCATGGGGCAGCTATTGTTACTGCCACCGGAATGCAGACGGAGATGGGAAAGATTGCAGGATACTTAAACAATTCACAGAAATTAAAAACACCGTTACAGCAACGTCTGGAGCGGATTGCAAAGTCCATCAGCATGATCGCTGTTATAGCAGCCGTACTGCTCTTAGTTATCGGTCTTTTACAGGGAGAATCCTTTTGGACTATGGTTATGCTTGCGGCAACGCTGGCTGTAGCAGCGGTACCGGAAACCTTAAATTTAATTGTAACCTTATCCCTTTCCCAGGGAGTTAAAAATATGGTGAATAGAAATGCGCTGATCCGAAAGCTATCTGCAGTAGAAACCCTTGGAAATACATCGGTCATTTGCTCAGATAAGACCGGAACACTGACGCAGAACCGAATGACCATCGAAAAGCTTTGGATTCCTGGAAATGAACCGTTTGAAGCTGTCGATGAATTTGTGAAAGATCAGACAGAGCTGCTTACGCTGTTTGCTCTTGCAAGTAACACGTCTGTACAGGAAAAAGAGGATGGTACCTTAACCATCATGGGAAATCCGACGGAGAAAGCCATCATGCGTCTTCTGTATGAAAAGGGCTTATCCATAGAACGTATTTCTAAACAATACCGTATCGTAGGAGAAATCCCTTTTTCTTCCGAGCGTAAGATGATGACCATTGTTTTGGTGGCTTCCTCGGGAGAATATTTAATTCTTACCAAAGGTGCTCTTGATCGATTGCCTCTCAAGCCGTTTGATGAGGAAACGGAAAAAGAAGTTGGCCGCGTTCATAAGCTTTTTGCCGGAGAGGCACTTCGTGTCCTAGCCCTTGGAATCCGATATGTGAATGAGGCTCCTTCCATGGATAAGCCGGAGGAAATCGAACGGGATCTGGCTTTATGCGGGCTTATTGGTTTAATTGATCCTGCTCGTCCGGAAGCAGCCAAAGCCGTAGAAAGGGCGAAGATGGCAGGAATTCGTACCATCATGATTACCGGCGACCATGCGGCAACAGCAAGTGCGATCGCAAGAAATATTGGAATTCTTGGTGAAAATGAAAAGGTTCTCACCGGACAACAGCTAAAAGATATGTCTGATGAAGCGCTTTGCAGGGATATCCATCATTACTCTGTTTATGCCCGGGTATCCCCTGAGGATAAGATCCGCATTGTTGAGGCATGGCAGGAAAACGGGGAAGTTGTTTCCATGACCGGGGACGGTGTTAATGACACGCCGGCATTGAAGGCAGCAGACGTGGGGATCTCCATGGGTCAAAGCGGGACGGAGGTGGCAAAAAGTGCTTCTGACATGGTTTTAACGGATGATAACTTTGCCACGATTATTGATGCGATATCAGAAGGAAGGAATGTTTTCTCAAATATCAGAAAAACCATTTACTTTCTGCTGGTATGCAATATTTCAGAAATTGTCATTATGCTGGTTGCCCAGTTAAAGGGCTGGGGTATCCCTGTAACACCTATTATGCTGTTGCTGGTCAATGTGCTGGGTGACGGTATTCCGGGACTTTGTTTGTCCAGAGAAACTTCGGATCCTCGTCTTATGGACCGGGAGCCTATACGCAGAGACGAAGGATTTTTAGGCGGAGGTCTTTTTACGGTAATTATACAGCAAACCATAGCATGTTCGGTCGTGGTTCTGATTGGATATTACATCAGTACGTTCCGGGCACTTCCGGGAATGCCTGGACCCTCTCCTGCAATCGGGCAGACCGTTGCCTTTCTAGTTTTGGGATGGACCTCTATCCTTCATTTATTTACAGTCCGCAGCAGAAAGTCCATTTTCAAGAGGGCGATTATGGATAATCCGCCGGTATTATACAGTACCTTTGCTATGATCGGAGTATTCAGCCTTCTTGTGGCTTTCCCGCCCGCTGGAAAAATCTTTGGTTTAACTGCCATAGGAAGTTATCACTGGCTTCTTGCAGTAGTTCTTTCCCTAATACCGACGGTAGTAGCTGAGATTGGAAAATTCATTGATGACCAGACAAACATTCGCGAGATTCGTGAATATCGGAATCGTTTGATCCGTCACCGGATAAATAGGGATGATAGTTTTTAATATTTTTCTTATATAGTCAATAAAGATAAGAGGTAGTTTGTTAAAACCCTAAAAATAGCAGGCAACGAAAAGCCACTGAGAAATCAGAGGTCCAGTAATTGTTTGCTATTTTTTTCTGCCCGTAAATCAAGAATGAAAAAGAACATAAAATCAATTGCCCAAATAAGCATTTAGAAGTATAATAATTTGAAGTGTATTTTTTATTCCTACTAAATTGATAGAAAATTAAAGAAAGAGGTTGAATCAATTGTTAAACCAGTTTTCAAGAACCCAGTTGTTATTGGGTGAAGATGCCATGGAAAAATTGATGAGTGCAAAGGTTGCTGTTTTTGGCATCGGCGGTGTGGGCGGATATGTGGTAGAAGCCTTGGTAAGAAGCGGAGTCCGTTCCTTTGTGCTTGTTGATGATGATAAGGTTTGTCTTACTAATTTAAACAGGCAGATCATAGCTACCAGAAAAACGGTAGGTAAATATAAAGTTGAAGTAATGAAAGACAGAATATTGGAAATCAATCCCGATGCCCAGGTGGAAATGCACCAATGCTTCTACTTACCGGAAAACGCGGATGATTTTGATTTTAAAAATTATGATTATGTTGTGGATGCAGTAGATACCGTCACCGCAAAGCTTGAACTGATTATGCGGGCAAAAGAGGCAGGCGTGCCGGTCATCAGCTGTATGGGTGCAGGCAATAAGCTGGATCCAACAAAATTTGAAGTTGCGGACATTTATAAAACCACCATGTGTCCCCTTGCAAAGGTCATGCGGAGAGAGCTTAAGAAAAGAGGCGTAAAGAAGCTTAAGGTTGTATATTCCACAGAAAAACCTACAAGGCCCCTGGAAGATATGTCCATCAGCTGCAGGACAAACTGTATCTGCCCGCCGGGAGCCAAGCATAAGTGCACGGAACGGAGAGATATTCCCGGAAGCGTAGCCTTTGTTCCTTCTGTGGCAGGGCTTATCATAGCCGGAGAAGTGATCAAGGATCTCTCTCTAAATGGAAAGATTGGGAGGCAATCACATGTTTGACGGCAAAATAGCTCATGAGCAGGATCTATCATTGGAACAAATGAAGCAAATGAGCCCGGAGGAATATGTGCTTGTAGACGTCAGAGACCAGACGGCGTATAACCATGGATTTATACCGGGAGCCTTAAATATAGAAAAAGAGGCATTGTTAAACGGAAATACTTCCCTTCCAAGGGACAAAAAGATCATATTGTATTGCTTAAAAGGGATCATCAGTGAAGAGGCTGCAGTTCATCTGTCAGAAAAGGGATATGAAGCATATAATCTTCGCGGCGGCTATGGGGAATGGCTGCTTCGTGCCATGGAGAAAGAGGACAAGGGAAAAGAACGCCTGGAAGAGATAGAAAAGAGTATCAGGAAGAAATTCCATAAGGAGTTGTTCAGCAGATTTGCAAAGGCTGTCAATGAGTATGAGCTGGTAAAGGAAAACGACAGGATTGCCGTCTGTATTTCAGGGGGAAAGGATTCCATGCTCATGGCAAAGCTGTTCCAGGAATTAAGGCGGCACAATAAATTTCCTTTTGAGCTGGTTTTTCTTGTCATGGACCCAGGCTACAACGAAACCAACCGGCAGGTAATCGAAAGCAATGCAAAGCTTTTGGATATTCCCATCACCGTATTTGAAACCCAGATTTTTGACGCAGTTTATGACGTGAAGAAATCCCCGTGCTATTTGTGCGCCAGAATGAGAAGGGGATATTTGTACAGCAAGGCAAAGGAACTGGGCTGTAATAAGATCGCCCTTGGACATCACTATGATGATGTCATTGAAACGATTCTGATGGGAATGATGTACGGAGCACAGATCCAGACCATGATGCCCAAGCTGCACAGCACGAATTTTGAAGGAATGGAACTCATCCGCCCCATGTATCTCATACGGGAAGATGATATTAAGGGCTGGAGAGATTACAATGATCTGCACTTCATTCAATGTGCATGCCGGTTTACGGATACCTGCACGACCTGCAGGACCGACGGCAGCACCGGATCTAAGAGAATGGAGATAAAGAACTTAATCAGCCAGTTAAAGGAAGTCAACCCATATATTGAAAGCAATATTTTTAAGAGTGTGGAAAATGTAAATTTAAATACCATAATTGCTTATAAAGAAAATGGAAACGTACATCACTTTCTGGACGGTTATGATTTGGACACATAATAATGAATCTGGAGGCTGTTTCTTATGAAGATTTCAACGAAAGGCCGCTATGCGGTCAGGCTTATGATAGATCTGGCGGAACATAATCATGGAGAATTTATTCCTCTCATGGATATTGCAAAGAGACAGGAGATATCGGAAAAATACTTAGAATCCATTGTTTCGATTCTGAGTAAGAGCAATCTGCTCATTTCCCTGAGAGGAAAGGGCGGCGGATATAAGCTGGCGAAAAACCCGGAGGAATATACCGTAGGCAGCATATTAAGGCTTACGGAAGGATCTCTTGCTCCTGTTTCCTGTCTGGAAGGGGATGTGAATAACTGCACAAGAGCCTGTCATTGCCGGACACTTCCCATGTGGGAGGGGTTCAATAAGCTGATCAATGATTATTTTGACGGAATAACCATAGCTGATCTGGCTTCCAGCAGCGATTATGGAGACGATTATATGATATAAAAATCAAACGGAAGAGAGTGCCAAAAGAATTCCCAATTATTTCCACTGGAAAAATGGAAACAAGAGTGTTATCATATATTTGTAACATAAATGAAATACAAACGTAACACAAATGTAACAATTTCAAAGGAGGCAAAAGAATTGAGAAAACTAACGGCACTTGGAATGATTACACTTACTTTAACGAGTATGATACCACTGACAGCTAGCGCGGCGGTGGCAAGACCTTACAGCCAATGCAACAATGGAAGAAATGTGGTAACAGTGAGCAAGAACTGTAATTTAGATGATTTAAAGTCCAGATTGCAGCAATTAGGAGTTGATGGAAATAACGTTGACTGGTCTAAGCTCATCAATAACGGTAATGCAGGCAAGAATTGTAATAATGGCAATAATGGCAATACCGGAAATAATGGCAATACCGGAAATAATGGCAATACCGGAAATAACGGCAATACCGGAAATAACGGCAATACCGGAAATAACGGTAACGGCGGTACAGACAACAACACGAACCCAGGCACGAACCCAGATGACTCAACTGACAATACAACCAATAAGTCTTATACCCAGCAGGTAGTAGACCTTGTAAATGCAGAAAGAGCAAAGGAAGGACTTGCACCTCTTACCATTGATCCTAATGTGGAGAAGGCTGCAACAGTAAGAGCCAAAGAAATACAGTCAAATTTTGACCATACACGTCCAAACGGAAGCTCATTCTCAACTGCTTTAAAGGAGCAGGGTGTGAACTACCGCGGTGCAGGCGAAAATATTGCCTGGGGACAGAAAACTCCTCAGGATGTCATGAACTCCTGGATGAACAGTGCAGGCCATCGTGCAAACATCATGAATAAGAGCTATACACATATCGGTGTAGGCAATATACAGAACGGCTCAGGAACACAGTACTGGGTACAGTTATTTACATATTAATGGTATAAATGCCTTGTGGAATGCGATAAAATAAGGATTTACAAGGGATTTACAAACAAAAAAGTGGATAGTGGCTACCATTTGACAACCCTTTTCGTAGATGTTGTCAAATGGTAGCCACTTTTTCGAATATATCCACGCTCCTAGAAAAGTTTACAAACACAAAAAGGCACCCGCCACAACTGGCGGATGCCCCAAATTTCTAATGGGGTAGTGATTCCTACCGGATCTCCCTGCTTTAAATCTTTATTTTGTTACCAAACTAATCCTTAAAAATAGTTATCATTACCTCTACAATAATTCCAATCAAAATAACAAGAACAATAGTTCCAAATTCAGATTTTATAATATTTAACCAAGAAGCATTAGTTTTAACTCTTTCTCCAATAATTATTACTAAAATTATTGCAATACAGCCCAAATTGTTAATAATGAATTTTTTGATATTACCACCTAATCCTTATAATCTTTTGCATATACAGTAGTTGTAGCAGAACCAATTACTGTTGCGTAATTACTATCGGTATAAAATTTACGTATAGTGCGTTCAACTGCACGCTGCTGCAGAGTTACATTTGGTATTTTAGTCCATCTGAAAGAGACATTTTCTATCACATAAGTCCTTTTAACATTTTCTCTAACAATATAATTTACTATTGCGGATATAGCAGTAACTGCTATTTTAGCATATGGGTTAATGTTCGCAACTTTTACAATTGCAGTAATTGTTGCTGTAACAGCCGTGGTAGTTGTTCCAGTTATACTATAAGAATATTTAAAAGATCCATAATCCTCATAAGTATTGCTTACCGGCCAGCCATCCCATGTCCCTCTTGGGGTAGGTGTATTTATAAGCTCAGATTTATTACTGCTATTAAGATCTAAAACGTTGGTTGTTTCCTGCCCATTTTCGATAATAGTTGTAGTTACCACATTATTGGCTACGTTGACAATTTCACGCCGAATAAGCGTTTCCTCTTGATTTTTTCCAATTTTAAAAATTGATGAATGAGTATAAGTTAAATCACTATTGGCATTATCATATACTCGATAACTTTCACCATTCTGATCATAAGTATAAATTAATTCTTTTAAACCACTTCTGGCGGAGGTAGAATCTAATAAATCCTCTATACTACCTTTTTCATAATGAATATTAGATTTTTCTCCATCGTAAACATTTTCTTGAGCAAAAGCATATGTTGCGGATGATGAGATCATTGCAATTAATAATAAAAAGCTAACAATTTTTTTTAGAAAGTTTTTCATTAGAATTCCTCCCTTATTGTAATCTTATGATATAAGCCCTCAAAATATTCAGTATCTAAATATACCATAATTTATAAACACCAATGGATTCACCCCCAATGTTTACACCCAGCGACACTTAACATCACATGGTTACTTAACTATTATTCGTACTGGCATTATACCATAATAATACTTTAATGAAATATAGTTGCAATTTTCGTAGTTTTTATCTTCCTATGTGTAAATTGCTTTTGCATTAGCCGCAACTCCTTTGATCCTCTCCTATGGCTATGCGTTACCTCTACACACCACCTTTATTGATAGTGTACTAATATGTATTAGTTATACTATCATAACCCACTTGCAATTCAATATATTAAAAATCAGCCTAAACTCATGCCTTATAACGCCGATCACAGCCTCACACCTATATTCATTTACTGGTTCATTGTCATATGTTTTTCATCAGTGCTTTTATTATAATCGCTGACACCGTCTGTATAGCACCTTCCTGATCTTCATACTTAATAAGCAGCGGCCTGGGAGCGTGGCCTGGCGTAAACAGAGCCATGCAAGCAATGGGGTATGTTTTGCCTCTTATTATTCCGCTATCAATTTTCCTTACATTAGCAAATACTCCCATTTGTTTTCCTACCTATCATAGTACTGTTCAAACCATTTAGGTACTTTTTGATTAGCTATTTCCTTTTCCTTCTCCAGTTTCCGGTAGAATCCGCAGTCTGTATGGTCTGCGCCGCAATATTTAATCATAACTACTACTTGGAGGGGAAGATGCTACCGGTATACATATGCGAAGATGAACCGAAGCAGCTCAACATTTATATCGAGCAGTAAATGATATGTTTTATATTGGTGTATATAATCACATATTAATTGACTGAACAAAATAATCCAAATCCCTAGCAGTAAATTTTAAGGGATTTGGATTATTTTGCTTGCAAAGATTTTCAGGTTGAACTTTGCATAAGAAATAGTTATACTTAATTTATGCGGGGCCAGCCAGCATGTAATAGAGGTATGAGCCATGCAGGAAAGGGTATGTTTAACCGAAGCGATCAGGAAGATGAGATTACGAAGACCACGAAAATGCATGTCGATTCAAAATGTGACAATCGTCACATTTATCTGTCTGTTCCTTTTGTCCCTTGTAACTATTGAAAAACTTGTGTTGAACAATTGGCAATCTTCCATAACCAAAGAGACTGCCGGGATGTCTGAAAAGATGAACCATGATACGATTGAAAAGGTGAATTCATTTTTCAGGGTTCCAGTTACGGCAAATGAACTAGGAAAAAAACTGATTGAAAATAAAACCATTAATTTTATTGATGAAAAGAGCCGCAACTCTTTTTTTCTTGGCATTTTAAATTCTTATGAGAAAGAGATTTACAGTTTTGTTTATGCATCGGTTGATGGAGAATACTATGGAGCCCTCAGAAATAAAAAGGGGGAACTTGAACTCATAAAGAACAATGATGAAACTGGAGGAGAAAGCTTGCATTACGCTGTAAATGCGGATTTAACAGCAGGGGCGTTAATACAAAACACCGGCTCCTTTGATCCCAGGCTGCAGGAATGGTATCAGGCGGCCAAAACAGAGAGGGGACCTTCCTTTTCTCCTGTATACAAAGACCTCATCGTGAATGATCTGGCAGTATCTGTTTCATGCCCTGTCTATGATGAAGAAGGAAAGCTTATGGGCGTTTTAGGAGCCCATATACTTCTTTCCGATATCGGCGATTATTTAAAAAACGAGGCGGCTGGTTCCAACGGTTATGTATCTGTTATTGAGGTAGGTACCCGGTATTTAATTGCAAATTCCATGGGGGAGGAAAATTATACCATAGCTAGAGGCGGGGCACTGATGAGAAATACCATCAATGGCCTTTCTCTTCCGGCCGCAAAGAACAGTTATGAGAAGTATCTTAAATCCCATGAGGAAGAATTTGCGCTGAAGATTGGAGATGCAGACTGGTATGCGAACGTACAGAAATACCGGAAAACAGGTCTTGACTGGGTCATTATTTCTGTAATTCCGGGAAGTCTTTTGACTGCGGAACTGAACCGGAATATCGGGGTTTCAGCAGAACTGGCTGTTATTGCAGGCATTCTTTCAATTGGTATCTTTTCCTTGATCATCCGAAGGCTCTATAAGCCAATCAATGGCTTACTGGCCATTGCGGAAAATATTTCTGCGGGAAATTTAGGGCAAAGGGTGGAGATCGTAAGGAATGACGAAATCGGAAGAATATCCAATGTATTTAACCGTCTGGCGGATAATCTGCTTGATATGGTCAAGCACTTAGAATGCATTGTTGAAATGCGGACCAGGGAGTTAAATAAGGCAAATGAAATATTAAAGGAGAGCCAGTCCCAGCTTCAACTCATACTGGATACCGCGGCGGAAGCCATATTTGGTACGGATTTAAACGGATGTTGTACATTTTGCAACAAAAGCTGTCTTCGTCTTCTGGGATATGCAAAGCCTGAGGAATTGCTGGGAATCGATATGTGGTCCGCTTTGGGCTGCGGTGGGCAATCTGGGGAGGCAAGTTTGAACGGAAAGCAGTTTTTTGCCGATTTTCTCAGTTCGGATAAGGCCGGAGGGGAAAAGACCGGCGTGCTAAAGCGGGCCGACGGCACCTGTTTTGATGCGGAGTACCGCGCCCTGCCCCAATTAAGGGAAGGGGAGCATGTTGGATATGTCATAACCTTTGCCGATATTACCGAGCGAAAAAAGGGAGAGGAAAAGATCCGTTTTTTAAGCTATCATGATCCCCTTACCGAACTGGTAAACCGAAGGTGTTTTGAGCAGGAGATGAAGCAGGCGGACACTCAGCAGAACCATCCGGTTTCTTTGATTTTTCTTGATTTAAACGGCTTAAAGCTTATCAATGATACATTCGGGCATACGGCCGGAGATGAATTCATTGTTAAAGTTGCCAAGGTCTTAAAAAATAACTGCCGGGAAGGGGATGTTGCTGCCCGGATCGGCGGTGATGAATTTACGGTTTTGCTTCCACGCACCTCCAGGGAAGAGGCGGAGGTCATTGCTGCAGGGATAAAAAATCAGATTGCCGGAGAAAAGGTAAACATGGTGTCATGCAGCGTTGCGGTGGGAATTGCGACAAAGATCAAGCACTGGCAGAAGATTGAGCGGATACTGGAAACAGCAGAGAACGAGATGTATAAGGAAAAGAGCATTTCTTCCATAAACTTTGGAATTCATGCGATTAACGGCATCATCACCTCTCTTCACATGAAAAGTCCATGGGAGAAAATGCACTCGGAAGAAGTCAGCAAGCTGTGCGAAAAGATCGGTACGGCCATGGAGCTTCCGGAAACAGAGATTAAGAAGCTGCGGGATGGGGCATATCTCCACGATATCGGTAAGATCACCTTAAGTGAGTCGATACTTGAAAAGACTCCGGAACAACTGACGGAGGTTGAAAGTGAGATGATGAGGCAGCATCCGGCCATCGGCTACCGAATCCTCAATCTGTCCCAGGAAACACTGGACCTTGCCAACGGAGTGTACGGACATCACGAATGCTGGGATGGTTCCGGGTATCCCAAGGGCTTAAAGGGAGAGGAGATTCCGCTTATTTCACGTATTCTATCTGTTGCAGAAGCGTATGAACGGATTTTAAACCGGGAAAAGGACCGGAAAGCGGGAATGGAAAAGGCGCTGCAGGCCATTTCAATGGCTTCCGGACAAAAGTATGATCCGGCAATCGCTGAATTGTTTATCAGCATTATGGTGGAGGATAAGTAGCACCGCCTTGGCGCACTTTACTTCACATCTGCTTGTTAATACCGGCGAAGAAAAAAATATAGATGTGAAGGGTTAAAAGGTTATCGATTTGTCAGTCGATAACCTTTTTCGACGAGAAAAGACGGTATGGAAACTGGTTAGAGGCAGAACTTTTACCACATCTGTGCCATGAAATACTGCCTTAAATCATTTTACTTTATCAGAAGTGTATTTTATAATTTGGTCAAGGGAATGAAGTAAAACCTTTAGCTAAAGTGCAACTGCTCAAACCTTAGAATATATGAATAGGAGCATAGCTTATGAAAAAAAGTATTATGTGGCGGCATATCGATCAGGAAAAAGAGATGCTGGAGCGGCTTTTGGATAGCGGTCAGGTTGGAGAATGGGCATCAAGGTGCAACCTGGAACAGATTCAAAAAGTTATTTTCATTGCTTCCGGCAGTTCTCTCAATATTGCGTCTGTGTCGGGTAAACTGTATCAAAAGCTTGCGAAAGTGGAGGTGGTATTAAAAAATCCTTTTCAATATCTTGATGAGGAAGATACGGAAAAGTCGCCGGAGAAAACCCTGGCAATCGTCATTTCTCAGACAGGAACAAGCAATGGTACAATACATGCCATGAAAGCTGCAAAAATGAAAGGAATTCCTGTTCTGGCTTTGACGGAGCGTGAGCAGACACCTATTCAGCAGCTGGGTGATTATTATATGAATTTCCTGTGTGAGCAGGAGGATTGTAATGCCAAAACAAAGGGTTACAGCAATTCGATGGTGCTTTTGTGGTTGATTGCCTTAGAGATTGGCAGAGCCAAAGGCCAGGTGGACGAAAAGACGTTTGATGCATATATGAATGAGATCAGAGCCTGTGTCATGGACATACCGGAGACTGTGGAACAAACGAAAGCGTGGATTGAAAAGAATAAACACTGGGCAATCATCGGGCACTTTCTTGTCATTGGCGGCGGTATGAATTACGGTACTGCGGAAGAGGGAATGCTGAAGTTAATGGAAACCCTTTGCATTCCGGCTTCCGTGTGTGAGACAGGAGAATTTTCTCATGGCGTACATCGGACAATTGGGTCTTCGAGTAATGTGGTTACTATAGTTACCAAAGAAAGCGGTTTTGACGATATGATGAAGATAAACCGTTATCTGGAAGGAAAAGTGGCCCGGCTGCTCATTATCGATGCTGCAGAAGGACCCAGGGCGGACAATAAGATCTGTGTGAATTTCAGGCCATTGACTGCTTCTGCCTTAAACGTGGCGGTGGTATTTCAGGTGTTGGCTGCGGCGTTGCCGGAGATTATCGGCTATGACCCGAACCGCCCTTCCAATGATGAACTGACAAGGCTGGTTGCGACAAGAAACTGATAAAAGTTTTCCTGAAAGGCGTTAATATGGACAAGTGGAAAAAGATATTGCAATTTTTAATAGAAAATGAAAAAATGGTTTCGGCTGCGGAAATTGCACAATATTTGCAGATTTCAGTTAAAACGGTGAGAAATGAACTGCAGAGGCTGGAAACATATGTTTCGGAATATCAGTGTTCTATTGTCAAAATACCTGGAAAAGGGATACGCCTGGATGGGGAAAAGAGTAACATCAGGAAATTGGAAAAGGCTTTGGACAGGCGGGAAAAGAATTGGGAAAATACGCCGGAAGAACGTCAATACCGCATTTGGAATCTGCTTCTGGGAAGCTCTAAGTGCGTCATGATGAAAGAAATCTGTGCGGAGTACTATGTGAGCAAAGCTACGGTAAATAACGATATGAAAGAACTGAACCAGCTTTTGAGCCAATATGGAGTTTCCATTGTTTATGAAAAGCAGCAGGGACTGCGCCTGGAGGGAAAAGAACAGGATATCCGCAGTGCCATGATTCATATTTTTCTGAATGTTCATATGGGAAATCTTAATGACATTATTCGGTTGGATGGGACAAAAATTCTGTACAACGAAAAAATCAGAAATATGGAAGAAATGTGGAATGTGGATTTTTCCAGTCTTGTCCACATAGTTCATGAAATTGAGGCGAAATTCCAGTACAAATTTTCATCTGAATCGGTATTGGAACTGGCAATGTATCTGGCTGTCATGCTTAGAAGGGCGGATTGTGGCTGCAATGTTTCAGTGAGCCGGGAAATCGCGGGTTTTTTATACGGCAGCGTTCAGATGGAAGTCTGTGATCAGGTGGCAGATAAGCTGGAAGAACGTTATGGAATAAGCTTGCCAACGCAGGAGCGCAAGTATTTTCTGGTGCAGATTTTAGGGGCCAGGCGTCTGCAGCAGCCTGACAGCCTGATGAAAGAAACGGATATAGGGGATAACGATATAAAAGAAGCAGTTGAAATATTCATAGAAGCGGTAGGGCGGGAGTTGGGAGTTGATTTTTGTAATAACCGACTGTTATATGAACAGCTTCGCAATCACATAAGGCCGTCTGTCTATCGGATTCTGTTCGGTTTAAATTTAAATAATCCTCTCTCGGTAAGGATTAAAGAGGAATACAGGAAAGTTTTTTCCGTTGTTTATGAAAAGACAGATATATTGAATGAGGCATTTCATGTGGTGTTTCCTGAGGAGGAAATAGCCTATGTTACCATTCATTTTGTAATAGCGCTGGAAAAACTGACACCTAAAATTCGTGTTCTTCTGGTATGTACAACCGGTTTGGGATTATCTCAGCTTATGGTGTCCAAGCTGGAAGGACAGTTTAAGAATATTGAAATTGTGGCCGCTATTTCGGCGTACGATATAGAGCATTACCGCAATGAAGATATTGATATGATTCTTTCGACAATTGAGATTGAAGAGCTGGATTGGGTAAAAACAATTGTAGTGAATCCTATCTTTTCCAGGAAGGATATCGAAAATATAACTCGGGAAATCTGCTTTTGTTCGACAAAAGGTAAGATTGCCTATCTGTTTCAGAAGCAGAATATTTATTTTCTAACGTCACTCATGGATAAAAAAGCGGCCATTGGCTTTCTGGCAGCGGCACTCGTACGCCATGGATTGGTCACAGAAGAATTCGAGGCAGGCATGGAACGGCGGGAACGTCTGGGCTCTACTTATATAGGGAATGGGACAGCAGTTGTACATGGAGAGATGGAACAGGTTCTTAGCAGTACGCTGCAGATTATGCGGCTGGAAAATCCGATTGAGTGGGGAGATGGAAATCGGGTCAACTTGATAATTAATGTTGTTTCAACGAAAGAGGATTCGATTTCTTATTCCAAAATATTCCGGGCTTTGGGAAATTATCTGGATAATGAAGATTTTTGGAAGCGGCTGAAGGCATGTGAAACACCTGAAAAGATGGCCGAATTATTGAATAAGGAGTTAGCTTATGATTATTGATAAAGGATTGGTTGAAGTGAATTTGGAAGTAAAGGATAAATATGAGGCGATTGAATGGCTGGCTAATTTAGCTGGCGTGGAAAACCGGCTCTCCGACCGTTCGGTTTTCTGCCAGAAGGTGAGGGAGAGGGAAGAACAGGTTTCAACAGATATGGGATTTGGGATAGCGATCCCCCATGGCAAGACGGATGCGGTAAAAGATCCCTTTGTCGCAGTTGCGAAGCTGAGAGATCCGATTATCTGGAATGAAGAAACAGGAAGTAAAATCGATTTGATCTTCATGCTTGGCTCTCCGGCAACCAGCGAGGATAATGTTCATCTCGTTATCATGTCAGAACTTGCCAGACGGTTGATGGACGATGAATTTTTGAAGGAAATCAGATCAGCAGAAAGACCGGAAACCATTTTAAAGTATTTTGACAATTTAGTGTCAGTTCCATACTAAAGAAAGGAGTTTTTATGGAATTTGTGAGAGAAGAAGTAATAAGAGTCAAAAAGGCATTGATGACTGGTGTTGGTTATATGATTCCCTTCGTTGTTTTTGGTGGAATCCTGATCGCGCTGACAATTGCGTTCTCGAAAATTGGGGAGGATGGCATCAATATTACCAACCCGCTTCTGGCCAGATTAAATGAATTGGGTTCTTTATCTATGAGCTACATGGTGCCTGTTCTGGGAGCATTTATTGCATTTGGCATTGCGGACAGGGCAGGAATCATGCCTGGCTTTATTGGCAGTGCGATAGCGGCAGAGGCCGGAACAGGTTTCCTTGGAGCATTGGTGGCAGGAATTCTGGCGGGATATATTGTTAATTTAATTAAAAAGATCCCGCTTCCGGTTATGCTGAAATCTTTAATGCCCATTTTTATTATTCCTCTGCTTGGAGGGTTGGCTGTTGCGCTGCTCATGGAATATGTCATCTGTGCGCCGCTTACGTCTTTCAATCAGGTGATGACCGATTTTCTGACCGGTATGCGGGGAAGCAACATCGTGGTTTTAGGAGCAATTCTTGGATTTATGACGGCACTTGACCTTGGGGGACCGGTGAATGTAGTTGCCTGTCTGTTTGCCTGGGCTATGTTTGATGCCGGAATCTATACCCTCGCAGGGCCGGTTGCGGTTGGAATCTGTACTCCGCCGCTTGGAATGGGACTTGCCACGCTGCTGTCGAAAAAGAAATATGATAATGAAGATAGAGAAGCGGGGAAGGCAGCGCTTGCTATGGGCATGATTGGTATTTCAGAAGGAGCTATTCCGTTTGCGGCAAAAGATCCGCTGCGGGTAATTCCGGCCAACTGTATCGGCGGCATGGTGGGGGGAATTATCGCTATGGTGCTAGGGGTATCCTGCTACGCACCTCATGGAGGACCTATTGTAACCATGGTGGTGGATAAAAAGATTCCGTACCTTATTGCAATTCTGGCAGGGGCCTTGGTGACGGCCGTTATTGCTAATACATTAAAGAAAGAAGTTTCCCGGGAAGAGGGATAAATAATAAATTTATGGAGGTAAAATTATGTACATTATCGGAGTAACGTCTTGTTCCACAGGCATTGCGCATACTTACATGGCTGCGGAAGCGATCAAAAAGGCAGCGAAAAGGCATGGGTACAAAGCGAAAATTGAAACGCAGGGTTCCATTGGGATTGAAAATAAACTGAACACAAAGGATATCGAATCAGCTGATCTGATTTTAATCTGTGCAGATGTATCTTTAAGAGAACCGGAGCGCTTTGACGGGCGGAAGGTGTACGAAAGCAAAACTGAACTATTTATCAAAGATGCTGAGAAGGCATTAAAAGCGGCAATGGATTATATGGGAGTGAAGGAATGAGCTTAAAGCTTTAGTTCACTGAAAAAATAAAAACATCACACAAAGTGAAATGTGCCCTCGGAGTAGACGATGATACGATAAAGACACCGTTTATCCTGAGGGTATTTTTTATTGTTTTAATAACCTGCCAGCATAGGCTTTTTCACCCATGAGTATTTTCAAAGCTGCCGGTAAGAATCTTCAGAATTTCTTACTCTGTTATAGCGAGTTCCTCCCTTGACCATATACAATACCAGAATCGTTTCTAGTATGCCATCTCTGCTCATGTCCAGCTCATCCATGGTAAACGTGCACCCATGCTTCGAAAAAATGATGAGCATGATGCGTATTACTGCTAAGTCAATAATATCCTCAAGTACAAACATAATGATAAATTTACCACATAATGTTTGCATACTAATCATATATGTTAAATATGATATTGGTTGGAATCGGGTAGTAGTATTCCTTACGTTTCATTGATCCGCCTTTACCGGACTCATCTTAAATAAAGGTTTACTATGACTCTCTTTTCTGCCGGATAACATATAGGCAATAATAGCTCTTTCAAAAACAGTATCATTATGGTTGTTCCTCGTGAATATATTTTAAAATCCGGGGGTGTTGGGAAAATGAATATTTGATGTCGTAAAAATTCCAATTCCGCCGTAGAATCAGCGTACTATGAAAGGTTTCAGTAGATCACAGTCATTCCCCGTTAAACAAATTTCTGATATTGCAGCGCTCAATATGTATGGTCTTAAGGAGGATATTTATGGATTTATTATGGACTTTGGTCACAATAGCAGTTATTCTTATGCTTGCCGGTATTCTTTACTATATGCAGAAGAAACACATATCATTTTCAAAGAGAGTATTTTCTGCCCTGCTTATGGGAATTGTAGCAGGCAGTATACTGCAGATTTCCTTTGCATCTAATGGACCAATACTTGCAACTTCGCTGGATTGGATATCCATTATCGGTACGGGTTACGTTAATCTTTTGAAAATGATTGTTATCCCACTTATTATGGTCTCCATTATATCGGCCACGGTTAATTTGAAATCCCATAAAAGCTTGGGGAAAATCAGTACATATGTGCTGGCGACATTACTGCTGACTGTATTCATTTCCTCTTTGGTCGGTATTGCAACTGCAAATATATTTCATTTGACGGCGGAAGAAATAACCGTAGGCCAGGCAGAGACAGACCGGGCCGAGTATCTTGAAGGAAAAGTTACAACCGTGCAGGAACAGACGATACCACAGCAGATTTTGAGCTTTATCCCCCAAAATCCCTTCCAGGATATGACCGGAGACAGGGCAACCTCTACCATAGCCGTGGTTATCTTTTCCGCGTTTCTTGGGATATCCGCATTGGGAATACAAAAGAAAAAGCCGGAAGAAGCGGAAACTTTCCTGAAAATCATTAATTCCCTCTATGCCGTAGTTATGCGGATGGTAACTCTTATCCTGAGATTGACGCCGTATGGCATTCTGGCGCTTATGACAAAGACAATCGCAACGACGAACACAGCAGGCATTATTGCCCTGTCCAAGTTTGTTATTGCAAACTATGCCGCTTTGATTGTCATGTTTGCCATACATCTTTTGATTATCCTGCTGATGAAATTGAATCCCGTAACGTATATCAAGAAGGCCTTCCCAACGCTTACCATTGCGTTTACATCCAGATCCAGTGCAGGTACGCTGCCCTTAACGATTGAAACACAGACAAAGAAACTTGGCATACCCGATGGTATTGCTAACTTTGCGGCATCTTTCGGAACCACTATTGGCCAGAATGGTTGTGCAGGCGTTTATCCTGCTATGCTGGCTGTAATGATAGCCCCTGTTGTCGGTATTAACCCTATGAGTATTGGTTTTATTGCAAAACTGTCTATTATCGTTACAATCAGCTCCTTTGGCATTGCCGGTGTCGGCGGCGGTGCGACATTTGCCGCTTTGATGGTTTTATCCGCCATGAATTTACCCGTGGGCCTGGCTGGACTGTTAATATCAGTGGAACCTTTAATTGACATGGGACGGACCGCTTTGAATGTGAATGATGCCATGCTGGCTGGCCTTGTAACAGCAAAGATGACATCGGAACTTGATGTGAATTTGTATGATGCGCCTGTAGACGAAGATACGGCAGTTTCATTATAAAACAATTATTTAAGAGCTGGGCTTGTCCCCAAGTTTAAGACTAATCTGAATTAGGTTAGTCTTTTCTTGTGGTTTTTTCAAACGGGGACCCGGTCTGATATCATATGGATTCAGGCATTTAAGAGTGGAATTCTTATATGCGAAGTTTCAGTTAAAAAAAGGTTGACAAATAGGCAATATAACAGTATATTAAACATATAGGTTTAGTATGAATGAGGAGAGCCAGAAAATGAAAACGAGCTGCAAGTGGAACATAAATCATATGATGAAATGTTGTTGCTGTAGATGCTTCATGAGAAGAGATACAGTTTATTTGCGTGCGCGTCTTGGTTTCTGATTTCCAATTTTTTGTCTTGTGACTAAGAGAAAACAAATGGAAGGAAGCAGGTATATGCGAATGCCTGCTTCCTTTTGCATTTATTAATAAAAAGGGAGGAAAACAATTGATGGATCATATAAGAAAAAAGGAGGGGGAAAAGAAAAATCATGGATTTTGAGTTTATACGTGCCTATATGCCGCTTTATGTAGAGGCGGCAGGTATGACACTTCGAATATCTTTTCTGGGAATCCTGCTGTCAGCGGCCATTGGCCTTTTGTGCAGCCTGGTCAAAATATTTAAGATACCGGTGTTAAAGAGTATTGTGAATGGCTATATTGAGATATCCAGAAATACGCCGCTTTTGATCCAGCTGTTTTTTTTATACTTCGGACTTCCTAAAATCGGCGTTGTTTTGAGCTCTGAAAGCTGTGCTGTGACAGGGCTGGCATTTTTAGGAGGAAGCTACATGGCGGAAGCGTTCCGCACGGGAATTGAGCAGGTGCCGGTCATCCAGTCAGAATCGGGTCTAAGCCTGGGACTTACAAAGGGGCAGGTATTCCGGCATATCATTCTTCCTCAGGCGGTCACCACCTCAGTCCCCGTATTTTGTGCCAACATCATATTTCTTATAAAAGAAACATCGGTGTTCAGTGCGGTAGCGCTGGCTGACTTAATGTTTGTAGCAAAGGATCTGATAGGAATTTATTATAAAACAGATGAGGCCCTCCTAATGCTGGTGGCAGCATACTTAATCATTTTGCTGCCAATATCCTTACTCTGTTCCTGGATAGAAAGGAGGGTCCGCTATGCAGAATTTGGGAATTAGGATACTGTTTGAGGGAAATAATTTTCTGCGGTTATTTGGCGGACTCCTGGTATCACTCAGGATTGCGGTCATATCCATGGTTTTATCCGTGGGACTTGGAATACTTCTTGGAATGGTGATGACCAGCAAAAAAAGGCCGGTTAAGTTTTTTACAAGGATTTATCTGGAGACAGTCCGGATCATGCCTCAGCTGGTTCTTTTGTTTCTTGTTTATTTTGGGGCTGCAAAGCATTTGAATGTGAACTTTTCCGGGCAAATGGCTGCGGTCATTGTATTCACCTTTTGGGGGACGGCTGAAATGGGGGATCTGGTGCGAAGCGCTCTGGAATCCATACCGGTTCATCAGTATCAAAGCGGTTTTGCCTTAGGTCTGTCGGAGCTTGCAGTATACCGGTATATTGTGATTCCCCAAACCATAAGAAGGCTGTTACCGTCAGTCATGAATCTTTTGACGAGAATGATCAAAACCACGTCTCTTGTTGTATTGATCGGCGTGATTGAGGTGGTTAAGGTTGGAAAACAGATCATTGACGCCTCCAGATACTCGGTTCCTGATGCGGCCCTCTGGGTATATGGAGTGATCTTCATCCTGTACTTTGTAATCTGTTACCCGTTTTCCAGGGCCGCTGCCCTTCTAGATAAAAAATTAAAGGATTGATAAAAATGAATCAGGAAATGATTTTAAAGACAGAAAATCTAAGAAAGTCCTACGAAAACGGGCAGCCGGTTTTAAAGGATATTTCCTTTACCTTGGAAAAAGGAGAAGTAGTGGTGGTAGTAGGGCCTTCCGGCTGTGGAAAAAGCACCTTTTTACGATGTCTCAACATGCTGGAGCCTATTGATTCCGGTACGATTCAGTTTAAGGACCAGATCATAGACAGGAGCAAACGGGATGTTTATGAAATAAGACAGAAGATCGGCATGGTATTCCAGAGCTACGATTTATTTCCCCATAAGACCATTCTGGGGAATATTCTCCTGGCCCCTTTAAAGGTGCAGAAAAGAGATAAAAAAGAGGTGGAGAAGGAAGCGGAGCAGCTTCTGGCCCGGGTTGGGCTGCTGGATAAAAAGGATTCTTACCCAAGACAGCTGTCCGGCGGACAGAAGCAAAGAGTGGCCATTGTACGGGCGCTGATCATGCATCCGGAAATCCTGCTCTTAGATGAGATTACGGCAGCCCTGGACCCGGAAATGGTGCGGGAGGTTTTGCAGGTGGTGCTGGAACTGGCAAAGGACGGAATGACCATGGTCATCGTCACTCATGAAATGGAATTTGCCAGGGCGGTGGCTGACCGTGTCCTGTTTATGGATCAGGGTGTGGTGGTGGAAGAGAGCCTGCCGGGTGAGTTTTTCACCTCTCCGCGTACAGAGCGTGCAAAGCAGTTTTTAAATACGTTTCATTATGAAGCGTTATAAAATAAAAAATTTAATGGAGGATGTAATTATGAAGAAGAAATTACTGGGTGCATTATTAGGCATTACCATGGCGGCAGGTCTTTTAGCAGGCTGCAGCCAGGCAAAGGACAATGGAGGAAACACAGGCGGGGCAGCGGCTAAGGCAAATACCCTGTCTGAAATCAAGGATGCCGGGACCATTAAGATCGGCGTATTCAGCGATAAGAATCCATTTGGATATGTGGATTCCAACGGAAAAATCCAGGGCTATGATGTGTATTTTGCAAAACGCCTTGCAAAGGACTTACTGGGAAGTGAGGATAAGGTTGAATTCGTATATGTAGAAGCTGCCAGCCGGGTGGAATATTTAAAGTCCGCCAAGGTTGATGTGATCCTGGCCAATTTCACTGTTACAGATGAGAGAAAAGAGCAGGTGGATTTTGCACTGCCTTATATGAAGGTAGCTCTTGGAGTGGTATCTCCTGATGCCGCTTTGATTACTGATGTGGCACAGTTAAAGGATAAGACCCTGATTGTGGTAAAGGGAACTACTGCGGAAACTTATTTCTCCGAAAACCATCCGGAAGTCAAGCTGTTAAAGTTTGATGAGTATCAGGAAGCCTATGATGCACTTTTAGACGGAAGAGGAGATGCTTTCTCCACCGATAATACAGAGGTTCTTGCCTGGGCCATTCAGAACAAGGGATTTACCGTAGGAATCGAATCCATCGGAAATCTGGATACCATTGCTCCGGCTGTTCAGAAAGGAAACAAAGAGCTTTTAGACTGGATCAACAGTGAGATCGAGACTCTTGGCAAGGAAGAGTTTTTCCACAAGGATTTTGAGGAAACCTTAAAGCCGGTGTATGGAGATGAAATTGATCCGGAAAATCTGGTTGTGGAAGGCGGCCAGGTTTAGGAAACAGGATTTGAGAAAAAACATCAACAGCCGTTTTAAAATGGCTTAATGAGAAAAATAACCGGCAGGGCGTATTGACGTCCTGCCTTTTTCATTCCATAATAGCATTGTTATATAACGGTGTTATAAAAGGAGAAGGAATGAGCGCTCAAATAAACGATACACGTCTGGCTATTTTGGTGGCGGGAAAGAAAGAGTTTTTGGAATACGGCTATGAAGGGGCGTCTCTAAGAAGGATTGCCAGGGAGGCTTCTGTAACAACAGGAGCCATTTATGGATATTTTCCCAGCAAGGAAGCGTTGTTTGATGCCTTGACGGGAGATGCGGCTGATGGACTTTTGGAAAGGTACAGACAGGTTCATGAAGAATTTGCGAACCTTCCACCCATTGATCAGGCGGCTTCCTTAGAGGATATTACCGATGATACGATTCCTTGGATGATCAATTACATTTATGACCGGCTTGATGTCTTCAAGCTGTTATTTTGTAAGGGAACTGCTGGAAGCTGTGACAGCTATTTTGCACAGCTTGCTCAGATCGAAGAGAAGTCCAGTTGGGATTTTATCGAGGCCATGAAGGAATTGGGTCATGAGGTCATGGATATTGACGGTACTCTGATCCATATTTTGGCCCGTTCCTTTTTCCAGCAGATCCTGGAGTTTGTAGCCCATGATGTTCCAAGGGAAAAGGCTCTTTCCTATTCCCTGGTGCTTGGGAGGTTCCAGCATGCAGGGTGGAAGAAGATCATGGGGCTTTGATGAAGCGAAAAATTCCTGAATTGATTGGTTAGCCAAAACTAACTGAGGCGGTTATTGGAATGGCATTACCATTATCTGTTATAGGCATTGGGATCCGTTATGAAAAACAGTTACATTTTAAAAGAAAGGTGGTTTGTTATGAAACAAAATAATTCTGTAGCAGCTAAGCCCAAAACCGGTATGGCCAGGCTGATGGAGCTTGCGGCTACTAAAAAGCCTCTTATGGTTTCTTCAGTGATCTTGTCGGCGCTGGCATCTGTTGCATCGTTTATCCCTTATATTGCCATATACTTTGTGGTTAAGGAAGTCATGGGGGTATTCCCTGATTTTGGGAATCTCGATCTGCAAAAGACCATTGGATTTGGTTGGCTGGCATTTGGGGGCATCATCCTAAATATATTGCTGTACTTTGCGGCTTTGATGTGTTCCCATTTGGCGGCCTTCGGCACCCTGTATGAGCTGAAGGTGAACTTTGCCTCCCATCTGGCCGGATTGCCTTTGGGGTTTCATATGCTGGTGGGCAGCGGTAAGCTGCGAAAGATCATGGATGAAAACATTGAGAAGATTGAGGGCTTCATCGCCCACCAGCTGCCAGACCTGGTGGCCTCCTTTGTGGCTCCTGTGGTCATGTTCATCATTCTCCTGGCTGTTGACTGGCGTTTTGGTCTTGCTGCTGCGGCAGGCATTGTCATTTCCCTTGTGATTCAGATGAAAGCCTATGGCAATGACGGGGCGAAAGTCATGATGGAAAAGTACCAGACTGCCCTGGAGGATATGAACAATGCTTCCGTGGAATATATCCGGGGAATCACCGTTGTCAAGGCCTTTAAGCAAACGGTCTATTCCTTCCGCCGGATGCACAGTGCCATTAAGGAATACACCCGCATGGTAATTCCCTATACCCTTAGCTGGGAAAACTACATGTCGTCTTTTCATACGATTATCAATAACATTTACCTGTTCCTGATTCCCGTGGGCATCCTGATCGGGTTAAATACCACTGATTATACTGACTTTGCCGCCACATTCATTTTTTATCTTATTTTTGTTCCCTCCATTGCAGCAGTTCTGATGAAAATCATGTACGTTTCCACCAGCGGAATGCAGATCATCGGAGGAGTGGAACGAATGGATGAGATCCTGCAGACCCCGCAGCTGCAACAGCCCCAAAATCCCAGGGAAATTTCCAGCCATGAGATCGCATTTGAAAACGTATCCTTTTCTTATACCGGTCAGGAGGCACAGGCACTTTCAGGCATTTCCTTCCGGGCGGAGGAAAACCAGATTACCGCCATTGTCGGCCCATCAGGAGGCGGGAAAAGCACCATTGCCCATCTTATTCCCCGGTTTTTCGATGTGACGAAGGGCAGGATCCTCATCGGAGGCGTTGATGTGCGTCAGATGAGAAGCGAATACTTAATGGAAAAGGTCAGCTTTGTATTCCAGGATGTGTTCCTCTTTAAGCAAAGCATTATGGACAATATCCGGCTGGGAAACCAGAACGCCACCGACGAGCAGGTGATCGCTGCAGCCAAGGCAGCGCAGTGCCATGAATTCATTGAAAAGCTGCCGAAAAAATACCATACGGTCATAGGAACAAAAGGCGTCCATCTCTCAGGTGGAGAGCAGCAGAGGATTGCAATAGCCAGAGCCATTGTAAAAGACGCACCCATTGTACTTTTGGATGAGGCAACTGCATTTTCCGACCCTGAGAATGAACATTTGATCCAGCAGGCATTTCAAAAGCTGATGCATGGGAAGACGGTAATCATGATCGCCCACCGTTTATCAACCATCCGCAGTGCCAATAAAATCATAGTGATAGACAAGGGCAGGCTCATTGAGCATGGCCGCCATGAAGAATTGCTGGAGAAACAGGAGAAATATTTTGATATGTGGAACGTGTATACGAAAGCTCTTGACTGGAAGATGGACAGAAAGGGGATAAGGAAACATGTATAAATGGAAGGAAGTATTGATGCTTACCGATAAAGGCTATTCAGATTTAAAAAAAGCCGTTGCCGCCTGCACGATCACCAATCTGGCGCTCATGCTGCCTTTTGCGGTGACCATTCAGGTTTTTGCCGAGCTTTTAAAGCCGTTGATGGCACAGGAGATTTCCTGGACCAGGATGTGGTTTTTATTTGGCTGCGGTATTGCTTCGGCAGTTCTGGTGTTTCTTGCCAGCAAAAACGATTATAAAAAGACCTATGTCACTTCTTATCTGGAAGCGGAGAATTCAAGAATCAGCATTGCCGAGCGGATCAGGAAGCTGCCCATGAGCTTTTTCAATTCAAAGGATCTTTCCGAACTGACCACAAACATTATGGCCGACTGTTCGACGACGGAACATGTGTTAAGTCACATCCTCCCTCAGCTAGGCGCCAATGCCATCTCCATTACCATTATCTGCATTATGATGGCCGCTTTTGACTGGAGGATGGCTCTTTCCGTATTCATTACCGTGCCTGCTGCACTCCTCGTCATCCTGGGCAGCAAAAAGATCCAGGCACGTTTCAGTGAGAAACAGGTGGAGGCAAAGCTGAAAGCGTCCGATCATGTGCAGGAGTATCTGGAAGGAATCAAGGTTATCAAGGCCTGTGGATTAGACGGCTCAAAGTTTGCCGCGCTGGATGATGCCCTGCACTTAATGATGAAAATGGCGATCAAAATGGAATTTGGAACCGGGATATTTGTCACCGGCGCCCAGATGATCTTACAGGCAGGTGTGGGCCTTACTGTTTTTACCGGAACTTACTTACTGACGGGCGGCAGCATCCAGCTGATTCCAATGCTGATGTTTTTTGTCATCGTTGTCAGGATTTACGGCCCGGTTCTTGTGGAGTTCACTCTTTTGCCGGAACTGTTTTACCACCGGATCGCTACGAAACGGATGCGCACACTCATGACTGTTCCGGTCATGGAAGGAGGATCGGAAAAAAAACTGACACACTGGAATATTGACTTTGATCATGTTTCTTTCGGCTACAATGTGGAAAATCCAAAAGAGGACATGGTGATCAAAAATCTTACGGTATCCATTCCTTCCGATGCCATCACGGCACTGGTAGGACCTTCGGGCTGCGGGAAGAGCACCATCTCAAGGCTGATCGCCCGGTTCTGGGATGTAAACCAGGGCAGCGTAAAGATTGGCGGGACCGATGTAAGAACCCTTGACCCGGAACATTTAATGAGCTATATGTCCTTTGTGTTTCAGGATGTGGTGCTGTTTAACGACACGGTATACAACAATATCCGCATCGGAAACATGGAAGCCACGAAAGAACAGGTCATGGAAGCGGCGAAGGCAGCCTGCTGTGACGGCTTTATAAGCGCTATGCCCCAGGGATATGAGACAATGCTTGGAGAAAACGGCAGTACACTTTCCGGAGGGGAACGGCAGCGAATCTCCATTGCCCGGGCACTGTTAAAAAATGCGCCTATCGTACTTTTAGATGAGGCAACCGCCTCCCTTGACCCTGAGAATGAGGCGCTTATCCAGCAGGCGATTTCCAGGCTGATTGAAGGCAAAACCGTAATCGTCATAGCTCACCGTTTAAGGACTGTGTCAGGGGCGGATAAGATTATCGTACTCAATGAAGGTAAGCTGGCCGAGGAGGGAACCCATGAGGAACTGATGAACAATAAGGGGCTTTATGAAAGGCTGTACCGGATCCAGCAGGAAAGCATGGGCTGGAGTGTCTAAAGGGAACATGGAGGAGGTATATTAAATGAAATCGGAATTAAATTCCCAAACAGTACAAAACACCATGCTTTTACCGCTGTGGGGCCGCGCCACGGCCAGTGCGAAAAACCTTGAAATATTAAATGATAAGGAAGCCATGGAAATCATCAAAAACTGTGATTATGATTTCAGCACCATTGCAAAAACCTTCGGTGAATTCGGTGGAATCTGTTATATCGTCCGCGCCAGGAAAATTGATGATGCAATCCGTAAATTCATCCGAAAACATCCCCGTGCTTCTATTGTAAATATCGGGGCAGGGCTGGATACCACCTTTTCCAGGGTGGATAACGGAAGCATCAACTGGTATAATCTTGACCTGCCTGATGCCATCGCTTTCCGTCAGAAATTCCTTCCCGATTCCCCACGTAACACAAGCATTGCCAAATCCCTGTTTGATACCTCCTGGTTTGATCATGTTATTTTTAATCGCCGGGACGGCATATTATTTGTGTCGGCCGGAGTTTTTTATTATTTCAAAGAAGAACAGCTGAGAGCAATCTTTCAGGCGATGGCTCAACGTTTTCCCGGAGGCGAAATTTATTTTGATGCGGAATCAAGACAGGCGGTTAAGAAGTCAAACCGTATGGTTGAAAAGACCGGGAATAAAGGTGCCATGATGTATTTTTACGTCAATCATTTAAATGATTTGGAACACTGGTCCCCGGATATCCAGGCAATTGCCTGTGAAAAATACTTTAAGGGCATACCGGTTAACAGGCAGTGGGGCTTTGGTATCCGCGTTATGATGAAAATCTCGGACCGGATAAACATGATGAAATTCATCCATCTGCGTTTTTCAGAATAATTAATCATATTAATAATAACCCTATAACGGATAGGAGGAGTGTACCCAGGTGAAAACCAGCCATATTATATATAAAGTAGATGACTTGTACCGGGCAGTAAAAGAATTTAAGGAAAAGGGATTTGAAGTGGAATATGGGGCGGAGAAAAATCCATATAATGCGATTATTTATTTTTCCGAAGGTCCTTATCTGGAACTGCTTGCTTCAACCGGAATGCCGAAATTCATGAAGAGTATTTTACGCATGTTTGGAAAAAGCAAATTGGTAAACCGTCTGGATTATTGGGATAACCATAAAGGAGGCCCGTGCGGAGTCGCAATTGAGAACTATAAAACAGATTTAAGGGAAGAAAAAGAGATCCTGGAGAAATATAAACAAGGATATTTTGAAATGCTCTCACGGAGGAATGATACGAAAGGAAGAAAATTACGGTTTAAGTGTCTGTTTCCGGATGAGATGCAGCTTCCCTTCCTCATGACCTATTTTAACATTGATCCGAAACCTGTGAACTTTATACACCCGAACGGTATAAGAAAAATAAAGAACATATCCTTCGGAACAAGGGATGAATTGATACCAATTATCAAGGAACTCTGTGACGATCCTGTATTGACTCTGTTTATAGGAAACGGAATCAAAGATCTGGAATTTGAATATGCAGTTAAGGAAATATAAAGATGTTTATCAGGGTATTACCGAAATAATGTTTTCATTTTTAGGCCGCCATTTTTTGGCGGCCTAATTGTTTGGGAACAGGATGATCTAAGTCTTATGGATCATTATAACGACTAATCCAGTGGTAGACTTTTTATGTTGGGGATTAGGAAATATGTACATGTAAAATTGAAATAACAATAAAAAATAGTGCAAAAGTTCAGGATGACAAAAGAAATGTAAGAATATTAAATGGAAAAATGCACATTAAAACCTTATAATTAGACCATCAGAACTAAATATTTCCATATAAGCGTGTACCCAAATAATTTTATAAAGGAGAGGTTATTTATGAAAAAAAGATTATTAACAGCTTCACTGGCAGCACTGGCAGCATTAAGCTTATCCGCCTGCAGCGGCAGCGGAAAGCCTGCAGAAACCACAGCAGCTCCCCAGACTTCTGCGGAGACAACGGCAGCTGCTGAAACAAAGGCAGAGGAGACCAAGGCCGGAGCCGGGGCGGCTGCAAAGGCACCGGGGGATTACAAAGGAACCGTTGTCGTATATTCTCCTCATGATGCGGACCCGCTTAATGCAGGCGTGAACTTATTCATGGAGAAGTACCCCAATGTGAAGGTGGAGGTCGTGGCGGCAGGTACTGGTGAGCTGTGCAACCGTATTGCAGCCGAGTCTGCCAACCCCATTGCAGACGTATTGTGGGGCGGCGGTGCTGACTCCCTGGCGGCGTTTAAGGATTATTTCGCTCCCTATGTATGTGCCAACGACGAGTTCATTGGTGATGCTTATAAGGATGCCGATGACATGTGGATCGGTGAAAGTCCCCTGCCTATGGTCATTTTTTACAACAAGGATTTGATCCAGAAGGATGGCCTTGCCATTCCCGAAACATGGGAGGATTTAACAAAGCCTGAATGGAAAGGCAAGATCGCATACTGCCTGCCATCCAAGTCCGGCTCCGCGTACACTCAGCTTTGTACCATGATCCTGGGCCATGGCGGCAAGGAAGCCGGCTGGGATTTCATTAAGAAATTATATGATAATCTGGATGGCAAGATAGTCGATTCTTCCGGCAAGTGCCACAAGATGGTTGCAGACGGTGAGTTCTACGTAGGTCTGACTCTGGAGAAATCCGCAGTCCAGTATAAGGAAGATCCGTCGGTTGGATTCGTATATCCCAAAGACGGAACCAGTGCAGTACCAGATGGTGTAGCTCTTGTAAAGGGTGCCCCCAACGAGGAGAACGCAAAACTGTTTATCGATTTCGTCACATCTAAGGAGTGCCAGACGGAGCAGAGCAAGAACTGGGGACGCCGTCCGGTAAGAAGTGACATGGAAGTAGGCGAAGGAATGGCGAAGTTACAGGATATCGTGCTGGTGGATTATGATTTTGACTGGGCGGCAAATGAGAAAGAAGCCATTATTGAGAAGTTCAATGACATTATGGTGGATTAATAAAAAAGGATAGGAATACATTCTGACGAAAAAAGACTGTCCCGGCCCTTCGGGGACAGGACGGTCTTTTGATGTAAGGGACAGGAAGACATCTGAGGGTTTAAGGAGGAGCGAAAAATATGAGCCATGCAGTAATTATTAAACAGGCCGTGAAAAAGTACGGTGATTTTACAGCGCTAAATGGAGTGGATCTGGAGATGAAGCCGGGGGAATTTTTCACTTTGCTTGGGCCCTCCGGATGCGGCAAGACGACACTGCTTCGTATGATTGCAGGCTTCAATTCTGTGGATGGAGGGGAGATCTGCTTTGATGACAGGGTGATCAACAATTTGGATGCCCACAAAAGGGATATCGGCATGGTGTTCCAGAACTACGCCATCTTTCCCCATCTGACCGTGGCGGAGAATGTGGCTTACGGTCTGAAAGCAAAGAAATATCCGAAAGACCAGATTTCCCGCAAGGTGGAGGAAGCCCTCGACTTAGTGCAGATCAAAAACCTAAAGGACAGGAAACCAAATGAGCTGTCCGGCGGCCAGCAGCAGCGGGTGGCCCTTGCAAGGGCATTTGTCATTGAGCCGGGGGTGCTTCTCATGGATGAGCCCTTATCCAATCTGGACGCAAAGCTCAGAGTGCAGATGAGAACGGTTATTAAGAAACTGCAAAGGCGGCTTGGGATCACTACCATTTACGTTACCCACGATCAGGAGGAGGCTCTGGCTATTTCCGACCGGATCGCAGTCATGAAGGAAGGCAACATCATGCAGGTGGGATCGCCGGAAGAGATTTACAAGAAGCCGGGTAACACCTTTGTGGCCGGATTCATCGGAGTATCAAATTTCATTGAGTGCGAGGTAGATGGAAGCGTACCGGACAGAGCCGTTTTAAACATCAAGGATGAATGCAGCTTAACCTGCAGGCTGAAATCCGCTTACAAGGGGAAAGGGATCATTTCCGCAAGGCCGGAGCAGCTATTCTTTGATGAAAGGGAAGGGCTTCCGGGCAGGATCGTCATTTCCACGTTCCTGGGAGATTTCATTGAGTATGAAATCCAGCTCAACAATGGCCTGTCCATTCAATTAAACGAATACACAAAGGATGCCAGTGATCTCCGGCCGGATGGTCAGGAAGTGCGGGTGAATTTTGATATCAGTGCGGTAGGCGTATACGATGCCCAGACCCAGGAGGTGATATCATGGTAAAGAAAGGATGGAAGCTGGACTTCTGGTTTTGGGTGAAAGTGGCGGTGGTAGGCTTTATGCTGCTGTTTCTGATTTATCCATTCTGCACCCTGATCACGCGAAGCTTCTTCTCCGGCAAGGTAGAAGGCTTCACCCTTGAGAACTATATCCGGTTCTTCACGAAAAAGTATTATTATTCCTCTTTAGGCCGAAGCCTGTTCGTCTCCATTGTCACCACGGCTACGACTCTGGCCGTAGGGGTGCCCATGGCCTATCTGATGTCCAGATACAACGTTTTTGGAAAACGTTTCATTCATATCTTCATCATTATGAGCCTTATGAGCCCTCCGTTTATCGGCGCTTACAGCTGGATTATGCTGTTCGGGCGCGCTGGTTTTGTCACACAGTTTTTTGAAGGCATGGGAATCCATCTTCCCAGTATTTATGGAAAGCTGGGTATTATTCTTGTTTTTACGTTCAAGCTGTTTCCCTACGTGTATTTATATACGTCAGGGGCAATGGGAAGCATTGACTCAAGCCTTGAGGAGGCGGCAGAGAATCTGGGAAGCAACAAGCTGCGAAGGCTTTTGACCATCACCATACCGGTCATCCTGCCCTCCATCGCTGCCGGAGCCATTATGGTATTCATGACCAGCCTCGCGGACTTTGGAACGCCCATGCTCATCGGAGAAGGCTATATGGTTCTTCCCGTGCTGGTATACAACGAATATATGAGCGAGATCGGCGGAAATGCTCATTTAGCAAGTGCCCTGTCCGTAATTGTGGTGCTCTGCTCGACGACGGTGCTTTTGCTGCAGAAATATTTTGTGACCAGAAAAAATTATGTCATGACAGCCATGAGGCCGCCTAAAGAAGAAAAACTTCACGGCCTGAAACGGTTCCTGGTAACAATGCCGGTTCTGCTGGTGACCCTTATCGGCATCCTCCCCCAGATCGTGGTGGTGGTCAGCAGCTTTGTAAAAAGTGATTTTACAGGCTTTAAAAAAGGCTTCAGCATAGAAAGCTATGTGACGATTTTTAACAGACTGTGGACCAATATCCGGAATACGTTTGTATTCTCTGCCGCAGCCATTGTGTTTATCATCGTACTGGGCATGCTGATATCCTACATCGTGGTGCGCCAGAAAGGAATAGCGGGGCAGCTGATGGATCTTCTCATTATGTTCCCCTTTGTCATTCCGGGCGCGGTACTGGGCATCAGCCTGATCGTGGCGTTTAATAAGCAGCCGATGATCCTTACGGGTACGGCCGCTATTATGATTATAGCCTTTGTAGTCAGGAAGCTGCCTTATACGGTGCGGTCGGGAAGCGCATTCCTGCAGCAGATGGACCCCAGTGTGGAGGAGGCCTCTATAAGCCTTGGCGTGTCCCCCATGAAAACTTTTGTCAAGGTAACGGCAAGGCTTATGGCCCCCGGCATCCTGTCAGGAGCTATATTAAGCTGGATCACCTGTATCAATGAGCTGTCTTCCAGCGTTATGCTTTACGGCGGCAAGACAAGTACCATATCCGTTGCCATCTATACGGAGGTCGTCCGAAACAGCTATGGTACAGCGGCCGCACTGGCATCCATATTGACGGTCAGTACAGTCATATCCCTGCTTATTTTCTTAAAAGTAAGCAAGGGGAAGGTTTCGGTTGTATGAGCTTCAATGCGGACTCACGGCAATTAATCCACCCAATACAAGGCTTTGGATGGAATAATAGAAAACAGGGAGGGATACAAAGGATGGTAACATTTGGCACCGGTGGCTGGAGAGCCATTATCGGAGAGGAATTTACAAAAGAAAATATCCAAAAGCTGGCGCTCGCCGTCAGTCTTAAAATGAAAGCGGAAAACGTAGAAGGAGAAGGAATCGTCATAGGATATGACAGACGTTTCCTGTCCAAGGAAGCGGTCATATGGGCCTGTGAGATATTTGGAAATCAGGGAATCAAGGTATTTTTCATAAACCGCAGTTCCCCCACGCCTCTTATCATGTTTTATGTGATGAAGCACCGCTTAAGCTACGGCATGATGGTAACAGCCAGCCATAATCCAGCGATATATAATGGGATCAAGGTCTTCACATATGGAGGGCGAGATGCGGATGAGGGCCAGACAAAAGATATTGAAAAATATCTTTTAAATGCGGAGGGCATATACCAGCCAAACCATGAGGAGGCCGGACAGATGCCGCCAGCCTCTTATCTTCAGCTTGTGAAAAAGGGAGTGGTGGAGGAAATCAACCCATTAAATGAATATCTGGACAATATCATATCCGTCATTGACATGGATGCCATACGCTCCCGGGATTTTCGGGTTGCCATTGACCCCATGTACGGAGTGAGCCTTACGGCCTTAAGCACCATACTTTCCGTTGCCAGGTGTACCATTGAAACCATCAACGACCAGCATGACACTTTATTTGGCGGAAAAATGCCTGCGCCTACGGAGCAGACTCTGCGGAGCTTGCAGAATTATGTGCTGGACCGGTACTGTGATATCGGGATCGCCACGGATGGGGATGCGGACAGGTTGGGAGTCATTGACGATCAGGGCCGTTACCTCCATGCCAACAACATTCTGGTGATGCTGTATTATTATCTTCTGAAATACAAGGGCTGGAGGGGGCCAGTGGTCCGAAGCCTTTCCACCACCCATGTACTGGACCGGGTTGCGGAGAGCTTTGGACAGAAATGTTACGAGGTTCCCGTGGGATTTAAGTTTGTATCCGCAAAGATGCAGGAGACGGATGCCATCATCGGCGGAGAGTCCTCCGGCGGTCTGACGGTTAAGGGGCATATCCATGGCAAGGATGGAATTTATGCGGCCTCCCTTCTGGTAGAAATGATGGCTGTATCCGGGAAAAAGCTGTCTGAGATTGCAGCAGACATCCGTAGAGAGTACGGGACAATCCATATGACGGAGCGGGATTACCGTTTTACAACCGAGGAAAAGGAGAGAATCAACCGGATTCTTATGGTTGACCGGAAGCTTCCCCAATTGCCTTTTGAGATTGAGAAGATCTCTTATGCGGATGGCTGTAAGGTTTACTTTAAAAACGGCGGCTGGGTGATCGCAAGATTCTCCGGCACGGAGCCGCTGTTGCGGATCTTCTGTGAGATGAAGGCAGAGGCAGATTCTGTAAGCGTGTGCAGTTTATTTGAGGAGTATTTAGGGCTGCAGGAAGGATAGGAAAAAGAAAGGCTGCTGCAAAAGGAAATCATTACTTTTGCAGCAGCCCCTCTGTGCTTTCTTTATAAAGTGTCGAAGCGGATATAGGTGCGGTCGTCAAAGCTGTCATTTCCTTTCACCAGCCCTTTGGTGCCTTTATTTTCCCGAAAGCAGAGAGGATCCTTTTCTATGAGCTCCCTAAGGGCAGCCTCACTTTCTGCCAGAGTCTCCTTAAGGACGGGATAGCCGTCGCTTGCCAGGACTAGCCGGGAGCAGGGGGGGACGGGATGTATGATGACATGACCAGGGTGAATGGGGAAGCCGTTTAATACATCATATCCGTAGGGAGAGTCCTCATTGGCGAAAAGAAGCTGGCGGCGCAGGAGGGGAAGGATATATTCCCGTCCGGTGTCGTGGCCGGAAAGAGATGCTTCTGTCCGGCCGGAAAGCAGCTCCGTCTGAATATAAAGGCTTCTGACCTGGGATAGCAGGCTGTCGATGGCCTTGTTATGATGGTAATGGGTGCCGTTAATGAGACACTGGCAGTCACCAAAGGCCCATACCTCTCTGCGGCAGAGGCTGTACAGGATGATGACTGCCTGCAGGCGTTCTTCGGGCTTTTCCTTAAGTATGGAGCGGCGTGTGCGGCAGGCCCGGGCCAGAGCTTCGTTTAAATAGTCCATGGCACCGGCTCCGTCAATGTCGGAGGGCATGGTGCTTAAGGCGTCCAGCAGCACTTCTTTTGCATAGCGGCCGCTGGTCATGTTTCCCGTGCCGTCCCCCAGGTCTTCGGGCCAGGTAAGGACTCCCTTGCTCGTAACTCCGTCAATTACGGCGATAAAGTTCTCATTTACGAACAGTCCATCCTCACATAGGCTGCTTCTGGTGTGTTTTGGGATAACGGATTGTTCTATGATATGTACGGCCATGGCAGGCACCTCCAATTGTTTGTTAGGTAAAGTTTACCATAAATGCGGTCTTCTGCCCATGGAAAAACAAGTATAATATTGATATAATGGATAAAACGAAGCCATATTGCGGACAGGAGAGGAGGAGGCGTCTATGAGTCTTTCTAACAGCACCAAGGGAAAATGGCCGGGGGTCTGCGCGCTGTCTCTTATTTGCTGCGTCCTGCTATCTTCCTGCAGTCCGGAAACGGGAGGGCAGCCCATGCTTTCCCAGGCGGATCTGGTGGTTTATACGGTTCAGGAGAAAGGAATCTGTGAGCCTGTCGTCAAGGAGTTCGAGGAGCGTACAGGTTTGAACGTAAAGGTAGAAGCCGGATCTTTGGAGGAGCTGTTAAAAAAGTTAGAGGAAAGCAGCGGTCCATACGGCGATGCCGGAGAAACATGGGATGTGGTATTTGGGGTGGGAATTGAGACTCTGGAAGAGAAAAGGGAATACTGGCAGTCCTACGAAAGTCCTGAAATCCCATTCATCGCCGGTGCGTTCCGGTGCGAAGATTATAAGTGGACCAGCTTTTCCGCCTGCCCCTTAGTCATCATGTACAACACCAATGTGGTGACATACCGGGAGGTGCCTTTAAGCTGGACCAGTCTGTTGGAACCAAGATGGAAAGGCCGGGTGGCTTTTATGGATCCCGGCATGTCGGATATCTATTCTTCGGCTCTGGCCATGGCTGTCTATACGTACAGGGGAGAAGGAGACTATATAAAGCATCTGGCGGATAACCTGGAATATGGGAGCCTTTCCAGCTTATCGGAGGTGAATTCCGGCATTCTGGATGGCAGGTATTCCCTGGGAGTCACCATAGAGGGGGCTGCCCAGGCTCTCCGCTCCGGAGGAGCGGATGTGGACTACATTTACCCGAAAGAAGGGACCACGGTGCTGCCGGATGGTACGGCCATTGTAAACGGCTGCCTCCACCCGGAGTCGGCAAGGCGTTTTTTGGATTTCACGGTCAGTAAGGATGTTCAGAGGATCCTTGTTTCGGATTTAAACAGGCGCTCTGTGCGGATGGATGTACCTCCTCTTCCCGGACTTTCCCCTGTCAACAGACTTCCCATCATTAATATGGATTTAAAGGAGCTGTCCCGGGAAAAAGGGGAAATTTTAAAACAATGGAATGGGGTCCTTTCCCTGCATAAAAGGAGGGCCGGAGAATGAAGTGGTACGGTCAGTTTTCTTTCAAAACACGGGTGTTTCTGGGATGTCTGCTGGTAGCTCTGGTACCTCTTACCTTTTCAAGCGTGGTGGTGACCAGGCTTTTTACCGCTTCCATTAACCGGCAGCTGGCGGTGGAAGGGAACCGGCAGCTGGACGAGGTAAGTACAAAACTAACCCAGTTATTTGAAAACTGTGAGAAGGCCTGTGAGACCTTTACAGCAGACGGTACAGCGGCCAGGGTAATGATCGACAAGGATGCCATTGAGATGCAGAAGGATTTGTACTTATCCTTATATCAGGCGGTTCAGGAAATATACAGCAGCGCCCAGTTCAGCATTTATGATTCCGGGGGAAAGCTCCGTTTTACAACGGATACTGTTTCCAAAAACAGCACTCTTCCCGTCCGTTGGGGTCTTTTAAGGAAGGTACAGGAGGTGAAAGGGATCACTTATTACAGGACCGATCCCTATCTTCCGGAAACGGATAAAAATATCCTGATGCAGGGAGCCTATTCCCTGGAAAATTCTCACGGAGCCAGAACCGGGTATGTGGTCCTTGATTTTACCCGGGAGAATTTTGATAATCTCTTAAATGGCTTCTATTCCTCAGGGGATACGTTTCTGCTGCTGGATTCCCATCAAAGGCCCATTTACTGCTCAAGGCCGGATTATGGGGAAGAGGAGATGGGCGACATCATCCTCCATGGAATGACGGGACAGGCAGGAGAAAAGGGGAGGGGAGTGTATACCAGATATTTATGGACCAGGGAGCCCTCCCATGGAATCTATATCATCTTAAGACGCTCCGCGCCAATCAGTGCCGGAGCCATCCATACCATGAGGACGGTAAGTTTTCTTTTATCGGCTCTGGGGCTGATCCTCTGCCTGATGATTTCCGGTGCTCTGTCCAGAGGCATTGCCCAGCCGGTGAGCCAGTTGGATAAGGCGATGGCAAAGGTAAAAAAAGGGGATTTATCCATCCGAATTCATACAAACCGGCAGGATGAACTGGGAAGGCTGACAGAAAGCTTTAACCAGATGACAGGGGACTTGCAGAAATACTTAGAGGACACGGTTCAGAAGCAGAAGGATTTGAATAAGACCACCATTAAATTATATCAGACCCAGTTAAACCCCCACTTTCTCTATAACACTCTGGATACTATTAAATGGAATGCCAGGATTAACCAGATACCGGAAATCGCCATATTGGCGGAGAATTTAGCGGTGATCCTGCGAAGAAGCATTTCCAGCCGTCCTTTCATCACCTTGAGGGAGGAGCTGGAAACCATTGAAAGCTATATACAGATCCAAAAGATCCGTTTTACGGGACGTTTCCTCTATGAAACCGAGATACCGGATCAGTTGGAGGACTGCATGGTGCCCAGAATGTTTTTGCAGCCATTGGTGGAGAACGCCATTATCCATGGGCTGGATGGGTGTGAAAATGGATACATCTGCATTTTTGCGGATCAGAAAGACGGAGTGTTAAGCATCTCCATCACGGATGACGGGTGCGGAATGGACCGGGAGATGGTGGACTGGATCAACAGTGACAATCCTTTTAAAAGAGATGGGCACTTAGGTCTTTACAATGTGATCCGCATACTGAAAATTTATTACGGGCAGGAATACGGGATCAGTGCGGAGGTAACAAAGGAGGGAACTACCATCGCCTTAAGGCTGCCGGTCCAGAGGGAGGTGACGGATGTATAAAGTCATAGTTGTGGAAGACGAGACGATGGTCCGCCGGGGAATCATTTTGACCATTAACTGGGCGGCTTTGGACTGTGTCATAGCGGGCGAGGCCGCCAACGGGGAGGAAGGGGCCCGTCTGGCAGAACGGCTCTCCCCGGACATTATCGTGACGGATGTGAAGATGCCCCGCATGGACGGTGTGGAGATGATCACCAAACTGCGGGCAGAAGGGTGTGTGGCCAGGTTCATTATCCTGACTGCTTACGGGGATTTTAAGTACGCACAAAGCGCATTGCGCTTAGGGGTCAGTGATTACCTCTTAAAACCCTTAAAGGATGGAGATTTAGAACAGGCCATCTTTCAAATCAGAAGCCAAATCGAGCAGGGCACGGAAAAGGCGGCAGGTGAGGCTGCGGCACCGGTGCTTCGTTTTAATGCAGACAAGAAATCCAAAAACAAATATGTGGCTGAGGCCACCCGGTACATCCGGATGCATTATCAAGAGAACATCACCATCAGCACGGTGGCGGAATATCTGGAAATCAGCGAAGGATATTTGAGCCGCGTGTTAAAAAAGGAAACGGATTATACATTTACCAGCTATCTCACCTTTTACCGGATGCAGGTAGCCATGTCCTTACTTAAGGACTGCCGGGTCAGGGTGTACGAAGTGGCGGACCAGGTGGGATATTCGGACACGGCCTATTTTAGCGCGCAGTTTAAAAAGCTTTTGGGAGTGTCGCCCTCGGAATACCAGGAAAGATGCGGTAAGTGAGAAGCACTTTGTTTGCCGGCCGGAATCTATTGTAAATTATTGGTATTTATGATATAATGAGAATATAATTCAATAAAGATTCAAAAGACGAAGGAGGTTATTGCTATGAAGTTTTTAAAGTGTAACCGTTGTGGTAATATTGTGGCGGTTGTAGAAGAAAAGGGCGGTACAATTACATGCTGTGGAGAAAATATGCACGAATTGGTAGCCAATACAACAGATGCTGCAACTGAGAAGCACGTTCCGGTTATTGAGATTGACGGACAGCATGTAACAGTTACTGTTGGTTCCGTTGAACACCCAATGCTTCCTGAACATTTCATCGGTTGGATCGCATTAGAGACCGAGCAGGGCAATCAGAGAAAGATATTGAACCCGGGAGATAAACCGGTGGCTGAATTCATGCTTTGCGACGGAGATGAAGTAGTTGCTGCATACGAATACTGTAATCTTCACGGATTATGGAAAGCTGATATCTAAAAAGTTGAAAAGCTCACGGGCCGGATGGTCCGTGAGCTTTTTTTTGCTTTTTTTGGTGTTACCAATTTCTTGACTTCTGGCCTGATTTGCTCTAGTATTAAATTTGCAGTTTTACTTTAGAATAGGAGAATATTGTAGAATGAACAAGAAAGAAGCCAATGAAATAAAAAAACTTTTTACTCCGGCCAACTGCGCCATCAGCCGCATCTGTGGCTGCTATGTAGACGCAGAAAAGAATAAACGAACGGAGCTTAAGGAAGCATTTTTATCCCTCCCAGAGGAAGAAGCGTTTAAATATTTTAACATCTTTAAAAGTGCTTTGTCAGGAACCGTCGGCAAGAATATGGTCAATATGGAATTTCCCTTACATACGGAGGCTGAGGGCGGAACCCAGAATTTTCTGCTAAAGCTCCGGGACAGCCAGTTAAAGGATGATGTCCTGATCGAGGAATTATATGATAAAGTGATCGCCAGCTACGATTTCGGCGAGAATTTTTACATCATCCTCATCCATTGTGCCTACGATATTCCCGCAAGGTCCTCCGATGGTCTGGAAATGGAAGATGCCTCTGATTTTGTATATGAATTCATCCAGTGCTCCATTTGCCCGGTGAAGCTGTCAAAGGCCGGCCTTTGCTACAATTCCCAGGCTAACGTCATTGAAAACCGCAGCAGGGACTGGATCGTGGAGGCCCCTGATACCGGCTTTTTATTTCCGTCCTTTACGGACCGGAATACCGATATCCACAGCCTTTTATACTATACCAAAAACCCGGAGCAGATGCCGGAACGCCTGGTTGACGAGCTGCTTGGATGTGTGATGCCTATGTCTGCCAAGAGCCAGAAAGAAACGTTCCAGGCCATTGTGGAGGAAACACTGGGAGATAACTGCGATTTTGAAACGGTTAAGAGCCTTCATGAAAATTTAAATGAGATTCTTGAAGAAACAAAGGATGAACCGTCTCCCTTTACCCTGGACAAGTACCAGATGAAAAGACTGTTGGAGAACAACGGGGCCAGTCAGGAAAAGCTGGAGGAATTTGAGCAGCGTTATGGCGAAGACGAAGAAACATCTGTGCCCCCCTTCCTTGCTTCCAATGTGATCAATACCAAAAGCTTTGAGATCAAGACAGCGGATGTGAGTATAAAGGTAGCGTCTGATAAAACCCATCTGGTAGAAAACCGGATGATCGACGGCAGGCCATGTATTGTCATCGGCATCAGCGAGCATGTGGAAATAAACGGAATTACGGTAAGGCCCATAGCAGCAGAACGAACAATGGAGCCGGAGGAGTAAAACTCACCGGCTCCTTAGTGGTTGGACCAGCCTTTTAAAAAGGGTCTGAACACAAAGGACTACTGTCTGGTCAAAAAGAAAGGCCGCCGCGGCCGATAAGACCAGAACCAGGAGAAAGGAAAGCAGGGTGCTGCCTGCCGTTCCAAAGGAAAGCCAGTTTATATGAAACCGTTCTCTGACAAAATAGAGCACAGCCCAGTGAACCAGCAGGATGGAATAGCTGTGCCGGATCAGGAAGTTCATTCCCATCCCCGGCTTTGGAAGCCGGTTTTCCAGGGAACGCAGTATAAGAAAAACCGAGGCCCCCAGGAAGAGCGTGGCGGGAGCGCCTTCTGCCATCAGAATGGCCTTGTAATCAGGCCGCAGGGCGGTGCAGAGGATGGTAAATAAGATGGAGGCCATGCCAAATCCCAACCAGGCTTTCCTGTATTTCATGGAAATAGGGTGGGAAAAGTAATAGCCAAGCAAAAATACCCCTTCCCATGGACTGATCATAAGCTCAAAGTTTAAGGGCAGGCCCATAGCAGGCAGATAAACTGCCAGACAGCGGAAGAGGAGGATCAGGACTGCCAGTCCGTGAAGCATGGAGTCGGTAAGGTGCTTTAAAAGAACGCTGAAAAACGGAGCCAGGATATAGAGGGACAAAATGACATAGATCACCCATAAATGAGGCGCCCAGTCAATAGGGCCTGCTGCCATATCCTTTAGTGCTCTTAAGATTCCGTTCATGAAGCCGGAATTGAAATACTGGCAGGAGAGCAGTATATAAATACAGTAGTAGCAAAAAAAAGGAAGAGCAACCTGAAGAAATCGTTTGTAGTAAAAGGCAGCCAGGCCTTCCCTTTGCCCCTTTAGGATCAAAGCGCCGCTGTTCATGATAAACAGCGTGTTGCAGACCAGAAGAATGGAGGAAAGAGACTGCACCGCCACCCATCCTTTCGTCCCGGCGGTAAGCCCGGCTGTGGAAAAATCAAGGCAGTGGACTAAAATAACGAAAAGGGCAGCAATAAGACGGACATAATCCAGGTAGAGAATCCTGCTTTTTCCTGCATCATTTCCTGAAAACAGATGTTTTATGTAATCGCTGTCCTGGAGCTGCCTCCTGATATGAATGCAGCAGGAAATTGCAATAAAAGCAAGTATTGTCATTTGTAATTTTCCCATAATTTCTGTTCCTTTCCGGTCCTGTAATTCTTGCGGAAGCAACGAACTAAAAGTAAGCCCGATTGACCTTGGCGAAGTCTCAACCATTATAACACAGGAAGCCGGTCACCACAAACCAAACCCTTTGGCTGTGCCATGGAAAATTACGTGGTCAATCCCTGGCGGCTATGGTATACTTAAGAAAACACCCTGCGGGTATACCTTTATGCCCAAAGAACATGGGCGGATAAAAGGAAAAGTACAGAGAGGAATTAACAGTGGCAGATCGGACATTTGGCTGGGTACAAGAGGCCTATACCCTGGAAAATTTAAAAAATGTGGTATCCGCATTTGTGCCGGATTCAAAGATCAACAGGATCCTGCGAATGGATAAGATCCCCAGGCTCATATCGGAAAAAGACGGAAGAGACGAGTTTATACAGGAATTAAGCGGTAGGGAAATTTCCATTCCCTATACCCATTTGAAGGGAAAGGGGACGCCTGTAGGCTATACAAGGAGCAATGCCCCTTGTTCCGGAATTGTTCAGGCCGTCCTGCCGGGGCAGCGAAAGGAATACCAAAGCGACTGGCCTGCAGATTCCTTTCTGAGGTGGGCAGTGAGCATCGGTTTTCTTCATTACAGCCGGAAAGAGGATATCTGTTCCCTGTCCCCCTTAGGACAGCAGTACGCGGATGCGCCTGCGGGCAGCGAGGTGGAGACTTTCGCATTAAAGACCGCCCTCCTTTCCTATCCGCCCGTGTGCCGGGTTCTGTCCCTGATGGGAGAAGAAGGGCATCTGACAAAGTTTGAGATGGGAGCAAGGCTTGGCTTCATCGGGGAGGCAGGCTTTACCTCCATTCCCCAGTACATGATCCTGCAGGGGCTGATGGAAGCTGAAACCCGGGAAGAAAAGACAAAGCTGCTTCAGGATACGGAAGGCACCAGCGATAAATACGTCAGGACTATTTGCAGCTGGCTCTTACAGATGGGCTGGATCAACAAGGTGCCAAAGGAGGTAACCGTTTCCATTGGGGGCAGGTCCTGTACCGGAACCATCCCCCAGTCTTACCAGCTGACGCTAAAGGGAAGGACCATATTAAAGCATGTGACCGGCGTTTCAAGATTCCCCAGAATTCCCAAACGTGTGATGTGGGATATGCTGGCTACCAAGGTGGCTGACCGGGAGTATCTCCGCAACCGAAGGACCCATATCATAAAATACTTAGAAGGAGCCTACCGCTCCCCATTGCAGGTAAAGGAGTATCTAAAAGGCATGGGTATGGAAGAGGAGGAGGAGACGATTCTTGATGACATCCGAAGCCTTGAAAATATTGGTCTTCATGTGAAAAAAACCGGAAATACCTATCGGATCATGGATGAGATAACCGGCCTTGAGCTGCCTTGTGAAAACCAGGGACCGGTGCCTGTGAAATCAGAGGTGTCTCTGTGCAAGGATTATTTAAGATCCCATTTGATCCATGTGGACCATAGGTACTTAATCCTTTTGGATTTGGGATTTGACGGCACTTCAGACAGGGATTATGAGATACAGACCGCCCAGCTTTTAACAGCCGAACTGGATTTTAAGGGAGCCAGGCTTGGGGATACCAGAAAACCGGATGTGTGTGTATATTATGGGGAAGATGGGCTGATCATAGATAATAAGGCTTACGGGAAGGGGTACTCCCTTCCGATCAAGCAGGCTGATGAGATGTACCGCTACATAGAGGAAAATAAGGAACGGAATGAGAAGCTTAATCCAAATAAGTGGTGGGAGATCTTTGATAAGGGCGTGATACGCTATCACTTTGCTTTTGTATCCGGAGCATTTACCGGCGGATTTAGGGAAAGGCTTGAGAATATCCGGATGCGTTCCGGGATCCGCGGAGCCGCAGTCAATTCCATGAATCTGCTTTTGATGGCGGAAGAGCTGAAGTCCAAAAGACTGGACTACAACGAATGTTTTAAGCTTTTTGACTGCAATGATGAGATTGGGTTTCAACGTTCTTAGGCACATGGAGGTTTGATGTTATGGTGTTTGGAGAGTACCTTCCTTTCTGGAATAAGCTGACAGAGAAACAGAGAATGCTCTTAAAAGAAAAATCCAGGGAAGCCAGGTTTGAAAAGGGCATGCTGGTCCATGGCGGGGCTGACGGCTGCAGCGGGCTTTTGCTTGTGACCTCAGGGCAGCTGAGGGTTTTTATGATATCGGATGAGGGGCGGGAGCTGACGCTTTACCGTCTGCTTGAACGGGATATCTGCCTTTTTTCCGGTCCCTGTGTGGTCAAAAACATACAATTCGATGTTACGGTGGAAGCGGAGCAGGATTGCGTGGTCTCAGTGATCCCGCCGGAGGTCTATAAGACGTTAATGGAGCAGTCGGCAGTTGTCTCTAATTTTACCAATGAGCTGATGGCCTCCCGGTTTTCCGAGGTCATGTGGCTGATGGACCAGGTCTTAAGCAAGAAGATGGACGGCCGTCTGGCTGCCTTTCTTCTGGAAGAGGGGCTGCTTACCGGTTCCAGAGAACTTTCCATCACCCACGAGCAGATTGCCCATCACTTAGGTACGGCCAGAGAAGTGGTGACCCGTCTCTTACGGCTGTTCCAGGCGGACCGCCTGGTAAAGCTCACCAGGGGAAGCGTGGAGCTTCTTGATGAGAAGGGCCTGGAGCTGCTGGCAGCGGACAGCCTGAGATAGGAATCCTTGTATTATTTGAGGAACATGGGAAATTCCCTTGCATTCTTTTCTTTTCACAGTTATATTATAAAAAGTTTATAAAAAATTTATAATATAAAAGGATAAGAAAAGATGAAGGATATCATACCCCAGTTTTTTATATCAATGAAACATTATACAAGAGAGCAGTTTATAAAGGATATTATTTCCGGAATTATCGTGGCAATCATAGCCCTGCCTCTTTCTATCGCTCTTGCTCTGGCTTCTGGCGTTACCCCGGAGCAGGGGCTTTATACGGCCATTGTCGCAGGCTTTGTGATCTCATTTTTAGGCGGCAGTAAGGTGCAGATTGCAGGGCCAACGGCGGCGTTTGCTTCTATTGTAGCAGGTGTTGTCTTAAAAAACGGGCTTGACGGTCTGGCCACGGCAACTGTCCTGGCCGGAATTATTCTGGTTATCATGGGATTTTTACGGCTGGGAAGCCTGATACGTTTTATACCGTATACCATTACAACCGGGTTTACTGCCGGTATTGCGGTGACTATTTTTATCGGCCAGATAAAGGATTTCCTAGGGCTTACCTTTGAAAAGGCGCCGGTGGAGACCATGGAAAAGCTGGAGGAAGTGGTACGTTCCATCAAAACGCTGAATCCCATGGCATTGGCAATAGGAATGCTCGCTCTTGCCGTACTTATCATCTGGCCAAGGTATTTTAAGAAGCTCCCCCCATCCCTGGTTGCAGTCATTCTTACGGCTGTTCTGGTAAAGGTACTTGAGCTTCCGGTTCATACCATCGGGGATCTGTATACCATTTCCCCCAGTCTCCCGTCTCTGCATGTTCCCAAGCTGTCCTTTGCCATGATGGGAAAGGTCATGCCAGATGCAGTGACCATTGCGGTGTTGGCCGCCATTGAATCATTGCTGTCCTGCGTCGTGGCTGACGGCATGATAGGCAGCAGGCACAATTCCAACATGGAACTGATTGCTCAGGGACTGGGTAATACCTTCTCAGCCTTATTTGGAGGAATCCCGGCCACAGGCGCCATTGCGCGGACGGCCGCCAACGTTAAAAACGGGGGGAGGACCCCTGTGGCAGGAATGGTTCATGCAGTTCTTCTTCTGTTGATCCTCATATTTCTCATGCCATATGCAGCCCTTATCCCGATGCCGGCCATTGCGGCGATCCTGTTTATGGTTGCTTATAATATGAGCGAGTGGAGAGAGTTTGTTTCAATTGTAAAAACCTCCCCGAAAAGCGATTGGTCGGTGCTTTTGATTGCTTTTGTCCTGACAGTGGTATTTGATTTAGTCATGGCTATCGGGGTTGGCCTGGTGCTTGCTTCTCTGCTATTCATGAAGCGGATGGCGGATGTGGCTGAAGTAAACGGCTGGAAGTATCTGGAAGACGAAGAGGAAAATAAAGGTGACCACATTGACTTAAAGCCTGTTCCGGGACATGTAGCCGTATTTGAAATCAACGGACCAATGTTCTTTGGAGCCGCCGATAAGATATCCAAGGTGGTTCTGGAAGATGGAAAGAGAGTGCTGATACTCCGTATGCGGAGCGTTCCGGCCATGGATACGACAGCTTTAAAAAGTTTAAAAAAGCTTTACAACAGCTTAAAAAGAAAGAATGTCACACTGGTATTATCCCATGTAAACGAGCAGCCTATGTCAATGATGGAACGGGCTGGATTTGTAAATGATGTGGGACGAGAGAATATTGCAGGCTGCATTGATGATGCTTTGATGCGCGCCTCCTTTTTATAAAAATACCGGCAAGCCGGAAAACAGGCCATAAGGGCTCAGAGAAAAGGTATGCTCTGACTTCTTACGGCCTGTTTATTTTTTTTGTCAGTCATTTTATTCCCTTCTTAAGACCGGTCAATCACGATCCCTTTTGCAGGGAAAGCAGCCTGGGACAGAGGACCAGCGCAGATAAAGACGGACAAGTTGTTAAAAAGATATCAAAAAAAAATTAAAAAAATGTTGACATCCCAAAAAGATGATATTATAATCAATACATATAAAACCTATAAAATTAATAGGATATTGAAGAAAGGATGTCATTCATATGATAAACACAATGTTTTCTGCAAGGGATAATTATTCTGCAAGCTTTAAAAAGATGAATTGCTGTTGTTGTAAAACTGTGTGCATGTATATGAATACAGCTTATTTTTGTATGTATTAGAATACCTGGATCCGTGATAGCTGGAGCTTTACAGGTACTGTAATAGTACCTGTTTTTTTATAAGCGGAAATTAATGATAAAATCCATCGTTAACGTCATTGAATTAAATCATGCGGACAGGTAGACGCAGGAAATACAGAGAAAGTGTCAGATACATATAAAAAGAACCACCTGAGAAAAAGATACCGGGCCGGGAAAAGAGATACGGGCCTGGCGGCGATCCATAAGTGAGAGAAGGTGATTCCTATATCCTATTCCAATGCTTCTGATCCTGAAAAAGAATACATTAAGCTGATCCATGAAATGGCCAGCGATGTGAAGTATGGTTCCATTACCATTACGATTCAGGATGGAAAAATAGTGCAAATCGAAAAAATAGAAAAAATCAGATTAAAGAGCTGACTGGACAACCGGAGGTTCTGATAAGCAGGAATGCGTATCAGGGAAGGTTGTCTTTTTTTGTATCCTAATTTAAGAAAGAGAGATTGAAATGTCAAATACATATCAAAACCTGCAAAAGTCACACCCATGCTTTGGAGGAAATAAAAACAACGTGGGCCGGATCCATCTTCCGGTAAGCCCTGGCTGCAATATTTCCTGTAAGTTTTGCGACAGAAGAATTAACGATGAAGAAGAAAGGCCGGGAGTGACCTCTAAGGTGCTCACTCCTTTGCAGGCATTGGAGGTCCTTGATAAGGCTCTTGCCCTTTGCCCGGAGATTACGGTGGCAGGCATTGCAGGCCCAGGCGATACCCTGGCTACGGATTACGCGCTGGAGACATTCCGCCTGGTAAAGAAACATCATCCGGAGCTGATCAAATGCATGAGCACCAACGGGCTCCTTCTCTATGAAAGGGCGGATGAGATCATTCAAATCGGTGTGGAATCCGTGACCGTTACGGTAAATGCGGTGGACCCGGAAATTGAAGCAAAGCTTAACCGTTGGATTCTGTATCATGGAACCGTTTATGAAGGAGTCCAGGCGGCAGAGATCCTGATAGAAAACCAGTTAAAGGGCATTAAAAAGATAGCGGATGCAGGGATTACGGTGAAAGTTAATTCCGTGCTGGTGCCTAACATAAACGGAGACCACATTGAGGATATCGCAAAGGCCGTAAAAGAGGCGGGAGCAAGTATCTACAACATCATACCCCTGATCCCCCAATCGGACCTTTCCCAAGAAACAGCTCCTGTGTGCCAGGAGATCGACGAGGCCAGGACTCTGGCAGGAAAGTACATCGATGTTTTCCGCCATTGCCAGCACTGCCGTGCCGATGCGGTGGGCATGCTTGGGGGAAAGGATTTCGGAGATTTAATATACCAGAGAAGGATCGCAGGAAGGGATACCTTTTCCCATGGTTAAGGAAAAGGGGTAGGGAAACGCCATGAAATATAAGATAGCAGTCGCATCAACAGACGGAAAGGTAGTAAACCAGCATTTTGGCAGAGCCGAAGTTTTTTACATCGTAGAAGCCGATAGCATGGATACGGCATTCACGTATGAGGAAAGCCGTAAAACAGTTCCCGTATGCAGGGGTCAGGAGCATGATGAAACACAGTTAAAAGCTGTGGCAGTCATGCTGGAAGATTGTGATTATATCTTAGTCAGCCGGATCGGAGCCGGTGCAAGGGCCGCACTGGATCAAAACAACATAGAGGCCTTTGAACTGCCGGGATATATTGAAGATTCCATCCGGAAGCTTCTTGCTTACATAGAGGTACGGAAATTATTAATTGAAATTTAGAAAGGGTGCATGACCATGAGTGAAATATATTCAGGAATCAGAGAAAGCCATCCAAACAGGTACAATGATCTGGGTTCTACCGGCAGCCGGGCGGAGAGGGATTTTAAGAACGGCTGCTTAAAGAAGGCGGACAGAAGCTTTGCCCAGGGACTGCAGTGCCAGCAGATCAACAGCATGGCGGCTTTAATGTCTCTGGAAGATTCCGTCTTCATCGCCCATTCCCCTCAGGGCTGTGTGGGCTGTACCTCCCTGGCAGTGGACCAGTACCGGGTGGGGCAGGCCCACCGGGGAGTGAAGCTTATTAAGAATCCAAGGATCATCGTGACAAACTTAGATCAGAATAATGTGATCTTCGGAGGGGAAAGCAAGCTTAGAAAAGCCGTTGAAGATTCAGTGTTAAGGTATCAACCAAAACTTATCTTTGTCTTTGCCTCCTGCGCTTCCGGCATCATTGGGGACGATATTGATGCCATTATAAAAGAACTGCAGCAGGATACGCCGGCACTCATTATTCCCATTCACTGCGAAGGCTTTCAATCGAAAATCTGCGCTTCCGGCTTTGACGCGGCCTTTATTTCCATTAACAAATACATATTAAACAAGCAAAAGCTTGAAAAGAAAAAAGGCCTGATAAACTTATTTGCGCCGGTTTCCATAAGCTACGCAGATCAAAAAGAAATGGAGCGTATGCTGTCGCTGCTTGGGCTTTCCGTAAACTATATTCCTTTTTACAGCTCCCTAGAAAAGATAAAGCAGATCCCGGCAGCCCAGGCTTCCACCTCAATCTGTAAAGTATTTGCAGATGAATTCATGAAAACCCTGTATGAGGATTATGACATCCCTTATTCCCATACGGTTATGCCCATCGGAGTCCGCAATACGGATATCTGGTTCCGGGGTGTAGCTGGGATTGCGGGAAAGGAGAAGGAGGGAGAGGAAATCATTCAAAGAGAGCATGAACGGATTCTTCCTCTGGTGAAATCTATTAAGGACCGTCTAAAGGGGAAACGGGTATTTATCTGCGGCGGGACCGGCCGTTCCTTTGCTGCCGCAGCACTGATCGATGATTTCGGAATGGAGCTGGTAGGGCTTGAAACGCCGACCTATGACGAAGATGCCCAGGCGGATATTGAATATCTTAACGCCATTCACCCCAACTATGTCCTTGATATTGCCAACATGCAGCCCTTTGAACAGGTGAATCTGGTGAAAAGGCTGAAACCGGATGTGTTCATCGGAGTTCCCGAGTGGGCGGCAAAGCTTGGGATCCCAACCACTCATGTGCTGGATATGAAACGGCCTACCATGGGATATGACGGACTTTTATTTTTAGGAAATAAAATTGCCGACCAGCTGGAAAACCCCGGTTTTAATGTGAAGCTGTCAAAGCACATTAAGCTTCCTTACAAGGACAGCTGGTACGAAGAGGATGCGTTTAAATACATAATCGGAGGTGATTGAAATGTCGGAAATAATTGAAAACCCCAGGGGAGGCTGTGTCCTGGCCGGAATTAATTCCGTACTTGGGGCCATTGACCGGGTATGCCCTGTTTATCATGCGGGGCCTGGATGCTGTATGCAGTCAACGGCATCCGACCAGGGGCAGTCAGGCAATAAGAATTCCAGCTTTGTAAGCAGTGTCTCCATCCCTTCTACCAACATGCTGGAGCGGGAAGTGGTTTTCGGAGGGACGAAAAAGCTTCAGTCAACCATTCAGGGAGCCTTGGACATCATTGATGCGGATGCATACTTCATCCTTACGGGCTGTACGGCAGGAATCATCGGGGATGACATTAAAAGCATTGGGGAAGGGTTTAAGAAAAAGGGATACCCGGTCTACCCCATTGATACCCCTGGATTTGCCGGAGACAGCAACTTAGGGTATGAAGTGGTCTGGAATGCCATGATCGACCAGGTGATAGAAGAAGGGGGCCCAAAGGAAGAAGGGCTTGTAAACGTATTTGGGATCATTCCCTACCACGATCCCTTTTGGAGCGGGAACTTAGAGGAGATCGCAAGGCTGTTAAAAAAGCTTGGATTAAGGGTAAATACCTTTTTTACGGAACACCAGGGAATTGAAACCATCAGGAAATCCTCCGGCGCGGCCTTAAACCTTATCATTCATCCCTGGATATTTAAAGGGCCTGCCGGAAGGTTTGAAGAAAAATTTGGGGTTCCCTTTCTCCGGTATCCCGGCCTGCCCATCGGAGCCAGTGATACCAGACGGTTTATCCTTGAAGTGGCTCATGCCTTAAAGCTGGATGACAGGTTGGTTAACAGGGTGATAGAGGAAGAGGAGGATTATGTGTATCACTATCTGGCACAGGCTATCGGCGCCCTAAGCTGGAAAAAGTTCGCCGTGGTCGGGGACGCGTCAAGTGCCGTGGGAATCACCCGGTATCTTGCCAATGATTATAGCTTTACTCCTGTGCTGGTGGTCATATCAGAACCGGTATTCCGGCAGGAAGACAAAGACAGGATCTTAAGAGAGCTTACTGATCTGGAATATGCAAGGCCGCCTAAGGTGGTTTTCAGTCCAGACCAGCATGAAATAAATAAAGCTCTTTTGGATGAGGAGGATATTACCCTTATCATAGGCAGCAGCAATGAGGAGGAAATCAGTTCCCTTAAGGAGGTGCAGTGCATTGCAGCGGCATTTCCCATAAAGGACCGGCTGATTTTTAACAGGGCCTATGCGGGCTACAGAGGAAGCCTGACTTTGATTGAAGACTTATACGACAATTTATAATGAGAATCAGAAAGAGAGGATTTTATCAATGGGACAAATCAGACAGATAGCCATTTATGGGAAGGGAGGAATCGGAAAATCCACCACAACCCAAAACCTGACGGCAGGGCTGGTGGAGCTGGGAAAAAAGGTCATGGTTGTGGGGTGTGATCCAAAGGCGGATTCCACCAGGCTGCTGCTAGGCGGTCTGGCGCAGAAAACGGTTCTTGATACTTTGCGGGAAGAGGGGGACGGCGTAAAGCTGGACCGCATCCTGAAGGAAGGCTATAAGGGAACCAGGTGTGTGGAATCAGGAGGCCCGGAGCCGGGAGTAGGCTGTGCAGGCAGAGGTATCATCACTTCCATAGGACTTCTTGAAAATCTGGGTGCTTATACCGAAGATCTTGATTATGTGTTTTATGACGTATTGGGCGATGTGGTCTGCGGAGGATTTGCCATGCCCATCCGGGAAGGAAAGGCCAAAGAAATCTACATTGTGGCAAGCGGGGAGATGATGGCCTTATATGCGGCTAATAACATTGCAAAAGGCGTCAAACGGTATGCAAAGACCGGAGGGGTGAGGATTGGGGGAATCATCTGCAACAGCCGGAACGTAGACCGGGAGCTGGATTTACTCCGCGCCTTTTCAAAAGAGCTTGGGACCAAGCTTCTCTACTACGTTCCAAGGGATAACATTGTGCAGCATGCGGAGATCAACCGCAAAACAGTCATTGAATACAAACCCGATTCCAGCCAGGCAAATGAATACCGGAATCTTGCCCAGGCAATCATCGACAATCAGGATTTCACCATTCCCACTCCCATGGACCAGGAACGGCTGGAAGAAATTCTTTTTGAATTCGGACTCATGAACATCAATGACGATTATAAGATCTAAGCACAAAGGGTGCTGGATCAAGGAGGGCATGAATGAGTAATATTCATAAATCAATCACGGAACTCATAGGAAAAACGCCTCTTTTGGAGCTGGAAAATTATGAAAGAAAACACGGTCTGGAAGCGAAAATCATAGCAAAGCTTGAGTATTTCAATCCAAACCAGAGCGTAAAAGACAGGATCGCACTTGCCATGATCGATGATGCGGAAAAAAAGGGACTCTTAAAGCCGGGATATACCATCGTGGAAACCACCAGCGGAAATACGGGGATCGGCATGGCAGCAATCGCGGCAGCCAGAGGATATTCCTTCCGGGTATATGTCCAGGACAATGTCAGTGAGGAGCGGTTTAAGAACATCAGAGCTTTTGGCGGAGAAGCCATCAGACTTTCTGAGGTACCGGAGGTCCAGGCGGTGTTAGATGAAACGGCCGGAGATTTTGTAGCGGCTGTCAGAACCTTAAAGGAGAAGGTGCTTTCAAAGGAAAAAAATATCTTTTTTGTTAATCAGATCGAAAATCCGGCAAATCCTTCCGTTCATGAGGCGACAACAGGGCCGGAGATCTGGGCGGATACGGAGGGAAAGGTGGATATTTTAGTGGCCTGCGTCGGCACAGGAGGAACCATATCGGGAGCAGGAAGGTACTTAAAAAGTAAAAATAAAAATATTAAGATCGTAGCCATACAGCCGGGGCCAGGTTCCCTGCCCAATGAGACCGATCCGCTGCCCCCGGATATCACAGGGGTCCATCCCTTTGAAGGGGTGCCCGCAGAACGGATTCCCCATACCATGGATTTAAGCATTTACGATGAAAAATATGAGGTGGAAACCTATCAGGCATGTGAAGCTGCAAAGGAAGTGGCAAGGACGGACGGGATTTTAGTGGGGACCTCATCCGGAGCCGCCATTTTCGCAGCAACCCAGGTGGCAAAAAGAACGGAAAACAAAGGAAAGAATCTTGTAGTTATTTTAGCGGATACCGGTCTCCGGTACCTGTCCACGAAGCTTTTTGAAGAAGCTTAGTCAAAGTTTGGAGGTTAAACATGGCAATTAATTTATCAAATTCAAATCTGGCCACCAGGGAGAACCGGTTAGGCTCCATAACCGGATACGTCGGAGACTTACATGATCTTGCCAGCCAGAGCAAGTGCGGCAGCTTAAAGGGCTGCGGACGCTGTTTTTCCCAGTCAAGCACCTGCCTTTCCGGCTGTGCCCTCGGCCAGCTTGGAGGGATCCGGGATGTGGCGGTCATCCACCACGGTCCTTCCGGGTGCTCGGCCACGGCCAGCTCTCAGTACATCATTACCAATCAGGTGGCTGCTAAAAGAGGAGTCGTAAACAAATCCGTCTACATTGGCACGGATATGAATGAGAATGATACTATTTTCGGTTCCACAGAAGCGCTGGCGGATATCATTGTGGAGGTCAACCGGCGTTACCAGCCAAAGGCAATTTTTGTCAGCAGCTCCTGTGCGACGGGGATCATCGGAGAGGACATTGACAGCGTGGTGGATGATGTGAAGGATCAGATCCCGGTGCCTGTCATAGCCGTTCACTGCGAAGGCTTTAAATCACGGATTTGGGCGACTGGGTTTGATATATCCGATCATGCGGTCTTAAGCGGAATCGTAAAGCCGCCCGAGCAGAAAAGAAAAACCGTTAATTTTAAAAACTTTTTCGAAAGCGCCAGAAATGAAATCATTGAAATGTTTAAGAATTTTGATTTAGAACCCATTTTTTTATATGCCAACGCAACGGTGGAAGAACTGGAACATATATCAGAATCCGCGGCGACAACGTGCATCTGCGGAGTTCTTGGAAATTATCTGGGCAACGGCTTAGAAGAGCTGTATGGTGTTCCCTATATCAGGACCGTCAATCCCTTAGGGATCGTCGGATTTGAGACCTGGCTTAGGGAAATCGGAAGGGTGACCGGCAAGCAGCCGGAGGTGGAGAATTACATAGAAGAACAGAGAAAAATCTATATTCCCCAGATTGAAGCGGTGAAGAAAGAATTAAAGGGATTAAAAGCGGTACTCGGAATGGGGCCGGGCTACACCTTTGAGGTGACGAGAGTTTTAAACGAACTGGGAATCGAAGTGGTTTGGGCGCTGGCTTGGCATTATGACAAGAAATACGAAAACGGGGATGTTCCCCCCGCCATGAGTTATCTTCTTGACAACGATATCAATTTTGAAACCAGCGTGGCGGACCAGCAGAACTTTGAGGTGATGAACATCTTAAACAAATACCGTCCTGATTTATACCTTTCCCGCCATCCCGGCTCTACGGTATGGGCCATTAAACAGGGGACGCCGGCAGTCTATGTGGCGGACGAATACATGATATTCGGATATAAGCATACGCTGGAGTTCGCTCATACGGTTTTAGATACGATACGGAACCGGAGCTTTGAACAGAATCTTGCAAAAAGAGTGAAGCTGCCTTACACAGACTGGTGGTATAAGCAGGATGTGGGAAGCTTCTTAGAGGAGGCGATTGGCTGATGGCGAAGATCTTAGACAAACAGAGATATAAATGCGCGATGAGCGCCATGCAGACCGTTCAGGCGATTGAACGGGCGATTCCGGTCCTCCATTCCGGTCCGGGCTGTGCCCAGAAGCTTTCCAATTCCTCGGGCAGCTCCGGCTATTTTTCACCCAACATCTATCCCTGCACCAGCATCAACGAAAGGGATGTTGTGTTCGGAGGCGTTAAAAAGCTTGAGTCAACCATCAAACACTCCCTGGATGTCATTGATGCCGATTTATATGTGGTGTTGACCGGCTGTATCCCGGAGATCGTGGGTGACAACACCGAAGAAGTGGTGGAGGGGTTCCGGGATGCCAAAAAACCGGTAATCTATGCATCCACCGCAGGCTTTAAGGGCAACAACTACAAAGGCCATGAGCAAGTGGTGGATGCAATCATTGACCAGCTTTTGGAACGGTCAGATATCCGGGTGAAAAAACTGGTGAATATCTGGGCAGATGTGCCTTATCAGGATGAATTCTGGCTGGGAAATTTAAGAGAGCTTGAAAAGCTGTTAGGGGAGCTGGGCCTTACGCCGAACACCATATTTGGCTATCAAAGGGGATTAAGTAACGTAAAGAGGATACCGGAAGCCGAATTTAACTTACTGGTGTCTCCGTGGGTCGGGCTTAATAACATGAAGAACATGGAGAAGAAGCTTGGAATTCCTTATCTTCACTATCCAACCCTCCCCATCGGGGCCTTTGAAACCAGTAAATTCCTTCGGGAAGTGGGTGGGTTCGCAGGAGTGCCAAAGGAGAAGATTGAAAGCCTTATTGCTGAGAAAGAGGCTTATTATTACTATTACATCGAACGCTATGCGGATCTGTTCCTGGAGACCAGAGTCATGTCAAAGCAGTTTACGGTTGTGTCAGATGCCCAATATGCCCTTGGCATTACGAAGTTCCTGGTCAATGACCTGGGTTTATTTCCTGCAAAGCAGTTCGTGACGGATGATACCCCAAGAGAATTCCGGGATAAGGTCTGTTCTTATTTTAAGGAGCTGAATTTTGGTATAGAAGCAGAAGTGAGCTTTGAGACCGATGGCTATAAGATCCACAATGAGATCAAAGCCCATGATTATCATGGATATCCCCTGATCCTTGGAGGTCATTGGGAGAAAGAGATTGCAAAACAGACGGATGCCCATTTCCTTAATGTATCCTGGCCGGTCAATGAAAGACTGGTCATGAACAGCTATTATGCAGGATATGACGGAGGCTTAAAACTGATCGAAGACATCTATTCCGTTGCCAGAACAAGATTCAATTGACAGGCAGGTTCCATGGAGGGAGTATTATGCCATATAAAATTGCGGTTGCATCTTCTGATGGTGTGAATATTGATATGAATTTTGGGTCAGCCCATGAATTTTTCATCTATGAAGTGGGAGAAAGAGGGGAGTGTGCCCTTTTGGAAATAAGAGAAGCCGTAAAAGAAGCCGGGGAGCCTTCCGCCTGTAAGGACGGGTGTAAAGGAGGGGGCTGCGAAGGCTCCCGGGAAAACCATCCCAAGGTGGATTTCATAGCAGACTGCCGTTGCGTCATTTGCAAAAAGATCGGCTTCCACATTCAGAAACAGCTTGAGAAAAAGGCGGTCAGCACCTTTGATGTGGAAGGAAAAATTGAAGACATATTGGAGAAAATCACATGGTATTTTCACCGGGTGGACCACCATCAGACACTTCGGGGGATGGCGAATGTAACATTAAAAGGAAAGGAAGGGAAGTAATGATGAATCGATGGATAAAAAAGTTCGCTTTGGAAGCGGTTCTGACAGCATTGGGGGCGGCAATGCTGACAGGATGCGGCAAAAAGACGGCGGCCGCAGATAGCGGGGTCACAAAAGTGGTGGTAGGAACCGGTAATGCCTATGCGCCTTATTGCTATCTGGATGAGAAAGGAGATCTTGCCGGGTATGAGTATGAGGTTTTAAGGGCAGTGGATGAGCTGCTTCCCCAGTATGAATTTGAATATCAGACCTCTGATTTTGCCAATGTTCTGATTTCCCTTGATGCGGGCAAGATTGATCTTGCAGCCCATCAATACGAGTGGAACAAGGAAAGAGATGAAAAGTATTTATTTGGAAAAGAACCATATACCACCTATGTGACCTACCTTGCCGTAACAAGTGACCGGACGGATATTAAGTCCCTGGATGATCTTAAGGGCCGGAAGGTAAAAAGTTCCACCGGGTCAAATTCCGTGTATATCCTGGAGAATTATAATAAAGACCATCCGGATAATACCATAAAGATTGATTACGTGAACAATTCAACCGATGAAGAGACTGTTACAGGCCTTGTAAACGGAGTCTGGGATGCCACCATCCTGACAAAGCGGGATACGGAAAAGCTGAATCAAAACTATGGAGGCGGCAAGGATGTCTTAAAGGTGACGGGAGAGCCGGTCCAGTCTTCATCCACATACTTTGTATTTGCAAAAGACAATACCAGGTTGCAGGAGGCAGTGGATGGAGCAGTAAAGCAATTAAAGGAAAGCGGAAAGCTTGCACAGATATCAAAGGATGTAATCGGCGGGGATTATACGGAAAGCGAGTAATGGTATGGATAAACTGTTTGGCTGGGAGCGGTTCTTTGAAAATATTCCTAAAATTCTTCCGTATTTATCAGTGACCTTTTGGATTGTGGTTTATGCCACGGTATTCGGAGTGCTTCTTGCCGCCTTCATTGTTCTGGCAGAGCTCAAAAAAATACCGGTCCTGTATTCGTTTTTTAAGGTGTATGTCTCATTTATGAGAGGAACCCCCATGCTGGTGCAGTTGATGATTATTTATTACGGGATACCGGCCCTTATTGATCCTGTTTTCGGTACCAACATCAACCGGGGATGGAGTGCGGTAACGTTTGCTTATATCACCTTTATCTTAAATCAGGGAGCATTTCTTTCTGCCATATTTTACGGCGCAATCACATCCATTCCCTATGGGCAGACAGAGGCGGGCTTAAGCGTGGGACTTACGGAGTTTCAGACCTTTCGAAAGATCCTTTTGCCTCAGATGGTGAGGGTTGCCCTGCCGGCTTTTGGTTCTGATCTGGTGGGCCTGTTTCAAAATTCCTCTCTTGTATTTCTTATTGGCGTTACCGATATCATGGGGAGGGCCAAATCCATCGGCGCGGCCACAAAACACGTACTGGAAGCCTATGTGTTTGTGGTGATTATCTATATTGTTATCAGTTTAACAATCCGGCTTCTTTTTTATTACCTGAATACAAAACTGGAGTATGGGAGAGAAGGAGTAGAATGAATTTCAATACAGCTCATTTTTATGAAAGCTTTATTTATGGTATTAAGTATTTTCCCAATACCCTGAAGCTTGTGTTCATTCCACTGGCCATTGGCCTGACCCTGGGAACGGTGACTGCGCTGGTCAGGGTCTATAAAGTGCCTGTTCTCTATAAGCTTCTTGGGATTTTTGTCACCGTATATCAGGGCGTTCCCATTGTGGTGGCTCTGATGATATACAACCTGGTTTTCATGCTCAAATTCAATGACCTGGCGGGATTTTTACATATTAAAACAAAAGCCGCTGACGTAGATAATATTTGGGTAGGAATTTTTGCTCTGAGCCTTACTGCGGTTTGTTCCATATCAGAGGGAGTCCGGGGAGCCCTGATGTCTATTGATAAGGGGCAGGATGAAGCCGGGTACTCCGTAGGTCTTACAAAGGTCCAGACCATCAGAAGGATCATTATCCCCCAGATGATCCCGGCGGCGATTCCCACCCTGATCAATCATGTGGTAGGCTTAATTAAGGCCTCTTCCGTAGTCATGGCCATCGGCATTATTGAAATTGTGGCAGGAGCCACCATTCCAAGCTCCCGGACGTATTCCTTTTTTGAAGGATATGTGGCGGCCGCAGTCATATACTGGGCATTTACCATTATGATCGAATACCTGGCAAAGGTTTTAAGACGCCATACAGGTAAATTTAGGAGGAATCCATATGATTGAAGTGAAGAATGTAAAAAAGGCCTTTGGAAAGCAGCAGGTCCTAAAGGATGTTTCTGTGGAGGTGGAGGATGGCCAGGTGGTTGTTGTCCTTGGCCCCAGCGGATCGGGAAAAACCACATTGCTGCGATGCATTAATTTCCTGGAAAATGCGGACAGCGGGCAGCTTGCCATCGGGGATACCCACGTGGACTTAAAAAAAGCCACCAAAAAGCAGATCCTGGAGATCAGAAGGAAAACGGCCTTTGTTTTTCAAAATTACAATCTTTTTGCTAATAAAACGGCATTGGAAAATGTGATAGAAGGCCTTGTTACGGCAAGGCGTATTCCCAGGGAGGAAGCCATGAAACGGGGGAAGGAAGCCCTTGACTGGGTGGGACTGGGGGAGAAATATCATTTTTATCCTTGCCAGCTTTCCGGCGGGCAGCAGCAGCGGGTGGGCATTGCCAGAGCATTTGTCTTAAATCCAGAAGTGATTTTATTTGACGAACCCACTTCTGCTCTGGATCCGGAGCTGGTGGGAGAAACTCTTGATATCATTAAGAAAGTGGCTGGAAGAGGAATTACGATGATTGTGGTGACACATGAAATGTCCTTTGCCCAGGATGTTGCGAACAAAGTGATCTTTATGGATGAAGGGGTTGTTGTGGAAGAGGGAAGTCCGGAAGAGATTTTTTCAAATCCGAAAGAAGAAAGAACCAGACAATTTTTATCAAGGATCATTTCCCTGGAGTCCAACTACTCTATATAGCGGGTATTACAGAGAAAAAACATGAAGCGTAACTCCGGAAATTGAAATGGGGTTGGGAGTGGAGAGGATAATAGGTCTTTCCGAAAAATAAAATAAGTAATTGTTAGTTGCCGGAATGGATGATAAAATTAATACAGGCAGGTTTTGGTTTATGTAATTGTTTGGGTTTGATCGCTTAACAATATACGATAAATCCAAAATCTGCCTTGTTTATGTTATGCGGCGGCCAGAGAACAAAGGAATGCCGGCGTCGGACAAAAGGATGGGAAGGAGAGTTTTGGCCCATATAAAAAGGTCATCCTCTACGGTGGGTTTATGCTTGATTGTAATTTCAAAGAAATCAGCGTTCTAAATATGCTATTGGAGAACGTTTACGTGGAAAATGAGAAGATCATGGAACTGTTTGGGATCTCCCTGCGCACAGTACAAATAGATATTGCGGCCTTAAATGACAAGCTGAAACATCATGATAAATCAAATGTCAGGATACGCAATCAGAGGGGAAAGGGATATTATCTGGAGTATCCCACCGAAAGTATGGCCTGGATCCAGGAGCTTAAGCGTTCCTGCTATGGCTACCTGGATCTTTCTTTAAACCGGCTTCTGGGCCGGAAGGAAAGAGTACAGCATATCATCCGCTGTCTTTTATCCTCAACCGGCGGTGTGAAAGCAGAAGAGCTGGCCGGCAAGCTTAACGTCAGCACCGCGACCCTGAATAAGGATATGAGGGCCGTGAGAAAATACCTGCTGCTTTATCAGATACAGATCGATTCAATTCCATATCACGGGATGAAGGTGACAGGAGAAGAACTTGCCATCCGTTCCTGTCTCATTGATTTTTGTGATATTTATAATTATTCAGAACAAAGCATCTTTCTTATTCACTGTTTAAAAGAGTACGGCATTGCCATGGATGATATCAGGAAAAATATTGTAAGGGTGAAGCAGGTCTTATATGATACCGGGTACCGGTTGTCTGACAATGGATTTAACAGGCTGGTCCTTTACCTGGCAGTTTTGCCCATAAGAACAGGCTACGGGCAGAGGAAGATACAGGATTTTCCGCTCCAAATGAAAGAAACGAAGGAATTTTCCCTTGCACAAAGAATTCTGGGAGAAGGCCGGGAGCCTGTGGAATATTATTATCTGGCAGTTTTTCTTTTAAGCAGCCGGGAGTTGTTTGAGGAGAGCGCAGCCGGAGATTATGAAAAAATAGTGCCGGAGGGGCTGGATACCTATAAAAGGGTCATAAAATTTTTAAAGGACAGTATTTTTTTGGATCTGGCTCCTTATAAAGAGGTCAGCGGCTACCTTCTCCTGTTCTTTTACAAATGGCAGCTAAGGAACCAGTTTGGCATCGTGGAGCTGGAATTTCCCTACTCCATAAAATGCAGGACCAACCGGATGATATCCTCTCAGGCTCTGGCAATTTATATTTACAATGAGCTTCCCGGCCAGAGAACGGATGAAATACAGGACATGATGTATTATGAGCTGGTTAATCTAATCTATAATCTTGTATACCATATCCGGAACCAGTATGCTCCCACCAATATCATCTTAATCAATGAAATGGGAAAGACAGCCGATCCCACGGTCATAAGAAGGCTGAGGCTTAATATGGAGGAACTGAATGTTCATTTTCATTCCCATTATTTGTACGAAACCGGAGAGCTGGATTATTCAAAATATGATTATGTCTTTTTACCGGAGGGTATGAAGTTCAAGCCGGATCATTTTCCAATCCCCACCTACCAGTATGACTTTTTTAATAAAGTTTCCTATGATCTCTGGGCCAAGGTGATCGCAAAGAAGAGAAAGGTGGGGGCTATATTAAAATACTTAGAATCTCCGGTGATTGTTCCATTGGAATGCGGGAAAGAACATCTGGCGGAAGCCATCGGGGAATTTTTCTGGTCGGAAAACATAGTTCCCGGCTATACGAAGCTGGGGTTTCATAAACTGATGCACAGCGCTTTTTACCATACGGATTATGTGGCAAGGGAAAAGAAAAAGTACATCAATATTTTTATTGGAACCGAAGTTTGCCGCCAGTATTATATCTTCCGGCTGCCTAAAGAAATTCTTCTAAGCGAAGTGCCGGTTAAGGAAATCCATTTCATCCTACTGGATCTTAGGAAAGGGCTGGTAGAGATCAAGAACGGAGATTCCGAACTGCGCCACTATTTAGATGATTGAACTTCAAAAAGGGCTGCCTTTCCCTATCTTTTTGCGCATTAGGGCGCAAATACTTCCTGCTAAATTTATGCGCATTCGGCGATGAAAGAAGACGTTGAGGTAATGGGAGTTTTGTGATATTTTTTGTATATCAAATAAAGGGGGTATACAATTATGTCAATTTGGCAGGCGCTGCTTATAGCGGTATGGGCCGGATACTGTTCGTTTGACGATCAGGGCCCGCAAATGCTCCGAAGACCTTTGCTCGTAGGTCCGTTAGTGGGAATCATATTAGGGGATGTCAAGACAGGGCTGATCATTTCCGCAACGCTGGAACTGATGTGGATGGGGCTTGGAAATATGGCCGGTTACAAGACACCGGACATGATTATCGGAACCATCGTTGGAACGACCATTTCCATCACGAGCACAGGGGCAACGGCAGAGGGGATCGCGGCAGGGGTGGCTGCGGCTACGACGGTTGCGGTTTTGTCCCAGCAGCTTCTTTTGATTTTTGACTTCGTCCGCCAGTTCTTTGCAGTATGGGCTGACCGGCTGGCGCTGACAGGGGATTTTGACAGCATTTTACTGGTGAATTATGTGGCGATTGCATTCCAGTTCATGCTCCGTGCGGTTCCAACGTTTTTGGTGGTTTATTTTTCACAAGGGGTCGTGGATAAGGTTTTAAATGTTATTCCCGGCAATATTTTAAAGGGGTTAAGCACTGCCTCCGGAATATTGCCTGCAGTCGGTTTATCCATTCTGATGACGATGATGATGAAAGGCTTTATGTGGCCTTTCCTGATTTTCGGTTTCGTGGTGTCTACTTACCTTGGACTTGGGATTTTGCCGGTAACCCTGCTTTCTCTGGCATTTGCAATGCTGTATTCCGTCATGATGGAAATAAAGGACCGTCAGAATGAAAAACCGGTGACTGTTTCAGCTGGCGCAGATGACGAGGATGGAGGTTATGACTTATGAGTGCTGGGAAGGAAAGAGCGGTGGGATTAAATGATCCCAATACGCAGGCAAAAGGAAGTTACATAAAAATAACCCGTAAGGATTTAAACGCGGTCTATTGGCGTCTGCAGATTTTCGGCCTTGGGATCACCGTGACATCAAGCAATGCCCAGGCCATTGGATTTATTACCGCATTGGCGCCGGTATTAAAAAAGGTTTATAAAGATGCGGATAAGAAGGCCCGGGTAGAGGCCATGCAAAGGCATCTTGCTTATTTCCTCTCTCAAAACACGGCTACGGGCATGATCCTTGGAATCACCGCGGCCATTGAGGAAACAACAGAGCTGGACGAAAAAGAAGCGGTGGTTGCGGTAAAAGCGGGCATGATGGGACCTTTGGCAGGAATCGGCGACAGCGTATTTAAAATCACCATTCAGGCTATTGCAGGAAGCATCGGTGCGGCCTATGCGCTGCAGGGTAATCTCATCGGCCCCATCCTGATGTTCCTGATTTATAACGGCATTAATATTGGTGTTAAATATTTCGGAACCATCATGGGATATGAAAAAGGGATCGAATTTGTTCAGAGCGGGGAGCAGGCAAAGGTAATCCAGAAAATCATAAATATTTCCACTATGGTAGGCGTGATCGTGCTGGGAGCGCTCATAGGAAATTATGTGAAGATCAATGTGGGGACGGAAATCGTCATCAATGAGACCGTTGTAAACATTCAGGCTCTTTTAGATGGGATCCTGCCGAAGCTGCTTCCCCTTTTGTTCACCATCGGGCTTTATAAACTTCACAGCCGGATGCCGAGAAAGTATCTGATCCTGCTCATCTTTGGAATTTTGATCATTGGAACAGTGCTTGCTATGGCCGGTATTCTGGTTTAGTCAAATACCAGACTCATTGTTTGCAAAAATAAAAAACAGGGGAGAAAAAATAGATATGGGAATTCGCATGATTCTGGCAAGCCATGGCCTGTATGCACAGGAGGCTTTAAATACCGCCGGACTGATTATCGGGGATATTGCAAACTATGTGGATGTCATCTCCGTGACGGCTGATAAAAGCTATGACCAGTGTCTGAAGGAGCTGCTTGATTTATATGCTTCCTATGAAGACAAAGGAGCAGGCGTTTTAATCTTAACGGATATTTACGGAGGGACACCGGCCAAGGTTGCTGCTTATCTGGCCTTAACAGAACCTGATATCCTGGTGTATTCCGGGTTTAGCATGCCGGTGTTAATGGAGCTGTTTATTGCGCAGCCGGAGACATTGGAAGAAGCGGGCGGCATTATTGAAAGGGCCTATGAGATGGGCCTGGTACGCATGAACGATAAGCTGATAGAAGAGGGGGAACAAGATGGCGATCAAATGGATTCGTATTGATGACCGGTTGATTCACGGTCAGGTAGCAACTTCCTGGTTAAGCCACATCGGAGCAGAGCAGGTCATCTGCGTCAGTGATGCCGCTGTGGAAAATCCTGTGCAGGTACAGGTACTGAAAATGGCGGCGCCTGCCTATACGGTCCACGTGTTCGGCGTGGATAAGTTTATCCGGGTATATGCCAATAACCCCATCAAGAAAAACACATTTCTGATTATGGGAAGCTTTAGTGACGCTTTAAGGCTGAAAGGGGGAGGCGTACCCATTGACCACATTAATTTCGGAGGCATGAGGACGGCTCCGGAAAGAACCATATCCTATGACCATATCATCTGCTTTTCCCCAAAGGAAGAGGAAGATTTTAATAAACTGGCGGATATGGGGGTTAGGATCGAATATCAGGTTGCGGCCTATGATGCTCCTGTGGATATGAAAAAGAAAATTGAACAGCTTAAGAGGTAGTGCCATGGAGATAAAATACATTGAGGCCTTTCCTCTGGATAACGGCAAAACAGAATTAAACATTGTTTCGGATGGAGAGACTTTGGAGGAATATCATCTATACTGGACTTATGAAAAGGATCCCTTTACCAAAAACCGCAGTTTTCTCCTGTCATCCAGAGAAAAAAGGCTGACGTTTCATGCCGCACCTGAAAAAAGAAAACCGATTTATTTTATTACTGAATGGAAGGACCAGGCTCCTATGCTGTTTGGATACCGGATCCTTCCGGTGGACGGAATGTATAACCTGCGGGACATGGGAGGGTATATAACCGAATCGGGAAGAAGAATAAAATGGGGAGTAGGATACCGTTCCGATTATTTCGCTTTTCTGGAAGACTCAGGACTGGAATATGTAAAAAACCTGGGAATCAAAACCATCATCGATTATAGAAATGAAGAAGAAATAAAAAGAAGCCCTAACCGGAATCTTGGAGACGGGGTGACCACTTACTTCTGCGACCCCAATGCCCATACGGCCATGGTGGCAGGACTCCTTCACAATAATGAGAACCTTACAAGGAATGAGGCCATAGTAAAACAGGCTAAAATTGCGGTAGAGGAAAAACCCAATGCCGGAGATTTGAGGATGATACAGCAGCAGTTGAATTTTGTCATGTCGGATGAAAGCCGGAAAGCTTTTGGAAACAGTTTGAGGATCCTGGCCCGTCGGTCAAATAATCCAAGCGTCCAGCATTGCAGGGGAGGAAAAGACAGGACCGGATTCGGGGCCATGATTTTACAGGGAATCTTAGGCGTTCCTAAAGATCTTATGATCCATGACTATATGCTTACAAAAAGAGCGAGAGCGGAAAAAAATGTCCGCTATTATCAAAGATACTTAGAGCTTGCTAAGGATGAACGGGTGGCTGATTACCTGTTTTCCCTCTTTGATACAAAGCCGGAGTATATCGAAGCCTCCATTGATAAAATCCTTGAAGATTTCGGCTCGGTCAGAGAGTATGCAAAAGCGGCGTTATCCCTTGATGACAGCATGATCAGCCAATTGGAGGATATATTCCTGGAATGATAAATGGGGATTTCTGCAACATAAAAAATGAGCTTTGAAGGTGGTGCTACACCACCATTCAAGACTCATTTTTTTATCCTATATTAGGTTATGCCGGAGGGGAGATGGCCCCGCTACTCAGCTGCCAGCTGATCTAAGGATTTGAACTGATAGCCCATTTCCTCCCATTTGGTCAGCAATTCATCAAGAATTTGGGCATTGGTGCTGGAGGTGCTGTGCAGAAGCACAATGGCGCCGGGATGGATCCTTCCCAAAAGCTTTTTAAAGGCTTCTTCCTTAGTGGGCTGCTTATCCTGATACCAGTCAACGTAGGCAAGGCTCCAGAAAAAGGTTTTGTAACCCATATCCTTTGCCATTTGTAAATTGGCCTCACTGTATTTTCCCTGAGGCGGGCGGTAGTATTGTTTCATGGGCTGTCCGGTGGTCTGTTCAAAAAGGACCTCTAAATCCTTAAGCTCTTTTTCAAATGCTTCTTTTGAAGACATCTTAGACATATCCGGATGATGATAGGTATGATTGCCTACGGTATGGCCTTCCTCGATCATTCGCTTTATAAGCTCCGGAGCAGTCTCTATGTAATTTCCTACCACAAAAAAGGTAGCCGGGGCATTATGCTTCTTTAATGCATCCAGTATGGCTGCGGTATTTCCGTTTTCGTATCCGGCATCAAAGGTCAGATAAAGTACTTTATCCGGGGTTTTTTCAGCATAATAGGCATTAAACTGTTTTAAATAGTCCATGGTAGCATTGGCTACCGGCGGCTGCCCTTCCTGCTGGAAGCTTAACCCCCAATTTCCATCCGCCGCAGTCTCCACTGCTTTGTGGTGCTCTACCAGCATGGCTCCAAGGTGACCGGCCAGAAAGGCGCAGAGGAAAAGCAGGAATACCATAACTGCCTTCTTTCCTGTTTCAGAGGGGGAAGAAAGCTTTCTGATTTTTTCTGCAATCTTAAATTTTTGCAAAAATTTCATGTATAAAGCTCCGTTATATTACATTTGCTTCAATATATGAAGCGTCTGCCCGTCCATATTCAAAAAGGTTGCATTACCGTACCTGCTTTTCCTTCCAGGCTTGCTTTGGCTTTATTGAGAGATGTAATGATGGCCTTCCGGTTTTCGCCGTGCCGGAGAAAATCCAGGGATGCTTCAATCTTCGGAAGCATGGAGCCTGATTCAAACTGTCCTTCCTGAATGTAGCCTTCTGCCTCCTCCAGGTTCATCTGGCTGATGGGGCGCTCATCAGGCGTTCCGAAATTTAAGGTGACATTGTCAACGTTAGTAAGGATCATGAGAACATCGGCATCGATTTCCTTTGCCAGAAGCCCGGCTGCCCGGTCCTTTTCAATGACAGCGCTGGCGCCTTTTAAGCGGTATCCCTGTTCCATAACCGGAATGCCGCCTCCACCGCAGGCGATGACGATCTGGTCTGCATCCATAACAGCCTTAATGATGTCGATTTCCACAATGGATACAGGTTTTGGAGAAGCCACGACTCTGCGGAAGCCCTTTTCAGGCACTTCTTCCACATAATTTCCCTTTTCCTCCTCCTCTTTTGCATCTTCTGCCGACATAAAGCGTCCCACAGGCTTCATGGGGGTGTAGAAGGCCTCATCATAAGGGTTTACCATCATCTGAGTCAAAATGGTTGCAGCAGATTTGCAGATGCCGCGTTTCACTAACTCTGCGCGTATGCCGTTTTGCAGGTCATAGCCAATGTAACCCTGGCTCATGGCAGAGCATACGGACATGGGCGCAGAAGTATAGCCGTCGTGAAGTTTTCCGAATTCATTCATAGCTGTGTGGATCATGCCCACCTGGGGGGCATTGCTGTGAGTGACTGCAACCTGCCAGCCGGCTTCAATAAAATCTGCGATAACCTTAGCGGTCTCAGCAACCGCTTTTTTCTGTTCTGGAAGATTTGTTCCTAAAGCATGGTGCCCTAAAGCCAGTACAATACGTTTTTTTGCCATATCAGTTACCTCTCAGTTCCGTATAGTTTGATCAAAAAGTATAAAGATATTATATTATCAGACAATAAAAAAATCAACAAATTTCAGAAGATGGGATCTTGGGAAAGGATAGAAGCGGTTCTTTAGAAAGAATTAAAAAAATTTTGGTAGATATCCTGTAATCAAATGGTATAATGTTTAGGAAGATACAGAAAATGAAAGGACACAGTATTTATGATATCAATCATCCTGCATCTGATCCTTCCCATGTTTTTTTATACAGCCGTGACGACTGCTTTGTTTTTGTATTTAAACTTAGGCCCTTTGGAAGCCACTGCCTTATCCGCTATTTTGGTCTCTCCCTTGCTTTATTATTTTTATTTTGCAGATCAGAGGCGCCGTGGATACCCTTCTTTCTTAAGACTTAAGCTTCACGGCTGCCTGATCTATATTTTAATATTTGGAGCGGCTTTGTGCGTGCTTGGGAATTATATGGTAGAAGTGCTGGGGCTGGCTGAGAGGTCCGTGTCCTATAAGGAGGCAGAAGATAGCCTGTACTCGGCGGCTCTTTCCGTACAGCTTCTGGCTTCCGGATTTTTGATCCCTTTTGCAGAGGAGATCATTTTCCGGGGACTGGCATTTGCCCCGCTGAGGGAAAAGTTTCCTTTTTGGCTGTCTGCGGTTCTGTCCGCGGCGTTATTCGGACTTTACCATGGAAATCTTCCTCAGGGAGTTTATGCCTTTCTCATTGGTCTGGCTGTTGCCTGGCTGTATGAGGTTTCAGGAACCTTGCTGGCTCCCTATCTATTTCACGTATCAGCCAATTTGCTGTCGCTTAGCATCATGAATACAGAGCGTTTGAATACTTTGTTCCGTACAGACCGAAAGCCGGTTTTGGCGGCCGTATCTGCGGCTGTGTCTGTTATTTGTGCGATTCGGATTTATCAGAAAAACAACTTAAAGGAGGATATTTTGTGAAGCTTTTATCTGTAGCAATTCCATGTTACAACTCTGAGGCCTATATGAGGCACTGCATTGACTCCCTGCTGCCGGGAGGTGACGAGGTCGAGATTCTCATTGTGGATGACGGGTCCACCAAGGATCATACGGCAGAAATCGCTGATGAATATGAAAGAAATTATCCGGAAATCTGCCGGGCGATCCACCAGGAGAACGGCGGCCATGGCGAGGCAGTTAATGCCGGATTAAAAAATGCCACCGGAATTTATTTTAAAGTGGTGGACAGCGATGACTGGGTAGATGAGTCTGCTTATAAGGAAATTCTGGACACGTTGCGGCGCTTTGTCTATGGGGAACAGACCCTGGATATGCTGATCAGCAATTTTGTCTATGAAAAGCAGGGGGCAAACAGGAAAAAAGTCATGAATTACCGCACAGCCCTTCCAAAGAATGAGATATTCAACTGGGATGACGTCAAGGTGTTCCTGCTGGGGCATTATATTCTCATGCATTCGGTGATTTACCGTACAGAGCTTCTAAAGCAATGCGGACTGGAACTTCCCAGTCACACATTTTATGTGGATAATATATTTGTGTACCAGCCGCTGCCTCACGTAAAAACCATGTATTATTTAGATGTGAATTTTTACCGGTACTTTATCGGAAGGGATGATCAGTCGGTAAACGAATCCATTATGATCGGCCGCATTGACCAGCAGATCAAGGTGACAAAGCTGATGCTTGGCTATTACGATGTGATGAAGATCAAGCAGCGCAAGCTGCGTTATTATATGGTGCGGTATTTGGAGATCATGATGACCATATCCTCCATCCTTGCGATCAAGTCGGATAATGATGAAAATATGGAGAAGAAAAAGGAACTGTGGCAATACCTCCGCAAGCAGAATTTGCCGTTGTTCCTAAGGCTTAGATTTGGTTTTATGGGACAGGGGGTTAACCTCCCCGGAAAGGGTGGAAGGAAATTTCCTATTGCCATCTATAAGATGACCCGGAGATTTTTCGGTTTCAACTAGAATATTGCCTGGCTGTAAAAACAAATATCCCCTGCACCAATCAAAGGTGTCAGGGGATTTATTTTAGCTGATGGCTTTTTCGGAAACCTTTTCCCTTGTGGGAACATAAGAGTCAGAGTATACAAAGTGGTACATGACATAAGCCATAACCAGTGAGCCAAGACCGTCAAAGGCGGAATGCTGTTTTAAGAAAACAGTTGCAAGGCTGATGGAAATCATCAGCACCAGGGAACCGGTCCTTAAAAAAGGGTATTTCCTTAAGCGTTTACTGTGAAGGACTGCAATATGAACACAAATGGAGTTATAAACATGGATGCTGGGGAATACATTGGTACAAGTATCCGCGGAATAAAGAAGCGCCACAATATCCGAGCAGATATTTTTTCCGGGATCAATCACAGGGCGGAAATCCGTACCGTTGGGGAATACGGTGCAGATCACCAGACTGATGGTCATCCCTGTAAACAACATGGTGCACAGCCTGTAATAATCTTTTACGCTGGTAAAGAAAAAATACAAAATAGCGGCAGCTATATATGCAAACCATAAAAGATATGGAATAATGAAATATTCACTAAAAGGAATCAGGTCGTCTAAAGCAACATGCATAATATAGTAGTGGTTTGTCACCGTCTTTTCCAGGTATAAAAACCACGGTATATAGATAAAGGCGTAACTGAGAATCCAGACATGCCTGTACCTGTAAAGCAGATTTTTCATATAAGTCATCTTTCTCCGTTCTGGTGGTTGGTATCATGATTATCAACTTTGGAGGATTATATCATACTCGTTTTGCCAGTACAATAGTATTTAACAAATGTTAATATTTATTTCAGAGAAGATTAAGCTTAGGATTAGCTTTAGCTGCCGGCATGCCTTAATCCTCCTTTTCCCAGATCCCTATGGAAAATATAATCTTTTTATAAAATGGTTGATAGACGGTCAATCTTTGTGTATAGTATAAAGGCAGACTTTTACACGAAAGGAATGGAATATGTTACAAAAATATATGACCGTTTTCTTTATCTCCATGGTTCCGCTGATAGAGCTTCGCGGAGCAATTCCATATGCAACAGTGATGGGGCTTCCGCTTTTCCAGTCATATATCGTTGCGATTCTTGGAAATATGCTTCCGGTACCTATTATATACCTTTTTGCGAGAAAGGTTCTCGAATGGGGAGCGGATAAGCCGTTGATCGGCGGCTTTTTTTCCTGGTGCCTGGAAAAAGGAAAACGAGGCGGCGAAAAACTGCAGGCGAAAGCTGGACAGGGGTTGTTTATTGCGCTTTTGTTATTTGTGGGAGTTCCCCTTCCGGGAACGGGTGCCTGGACCGGCACTTTGGCAGCCAGCCTGCTTGATATTGATTTTAAATCCAGTATTTTAGCCGTGATGGGAGGCGTCTTAGTGGCAGGGGTTATTATGGGACTTGCCAGTGCAGGAGTTTTAGGGGCGCTTCAGTCCGTGATATTCTAAGATTCTGGTAGGAAGAAGGGCAGAATGGAACGAAGGAATGAAGAGGGATTAACGGAAAAAGAGTTTCTTTTACAGTATCGCCCGGGGAATTATGAACGCCCGTCGGTGACCGTGGATATGCTGATTTTTGCGGTGGATGAGGAGGAGACGGAAACAGAAATTCTGCTCATCAAGCGAAAAAATCATCCCTGCATCGGACAGTGGGCAATTCCGGGAGGTTTTGTAAATGTGGATGAATCCCTGGAGACCGCAGCAGCCAGAGAGCTTGAAGAAGAGACTGGGTTAAAAGGTATTTGCATGGAACAGCTATATTCATGGGGGAATGTGAAGCGTGATCCCAGGACAAGAGTCATCTCAGTATCCTATATGGCTGCAGTGCCGAAGGATCAGCTGACTCCAGAGGCCGGAGATGACGCCGCAGAGGCCCGCTGGTTCCAGGTAAAGAAAAAGAAACTCTCTGAACTGGAAAATGGAGCCACCTATGCACTTACTATCGAAAATGAAGAAGAACATATTTTTATGAGCTATCGGATTACCGAAACCTATGAGCGTCAGGGATTGATGTGGAAAAAGGAGACGGAGATCGATCTTTTACCGGCCATTGACGTGCTGGATCAGGAAAAGCTGGCATTTGACCACGCTGAGATCTTAAATGTGGCAATGGACAGGTTGGAAGAATTAGAAAAAGAATACAGAGAGCAGATTTTTTAGCAGATCACACCGCCTGGGCAGGGCGGTGTTTTTTGCGCGGGCAATGAGCTAAACGAATCTGTAAGAAAATTTTAATCGGAAAATTTTGGATTTTATGCTATACTGTTGTGAGAAATTATACTTGCATAACGAAATATACAGGAGATGACAGGATATGGCAAAAAAATCGTGCAGGCTATGGAGCCTGGTAATCAGTATCAGCATTCTTGCGTCAATACCATCATACGGGGAAATGCCCCTAATACAGCCGTTTCCGGGAGCAGCGGGGCAGACAGGGACAGCAAGCGGGTCCTCGGGCAGTACGGCCAATGAGGTCGGACCAGGAGTTAACACCGGAGCCGGCGCGGGAGGTTCCCAGACTGGAAATATCCCAAATGCCGGGGGAACCTTGCCTTCGGATATTAAACAGCCGGAGATTCAATCGGAAGGCGCGGTTCTTATGGACGCGTCCACAGGAGCCCTGCTTTTTTCAAAAAACGGAGAAACAAGATACTATCCTGCCAGCGTTACAAAGCTTATGACAGCTCTTCTTGTTGCTGAAAAAAGCAATTTATCGGAGACCGTGACCTTCTCAAAGACCGCCACTACAAACCTGGAATCAGGTGCGGTAACACTGGGACTTACAGAAGGAGACAAGCTGACGGTGGAGCAGAGCCTATACGGCCTTATGCTAAAATCTGCCAATGAAGTGGCCAATGGCCTGGCAGAGCACGTTTCAGGAAGTGTCAGTGCTTTTTCCACCCTGATGAATGCCAGGGCAAAGGAGCTTGGCTGCACTGGTACCAACTTTGTCAACCCAAATGGACTTAACAGCTCCAGCCATTATACCACACCTCATGACATGGCCCTCATTGCCAGGGCGGCTTTCCAGAATGACACAGTAAGAAAGGTGTCCTCCACCTTAAGTTACCAGATACCGGCCACAAAGAAGGCTTCCGCCAGAACAGTGACCATGGGCCATAAGATGGTTAATCCGGGAGATTCCAGGTATTATCCGGGAGTGATCGGAGGAAAGACAGGCTATACTTCCCTGGCCGGCAATACACTGGTCACCTGTGTGGAAAAGAACGGTGTCCGGCTGATTGCGGTCATCATGAAGAGCAAATCCACTCATTATGAGGATACAAAGTCTCTTTTGGATTATGGATTTGCCTTAAAGACAGCGGGAGGGGGGACTGCACAGACTTCTTCCCAGGGCTGGGTCCAGGAAGGTTCTAAATGGTATTATAGAAAGCAGGATGGAACAAAGGCCAGCAATGAGTGGCAGAAAATAGACGGGATTTACTACTGGTTTGGCACAGACTCAGTCATGGCGGCAAGCCGCTGGGTGGAGAGCAATGGGAAATGGTTTTATTTAGGGACCGATGGAGCCATGCTTAAGGATACCATTACGCCCGACGGGTATCGTCTGGATTCTTCAGGCGCCTGGATCCGGTAGGAAGTTGGAGGTTTTTGGCATAGAAAAAGAGCCTGTAGGCTCTTTTTCTATGCCAAATCCTCTGAGGAAGAATTGTCCTGTTCTGCTTTAGGCCCGCGCTCTGCCGACAGGGTGGCTTCGCTTATATCGGCCCGGTACTCCATGATTTCTTCCACGCTACAGTCCAGAATTTTGCAGAGCATATCTATGGTATGAGTGGAAACGAAGTTGTTTTTCTTAAGACGGCCGATTTGCCCGGCGCTGACCTTGCAGTACTTTATCAGATGATACTGGCTGATGTTTTTCTTTTTCATGGTTTCCCACAGTCTGTCATAAACAATCATGATTTATCACCTCTGGTCTTAATTAAACCGTGATTATCCAGTATTGCATATTATCCATAAGTGGTTTATATTATGGGAAAGGAGGAATGCAAAATGAAAAAAAACATATTTAACGTAATTTTTTATCTTATCTGCTTTTTCGCTCTCTGCAAATCCGTCTACCGCCTTGCTTTTACAGTACCGCCGGTTCCGGGAACACCAGGTTACCAGGAATATTTTTACGGAACCATAGTCATGAGCATTGGCATCGGACTTATGGTTATCATACCCAATCTCATTATTGAATATCTGGTGGGCAACTGGAGTTCTTAGGCTTGACTCAGGCAGGCCCTTCATTGTATGATGAACAGACAGCAAGAAATAGAATGAGGGAAGAAGAGGAAAATTCAGATGGGGTTTGCTGCCGTAGCTATTTGCGCCGCAGTGGGCGCAGGTTTGTATTTGCGTTCTGAGTATGAAAAAGAACAGCTTAACTCAGAGAGAACTGTTTTGGAAAGCGCTAAGATAAAAACGGATCGTACCATTGTGTTTCTTTCCGACCTTCACGAACACCGGTTTGGCGACGGCAATGAAAGGCTTTTGGCCGCTGTTGATAAGGTGGCTCCTGATCTTGTGCTTGTGGGCGGCGATATGATCATCAGCAAGGGCAAAGCGGATACTGCTGCTGCATTGGAGCTTATGGAAAAGCTGGCTGGCCGATACCCCGTCTATTGCGGCAACGGCAATCATGAGAACCGCCTGCTTTGGGAACGCAAAGTTTATGGCGAAGCGTATGAAGCTTATGTGCGCAGTTTAAAAAAGCTTGGAATTAAAATTCTGGACAGCCGGACGGAATGGTATGGAGAAGATATCGCTGTAACCGGGATTGATCTGGAAAAAGGGGCTTACCAGAAGTTCCGGCCGGATCGTTTAACTGAGGAGGAGATGGAACAAAGGGTGGGGAAGGCATCAAAGGAGCGGTTTCAGATTCTGCTTTGCCATTCTCCTCTTTATTTTTCCTCATGCAGAAGCTGGGGGGCTGATTTGACCCTGTCCGGCCACTTCCATGGAGGAACTATAAGGCTTCCGTATCTGGGAGGGGTAATGACGCCTCAATACCAGTTCTTCCTTCCATACTGTGCCGGTGAGTTTCAGTCAGATGGAAAACATATGATCGTGAGCAGAGGGCTTGGAACCCATTCCATCAACATCCGTCTGAACAATAAACCTCAGGTGGTAGTTGTGGACTTAAAAAGGAAATAGCTTTTGGGTCTGCCATATATTTACAGATGAAGAAGGATTTGATATACTGATCAAAGGCATGTTTTATTCTGCCTTGGAGGATTTTATGGGAATCTCTTATAAACTGGATAATTTCGAGGGGCCGCTGGATCTGCTGCTTCATCTGATCGACAAGAATAAGGTGAATATCTACGACATTCCCATCGCGACGATTACGGAGCAGTATCTGGACTATGTAAATCACATGGAAACAGAGGATTTAAACATTGTCAGCGAATTTCTGGTCATGGCTGCGACCCTCATTGATATAAAGGCTCGCATGTTACTTCCCAGGGAGATCAACGAGGAAGGCGAGGAAGAAGATCCAAGAGCCGAACTTGTGGCACGTCTTTTGGAATACAAATATTATAAATACATGTCACTGGAGCTTAAGGACCGGGAAGTGGGGGCGGATCGCCTGTTGTACAAATCTCCTTCCATTCCCTCCGAGGTGGCAAAGTACGAGCCGCCGGTAGATTTGGACAAGCTGCTTGACGGGCTTACCCTGGCAAAACTCCAGGAGATTTTCCGGGCGGTTACGAAACGGGTATCAGACCGTGTGGATCCTATCCGAAGCCGGTTTGGCAACATCCGGAGGGAATCCATAAGCCTGGAAGATAAGATAAAATCGGTCATGGATTATGCCAGAGAGCACCGGAAATTTTCGTTCCGCGGGCTGCTTGAGAGGCAGCAGGACCGTACCCTTGTTGTTGTGACATTTTTAGCGCTTCTGGAGCTCATGAAGATCGGCAAGATCACGCTGTCCCAGGAGCATTTGTTTGATGATATGACCATTGAAACCCTGGAACCGGAAGGGGAGGACGGGGAACTGGATTTGTCGGAACTTCAGGAGGAACCCCCTTCCAGTGATACCTTTATGCCCGGAAAGCAGGGCAGGAAAGAGGAAATTGATGGATAAGGAAACTCTTTTGGCCGACGGGCCGAAGAAGAGCACAAAAGAAGAAAAGGTGTGGGAAGCTGTGATTGAGGCGGTTCTCTTTACCATGGGGAATTCCGTTGAACTTAAGGCTCTGGCGGCTGCCATCGGCCAGGATGAGGCCACGGCAAAGGAGGCGGTTCTCCGTTTGATGAAGCGCTATGATACGGGGAAAAGAGGGATGCAGATCCTTGAACTGGAAAACAGCTACCAGATGTGCACACGATCTGAGTTTTACGAGAACTTAATCCGGGTGGCATCTGCACCTAAAAAACAGGTTCTTACGGATGTGGTTTTAGAGACCCTGTCCATCATAGCCTACAAGCAGCCTGTAACAAAGCTTGAAATAGAGAAAATACGGGGCGTCAAATCGGATCATGCGGTCAATAAACTGGTGGAATACAATCTGGTATATGAAGTAGGACGCTTAGATGCCCCTGGCCGTCCGGCATTGTTTGCCACCACTGAGGAATTTTTAAGAAGATTCGGCATCGGCTCTACCCAGAATCTTCCGGTTGCAGATCCTGTTGTGGCAGCTGAGATACGGCTGGAAGTGGAAGAGGAGCTTTCTGAAAGCAGTGATCTGATACCGGCAGAAGATAAAAAAGATGATAGCATTTAGGAGGAAATAAGGTGAAACAAGCCATAAGAATTAAATATTTTACAGATAAAATCGAACGTTTACGTTACATTGACGGCAAATCCGACTGGATTGACTTACGCGCGGCACAGGAAGTGGAGTTGAAAGCCGGCGAGTTTAAACTGATCCCTCTGGGAATTGCCATGGAGCTTCCGGCCGGGTTTGAAGCCCATGTGGTACCAAGAAGCAGCACGTTTAAAAATTACGGTGTGATCCAGACCAACAGTATGGGGATCATTGATGAGACATATTGCGGGGACAATGACCAATGGTTTTTCCCGGCTTATGCGCTCCGGGATACGGTGATTCATGTAAATGACCGCATCTGCCAGTTCCGTATTATGGAGCATCAGCCTGCCTTATGCTTTGAAGAAGCAGAGATTCTGGGGCATGATGACCGTGGCGGCCATGGAAGTACGGGAAAACAATAAAATTCCTGTATCGAACTTCCTTAAAAGGAGATAATAGCATGAGAAGAAAGACAGGTTATGCAACTGTCATCCTTGGACTTGCACTGGCAGTTTCCATAGCAGCAGGCGGGTGCGGGAAAAAGGAAGACAAATATTCTTACCGGGCTGCGGGAATCGAAGCTCTTAACCAGGGCAGCTATGACAGTGCCGTGGAAGCCTTTGATCAGGCAATCAGTTCCTCCAAAGGACTGGTAGGGAAGTTTGATGTGGATGTGTTAAAGTACCGGGCAGAAGCCGAATACCTGGCAGAGGACTATTCTTCCGCTGCAGACACCTATGGCATACTCATAAAGGTAGATGGTGAGCGGCCGGAATATTTAAATCTGCGTTCCGTTTCCAGAGCAGGGGCCGGAGATTTAAGCGGTGCGATAGAGGACTATAAGCGAAGTGCTGAACTAGATACAGAAAAGAAGGCTCCGGGCAGGCTGAAAGCTTTGCTGGCCGCAGGGGCAGCCATGGAAAAGGCGGGAACGGCTTCTGATGCCATGAGCCTCTATGAGGGGGCCCTTAAAGAAGGGGAGGAAAGCGCCCAGCTTTATAACCGGATGGGCTTATGTAAGATGGCCGTAGAAGACTGGGATGGAGCGGCTGAATATTTTAAGAAGGGCCTTTCAGCAACCGACAGTTCAGAGGTTTTGGAACTTTTGTTTAACCAGGCTGTTGCTAAAGAGCGTAAAGGTGAATTTAAGACAGCCCTGGATCTGATGCAGCAATATGTCTCAGCTCACGGCCCTGATGAGGAAGCGGAGCGGGAGATCACATTTTTAAAGACAAGATAGGTTGGGACGATTGATGGCAGAGCTGATTGAATTAAAGGAAATAGAAGAACGGGTGATCCTGGTGGCAGTCAGTACCGAGGATGAGAATGACACACAGGCATCTCTTAACGAGCTGGAAGAGCTGGTGAAAACAGCAGGGGCTGTTACCGTGGATAAAATAATCCAGAACAGGGAGAGAATCCATCCGGGAACTTATATGGGAAAAGGAAAGATAGAAGAAATAAAGGACCGTATCTGGGAGCTTGAAGCAACCGGTATTGTCTGCGACGATGAACTGTCTCCGGCCCAGCTGCGTAATTTGGAAGGGGCCCTGGATACGAAGATCATGGACCGGACCATGGTGATTCTGGACATTTTTGCTTCCAGAGCTACGACCAGTGAAGGAAAAATTCAGGTGGAACTGGCTCAGCTAAAGTACCGGGCAGCCCGTCTGGTGGGCCTTAGAAGCTCCTTGTCCCGTCTGGGAGGAGGCATCGGTACCCGCGGACCGGGAGAGAAAAAGCTGGAAATGGACCGACGTCTGATCCACGACAGAATCGGAATGCTAAAGGCTGATTTAGAGGATGTGAAGCGTCACCGGGAGGTTGTCAGGCAGCAGAGGGATAAAAACCATGTGCCCACCGCCGCCATTGTAGGCTATACCAATGCCGGGAAATCTACCCTGTTAAACAGGCTTACAGATGCCGGGATACTGGCTGAGGATAAGCTGTTTGCCACCCTGGATCCAACAACCAGGAATTTAAACTTACCGGGCGGTCAGCAGGTCCTTTTGACGGATACCGTAGGATTTATCAGAAAGCTTCCCCATCATTTGATCGAAGCCTTTAAAAGCACTTTGGAGGAAGCTAAATACAGCGATATCATCCTTCATGTGGTGGACTGTTCCAATCCTCAGATGGACATGCAGATGTATGTTGTATATGAGACTTTGAGGGAACTTGGTGTTTGTGATAAGGTGATGGTTACGGTGTTCAATAAGATCGATGCGGCAGAGGGCGGTGTAATCCTTAAAGATGTTTCTTCGGACCATCAGGTGAGGATATCCGCAAAGACCGGAGAAGGTCTTGATGAACTTTTAAATCTTCTGGAAACCATTCTCAGAAACCAGAAAGTGTATCTGGAAAAGGTATATTCCTATAAGGAAGCAGGGAAAATCCAGCTGATCCGCAAATATGGCCAGCTGTTAAAGGAAGAGTATCAGGAAGACGGAATTCTGGTGAATGCCTATGTGCCATCGGAGCTGTTTGCCTCCTTGGCAAACAATGCCGATGCTGTTGATGAATAAAAAACACAATATGTGGATTGGTGTTAAAAAACCAAACTACATATTGTGTTTTTTCTTTTCTTCTGTTATAATATACTTGTGAAGAGATGTTCTTTAACTTCTCACAAAAGGTGCCGCTTTTAGCGCCGCCTATCCAATGATAAAAAAAGAATGTTAAGGGGTTTTGCAGAGGAAAGGAGTTTAGTTTTATGATCCAGGTGGTAAAAAGAGATGGGGAAAGTGCTGAATTCAGTCTGAATAAAATCACGGAAGCGATTAAAAAAGCATTTAAGGCCACTCAAAAGGAGTATAATAATGAAATACTGGAACTGCTGTCACTTCGGGTAACTGCTGATTTTCAGGGGAAGATGTCAGGAGGAGAAGTCACAGTAGAACAGATTCAGGACAGTGTGGAACACGTTCTTGAGCAGGCGGGATATACCGATGTGGCGAAGGCTTATATTTTATACAGGAAACAGAGGGAAAAGATACGGAATATGAAGGATACCATTCTGGATTACAAGGCTGTGGTAAACAGCTACGTAAAGGTAGAGGATTGGCGTGTCAAGGAAAATTCCACTGTTACCTATTCCGTAGGAGGGCTGATATTAAGCAACTCCGGTGCAGTTACGGCGAATTACTGGCTGTCTGAAATTTATGACCAGGAGATTGCAGGTGCCCACAGAAATGCTGATGTCCATATTCACGATTTATCCATGCTCACCGGTTACTGTGCCGGCTGGTCGTTAAAGCAGCTTCTTCTGGAAGGACTTGGAGGAATACCGGGAAAGATCACCTCTTCCCCTGCAAAGCATTTATCCGTTCTTTGCAACCAAATGGTCAATTTCCTGGGAATCATGCAGAATGAATGGGCAGGAGCACAGGCCTTTTCTTCTTTTGATACTTATCTGGCTCCTTTTGTAAAAGCCGATCACTTATCCTACCAGGAAGTGAAGAAATGCATAGAATCCTTTATCTATGGTGTGAATACGCCAAGCCGCTGGGGAACTCAGGCTCCGTTTTCCAATATTACCCTGGACTGGACCGTTCCTGCCGATATGGCAGAGCTTAACGCAGTTGTTGGCGGAAAAGAGGCGGACTTTAAGTATAAGGACTGCAAGGCTGAGATGGACATGATCAATAAAGCCTTTATTGAAACCATGATAGAGGGAGACGCCAATGGGCGTGGTTTCCAGTATCCCATTCCTACTTACTCCATTACCAAGGATTTTGACTGGTCCAATACGGAGAATAACCGGCTGCTGTTTGAGATGACTTCCAAATACGGAACCCCTTACTTCTCAAATTACATTAACAGTGATATGGAACCAAGCGATGTAAGGAGCATGTGCTGCCGTCTGCGCCTTGATTTAAGGGAGCTTAGGAGAAAGACCGGCGGATTCTTTGGCTCTGGCGAAAGCACCGGTTCCGTGGGCGTTGTAACCATCAACATGCCAAGAATCGCTTACCTTGCCCAGAATGAGGCCGATTTTTACAAGCGTCTGGATCATATGATGGATATTTCGGCCCGGTCATTAAAAACCAAGCGGGAAGTTATAACAAAGCTTCTGAACCAGGGACTATATCCTTATACGAAACGTTACCTTGGCAGCTTTGAAAATCATTTTTCCACCATCGGCCTGATCGGAATGAACGAAGTTGGCTTAAACGCCAAATGGCTGGGGCATGATCTGACAAGTGAGAAAACCAGACAGTTTACCAAGGATGTGTTAAATCACATGCGGGAACGGCTGTCAGATTACCAGGAAATGTACGGAGACCTATACAATCTGGAGGCAACCCCGGCAGAGTCCACCACATACCGGCTGGCTAAGCATGACAAGAAGCATTATCCAAATATCATAACAGCCGGAAATCCGGGAGATACTCCATATTATACCAACAGCTCCCACCTTCCTGTGGATTATACGGCAGATATCTTTGATGCCCTTGAGATTCAGGATGAGCTGCAGACCCTCTATACATCAGGAACCGTATTCCATGCATTTCTTGGTGAGAAGCTTCCTGACTGGGAAGCTGCGGCAAAGCTGGTGCACACCATTGCGGAGAATTTCAAACTGCCTTATTATACATTGTCCCCAACCTATTCTATTTGTTCGGAGCACGGATATCTTTCCGGCGAACATAAGGTATGCCCGGTCTGCGGAAAGAAGGCTGAGGTATACAGCCGGATCACCGGCTACTACCGTCCGGTGCAGAACTGGAATGAGGGAAAAACCCAGGAATATAAGAACCGGACAACTTACGATCCTTTCCACTCCGTACTGAAAAAAGGAGCTGCAGGGGAAAATAGGGATAAGGCAGCGGCGAAAAAAGCGGAGATTCCGACAGGGACCTATCTCTTTACAACGAAAACCTGCCCTAATTGCCGGATTGCAAAACAGTTTTTACAAAATATGGATTATGAGGTGGTGGATGCCGAAGAGAATGTGGAGCTTGCCACAAGATTCGGAATCATGCAGGCTCCTACTCTGGTGGTCATAAAGAACGGTCAGGTGCAGAAGATCACAAATGCGTCTGAAATCAGGAAATTTGCGGAAAGCACGATCAGCTGAAAGGGATCCCTTCCCAGCTGGTCCGTTATTTAGATATAGTAGTCAGTGAAAAGATTCTATGCTATAATGGCATGGAATCTTTTTCCATTTCAGACAGCAGAGGGCCGAATCATTTGCCTATACTGAATTAAAGAAGGGAATGAATGTGCGGATTCCATTTAAGCCATGGCCAACGGTATGGGGACTAGCCATAAATGGATTCATTGGAGGACAATACAGATGGATAAGCAGGATTTGAATTATAAAGAGTATGTAGAAATAGCTGAGGGAGTCTACTGGGTGGGATTTTTTGATGAAAGTGCAGGTCTCCACTGCAACCCTTATTTAATTGTAGATGGTGATGAGGCAGTGCTCATCGACAGCGGCAGCAGGGATGATTTCGGCACAGTCATGCTGAAAATCATGCGAACGGGGATCAGCCCGGGCAAGATCAGCCATCTGATTTATCATCACTATGATCCGGATTTATGCGGCAATATTCCCCATATAGAAACACTCATTAACAGCAAGGATTTAAAAATAATCTCCCATCATGAAAATAATATTTTCATCAACTATTATTCCATGAGTTCGCAGAAGCTGTGCATTGAGCAATTGGGATTTCATTTTGAATTTTCAAGCGGCAGGCGCCTGGAATTTATCAGGACGCCTTATTCCCATTCGCCGGGCAGCTTTATTACTTATGATAAGAAAACAAAAACATTATTCAGCAGCGATATTTTCGGAAGCTATGATCACAACTGGAGCTTATATACGCTGATCGGTGATGTATGCAAGGACTGCGAGCCCCTGAAAATCTGTCCCATCACCCGGAAAGTATGCCAGATAAATGGAATCATAAATTTCCATCAGCGAATCATGCCATCGAAAAAAGCGCTGCTGTATGCCCTTGAGAGGATAGAAGAACTGGATATTTCCCTGATCGCGCCCCAGCATGGAAGTATCCTTGATACTTCAGCAGCACAGGAGATCGTAATCAAACGGCTGAAAGAATTGACCGAAGTCGGGATCGACTATTTCCTGAAGGAGGAAGAAGATTGATGCGGACAGATGCCATCCTGCTGGGACAAAAAATCGTATCGGAAGAATCAGGTTCGGATGAATATGTTAAGGCCATGCTTGACCATTTTGCAAAGCAGGTGGATAATCAGATTCATACTGAATTGGTATCGGAGATCATGGAGCGTTATGTAGAGGTGTCAAAACAGCTGGAAATTAAGAGCAGGGAATTGGAAAAAAGCGATGCTTCCCGCCGGGAGGCCCAGGAAATTGCATTGATCGGCAACTGGGAGCTGAACCTTTCCACAAAGCAGTTATGGTGGTCGGACACCATGAACAGAATATTGGAAACAGACCCGTCTGCTAATTTGGATCTGACGTTTTATTTTCAAAAGGTTTATCCCGATGATAAAGAGCTGGTGAGACAAATTTACCAAGATATGCAAAACGGCATGGCGCCTGCTGAATACCGGTACCGTCTGTTGTTGGAGGGAAACCGGGTCAAGTGGGTGCATATCCGGTTTGTGGCATCAAAGGATTTCAGGGGAAATCCCGCCAGAGTCCACGGTACGATTCAGGACATCACCAGCGCTAAAGTTGTTGAGGAGAAATTAGAGGAATATAATCATCATCTGGAAGAACTTGTTCAGAAAAAGGTGGCTGAAGTGTCCGTTTCTCAAATGGCCACCATTCATGCATTAGTGAAGCTTTCGGAGTCCAGGGATGATGAGACAGGAGAGCATATTGTCAGAACATCACAGTATTGCCGTCTTCTGGCGGAAAAGCTTTGGGAAATGGGAGGACATCAGAGGGAAATAGACCGTGCCTTTATTGATGGCATCACCCAGGCTAGCCCGTTGCATGACATTGGAAAGGTTGGGATTCCGGATGCGGTTCTGTTAAAGCCCGGCAGATTGACGCCGGAGGAATTCGAAATCATGAAAACTCATACAACCATTGGATATCAGACACTGGCAAGCATCGAAAAAAAGGATACAGGAAGCGCGTTCATCAAGGTTGGTATGGAAATCACCCTTTGCCATCATGAAAAATGGGATGGAAGCGGATATCCAAAGGGTTTAAAAGGGGAAGAGATTCCAATATCGGCACGCATCATGGCTTTGGCGGATGTGTATGATGCGCTGCGTTCTAAACGGGTGTATAAAGAGGGGTTTACCCATGAGAATAGTTTAAAGATAATTACTCAGGGAAGAGGAGACCATTTTGATCCCCTTCTGGTAGATGTTTTTCTGGAAAACGATTCCGCTTTCCGGGATATATTTGACCGGACTTCAAACGGAAAATAATAACCGGATTTAAAAAGTTCGTGCTGCCCCTTGAGTCGGGAGAACACGAACTTTTTTGAACCATTGTTTAGATTTCATAATAGTTAGCCTGGCCATCAAGCCTTTTTTGTTCTTCCACTAAATCTGCCAGGGTAATGCTGTCTACCACATCGGAGATCGCATGATCCAGCTTTTTCCATACCATGAGAGTGGCACAATTATGGGAACGGCTGCAGGGGTTGATTTCATCCTCCAGACATGTTACGGGAACCAGACTTCCCTCTGCAAGGCGCAGGATCATGCCAACGGTATATTCCGCAGGAGCCTTTGTCAGATAATAACCGCCCTGGGCGCCTCTTCTGCTTTTCACATACCCGGCCCTGCTTAAGATGGTGACAATCTGCTCCAGATATTTGTCCGATATTTCCTGTCGTTCCGCCACTTGATTGATTTTTGTGCATTCCCCCGGATGAAGTGCAAATTCAAGCATCATACGAAGGGCGTAACGTCCCTTGGTAGAAAATTTCATGGCTTAAAATCTCCTTCCTAATTATTCTTATCTGTTTAGTAGGATATAAAAATATTGTACACGAAACCACCTAAAAAGTAAACCTTAAATTATCCGGCTTCCCAATTTCCAAAAATGGATGTATACTAATACTCATTGGGGAATTGGAAAAAGAAAGAGGATTTCATTGCCTATGGATATTCTGCCATGCTGATCGGTGTGGGAAACATGTGCATTCTGCGTATGATCTAAATTAATCTGCTGGTGCCATTTTTCCCCAGTTTTGGAGCGGTGATGTGGTGTTATCCTATAACATAGATAACAACCATGGTGATGGACTGTGTTTACAGCTTAAAGGCCAAATGATACCAAAGGGTACCAATGAATAGATAGGAGATAAAAGAGATGAAGCATGGATATATCCGGGTTGCCGCGGCAACCCCAGACGTAAAGGTAGCAGACCCGGAATTTAACAGAGAGAGGATTTGTGAGCAGATCAAAGAGGGAATTGATAGGCATGCAAAACTCATGGTGTTTCCGGAGCTTTGCCTGACGGCCTATACCTGCGGTGATTTATTCGGGCAGGATGCTCTGTTAATAAAGGCAAAAGAGGAGCTTAAGGAGATTTTAAAGGCAACGGAAGGACACGACCTTCTATGCTTTATAGGCATGCCCTGGGAACGAGGCGGAAAGCTTTACAATACGGCTGTTGCCATTCAAAATGGAAGAATTCTCGGGATTGTTCCGAAGACGAATCTGCCCAATTATTCAGAGTTTTATGAGCTGCGTTATTTCCAGCCGGGAAACGAAATACCGGTGATGGTAAAATGGGAGGATGAACTGGTTCCTATGGGCACCAACATTCTTTTTGCATGTGAGGACATTCCCCAGCTTGTGGTGGCGGCGGAGGTCTGTGAGGATGCATGGGTTCCAAATCCACCATCCATCCGTCATGCCACTGCCGGAGCAACGGTGATTGTAAACTGTTCTGCCAGTGATGAGACAACGGGAAAGGATATGTACCGTAGAAGCCTTATTACGGGACATTCCGCCAGTCTGGTATGCGGTTTCATCTATGCCAACGCAGGAGAGGGAGAATCCACCCAGGATCTTGTGTTCGGCGGCCAGAACCTGATAGCGGAAAACGGTTCTCTCCTTGCAGAGTCCAAACGCTTTGGAAATGAAACGATATACGGGGACATGGACTTGGAGAGGCTGGTTCATGAAAGACGCCGGATGACTACATTTCCCCAGGCCGACCACAAGGATTATATGGTGGTTCCCTTTAAGATAAAGCAGGAGGAACTGGATTTAAAGAGATTTATTGATCCCAGGCCCTTTGTCCCGGATAATGAGGAGGAGAGAAACAGAAGGTGTGAGGAGATTCTCTCTATACAGGCCATGGGCTTAAAAAAGAGGCTTGCCCACACGGGCTGTAAGCATGGGGTTGTAGGAATTTCAGGAGGCTTGGATTCCACCCTGGCCCTTCTGGTGATGGTCCGGGCCTTTGATATGCTGGAAATTCCCAGGAATCAGATTCATGCGGTGACCATGCCCTGCTTCGGAACAACGGACCGGACGTATCAGAACGCCTGCACGCTGACCAAAACCCTTGGAGCAGAGCTTACAGAGGTGAATATCAGGGAAGCCGTAACCCTTCATTTCCGGGATATCGGACAGAAGGAAGATGTCCATGATATAACCTATGAAAACTCCCAGGCCAGGGAGAGGACTCAGGTGCTGATGGATATGGCAAACAAACTAAACGGAATGGTCATTGGAACGGGGGACATGTCTGAACTGGCTCTTGGATGGGCCACCTATAACGGCGATCATATGTCCATGTACGGAGTCAATGCTTCGGTGCCAAAGACCCTGGTACGCCATCTGGTACGTTATTATGCCGACACCTGCGGGGAAGAGACTTTAAGCAGTGTACTTCTTGATGTTCTTGACACGCCTGTAAGCCCGGAACTCCTTCCACCCCAGGATGGAGAAATTGCCCAGAAGACAGAGGATTTAGTGGGCCCATATGAACTTCACGATTTCTTCCTGTACCAGATTTTAAGATTCGGCTGCCGGCCGGAGAAGGTTTACCGCATGGCGGTCTACGCCTTTTCCGGGCATTATGAAAAGGAAGCTATTTTAAAATGGTTAAAGGTATTTTACCGCAGGTTTTTCAGCCAGCAGTTTAAGCGTTCCTGCATGCCTGACGGACCCAAGGTGGGCTCTGTAGCAGTATCCCCCAGAGGAGATTTGCGCATGCCAAGCGATGCCGTAAGCCGCCTGTGGCTGGAAGAACTGGAAAACTTATAAAAGAGAGGTACATTATGATAACCAGCAGCGCCAATGCAAGGGTGAAACAGGTGATGAACTTATCAAAGAAGGCCAAAGCCAGAAACGTAAGCGGCCTTTTTGTAGCGGAAGGGCTTCGCATGTTTAAGGAAATTCCGGCAGACAGGATTGAAAGCGTCTTTGTGTCGGAAGGCTTTTTAAAAGATGAAGCCCATAAAAAGCTTTTATCGGGAAAAGAATATGAGGTTGTTTCGGAGGATGTGTTTAAGGTCATGTCGGATACCCAGACTCCTCAGGGAATTTTAGCCCTTGTAAAGCAATATGCCTATAAGGAGAAGGACCTGCTGGCTGCTCCTGGCCCTTCCTTTTTGATGGTTCTGGAAAACATCCAGGACCCGGGGAATCTCGGGACTATTCTCAGGGCCGGGGAGGGAGCAGGAATTACCGGCGTGCTTATGAGCGAAACTACAGCGGATGTTTACAATCCAAAAGTAATCCGCTCCACCATGGGGTCCGTTTTTCGTGTTCCGTTTGTGTATACGGATGACTTAACCGCCTCTTTAAAGGCCCTGAAAGCCGGCGGGGTCAGGCTGTATGCAGCACATTTAGATGGCAGGAATAATTATGAAAAAGAGGATTATACTGTTGATACAGGGTTTTTGGTGGGAAATGAAGCAAACGGCCTGACGGACGAAACAGCTGCGCTGGCAGATGCCTATGTAAAGATCCCCATGAAAGGAAAAGTGGAATCCTTAAATGCCGCGGTTGCGGCCTCTGTATTGATGTTTGAGGCGGCCAGACAGCGGCGGATGTAGCCGTCAGAAAATTGTAAGGCTTTTATAGGCAGAAATATTGAGAAAATATTGAGAAATACTGGAACATATAGTATGATAGTAATAGTTCGCCAAATGGCCGAACTATATCGTATGTCAACAGATAGATTTGCCGGGCAGCTTTGTTTACAATGGCAGGGAAGGGGAATGATAAGATGGCAGCAGTCTATTGGCTTATTGCATTTGTAGTGCTTCTTGGAATTGAAGCGGCGACCATGGCCCTGACGACCGTCTGGTTTGCGGGAGGAGCATTGGTTGCATTTGTGCTGGCGTTGTTTGGAATAAATATCCAGGTGCAACTGGCGCTGTTTGTAATTGTATCCTTTATTCTCTTATTCTTTACAAGGCCTTTTGCATTAAAATATGTGAACCGGAACACGGTAAAGACCAATATGGAAAGCCTTATTGGAAAAAGTGCCAGGGTTACGGCCACGATCAACAACGTGGAGGGAAAAGGTGCAGCGATCCTAAACGGTCAGGAATGGACGGCCAGGGCACTGGAGGAAAACAGTATATACCCGGTAGGCGCTTTGGTGGAAGTAAAGGAAATAAGAGGTGTAAAATTAATTGTGAGTATGAATCAGGAGGAATCATAATATGGGAGTTGTTGGATTTACATCAGTTATTATTATATTGATTGTTATTCTGGCGTTATTGTCAACTTGTATCAGGATCGTTCCCCAGGCACAGGCTCTGGTTGTAGAGCGCTTGGGAGCTTACATTGAGACATGGTCTGTAGGTGTTCATATTAAGATGCCAATTCTTGACCGTGTGGCTAAAAGGGTTAATTTAAAAGAGCAGGTGGCGGACTTCCCGCCTCAGCCGGTTATCACAAAGGATAACGTTACTATGAGAATCGACACGGTCATATTTTTTCAGATAACAGACCCGAAGCTTTATGCTTACGGTGTTGAGAATCCCATCATGGCCATTGAGAATCTGACGGCTACGACCCTTCGTAACATCATTGGTGATCTGGAGCTGGATCAGACCTTGACTTCAAGAGAGACCATCAACGCAAAGATGAGAGAAACCCTTGATATTGCCACTGACCCATGGGGAATCAAGGTAAACCGTGTGGAGCTTAAGAATATCATGCCTCCGGCGGCCATTCAGGATGCCATGGAGAAGCAGATGAAGGCAGAGCGTGAACGCCGTGAAGCCATCTTAAGGGCAGAAGGAGAGAAGACATCCACCGTTCTTGTGGCGGAAGGAAAGAAAGAATCTGCCATTCTTGATGCGGAAGCTGAAAAGCAGGCTGCAATCCTTCACGCAGAGGCAGAAAAGGAAAAACGGATCCGTGAGGCGGAAGGCCAGGCGGAAGCCACCTTAAAGATCCAGCAGGCTAATGCGGAGGGAATCCGTATGATTAAGGAAGCTGGTGCGGATCATTCAGTTTTAGTCATTAAGAGCCTGGAGGCATTTAAGGCGGTTGCTGACGGCAAGGCCACCAAAATCATCATCCCTTCTGATATTCAGAACATGGCCGGGCTGGTTTCTTCCATTACGGAGATCGCTAAGAATCCCGGGGAATAACTTCCTTAAGCTATAAACATACCGCAGCAGGGGGCAAATGCCCTCTTGCTGCGTTTTTGGCATAATTTCTCTGATTCTGCCCAAGTTTTTAGGGCATAGAGGTATACTTGCAGGGTGTTTCCTTAGATAGTCTAAAAGGAGGGCTTATGGAACTGAAACTGGATTTAAGCAGAGAGTATGGACTGGTGCTTGAAGGCGGAGGGGCCAAGGGAGCTTACCAGATCGGCGCCTGGAAGGCTCTGAGGGAAGAAGGAGTAAAGATAAGGGGAGTCGCAGGTGTTTCCGTTGGCTCCTTAAACGGCGCTCTCATTTGCATGGATGATCTGGAACGGGCCGAAGAGATATGGAAGAACATAGAATACTCTCATGTCATGTCGGTAAACGATGAGACCATAAAGGCATTAAAGGAAAAGGATTTCAAGTCCTTAAATCTACAGGAGCTGATAAGCAGCGGATTGCAGATCGTAAAGGACGGGGGATTTGATATTACTCCTCTGAAAAATCTCATTGAAGAAGTGGTGGGAGATGAGGAGAAGCTCAGAAACTCTGACAGGGAACTTTTTACCGTAACTTATTCGGTTTCAGACAGGAAGGAAGTGGCCGCGGATATCCTAAACGGCGATGCAGGATCCATCAAAGATATGCTGCTGGCCAGCGCCTACTTCCTGGCTTTTAAAAATGAAAAGCTGGGCGGGAAACGGTATATGGATGGCGGAGGAGTCAACAATGTTCCCATTAATGTTCTTCTTGATCATGGGTATGAGGACATCATTGTGATCCGCATCTATGGCCTGGGGTTTGATAAGGAACGGGTGACTGAGATTCCGGATGGGATCCGAGTGTACCACATTGCTCCAAGACAAGACCTTGGGGGAATCCTGGAGTTTGATAAAAAACAGACGAGAAAAAATATGACTCTGGGATATTTTGATGCAAAAAGGTTCTTATATGGCCTTTGCGGGCGTATTTATTATATTGATGCACCAAATACGGAACCCTACTATTTTGATAAGATGATGTCAGAAGTGGAACTTTTTAAAATATATATGCAGGATACGCTTAATGAAGAGGGGATGGCAGCTCTGACGGGTTACCGTGCATTTACGGAAAAATTATTCCCCAAGCTGGCTGAGGAATTAAAGCTGAAGGAGGACTGGGATTACAAGGATATGTACTTAGGCCTGCTGGAAGACTTAGCAAAACGTTTGAAGGTCAAACGCTTTCGGATTTATACGGTGGATCAGATGATGGAGGAGATCAGAAAGAAGCTCCGGTCCCTTGACAAGGTGAAACCGCTGCAGCAGGGGGATAAAGTCTGAAAGAAAAACATCTTTCAATCCTTTTTTTGTGAATTGACCGGATACCAGGTACAAACCCTTAATGCATTAATATACAAAAATAAAAAAAGTATTGCATAACTATGCGAGATACACTATAATAATGTATAAAAATACAAGTAGAAAAGCGGAGGATGCAATATGAACTTAAAAGGAAGAAATTTTATCACATTAAAGGATTATTCACCGGAAGAGATTGGATATCTGCTGGATTTAGCCGCAGATTTAAAAGCCAAGAAAAAACAGGGGATCACGGGTAATTCCCTGAAGGGAAAAAACATTGCTCTAATTTTTGAAAAACCGTCAACCCGCACCAGATGTTCCTTTGTGGTAGCTGCAGTCGATGAAGGCGCACATCCGGAATATTTAGGGAAAGATGATATTCAGCTGGGACATAAGGAAAGCGTGGAAGATACGGCAAGAGTTTTGGGAAGGGTGTTTGACGGGATCGAATTCCGCGGATTTAAGCATAAGACCGTGGAAGACCTGGCAAAATATGCAGGCGTTCCGGTGTGGAACGGGCTGACCGATGATTATCATCCAACACAGATTCTGGCAGACCTTCTCACTATGAAAGAACATTTCGGATATCTGAAAGGTCTTCGTTTTGTATATGCAGGGGATGGGCGCAACAATATGGCCAACAGCCTGATGATCGGAATGAGCAAGATGGGCGTTCATTTTACCATCCTGGCTCCCGAGAGTCTGTGGCCAAAGGAGGATCTGGTGGAATTATGCCAGGGTTATGCGAAGGAAAACGGAAGTACCATCACTCTCACAGAGGATACAGATGCGGTTAAAGATGCTGATACCATTTATACGGATGTGTGGTGTTCCATGGGAGAAGAGGACAAGGCCGCCCAGCGTATTGCTCTTTTAAAGCCTTATCAGGTGAATCAGGAACTGATGGAGAAGACAGGTAAAGACACTACCATATTCATGCACTGCCTGCCGGCTGTCAAAGGAAATGAAGTGACAGAGGAGGTTTTTGAATCGGCTGTGTCTGTGGTATTTGACGAAGCAGAAAATAGAATGCATACCATTAAGGCGGTAATGGTGGCGACGTTAGGAGAGTAGAACATGTATATACAGGAACGAGGAAGAAGCTTGAGAAACGCTTCCATGATTGTGGATGTCCTCCATATTATAGTGGGAATTCTGATTGTAACATTGGCTGTCATATCGTTTTTAAACCCGGAGGATCATATGTTTCTGTTCCCGGCAATATTTTTCCTGGCCGGCGCGCTTAACATGGTCAACGGGATCTATAAAATCAGACTTAGCGGCCGGGAGAAGAAGAAGAAAGCGGCAGGCATGGCTGTCCTTATGTTCGGAGTCCTTCTTATTGCCCTTACTGTAATCAGTGCGGTGAGCATCTGGTGGGGGTGATATCATTGAAAACAGAGATTCTTAAGCTGCTTAAGGAAAGTGACGGTTACTTATCAGGCCAGGAACTGTGCGGCCGCTTTGGGGTTTCCAGGACGGCCGTCTGGAAAGCCATCCGTCAGCTGGAAGAAGAAGGATATCAAATTGAGGCGGTTCGAAATAAAGGGTATCATTTCATCGGTTCTTGTGATATAATGACGAAAACGGAGATTAATAGCTGCATTAAGGGAAGATTTGGCCGGGAGGTGGAATACCACGAGGCCATTGACTCCACCAATATAAGAGCCAGACGTCTGGCAGAGGAAGGGGCTTCCACCGGGACTCTTGTTGTATCCGACTGCCAGAACGCAGGACGGGGCAGAAGAGGGCGCACCTGGGTGTCCCCTTCCGGGAAGAACATATTTATGAGCCTGATCTTAAGGCCGGACATTCTTCCTGCTTCGGCTTCCATGATAACGCTGGTAGCTGCCCTGGCGGTCTATGACGGAATAAAGGACGTAACTGGCCTTGCTGCGGGCATTAAGTGGCCGAATGATATTGTAGCAAACGGGAAAAAGCTGTGCGGCATTTTGACGGAAATGAGCGCCGAGCTGGAAGGAATCCATTATGTTGTGGTAGGGATCGGGATCAACGTCAATATGGAGGAATTTCCGGAAGAAGTTAGGCAGACGGCAACCTCCCTGCTTCTGGAAACAGGAGAAAAGGTGAGAAGGAGCCGGCTGGTTGCCGCTATTATGGAGGCTTTTGAACAATATTATGAGGAATTTATCAGCCAGGGTGATTTATCCGGGCTGATAAGTGTCTATAATAAGCATATGGTCAATGCAGGAAAGGAAGTAAGAGTTCTGGAGAAGTCTGGTGATTATATTGGAAAAGCCCTGGGTATCAACGAAAAGGGAGAGCTTCTTGTGGAAGTAAAGCCGGGAGAGGTAAGACATGTGATTTCCGGAGAGGTATCTGTCCGGGGAGTCTATGGATATGTGTAATGAAGAATCATTCGCTTTATGATAAATTACAGGTTTTGGAGCCCCAGGAAAAGGAACTGGATACAAGGGGGCGTTTAAAGGCCATGGAACGCCCGCTTTTGTCCTGGTACAGGGAGCATGCAAGGGCCCTTCCATGGAGGGACAAGCCGGAACCATACCGGGTATGGATATCGGAGATCATGCTCCAGCAGACCAGAGTGGAAGCGGTAAAACCCTATTTTGAGCGTTTTATGGAGGCCTTACCGGGGATCAATGATCTGGCGGCAGTGTCGGAAGACCGGTTATTGAAACTCTGGGAAGGGCTTGGCTATTACAGCAGGGCAAAAAATCTAAAGAAAACAGCAGAGCTTCTTGTAGAGCAGTATGGCGGAGAGCTTCCGGCTTCCTACGAGGAGCTTAAAAAGCTTCCGGGGATCGGGTCTTACACCGCAGGTGCTATTGCGTCCATAGCTTTTGACATTCCGGTCCCGGCGGTTGACGGCAATGTATTACGGGTGGTTTCCAGAGTAACAGGCAGCAGGGAAGACATTTTAAAGCAGTCAGTCAAAAGACGTATGGAAGAGGAATTAAAGGCAGTAATGCCGGAACGGGAAGCCAGCTCTTACAACCAGGGACTTATTGAAATCGGAGCGATTGTCTGTGTGCCAAACGGTTCCCCCCTGTGCGGACAGTGCCCCCTGGCCTCAATCTGCGTTGCCAGGGCTAATGGCCTTACCGGTGAAATTCCGGTAAAAACGCCTAAAAAGGCCCGCAGGACGGAAAATAAAACGGTAATGCTCCTGTGGCAGGATGGACGGGTTGCCATCCGCAAGCGTGATGACACAGGACTTTTGGCATCTCTATATGAGTTTCCCAATGTGGAGGGACACTTAGGAGAGGAAATCCTGCTTGACCAGTTGGGAGTGGATACGGCTAAGGTAACGCCTCTTCCTGCTGCAAAGCATGTGTTCAGCCATGTGGAATGGCATATGATAGGATATCGGATTGAACTTGGAGAACGGCCAAACGGAGATTTTTTATGGGTCACTGGGGAAGACTTAAAAAAAACTTATTCCTTGCCAGGTGCATTTAAGACGTATACAAAATTGATCAGGTGATATAATGAAAAAGATTCTTTTTATATTTAATCCGCGTTCCGGGAAAGCTCAGATCAGGAATAAGCTGATGGATATCCTGGATATTTTTACAAAGGCCGGTTATGAATTGTCGGTTCATGTGACACAGCGGAGCGGTGATGCAATGGAGGCAGCGGCAGCATATGGAGGCAGTGTTGATCTGGTGGTGTGCAGCGGGGGTGACGGGACCTTGAATGAGACTATAAGCGGTCTCATGAAATTGGATAGTTTTCCCAATTTGGGATACATCCCTGCCGGTTCCACCAATGATTTTGCTACCAGCTTAAAGATCTCAAAAAATATGGTAAAAGCGGCCGAAGCGGCGGTTTTTGGGGAACCCTTTCCCATTGATATCGGCTGTTTTTGCGGGGACAGGCATTTCGTGTATATTGCCGCGTTCGGTGCCTTTACTGAGGTGGCTTATTTAACTCCCCAGGATAAAAAGAATGTTCTGGGGCATCAGGCGTATATGCTGGAAGGCATGAAGAGCCTGGCTTCCATAAAGTCCTATGAGATGAGGATCGAATGTGAGGAACACACTGCGGGCATACCTTTATACTCAGAAAGCGTGGGCAGGAAAGAGGAAATGACTCTGGAAGGAGAGTTTATTTTCGGTATGATAACAAATACCATGAGCGTAGGAGGCTTTAAAGGGCTTGTGACACAGGATGTAGCCCTTGACGACGGCGAGTTTGAGGTGCTGTTGATACGAACGCCCAAAACTGCTTTGGATTTGACCAACATTATTAATTACATGTTTCTGAAGGAAGAACCAAATGAATACGTCCATAAATTTCGGACAAGGTCTTTGAGAATTCTCTCGGAAGAGCCTATTGACTGGGTGTTAGATGGGGAATTCGGCGGGACCAGGAGGGAAGTTAATATCACTAATTTAAAGAAGAGAGTCCAGATTATGAGAAAAACGCCGAAAAAGCAATAAAACTGCTATTTTGGAAGAAATATGTTGAAATATGGATTCCGTTAGTATATAATGAAAAGTTGTGTGGGCTTTATGTATACCTCTTAGCGAAAGGACGTTATTAAGTGGAAAAAGATAATTTTTTAGATAAGCTGGGAAAACTTGTCGAACTTGCGAAAACGAAGCATAATGCGTTGGACGTAACGGAGATTAATAACTTCTTTATGGGGGAAGAACTGACAACAGAGCAGATGGATCAGATTTATACGTACCTGGAGAATCGCGGCGTAGACGTGATCCCGGTCATTGACGACTCCGTTTTAACTGATGATGTGCTCATGTCAGACGACCTGCTATTAGATGATGATCTTGAAGACGGTTTTGTAAAGGATATAGATGAGGAAGATATTGATCTAGACGCCATTGACTTACTGGAGGGCATCGGAACGGAAGATCCTGTCCGCATGTACTTAAAGGAAATTGGAACAGTACCACTTTTGAACGCAGAGGAAGAACTGCGCCTTGCTAAGCGAAAAGCTGATGGCGATGATGATGCCAAAGAGCGTTTGATCGAGGCAAATCTGCGCCTTGTAGTCAGCATTGCAAAGCGTTATACAGGCCGTGGAATGAGTTTCCTTGATCTGGTTCAGGAAGGGAATTTAGGCCTTATTAAAGGCGTGGAAAAATTTGATTATACCAAAGGTTATAAATTAAGTACATATGCTACCTGGTGGATACGCCAGTCTGTAACCAGAGCCCTTGCAGACCAGGCCAGAACAATCCGTGTGCCTGTGCATATGGTAGAAACGATTAATAAAATGTCCAAGATGCAGAGAAAGCTGACTCTTGAGCTTGGATATGAGCCGTCTGTGGCGGAACTGGCAGAAGCCCTTGACATGACAGAGGACAAGGTTATGGAGATCATGCAGATCGCCAGAGAGCCAGCATCTCTTGAAACCCCCATAGGTGAGGAGGATGATTCCAACCTGGGAGATTTCGTGGCTGATAATAATGTTGTGACTCCGGAAGGTAACGTAGAATCCGTTATGCTGAGAGAGCACATTGATGCTCTTCTTGGAGATTTAAAGGAGAGGGAGCGTCAGGTAATTGTACTCAGATTTGGATTAGAGGATGGCCATCCCCGTACTTTGGAAGAAGTTGGGAAGGAATTTAATGTTACTAGGGAGCGCATCAGGCAGATAGAAGCAAAAGCCCTTAGAAAACTTAGAAATCCTGTCCGCAGTAAACGGATCAGAGATTTCCTTTAAGAAACAGGAGGCGTCAGGCTACTGCAGACGCCTTTTTGTGATGTGAACGCACAGTCTGCCTTCATGAGCAAGTAGTGAAGCGGATTGCGAATGTCTACTTTTCGACAGCAGGGAAGGAGCTACCATGAACCAGAGGAATTATCAGAAGGAATTGGATCAGGTCATCGCAGGCTTGGAGGAACAGGGAAAAGTCCCCAGACTGCTTTTACACAGTTGCTGTGCGCCGTGCAGCAGTTATGTGCTGGAATATTTATCCCGCTATTTTGAAATAACCGTGTATTTCTATAATCCCAATATATATCCGCCTGAGGAATACGTTAGGCGGGTAAAAGAGCAGAAAAGGCTCATTGCCTCCATGAATTTTGCTCATCCTGTGACTTTTGAAGCAGGTGCCTATGAGCCGGAAGAATTTCACCGGATAGTAAGAGGCCTTGAAATGGAGCCGGAAGGCGGCACCAGATGCTTTAAATGCTATGAACTGCGCCTTCAGGAGGCGGCAAAGGTTGCACAGGCCGGACGCTTTGACTATTTCACCACCACTCTGTCCATAAGTCCTTTAAAGAATGCGGAAAAGCTAAATGAGATCGGTGAAAAGCTGGCAAAGGAGTACCGTGTCGCTTATCTGCCCTCTGATTTCAAGAAAAAAAACGGATATAAGCGATCTGTGGAGCTTTCTGGAGAATACGGTCTATACAGGCAGGACTACTGTGGCTGTATCTATTCCCAGAAAGAAAGGCAGAAACTTTCTGAAATTTCTTAGACAGGAAATTCCTTTGTAAAATATGCAAAAGACATACTGGTTTGTCTTGACACAAATTGGATATTGTAATAGAATTAACTGCAAGGAGTATAAAAAATTGAGGATAAAGGAGAAAATCTTATGTTATCAAAAACACTGACCGTAGTAAATCCATCTGGACTTCATTTAAGACCAGCAGGGGTACTGTCTCAGACAGCTATGAAATTTAAATCTGATGTAATCATCGAATATGGAGAGAAGAGAATTGTTGCTAAGAGCGTATTAAACGTTATGGCAGCCGGCATTAAGTGCGGAACAGAGATCAAATTGATCTGTGAAGGCGAAGATGAGGCAGCAGCAATGAAAACCATGACAGAAGCGATTGAAAGCGGTCTTGGAGAAATGTAATTCAGTTTTTATTTTATGAAAAAAATTGTACGAGCCCTGGGAAGAGATTCCCGGGGCTTTTTCAATGGAAAAAGGGTGGAATATGAGGGATTATAAGCTTGAAAACTTTGAAAATGAAATAAAGACTTAACAATTGAAAGTACAAACTTAAATAAATTAGAAGTTTATACCAGTGTCCTTAAAAATGCGGAGAGTTGTACCGCGTGGAAAGAAAAAATATTGAAATAAGGAATAATTATCAGATTATATCTTTACATACACTTAAATGTCTAATTATCTGAAAATTTAAAAATAAAACACGTTTACAAGTAGAAAAAAATGTAGTATTATCAACTAAAAATTTACTGTTACATTTTAACACCCAAAAGCAGAGGAAGCAGTCAGGAACGCCCTTCGTGCATACTATTATGCCCGGAAAGCATGGGCAGGAATAAGGAAAGGAAGAGATTATGGATACATGTTTACAATCCCCTAATAAAAAGGCGTTGCCGGGCCTGTATGATCCCCGCTTTGAGCATGATAACTGCGGCATTGGAGCGGTTGCCAACATAAAGGGCGTGAAGTCTCACAGGACGGTGGAACAGGCTCTTCATATCGTAGAAAATCTGGAACACCGTGCAGGTAAGGATGCGGAAGGAAAGACCGGAGACGGAGTGGGAATCATGCTGCAAATCTCCCATAAGTTTTTTAAAAAGGTAACAAAGCCTCTGGGCATAGAGCTTGGAGAGGAAAGGGAATACGGAGTGGGAATGTTTTTCTTCCCCCAGGATGAGCTTGCCAGAAACCAGGCTAAAAAGATGTTTGAGATCATTGTAAAGAAAGAGGGAATTGAATTTTCCGGCTGGAGGGATGTACCCATTCATCCGGAGCTGATCGGTGCCAAGGCTGTGGACTGTATGCCTTGCATTGCCCAGGGTTTTGTAAAGAAACCGGCTGATACGGCCAAGGGGTTGGAATTTGACCGGAAGCTTTATGTATCAAGGAGGATTTTCGAGCAGAGCAACGACAATACCTATGTGGTTTCCTTAAGCAGCAGAACCATTGTTTATAAGGGAATGTTTCTGGTGAAGGAACTGAGAAGGTTTTTTACGGATCTTCAGGATAAAGATTATGAATCCGCCATTGCAGTGGTTCATTCCAGGTTCAGCACCAACACGAACCCCAGTTGGATGAGAGCCCATCCCAACCGCCTTATTGTACATAACGGCGAGATCAATACCATTCGCGGGAATGTGGATAAGATGATGGCAAGAGAAGAGAATATGGAATCCGAGTATTTCCGGTATGACATGCATAAGGTCCTTCCAATTATTAACCAGGAAGGTTCCGACTCTGCCATGCTTGACAATGCCCTGGAATTTATGATGATGAGCGGAATGGATCTTCCCCTGTCTGTTATGGTGACTATTCCTGCGCCATGGGAACATGACAAATCCATGCCTCAGGAAATTAAGGACTTTTACCGTTACTATGCGACCATGATGGAACCCTGGGATGGCCCGGCGTCTATTGTATTCAGTGACGGTGACCTGGTTGGAGCCGTTTTAGACCGCAATGGCCTTCGCCCTTCAAGATACTACATTACCGATGATGATCAGATGATCCTGGCTTCAGAAGTGGGCGCCATTGATATTGAACAGAGCCATGTGGTGAGAAAAGAGCGTCTTCGTCCGGGCAAGATGCTTCTCATTGATACGGTTAAGGGCTGTCTGGTCAGCGATGAGGAGCTGAAAGAATATTATGCGGCCCGCCAGCCTTATGGAGAATGGCTGGATTCCAATCTGATTGAACTGAGAGAGCTGTCCATACCCAATAAGGGAGTTCCTGCCATGAGCAGAGAGGAAAGGGCAAAGCTGCAGAAGACTTATGGTTATACCTATGAGGAATACAAGACCATGATCCTTCCCATGGCTTTAAACGGTTTGGAGGCAGTTTCCGCCATGGGCGCAGACAGTCCTCTGGCAGTGTTAAGCAAAAAGCATCAGCCTCTATTCAATTATTTTAAACAGCTCTTTGCCCAGGTCACCAATCCGCCCATTGACTCCATCCGTGAAGAAATTGTTACTTCTACCACGGTTTATGTGGGTGAGGAAGGGAACATTCTGGAGGAGACAGCGGAAAACTGTAAGATACTGAAGGTCAATAATCCAATCCTTACCTGTACGGACTTATTAAAGATTAAGAACATGAAGAAGCCTGGCTTTAAAGTAGAAGTGATTCCAATCACCTATTATAAAAATACTTCCCTGGAAAAAGCCATTGACAGGCTGTTCCTGGAGGCAGACCGGGCGCACCGGGATGGAGCGAATATCATCATCCTGTCTGACCGGGATATTGACGAAAACCATTTGCCAATCCCTTCTCTGCTTGCCGTATCTGCTCTTCAGCAGCATTTGGTCAAGACAAAGAAGAGGACCTCCGTGGCGCTTATCCTGGAAAGCGGAGAGCCAAGAGAGGTACACCACTTTGCCACCTTACTGGGATATGGAGCCTGTGCCATCAATCCTTACCTTGCCCAGGAATCCATACGTTCCCTCATTGAAAACGGCATGCTGGACAAGGATTATTACGCAGCGATAGAGGATTATAACTCTGCAGTTCTTCACGGCATCGTAAAGATCGCTTCGAAAATGGGAATTTCCACCATACAGTCCTATCAGGGAGCCCAGATCTTTGAGGCGATCGGCATTTCAAAGAATGTGGTTGATAAATATTTTACGGATACGGTGAGCAGAGTGGGCGGCATCACTTTGGATGACATTTCCAATGATGTGGATGTCCTTCATTCGGCCGCTTTTGATCCCCTTGGCCTTGACGTGGATTTAACCCTGGACAGCGTGGGTAGCCATAAAGAGAGGGCAGGGCAGGAGGAACATTTATACAATCCTCTTACCATTCATCTCCTTCAGGAAGCTGCCAGAACCGGAAGCTACGAGGTTTTCAAAGAATATACCCGAGCCTTGACGGAAGAGGGGCAGACAGTTAATTTACGAAGCCTTTTGGAATTTGATTATTCCAAATCAAAGGAAATTCCGGTGGAAGAGGTGGAAAGCGAAGAATCCATTGTTAAACGGTTTAAAACGGGAGCCATGTCCTACGGCTCCATATCCCAGGAAGCCCATGAAACCCTGGCGATTGCCATGAACCGGATCCGGGGCAAATCCAACAGCGGTGAGGGCGGCGAAAGCCTGGAGCGCCTTACCGGAGGGACTGACGGCGTAAACCGCTGCTCCGCCATCAAGCAGGTGGCTTCCGGGCGCTTTGGAGTGACCTCCAGGTATCTGGTCAGTGCCAGAGAGATCCAGATTAAAATGGCACAGGGTGCGAAGCCGGGAGAAGGAGGCCAGCTTCCGGGGCAAAAGGTATATCCATGGGTTGCCAAAACCAGGCATTCGACCACTGGCGTAGGTCTTATTTCTCCGCCGCCTCACCATGATATTTATTCCATTGAGGATCTGGCCCAGCTGATTTATGACTTGAAAAATTCCAATACCGATGCCAGGATTTCTGTTAAACTGGTTTCCGAAGCAGGTGTTGGCACGGTTGCAGCAGGTGTCGCTAAAGCCGGCGCCCAGGTAATCCTCGTTTCCTCCTTTGACGGCGGGACCGGAGCGGCTCCGAGAAATTCCATTTATAATGCAGGGCTTCCCTGGGAGCTAGGCGTGGCAGAGGCCCATCAGACTCTGATCATGAACGGGCTGAGGGATAAGGTGATCCTGGAGACAGACGGGAAGCTGATGACGGGACGGGATGTTGCCATTGCCTGCGCCTTGGGAGCGGAAGAGTTCGGTTTTGCCACGGCTCCCCTTGTGACCATGGGCTGTGTCATGATGAGGGTCTGCAATCTGGATACCTGTCCTGTAGGTATTGCCACCCAGAATCCGGAGCTGCGGAAGCGTTTTAAAGGAAAACCGGAATATGTAATCAACTTCATGTATTTTATTGCAAAAGAGCTTCGGGAATATATGGCAAAGCTTGGTATCCGCAGTGTCGATGAACTGGTGGGTAGGACAGATCTGTTAAAGAAAAAGGATAATATCCCTTCTGAAAGGGCCGGAAAGGTTGATTTTTCCGCCATTCTTGGAAATTCCTATACAGGTCAGAAGCTTGTGGGCTATGGGCAGAAGCAAGTGTATGATTTTGAACTGGAGAAAACCATAGATGAAAAGATTCTCCTTAAAAAATTAAGGGAAGCCCTTCGGGGAGGCCAGAAAAAGAGCCTCCATATCGATGTCTCCAATACGGACCGGGCATTAGGTACCATATTTGGTTCGGAAATCACCAGACTTTACCCGGAAGGGCTGCTTGAGGATACCTTTGCTATCAATTGTACAGGCAGCGGCGGCCAGAGTTTTGGAGCCTTTATTCCCAAGGGGCTTACCCTGGAGCTGGTGGGCGACAGCAACGATTATTTCGGAAAGGGGCTTTCCGGCGGCAAGCTGGTGGTTTATCCTCCTCAGGGCGTGAAGTTTAAGGCCGAAGATAACATTGTGATTGGAAATGTGGCCTTATACGGCGCTACCAGCGGAAAGGCATTTATCTGCGGGATCGCAGGTGAACGCTTCTGTGTCAGGAACTCTGGTGCAACCGCTGTTGTAGAAGGAGTGGGAGACCATGGCTGTGAATATATGACAGGCGGGCGCGTGGTGGTACTTGGGCCTACTGGTAAGAACTTTGCGGCAGGAATGAGCGGCGGTATCGCTTATGTGCTGGATGAAAAGAGAGATTTATATAAGAGGCTGAATAAGGAAATGGTTTCCTCTGAAGTGGTTACCAATAAATACGATGTCCTTGAATTAAAAGATATGATCAAGGAGCATGTGGCTTATACCAATTCCGCAAAAGGAAAAGAAATTCTTGATAACTTCGGAGAGTATCTTCCTAAGTTTAAGAAGATTATGCCTCATGATTACAGACGCATGCTGAACACCATTGTCCAGATGGAGGAAAAAGGGTTAAGCAGCGAACAGGCACAGATTGAAGCATTTTATGCCAACACAAAGAAGTAAGGAGGAGCAGAAATGGGAAAGCCAACAGGATTTTTAGAATACAGCAGAAAAACAGGAAAAACCGTAGATCCCAAGGCTCGTATAAAGAATTATAACGAGTTTCACCTGCCTCTTTCCGAAAAAGAACAAAAATGCCAGAGTGCACGCTGCATGGATTGCGGCGTCCCCTTCTGCCAGTCCGGTGTGATCTTAAAGGGCATGGTTTCCGGCTGCCCTCTGAATAACCTGATCCCGGAATGGAATGAGCTTGTATACACCGGGACATGGCAGCAGGCCTACAACAGGCTGAAAAAAACTAACAGCTTTCCGGAATTCACCGCCAGGGTGTGCCCGGCTCCCTGTGAGGCCGCATGTACCTGCGGGTTAAACGGAGATCCGGTGAGCATCAAGGAAAATGAGTATGCCATCATTGAACGCGCTTATGAAAGCGGCATAGCAGGCCCTGTTCCGCCGAAGATCCGCACCGGTAAAAAGGTAGCCGTCATCGGCTCCGGCCCTGCAGGTCTGTCTGCGGCGGACCAGTTGAACAAACGAGGACACAGCGTCACCGTATTGGAAAGAGAAGACCGCATAGGCGGCCTTCTCATGTATGGTATTCCCAATATGAAGCTGGAAAAGCATGTCATAGACCGGAAGGTGGAGATCATGAAGCAGGAAGGTGTGACGTTCCTGACAGGAACCGACATAGGAAAAAACCAGAAGGCCAAAGATCTGTTAAAGGAATATGACCGCATCATCCTGGCTTGCGGGGCTTCCAATCCAAGGGATTTAAAGGTTCCGGGAAGAGATGCGGAAGGAATCTATTTTGCAGTGGATTTCTTAAAGTCCACCACAAAAAGCCTGCTGAATTCCAATTTACAGGATAATAGCCATGTATCCGCAAAAGGAAAGCACGTCATCGTCATCGGCGGGGGCGACACCGGAAACGACTGTGTGGGGACGTCTATCCGCCATGGTTGTGCTTCCGTCACCCAGCTTGAGATGATGCCAAGGCTCCCTGAAAAAAGAACTCTTGACAATAGCTGGCCCGAATGGCCGAAAGTATTGAAAACTGATTACGGCCAGGAAGAATCCATTACCGTATTCGGCAAGGATCCCAGGGTATATCAGACAACGGTAAAGGAGTTTATCAAGGATAAGTCCGGCAAGGTAGTGAAAGCAGTGCTCATGGGTCTGGAGCCTAAATTGGATGAAAAGACCGGCCGCATGAACATGGAACCAGTGACCGGCAGTGAAAGAGAAGTTCCGGCTGATATTGTTTTAATAGCGGCAGGGTTTCTGGGTGCCCAGACTTATGTTGCTGATGCTTTTGGAGTGAAATTAAACGGCAGAAGTAACGTGGAGACTGTAGTCGGGAAATATAAGACAAATGTGGATAAGGTGTTCGCAGCCGGTGACATGCGCCGGGGACAATCACTGGTAGTTTGGGCGATCAGAGAAGGCCGGGAAGTGGCTAAGGAAGTAGACATCAGTTTAATGGGGTACTCCAACCTGGCATAAGCTGGATGGGGTGGTCTAATAAAGAAGAATGAGGCTTTTGCATAATAGCTGAGGGATCAGCTATAGGGCAAAGGCCTCTTTTTTATAATGGTATAAAAATGAAATCTTCCTTATTAACAATCGATTCCAGCCTTCCTGGCCTGACTGCACAAGTCCCTGGTTTTTAGCGTATATTCTTTTCCGTCCTTAATAAAATGTGTACCGCATTGCCTGAATTAAAAATGCACCCCTTTTTCCAGGCATTGTTCCCTTAAAGATAAAACCCAATCATAATGAAGGGGCCTGGCATTATAGTCTGATTCACCTCCTGCCACAACCAGTTCGATACCTTCAAGGTAGCATTCAATACAGATCTTCCCAATGAGTGGCTGACAGATGATATTTTTATGCTTAATAGGAAGCTTGGAAAATATAGAGAGACGGTAATCGGCCCTATCCTGATTTTCAACAGTACAGCCGACCGTTACGTTATCATAACCCTCGCCCCAATCGTCTGGAATACATTGCACAAACCTATCGATCCGTTTCGTTAAAAAAATAAAATGCAGATCAGGCCGCTGGCGTATCATGGCCCAGCACTCATCTCTCCATGGATCCCAAACAGACATGGCCACACCTCCTAAAATAAAATCTTACTCATATGATCTATCATGGGATCAGAAAAAATTACAGTTGGATTTTATATAACGAAAATATGACATATCACAAACGATAATTACAACCTATAAAAAAAAGACATTCCTTATTATAGTATTAGTAGAAGGTACTAATTGATTTCTGCTTGGAGGGATGGGAAAATATGAGTAAAAAACTTAGTGAACGGTGTTGCCGGAATTACGTTACCGGCTTCAGAGTCAAAACAGCTCTTTTCGTATCAGTTCTTATCGTATATATCATAGCCAGATGGCTTTGATTTAAGAACGTCAAATAACCCGGAATTTCCTAATGCAGGAGGGGAGCTTCTTCATTAAGATATTTTTTTGCCAATGGAATGAGGCTTCCCCCTGCCAAATTTCCCGCAGAAATAACCAGGATATACAGGAATGCTTTTGCATTCCAGGCATTTCCCATGGTAAAATAAAACATATCTGCTATGCTGTGTTCGTATCCGGAAAGGATGAATACCATGACCGGTAAGACCAAGGATAAATATCTTCCAATACCGTCTTTTATGGTTTGATATCCTATAACGGCGATGCACATCATAATACCGCACATAACAGCCATGATAAAAGTGCTGAACAGGGTATCTGACAGCTTCATATTCACAAGTTCACTTGTATGATCCACTAGCCTGACCAGTTTGGTATGTTTAAATACAATTCCGGCTCCAACCGTTCCTGCAAAATTCCCTATGTATACAATAAGTATTGTTAATAAATAAGAAGGTTTTTCATTAACAATATAACATACCTTTCCTGTATACAGATTAAAACCGAAAGTATATATGGTAAATAATCCGATTGAAAATAAAAAAGAACCGGCTATATGATTTTCAAGAGTTAAATAAATTACTCCGCCTATACTGATGGCAATCCCGGCTATGATTGCGTTTGCAAATGTTTTCATCGATGAATGCTCCCTTTTCTTTTTTTCTAAAGCGTTTGTCTTGGCTGCAAAAAGGCTTTCTGCATGGCCACGTCATATTATAGCATAAGAAAGTGGGTTTACAAGAACAATCTCATTATTGACATAAATTATCAGTCATGATGACCGGGGGATCAGCGGGTAAGAAGAAAAGACATAAAAGAAGGCCAGCGCCTTCTGGCGCTGACCAATATATTCCGGCCTTCAATAAGTGACCGCGATTAAATACTTTCTATACATTAAAGCGGAACAGGACAACATCCCCATCCTTCACCACGTATTCCTTGCCTTCCAGGCGAACCAGGCCTTTTTCCTTGGCCGCGCTGTAGGTTTTACAATCCAGAAGATCCTGGTAATTCACAACCTCTGCGCGGATAAAGCCCCGCTCAAAATCAGTGTGGATCTTACCGGCAGCCTGGGGCGCTTTGGTTCCTTCCTTGATGGTCCAAGCCCTTGTCTCGGTCGGGCCGGCAGTTAAGTAGCTGATGAGCCCCAGTAAATGATAGCTGGCTGCGATCAGTTTTTCCAGACCGGATTCTGTAAGTCCCAGATCCTCTAAGAACATCTTTTTCTCGTCTTCTTCCAGTTCTGCGATTTCCTGTTCGATCTGCGCGCAGATCACAAATACTTCACTGTTGTTTTCTTCTGCGAATTTGCGGACCTTTCCCACATAATCATTGGAAGCACCGTCATCAGCTAAGTCGTCCTCACAGACATTGGCAGCGAAGATCACTGGTTTATAGGTGAGAAGATTGAGGCCGGTAATAAATTCTCTTTCATCTTCATCCTCAATTTCTATGCTCCTTGCCAGATTTCCATCCTCTAAGTGAGCTTTGATCCTTTTTAAAACCCCCAGCTCCTTTGCAAGAGACTTATCATTCATAGCGCCCTTGGTTGATTTGGAGATGCGGCGGTCCAGGATTTCCAAATCGGAAAAGATCAGTTCCAAATCTATGGTTTCAATATCACGCAGTGGATCTACACTTCCATCCACATGGATTACATTGGTATCCTCAAAGCAGCGGACAACGTGTACGATGGCATCAACTTCACGGATGTTGGAAAGAAACTGGTTGCCCAGGCCTTCCCCTTTGGAAGCTCCTTTTACAAGTCCTGCAATATCGACAAATTCGATCACGGCAGGGGTGATTTTTGCGGAATTATAAAGAGCGGCCAGTTGGCCTAAGCGCGCATCCGGAACGGGAACAACTCCGACATTGGGATCAATGGTACAAAATGGATAGTTCGCAGATTCCGCACCGGCCTTTGTAAGAGAATTGAACAGGGTGCTTTTACCTACGTTTGGTAATCCGACAATACCTAATTTCATAGCAATTACCTTCCTAATATTGTTTATATTCATGGTTGATTTTTATCTGCAACTAATATAGAATATCATATTATCCGCAAAATTAAAAGAGAAAAACGCAAGAATCAAAGCTTTGTCGAATTATAGTTGAATATGTCGGGCGAATATGTTTGATTTTTGTGTTTTCACGGGGTAAAATAAAGAAAACATCGAAAGGAGAAGACGAATGGCAAATACGGCAGATATTAGTTTTGTTCATTTGGGTATAACAATCGACCATTTACAAAACAGTATCTCAATATTTGGATTCCGCATTGCATTTTACGGGATTATCATAGGGGTTGGAATATTAGCAGGTCTCTGGGTTGCGACAAGGGATGCAAAACGCAGGGGGCAGGACCCGGATATTTATCTGGATTTTGTTCTGTATGCAATCATAATATCTATTATGGGAGCCCGAATCTATTATGTTTTATTTGATTGGGACAATTATAAAGATGATCTGCTTCAAATTTTAAATCTCAGGGCAGGAGGACTGGCCATCTATGGAGGTGTCATAGGGGCTGTCATAACTCTAACTGTTTACGCCAGGGTGAAGAAACTTTCCTTCTTTTCCTTGGCTGACACTGGATGCCTAGGATTGATAACCGGGCAGATTATAGGAAGATGGGGAAACTTCTTTAATTGCGAGGCGTTTGGCGGATATACCGACAGCCTGTTTGCTATGAGAATCAGAAGAGCGCTGGTTAATGAGAATATGATATCAAGAGAGCTTTTGAACCATTTGATCGTAAGAGACGGAGTGGAGTATATACAGGTGCATCCTACCTTCTTATATGAGTCAGTCTGGAATCTCTGCGTACTGGCATTTATGCTTTGGTACAGAAAACGCAAGAGATTTGATGGGGAGATGCTTTTTATTTACCTGCTTGGCTATGGTTTGGGACGAGTGTGGATTGAAGGACTGCGCACGGACCAGCTAATATTCTTTAGTACTGGCATTCCGGTGTCTCAGGCACTTTCATTAATTCTGGTAGTGATATCTACTCTTGTGCTCTTCTGCAAACACAGACAGATACGAAAAAAGAGCAAAGGAGAAGTAATGATATGATGATGTCAAAAGAAGAGTTAATACAAGATATTGAAGAAGCAAGGGAAAGATTAAATAAAAGTATTGAGCATGATGATGAAGATATTATTTATCACAGAAGTGTAGAACTGGATAAATTAATTGAACAATATATCGCCGCAGGCTACTGATACCGTAAGCCTGTGATGCGTTTTATGCAAGTTTAAGATAAACACGGAAGGAGAAGGAGCTCTTTCCGTGTTTTTTGTTGCGTGTTAACCGGCAGACTCCTTTTTTCGCCAAATTTCCCTGGATATTTTGCGGATGCGCAAGGAACAGGGCAAAAAGCATAACTCCAGGCACGATTGCAGCAAAAGCAATTTGACACAATTCACAGAGGGATGTAATATTTATCTAGGAATTGTCGAAAACTGTTACAAAGACAGTAACATGTGCCCGGAGGTGGGAAAATGAAGCATTTGTCGTTCCGAATGAAATTGACTCTGGTGTTTATTATAACGGCCATGATCGAAGGGGCTATTATAGGGAGTCTCTCCTTTTCCCATAGCAAGGACATTGTGGTGAAGAATAAAAAGCAGGAAATGTCAGACACCATTAACCGCATTGATATCAATATTAATGTTAAGGTCCGCTATATCATGGAGATCCTTGACAATGCGGTGGCCAGCCAGCTTGTGCGCGATGCCTGCACTCCCGGCTGGGATGATGGGGATAAGGGAGTTAGCCGTACTTATCTTGATGATTACTGCAGAAGCCTCATCAAATCGGTTGGGGAACAGATGGATATTTCCATCATCAATGCCTCTCAGGTGATGTATACAACAGCCAATATCAATGGGTTCGACACTGAGTATATTTCGGGAGAAATATTTAAAAGCTATGATGATGCCGTGGGCAGCAGGAACAATAAGGCTGTCTGGACGGGTATTATGCCAAAGCTTTTTTCAGATCCAAGAGAAGAGCATCAGGCGGTTACCGTGGTCAGGGCCATTCGGGACAGGGATGAAGAGAAGAATCTGGGTATCATGGTGATTGAGCTGGATCCGGACATGTTCAGCAATCTGCTTTTAGGGAATCAGGGGCTGTTTCAGTACCAGTACCTGTTTATTTTAGACCAGAAGGGACAGGTGATCTGCAGCAATCCAAAGATAAACAATGGGTGGCAGGAAGAAATTAATGACCGGTTTGAGCGGGGGATCCGGCGCTCCACGCTAGAGTGGAACGGTAAGAGGTATTATGTCTGCGGGCAATATAACGGTATCACAGGCTGGAGGTCCTATTCGGCCATACCCTTTGAAGGATTGTTTCCCCAGGCAGGGGATTTAAACAAAGCCATTTGGCTGGTGGGAGTGGTAAGCACCCTTGGCATTGCCGGGGTCATCGTTCTTCTGGTTTATACCATGGCAAGGCCGATCAAGCGTCTGTCAAAGGCAATGGGACAGGTGCAGAAGGGAGATTTTGCCGTTCGGGTTCCCAATAAGAGAAAGGATGAAATCGGGGAACTGACAGAATCCTTCAATTATATGCTGGAAGAGATCAATACCCTGATCAGGCAAGTCTATCAGGAGAAAATCGCCCAGAAGAATGCGGAGGTCCAGGCGCTTCAGGCACAGATCAATCCCCACTTTCTCTATAATACCCTGGACTCCATCAACTGGATGCTCATTGACAGGGGAGAATATGATATCAGCGACATCATCCTTTCCCTGGCAGGCCTTATGCGCTACAGCATAGAAGACGAAAATGCCTTTGTGCCCCTTGAAAAAGAAATCGGATATGTGCAGTGTTATTTAAAAATTCAAAAAAACCGTCTGGAAGAACGTCTGGAATATGACTTGGAAACAGAGGAGAACTTAGCGGATGAACAGGTTCCAAAACTTATCCTGCAGCCCATTGTGGAAAATGCCATCACCCATGGAATTGAGTCTAGAAACCGGAAAGGGATGATCCGCATCCTCATAAAAGATCTTGGAGATGAAATGCTTATTACGGTTGAAGACAATGGAATCGGCATGACTCTTAAGCAGCTTAACCACCTAAGGGATGAAGTGCCTGATATAGAGAGGGAAGGGCATACCGGAATCGGGGTCAGGAACGTAAACCGGCGTATCCGGCTCCATTATGGGGAAGCCTATGGTATTTCCATAGAAAGTACCTATGGAAAAGGAACCATTGTAAGCCTGCGCATACCCAAAGGCCATGGAACTCTGACGGAATCAGGAGGAAAGAAAGGAGAAAGCGTAAGACATGAAGCTGATCATCGTGGATGACGAACCTAAAATCAGAAAAGGGCTTTTTAAACTGCTGGATGCCCAGGAAGGCTTTCAGGTAACAGGGGTATTTGAAGACGTCCGGTCGGCTCTCAAGGCCCTGTATGAATTGGAAGCCGACGTGATCATTACGGATATAAAAATGCCGGAAGTATCAGGCCTTGAGCTGATCCGACAGATCCGGGAAAAAAATTTAAGCATCCGCATCATCATTTTAAGCGGGTACAGCAATTTTTCCTATGCCCAGAAAGCCATAGAGCTGGGAGTGACCAGATATTTGTTAAAACCCACGGATCCGAGAGAGCTTCTTGCCGTGCTAAGAGAAGTTGAACGGGAGCTTTTTCCTGTAACTACGGAAAAGGAAGAAAAACAGGGCCAGCGGTTGGAAGTGGAAAATGAGGTTGGAAATTTATTGGTTTTAAAAGCGATCCAGTATATTGAGGTCCACTATGGAGGCAGAATTACGTTAAAGGATATGGCCGGAGAGCTGCATCTGTCCCCCAATTACTTATGTGAGCTTTTTAAGCGTCATACAGGTAAAAACCTCATGGAATACGTTACAGAATACCGGATGCAAAAGGCAAAGTCATATTTAAACCATGTAGAATATAAAGTGGCGGAAGTGGCGGAGATGGTAGGTTACAAAGAGCCGAAATATTTTAGCAGTGCCTTTAAAAAAGCATATGGGATTACGCCCCTGGAGTATAGAAACAGGCGGCAGAGCCATTTGATATAGTTTAAAAAAAGACGGGAAAATGACCAAAAAGTTTCTCCTGTCTTTATTTTATTTGGTCAAAATAACAAATAACATAATATTTTGGTATAAATAGTAATCTTATAGAATTGCGATGACTGTCAGAAAATGATAATCTATTACTACAAACAACACGTAAACGTCTGTGAATCGTGTCGATAACTGCGGAAGTGTCAGATATTGATGCGGATGGACGCAAAAAAAGGAGGAACATAGTATGAAGAAAAGATTTGGCGCATTGCTCATGGCAGCAGTAACGGCAGCAGCACTCGTACTCAGTGGCTGCAGTGCTGGCGGAAAAACAGAGGGTGCAGCTGAAACAAAGGCTCAGGCAGGAGGGAAAAGTGGGATGGATTATAAAATTGTCCTCATCCTTCCCGGTCCCATCAATGACCAGAGCTGGAACGCCACAAACTATGCAGGTCTTACAGCCTGTAACGAAAAGCTGGGTACCAAAATGGAATACGTAGAGAACGTGCAGGCATCTGATTATGAGTCAACCTTCCGTGAATATGCGGAACGAGGCTATGACCTCATAATGGCGGCTGGTTCCCAGTTTGACGAAGCGGTGGCAGCAGTAGCCCCAAATTATAAGAATACTACTTTTTGCGCGGTAAACGGCTCCAAATGTGATGGGGACAATGTGGCTCCCATTTTCCCCAAAGAATATGAAGCAAGCTATATTGCTTCCATTCTTGCAGGAAATGTGACAAAGAACGGAAACTTCGCAACCATCGGAGGCTTCCCCAATGAGCCGATGGAGCATTTAATGGATGTGTATGAAAAGAATTCTGTTAAGATCGCTGAAAGCCGCGGCATTACCGGCGCAAAGGCTACAAGAGCTTATGCCAACAGCTGGAACGACGTAGCCCTTGGCAAACAGATGGCAGAGCAGATGATCGACAACGGAGCAGACACCATGTTTGTATACGCCAACGAAGTAGGTCTTGGCAGCATTGAAGCAGCCAAGGCAAAAGGCGCTAAATTTATTGGCTTTTCCAGTGACCAGACCACCATTGATCCTAATACTGTCATAGCTTCTGTAAATTTCGATTTTAAGAATTTCTATATCTGGGCTCTGGGCCTTTATATGGATGGCAAGCTTTCCGGAAATATGGTTCATGAAGCAGGTATTAATGAAGATATCTTTGTACCGGTATATACCGATAATATTTCTCAGGAAGTAAAGGATGCGGTAGACCAGGGAATTAAGGATTTTAAGGATGGCAAGGTAGATTTACAGGCCATGTTTGAGAAGTAAGATATAACCGGAGGGCTGACGCAGGAGAAAAACAGGATTGTTTGAACTGCGGAGCCCTCATCGTTTGAAGAGGAGGAGGAGCTTCGTGAATACACCATTTTTTGAATTAAAGAATGTATCAAAATACTTTGCCAGAGTCGTGGCAAACAAGGACATTTCTTTTTCTGTAAATAGGGGAGAGGTGTTGGCACTATTGGGAGAAAACGGGGCAGGAAAAAGCTCGGTTATGAAGATCCTCTATGGCCTTTACAAGGCAGATGAGGGGCAGATCCTGATGGATGGAAAGGAACAGAGGATCACCTCCCCGAAGGATGCCATGGCTTTGGGAATTTCCATGATCCAGCAGCATTTTTCTCTGGTGTCCGCCCATACGGTTACGGAAAATATTATTTTAGGCAATGTAAACGGAGTCATTGATTACGAAAAATGCAAAAAGGAAGTAGAGGAGCTTTCTGCCCAGTACGGGTTTCAAATTCCTGTGGATGCAAAGGTGGAGGAGCTTGCAGTTGGAGTGCAGCAGAAGGTGGAAATCCTTAAGGCCCTCTATTTAAAGACAAGCCTTCTGATCATGGATGAGCCTACGGCTGTGTTGACACCCCAGGAGGCGGAAACGCTGATGGAGTTTGTAAAAGAGTATACGTCCAGGGGAAATTCTGTCATTTTCATCACCCATAAGATGAAGGAAGTCATGGAGGTGGCCGACAGGATCATCGTTATGCGAAACGGAAGGCTTACGGGAGACTTATCTGCAAAGGATACCAATGAGGTGGAGCTGACAAGGCTGATGATGGGGAAAGAAATGGTGCCCCCAAAGCGGGAACAGACGGAAGAGCAAAAAGAAAAAAAGGTCTGTCTGGAGCTGTCTTCCGTCACCGTGCAGCGCAAAGGAGAAACCCCTCTTTTAAGTGATTTGTCATTTCAGATCATGGAAGGTGAGGTCTTTGGAGTGGCAGGAGTGAGCGGAAACGGGCAGGAGGAGCTGTGCGAAGTGGTTTGCGGCGCCTTACCTGTGACCTCGGGAAAGGTGCTTTTAAATGGTACGGATATTACATCAACTTCCATCAGGGAGCGCATTGATCTGGGAATCGGATACGTTCCGGTAGACCGTTACCGGGATGCCATGGTGGGAGAGATGACCCTGGCTGAAAATATGATGCTAAAAACAAGCTTTGATAAGAAATGGATTTCACACGGCTTTTTAAATAAGAAGAAACTTCAAAATGACACACAAAAAGCCATAAGTGAATTTGATATCAAGGCGCCTGGACCGGATGCCCAGATCAAGGGGTTATCCGGAGGAAACCAGCAGAAGGTTATTCTTGCCAGGGAAGTGGGGAACGCAGGAAAGGTGCTGATCATGGACCAGCCCACCAGGGGACTGGATCTGGGAGCCATCAATAACATCCATAACAACATCCTGGCGGAGCGGAAGAATGGAAAGGGGATTCTGCTGGTATCCACGGAATTGTCGGAGATTTTCCAGCTTTGCGACAGGATTGCCGTGATCTACAAGGGCTCCTTTATGGGAATCTATGACCATGGCCAGCTTAACACAGAACGGATCGGTCTATTAATGGCCGGCTACAAAGAGGAGAAGGAGGCGTAAAGCATGAATACAAAAATCAGGGACTTGATTGTGACAAATGCTGCTGCCATCATTGCCGGCCTGCTCTTAAGCGGCCTCATGCTTTTGCTGCTGCATATCAACCCGGTCGAAGTATTTGTATATTCCATCAATACCATGTTTACGGATAAATATACCATGGGGGAAGTGTTTTTAAAGGCAACGCCCCTTATATTTACGGCACTGGCCTTTGCTTTTACGTTTAAGGCAAATTTATTTAATATCGGCGCACAGGGACAGTTTTATATGGGCTCCATTGCTGCTATTACCCTGTCCCTGCAGCTTGACGGAAAGGTTCCCACAGCGGTACTTCTGATTCTTGTGTGCCTGACAGCGGCACTGGCAGGAGGTCTTATGGGCGCTTTGATTGGATTTTTAAAGGCACGCTATAAAGCCAATGAATTCCTTGTCAGCATGATGTCCACTTACGTTGCTTTGGCAGTCATGAATTATCTGCTTCGCACATTTTTAAAAGAATCCAAGGGGGAGTATCCCCAGACAGACGCCATAACAAGGTCGGCATGGCTTCCTGTTATTGTAAAGGGGACCAGGCTGCATATCGGATTTGTGCTGGCGGTTCTGGCCGCCGTGGGCATCTGGGTGCTGCTCTATAAAACGCCTCTGGGATACAGGATCCGGGCAGTGGGAAGCAACGCTTCCGCAGCCAGGATGTCAGGAATTGATTCAAACAAGATTTTTGTGACCGCATTTTTTATCAGCGGCGCCCTGGCGGGAGCTGCCGGGTTTACGGAAGTAAACGGTGTTCAGCATATGCTGATCCAGGATTTTAACAGCGGGGTCGGCTCCGCCGGTCTGGGAATCGCAATACTTGCCAATGCCAATCCCATTGGAATCATTTTCGCCTCCATTTTGTTCGGCGCCCTGGGAGTTATGGGAAATTTAATGGGGCGCATGCCGGGAGTTAATGTTCCTGCGAGCATTGTTGATCTGATGCAGGGATTTGTCATGCTGTTCGTTATCATATCCTATTTCTTCCGGCATTATCTGGAAAACAGGAGAGAGAAGCGCAGACTGCAGAAAGGAGCGTGAAACAGGTTATGATCGTAAGCTTATTAAAACGTGCACTGATGATGAGTACGCCCCTGCTGTTTGGCTCCATTGCGGAAGTCATAGCGGAGCGTTCGGGCATGATGGTTACCGCCATCGAAGGGATATTCCTTATGGGAGCCTGGGGCGGATTTGTGGGAACCTATTTGACCGGCAGTGCATTCATCGGAATTCTTGCTGCCATGCTTTCAGGACTTGTTGCGGCAGCCGTGTATGGCGTGGTATGTATTTATTTAAAGCAGCACCAGGTTGTAACAGGTACGGCAATTAATGTGCTGGCAGCCGGAATCTGTACCTATCTACAGAGGGTATTGTTCGGTGTCCCCACCGCACCCCTTAAAATCAGCCCTCTGCCAGAGATCGCCATTCCCCTTCTCAGCAAAATTCCTGTTATGGGTCCGGTGTTTTTCCAACAGAATATATTGACCTATGTGGTATATTTACTCATTCCTGCAGCCTATTTTCTGTTGTTTAAGACTTCCTTCGGCTTAACCATCCGTTCTACCGGGGAAAATCCGGAGGCAGTGGATGTGGCCGGTATCAATGTAAATGCGGTCCGGTTCTTTACGGTCCTTTTGGCCGGAGTGATGGGAGGCATTGCAGGAGCATTTTACTCTGTAGGGTACTTGGGAATGTTTACCACAAATATCATTGGAGGGCGGGGCTGGATTGCATTTGCCATATGCTTTTTGGGCAATTGGAATCCCAAAGGAGCCGTTGCAGGAACCGTGGTATTCGGACTTACGGAGGCTATCGCCATTTATATGCAGTCGGTGGGAGGAGGAAGCTACTTCCCCAATGAATTATTCATTGCCCTGCCTTATCTGCTGACCATTATATTGACTGTTTCCAGAAGAAACTTTAATGTACCAGCGAAGCTGGGAGTCGCATACAGCAAAGAAAATTAATAGTAAAAAAACAGGCATCCCCTGATCAGTGTGTTCACGCGCACTGCCTCAGAGGATGCCTTTTTTCCATTATATGGTAATCTTCAAAAAACAGCCGCCCATAGCTTAATGAAAGCCAAATCAAATTGAAAATTCTTCGAAATTGTTCTTGCTATTTCACGGTAAATGTACTAGAATTAAACCATAAGTGGAGGAAAGTGGTGTAAAGTGGTAGAAAATGGTGGGATAGTGGTCCAGACTCTACCGCTGTACAAGCAGGTGATTGGTATGTTCATGGGTGAATACAATCATACAGTCGATGCAAAGGGACGTCTCATTGTCCCGTCGAAGTTCAGAGAGCAGCTTGGAGAAGAATTCGTTGTGACGAAGGGTCTGGATGGCTGTTTATTTGTGTATGATAATGATGAGTGGACTGCCCTGGAAAATAAGTTAAAAAGCCTGCCGCTGACCAACACCAATGCCAGAAAGTTTTCCAGATTCTTTCTGGCCGGAGCCAGCTCCTGCGAAGTGGACAAGCAGGGAAGGATCCTGCTTCCGGCAGTCTTAAGGGAACATGCGGGAATTGAAAAGGACGCGGTTCTTGTAGGAGTGGGAAGCCGGATTGAAATCTGGAGCAAGGATGCATGGATAGCAGCCAATACCTATGAAGATATGGAAGAAATTGCGGAAGCTATGGAAGGACTTGGTATATGATGTTTGAACACAAGTCAGTGCTGCTTTATGAGACCATTGACAGCCTGAATGTAAAACCAGACGGAATCTATGTAGATGGAACGCTGGGAGGAGGCGGACACGCTTTGGAAGTGTGTAAGCACCTGGGAACTTACGGAAGATTAATCGGAATTGATCAGGATGAAGCTGCCATTAAGGCAGCTACAGAACGACTGAAGGCTTATGAAGATAAGGTAACGGTTGTAAGAAGCAATTACGAAAATATACAGACAGTATTAAAGGATTTAGGAATCGAAAGAGTGGACGGAATTTACTTAGACCTGGGGGTATCCTCTTACCAGCTTGACATGCCGGAAAGAGGATTTACCTACAGGGAAGATGATGCGCCTTTGGACATGCGTATGGATCAGAGGAACGAACAGACGGCAGCCGATATCATCAATACCTACAGTGAATTTGACTTATACCGGATCATAAGAGATTATGGAGAAGATAAGTTTGCGAAGAATATTGCAAAGCACATTGTAAGGGAAAGACAAATAAAGCCTATTGAGACAACAGGAGAGCTGACGGAAATCATTAAAGGAGCGATCCCGGCAAAGGTAAGAGCTGTGGGGGGCCATCCTTCCAAACGGACATTCCAGGCCATACGGATCGAATTGAATAAGGAACTGGAAGTTTTAATGAAGTCCCTTGATACCATGATCGATCTGTTAAATCCGGGAGGACGGCTGTCCATTATCACGTTTCATTCCCTGGAAGACAGGATCGTGAAAACAAGATTTAAGACCAATGAGAATCCCTGCACTTGTCCTCCGAATTTTCCGGTCTGTGTCTGCGGAAAAAAGAGCAAGGGCAAAGTGATTACAAGAAAACCTATTGTACCATCGGATGAAGAGATTGAAGAAAACAAACGTTCAAAGAGTTCAAAGCTTCGGGTTTTTGAACGAATTTAAAAAGGGAGGAAGAGAGAGTGGCTGCAAGAAAGAATATGCGTCCTTATGGGAGCCCCACTTACGTACAGGGTAATGCTGTCCGTAAAGCCATGCCGGTTGAAATGCCGGTTCGTACACCAGAAGAAAAACGTCGTCCATCAGTAAACCATCAAGTCAGAAGAAACCGTGAAAAAGCCTTGCAGATGGATTTGCCTTATGTGATCATGCTGACCATTGCTGCAGTCTGCACCCTCTGCCTGTGCGTGAATTATCTGCATTTGCAGTCCTCTATTACTGCCAATATTCATGGCGTTGAGCTTTTAGAAGCAAAACTGGAACATTTGAAAACTGAAAATAATGCATTGGAAATGAACATTAATACTTCCGTCGATTTGGATCATGTGTATAAAGTGGCTACTGAGGAACTTGGTATGGTCTATGCGAATAAGGACCAGATCCTTCACTATGATAAGACGGAAAGTGAGTATGTAAGACAGAATGAGGATATCCCGAAGCACTAACAAAAACAGGAATAAAAAGAGTAAGGTGTTTCCCCGTTATATGCAGGAAAAGCTGGCGATTACTGTTCTGGTAATTACGCTGGCTTTGTTTGCATTAGTTATGACGCTGTATAATCTGATGACAAATAAAAAGGAAGATTATAACCAGATCGTGCTGTCCCAGCAGGAATACGACAGCCGCACCATTCCTTTTAAGCGCGGGGACATCATGGACCGTAACGGAACCTATCTGGCTACCAGTGAAAAGGTGTACAACTTAATCCTGGATCCCAAACAGATCATGTCGGATCAGGATTCCTATTTAGAACCGACCGTAACAGCTCTGACGGATTGCTTTGGCTATGACCGGACGGAAATCATGAATCTGATGCAGGAAAAGAAAGATAAGCAATATGTCCGCTATGCAAAGCAGCTTACCTATGACGATAAACAGAAATATGAAAAATACAAAGCAGATCAAGCGGATGCGCTGAAAAAAAGCGGGAAGTCCATTAAGGGAATCTGGTTTGAGGATGAGTTCAAAAGAGTGTATCCCTATAATGCCATGGGCTGCAACGTCATTGGCTTTGCCAATGGAGACGGCATGGATGGGACAGGAGGGATCGAGCAGTTTTATAATACGACCCTTATGGGAACCAACGGAAGGGAATACGGCTACTTAAATGACGATTCCAATTTGGAAAGAGTCATAAAACCAGCTTCCAATGGCAACACCGTGGTTTCCACCATAGATGTTAACATACAGAAAATCGTTGAAAAATATATTAATGAGTGGGAACAGAATACAGGAAGCAAACGGGTAGGCGTAATCGTTATGGATCCCAATAACGGCGAGGTCCTGGCCATGGCAAATGACAAGGCATTTGATTTAAACAATCCAAGAACCTTAAGGCCGGAGTACACTGATGATGCGCTGCGCCAGCTTGGGATCAAGGAAGCCATGGACGATTATAAGAGAAAGAATAAGGATGCCCAGCCTTTAACAGAAACAAACGTTTCAGAGCACTATACCAGCGAAGAGATCATGTCCCTGGGAACCCAGGTGGCATGGAACCAGACCTGGCGAAATTTCTGCATCAGCGATGGATTTGAGCCGGGGTCAACAGAAAAGATTTTCACAGTATCCGCCGCCATGGAAGAAGGTGCGATTACCGGAAGGGAAACCTTTGAGTGCAACAAGTTTCTTGAGGTGGGAGGGCATAAGATCAACTGTGTCAGCAGATATGGACATGGCCTTATTACCGTAGAGGAAGGTCTGATGAAATCCTGCAACGTGGTTATGATGCGGATCGCTCAGCAGATGGGAAAAGAGAAATTCTACAAGTATCAGCAGATTTTCGGCTTCGGATCCAAGACCGGGATCGATCTGCCAGGAGAAGCCGATAACAAGACCCTTGTCTATACCCAGAACACGGCAGGACCTACGGATCTTGCGACTAACTCTTTTGGACAAAACTTCAGCACCACCATGATTCAGATGGCTGCCGCCTATAGCTCGGTGATCAACGGAGGCTCCTATTTTGAACCGCATGTAGTGAAGCAGATCCTTAACGAGCAGGGTTCTGTCATTAAAAAGGTTGAACCTGTCCTTGTCAGGGAAACGGTATCGGAATCAACCACCAAATTCATTAATGAAGCGTTGTTTAAGACCGTTAATGCAGTGGGCGGAACGGGAGGAGCAGCTAAGGTGGTGGGATATAAAGTTGCAGGTAAAACCGGCACTGCGGAGAAGATCCCCCGTGATAAGACCAATTACGTGGTATCCTTCTGCGGCTATGCTCCGGCGGACAATCCTCAGGTTTTAGTTTATGTTGTAGTTGATGAGCCCCATGTGGAGGATCAGCCTCACAGTACCTATGCCAGCCAGATTTTCCAGAAGATTATGACTGAGATTCTTCCTTATATAAATGTATTTCCGGATACAGATGCTGAGACCTCTCCGTTACCGGGAGATGGGGCGCTTCCTGAGCAGGAAGGCATAACCAGCGAAACAGAAAGCTCCTCCCAGGGAGAAGCTGGGTCAGAAGAATCAGGTGCAGAAGAAACCACAGGGCAGGCCCCTACCATGGAAGATGGAAATCCGATTCCGGATGAATATTTAAACCCTTCTGAAGAATACGTCAACAGGGAAGAAGGGGATGACGGTTCCAATCTCCCGGCCGCACTTCCGACCGAAGAGACCACAGCCCAATAAGGAACTTTTTTCAAAGAACTCATAAAAAGTCCTGAAATTCATATACTGTAGAAATAATGGTGATGGAGCAGTGCATGAGTTCAAATAAGACACATCACAGAGAAAAAATAGCCATCCTGTTTTTCCTGTTATTTATTGCCATGACAGGGCTTATGGGGCGGCTTATTTTTCTAATGATCTTTCGTTCTGAACATTACAGTGCCATGGCATTGGACCTTCATGAACGGGAAAGGACCATAAAAGCCGCCAGGGGAAATATCGTTGATGCCAATGGAACCGTCATTGCCACCAACCGGACGGTGTGCACCATATCGGTCATACATAACCAGATCAGAAAAGCAGATGAGGTTGTGGCAGTCCTTTCCAAGGAGCTGGGTCTTAAAGAGGATGAAGTTCGGAAAAAGGTAGAAAAGTACAGTTCAAGGGAAATTATTAAGACCAATGTAGACAAGGCTATGGGAGATATGATCCGGTCCTATCATTTGGAAGGCGTAAAGGTGGATGAGGATTATAAGCGTTATTATCCCTATGATACACTTGCCTCCACGGTTCTTGGTTTTACGGGAGGGGATAATCAGGGAATCATCGGCCTGGAGGTAAAATACGAACAATATTTAAAGGGACTAAACGGAAAAATACTGACCATGTCCGATGCAGCCGGAATCGAAATTGAAAATGCGGCGGAAGACAGGATTGAGCCTGTGGCAGGGCAGGATTTGTATATCAGTCTGGACGTCAATATCCAGCGGTATTGCGAGCAGGCCGCTTATCAGGTTATGGAGAAAAAAGGCGCGAAAAGAGTGTCAATTATTGTCATGAATCCTCAAAATGGGGAGATTATGGCAATGGTAAATGCGCCTGAATTTAATTTGAATGATCCGTTTACACTAAGTGTAGACGCCGGAGTTCCGGCATCTGACAAAGAAAAGCAGGATATGCTAAACAAGATGTGGAGAAATCCCTGTATTAACGACACCTATGAACCTGGCTCCACCTTTAAGATCGTTACTGCGGCCGCAGGACTGGAATCCGGAGTGGTGAAACTTGAAGATCATTTTTCATGTCCGGGCTTCCGGGTCGTAGAGGACCGTAAAATCAGGTGTCACAAAGTGGGAGGCCATGGCTCGGAAACCTTTCTCCAGGGCATGATGAATTCCTGCAACCCTGTTTTGATTGACGTAGGGCAGCGCCTTGGCGTGGATAATTACTATAAATATTTTGAGCAGTTTGGCTTAAAGGGAAAAACCGGGATCGACCTCCCAGGCGAAGCGTCCACCATCATGCATAAAAAAAATGATATGGGGCTTGTGGAGCTGGCAACAGTTTCTTTTGGCCAGTCCTTCCAGATTACCCCCATGCAGCTGATCACAACTGCTTCTGCCATAATTAATGGCGGAAACCGCGTTACACCCCATTTTGGAGTGAAGTCCGTGAGCACCGATGGAGCTTCGGTCAATACCTTTACCTATCCGGTAAAAGAAGGGATCTTATCTCCCGAAACCAGCGAAACCATGCGCTACATCCTGGAACAGGTCGTGGCAGAGGGGAGCGGAAAAAAGGGGCAAGTCGACGGCTATCGGGTGGGAGGAAAAACAGCGACCTCCGAAAAGCTTCCAAGAAGTTTAAAAAAGTACATTTCATCCTTTATAGGCTTTGCACCGGCGGATAATCCTCAGGTAATTGCCCTCATTACCATAGATGAACCTCAGGGGATTTATTACGGCGGAACCATCGCAGCACCGGTGATTGCCGACATTTTTAAGAATATTCTTCCATACCTGGGAATAGAGCCAGCCGAGGAAAAAACTGCTTCTGCGTTTCGAATCTATGGTTGATTATTCAGGCAAAAAGACGTATACTACTTACTGTGTACTTTTGAAATACAAATACATAAAATATTGAGGTGTGACATGATTAACGAAACGATTCTGGCAATCATCATAGCATTTGCAATCAGCGCCATGCTGTGTCCCATTGTAATACCATTTCTTCACAGGTTAAAATTTGGCCAGGAGGTCCGCAAGGAAGGACCTGAAAGCCATTTGAAAAAGCAGGGTACTCCCACCATGGGAGGACTTATCATATTGACCAGCATCATCATTACGTCGCTGTTCTATGTGAGGGAATATCCCAAGATCATTCCTGTGCTTTTTGTAACAGTCGGATTTGGTATCGTTGGGTTCCTTGATGATTACATTAAGATCGTGATGAAGCGGTCAGAGGGGCTTACGCCTGTTCAAAAGATGGCAGGGCAGTTAATCATTACAGGTATCTTTGCCTATTATCTGCTTCATTCAAAGGATGTGGGAACGGGTATGCTGATTCCATTTACCGGAGGCTTTGGAAAAGGGCTGTATTTAAATTTGGGAATATTCTTTGTACCGGCGGTATTTTTTCTTGTAATAGGGACCGATAATGGTGTGAATTTTACCGATGGCCTTGATGGACTTTGCACCAGCGTGACCATTTTGGTGGCGACCTTCCTGACGGTGGTTTCTATCGGAGAAAATACCGGCATCAGTCCCATTACCGGTGCGGTTGTGGGAAGCCTCTTGGGATTTCTGTTGTTTAACGTATATCCTGCCAAAGTATTCATGGGGGACACCGGTTCCCTTGGGCTTGGTGGATTCGTTGCTTCCAGCGCCTTTATGATGCAGATACCTATTTTCCTTGCCATTATCGGTTTTATTTATATGATGGAAGTATTATCCGTCATCATTCAGGTGACATACTTTAAGAGAACAGGCGGAAAGAGGATTTTTAAGATGGCCCCAATCCACCACCACTTTGAGCTTAGCGGCTGGTCGGAAACACGGGTAGTAGCTGTGTTTGCAATCGTGACTGCGGTTCTTTGCATGCTTGCATACCTTGGATTATAGGAGAGAAACCATATGAATCAGAAAATATTAGTTGCCGGCAGCGGAAAAAGCGGCATTGCTGCTTCCAGGCTGATTCTTAAAACAGGCGATGAAGTAATTCTTTATGACAGCAATGCTACCCTAAAAGAGGATGAGCTGCTTCATCAGTTTGACGAAGGAAGGATTTCAGTTTTATTGGGGGAGCTTAAAAAAGAGGATCTTGCAGGTGTAAGCTTATGTGTCATAAGCCCCGGTATTTCCTTAGATGCACCCTTTGTGGCTGTCCTTAAGGAGGCGGATATCCCGGTCTGGAGTGAGATCCAGCTGGCTTACCACCATGCCAGGGGAAAGCTGGCGGCAATCACGGGAACCAATGGTAAGACAACCACTACAGCCCTTACAGGGGAAATCATGAAGGCATTCTATGACCAGGTATTTGTGGTGGGCAACATTGGAGTACCGTATACGGAGGAAGCACAAAAGACTACAAAGGATTCGGTAACGGTAGCAGAGGTCAGCAGTTTCCAGTTGGAGACGATCACGGACTTCCGGCCGGATGTGAGCGCGATCCTGAACATAACGCCGGACCACTTAGACCGTCATAAAACCATGGAATCCTACATAGAAGTAAAAGAACGTATCACATCAAACCAGAGTCCCCAGGATTTTTGTATCTTAAATTATGACGATCCTGTTTTGCGAGAGTTTGGAAAAACCATCAGACCCAAGGCAATCTATTTTAGCAGCCGCCAGTTTTTAGAAGAGGGCTACTGTATGGATGGGGACAGGATCATCCGGAACCATGAAGGCGAGAGGACAGAGATCGCAGACATTCATGAGATACAGCTTTTAGGCCGCCATAATCATGAGAACATCATGGCTGCCGCTGCCATATCCGCTGAAATGGGAGTGCCCATGGAGATCATCAGCCAGGGGATCCGGGAATTCAAGGCAGTGGAACATCGCATTGAATTTGTTGCGGAAAAGGCGGGAGTGAAATACTACAATGATTCTAAGGGAACCAATCCCGATGCGGCGATCCAGGCGATAAAAGCCATGCCAGGGCCTACTCTGCTCATTGCAGGGGGCTACGATAAGAACTCTCAGTATGACGAGTGGATTGAATCCTTTGACGGTAAGGTGAAATACATGGTGCTTCTGGGGCAGACCAGGGAAAAGATCGCTGAGTGTGCGGCCAGACATGGTTTTACCAATGTGATGTATGCGGAGGATATGCAGGAGGCGGTTAAAGTCTGCGCTTCTTATGCCAACAGAGGAGATCATGTGCTCCTTTCTCCGGCCTGCGCCAGCTGGGGGATGTTCAAGTGCTATGAAGAGCGGGGAGAAATCTTTAAGGATTGTGTCCGGAACTTGTAGAAGCAATGAGCCATGCAGAAATATTTGCAAAATTTATGCGTGTGAGCTCGCTCACTAAGCATAAATTTCGCAAATATTTCTATAGGGCGAATGCCCGTCATGAATAATTTGGCGGTGCTTTCCCGCAAAATTATGAATGTCGTGGCGGTGCTTTCCCGCCAAATTATGAATGTCATGGCGGTGTTTTCCCGCCAAATTATGATGTCATGGCGGCTGGTATGAATGAAATAGCAGTTGGCGAGGAGGAATGATATGGCAGAAAAAAGGCCAGTGAGGAAAAAGAATAAACCGCGCCGTTTTTATGATTACAGTCTTTTATTTACTGTAATATTTCTGTCTGTTTTCGGTTTGGTCATGATTTACAGCGCCAGCTCTTACGCAGCCCAGCTTAAATTCAATGACGCCGCTTATTTCATGATGAGGCAGGCCAAGATAGCCCTGGCAGGCTTTGTTATCATGATCGTGATATCCAAACTGGATTACCATTGGTACGCCAGGTTTGCCGTATTTGCTTATGCCCTTTCTTACGTTCTTATGATTACCGTATCCCTGGTTGGACGTAAGGTAAACGGAAAGAGAAGGTGGCTGGGAGTGGGAAGCCTTTCTTTCCAGCCTACGGAATTTGTAAAAATTGCTCTTATTGTCATGTTGGCGGTTTTAATCGTCCAGATGGGAAGGAATATTAACACGAGAAATGGCGTAATTCTGGTTATTGTGACGACTCTTCCCATAGCGGGAATTGTAGCGGCAAATAACCTAAGCTCCGGAATCATCATCGTGGGAATCGCATTTGTCATGCTGTTTGTGGCATGCAAAAAGAAATGGCCGTTTTTTGCCTGTGGTTTTGCAGGTGTGGGATTGCTGGCGTTTGCCGGGCCAATGGCTGCTATTCTGGAAAAGCTTAATATCCTTCATGATTACCAGCTGGGCCGTATCCTGGTATGGCTGGAGCCGGAGGCTTATCCCTCCACCGGAGGCTATCAGGTGCTTCAGGGCCTTTATGCCATAGGCTCCGGCGGCCTGGTAGGCAGAGGCCTGGGAGAGAGTATACAGAAGATGGGATTTGTGCCGGAAGCGCAGAACGACATGATTTTTTCCATTATCTGTGAGGAACTTGGGCTTTTTGGGGCGGTTTCCGTGATTTTGATATTCCTTTTCATGATTTACCGGTTCATGCTCATTGCGGACAATGCACCGGATCTGTTTGGAGCTTTGCTGGTTGTAGGTGTCATGGGACATATTGCTATTCAGGTTATCTTAAATATTGCGGTTGTAACCAATACCATACCAAATACCGGTATTACTCTTCCTTTTATCAGTTATGGAGGTACCTCAGTTCTTTTTCTAATGATGGAGATGGGCATAGTTTTAAGTGTGTCGAACCAGATAAAGCTGGAAAAATAATGGGATGTGAAAACATTCTCTCACTTTTAACATAGGATAGTATATAAGAAGCCATGGGAGGTACCGGATTGTCAGTCATACAGGTCCAGGGGTTACGATCCTTAAAAGGTGAGATAAAAATTCAGGGTTCCAAAAATGCTGTTCTGCCCATGATGGCAGCAGCGGTTCTCCATAAAGGTACAACAGTGATTCATAATGTCCCCAGGATACAGGATGTGTTCTGTATGCTGGGGATACTTGAGCATATTGGTTGTATATGCAGCTTTGACGGCCATTCTTTGACAATTGACGCGAGGGATTTGACACAGGCGGAAATACCGGAGGAGTATATAAAAAGCATGCGTTCATCTATCATGCTCTCTGGTCCGTTGCTTGGAAGGACCGGCAATGCGGTCACCAGCTTTCCTGGTGGTTGTTCCATAGGAGAGCGCCCCATTGACTTACACTTGTCTGCCTTTCGGAAACTTGGTGCTGACATTGAGGAGAAGGGTGATAAGCTTTTGGCGTCCGCAAATCGGTTGATGGGCGCCGATATTTATTTTCCCTTTCCCAGCGTGGGAGCTACGGAAAATGCCTTAATGGCAGCTGTGTTCGCCCATGGAGTAACCGTTATCCATGGAGCGGCAAAGGAGCCGGAGATCATTACTCTATGTGAATTTTTAAACAATATGGGAGCCAAAATACATGGAACCGGTACTTCCAGGCTGGCGGTCACAGGCGTTAGGCAGCTTTGTGATTCGGAATTTACTGTGGCAGGAGACCGGATTGTTGCAGGAACTTATTTAATGGCGGTCATGGCAGCCGAGGGAAATATTGTAATACAGGGAATCCAGCCCGAACATTTAATGGCTGCTTTTTCTCTTACCGAAAAAATGGGTGCGGAGCTGAAGAGGTATAATAGCAGCGTGGAGGTATCCATGAGGGGGCGTCCCGACTGCGTGGATGTTATGACAGAACCCTATCCGGGATTTCCCACGGACCTCCAATCCCAGTTAATGGCAGTCATGTCATCGGCAAAAGGTACCGGCAGGATAAAAGAAACAATCTTTGAGGGCCGGTTTGGGACTGTAAAAGAGTTGCATAAGCTGGGAGCAGATATTATAATAGAAGGAAAGCGGGCCGACATACATGGGCTTTATCCTCTAAGGGGAAACCGGGTTACGGCTACGGACTTGCGTGGAGGCGCGGCCCTTGTGGTTGCGGGGCTTGCATGTGAAGGTGTGACTGAGATTCATGAGTGCCATCATATTGAACGGGGATATGAAGACATTTGCCGTGACTTAAGCAGCCTAGGTGCAGCGATCAGAGGGATGGAATGAAAGATTTAAAAAAAAGCAGAAGAAAAATTAAATTTGGAATCGCAGCCGCTGTGATCTTTCTGGGAACTGTCATTTTTTTGTCGCTGCAGATCAGGAATATTACGGTGTCCGGTAATAAAAAATATACATCGGAGCAGATCACTGATATTTTATTCAAGGACGGCTGGGACCGGAATGCGGTTTTTTGTCTCTATAAGGATCGATTTAAGAAGCATGAACAGATCCCCTTTGTGGAAGACTACAAAATCGTATTCCTGAGCCCGGTAAGAGTTGAAGTGATCGTCTATGAGAAATCCGTGGTAGGCTATGTTTCCTATATGGGCAGCTATATGTATTTTGACAAGGACGGAATCATTGTAGAGAGCTCAAGCGGAAAGCTTGACGGAGTTCCGTGGGTTACGGGGCTGCAGTTCGGTCATATAGCCCTGCACCAGCCCCTGCCGGTAGAAAAGGGAAAGATTTTCAATGAAATCCTGAATCTGACCCAGCTTTTATCAACGAAAGAAATTCCTGTTGACCAGATCCGGTATGATTCCCGTGGGGATGCCACTCTTGTCATGGGAGATATCCGGGTTTTCCTTGGAAGCAATGACCAGATGAATGGAAAGATCTCTGAATTGAATGACCAGCTTCCTGTTTTGAAAGGATTATCGGGAACCCTTTATCTGGATACTTATGATGAGGCGGAAACGGTCACATCCTATCGTTTTGTGAAAGATTAATGAATTTACATATTTTGCTTGTAATTTTGTTTAAAAAGTGGTTGATATTTTTGCTGAAATCAAATATTATATTAATTAGGTTTATATAGTAAGCTGTTTATGGTTAAAGGAGGATATAATCTTGTTGGAGATTAAGATAAATGAGGCGGACAATGCCGCAAGAATTCTGGTAATCGGAGTAGGCGGTGCCGGAAATAATGCGGTCAACCGCATGATTGATGAGAATATAGCTGGTGTAGAATTTCTAGGAATCAACACGGACAAGCAGGCTCTGCAGTTTTGTAAGGCTCCTACAGCCATGCAGATTGGAGAAAAGCTGACCAAGGGTCTTGGTGCAGGTGCCAAGCCTGAGGTCGGTGAAAAAGCGGCAGAGGAGAATGCTGACGATCTGGCGCAGACCATGAAGGGTGCGGATATGGTATTCGTTACCTGCGGAATGGGAGGCGGTACAGGTACCGGAGCTGCTCCTGTTGTGGCTAAGATCGCAAAAGATATGGGAATACTCACTGTAGGTGTTGTAACAAAGCCTTTCCGCTTTGAAGCAAGAACCCGTATGAGCAATGCCGTTGCAGGTATTGAGCGCTTAAAAGAAAGTGTAGATACATTAATCGTAATCCCTAATGACCGTCTTCTGGAAATTGTGGACAGACGTACTACCATGCCGGATGCCTTAAAGAAGGCAGATGAAGTCCTTCAGCAGGCCGTACAGGGCATTACTGATCTGATTAATGTACCTGGACTTATTAACCTGGACTTTGCCGATGTTCAGACAGTTATGACGGATAAGGGCATCGCCCACATCGGTATCGGCAGGGCAAAGGGTGATGAGAAAGCATTGGAGGCTGTGAAGCAGGCGGTATCCAGTCCGTTGCTTGAGACTACCATTGAGGGTGCTACTCACGTTATCATTAACATTTCCGGTGATATCAGTCTTGTTGAGGCCAATGAAGCGGCCAGCTACGTTCAGGAGATGGCAGGAGATGAAGCTAATATCATCTTTGGTGCAATGTATGATGAGAATGCACATGACGAAGCCAGTATTACCGTAATCGCTACCGGACTGGACATGCAGTCTGAGACTCCGGTATCAAAGGTTATGACAAATTTTTCCAATCCTAACTATAAACAGCCTAAATCGGCACCTCAGACCCAGACCGTGAATCAGGAGGCAGCCGCCACTTCAGCAACCCCTGGATATAACCAGAATTTTAATCCTAATTATGGGAATGCAAACTATTCCAATCCAGCTTACAATAACCAGAATTATCCAAATAATAATAGCAGCTATAATAACCAGAATTATGGAAACCAGAACTACGGAGCAGGGAACTATACGAAGCCAAATTATGCAGGGCAGAATAATGCAGGGCAAAATAATGGTCAGGGTGCTTCCCAGGGAGGCGGACAGCCTTATCGTCCGACCGTGAATAAAGAAGTTCAGATCAACATTCCTGACTTTTTAAGAAATAAAAGATAAAATTTATCAGGTTACATAATCAGGCAGGTTCCGATGAACCTGCCTATTTTGGAAACACCTGCGGGTATACCTTTATGCCCAAAGAGCGTGGGCAGGAAAGAGGAAAGGAGTGGCAGAATGTCAGAGAAAGAACTGGATTGGGAGATATCAGAGGATTATTATAACAGCAAGGATAATGAAAGAAAATTGTCTCTGGAAGATTTTATTACAGAATCAGAGAGTCAGGCAGCCGGCCTTGAACCTTCCGGTCAATCAGATGAATTGTTAAAAAAGACAATTGAAGATGTTCATCAGGTACTGGCACTTGCTCAGGAAGGAAAGAACATCACTGAAATTGCTTTCATTACCGGTCTTCAGGAGAAATATGTATATGATATACAGGTTTGTGCCCAGGGATTCAGAGAGGATGACGAGATTGCAGTAGCTCATCTGGTGCTGGGATAAAAGGAGGAATTTGGGATGTTGAAAAAGATTTGTCCGGTTTGTGATCTTCCGGTGAATGAGGCGAATTACTGTCCGAGGTGCAGGAGGGTGGTCCGCAAGCCTCTTTTGTGGAATACAGAATATTATTTGAATGAGAAACGCCCGTCTTATGAAAACAGCCGTGATATTCCCAATCCGGCTGGGCCGGGAAACCAGCAGAAAAGGAATGTACAGGGAAATCAGCAAAAAGGGAATGCGCATGGTCCGGCAAGGCAGAATAGTGTGCCTCAGAGGCCGGTAACCCCAAGGCATCAGGAAGTGAGAAAACCCGTTACGCCTGCTGCCGGCCATAATCCTTCCACGCCTTCCCAGCCGGGCCAGGCTAAAAAGGGAAGAAACCCCCTCGCACCCCTGGCAGGATTCATTACACTGATGGTAGTCTTAAATGGTGTACCAAAGGTCATTGGAACCGTAGGCCGGTTCGTGGAGGAAAACAGCAATAACAGTAATTATGAGACAGCAGTCCCATATGATGATTCCGGTTTCACTGAGCTTGAAGAAGAGGAAGTGAAGGCTTCCGGAGAGTCTTGTACCGGCTATATCCATTTTCCGGTTGACGGAAGGCAGGTTGCGGCCTCCATGGAACAGTTTTTTAACGAAACAAACTATGGCTATGTGGTAGAAGAGGGAGCTGTTTATTCTGACAACTATATGTTTGAAGAAGAGGACGGCCCCATATCCTATTATGAGACTGTGGAAAGTTTCTCTTTTGAGGATGAGGAAACCAGCCAGCTGGATCCAGGCGATGAAAGTTACGTATACCAGTATGTGGATGTCAATTATGATACTGCTACCGGAGAACTTCATGATTATATCTCTTCCCTGAAAGACCGGGAAAGTTCCCTGACTTTTTTAGAAGAGTTTTTAAGGCTTGTGGAAACTGGGGCAGGAATTCCTCAGGAGGAAAGCAGCATTCCGGTCATTATGGAGCAGGCCGCGACAGGGGAATGGCAGGAAGACGGAGCGTTCATTACGGAAGGTATTTTTGATATCAGCCTTTATCTTACCAATGATGGGGTAAGGATTTACGTTTCTTACAGCAACCCTCAGGTAATGGAAAGCCAGGAAACGTAAACAGAAAAGGTTGCTAGGCACAGTTTTCTGTGGTAAAGTGTTAAATAATTAATAAAGAGATACCCTACGGGCATCCCTTTACACCCGATAAAGCGGGGTGGGCTCTGCAAGGCGTAGGCTATAATAATGTAACGAAAGATAGGAGACAGACCGCATGAAAATAAAAGATATATTGAGCCAGGGAAAGCCAACCCTATCCTTTGAAGTGTTTCCTCCCAAAACAGAGGATAAATACGAGTCAGTGGAACAGGCTGCGGCTGAGATTGCAAAGCTGAAACCGGCTTTCATGAGCGTCACTTACGGGGCAGGCGGGGGAACCAGCCAATATACCGTTGATATCGCTTCTACCCTGCATCACCAGCATCATGTGACGGCTCTGGCCCATCTGACCTGTGTATCCTCTACCAAAGAAAAGGTGCACCAGGTTCTTGGGGAACTGAAAGCGGCTGGAATTGAAAATGTGCTGGCTCTCCGGGGAGATATGCCTACCGATGCTCCTGCTAAAAGAGAATACCATTATGCTTCTGAGCTGATCAGGGAGATAAAGGAAGCAGGGGATTTCTGCATTGGCGCAGCCTGCTATCCGGAAGGCCATGTGGAATCCGCCAGCAAGACCATTGATATGGATTACTTAAAACAAAAGGTGGAAGCAGGATGTGATTTCGTTACCACCCAGATGTTTTTTGACAATAACATTTTATACAATTACCTGTACCGCATCCGGGAAAAAGGTGTTACGGTTCCGGTCGTTGCAGGAATCATGCCCGTCACCAACGTAAGGCAGATCATCCGAAGCTGCCAACTGTCAGGCACTTATCTGCCTTCCCGTTTCAAGGCTATTGTTGACAGATTCGGAGACAATCCGGCAGCTATGAAGCAGGCGGGAATCGCCTATGCTACAGAGCAGATCATTGACCTTATTGCCAACGGAGTGAATGCCATCCATGTTTATTCCATGAATAAGCCGGATGTGGCGTTAAAAATCAAGGAGAACCTTTCTGAGATATTATGATTCCTTTTAACCAGGGTCCGGCTCCTTTTAAAAGGAACGGACCCATTTAAAATTAAAAAACGGAGGGTCAGCAATGGAAATCAGCCGAAGGGAGATCCTGCGGTATCTGGGATACGGGAAAAATGAAGGCGATGAAGCCGTGAACGCCCTGATTGAGGAATGCATCAGGGAGCTTACGGCTGCGGCATCTCCAAAAAGCATAAGCCGGGTATATCCCCTGGAGCTGCTTTCTGATGACTGGATCGATTTTACCGTATTTAAGACAAAAAGCCAGAATTTAAGCCGGAATTTACAGGATTGTGAACAGGTGATCTTATTTGCCGCCACTTTAGGCGCTGGGGTGGATGTGCTTTTGCATAAGTATACAAAACTGCAGATGAGCAAGGCGGTCACTATGCAGGCGGCAGCCACCGCCATGATTGAGGAATATTGTGATGAAGAAAACCGGAAGCTGAAGGAGGAATATGAGGATAGGAAGCTGTACTTAAGGCCCAGATTCAGCCCGGGTTACGGAGATTTTCCCTTAGAGTGCCAGAAGGATATTACAGCAGTTTTGGAAACGCCCAAAAGGATCGGTATCATGCTGACGGACAGTCTTCTCATGGCTCCTTCCAAGTCCGTTACCGCAGTGATGGGAGTCAGCGGAAAGCCTTACCGCTGTGAGATAAAGGGATGTGAATCCTGTGGAAAAACGGACTGTGCATACCGGAGGGATTAAAAGATACGAACGCAGATGGAGGAATATATGGCAGGGATTTTAGAAGAGATAAAGAAGAGGATGGTATTTTTCGACGGTGGAACAGGTAGCCTTTTGCAGGCCAGCGGCCTTGAGCCGGGAGAACTGCCGGAGACATGGAATGTGAAGCACCCGGATATCATTTCAAAGCTTCACCGTGATTATCTGGAAGCAGGTGCGGACATCATAAAGACCAATACCTTTGGAGCCAATGGGCTGAAATTCCACAAAGGTGCGGAATTTGATTTAGAAGAGGTAGTGACCGCAGCGTTAAAGAACGCCAGGAAAGCGGTGGAGACAGCCTCTTATCCGGCCGGTAAGGAAATGGGGTATATTGCCCTTGATTTAGGCCCTACAGGTAAGCTTTTAAAGCCTCTGGGAGATTTAGACTTTGAGGATGCCTATAAGATGTTTTCCCAGGTAGTTAAAATCGGGGAACGGGAGGGAGCGGACCTGGTGCTCATTGAGACCATGAGCGACAGTTATGAGGCCAAGGCGGCTGTGCTTGCTGCAAAGGAAAACTGCAGCCTTCCTGTGTTTGTAACCATGATTTTTGATGATAAAGGAAAGCTTTTGACCGGAGGGAACGTAGAATCCACGGTGGCTCTTTTAGAGGGCTTGGGGGTTGATGCCCTGGGCATCAACTGCGGCCTGGGTCCGGTGCAGATGAAGGGCATATTAACGGACATCATGAAGGTGGTTTCCATACCTGTTATCGTGAATCCTAATGCAGGACTTCCAAGAAGCGAAGGCGGGAAAACGGTATATGATATCGATGCGGGAGAATTTGCGGCTGCCATGAAGGAAATTGCAGAGGAGGGGGCCTGTGTGATCGGCGGGTGCTGCGGAACCACGCCGGAACACATTGAGAAAACAGTGGCTCTTTGCAAGGATTTTCCTGTGAGGCTGCCGGATAAGAAAAACCGGACCGTGATATCTTCCTATGCACAGGCGGTTGTGATTGACAACGACCCGGTCATCATCGGGGAGAGGATCAATCCAACGGGAAAATCCAAATTTAAACAGGCGCTCCGGGATCATAATCTGGAATATATTCTCCGGGAGGGAGTGGCCCAGCAGGACAATGGAGCACACGTCCTGGATGTGAATGTGGGACTTCCGGAAATTGATGAGCCTTCCATGATGGTGGAGGTGATAGTGGAGCTTCAGAGCATCATCGACCTGCCCCTTCAGATCGACACCTCCAATATAGAGGCAATGGAACGGGCAATGAGGGTTTATAACGGGAAGCCTCTGATTAATTCCGTAAATGGGAAAATGGAAGTGATGGAGGCCATCTTTCCTCTGGTAAAACGGTACGGAGGAGTTGTAGTCGCCCTGGCCCTTGATGAAGACGGCATTCCGGAAACCGCAGAAGGCAGGATCACTGTTGCAAAGAAAATCTATGAAAAGGCCGCAGAATATGGAATTGAGAAAAAAGACATCATTATAGATGCTCTCTGCATGACTGTCAGCTCTGACAGCCAGGGAGCGCTGACCACCCTTGAAACCTTAAGGAGGGTCCGGGATGAGCTGGGAGGCAGAACCATACTGGGCGTTTCCAACATTTCCTTCGGGCTTCCCCAGAGGGAAATCATCAATGCTGCTTTTTTTACAATGGCCCTTCAAAATGGCTTAAGCGCAGCCATCATAAATCCCAATTCAGAAGCCATGATGCGTTCCTTTTACAGCTATCGGACCCTTGCGGATCTGGACCCTCAGTGCAGCGGTTATATCTCGGTTTACAGCGGCCAGGTAGCCACTCTCGGTGAGACGGTGAGGCAGGGAAGCTCTTCTTTGGCAGGCGGTATTTCCGGAGGGGAGATGACCCTGGCGGAAAGCATTGCAAAAGGTCTTAAGGACCGGGCATATGGGGCAGTGACAGAGCTCTTAAGGGAGCAGGAGCCATTGGCTATTATAAACGGAGAGATGATCCCGGCCCTGGACCGGGTGGGAAAGGGCTTTGAAAATGGAACGGTGTTCCTTCCCCAGCTTCTTATGAGTGCGGAGGCAGCTAAGGCAGCCTTTGAGGTTATAAAGGAGAAAATGGCCGAAAGCGGCGTGGCACAGGAGAAAAAAGGAAAGATCATCCTGGCTACGGTCAAGGGAGATATTCATGATATCGGAAAGAATATTGTTAAGGTCCTCCTGGAAAACTACAGCTATGATGTCATTGACTTAGGAAAGGATGTTCCTCCGGAACGAATCGTGGAAACTGCGGTAAGGGATGACGTGAAGCTGGTAGGCTTAAGCGCTCTAATGACCACCACGGTACCAAGCATGGAGGAGACCATCAGGCAGCTTAGGGATATTGATCCTTCTATAAAGGTAATGGTAGGGGGCGCGGTACTTACGGAAGGATATGCAAAGACCATTGGCGCAGACCAGTACTGCCGGGATGCCATGGCTTCCGTAAACTATGCGGAGGGAATTTTTCAGACAAAATAAACCGCCCGATTGACAAATACAGAATGAATGGTATAATATCCACGAAAGCAATGAGTAGTGCGAAACAGGACAACGGAAAATTTTCGTCGTGCTCGCACGTAAGAAAATTCTCCGTTGTCCTGTTTCATAGGGCGAATGCCCGTGAGCGAGCGAATCCGTAGTGCAGCGCCCGCTGCACTACGGATTCGCTCGCTGCACTACGGATTCGCCCGCTGCACTGGGGATTCGCCCGCTGCACAACGGATTCGCCCGCTGCACAACGGATTCGCCCGCTGCACAACGGATTCGCCCACTGCACTGGGGATTCGCCCGCTGCACTGGGGATCCGCCCGCTGCACAACGGATTCGCCCACTGCACTACTGATTTACGATACAAAACATCTGGAGGTACAAACATGGGAAAGATTATTTTAACAGGGGACCGGCCCACCGGAAAGCTCCATATCGGCCATTACGTTGGTTCATTAAAGCGCAGGGTGGAGCTGCAGAATTCCGGTGAATTTGACGAGATTTTTATTATGATTGCGGATGCCCAGGCACTTACGGACAATGCCGACAATCCAGAAAAGGTTCGTCAGAACATTATTGAGGTTGCGCTGGATTACCTTTCCTGCGGGCTGGACCCGAAGAAATGTACCCTTTTCATACAGTCACAGATTCCGGAGCTTACGGAGCTGTCCTTTTACTATATGAATCTGGTAACCGTATCCAGGCTGCAGCGGAATCCTACGGTGAAATCAGAGATTGCCATGAGGAACTTTGAAACCAGCATTCCGGTAGGCTTCTTTACCTATCCGATCAGCCAGGCGGCTGACATTACGGCGTTCCAGGCCACCACAGTGCCCGTAGGAGAAGACCAGGAGCCAATGATTGAGCAGACAAGGGAAATTGTGCGTAAGTTTAATTCCGTGTACGGAGAGGCTTTGGTAGAGCCGGAAATCCTGCTTCCTGTTAATAAGGCCTGCTTACGGCTTCCTGGAACCGACGGAAAGGCCAAGATGAGCAAGTCCCTTGGAAACTGCATTTATTTATGCGATCCGGAAGAGGAAGTAAAGAAAAAGGTCATGAGCATGTATACAGATCCTAACCACATCCAGGTTTCCGACCCGGGAGAAGTGGAAGGAAATACAGTATTCACATACTTAGATGCCTTCTGCAAGGCCGAAGATTTTGAAAAGTATCTGCCTGATTATAAGAATCTTGACGAGCTTAAGGACCATTACAAGCGGGGCGGTTTAGGCGATGTGAAGGTGAAACGGTTCTTAAACAGCATCCTTCAGGCAGAGTTAGAGCCTATCCGCAGAAGAAGAAAAGAATACGAGGCCAACATTCCTTACGTATACCAGATATTAAAAGAGGGGAGCGATAAGGCTGAAGCAGCGGCGGCTCGTACTTTAAAGGGCGTGAAGGAAGCCATGAAGATCAATTATTTTGATGATCTGGAGTTCATTGAAGAGCAGGCAAGGAAGTATAAGGGTCAGGAATAGAGGCGTATATGAAGATTGTTTCCATTACCGAGATTTTGGAATGCAATGAATTTATAAAGGGCAAAGGCCTGGAATTTAAAATTCATTTAAGGGATGCTTGCGGGAAGCAGTCCTGCTGGATCGAATCATTCCATGATAAAAACAGCAGCGGACAATGGGAGGAGCTTTATAAGGCTCTGGAGGAGTTTTTTGACAGGCTCCGGTTCCGGCTGGAATACGGAGAGGATAAAACAGACTTCTGGCTGCTGTAATATGGTCGGCAGAAATGCCGGAGAAGTGCAAAGAAATCTTTTTTGCATTTCTCCGGTATTTTTTTGCGTTCCGGCCAACCTCTGTTAAATAAGTGAGATTAATGAAACATTTCATATATATTAATCACTCTAATATATAGAATTAATATAAATAATAAATAAAACATTAAAATTCTATTAATTTTTCTTGAAGAAATGATAAAAAAAGATTATAATAAAATGGTAATTAAGAAGCGCAGGCCTCTTAAAATAAAATGAAAAAGGAGTTTTACCATGGAGCAGTTCTTTAAACTCAAGGAAAACGGAACGAATGTCACAACTGAGGTAATAGCCGGAATCACCACATTTTTTGCCATGGCGTACATAATTATAGTAAATCCTAATACGTTAAGCCAGGCAGGCATGGAGTGGGGAGCAGTATTTTTAGCAACCATCATTTCTGCGATTATAGGTACCTTAGTTATGGGCCTTGTGGCCAATGTACCATATGCTCAGGCACCTGGTATGGGATTAAACGCATTTTTTGTTTACACGGTTTGTTTTGGACTGAAATTTACATGGCAGCAGGCTTTGTCAATGGTTTTTATCTGTGGACTCCTTAATATTTTAATCACTGTAACCAAGATACGTAAGTATATTATTAAAGCTATCCCTGTAAGTCTGCAAAATGCGATCGGCGGGGGTATTGGTATCTTTATTGCATACATAGGTCTTTTGAATGCAGGTGCAATCAATTTTGCGGCTGGCGTTCCCGCAATGTCTGTTATCACAACAAAAGCTCTTGTCTTATTTATTATAGGTCTTGTATTAATCGTTGTATTGACCGTGATGAACGTAAAGGGCGGTATTTTAATTGGCATTGTCTTAACAACTTTGATCGGCATTCCATTAGGCATTACAAAAACAGGTGATACCGTTAATTTCGCAGAGGCATTGTCAGTGCTTCCAACAACCTTTTGCGTAATTTTTACGGCAGACGGACTTCCCGCCTTATTTAACGATATGACGAAGCTCCCTCTTGTACTGATTACCATTTTCTCTTTCAGCTTATCCGATACATTTGATACAATCGGAACTTTCATTGGAACAGGCCGCAGAAGCGGAATCTTTAGTGCGGAAGACGAAGCCTCCTTAGAGTCAGGCAAAGGGTTCTCTTCCAAGATGGATAAGGCGTTATTTGCAGATGCGACAGCGACTTCCATTGGAGCAATTTTTGGTACCTCAAACACTACTACCTATGTGGAAAGTGCAGCAGGTATCGGAGCCGGCGGGCGCACCGGTCTTACTTCCGTAGTTGTAGCTGTTTGCTTTGCCTTAAGTGCATTCTTAGCCTCTTTTATCAGTGCAATTCCATCTGTGGCAACAGCTCCGGCCCTTGTTATTGTTGGGTGTATGATGATTTCTTCGTTCAAGGAGATTGATTGGACTCAGTTGGAAGAATCAATTCCTGCTTTCTTTGCAGGTGTGTTTATGGCACTTTGCTACAGCATTTCTTATGGTATTGCAACGGCGTTTATTTTCTACTGCATCGTAAAGATCTGCAAAAAGAAAGCAAATGAGCTGAATCCTATTATTATAGTGGCAACAATTCTGTTTATTATAAACTTTATGTTACAGGCGTTTCTGTAATTAATATAAAAACTGTGGTAAGAGAATTGAGAATAGTTGGATGATACCGCAGATATTTCAGGCTTTTGTCCCTCCGTAAGGCAGGGGCAGAAGCTTTTTTTCTTTTGATGGAAAAGTCAGTAATAATTATCAATGTCTGTATTGAAATTTCTGGTAAAATGTGCTATGATCATTCTATGAATTAGGAGTAACTAACTCATAATAATTATGGAAATAAGCCATATTAATGAAGTATGGCTGCCAAAGCGATCCATTCCTGGGATTTGGAATGAGGATCCAGCTTACAGAACGGCATCAGAAAAGTTTTTATATGATGATCAACGATGAGAACATGGAAATTGGAAAGAGCTTCCTTAAGGGCTCCTTTCCAGTGTGAAAACCATTTAAAGGAAAAGGAGAAAAACCATGAATTATCTTGAGATTGAAAAAGTAATAGGAAGAGAAATTATTGATTCCAGAGGAAATCCTACCGTAGAGGCTGAGGTACATCTGGCAGACGGAACCATAGCCAGGGGAGCGGCACCCAGCGGTGCGTCTACCGGCGAATTTGAGGCTCTGGAGCTTCGGGATGGGGACAAGGCCCGCTATGGCGGAAAAGGTGTCTTAAATGCGGTTCATAACATCAACACAGTGATCCATTACGCCATCACGGGAATGGATGCTTCCGACATTTACGCCATTGACCAGGCAATGATTTCCGCAGACGGGACAACAGATAAGTCCAGATTGGGAGCCAATGCTATATTGGCAGTGTCCATCGCCTGCGCCAGAGCAGCGGCTATGAGTATGGGAATCCCCCTTTACCGCTTCTTAGGCGGAATTACAGGCAACCGTCTCCCGGTTCCAATGATGAATATTTTAAACGGCGGAGCTCACGCTGCCAATACAGTAGATGTACAGGAATTTATGATCATGCCGGCAGGAGCCTCCAGTTTTAAAGAGGGACTCCGGTGGTGTACAGAAGTATTTCATTGCCTGGCGTCCATATTAAAGGCAAAGGGCCTGGCTACCGCTGTGGGAGATGAGGGCGGCTTTGCTCCGGATGTGGACAGCGACGAAGCTGCCATTGAACTGATTCTTGAGGCAATCAGAAAAGCAGGCTATGAACCAGGGCGTGATTTTGTTCTGGCCATGGACGCAGCTTCCAGTGAGTGGAAGGGAGCGAACAAGGGAGAGTATATCCTTCCTAAGTGCGGCAAGCATTTTACTTCTGAGGAACTCATTGAGCACTGGAAAAAGCTTTGTGAAAAATATCCCATTTATTCCATTGAGGATGCCCTTGATGAGGAAGACTGGGAAGGCTGGGAAAAGCTTACGAAAGAGCTGGGCAGCAAGATCCAGTTGGTTGGAGATGACCTGTTTGTTACCAATACGGAGCGCTTAAAGAGAGGAATCGTAAACGGATGCGCCAATTCCATCCTGATTAAGCTCAACCAGATCGGTTCCGTATCAGAAACTCTTGAGGCGATTAAGATGGCTCACAGCGCAGGTTACACGGCAATTGCTTCCCACCGTTCCGGTGAAACGGAAGATACCACCATCGCAGACCTGGCAGTCGCTCTTAATACGTGTCAGATTAAGACAGGAGCACCAAGCAGAAGCGAACGTGTGGCAAAATATAACCAGCTGCTTCGGATTGAAGAAGAACTGGGAGGAAGTGCGGTTTATCCGGGAATGGATGCATTCCATATCCGGCGGTCATAAGGAATGGGGAAAGCCCTGCATGTCTGTCATTAAGACCTGCAGGGCCTTTTTTATCTGTTGAAGCAGTCATACGCCGGCGGAGAGTCTGCCTTACAGACTCTTTGTTACATATTGGAAAAGGAATTGATGAAAGAGACAAAAGATGATATGCTATAAGCCATAAGAAATCTGGTATCCGCGAAGCCGGAAAACGGAGTAATTGATTGTATATACAGAAAAAGATAGAAGAAAAATCGGGAATATACAAGGCCTTCTTTCAATACAATGAACAATAGCGTAATGGCGCCGAAGGCATTTTCCGGCGGAGAAATAAACGTATTTGAAAGAGAGATGAAAAAAGTTGGCAGAAGTAAAGCGGATCAGGTGCGGGAGTGTGAACAGTTATCTGATTGAGGAACATGGAAGAGCCATTCTTGTGGATACAGGAAGGAACGGATCTGAAGAAAAAATACTGGCCCAGTGCCGGAAAACAAAAGTGGAACTGATCCTGCTCACCCATGGTCATGCGGATCATGTGCAAAATACGGCCTATTTAAAAAAGGAATTGGGAGTACCGGTAGCCCTTCATAAGGAGGATTTAAACCTTATAAAGGACAAATTTAAGGAATCTCTCCGTTTTCAGGGGATGCTGGGAATGGCGGTTGCGGAGGTTTCGGCGAAAAGCTTTGAAACGGACCGGATACCAGAGTTTACCCCGGAAATTTTTGTAAATGAAGGAGACTGGCTGAAGGATTATGGAATCAACGCCAGGATCATGGGGCTGCCGGGTCATACCAGGGGATCCATAGGAATTGATCTTGATGAAAAGGCTGTCATAGTAGGAGATGCGCTGATGAACATGTTTTATCCCGGGCTGTCCCTGGTGTATTGGGACAGGGCGGAGATGTTAAAAAGTGCGGATAAGATTAGCGCTCTTGGCGCAAGAAAGGTATATTTCGGTCATGGATGTCCGGTGGAAAACCGGGCGTGGAACAGGACAGGGATTTAGACAAAGGTTTAAGACGGTATGGTACGGATTTATCTGGAAAGGTATGAAGCAACCCAAGGAAAGAAAAAACGGGAGCAGGAGCACGGGCTTGGAAAAGAGCTTCTTCGTATTGGATTGAAGGATTTATATGGAATCGGTTCTGAATTACAGGATCAGCCGGTCATTTTAAAAGGGGAGCATGGCAAACCATATTTAAAGGACTTTCCTCACATCCACTATAACATCAGCCATACGGATGGCATGGTGGCCTGCGCAATTGGAGACAGGCAGCTGGGAATCGATGTGGAGAGGATACGGCCCTTCCGGCAAAATATCATTAAAAAGGTTTTTTCTGATGCCGAAAGACACCGCATGGAGGAAATACCGGAGTCAGAGCGTTCCCAGTATTTCTTTCGCATATGGACATTAAAGGAAAGCTACTTAAAAGCGACAGGCTTAGGTATCACAGTCCCCCTGACTACCATTTCTTTTGAATGGAAGGAGGAGGCTTCTTTTGCATGTTCTGTCCCAGGTGCATCGTACCATCAGACCATGCTGGAGGGGGGGTATGTTCTTTCCATATGCACTCTGGGAGATGAGGAAATTAATTTTGGGCAGAACCTTGTTTTTTCTGCCAGAGCCGAAAGCCTTTTGAACGGGTTTTGCTTTCAGAAACCATAAGACCGGCCAGGGTCAGCGCGATTCCACAGGCAGACTGGAAACTTATGCGTTCGTTTAACAGGAGCATGGATGAGATCACAGTGATTACCGGGACTGCATAGATGTATACGCTGGTCTTTACAGAGCCCAGCTCCTTTACGGCAAAATTCCAGGTGGCAAAGCATAGGGCGGAAGCGCCCAGACCCAAAAACAGAATATTTAATAAGTTCTTTGTGTCAGCAAGGCGGTAAAAGCCTAGACGGAAGGGGAGAATTGCCAGTGCAGGAACCATGAACAAAAGGCCATAGAAGAAAATGCGCCTTGTTGTTTCAACGGTCCCATGGCCGTATTCTCCTATTTTTTTTGTGATTACAGAATAAGCGGCCCAGGTAACAGCGGCAGCAAGTGCAAGAAAATCTCCCTTGGGGTTTATACTCATACCAGCCGAGCTCTGAAAGCTGATCAGGCTGATTCCTATGATGGCAGTCAAAAATCCGGCCAGAAAACGAGGACCGGGTTTTTCCCCTTTTAGAAACAGCCAGTCAAACAGGGCTGTAAAAAATGGGGCTACGGCTATGATCACGCTGACGTTGGCAGCAAGGGTTATGGTAAGTGCAAAATTCTCCATAAGAAAATATAAGGTAACACCGCATATTCCAGCGGCTGCGAAAAGGCATTCCTGTTTTTTGCTTTTCGTACGCAAAAGGCGGGGACAAGCCAGCCATAAGGCGGCATAGCCGATGAGAAAGCGGAAAAACAAGATTTCAAGAGGAGTAAAAGCCTCAAGAAGAACTTTGGTGGAGATAAAAGTGGTTCCCCATACGAATATGGAGAATCCGGCGGCCAGGTGTCCGTATAAATTGTTCTGCTTATTCATGATTGTCTTCTCCTGTAAGTAATTTTATTAGATTTTAACACAGATCATAAAAAATGTCTTGCAGAATACCCCTGATATTGAAAAAATGGAACTTTGCTGAAAAGAAGGCTTATGAAATCATAAAAAACGGGCAAAAATCTCATAAGGAATAAAAAAGCAGATTGGAGGAAAAGCCATGAAAACCATGACAGACAACTTTTTAATTACCTTTCTTCAGAGATTTGACGAGCACCCGTTTGATGTAAAGCTCCGCGGAGAGACCTATCATATCGGGGAGGGGAATCCGGCGTTTATCGTGAACTTAAAAAAGGATATTGAGGGTAAGGATTTGCTGACCAGCACTTCGCTGGCACTGGGAGAAGCCTATATGAAAGGAACCCTGGATGTGGAAGGGGATCTGTATCATGCATTGAATCATTTCCTGGGTCAGATGGGGAAATTTTCAATGGATCAGGGAAAGCTTAGAAAACTGATTTTTTCATCCCAGTCCAAAAAGAATCAGGAGAAGGAGGTCACTTCCCATTATGATATCGGCAATGATTTCTACCGCCTTTGGCTTGACGATACCTTAAGCTATTCCTGCGGATATTTTAAGACGGAAAGTGATACCTTACACGATGCCCAGTGCAATAAGGTAGAGAGGATTTTAAAGAAGCTGTACTTAAAAAAGGATATGACCCTTTTGGATATCGGCTGCGGCTGGGGATTTTTACTGATTGAGGCTGCCAAGGAATATGGGGTACAGGGAGTTGGAATTACGTTAAGCAAAGAGCAGAAAAAGAAATTTGAAGAACGGATCAAGGAGGAAGGCTTAACGGGCAGGGTGTCGGTGGAATTAATGGATTACCGGGATTTAGAAAGCTGCGGAAAAACCTTTGACCGGGTGGTCAGCGTTGGCATGCTGGAACACGTGGGAAGGGATAATTACGAGCTGTTTGTAAAAAATGCGGAGGCGGTGCTAAATCCCGGCGGATTGCTGCTTCTTCACTACATCAGTGCTCTGAAGGAATATCCCGGTGATCCATGGATGAAGAAATATATTTTTCCGGGAGGCACCATACCAAGCCTTCGGGAAATGATCAATATTTTAAGCGAACACCGGTTTTACACCCTGGACGTGGAAAGTCTTCGCCGTCATTATTGCAGGACATTGCTCTTATGGGGGCAGAATTTTAATGACCACCGTCAGGAGATCGAGGAGAAAATGGGAACAGAGTTTGCCAGAATGTGGGACTTATATTTAAGCTCCTGTGCCGCCACGTTCAATAACGGGGTCATTGATCTCCATCAGATTCTTGTATCCAAGGGGATAAACAATCACTTACCCATGACAAGGTGGTATGAATAACTTAGAAAAGCCGTGGCTGTCCATGTGTGCCAGCCGCGGCTTTTCTGTCGTTTTCCGCCCAGCGGATCACCTGCATTTCCTGCCTTTTGCTGAGGATAAATGGTTGCCGGATTTGGGAAAGCATGTTATGATTCCATAGGATAAAACTGACAGGAAGTGGAAAGGGATCTTTGTGGAATAACATGAACAGAAGAAAAAAGAACTGGCTCCTGGTCCTGATTTATACAATCATGATTCTCCTTTGCTTTGGCATTGTCATGGTTGTGGATCATCTGGATACCACCGACCGTGACGGGAAGGAAACGTCCGGCAGTCCTTATGAGGAAAGCTCAGACGGCCCGGAGCAGGAGCAAAGCACAGATGATAAAGAACATATAACCCCTGAGACAGAAACAGGCGGCCGGATGACGGAACCGGAACGTAAGAAAGAGATCAGGAAAAGACAGCCGGATAAGCCTGCTGCGGGAGATGAAACAGAGGAAGAGACCGAGGAGTATAAGCCTCCGGTGATCGTAGTCGCTTCTGATGTCCATTATTATTCTCCGGAGCTTACGGATTACGGGGAAGCCTTTGAGAAGATGGAAAAGCGTGACGATGGAAAGCTGGTCCATTATATTCCGCAGCTCATGGACGCATTTACGGCTGAAATGGAAGAACTTAAGCCCTCTGCCGTGATCTTAAGCGGGGATCTGACTCTTAATGGGGAAAAGGCAGGCCATGAAGCATTGGCGCAAAAACTTGAAATACTGGAAGAAAAGGGAGTAAAGGTGCTTGTCATACCCGGCAACCATGATATTAACAATTATTTTTCAGCCTCCTATTTCGGCAAGGAGAAAAAAGGGGCAGATATCGTGGACCCTAATGGGTTTTATGATATATACCGCCGGTTTGGGTACGACCAGGCGAGGAGCCGGGATGAAGATTCTTTAAGCTATGTATATGAGCTGGATGAGAAAAACTGGCTTCTGATGCTTGATTCTGCCCAGTATGAACCCCTTAACAAGGTTGGGGGAAGGATCAAAGAAGAAACCCTTGCGTGGATGAAAGAGCAGCTTGAAGAGGCAAGGGAGCTGGGGATAACCGTGATTCCGGTGGCTCACCATAACCTGCTTAAGGAAAGCATTCTCTATCCAACCGACTGCACTCTGGAAAACAGCCAGAATGTTATCTCGCTTTTGGAATCTTACCGGATACCTCTTTACATAAGCGGCCATCTGCACTTACAGAGGACGAAAAAGCATAAGCCGGAGCCGGGAGAGAGTGGGGAGGCGTACCATATCAGTGAAGTGGTTGCTGACTCCTTTGCCATTTCCCCCTGCAGGTACGGCATACTTAAATGGACCGAGGATGAAAGGCTGGTTTATACCACCAAAGAAACGGATGTGGAACGCTGGGCAAAAGGAGCGGGGATTTCCGATAAAAATCTTCTTCAATTCAAGGAATACGGGACAAAATTTCTTATAGAGGTGGTCAGCAGCCAGGTTTCGGAAAGAATTAAGAACCTGCCGGATGAGCAGGTGGAAAAGATGGCGGAGTTGTATGGAGATATTAACAGGGCATACTGTGAAGGGATCCCCGTTGATGCAAAGGAGATACGGTCAGAGGAAGCATTCCGTCTATGGGAGAGGAATCTGCCTGACAGCAGGATGTTTGATGAAATCGGCATAATCCTTAAGGATACGGGAAACGACCACAATACCTGGGAGTGTGAGCTTCAGAAAAAGGAGTAAAACAGAAGGGAAAAGCAGGGAGCGCCTCTTTACAATATATTTCATGTCGTGATATAATTATGAAATAAAATTACACAAAATTCGAGGTAGATTGTTTATGCAGGAAAATATTAGCGTATCCGGTGTTCTCTGCTCATCCTATGATTCGTTTTTTGAAGCGGAAAAAAAGATTGCGGATTATATCCTGGCAAATAAAAGTGAAATAATCGATATGACGGTAGCGGAGCTGGCCCTTGCCAGCGGAACAAGTGATGCCACCGTGTCCAGATTCTGCAGGAGGTGCGGATTTAACGGCTTTCATCACTTAAAGATCAATCTGGCAAAGGAGGTGGCAGAGGAAAGGGGTAATTCCATTGAAGTTTCCAATGACATCAGCAGGGACAGCATTGCCCAGTCCCTGCAGAATATATTGGCAAATAAGGTGGTGGAACTGACCCAGACCATATCCATGATGGATCCAAAAGAGCTGGAACGGATCCTGTCTGTGATCGAACATGCCAGAACCGTGCAGCTGGTGGCCGTGGGAAATACCATACCCGTCGCTTTGGATGGCTCCTTTAAGTTCAACCAGCTGGGGATTCCTGCCGTATCCGGCACCATCTGGGAAACGCAGATGGCTTTTACCTGTAACCTTAAGGAAGAGGATGCTATTATCATCATATCCAATTCCGGCTTTTCCAAGCGGCTGATGACTCTGGTGGCGGTTGCAAAGGAAAACCATACGCAGACCATTGCCATTACAAATAATCCGTCATCCCCCCTTGGCCAGGCCTGTGATTACCATATTACCACGGCTACCAGGGAAAAGCTCCTTCTGGGAGAGTTCTGCTTTTCCAGAGTATCGGCAACCACAGTAATTGAAATATTATATCTGTTTTTATCAGTCAGCAAAGAAGGCTCCCATGACCGCATCAGGCGTCATGAAATCGCTATTTCCGATGATAAAAAATAAATCAGTACCGCCGGTTTTGAAGTGCACCTCCAAACATTAAATTTTATACAATGTTTGGAGGTGCACTTCAAAACCGGCGGTTTGTTTTACCTTCAGGGCCTTCTTCCACGCAATCTTCTCGTAATCCCCTTATAGCCATAAAGTGTGTTTCAATTGTAAAATTCAAGAAAAGATGAAACTGAAAACTTATTAATGAATTCATCCAAGCCGATATAATTCAGTAAAGCCGATGGATCGGGCAATTTAATAATTGCCCGGGAATAACTGTTAAAAGGGGAGATTAAGATGAACGAAGAAAAAATACTATGGAAAAACAGACTTTCAGTAAAGATTCCAATTACCATGGCAAGTATAATTTTGATTGTCATTGTCGCAATGTGTTCCTGTTTAAGTCTGTTAACGGGTGCCACCGTAACTAAAATGACGGAAAAAGAGTTAAATTATATTTCAGATGATAATGCAAAAGAAGTGCAGTCGTATTTGAATAGCATGCTCGTATTTTCCCAGGCACTATCTTTGGAAGTGCAGAGATATCAAACACTTAAAGCGGATGAAGCTAACAAAATGCTGGTAAAATCTTTGCAGGGGGTATTAAGCAATAATAAGATATTTTCGGCATATTACGCATTTGAACCAAACAAATTTATGCCGGATACACCCAAAGGACTTTCTTATTATGCCTTCCGTGATGGCTCCGGAACTGGGCTCGATGTTCTAAATGATTTTGATACATATGGAAATGCAGATTATTATTTACCTGCAAAAACAAATTTATCTACTCATGTAACAGAACCATATGAGTATCAGCTTTCCACTGGAGAAAAAATTTGGCTGATTACATTGAGCAGCCCTATTGTAAATGAAAATGGCGAATTTTTAGGAGTCGCAAATTGCGATATAGATATGTCCAGTATTGCAGGATTAGATTACGCAGACGGAGGATATAAGACTTCCTATAGCTATATTGTTACAGGCAATGGTACTTGTTTGGCTCATACAGTAGACAAAGGAATCGTTGGCAGCGTGCCGCAGTCTGTTTCAGGTTATGACTCGATTCAGAAGGCGGTAGCAAGTGGAACGTCGGTAACTGATACAATTAAGAATTCTTACTCTAATGGAAAATCTGCACTGGTCATTCATAAAGCATTAAAATTAGATGGGACCGATGTTAACTGGTCAAGTGCCTTTGTGGTGAATGAAAGCGAGGCTATGAGTTCAGTAACAAAGATAACATTCGCATTAGCGGGCATTGGTATGATTGGTTTAATTGTACTGATATTGGTCAGTATTATGGCACTAAAGAAAGGCCTTGCTCCAGTGGACTCAGTCATGAAGCTGGCAGACAAGATGAGAAACGGTGATCTTTCTCACAGCAATGGGGATACAATTTATAAAAGTGATGAATTAGGATTGCTGGCTAAAATTTTTTCGGAAACCTCAGAAGTATTGGGCGGCTATATCAATGAAATTTCAAAGGTGCTTGAAAATGTTGCATCAGGCAATCTGGATATTTCAATTGAAAAAGACTTTATAGGAGATTTTAATAAAATAAAAATTGATTTAAGCCGTATCTTAGATTCCTTAAATGATACCTTCAGCGAAATGAGAGTGGCGGCTGAACAGGTGGCAACCGGTGCCGGACAGTTTTCAGACGGATCCCAGTCATTGAGTCAGGGGTCAATTGAACAGGCAAGTTCGGTAGAAGAACTTTCTGCAAAAATTATGGAAATCACCAATCAGGTTAAGGAAAGTGCAATGTATGCGAAAAATGCGAATGATAAGGCTGTGACTGTTGGAACAGAATTGGAAAACAGTAATAAACAGATGAATGAACTTCTTAAGGCCATGGATGACATTACTGTGACTTCAAGCCAGATTGGAAATATTATTAAGACGATTGAAGATATTGCATTCCAGACTAATATACTGGCTCTTAATGCGGCGGTCGAAGCAGCCAGAGCCGGAGAAGCAGGAAAAGGATTTGCAGTTGTTGCTGATGAAGTTAGAAATCTTGCGTCAAAGAGTGCGGAAGCAGCTAAGAATACTACCGGTTTAATTGAAAGTTCTCTTCGTTCCGTACAGGAAGGTGCTAAATATGCAGAGATCTCAGCGGCTTCACTTGGAAATGTTGTGGCAGGCGCCAAAGAAATCATATCTGATATAGCTGAAATTTCAGAAAAAACAAAAGTGCAGTCTTCCTCTTTAGAAGAAGTTACAACCGGTCTTGATCAGATTTCAAATGTTGTCCAGACCAATGCTGCAATCGCAGAGGAAAGCGCTGCGACAAGCCAGGAATTATCGGCACAGGCACAGCTGCTTAAAGAACAGATTGCAAGATTTACATTAAAGAAAAAGTATTTTTAATAAAAATATCCCATAGAGAGTATATGGACAGCAGGTTTGCACAAGATTAGGATGATTGTGTAAATCTGCTTTTTATATAGGGAATTGGGTGTGAGTACTTTGAACTCTTTCGGGGAATACTAAAAGGTCAATTAGCATAAAAAGCTGGTTCATTTTTTCGGGATATTATAGATAAATTGTGCATATTCCTGAAAAATTCCGAGAAATAATATTTCTCGAAGAAACGTGTTGACGAAATAAATAAATCGTATTATATTATAGGAGAGGGAAGAAATAAAATTTTATATATAAAAGGAGAGGTGACATATGATTTACACCGTAACATTTAATCCGGCATTGGATTATGTCATAAGGGTAGATCACTTCACACTGGGAGCAGTCAATAGAACGGAGCAGGAAAGCATCTATTACGGGGGAAAAGGACTGAATGTATCTGCGGTTTTATCGGCTTTGGGGTATGAAAATACCGCTCTGGGCTTTGTGGCAGGATTTACTGGAGAGGAAATTGAACAGGGAGTCAAAGACCTGGGGTTTCAGGCGGATTTTATCCACGTTGAAAAGGGTCTGTCCAGAATCAATGTGAAGCTTAAATCCCAGGAAGAAACAGAGATCAACGGCATGGGTCCGGAGATTACCGCAGAAGACGTTAAGCAGCTTCTTGAAAAGCTGGACCGTTTAACGGCCGGGGATGTACTGGTCTTATCCGGCAGCATTCCAAAATCCATTGACGATGACATCTATGAGCGGATCATGGAGTCTTTAGACGGAAGGGGAGTCCGCATCGTGGTGGATGCAACAAAGGATCTGCTTATTAATGTACTTCCTTATCATCCGTTCCTCATTAAGCCCAATAATCACGAGCTGGGAGAGATGTTTGGCGTAACGCTTCACAGCCCGGAGGAGATTACTTACTATGGAAAGCGCCTTCAGGAAAAAGGCGCCGGTAATGTGCTGATTTCCATGGCAGGAGACGGAGCGATCCTGATTACGGAAGAAGGAGAAGTGTTCCGCATGGGAGTGCCAAAGGGAATAGTGAAGAATTCTGTGGGAGCAGGAGATTCCATGGTTGCAGGATTTATTGCAGGCTACCTGGAAAATGGAAGCTATAAGCATGCCCTGCGCCTGGGAAGCGCAGCGGGAAGCGCCAGTGCCTTCTCAGATGGGCTTGCAGGCAAGGAAGATATCATGAGACTGTATGAAGAATTATCAAAGGAGGGGTTTTGATGAGAATTACAGAACTGCTGAAAAAGGAAAGCATTGAACTGGGAGTAAAGGTTTCCGGCAAGGAAGAGGCCATTGACAGGCTGATCGGCTTAATGGATGCCGGAGGAAGGCTTAAGGATAAGGCCGGATACAAGGAAGGGATTCTGGCAAGGGAAGCCCTGGGCAGCACGGCAGTGGGGGAAGGAATCGCCATTCCACATGCAAAGGTGGCAGCAGTAAAGGAGCCGGGTCTTTCCGCCATGGTAGTGCCGGAGGGCGTGGATTATGAAGCGTTTGACGGTTCACTTGCCCATTTGTTCTTTATGATCGCAGCGCCGGAAGGAGAAGCGGATGTTCACTTGGAGGCATTATCCAGGCTTTCCACTCTTCTCATGGATCCGGATTTTAAGAGTGATTTAATAAAGTCCCAATCAAAGGAAGAATTTTTACGGCTCATCGACGATAAGGAATCAGAACGGTATCAGAAGAAAGAAGAAAAAACCGGACCTGCGGCAAAGGCCCGCAGCGGATATCAGGTTTTGGCAGTGACTGCATGTCCCACCGGAATAGCCCACACCTTTATGGCAGCAGAGAACTTAGAGCAGCAAGGGAAGAAGCTTGGGATTTCGCTTAAGGCGGAAACCAACGGAGCAGAAGGCGTCGGCAATGCCCTGACTAAGGATGAGATCACTGCAGCGGACGGAATCATCATAGCAGCGGATAAGAATGTGGATATGGCCCGTTTTGACGGAAAGCGGGTGGTCATGGCCACTGTAACGGAAGGCATCCAAAAGGGAGAAGAGCTGATCAAAAAAGCGGTTAGCCCGGAGACTCCTGTTTACCATCATTCAGAGTCTGCTTCTTCATCAGAGGACAGGGACCAGGAAAATGTCGGCCGTTCCACCTATAAGCATTTGATGAATGGTGTTTCCCACATGCTTCCTTTCGTTATCGGCGGAGGAATTTTGATCGCACTGGCGTTCCTGTTTGACGATTATTCCATTGATCCTTCTAACTTTGGTAAGAACACCCCTCTGGCCGCTTACTTAAAAACCATCGGGGAACAGGCCTTTGGCATGATGCTTCCGGTTTTGGCTGGATACATTGCCATGAGCATTGCAGACCGTCCTGGTCTGGCAGTGGGATTTGTCGGCGGGCTCATTGCTAAAATGGGCGCCACTTTTGCAAACCCGGCGGGAGGAAGTGTGAACTCAGGCTTCCTTGGGGCTTTGTTAGCCGGTTTTATCGGCGGTTACATTGTGCTCATGCTTAAAAGGGCATTCGGCAAGCTTCCAAAGTCCCTGGAAGGAATCAAGCCTGTTCTTTTGTATCCTTTGATCGGTATTTTCCTTGTAGCCGTGGCAACTACCTTTATCAATCCTTTTGTAGGTGCTATTAACGACGGAATCACGGGCATGTTAAACAGTATGGGCGGTACCAGCAAGATCATCCTGGGTGCTGTCGTTGGCGGCATGATGTCCGTGGATATGGGTGGTCCTGTGAACAAGGCTGCTTACGTGTTTGGTACGGCTCAGCTGGCGGAAGGTAATTTTGATATTATGGCGGCGGTTATGGCAGGCGGTATGGTACCACCCATAGCAGTTGCGCTCTGCACCACATTTTTCAAAAAGAAATTTACGGATAAAGAGCGTCAGTCAGGCCTGGTCAACTATATTATGGGATTGTCCTTTATTTCTGAGGGAGCTATCCCCTTTGCAGCCGCTGACCCAATCCGTGTAATTCCTTCCTGTATCTTAGGTTCTGCAGTAGCAGGCGGTCTTTCCATGGCTCTTGGCTGTACCCTTCGGGCGCCCCATGGAGGTATCTTTGTCCTTCCTACCATTGGAAATCCTTTCGGATACCTGATAGCCGTTATCATTGGTTCTGCGGCAGGCTGCCTTATATTAGCGGCGTTAAAGAAGAATCTGGAAACAGAATAAGGTGTTTATGGCGCCCCGGCAATCCGGCTGGGGCGCTTTGCTGCATCCGGGAAATAGGGAAATGGGTGGATTTTTTAAAGGTTATGTTCTATAATCGAAAGAAGCAGGACTGAATCGTCAAAGTCCCTTTTATTGCTTATGACGGGAGAAAAGGATTTTAGCAGTGAAAAAGCAGGAAGGAGAAAACTATGTATAAATGCTGTATATTTGATCTGGACGGGACCATTATCAATACCATTCATTCCCTGGCTTACAGCATCAGCCTGACCATGGAGCATTTTGGATATGGGCCGGTCGATGAAGCGCATACGAAGAAGTTTGTAGGCGATGGATTTAAAAAGCTGGTTGAACGTGCTCTTATTTATTCGGGAGATGATAAGCTGACCCATTATGAGGAAGCCCTTGCATTTTATGAGGATACGTTTGAGAAAAACTGCCTGTACAAGGTGGAACCATACAAAGGGATGCCAGAGCTTTTAAATTTCCTTAAAGATAAGGGAATCAAGATCGGGGTACTTACAAACAAAGGCCATGAACGGGCCGTTGAATGCGTGGATGCCGTTTATGGCAAAGGATTCTTTGATTTGGTTACCGGGGAAGGCAATGGGGTCAAATGTAAGCCCGATCCATCAGGAGCCTTTATGACTGCAGAGTACTTTCAGGCAAAGCCTTCGGAATGTCTTTATTTTGGAGATACCAATACTGATATGAGTACAGGCATCAATGCCGGAATGGATACGGCAGCCGTAACCTGGGGATTTCGTGACCGGGCGGAGCTGGAAGCATTTCATCCCATGTACATCATCGATCAACCCGATGAGATCAAACATATTTTTGTATAAAATTTTAAAAAAAAGGGAAATTAAGGAGAGATACGTAAAAGTGTCTCTTCTTTTTATTTGGCAATGTGGGAGGAACTATGACTAATCACTTAAAATGGGGATTGATTATGATCGCGGCTGTCTGGGCCGCGTTAATAGGGACTATGCTGGGATATGCCTGGAACATCATGCATATGCCCCAGGGGGCTCCAAGGGTACAGATACCTCAGATGAATAATACGAATATAAGCATTGAGACCCAGGAAAAGATGGAGGGCTACTGGACGGTAGCTGTGTTTGGCGTGGATTCCAGGGAAGGGACTCTGGGAAAGGGGACCAGGTCGGATATGCAGATGATCCTTAATGTAAATCTTGGAACAGGCGAAATCCGTCTTGTTTCTGTTTACCGGGATACCTATTTAAGGATCGATGATAAGGAGCGTTATGATAAGATCAATGAGGCATATTTTAAAGGAGGCCATAAACAGGCCATTGAAGCCTTAAGGGAGAATCTGGATTTGAGCATTGACGATTATGCATCATTTAGCTGGAAGGCTGTTGCTGATGCTATCAATCTTCTGGGAGGGATCGATGTGGATATCAGCCATGAAGAATTCCGGGTGATTAACGGCTTTATCACGGAAACGGTGGAATCGACAGGCGTAGGCTCCCATCATTTAAAACAGGAAGGCCCCAACCATTTAGATGGGGTCCAGGCCGTTGCCTATGCAAGGCTCAGGAAAATGGATACGGATTTTAAGCGGACCGAGCGGCAGAGAGAGGTGGTTGACCTAGCGCTTATAAAGGCCAGGGAAGCGGATGCGGCAACTTTGAGCAAGGTGGTTGCCGCCGTGCTTCCCCAGATATCCACCAGCATCGGTATGAAGGATATGATTCCCCTGATGAAAAATATAAAAAGGTTTCACCTGACTGACACGGAAGGATTCCCGTCAAAGCTTAAGGATGTCATGATCGGAAAAAGAGACTGTGTTGTCCCTGTGACCCTGGAGTCAAACGTAAAAAGGCTTCACCAGTTTCTATTTGATGAAGAAAACTATGAGCCTTCCGATACGGTAAAAGAGATCAGCAGACAGATCGAGCTCCGGATAAAAAATAAGGGTTGAAAATGTGCTGGGCCTGTAAAGGGCAGGAGGAAGTTTCTCTTCTTATGTCTTTTACAGGCCTTTTCCTGTTCAAATGAAAAACTGACCTTTTCCTTCTGTTTAAAATGTGCTATACTATGCAAATGGAATCAGATAGGAGATAAAAAATGAATAAAAATAGATTAAAAAAACTCCTGTTTTTATGCCTGACCATTCCTTTTGCGGCCGTGGCCTTATGGGGCTGCAGCAGAAATGACAGGCCCTCATATACGGAAGGATCTAAGCTCAAGGTTGTGACGACCCTGTTTCCATATTATGACTTTACAAGACAGGTGGCCGGTGACAAGGTAGAACTGACCATGGTGGTTCCGGCAGGAATGGACAGCCACTCCTTTGAGCCAACTCCCGCAGATGTGCAGGTCATCCGGGAGGCAGACGTTTTAATATGCAATGGCGGAGCCTTAGAACACTGGCTTTCCCAGGTTCTCAATGCGGTTGATTCCGGTTCTATGACTGTTGTTACGGGAATGGACTATGTGAATGCGGTACAGGAAGAACTGGTGGAAGGGATGGAAGAGGAAGAGCACCAGCACCTAGAAGACGGTGATGACCATGTCGGGGATATAGAATACGATGAGCATATCTGGACTTCCCCTGTGAATGCCATGACTCTGGTAGAGGCGATCCGGGATACCCTTACGGAAAAGGACCCGGAAAACCGGAGCTATTATGAAGAGAGGGCTAAGGCATACTTAGATAAGCTTAAAAAACTAGACGGGGAGTTCCGCAAGGCAGCAGAGAATAAAAAGCGGGATATGATCGTTGTGGGAGATAAATTTCCTTTCCGTTATCTGGCGGACGAATATGGCCTGTCTTACAGGGCAGCGTTTTCCGGCTGCAGCACGGATACAGAACCAAGCGCCAGAACCATTGCTTATCTCATAGACAAGATGCGCCTGGAACAGATTCCGGTAATCTATTACCTGGAGCTTTCCAGCCACCGGGTGTCTGAGATCATAGCAGAGGAGACAGGGGCGCAACCCCTTTTGCTTCATTCCTGCCACAATGTTTCAAGGCGGGAGTTTGACAGCGGTGTTACTTATCTTGATCTTATGGAACAGAATGTGATTAATTTAACAAGAGGATTGGATGAATGAGCCCATTAATACAATGCAGTCATGTGGATTTTGGATATGAGAACCAGGATGCTGTGGTAGATGTGACGATGGCTGTTAATCCAGGGGAGTATGTCTGTATCGTGGGAGAGAACGGTTCTGGAAAGAGTACTTTGATGAAGGGACTTTTAGGGCTGTTAAAGCCCACAGGCGGCGTCATATCCATGTCTGATGAATTGAAAAAGAGCGGGATCGGCTATCTGCCCCAGCAGACTGCGGCTCAAAAGGATTTTCCGGCAACGGTCCGTGAGGTGGTCTTATCCGGCTGTTTAAGCCGCAGAGGAAACTGGCCCTTTTATTCCGGAAAGGAAAAAAGGCTTGCAGTTAAAAATATGGAGCGGTTAGGAATTATGGGCATTGCCGGAAGATGCTACCGTGAATTATCAGGAGGCCAGCAGCAGAGAACCCTGATTGCAAGAGCTCTTTGCGCCACGGATAAGCTTCTGATTATGGATGAGCCCATAACAGGTCTGGATCCCTCGGCCATTGCGGAATTCTATGAGATCATCCGCAGATTGAACCGTGAGGAAGGGGTTGCCATTCTGATGGTATCTCATGATGTCGCCAATGTTGTAAAAGAGGCGGATAAGATCCTTCATTTGAAACGGGAGGTCCTGTTCTACGGGACGACAAAGGAGTATTTAAAAAGTAATGCAGGATTTATTTATACAGGAGGTGCGTAAAAATGGGAATGATAAGTGAAATGCTGTCCTATCCGTTTCTGGTCAGGGCCTTGGCAGGAGGAATCCTGGTTTCTTTATGTGCTTCTCTTTTAGGCGTCAGCCTGGTGTTAAAACGGTATTCCATGATTGGTGATGGACTGTCTCATGTCTCTTTTGGAGCCTTGTCCTTTGCAGTGGCTTTTGGCTGGTCTCCGCTAAAGATATCTGTTCCGGTGGTGGTGATTGCTGCATTTTTCCTGCTGCGCATCAGGTCGAACGGAAAGATGAAAAGTGATGCAGCCATTGCCATGATATCTGCCGTTGCACTGGCAGCTGGCATTATCGTTACCTCTATGACTACCGGAATGACTACGGATGTAAGCAGCTATATGTTTGGAAGCATACTGGCTATGAGTAAAGAGGATGTCCGTTTAAGCGTAATCCTGTCCTTTTTTGTACTGGGGCTGTTTTTGATTTGCTATAACAAAATTTTTGCGGTGACCTTTGACGAGAGCTTTGCAAGGGCAACGGGAGTAAAGGTGTCCTGGTACAATGTTTTGATTGCGGTCCTGACCGCCGTCACCATCGTTCTGGGTATGAGGATGATGGGAGCCATGCTGATCTCCAGCCTCATAATCTTCCCATCCCTTACCTCGATGCGGGTGTTTAAAAGCTTCCGGGGAGTTGTGATATCTTCCGGGATTTTATCAGTCGTGTGTTTTGTGATCGGCATGATGGCATCATACCGTTATTCTACCCCGGCAGGAGCCAGCGTGGTAATGGTGAATCTGGCGGCATTTCTGGTTTTCTCAGCTGCAGACTGTGGAGCTAGAATGATCCGGGCCGATAAAAAAGCGGGACATAGGACCGCAGGAAAAGAGGAATTACAGTGAGATGAACGTGGAAGAAAAAAGATTAAAGCGTGCCAGACGGCACGTGAGCCAGACACAGTTTATTGCTTATGGATTTTTTTGTCTGATCTTAACAGGAGCCTTGCTTTTGATGCTTCCGATTTCCAGCAGGGATGGACAGTCTGAAGATTTTTTAAGCTGCCTGTTTACTGCTACCAGCGCTTCCTGTGTGACGGGCCTGATTGTCAGGGATACCTGGACCCAGTGGTCTTTGTTTGGACAGATGGTGATTATAACAATGATACAGATCGGGGGCCTTGGGTTTGTTACCGTTGGCGTATTTATCTCTATCGTGCTCAGGCGGAAGATCGGCTTAAAAGAGAGAGGGCTTTTGCAGGAAAGCGTTAATACGTTACAGATCGGCGGAGTTGTAAGGCTGGCGAAAGGGATTATAAAAGGAACCTTTCTCATTGAAGGAACAGGAGCCATTCTTCTGGCCATACGTTTTATTCCTAAATACGGGTTCTGGAGGGGATCGTTTTACGGCATTTTCCACGCCATATCAGCCTTCTGCAATGCAGGATTTGACTTAATGGGAAATCAGAAGCCTTTTAATTCCTTAGTCTCCTATTACGATGACTGGCTGGTGAATCTTGTCATTATGTCTCTGATCATTATAGGCGGCATCGGTTTTATCGTGTGGGAAGATATATATAGGAATAAGCTTCACTTTAAAAAATATATGCTGCATACCAAAATGGTTTTGGTGAGTACCACAGTTCTGGTTTTTGGAGGGGGATTCCTTTTCTATCTGCTGGAACGGAACAATCTTTTGGTGGGGATGAATGCAAGCGGACAGATTTTAACCTCCATGTTCAGTTCTGTAACTGCCAGAACAGCCGGTTTTAATACCACTGATACGGCATCATTGACCGACGGGAGTAAGCTCCTTACCATAATCCTCATGTTCATCGGAGGAAGCCCCGGATCAACAGCGGGAGGAATTAAGACGACAACAATCTTTGTCCTTCTTATGTGCGTACATTCCAATATTAAACAGACCTACGGGGTCAATATTTTTGGAAGGCGTCTGGAAGAGACTGTCATCAAGCGCGCAGGCGCTATTTTGACCATCAACTTGTTTTTGGCTCTTTCTGCTTCCCTGGCTATTATGGCAATTCAGCCGCTGGGATTTTCGGACATACTGTTTGAAACGGCATCAGCCATCGGAACGGTAGGAATGACCACAGGTATCACAAGGGATCTTTATTCTGTATCAAAGGTGATCATTATTATCCTCATGTACAGCGGAAGGATCGGAAGCTTGTCCTTTGCCCTGGCATTTGCTCAAAGTCAGCGCAAGGCTCATGTGGAACAAGTAGCAGAGACCATCAATGTGGGTTAAAGGAAAGGGATAAAATCATGAAATCAGTATTAATTATTGGACTTGGCCGGTTTGGCCATCATCTGTGTCTTAATATGGCGAGGCTTGGAAATGATGTTATGATCGTGGACCAGAAGGAAGAGTGTCTGGAAGACTTACTTTCATATGTTACCAGTGCAAAGATTGGTGACTGCACCAATGAAACGGTATTAAAAAGCTTGGGAATCGCTAATTTCGATCTGTGTTTTGTGTGTATCGGAACGAATTTCCAGAGTAGTCTTGAGATCACCAGTCTGGTCAAGGAGCTGGGAGGCAGAAGAGTGATCAGTAAGGCAAACCGTGATATACATGCCAAATTCCTGCTGAGAAACGGAGCGGATGAAGTCATTTATCCGGATCGGGATATTGCAGAAAAACTGGCTGTCCGCTACAGCACGGATCATGTGTTTGACTATATTGAGCTGACCCCGGAATATTCTATCTATGAGATCCCACCTCTTCCGGAATGGGTGCATAAATCCATAAGGGAAGCGGATATCAGAAACCGGTATCATATCAGCGTCCTGGGAATTAAGCGGGAAGGCAGGGCTCAGCTCATGCCGCCGGCAGATTATGTGATTCAGGCTCAGGAGCATTTGATGGTGATTGGCAAAAGAGAGCATATTGAGCATATACTAAAGGAACTAAAGTAGGGAAGCAATAGGAGGTTTGGTATGCCTGTATGGTTAGCTTCTAATGGTTCGACGGTTTTAGTAGCCCTTGTAATTTTGATGCTGGTGTGTATTTCAGTCAGACAGTTTATAAAAAACAAGGGAAAAGGCGGCTGCGGACATTGCGGCGGGTGCTGCAGCCATTGCAGCGGAGGCTGCGGCCAATGTGTCTTTAGAGATGCTGATGAGGAAAAGAAGGAATTATAAAGAGGAAAAGGCGGAAGGAGGATGCCCATTTGTTTTATGGCATCCTACTCCCGCCTTTTCTATTATTTTAAATCCAGCTTTAAGTCTCCGAATTTGATCCAGCCGATTTTTCTAAGTATTTCACCGAACAGCAGTGTGAGAAGGGCAGGCAGGAGGAAGCAGACCATCAGGATTCCAAGCCACATGAAGGATCCGCCTTTCATTGCAGTGTAGACACCGATGGGGCCTACCAGCCCGCAGGTGCCCATGCCGGAGCCTGCAGGTATGTTTTTCAGCTGGAATACCATGGTTGCGATTGGGCCCGTTATCATGGAAGCCAAGGTAGGGGCGATCCAGATCTTTGGATTTTTCACAATGTTTCCCATTTGCAGCATACTGGTGCCAAGGCCCTGGGCCATAAGTCCGCCTATTCCATTTTCCCGGAAGGAAAGGACGGCAAAGCCGATCATCTGCGCGCAGCAGCCGGCTGTGGCAGCACCTCCTGCCAGGCCGTCTAAGGATAAGGCGATACAGATGGCAGCGCTGCTGATGGGCAGGGTGAGGGCGATGCCGATTAAGGCAGATACCAGGATTCCCATAAACAATGGCTGCAATTCGGTAGCTGTTTTCACAAGGACGCCAAACCAGTCCATGAAGCCTGCTACGCCCGGTCCTATGGACTGTGCAATGAGGACTCCGGAAATGATGGTCACTCCAGGAGTGACCAGAATGTCCAGCCGTGTTTCCTTTGAAACGATCTTTCCAAGTTCTGTGGCAACCACCGTTGCAGCGAGAGCTCCCACGGGTCCTCCAAGAGCATTGCCGGCGATGCCCACGGTTGCTGCGGAAAAAAGGACCAGGGCAGGGGCGTGAAGGGCATAGGCAATGGCAACGCCCAGGGCTGCTCCGGTGGCACTTTTTGCGTAGTCCGCGATCACATTGAAAATAGTGAGACTGAATTGCTGGCCCAGAGTACCGAATATGGTTCCGATCAAAAGAGACGCAAAAAGGCCAAATGCCATAGCACCCAATGCATCAATGAGATAGGTCTGGACAGTAATTGTGACGTTTTTCCTCTTCAGGAACTCTTTTACGCCGCATTTTTCCATATTAAAAATCTCCTTTAAATAGTTTGGTGCACACATTTGACCTTTGTCAAAGCAGTTGACATGTATTCTACCATAAAATTACCGGATTGCAAGTTTTTATGCAGAAAATTGTAAAAATTGATAATTTTTAAACAATATCCGCAGGAAAAACCCATGGGCCGCAGCTTGACTTTGCTTAAGGTTTGTGACACAATAAATAAATGTAATTTCATGTAAAACTCTGGAAAGAAAAGAGGTACCTATTGATATGACGAAAATTGATATTATTTCCGGTTTCCTTGGAGCCGGAAAAACAACTTTTATTAAGAAACTGCTGCAGGAAGCCATTGCCGGAGAGCAGGTTGTCCTGATTGAAAATGAGTTTGGTGAGATCGGTATTGACGGAGGTTTTTTAAAGGATGCGGGAATTGAGATCCGGGAAATGAATTCCGGCTGTATCTGCTGCTCCCTGGTAGGTGATTTCGGTAAATCCCTTGAAGAAGTTCTGACAAAATACCATCCGGACCGTGTGATTATTGAACCGTCAGGCGTGGGTAAATTGTCCGATGTCATGAAAGCGGTTGTTGATGTGGCTTCTGAGATGGAGGTGACCTTAAACAGTGCGGTTACCATCGTGGATGCGCAAAAGTGCAGGATGTACAGAAAGAATTTTGGAGAGTTTTTCAATAACCAGATCGAGAATGCGGGAACAGTTGTATTAAGCCGTACCGATATCGCTCCTTCCGACAAGGTGGATCAGGCAGTCCAGATTATCCGGGAACTGAATCCAAAGGCGTCTGTTGTGACGACTCCATGTGAAGAATTGAGCGGAAAACAGCTTCTGGAGATTATAGAAAAACCGGATACCATGGCAGAGGATTTGATGAAAGAAGTGAGAGAACGACGCCATCATGAGGAGGGCGGCGGCCATGACCACCATCACGATCATGAGGAAGCATGCGGCTGCGGCGGCCACCATCATGACCATGGGGAAGGGGAGTGCGGCTGCGGCGGCCACCATCATCATGACCATGAGGAAGAGGAATGCGGCTGCGGCGGCCACCATCATGACCATGAGGAAGAGGAATGCGGCTGCGGCGGCCACCATCATGACCATGAGAAAGAGGAGTGCGGCTGCGGCGGCCATCACCATGACCATGGAGAAGAGGAGTGTGGCGGCGGCCATGACCACCATCATGATCATCACCATGATCACGGCGAGGAATGCGGTTGCGGACACGACCATAGCCATCATGCGGATGAAGTATTCAGCAGCTGGGGACTTGAGAATGTAGCCCCTATGAGCAAAGAGGAGCTGGACAAGATCCTTGAAGAGCTGGCTTATGGAGATAGTTTTGGAGATGTACTTCGTGCCAAAGGCATGATTCCAGGTGAGGAAAAGGGCACATGGCTTTACTTTGATCTGGTTCCTGAGCAATACGAGATCAGGAACGGAGCGCCGGAATATACCGGCAAGGTTTGTGTGATCGGAGCGAATTTAAAGGAAGAGGAACTTAAGAAATCCTTTGGAAGATAAGCAGAATGGAGGGAGCCCCTTTCAGGGATACCTATACCCTGAGAAAAAGGGCAGGAAAGAGGAAATCATGAGCAACACGGATACAATGGAAGACGACTTTATGCCGGTATTCCTTATAAATGGATTTTTGGAGGCTGGAAAGACCCAGTTCCTTCAATTCACCATGGAGCAGGATTATTTTCAGTCTGACGAAAAAACGCTGCTGATTGTTTGTGAAGACGGTGAAACCGAATATGACCAGTCGCTGTTAAAGCGAACCAGGACAGCAGGAGTATTTATAGAAAGCATAGAGGAGCTGAATCCGGACAGGCTTCTGGAGCTGGAACTGCTTTATAATCCGGAACGGGTTTTGATCGAGTGGAATGGAATGTGGAACCAGGACGACTTAAAGCTTCCCGCCGATTGGAGAATCTATCAGCAGATCACTCTGGTCGATATGTCCACCTTTGATTTGTATGCTGCCAATATGAAGCCTTTGCTGTATTCCATGGTCCGTAATTCAGAAATGGTCATTTGCAACCGCTGCGACGGAATAGAAGACTTATCCGGTTACCGGCGGACCCTTAAGGCTATGTGCACCAAGGGAGAGATCGTATTTGAAGATTCCGATGGAGAGGTCAATGAGATCCCGGAGGAAGATTTACCCTATGATATGAGTGCCGACGTGGTGAGCATTTCACCGGAAGCCTATGGGATCTGGTATATTGATTGTATGGAAAGACGGGACCGTTATGAAGGAAAGACCGTGGAGTTTACGGCTATGGTTTTGAAAACTCCTGATTTTCCGAAAAATTATTTTGTACCAGGACGCATGGCAATGACCTGCTGCGAGGATGATATGACCTTTTTGGGCTTTGTCACCAAGGCCAGAGAAGCCAAGGAGCTGGAAACAAAGCAGTGGGTCCGTGTCAGAGCCAAGATCGTATACGAGTTCTGGAAGGATTATGAAGGAGAAGGCCCTGTCTTGTATGCGGAGTCTGTGGTTCCGGCTCAGCCAATTAAGGGATATGTGCAGTTTTAGAGAAAAAAAGATTGTTTTCAAAGATATGATTTTGGGCTGACAGAAAGCCGCCCTGCTGACAGAAAATCAGCAGGGCGGCTTTATTGAGCTATGAAGATTATTTTGCTCATTTTGTTCGTATGGCACAAGGAGGCCTCTATACAAACAAACACCACCTGATTCCATATTTATCAATTAAATCTGTCATCAGAGAACTAAATTCGCATGGTGCAAGCGGCATAAGAATTTTAGCATCTGCTTTCAATATTTCATAGGCTCTCCTCACTGCATCCTCATTTCCTTCTCCGTAATGCAGACAAAACTGCATGACATTTCCTGTAATTGTCTCCCCGCTTCTGATGGCATATTCTGAATTTCGTTCTGCAACCGCTAAGATTTCCCCTTGAATATCGAGCTCAGCATGATAAAATGTTCCGTCATTGTTAGGATAACTGCTTATAAGCGTAGCGTCGAAAGCTTTTTGATAAAGTGCTACGGCTTTATCACTTCTTGTAACGTATGCTTGCATCATCGACCTTTTCATAATAAACCTCCTGAATATTATTCGTGTTGTGCACCTTCTCAGGCTATTGTCAACTGCAACAAATTTATCCATCTCCCGCAAAGCTCAACCATACAAGAGACCACTTTCTTTTCCCAGTATAACAAAATCCGGCTGCTTTTACTATTCCTTTCGTTTTTTTTTTGGACAACTAATTTTAGGCAAGAGAAAAGCCGCAGGCTTTAAAAGTCTGCGGCTTTTCTAAAAGATCCCAGTCCTCCTGATTGACGGAGGTGCTGTCTGTATATTTTTTGTTTTTAACAGATTACATGGGAGGTACCGGTGTCGGTCTTGCCGGATCAAAAACATCAGGAACATTAAATAGATCCGTTAAGCTGTTGGGATAATAAAACATCCGGTATCCGTCAAGGTTTCTGCGGGCCTGGCGGAAGTAGTCGGCGCCCATCTGCATCCAGGTCGGCTTGCTGGCATCTACGTTACAGAAATAACGGAAGCCAAGAGATTTTAAATATGTAAAACGTTCATTATCATCGGTATAAGGAGTCCAGCTTCCGATATCACTTCCAAAGGGGAAGAGAATAATATCTGTGGGTCCGATCAGGGATTCAACATTGCGTTCCCATTTGTCACTGTCCGCCTTAAAATGGCCCATGGATATCGTTCCCATATTCCGATGACCCCAGCTGTGGGAGGACAGCTCCCAGCCATGATCCTTTAGGGCCTGGGCTACCTTTGCAGCCTGTTCCCGGTCTGCTTCATAATTGGGATTGGTGCTCTTATAGGATTCATCTGTCCGGTATCCCAGGATCCCGTTATAACCGGTAAAGGCCAGGATTCCCCGGGCTCCTTTGTAGGAAAAGCCGGGATGGGTTTTTATGAAGTTTTCAAGAATCGGCACCAGATCATAGTCGCCAACAGAAACGCTGCCGTCAGCCATTGTCATCTCGCAGGTAGGATATCCATCCTCTCCGATGACCATACGGGTAGCAAAGCCGTCGCCCTGCATATATTCGTAATAGCACACATCATCCTGTGACAGGACAAAGGCTTTCTTTCCTGGAGGAAGCATGATATCACCGTAAACAAATTTTGGATTGCCGTTCTCATCCTTCGTCTCATAAGCCAGGTCATGGATCTTCACAAGAACATATCCCTTGTCATACATGGACTGCATGATTTTAAGAAATTCTGATTTGGTGGTCATCATCTGGTTGTAACCCGCCTGCTTGGAATCCCCGTCAAAGGCTTTTGAAGTGTCTATGATAAGGGAATGGAAAAAAACATGGGTGGCATCCTGGGGATTGAACCGAACAAGGGCCTCCTTGGCGGTATTATAACCTGCAATGGCAGAGGTCACTTCTTCCCTTGTGCTGAGATCGGGATCAGACTGGAGAAGGCTGATCGCCCCGTCGTAATCGTATTCCAAAGAAAGGGCTTCTGCCTGGGAAAGAAAGGACTTTAATTTCTCCTCAAGGGCTTGTTCGCTTGTTGTGGTCTCTTCGGGAGAAGGAGTCAGTGTTCCATCTCCGGAAGGCTGTTCTGCGACTGAAGTATCTGCGGGCAATGCCTTGTATTTTAACCTTTTGTTAATCGTAATTCCGCATAGTGTTAATACGGCAACGATTAAAATTCCAAGAAGAACGATTAGGATAACCTGCAATGTGTTGTTCCGGCCTCCGCCAGAATTTCGTCCACGAAAATCATGTCTGTTCATAGCTCAACCTCTTAATTCTGTAGTATTGGGGCAGTATTTATTGATAGATTTTAAACATACCCGGTACAAGTATAGCATACTTTGTCAGAAGATGAAACGAAAAGATGGTAATTATTTTTGGAAAAAATGGCATATGTATGGGAAGAAGTCCCATACAATGATACAAAGGAATTTTAGGGGATCGTGTATCATATGAAGAGAGTTACGGCATTTATTTTAAGCTGTCTTCTGCTGTTTTTCTGTTTATGCTTTCCGGCGGCAGGGCAAGAGCCGGATGTGGCGGTAGCCTCGGACATGATTATCCAGGCAGAAGAGGCGAAAAAGGTGAATGCGGAGGGCGGACCGGCTTTGCAGTCCCCCAGCGCCGTTCTGATGGAAGCGTCAACCGGACAGATTATCTATGAAAAGAACGCGGATGAAAAAAGAAGCCCGGCGAGTATTACGAAAATTATGACTTTGATACTTATTTTTGATGCGCTGGATTCTGGCAAAATCAAGCTGACGGATGAGGTTGTGACCAGTGCTCACGCAAAGTCTATGGGAGGTTCACAGGTTTTCCTGGAAGAAGGAGAAGTGCAGACGGTGGAAACCCTGATCAAGTGTATCGTTATCGCTTCAGGGAATGATGCCTCCGTAGCCATGGCGGAATACATAGCAGGAACAGAAGACGAATTTGTTAAGATGATGAATGAGCGGGCGGCAGGACTTGGGATGACAAACACTCATTTTGAAGATTGCTGCGGACTTACCGAGTCCGTCACCCATGTGACTACGGCCAGGGATATTGCGATTATGTCAAGAGAATTGATTACCAAATATCCTCAGATTCATAACTATTCCACCATATGGATGGAGAATATCACCCATGTGACAAAACAGGGAACAAAAGAATTCGGCCTTTCCAATACCAATAAGCTTTTAAAGATGGCCACGAATTTTACCGTGACCGGTTTAAAGACCGGCTCCACATCAGTGGCTAAATATTGTCTTTCCGCAACAGCGGAAAAGGAGGGGGTCCGCCTCATTGCCTCAATTATGGCAGCCCCGGATTACAAGGTCAGGTTTGCCGATGCCCAGACTCTTTTGAACTATGGATATGCCAACTGCAAGCTGTATGAGGATAAGGAAATGCTTCCTCTGCCCGATATGGTAGTGGATAATGGAGTAACGGATCAGGTTCCGTTGCAATATGGGGGATCCTTTTCTTATTTAAGCCTTAAGGGAGAAGATTTCTCCACCATTGAAAAGAAGCTGGAGCTGGAACCTTCCATCTCTGCACCGGTAGAAGAGGGACAGAAGGCTGGAAACCTTATTTACACCCTTGGAGGGCAAAAGATAGGAGAAGTTCCCATATTAACTGCCGAGGCAGTCAGGGAAGCCAAATTTACCGATTATTTTAAGCGCCTTTGGAGGGCCTTTAACCTGTAATATGTTCATGGGATAGACACTTCCCTGTAAGAGGTACACAAAAATGAATCTGTGTATCTCTTACAGGGTATCTTTTCGTTTGCTCTAAGAAAAAGAGACGATATACCTTGACGTTTTTCCTTCTTTCTGCAAAGATATTGACGGAAGGTCAATGAAAGGATAAGATAAGTTAGTGCATGGGAAAAAACGAATCAGGGGAGGAAAACAGGTGGGAGATCGATTGCTTGCCCTTTGGTATCAGATGTCTTTGAAGCGGAAGCTGTACGTGATCATCGGAAGTGTGGGGATCATTATGGCGGCTTCCATCTTCATCAATCTGAAAGTGGCATATATTTTTATAAACGATGTGAGCATTATCATGGATGACAACCTGGCCTGTTACAAGTTCCAGGAGTCCATGGAGAATGAGAGCGGATTGTTTGCCCAGCTGCTGGCAAACAATACTTCGGAAAACAAGGCGGCATACCGGCAGGCCTGCCAGGAGACCAGAGAATATTTAAACAGCCTGCCCTATGATTATGCTAAAATCGGGGAAGAACGTTATGGGATCACCTGGAACATCAAAAACAGCTATGATACCTATGAAAAGCAGCGGGAAAAAGTAGTGGAAATGAATCAGAATGACCCCAGCTATATCAGGGAGCTGTACAAAACATATAATATGCAGAAATATCTGGACCTCTATGGAGCGCGTCTGACCAAGGTGGTTTTAATGGGAGGGAATGATTATTACGAGATCCAGATCCCTGTGCTTAAGCGTATGCCTTACATTCTGGTCGCCATCAGCATCCTCGCTTTTTTTGTGCTTATGATCCTTTTGCGTTTTATTACGGGCAGCATTGTAAAAACAGTGGTGCAGCTGGCTACGGTCTCAGGTAAGATTGAGAAGAACGATTTTTCATCCCCAGACGTCCATTGGGATGGAAGGGATGAGATCGGACAGCTGGTAAGCGCATTCAACAAGATGAAGCATGCCACCCGGGACTACATCACTGCGACGGAGGAGAAACGGCTGATGGAAGAAAAGCTGTACCGGCAGGAACTGGAGAGGGCAGAGCTTGAGAAGCGGTTTTCCATGGCCCAGCTTCAGCTGATCAAAAGTCAGTTAAATCCCCATTTTCTCTTTAATACACTGAATATGATCACCAGGATGGCACAGATGGAGGAAGCACCGGTGACGGAGGAAATGCTTGTGGCAATCAGCAGCCTTCTTCGTTACAGCCTCCGAACGTCCAATGCCTTTGAGCCTCTTGAGCAGGAGCTTAAGGTAGTAAAGGATTATATATACATCCAGAAGATGCGTTTTGGAGAACGGATTCAATGGGAAATCATCTGCAGCAAGGACTTATACAAGGAAGAGGTGCCTGTCTTCATGCTGCAGCCATTGGTGGAAAATGCGGTAATTCACGGGATACAGGAAAAGGAAAATGGAGGAAGCATCAACATACGGATCGAGAAAAAAGGTGAGCTTTTATGGATATCCGTAGCGGATACGGGAAAGGGCATGGACCCGGAAACCCTGACAGCTATCAGGAAAGCCATTGAAACAAAGGGGACAGGCCTTGGAATCGGGCTGGGAAATATATATAGAAGGATTTCTTATTACTACGAATATGGGAAGGTAACCATTGACAGCGGAGAAAACAGCGGCACAGTGGTACAGATAGAATTTGGTCGGAGAAGGGAAATAATGGATCATGTATCGGTTAATGATAGTGGAAGATGAAATGATAGAGCGAATTGTGCTCAAAAAGATGCTTCTGAAGAAATTTGGAGAGGAATGTCAGATCTTTGAGGCTCAGAACGGAAAAGAGGCAGTGGAGATTTTTAAAAGGGAAGATATCCAGGTGGTGATCCTGGATATTGGTATGCCGGGAATGAACGGAATCCAGGCTGCGGAAATCATGAGGAAGGAAAATAAGGATTGCTGCCTTATTTTCCTGACGGCCTACGACCGCTTTGACTATGCGAAAAAGGCGATTTCCATCAGAGCTATGGAATATCTGCTGAAGCCTTATTCCCAGAAAGAGGTCTTGAACGTGGTTGAGGAGGCTCTGCGGATTGCCGGTGAACAGGAGGATCAGCAGGGGGAAATCAAACCGCATAAGGAAAGAGAAGAGGCAGATGCCCATCCGGTTTTGGATGAGGAGTCTGATTTTAGCGGCAGCCGTTTGTCTGTGATGACATCCATGGTGGAGGAATATATCCGGTCCAATTATATGAATGATATTTCCATGAGCGAAACAGCCAGGGCCGTGGGATATTCAGAGCCTTATTTTTGCAGGATGTTCAAGCTGCAGTTCGGGCAAAGCTTTACCTCTTATCTGGCGGAATACAGAGTGGAGGAAGCGAAAAAGCTGCTGGCACAGCCTAATGTGAACGTAAAGGAGGTAGGAGTCAGAGTGGGCTACATGGATTCCAATTATTTTACAAAGGTTTTCAAACGGCAGGAAGGGGTAAATCCTTCGGAGTACAGAATGTCCAGTCTGAAAGACCTCCAAAGTTAATCTGATTGTTAAAATGCCTGTCATGATGAGATGACAGGTATTTTTTTATGTACATTTGGCTGAAAAGATAAAATTCTACTACGGATGATAAAAAGTTACGATAGAATCTGTCGAGGCGTGTCGGTATAATGAATTCAAACACAGAGAGTGTATATAAAGCAGAGAGGAGGAAGGGGCATGAAACAGGAATTGTTTCGAATGGAAGGGATAAGTAAAAGCTTCCCCGGAGTCAAGGCTCTCGATAAAGTAAGTCTGTCAGTGAATAAGGGGGAGGTCCTGGGGCTTGTCGGTGAAAACGGAGCCGGTAAATCCACCCTGATGAAGATTTTATCCGGTGTTCACCGGGCAGATGAAGGTGAAATATTCATTGAAGGAAATAAGGTGGACATTGATTCCGTTGCAAAGGCCCATGAGCTTGGTGTGTGTATCATCATGCAGGAGTTAAATATGTGCGGTCATCTCAGTGTGGCAGACAATATATTCATCGGCAGGGCTCATAAAAAAGGAATTTTCATCGATGACGGCAAGATGCATGAGGAAGCGCAGAAGATCCTTGATGATCTGGGTATTGAACTAAATACCTATGCCCATGTGGGAAGCTTAAGCATTGCTCAGCAGCAGATGGTAGAAATTGCAAAAGCGATCAGCTTTAATTCGAAAATACTGGTTCTTGATGAGCCGACAGCAACCCTTACTGAAAAGGAGATCGAGCAGCTGTTTGGGATCATCCGCCGCTTAAAAGAAAAGGGAGTGGGTATGGTTTATATTTCCCACCGAATGGCGGAACTTAATCAGATCTGTGAACGGGTTACGATTATCAGGGATGGCCAGTACATAGGCACCAGGAATTTAAATGAGATCACCATGGATGAACTGGTAAATATGATCGTAGGACGTTCTTTGGAGGATAAATATCCTAAATACAAGCGTAACATCGGAGAAATAGTTCTTGAGGCCAGAAATGTCCGCAGAGGCACGAAAGTAAATGCGGATTATTTTTGTGTGAGAAAAGGAGAAATCCTTGGAATATCAGGACTGGTAGGAGCTGGAAGAACAGAGCTTATGCGCTGCATCTTCGGTGCGGATCAGGCGGATTCCATGGAGCTTACGCTGGAAGGCAAACCAATCAAGGTCAACTCTGTGATCCAGGCCATTAAGCATGGGATCGGATATGCTACGGAGGACCGGAAGCGTGATGGTCTGGCTCTTGGCCTTGATATTAAATATAATACGAACATGGCCCATCTTCCAAACATTACCCATTATGGATTTATCAATGATAAGGAAGGGCTTAAGAATGCGGAAAAATATGTAGAGCTTCTGCGTACGAAAACCCCAAGCGTGCATCAGCTTTGCGGAAATCTTTCCGGAGGCAATCAGCAAAAGGTAGTTTTAGCCAAATGGCTGTGTAATGATGTAAAGGTGCTGATCGTTGACGAACCAACCAGGGGAATCGATGTAGGAGCCAAGTACGAGGTGTATGAGCTGTTTAACAAGTTAAGCGCCCAGGGAGTGTCCATTATCATGATTTCTTCTGAACTGCCGGAGATCCTTGGCATGAGCGACCGGATTCTGGTCATTCACCAGGGTGAAATCAACGGAGAATTAGATGCAAAGACCGCTACTCAGGAAGATATCCTGTATCTTGCGGCAGGTTATAACAAACTAGAAGGAAAACCGGCGCCCGTGTTATCAGGCAGCGGTAATAGAAAGGGAGAGTAAGGATGGGAAACTTAAAAGCAATGGTGCAGGAAAAGAAAGGCGGTTCGTTCAACAAGCTAAATGCAGCCACACGGCGGGCAATCTACTCACTGTGCATCCTGGTCGGACTGTTTGTGCTGTTTTCGATTCTTCAGCCTGCTAAATTTTTAGCCCCGGCCAATTTACAGAATCTTCTGCAGCAGATCGTTACCTATACCATCATCGGCTGCGGCCTGACCTTCTGTCTGGTCTGCGGAGGAAACGATTTATCTGCCGGCGCTTCCATGGCACTGTCAGGCATTATTATGGTATCACTTCTGATGCAGGGACTGCCTCTTGTGGTATGTATCGCACTTTGCCTGGTCATGGGTATCATGACAGGTATTATGAATGGATTTTTTATTGAAATTCTGGGCGTTGTGCCATTTGTTGCAACTCTGGCAACCCAGTGGGTATACCGAGGCATGGCAAACGTGCTTGTAAACGGTGCACCTCTGTATACAACGAACATTCCTTCTAAGGAGATTCAGAAACAGTTTTACGTTCTGGGCGGCGGAAGGATCGGAGGGGATGGACTTCCCTACAGCGTTATCATTACTTTGGTTTATGCTATAGTTTTAGGAATTGTTCTTGCAAAAATGCGGATCGGACGCCAGATTTATGCCTGTGGTTCCAACTTAGAGGCTGCAAAGCTTTCCGGAATTAATGCAGTAAAGACACGTATGTTTGCATATTGTATTTCCGGTTTATCCGCAGCAATCTGCGGAATCCTGGTTGCTTCCCGTCTTTCCAGTGCCCAGCCTACGGCAGGAAACGGTTATGAGATGGAAGCGATTGCAGCGTCTGTATTGGGAGGCATCTCCATCCTGGGTGGAGAAGGAACGATTCTTAATACGGTAATCGGAGCCTTGATGATGGGAGTAATCCGGAACGGACTGAACTTAAACGGTGTCAATTCGTTCTGGCAGCAGATGATCGTAGGTATTATCCTGTTGATCGCAGTGGCATCTCAGACAGCGAAGAAGAGCGGAGACTTAGGGGCAATCAAGCGGTTTTTTGGCTTGAAAAAATAAAACAATCAATTCAGGAGGAAAGAAGAATGAGAAAAGTAACGGCAGTTTTGTTGGCAGCGGCTATGGCAGTTGCCGGTCTGACCGGCTGTGGAAGCCAGTCAAGCAATGCTACTACCGCAGCAGAATCCAGCCAGGGGGCGGCTACTGAAAAGGCGGAAGAATCAAAAGATTCCGCTAAGGGTGAAACAACAAAGGGAGAGAAAACCATTTACGTAATTGTAAAGGTTCTTGGAAACCAGTATTGGAGCGTGCTTCAGGCCGGTGCAGAACAGGCCGGTAAGGAACTGGGCTGCAACGTAGTAGTAGTAGGAACTGCTCTGGAATCAGATATAGAAGGCCAGCTCACTCTGCTGCAGAATGCAGTATCCGCACAGGCAGATGGAATCGTTATCGCTCCTTTAGACAGCGTATCCCTTGACGCGCCTATTACAGAAGCGTATAATTCAGGTATCCCGGTAGTTCTGGTAGATACAGTGATCAAGAGCGAAAACTACAGCGCAGCTCTTCTGACCAACAATGTGGAAGCAGGAAAGGTTGCTGCTGAGGAACTGATCCGCAGAATGAAAGATCAGGGAGTTTCTGAAACAGAAGATGCCCAGATCGCCATTCAGGTTGGTTCCACCGGTTCTCAGACAATCAATGACCGTGTTAAAGGCTTTGACGAGTACTGGAAGGATAATGCTCCTGAGAAATGGCAGGTATTAAACAACGATATTAAGGTAAACGATGGAGATATCAGCAAGGCAGTAGGCTTCTGCCAGGACTTTATCACCACATATCCTAACTTAAAAGCAGTGTTTGGTCCTAACAACGGTTCTACCGTAGGCTTTGTAACCGGCCTTACAGAATCCGGACGTACTGACATCACCATGGTTGGATTTGATTTCTCTGCTGAAATTGAAACCATGATCCGCAGCGGCGAATACGATGTTTCTTCTGTAGTACAGCGCCAGTATTATATGGGATATGACGGCGTAAAAACAGCTCTTGAGATGTCCGATGGAAACCAGGTAAGAGAAAAAACTGTGGATACAGGCGTAATCCTGGTAAATACTGATAATGTGGATGACCCTGAGGTTCAGAGCATTATTAATCCATAACCAGTAGGCAAAAACCCGCAGCAAGCTAAAGGGTATTTGACTCTTGCATCTGGCCCACTGCTTACAGAAATCATATAAAATATTAAACGCTTCCTCTGTGCCCAGGGGAGGCGTTTTGGGGGTAAAAGGAATGGACAAACGGATTGCAAGAAGGGCGGCTTTGGTCTTTTTCGTGGCAGCTGCAGCTTACTTTTTTTTCATTCTCCTGAAATTGGGGAATCCTTTGGGTACTCTTTTTTTTAGGGGACGGAAAGAAGCGCCGGAATATGTGTTTTCCTACGCGGATAACCAGCCGGAAGATTATCCCACGGTACAGGGAGCAAGAAAATTTGCAGAGCTGGTGCAGGAAAAGACATCCGGAAGGATCCGGATCAATGTGTTTGCTGGCGGTGAAATGGGAAGTGAAAATGAAGTGGTGGAACAGCTTCAATACGGCGGGATCGATTTTGCCCGGTCTTCGGTTATGATGCTTACCGAAATAAAACCCAAGTTTAATGTACTGCAGCTCCCTTATCTGTACCGGGATGAAAAGCATATGTGGAAGGTGTTGGACGGAGTGATCGGAGAAGAATTTAAGGAGGAGCTGGAAGGAAGCGGTCTTGTGGCCCTTTCCTGGTATGATGCAGGCGCCAGGCATTTTTACAATTCCACCGGTCCCATCAAATGTGTGGAGGATATGAAAAAAATGCGCATCCGCGTTGCCAACTCCGACATGATGTCGGCTATGGTGGAGGCTCTGGGAGCCAGGGCGGTGCCAATGGCTTATTCCGAAGTATATGCGGCTCTGGAGACCAGCACCATCGATGGAGCGGAAAACAACTGGCCTTCCTATGAAACCATGAGGCATTATGAGGTGGCGAAATACATCACACTGGATGCCCACAGCAGGATTCCTGAGATGCAGCTTGCCTCCCAGGCCACATGGGAAAAATTGAGCGAGGCGGACAGGGAGGTCATCACTGCCTGCGCAGAAGAGTCCGCCAGGTATGAAAGACGGCTGTGGGAGATTCGTGAGCAGAATGACAGGGAGCGGCTGACAAAGGCCGGCTGTGTTATCACGGAACTAAGTTCGTCGGAACAGGTGCGCTTCCGGGCGGCCGTCATGTCGGTATACCAGATGTACTGCAGCGAATATATTGATGTGGTGAACCGGATTGCCCAGATACGGTGACGGATTGTTTTATTTACAGGATAGAGTGATCATAACGGATGGTTTCAAGCTGAGTTGCTTGATAGCATCCGTTTTTTTGTTTTTTCAGGGGGAGGTTAAAATTTTTTTGATAGGTGTTGACAAGTAATATTATATGGCATATAATATTATTATACGACGTATAATATAGAGAATAAAACAATATTATATATCAGTTCAATAGAAGAAAGGAAGGTGGGCAATCGTGGAACCAAAACGTTTGTACCGGTCTGTAAAGAACAGAGTCCTCTGCGGTGTATGCGGCGGCATTGGAGAATATTTTCAGGTGGATCCTGTTATGATAAGGCTGATATGGGTTCTTCTGATGTTTCTACAGTCGTGGCGCCATTTGTTCCGTTCGTTCATGGGATTTTCCCTGGTGGGAGGAAGCCTGGTTCTCTACATCATCGCTGCGGTCATCATACCCCAGGCGCCAAAGGATGAAACAAGATAGCGTTTCTTAAAGTATCAAGAATACACCCTTCGGGTATACCAGTAAGCCCGGAGAACATAGGCAATAATAAGAATAGGAGTGGGCACATGGTATTTAACACAGGAGCGGCATTATTGGACGCCATTGTCCTTGCGATAGTGTCAAAGGATCAGGAGGGTACCTATGGTTATAAGATCACTCAGGACGTGAGAAATGTCATTGAGATTTCTGAATCGACCCTTTATCCGGTACTCCGAAGATTGCAGAAGGAAGAGTGTCTGGAGGTTTATGATTTGGCATTTGACGGAAGAAACCGAAGATATTATAAGATTACGGAAAAAGGAAGGGTTCAATTGAATCTCTATAAAGGTGAGTGGGAAGGCTACTCCCAGAAGATATCCCGGATTTTTGAGGAGGCACATATATGAGCAGGGATGAGTTTATGAGAGAGCTGGAGTATCTGCTTTCGGATATTCCAGATAATGAAAAGGCGGATGCCATCGAATATTACAGGGACTATATGGAAGAAGCGGGGCCGGAAAATGAAGAAAAGGTAATAAGAGAGTTTGAAAGCCCTGAGCGGATAGCAGCCATTATCCGTTCCGACATATCCGGGAATTTGAAGGATGGAGGAGAATTCACGGAGACCGGCTATCGGGATGAACGGTTTAAAGATCCAAATTACCAGATGGCGCATCGGTATGATCTTCCGGAGGTATCCGATGACGGCCGATACGGTCACGAAGGACAGGAGAAAAAGCATAACAGGCGAAGAAGAGGCATGGATGGTAACCGTACCGTAAAAACTGTTTTATGGATCATATTAATCATTGCAGCTTCGCCTATCCTTATGGGAATCGGAGGAGGTCTTGTTGGCTTGTTAGGAGGAATTTTAGGCTGCCTTTTGGCAGCAGTTGTTGGAGTCGGGGCGCTGACCTTTGCTCTTTTAGCGGCCGGGGTTGGTTTGATTTTGGGCAGTGTCGTCTCCATGGTGATTCATCCCTTAAGCGGAGCCCTGCTTTTAGGGCTGGGAGTCCTGTTCCTTGGCTTAGGAATGATCGCTCTGGCCCTCTGCGGTTCTTTTTATGGGAGCTTTCTTCCATTTCTTTTCAGAAGCTGTGTGAATGCCCTTAGCAGGTTATTACATGGAAGGAGAGGCCGTTTATGAAAAGGTTTATAAAGATTTGTTTGATTGCCGGAAGTGTCTGCGTCCTGATCGGCGGGGGGATTTCAGCCGTAGCCGCTGTGTTGGGAGGAAATTTATGGGATATCGTACCTCAAAGAGCCCTTGAGTGGAGAAGGGAAATTTCAGGCGTCACCCTGGATGGTTTCTGGGATGAGGTAGATTTTGTAAATTTAGATCTTAGCATTCCAGAGGTTTTTAATAAAGGAGAAAAAGGGCAGGAAATATTTTCTTCTGCGAAAGTTAAAAAAATGGATATAGTAATACGTACAGGAAACGTGGTTTTTGAGGAAGATCCCCAGGGAAGTGAGGTTAAAATTTTCTGCAACAGGGACCAATCCTGTTATACTCTGTACGCAGAAGATGATGATTTAGAGCTTCAGGAATATGATGGCTGGAAAAGAAAGGATGGCCCGGAGCTGCTTTTTACGGTCCAGGTGCCAAAGAATTACCGATTTTCCGAAGTTGACTTACAATCAGTACATTCAAACCTTTTTTCAGGAAGTGAGGATTTCGGACCGGCTATGACATCCCAGGCTCTTTCTGCGGATGAACTGACAATTGAAACAAAGGCCGGCGTCATAAAGATCAATGGCGGCAGCGTAGGAAATCTTCAGGTGAAAAGCAGTGCAGGCGCTGTGGAATTTTTAGGAAGAACTACCGGAGACATTGAGGCAATATGCCAGGCCGGCACCATAAGGCTTGAACTTGCCGGGAAAAAGGAAGATTACAATTACGATATCCAGTGCAAGATGGGAGCTGTCAAGGTTGGAGACGAAGGCACTGCGGCCCTACAGGGAAAGAAGCAGACGGATAACGGGGCTGGAAAAGATATGGATCTGGATTGTAGGACAGGAGCGATCCAGGTAGATTTTATGAATGAATTATAATGTAACTCCGTCTAACCGATTATCGGAAAGACTTTTGTTTCCGATAATATAATTATAGTATTTACAGGTCAAATAGCAGAAAGGAGATAAACAAATGGAAGACAATCAGAAAAAACTATACCGTTCCGATACAGACAAAATGCTTTGCGGGGTATGCGGCGGAATTGCGGAGTACTTTAACGTGGATTCTACCCTCATCCGGCTTTTGTGGGCAGTGCTGGCCTGCACAGGCACGGGGATTGTGGCCTATTTTATTGCGGCCATTATCATCCCCAGAAGATAAAAGGGTTTTTAAAAGCAGGAAACAAAAAAGCAGGCTGCTGCGGACCAGAGTTCAGCAGCAGCCTGCTTTTTTTAATACTGGAAGAAATTTACGTTTAATTCTCCTGGTAGGGGGCATACTCTCTTTAGATTTAAGAAAAGGAGATTTGAAAATATGTCAAAGGGAAAGAAAAACGAACCATTTGATCCTCGTAATATGAAGCCGGAGGAAATACTTAAATTTGAAATTGCAACAGAGCTTGGCCTTGGTGATAAGGTAATAGAGAGCGGCTGGCGCAGTCTGAGTGCAAAGGAAAGCGGACGTATCGGAGGCCTGATTACAAAAAGAAAAAGAGAAATGAAAAATGAAGCTCTGTTAAAGGGTGAAGAAGTATAGAAAATACCCTGCGGGTATCCCTTGATGTCCGTAAAGCATGGGCAGAAGAAGAAAACTTAGGAATTTTCTTGCACCGTAAGGGAATATATTTTATAATGGACCTCAAAGAGGAAATATCCTGCGGGTATCCCTTTACGTCCGGTAAAGCGGGACAGGCTCTGCACAGAAAGCATTGGCGGGAAAGAGGAGATACGTTTCGGATATTCCGTGATGCCTGGAAAGAATGGGCAGGAAAGATGCAGGACGATGGAAAAACAGGAATTAAGAAGCGGATTCACAACAGGAACCTGTGCCGCTGTTGCTGCCAAGGCAGCAGCGGTCATGCTGTTAACCGGGTGTGAATTACAACATATGACACTTATGACGCCAAAAGGAAGGTCGGCTGATCTTCCTCTTTTTCATGTTATCCTGAGACAGGAAAAGGCGGTATGTGCAGTTAAAAAGGATGCAGGAGATGACCCTGATGTAACACATCAGGCCATGGTGTTTGCCAGTGTTCAATATTCTGATGAAAAGAAAGAAAGGCAGGCCGCAGGAATCTACCGCAGAGACGGAGAGGAGGGGAAAGACCCTCTTTTTCTCACTGCTGGAGAAGGGATCGGCTGGGTGACAAAACCTGGATTATCCTGTCCTGTGGGCATGCCGGCCATTAATCCAGTTCCCCGTGACATGATCTTTTGCGGAGTGGAGGAAGCCAGAAAGGAAGCGGGCTTTGATGGTTCCTTAACAATTACCATCTGGATGCCGGAAGGAAAAAAACTGGCGGAGAAAACTTTTAATTCCAGGCTGGGAATTGAAGGCGGGCTTTCTATACTGGGAACAACAGGAATCGTTAAACCCATGAGTGAAGAGGCGCTGATTGCCACCATACGTCTGGAATTACATATGAAGGCGGTGTCAGGAAAGAAACAGGTGATTCTTGTTCCGGGAAATTATGGTGAAGCTTTTATACAGGAAACACTTGGCCTTGACTTAAAGGATGGCGTGATCTGCAGCAATTTTATCGGAGAAGCTTTACAATCGGCGGGTGAGGAGGGGTTTCACCAGATCCTGTTTGCAGGGCATATCGGGAAGCTGATTAAGACTGCAGGAGGTGTACCCAATACCCATTCCAAATATGGGGACCGCCGCATGGAAATATTGTGGGACTGCACTGCTCCTTTCTCAGAGGACGGGGACGGATTAAAAGATAAGATTCTGACAGCCAATACCATGGAGGAGGCCGCGGGAATCCTTAAAAGCTTAGGGATTTTAGAGCCTGTTATGGAAGAGGTGGTGGACAGGATCCAGGGATATATGACTCTCTGGTCAGGAGGGAGAAAGGTGGAAGTGGTGACATTTTCCACGATGTACGGTATACTGGGAATGAGCCGGGGAGCAATGGAGCTTATCGGCTTGTTTTCCGGTACAGAGTCCGGACGGAAAGAACAGGAGGAATAAACAATGGCTGGAATCATGTACGGGATCGGTGTAGGGCCGGGAGATCCGGAGCTTATGACATTAAAAGCGGTAAAAAGGATCAGGGAATTAAATGTCATTGCCATTCCCCATAAAAATAAAGAACAGTGTACGGCATATCAGATAGCAAGACAGGCAGTGCCGGAAATAGAAGAAAAAGAATGCCTTCATCTGCATATGCCCATGACAAAAGATGAAAATGTGCTTAAGGAAAGCCATGATCAGGCGGCCAGAACGGTAATGGAGTATTTAAACAGGGGAGAGGATGTGGGATTTATCACCCTGGGGGATGTGAGCATTTATTCCACCTTCACCTATCTTATGGAACGGCTTTGGAAGGAAGGCTATGAAACCCGCTTAGAAAGCGGAATTCCATCCTTTTGCGCCGTGGCGGCAAAGCTTGGAGTCCCTCTTGCATCAGGAGCAGAGGAGCTTCATATCATACCGGCCTCTTACCAGGTAAGAGATGCCTTAAAGCTGCCTGGAGTAAAAGTGCTTATGAAGGCTGGCAGGCAGATGGAAGCGGTGAAAAGAGAACTGAAAAACTGTGGAGCCAGCGCCGTAATGGTGGAAAACTGTGGGATGCCGGATGAACGGATCTATCGTTCCCTGGAAGAGATTCCAGAAGATGCCGGCTATTATTCTTTGGTGATTGTGAGGTAAGTATGGTACATATTGTAGGAGCAGGTCCGGGAGCGCCGGACTTAATTACAGTGAGAGGCAAGGAACTGCTTGAAAGGGCGGATGTGATCATTTACGCTGGCTCTTTGGTAAACCCAGCCCTTTTGGAATACAGAAAAGCCCAGTGTCAGGTTTATGACAGTGCTAAAATGACCCTTGAGGAAGTAATTGCGGTTATGGCGGAGGCAGAACGGGAAGGAAAGATGACGGTAAGGCTCCATACCGGCGATCCCTGTATTTATGGCGCAATCAGAGAGCAGATGGATGAACTGGAGGAAAGAGGGATCCCTTATGATGTATGTCCGGGAGTCAGCTCTTTTTGTGGTGCAGCCTCCTCCCTTAAGATGGAATATACCCTTCCTAAAGTGACCCAAAGCGTGATCATTACCCGCATGGCAGGCAGGACACCGGTGCCGGAGCGGGAATCCATCGCTTCCTTTGCGGCACATGGAGCTACTATGGTAATCTTTTTAAGCACCGGTATGCTGGATCAGCTGTCAGAGGAACTGATAAAGGGCGGTTATCTTCCGGATACACCTGCCGCTATCGTCTATAAGGCCACCTGGGAGGACGAGAAGACCATAAGCTGTACGGTGGAAAGCTTAAATGCAAGTGCCAGACGGGAGAATATAAAGAAGACAGCCCTGATTCTTGTGGGCAATGCGGTAGCCCAGAACGGCTACGAACGTTCCAAGCTTTATGACCCGGTTTTTACTACGGAATACAGGAAGGGAACGGGGGACGATTGATGAAGCTTTCGATCATCTGCTTTACGGAAGCAGGAGCCAGGCTCAGCGTAAAGTTAGTTAAAGAATTAATAAAAGCAGGACAGCCTTGTGAAGCCTATGGTCGGTCAGGGCTTCTTAAGTCCTGCCCTGACGGGGATCTCATGATCCCTGTTTCTGCATGCCTTTCAGAATGGACCAGGGAGCAGTTTTTACAGAAAGATGGAATCGTGTTTATTGGAGCGGCTGGCATTGCAGTCCGGGCAATTGCACCCTTTTTAAAGAGTAAGGCAGAAGACCCGGCCGTGGTGGTCATGGATGATATGGGCAGATTTTCCATTTCCCTTTTATCCGGTCACTTGGGAGGAGCCAATGAACTGGCAGAACGGCTGGCAGGAATGGCGGGTGGTCAGGCAGTTATTACCACTGCCACGGACATTCATGGAAGATTTGCAGTAGACTTATTTGCCAAGGAGCAGGGACTGGTCATTACAGAATTAAAAAAGGTAAAAATGATTTCCTCCGCCATACTTAAGGGTGAAAATGTAGGATTTCACTGCGATTTTCCGGTTTCAGGAAAGCTTCCTTCCGGACTTATCCCAGGGGAGGCCTGTGGTGTAAATCTTTGGATCACCATAAAGGAAAGCGGGAAAGAAGAACCCCTTAAGGAATCCTTAAAGCTGGTTCCTAGGCTTCTGGTTTTGGGAATCGGATGCAGAAAAGGGGTTCCTGCCAAAACCATAGAAAAGGTTCTTGACCGGTTTTTCAAGGAATGGAACTTATCTCAGGAAGCACTGACTGCGTGTGCCAGCATTGATTTAAAGAAGGAAGAAGAGGGCATCTGCCGGTTCGCTGCTTCTAAAGGAGTCCCGTTTTACACTTATCCGGCGGTCGTGCTTGAAGAAACAGAAGGGGAATTTACTTCCTCCTCCTTTGTCAAGCAGGTCACCGGAGTTGATAATGTATGCGAACGGGCGGCCCTTGCCTGCGTAAAGCAATTAGGCGGCGGTAAACTGCTGGTAAAAAAACAGGCGGCAGACGGGGTGACGGCAGCTGTGGCTGTCCTGGATTGGAAGGTGCAATTAGATCCGTTTAATTCTTTAGGAGGTAACTTATGACAAAGTCAGGAAAACTTTACGTGGTAGGAATTGGGCCAGGTTCCTATGAGGATATGACCATAAGAGCCATTAAGGCCCTGGAAGCGAGTGAGGTCATAGTAGGGTATACTGTATACATAGATTTGATCAAGGAGCATTTTCCGGATAAGGAGATGCTTGCCACGCCGATGCGCAGGGAACAGGAGCGTTGCTTGCTTGCCATTGAGGAAGCAAAAAAGGGAAAAACCGCAGCCATGGTATGCAGCGGAGATTCAGGTGTTTATGGCATGAGCGGGTTGATCCTTGAGATTGCCCGGTCAGAAGAAGACCTTGAGATTGAGATCATACCCGGAGTGACTGCGGCCTTAAGCGGAGGTGCGGTTTTAGGCGCTCCTCTGGGCCATGATTTTGCGGTTATCAGCTTAAGCGATCTGCTAACTCCCATGGAATTAATTGAAGACAGGCTTAGGGCTTCCGCCCAGGCAGACATGGTCATCTGTCTTTATAATCCTTCCAGTAAAAAGAGGGCCGGTTATTTGAAGCGAGCCTGTGAGATCGTAATGGAATACAAAAAACCGGAAACAATCTGCGGCCTTGTAAAAAATATTGGCAGGAAAGAGGAAGAAATGGCGGTCATGACTCTGGAAGTACTAAGAGATACCCAGACAGATATGTTTACCACCGTTTATATAGGAAATTCCATGACAAAATTGATCAACGGCAGGATGGTAACACCACGAGGATATAAAAATGTGTAGAGTTCTAATATTTGGAGGCACCACGGAGGGCCGGATCCTGGCGGAATACTGCCATGAAAAGAAAATAAACGCATGGGTCAGTGTGGCTACCGGATATGGAAGGTCAGTACTTTTGGAAAGTCAGTATCTCCACATTCATGAGAAACCCATGGCTGCCCATGAGATGGAAGGTTTTATCGAACAAAACGGCATCACTCTTGTACTTGATGCCACTCACCCCTATGCCACGCTGGCAAGTGAGAACATACGCTCCGCCTGCAAACGGACAGGAACTTCCTGCAAAAGGATTGTAAGAGAGTCTTCCGAAAATTTAAAGCTGGGAGATCAGGGGGAAGGAAAGGTACTGTGGGTCAGTGACTTAGAAGAAGCGGTCCTTGCCTTAGATAAAATACCTGGAAATATTCTTGTCACAACAGGAAGCAAGGAGCTTTCTGCCTTTACCAAACTTGACTCCTGGGAAGAACGGGTTTTTGCCAGGGTCCTTCCTGGCCTGTCTGTAATCTCTGCCTGTGAGCAGCTGGGGCTTAAGGGGAAACATTTGATTGCCATGCAAGGCCCTTTTACCGCCGAGATGAACCGGGCCATGATAAGACAGTATGACATTAGCTGTCTGGTGACAAAAGAAGCAGGACATGCGGGAGGCTTTCCGGAAAAGATGGAGGCAGCAGCGGAATGCGGGATAACGGCAGTTGTCATCGGGCGTCCTGGCAAGGAAGAAGGAATGACTGTCAGGGAGGCCAAGAAGCTATTATCCGATTATAAAGAGGAGAAGGCCCAGTTTCAGGCAATGCCGGAGCTTCAGATCCGGACTGGGAAGAGAAAGGTATCCCTGATAGGAACCGGCATGGGCGGAGAGGATCAGATGACCGTTAAGGCATGGAAGGAATTGCAGCAATGCGATGTGATCTTCGGTGCAGAGCGGATGCTCTCCGGCATTTCTCCTGCAATTTCCCGAGCCGTTAAAATGCCCTTTTATACAAGTAAGGACATTCTGCCCTATCTTCAGGAGCATGAGGAGTATACCAGGATCGGAATCCTGTATTCCGGTGACACAGGCTTTTACAGCGGGACCAAAAAGATGGCGGAGGCATTGGCCCAGGAACCATATTGCCAAAGATATGACACGGTGGTTCTGCCGGGAATCTCATCGGTTTCTTATTTGTGCTCCCGGCTGAAAACGGACTGGGAGGATGTACGGCTTGTGAGCCTTCATGGCCGGACCTGCGACATGATAAAAGAATTAACCCTTTATCCCAGGGTATTTGTCTTGTTGGACGGAATCAATACGGTGAAAAGTCTGTGCCGGCTTCTTAAGGAACAGGGATTTCACGAAGTCAGGCTGTCCGTAGGAGAACGGCTTTCCTATCCGGATGAACGGATAACCGTTGGAACGCCGGAGGAGCTTAAAGAGCAGGATTTTGATATGCTGTCGGCTGTATTAATAGAGAGATAAGGTATAAAAGAATAACTGGATATGCAGGCATATCCGCATGATTCATTAGGAGGCAAATTATGAGAGATGAACTGTTTATCCGGGGAGATGTGCCCATGACAAAAAGTGAGGTCAGGGCTGTTTCCATATCAAAGCTGGAACTGGAACCGGATTCCGTCCTGTATGATATAGGGGCTGGAACCGGCTCCGTATCCATAGAAGCGTCCAGGTATCTCACAGAAGGCCGGGTTTATGCAATTGAAAAGAAGGCGGAAGCCATAGATCTTATAAAGGCCAATAAGGAAAGATTTGGAGCAGGCGGCCTGGAAATCATTGAAGGAACCGCACCTGAGGCATTAGAAGCTCTTGAAGCCCCTACTCATGTATTCATCGGAGGAACTTCCGGCACCATGGATCACGTACTATCCCTGGTTTTAAAGAAGAATCCAGGGACCAGGATTGTAATCAATGCAATTGCTTTAGAGTCCCTTTCAGAAATCCTTTCCTGGCTGAAAAGGCATTCTGTCACAGCTGAAATCGTGCAGGTTTTAATATCCAAAGGAAGGGAAGCAGGGGACTATCATCTGATGATGGGACAGAATCCGGTTTATGTGGTTTCCTTTGGTGGGGAAGGGAGGAACGACATTGGATAATTCTTATCCCAGACTGATGCTTGCGGCCCCTAAAAGCGGCAGCGGAAAGACCATGATGACCTGTGGGCTGTTAAATGCGTTTCTTTTAAGGAAGCTGTCCTGCCGGTCTTTTAAATGCGGTCCGGATTACATTGATCCCATGTTTCATAAATATGTGCTTGGCATTGACGGTGGAAATCTGGATACATATTTCCTTGATAAAGAGCAGGTCAGGGTACAGTTCTTGGATCAGGCAAGGGGAGCAGGGATTTCCGTCATTGAAGGCGTTATGGGGTATTACGACGGGGTGGGAGGAGACACCACCCAGGCCAGCTCCTATGATGTGGCCTGCGCCCTTGATGTGCCGGTGGTCCTGGTTTTAGATTGCAAAGGAGCCAGTCTGTCCCTGGCCGCGGTGGTGAAAGGCTTCCTGGAATATAAGGAAAACAGCCACATAAAGGGCGTGATTTTAAACCGGACATCATCTGTCATGGCAGAACGGCTGAAACCGGCTATGGAAGAGCTGGGAGTGCATGTTTACGGATATTTACCGGAATGTGAGGAAGGGGCTTTGGACAGCCGCCACTTAGGGCTGGTTCTGCCTGGAGAACAAGAAGGTCTGAAAGATCAGCTGAATCAGCTGGCTATGAAGCTGGAAACCACGATAGACATCAATGGACTGATAAAGCTGGCCCAGGATGCAAAGCCTCTGCCGTCTCTTCAAGGTGGATTAAAAAACCAGGTTTCCAAGGCAACGCAAGGAGAAGAAGTGCTGATAGGACTTGCCTTAGATGAGGCTTTCTGCTTTTATTATCAGGAGAACTTAAGGCTTCTTAAGGAGATGGGGGCAAAGCTCATACCCTTTAGCCCGATCCACGATAAAAGGCTGCCTTTAAGGATTTGCGGCCTTTTGCTTGGCGGCGGATATCCGGAGCTTTATTGTCGGGAACTTTCGGAGAATGAATCTATGCTCCGGGAAATAAGGCAGGCATCAGAACGCGGCCTTCCCATACTGGCTGAGTGCGGGGGATTCCTGTATCTCCATGAACAGCTGGAAACAAAGGACCAAATAACATATCCCATGGCCGGTATTATCAAAGGAAAGGCATTCCCTACAGAACGGTTGTTAAGGTTTGGTTATATGGAAGCCTTTCCCAATGCGGATACACTATTTTTGAAAAAGGGTGAGTCCATCCGGGGGCATGAATTCCATTATTGGGACAGCACAAATAACGGATCCTGTATGGAAGCTAAGAAACCAGGCGGGAAAAAAAGCTGGGACTGTGTTCATGGGGAAGGAAATCTCCTGGCTGGCTTTCCCCATTTTTATTATCCTTCCAACCCTGCACTGCCAAAGCGTTTTGTTGAGGCCTGCAAAGGATTAAGGGAAGGGGAAAAATAAGCGATGGAAAAATCTTTGACTAGGAAAGGTTTCAAACAATGAATGATGAATTAAGTACATATCTTTCACAGATCCGGCCTCCCAGCGCTTCCTCCATGGAAATGGCACGTAAACGGTGGTCGCAGGTGGCAAAGCCGCTTAACAGTTTAGGCGTTCTGGAAGATGACATTATAAAGATTGCAGGGATAAGAGAAACGTCAAAGGTGGATATGGAGAAACGGGCCCTGGTCATCCTTTGCGCAGACAATGGGATCGTGGAGGAAGGAGTTACCCAGACCGGCAAGGAAGTGACCGCCCTTGTGGCTGAGAACATGACAAATGGAAACAGCAGTGTCTGCATCATGGCAGACCGGGCAGGAGTGGATGTATTTCCTGTAGATATAGGAGTTGCCAGGGATTTGATTCCCGGCTCCCGTCACCCTCTCCTTAGCAGGAAAATCGCTTACGGAACAAAGAATTTCCGGAATGAGCCTGCCATGACACGGGAAGAGACAATCCGGTCCATAGAAACCGGCATCAAACTGGTGGGGGAACTGGCGGAAAAAGGCTATCAGCTCATCGCAACCGGAGAAATGGGCATCGGAAATACCACTACCAGCAGTGCGGTCGCTTCCATGCTTCTTAAAAAAGCACCGGAAGTGCTGACCGGAAGAGGGGCAGGATTAAATGACGAGGGCTTAAAAAGGAAGCTTGAAGTGATAAAAGAGGCTGTGGAACAATATAGCCCGGCATGTCAGGATGTGGCGGATGTTCTCGCCTGCGTGGGAGGATTTGATCTGGCAGGGCTTACCGGCGTGTTTTTAGGCGGTGCTGTTTACCGGATCCCGGTACTGGTGGATGGATTTATTTCCGCTGTTGCTGCCCTTTCGGCTGACCATATTTATCCTGGCTGCCGGAACTTTATGCTGGCTTCCCATGTTTCAGCGGAGCCTGCAGGCAGGCTGCTTCTTGATGCGTTGGGGCTTAAACCCCTTATACAGGCAGGTATGTGCCTGGGAGAGGGGACCGGAGCAGTGGCAGCAATCCCCCTTCTTCTAATGGCGGCAGACGTTTATGGGTCAATGAGTTCCTTTGAAGACATTCAGATCGAGGCCTACAAGCCCATGGGAGGCGTATAATGGTCACTTTGGTGATAGGCGGAAGCGGAAGCGGAAAGTCAGAATATGCGGAAAGTCTGGTCATGAGCCTGGGACAGGGGAGGCGGATTTACATTGCCACCATGAAACCATGGGATGAGGAATGCAGACGCAGAATTGAACGTCACAGGCAGATGAGGGCTAAAAAACAGTTTGAAACCATAGAATGTTACCGCGATTTAAAGGAACTTATGCTGGATATAGGCGGACAGCCGCCGGTGATTCTATTAGAATGCATGTCAAATCTGGTATCCAATGAGCTTTTTGGCCTGGGAGAAGAGGGAGAAGCCCCATGCTTAGAGGGAGCCTTGGCGGAAGCGGAGATTTTGGAAGGAATCGGGAAGCTAAAGGCGGAAGCCGAACATATTGTCATCGTGACAAATGAGGTTTTCTCCGATGGAGACAGCTACAGCATGGAGACTATTGCTTACCGCAAGGTTCTTGGGGAGATCAACCAGAAAATAGCAGAAATTTCCGATGAGGTGATTGAGGTAGTTGCCGGAATTCCCATTGTGATGAAAAAGAAAAGGAATCTTCAAGAAGCAAGGTAAGAAGTAAGGTAAAAAGAGACGGAAATGAAAGGACCTGGATCGTGTGGCAGAATAATTTTAAAGTTGAATTTTAAATTGTTGGAGGATGCGTATGAACATAAGGCAGGCTGAAATGAAAGATTTAGAAATAGTTAAAAGTATAACGATCCGCACAATTCAAACGATATATCCTCGTTATTATCCTTTGGGAGCGGTCGGCTTTTTTCTGTCTCATCATAACGAGAATCATATAATGGCTGACATTGAATCCCGGAGAGTATATGTGCTTGAGAACGAAGAAGATGTGTTTGGAACTGTAACGATAAAGGATTTTGAAATATGCCGGTTGTTCGTACTGCCTTTTTATCACGGTAAAGGATATGGCAGGCTGTTGATGGAATTTTCCGAACAATTAATAGCTGGCCAATTTAATAAAATCCAGCTGGATTCCTCTCTTCCGGCAAAAGAGATATACCTTAAGCGTGGTTACAAAGAGATCGCATCACACCATATAATTACTGAAAATGGAGATTATCTTTGCTATGATGTAATGGAGAAAAAGATACTTAAATTATCTCCGAAAGAGGCCATTTGACTGGCATATCAGAATTGGGAAGTCCCTCAACTGGCTATTCTATGGAACAAAATCGTTATGCGATGGCTTACCGAAGCTGCAGCATAGCGGTTTTTTTAACGATAAAGACCGGCGAAAAGGCTGATCCGGCAGGTAAACGGAAAAGAAGCTTGAGAAAATAATGCAGTTTGTTATATAATATGGCGGGATGGAGGTATGAGATGTATAAACTGCTGGTGGTGGAAGATGAAAAGTCGATTGCATATGGTATTGCAAACAGCATTGAATGGGAAAAATGGGGATTTGTTATCAGCGGCGTCTGTGGCAATGGAATAGAAGCGCTGGAACAAATAGAAAAGGACAAGCCCCATGTGGTGCTTTCCGATATCCGGATGCCGGAAATGGATGGGGTGGAGCTGATGCAGCATTTAAACCAGCATTACCCGGAAATCAAGATCATTATCTTAAGCGGATATAATGATTTTGAATATTTGCAGATGTCCATTAAAAACCGGGTCATGGAGTACTTACTGAAGCCCACGGACCTTGATGAATTTGAAGTGACCTTCCGAAAAATAAAAGAACGTCTTGACGAGGAAGGAAAAAAGGAATTAGAAGAAAAAGAATTAAAGTCAACCTATGAAGAGAGCAGGAGTTTAAAGCTGAGAAGGAAATACAACGCTTTGATCAAAGGATATGGCTATCATGAAGAAGAGATGGAGGAAGAATTCTTCCGCCAGGGGGAAAACTGGTACGGTGTGATACTGATCCATCTCGATGTGCAAAATACAGAAGATAAGAACGCCTTTTATCGGGATCAGATGAAGGTGGAGAAGATATTAAACGAATGGGTTTCAAAAGAAGGGATTGCCGGAACCTATATCTGGAACTTCGAGGAGAAGATAACCGGGATCTTAAGCGCCGGAGAAGAGCCCAGGGAAGAAGAACTGCATTCCTATGTCAGGGAAATGGCAGAAGTGGTCTTACCGGAGAGCGGCATTCCCATATATGCCGGTATCAGTAACTTCTATACGGATTTCCAGATGCTCCCCCAGTGCTATGAACAGGCAAAATGCTGCGCCAGCCAGAAGATCTACAGCGATGGAAAGAACCTGGTCATGTCCTATAAGGAGATACAGGAAGCAGATTTTGATTACTATGCGGTTTCCTTTGATACAGGCCAGATTTTAAAGGAAATCATGGAGCAGGAGGAAAATAAGGCAGAGGACATTTTGAATGGGATTTTTTCTGAATTTAAGGGAAAAGTGATTCTGGATTATGATTACATTAACCGCTTAAGCCTTGAGCTGCTGTTTAATCTGTCCCGGGCACTATTGCGCTATGGCGTCCGGCTGGAAAAAGTGATGAAAAAGCTGGACTGTACCTATACCGGTATTTATCCCTTAAAAAGCCTCCAGGAGAAAAAAGAATTTTTGTCCCGGATCCTTCGGGAAGTTTCCAGGGAAATGGCGGGCATGAAGGGAGAATGGAAGAGCCAGAGCAGCCTTGCCCAGAAGATCAGGGATATTGTGGATGAAGAGTATGATTCCAACCAGATCTCTCTGGAATACGTGGGAGCAAAGGTGCATAAGAATTCTGCCTATATCTCAAAAATATTTAAAAATGAATTTGGATGTAATTTCAGCGATTACATTATTACAAAGAGACTGGAAAAGAGCAAGACGCTTCTTGCGGATCCTGCAAGGAAGATTTACGAAATTTCCGAGGAAATGGGCTGGGCCGACGTATCCAATTACATTAAGCTGTTTAAAAAAAAGTATGGGATAAGTCCGAAAGAGTACCGGAATATTATCCAGCCGGAGGGAGGAAATCCAGGAAAAAACAATGAAAACGAATAAGGGAAAGGGGAAGGCAAAGAAAAAAAATATCGGATTAAAGCGCAGGATGCTGTATGGCATTCTCCAGGTTCTGATTCCGGTTATTGTGATCATAACCATACTGTTCTGGCATACGCGGAAGGTTATGAGACAGGAGTACATGCGCACGACCCAAAGCCGGATCACGGATATTGCCAATAAGATTGATGCAAAGCTTCAGGATATTTACAGCGTTTCCGACAATTTTGCGGCCAATGACAAGCTGAATAAATACATTGAAAAAGAATATTCCCCTCAGGAACAGATGTATAAAAAGCTTGATATTGTAAGGATTTACAGCAACATTTTCGGAGCCTATGATATGTTAAACCAGCGGGTGAGGATCAGTGCCATGTATACCTACAAAGGAGAATTATTTAATTTTTTAGATCCCAATAATGATACAGAAAAGGTGATTGAGAAACTGTTGGCCATGAACATTGAGGATCCTGACCTCCTGATGAAATTCCGCTGGTATCCTCTTCAGGACAACTTCCTTCTCAGTGACCTGCCAGGGGAGGTTCGGGCCAGAAAGGCCGTGATGGGCATCCGCAGGATCTATTCCTGGGAAAAGGGAAGATATGAATATGTACAGCTGTTTGCCTTAAAAGAGCGGGATATCTATGATCAATATGCAGAGCTGGCAGAATCCATTCCAGGTGATATCTATGTGATCACAGAAGATGGCAAACTGATTTCCTCCAGCAATGAAAAGGCTGTTGAGTCAGGAGAGATTTCAGAAAAGCTGAAAGGTGAGATTCTGGAACAGACGGGAGATTTAAAAGAAGGATGGGAAGCTTTCGGAAATCAAATGATCCAGGTAAAGGCTTCCGACGTAAATGACTGGAAGATCGTTATGGTAGTTCCCATAAAATTGGTCACAAGGGAAGTGGATGTGCTTTACTACAGGATATTCCTGGTCATGGTGGCATGCGTGGGCTTTTGTGCCATGATGATATTATACTTATACAAAAGCTTCATGGATCCCATTGGAAAGCTTAACGCCTCCATGAAAGAGGTATACGGAGGAAATCTAAACGCCTATGCTGAGGTGAAGCAGAAAAATGAAGTGGGAGATATGATCCGCTATTACAATTCCATGCTGGAACGGATCAATACCCATATCATCGATGAACTGCAGTCTGACCGGAAGAAAAAGGAGCTGGAGCTGGAAGTGCTCATGAGCCAGATCAATCCTCATTTTCTTTATAATACCCTGGAGAATATCGTATGGATGTCCAATGAGGCCGGGAGGCCGGACATTGGGCGGACCGCTGCTTCTCTTGGACGGATGTACCGCTTGTCCATCAGCGGCGGGCAGGTGATCGTCCCAATGGAGCATGAGATTGAGCATCTTATGGCTTATGTAAAGATTCAGAAAAACCGTTATAAAGATGAGTTCGAATTTGACCTCCGGACGGACATGCGGCAGATCCATGAACTGTTTTCCTTAAAAATAATTTTGCAGCCGGTGGTGGAAAACTCCTTCTTATACGGTATGGCAGGTTTAAAGCATCCCATGATGATCCGCCTTACGGTCAAGGAAAAAGGCCAATGGGTCGTGATAAAAGTTATGGATAATGGCCGCGGCATGGACAAGGAAAAATTAAGGGAAATAAGGGATCAGATCCTATTTGGAAAAGCAGGAAAGGATGAGGAAGAGCAGAACCGGCGCAGCAGCGGCATCGGCCTTCACAGCGTAGAATCCAGGATCAAGCTGTACTTTGGAGTGGACCGTGCGGTTTCCATCTACAGCAAAAAGGATGCAGGAACCTTAACCGTCATACGGATCCCCAGGATTACCGCGGAGGATATTGATGAGCATGACAATTTAAAGGAAAAGATAAATAAAACAGAATAAAAATCGAAAATAACCAACAAATACAAAAATCGGCCTATGTTTATTGGGAAAAAATCCGTTAGAATATAAGTAAGAGAAAGGTTATATTCCCATAAGCCTTTCTCCCTAAAATAAAAAGCGGGAGGCAGGCCCATGAGCAAGGAAGAAACACCAGTATCCAAAACAAAAGAAAAGACATCCATAGCACAAAAAAAAGAAAACAGGTATGGGTGGCTGTTCATTTCGCCCTACCTGATTTTTTTCACTGTTTTCACCGGCATTCCTTTTGTCATTGCAATTGTGATGTCGTTTTTAAACATGAAATATATTACAAGGTTAGACAATCTTAAATTTGTAGGGTTTCAAAACTTTATAAAAGTATTCACCAACAAGGAGATCATGAATTCCCTGTTAAGAACCTTTCAATATTCCCTGGTATATGTGCCTCTGATCATGATCATTGGATTTGTGCTGGCATTTATGCTGAATAACGGGGTCTTTATGAAAAAAACGATCCGTTCCCTTGTATTTATGCCTTATGTATCCAACATGGTGGCAGTGGCCGTAATTTTTAAGGTGCTGCTTGGAAATAACAGTCCTGTGATTATTGCTTTACGAAATATGGGATTTGATCCGCCGCTGCTTTTACTGAACTTAAAGCTGGCTCTTCCTACAGTGGCTATGATTTCGGTATGGAAGGGCGTTGGCCTTAACATGGTGGTTTATCTTGGAGCGCTGCAGGAGGTGCCATCTGAGCTGCTGGAAGCAGCGCAGATTGACGGGGCAACAAAATGGCAGCGGATCCGCAATATCATCATACCTATGATTTCTCCCACCACCTTTTTCCTCGTAATCAGCTCCATTATCGGTTCCTTTCAGAACTTTACCTGTATACAGGCTCTTACTGAGGGCGGACCGGGACAGGCGACTACCGTTATGTCCGTAAATATTGTCCGTACTGCTTTTACAAAATATGAAACAAGTCTTGCAAGTGCAATGGCTTTCGTCATGTTTGCGCTGGTCATGATCGTAACGCTTATCCAGTGGCGCGGACAGAAAAAATGGGTTAATTATTAAGGGAGGAATCATCAATGACAAGCAAAAAGAAAAGTTTAAAGATAGCACTTACAATTTTCATCCTGTTGATTGGGTTGGCTTCTAATTTTCCATTCCTGTTCATGATCTCCTCTTCCTTTAAGGTCAGCGGAGAGGTCATGAAATTTCCATGGCATTTGATTCCGGAAAACCCCACCCTGATGAACTTTCAGGCATTATTAACAAACGGCATATATAACTTTCAGAAATGGTATTTTAATACGGTGGTCATGACGGCCCTTACCATAGTAATTAAAATATTTTTTGTAAGCTTTACGGCATATGGATTTGCAAGGATTAAATTTAAGGGAAAAGACGCAATATTTCTCATACTACTGTCGGCCATGATGATACCCAGCGATATTATGATCTTACCGAGATACATGATCTTTAAAAATTTACACATCCTGGATACCATGTGGTCATTAATCCTGCCAAGCTGCGTTGACGTGTATTTTGTATTCCTGCTGCGCCAGTCCTTTGTTTCAATTCCGGACTCCCTAAGTGAAGCGGCCAAAATTGATGGATGCGGTCATTTGCGCATTTATTGGCAAATCATTTTCCCATTGGCAAAACCGGCCATTGCGACCATGGCACTATTTTCCTTTACATGGTCCTGGAACGACTATATGGGACCGTATCTGTACATATCAACGATGGATAAGCAGATGCTGTCCGTTGGAGTGAAGCTTTTTTCCTCCGGACTGATCCAGGATTATGGAAGTCAGATGGCTGCGGCAACGGCTGTGCTGCTGCCCATTCTGGTGGCTTTCTTATTCTGCCAGAAGTTTTTCATCGAAGGCGTTGCTTCCTCCGGTGTGAAGGGATAACAAATGAAATTTAAGGCAGGTTAAAAAGCCTTTGGAATTAATAAAGATGAGATAGAAAGGGGATTTAAGATGGAAAAAAAACTTACCGGAAGAGTCACTGTTCCCACGGATGTGGATATGATACAGGAGACCAAGGAGATTGCAGGGCGATGGGGAGCCGATGCGCTTCGGGATTGTGACGGGACGAATATGCCGGCTGAGCTTAAGAAAATGCCTGTCAAGATCTACTCTACTTATTATACCACCAGAAAGGACAATGAATGGGCAAATGCAAACCCTGACGAGGTCCAGCAGGTATATTTGATGACGGAGTTTTACACGGCAATGGAAGGGGGAGAGCTTCGCATTCCATTGATGAAACATCTGTATAAGGATCAGCTAAAGCCCAATACCCTTCACGGCATCAAACGCTGGTGGGAGGTAGTGGACCGCACAACAGGAGACCCCTTAGCTGTTAATGCCTGGGAATATGATGAGAACACCCAGGAGGTCATCATTTTAAGGCCCGAGAGGTATCACGACTATACGGTAAGTTTCCTGGCTTTCATCATCTGGGATCCGGTTCATATGTATAATTTTATTACCAATGACTGGCAGGATGTGGAGCATCAGATCACCTTTGACGTGCGTCAGCCAAAGACCCAGAGCCATGTGATCGATAAATTAAACCGCTGGATGGAGGAAAATCCGGATAGCAATGTGGTGCGTTTTACAACGTTTTTCCATCAGTTCACCCTTGTATTCAATGAATATGCAAAAGAAAAATTTGTTGACTGGTTTGGGTACAGCGCCAGTGTCAGCCCTTATATTTTAGAGCAGTTTGAAAAAGAGGCAGGTTACCCCTTCCGTCCGGAATATATCATTGACCAGGGGTATCATAACAACACCAACCGGGTGCCTTCCAAGGAGTTCCGTGATTTCCAGGAGTTCCAGCAGAGAGAAGTAGCGGAGCTCATGAAGGTTCTTGTGGATATCTGCCACGGTCACGGCAAGGAAGCCATGATGTTTTTAGGGGATCACTGGATCGGAACAGAACCATTTGGAGCGTATTTTAAAAATGTAGGACTGGATGCGGTAGTGGGAAGTGTAGGTAACGGCACCACCCTTCGCCTGATTTCCGATATTCCGGGAGTTAAATATACAGAAGGCCGCTTTTTGCCTTATTTCTTCCCGGATGTATTCTGTGAAGGCGGCGATCCGATCAAGGAAGCAAAGGTAAACTGGGTAACTGCAAGACGGGCCATCTTAAGAAAGCCGGTGGACCGGATTGGCTATGGCGGATACTTAAAGCTGGCATTGGAATTCCCGGATTTTATCCAATACATTGAGGAGGTTTGTGATGAATTCCGTCTTCTTTACGAAAATGTGGGAGGCCAAAGCCCGTACAGCCACTTTAAAGTGGGAGTGCTGAACTCCTGGGGAAAGATCCGTTCCTGGGGAACCCATATGGTAGCCCATGCCATTGATTATAAACAGACCTATTCCTATGCCGGAGTGCTGGAGGCCTTAAGCGGAATGCCTTTTGACGTGGAATTCATCAGCTTTGAGGATGTGATCGCAGATCCGGATGTATTAAAGAAATACAAGGTGGTCATTAATGTTGGCGATGCTTATACAGCTCCCAGCGGCGGGGCCTACTGGACCAATCCCAAGGTCAGCAGTGCCGTAAAGGCCTTTGTAGCCCAGGGAGGTGGTTTGATTGGAGTGGGAGAGCCATCTGCCTGTGAATACCAGGGCAGGTATTTTAGTCTGGCAAACGTACTTGGCGTAAACAAAGAAGTAGGCTTTTCTATGTCAACAGATAAATACAACTGGGAAGAGCACAGCCATTTTATTATAGAGGAATCCTCCGGGACCATTGATTTCGGGGAAGGGATGAAGAACATCTATGCTCTTTCCGAAGCGGAGATCTTAAAAAAGGACGGGGAAAATGTCCAGATGGCGGTCAACCGGTTCGGAGACGGAAGAAGCGTATATATCAGCGGAATCCCCTATTCCTTTGAAAATTCCAGAATGCTTTACCGGGCAATTTTCTGGGCCGCAGGCATGGAGCAGGAAATGAAGAAATGGTATAGCAGCAACTATCATGTGGAAGTCAATTATTATCCGGCTACCGGCAAATATTGTATTGTAAACAACACTTATGAGCCCCAGGAAACCGTGATTTATGACGGAAAAGGCAAAGAATATTCTATGCAGTTAAAGGCAAATGATATTTTGTGGTTTTCATTTTTGTAAACGAATGAATAAATCAGAAAGGGCCCGTTATCATTATGCAGACAAAGGAAACACTTAAAACCTATGAGGCAATCACGAGAGAGGAAGCACGTAATGCGCTAAATCATACGGTTGCCCGGATTAGAAATAATATTTCAAAATTTTATGATAGTTTCCCGGCGGCAAGCAGCGTCAACCAGATATATTCTGCTGCAGAAAACAATGATTGGACCAATGGATTCTGGACCGGACAGCTGTGGCTGGCATATGAACAGACAAGGGAGGCGGCTTTTAAAGAAGCCGCCCTTTGTCAAGTGCCAAGCTTCCGGGAACGTCTGATCAAAAGAATTGTAGTAGATCATCATGATATGGGATTCTTATATACGCCCTCTTGTGTGGCAGCTTATAAACTTACCGGTGACAAGCTGGCAAGAGAAACCGCATTGATGGCAGCAGATAACCTGATGGGGCGGTTTCAGGATAAGGGAGAATTTTTTCAGGCATGGGGAAAGCTGGGGGATCCGAAAGAATACCGGTTAATTATTGATTGTCTTTTAAATATGCCGTTGTTGTTCTGGGCGTCAGAGGAAACGAAGGATTCAAAATACCGTGAATCCGCACTTCGCCATATTCGAACCAGCATGAAATATGTGGTCCGTGAAGATTCTTCTACATACCATACCTATTATTTTGATCCGGAAACAGGAAATCCGTTACGCGGAGTAACGGCACAAGGATACCGGGATGGTTCCATATGGGCGAGAGGCCAGGCGTGGGGAATATATGGTTCGGCAATCGCTTATAAATATTGTCCCGACCCAATGTATATGGAAAGCTTTCGGAAGATTACCGCATGTTTTCTGGAGCATTTACCTGATGACCTGGTACCTTATTGGGATTTTGACTTTACAGATGGCAGTACGGAACCAAGAGATTCTTCTTCCGGGGCAATCGCAGCCTGCGGGATGCTTGAAATGGCAAAATATTTAGAACCGGATGAAGCAAAAGATATGCAGCAGCTTGCAAAACGTTTAATAAAGGCATTGACACAGCATTGCTTATACCGTTCCGGAGAAGACACCAATGGTATATTACTTCATTCCACTTATGCAAAAAGTTCTCCTTACAATACGGTAAAGGATAGCGGTGTTAATGAATTTACGTTATGGGGGGATTATTTTTATATAGAAGCACTTGTACGGCTGACAGAACAGTGGGAAGTCTACTGGTAGGAAAGAGAGTAAAAATGAAACAATTAGATGAAAGACTTATAAAAATTGTTCCGTCAGACAGACAAATCATGCTGCAGAAAACAGAGTTTTATGCATTCTTTCATTTTACGGTGAATACTTTTACCGGAACGGAATGGGGATATGGCACAGAACCGGAAGCGGTTTTTAATCCTGGCCAAATGGATGCAAATCAATGGGTACAAGCTGTTAAGGCAGCAGGGATGAAAGGAGCAATCCTTACCTGTAAGCACCATGACGGATTTTGCTTATGGCCCAGTAAATACACCAATCATTCTGTGAAGTATAGTCCTTATCTGAATGGAAAAGGAGATATTGTAAAAGAAGTAGCGGAAGCCTGTAAAAAAGCCGGTCTTAAATTTGGTATTTATCTTTCTCCATGGGACCGGAATCAGGAAACCTATGGACAAGGAAAATCATATGATGATTATTTCGTGGCACAGCTTACGGAACTTCTTACCGGATATGGAGATATTTTCAGTGTATGGTTTGACGGTGCATGCGGAGAAGGTCCCAATGGTAATAAACAGGTCTATGACTGGCAGCGTTATTATGATACCGTAAGAAAACATATGCCGGACGCCTGCATTTCCGTAAGCGGACCGGATGTCCGCTGGTGCGGCAATGAGGCAGGTGATACCCGGCACAGTGAATGGAGTGTTGTGCCGGCAGATTTATCGGTAGCAGAGCGGGTGGCAGCTTTAAGCCAGCATGGGGATGATCCGTCTTTCCGGCAAAGGGTAATAAGCAGTATGGAAGAGGATTTAGGAAGCAGGGAACGTTTAATACACGAACAACACTTAATCTGGTATCCGGCAGAAGTGGATGTATCCATAAGGCCGGGCTGGTTTTATCATCCGGAAGAGGATGATAAAGTCCGGTCTCTGGAAAACCTAATGGATATTTACGAAAAATCCGTAGGGGGAAATACAACACTGCTGTTAAATATTCCTCCTATGCCAAACGGACTGCTTCATGAGGAAGATGTAAAAAGGCTGCAGGAGCTGGGCAGGGAGATACAAAAAAGATACGGGAATAACCTGGCAGAAGGAACCGAAATTCAGGTCAAAGAAGAAAATGAATGGAATGCAGTAAATAATGTACAAACGGATGACTATGAAACTTACTATCAGGGAAAAGGTCCTAAGGTAGAATTTAAAATTTCCTGGAATACTCCCCAAAAGATTTCAGCAGTTATATTAAAAGAAAATATATTAAATAGCCAGAGAATTGAGGCTTTTGAAATTCTGTCTATGAAGAATGGAAACCTTATAAGCTTATATAAGGGAACTACCGTAGGTTATAAAAAAATTGCCCGCTTTCCGCAGATAGAATCGGATATACTGATTATACAAATATTAGATTCAAGGATCGGGCCTACTCTTTCGTTCATTGGTATATATGGATAAAAAAATCAGTTTTATTTCAAAAAAACCGATAGAATGATAAAAATAACATATAAAGCTAAAATACAACCTATGTAAATCAGATAATATGTTAGTTATAATGGGATTATAAAAAAAGGAGGGTAACAGATATGAAATTAAAAAGTGCATTAAGACGAGGCGCTGCCTTAAGCTTAGCTGCAACGATGGTTTTAAGTACTGCCGGATGCGGAAAATCCGATAATACAAAAGGCAGTACGGATGGTAAAGCAACAGCAGAAACTACTCAAAAGCCGGACAGTGATAAGCCCTTTGACGGTGTAACAGTAAAATGGGCACTGACAGATAATGCTGCAACCAATACGGAAACAAAAGAAATGATCGCATTAATCAAAGAAAAAACAGGGATTAATGTAGAATTTTTCATTACTCCTACATCAAAAGCAGGAGAAATGGACAAGGTACTTGTGAGCTTGATGGCAGGAGAAGAAATGGATATTATAGGCAGAACTCCGCTTCAATTGGAAGAATTCTACAAGGCTGCTGTTTTAGAGCCAATTGATGAGCTTGCTAAAGCAGATAATTATGATATTGACACTTTGTATGGTGGCCAGACTGTAAAATTTGAAGATCAGACATATGCAATTCCAGCAGAAAAAGATATTTGGCTGACCTATTATAACAAAAAGATTTTTGATGAAGCAAACGTTCCATATCCTACCGCAGAAGGCTGGACCTGGGAAAAATATGTAGAGACTGCCCAAAAGTTAAACAATCCTGATAAAAATGTCTGGGGTTCCTTTATGAGCGATGACGTTGCATGTAACTATATGCAGGCAACACAGAAAGGGGTATCCCCTTACAAGGCAGACGGAACCGCTAATTTTGACGATCCGGCATATGCTGATGCCATGAAGTGGTTCTTTAGCCTGGGTAATGAGTTAAAGATCCAGCCTAACTGTCTGGATCTGGCTTCCGGTACATATCCATATAACTCCTTTATGGTAAATGGAAACATCGGTATGTACGTATACGGCGGCTGGGTAGCAAGTGCCTTATCTGATAAGGTAAAATACCCAAGAGATTGGGATCTGGGAATCCTTCCAATGCCTTATCCGGAAGGCTCCGAGCCATCTTCTTTAACGATTACAAGCTGCTATGCGATCCCCAAAACATCCAAGAACAAAGAAGCGGCTTTTGAAGCGATCAAAACCATTTGTGAAAACAAGTATACCTTAGGTTACGGACGTGTTCCTGCCAAGATCTTAACAGAAGACGAAGCAAAAGCATATATCGAAAGCAGCCTGCTTCCTAAATTTAAGGATGACAACTTAACAGCAGAAGACTTTATGGCAGGCTGGTTTGACAACAGCAGAGCATACTTAAGTGAAAAGATCATGGGTATTGCTGATACGACCATCGGACAGATTTATACTGAGGAAGGCCAGTTATACGGCCAGGGACAAAAACCACTGGAAGATACCATGAAGTCGATTCAGGACAGAGCAAATGAAGCGATAAAAGAAGCACAGAAATAATAAGAAGGCGCTGCCATGGCATTTGGCAGCGCTTTCTTACCAATGTTGAAAGAACCGGCAGGAAAGGGAAGAGTAATGGATGAACGGATTTATCTCCTCCCCAGGGAGGGGAATTTTTATAAAGCGAATATGCACTGCCATACAACGGTTTCCGATGGAAAGCTGACGCCTGAACAGGTGAAAGAGGAGTATGAAAAAAGAGGTTATCAGATCGTAGCCTATACGGATCACGGGAAATATTGCCCTCATCCGGAATTGACCACAAAGAACTTTCTGGCTCTGGCAGGCTTTGGGGCGGAGCTAAGGAGAAATCCCATGGACAGGGAGCAGTCCGGAGGAGCGTTTCACTTTAATTTCTATGACAGCAACCCGGATGAGATGCGGGAAGAGAAGGCAGGAGCCAGTGGGAAGGAAATCAGGAATTATGACCGTTCCGGAATCAATGCTTACATAAAGAAGATGAAGCAGCTTGGCTTTCTGGCATGTGACTGCCACCCATACCGGTCTATGCAGAATTATGAGGAGTATACAGGGCTTGAAGGACTTTTTGCCATGGAAGTCTATCATTACCACAGCGATCTGGAAGGGCTTAATGGATACAATCCCCAGGCCTATGATGAGATGCTGCGCTGCCGGAAGGAAATCCATTGCCTGGCGTCAGACGGCAACCAGAATGAATCTCCCATGGGGCATCCGTTCTGTGATTCTTTTGGAGGTTTTATAAGGATCAAAGCAAAGGAGCTTACCTATCCGGCGGTGATGAAGGCATTAAAAAAGGGTGATTTCTACAGCTCCATGGGTCCTGAGATACATGCGCTCTATATTGAAGGCAAGGACCTGGTTGTAAAGACCAGTCCGGTAGAGAAGATTTACATGAAAATGGAAGGCAAGAACTGCCGCATGAAAGTAGCACCTAAAGGAGAATCCTTGGAGGAGGCAAGATTTCCTTTAACGGGAAGAGAAGGCTACATCCGTGTGGCCTGCCGCAGTGAAAACGGGCTGTATGCAAATTCCAACGCATATTTTATGAAGGATCTGCCTTTAAAATTTATTACAGATCAGGAGACATAAGGTTGATTCTTTAGGAGGCAAAATTTGGACAGAACGATACAACAAAAAAAGATAGGATCAGAAAAAATGCAGTCCATGCTGTTCTGGTTATGCTGGGCAGCCTATTTTTCTACATATCTTGGGAGGCTGAATTATTCCGCCTGCTTAACGGAAATTATCAGGGTGGAAGGATATGAGAAGGGAGCGGCAGGTTTTATAGGAACCGCATTCTTTTTTTCCTATGGCCTTGGGCAGCTTTTCAGCGGAATACTGGGTGATAAGAAAAAACCTTATAAGATGATCTTTGTAGGAGTACTTGGTTCGGGAATCTGCAATGGGGTAATGGGACTATCGGGATCCGTATGGCAGATGGCGGTGGTATGGTGCGTCAATGGCCTGTTTCAGTCCTTGATCTGGTCGCCGATCATTAAATTATTTTCCAACTGGATTCCCACATGCAGCCAGAAAAAATTCTGCGTCAACATCAACAGCAGTGTTCCCATCGGCACTTTTGCAGCCTATGGACTGACTGCGCTCATTGTATGGAAATTCCATTGGAGAACGGTCTTTTTCTTTTCTTCCCTGTGCCTGGCAGTCATCAGCCTGGTCTGGTTCCTGGGCAGCCGTAAAATAAGAAAAGATGTGGAAGAAAACGGAATTTTAGAAGACCAGGTCCTTGTTTCACGGGATAAAAAACAGGCAGACGCTTCTATGTTTGAATTAGTTCTGGTTTCCGGAATGATTTTCTTTTGCTTTGGACTGATGTTTCAGGGAGTTTTAAAGGATGGGGTGACCACCTGGATTCCCACCTATATCCGCGAAGAATTTCATATGGAATCCGTAATTTCCATTATCAGCACCACTGTCATACCGGTGTTAAACTTAAGTGGAGTTTATCTGGCTTCCATTGCAAACAGGAAGATTTTCAAAAGTGAGACTGCCACATCTGCTTCATTTTTTGTTTTATGCGCGGCAGCGCTTATTTTGTTGCGGCTTTATAATGGAGGATCCGTAATAACTGTGCTGATCTTATTTGGCCTGGCAACCACGGCGATGATGGCTGTGAATACCATGCTGGTCAGCATGGTGCCCATATATTTTGCTCCTTACGGAAAATCCTCCACCGCTTCCGGGATTTTGAATTCCTCCGCTTATGCGGGAGGAGCGGTCTCTGCCTATGGAATCGGGGTGTTGTCTGAAAGAGCAGGCTGGGATGCCACCATTTTGATCTGGATTGTCATTGCCCTTATGGGAGCAGTGGTATGTACGGCCGGAAAAGCCCGGTGGAAGCGGTTTCTGCAAAACGGTATTTAAGGGATGGGAGGAAAGCAGGTTGAAAGACAGAATTTATTTATTGCCGGAGGCCGGAAGGTTTTATAAAGCGAACCTTCACAGCCATACGGTCGTATCAGATGGAAGAATGACGCCGGAAGAAGCCAAGGAAAATTATAAAAAGCATGGGTATCAGATTATGGCGTTTACGGATCACAGGATCTATCGGAACCATGAAGAATTAAACGATGAGCAATTCCTGGCGCTTGCTGCCGTAGAGGTGGATATCAATGAGGTAAGCCCGGACAGACTGCGCCCGGAAGACAAGACGTACCATATTAATTTGTACGATACTGCTCCTGGATATGAGCGGGCCAGAAAGGAACAGGGAATCTGTCCGGAATGTAAGTATGGGGATTTTGATTCTATTAACGGATATCTGGAAGAGATGAGGAAGCTGGGATTTCTTTCCTGCTATAACCATCCTTACTGGTCCCTGCAGAACTATGACGATTACAAAGGCCTAAACGGGCTTTTTGCCATGGAAATCTATAATCACGGCTGCGAGCATGACGGACTGTACGGTTATAATCCCCAGGCTTATGATGAAATGCTTCGATTAGGCAAACAGCTGTGGTGCCTGGCAACGGATGATAATCACAACAGTTATCCTTTTGATAATCCCCTATGCGATTCTTTCGGGGGCTTTACCATGATAAAAGCAGAAAGCCTAATCTATGACGCAGTTATAAATGGTCTGGTAAAAGGCCATTTCTACAGCTCCATGGGACCTGAGATAAAGGAGCTTTATATGGAGGGCAGAGAGCTGGTAGTAAAGACCGGGCCGGTTCAGGCCATCTGCGGGATCACGGACAGCACCAGATCCTGCCGCAGAGCAGCTGTACAGGGCGAACCCATTACGGAAGCAAGATTTCTCCTTGAAGGGAACGAGACCTATATCCGGGTGGAATGCAAGGATGAGAAGGGGCTTTTTGCTAACAGCAATGCCTATTTTCTTTCCCGGCTGGAGTGAATCCGGGTACCACATAGACAGCCAGGAGATCATGCGCCCATTGCAATAATAAAAAGTTCTTTTCTGATACTTATCGGAAAGGAACTTTTTTTATCTGAGTTACAGACTATATGTTGAAAAATTTATCAGTCTTTATGTATATGTACTATTAAACAGTTTAGATCGTGAACAGGCTTCATGGCGGTTGTAATAACCGTTCATGGAGCCTTCTTTGTACGCTCAGTGTGCACACGTTTTAACAGTAGAAGATCCCCTTCCGTCCGACCGTGAGAGAGATACAATAGAAGCCAAGGATAACAATCATGAAGTGGAATTTGATGAAGAGAACAAGCAAAACTCTGACTTAATACAGCAAAGATATGCATAGATGTCAAAAAGATTAAAATATATGCTTAGCTAACTATTGATTTTTTCGTTAGTCCGTGTTATATTATTAACAAATGAAAGTTATATCCAATACTCATTAAAAAAGGAGATGGTATTATGTTGACTACTTTTAAAGCAACAGCTAAAGCACTGCCTGAAGGGTTACAGGTTGAAACAAATTCAAGAGGTTTTAAAATCCTTTTTGACGAACCCGAAGAACTGGGCGGCACAGATACTGCTATGAACCCTGTGGAGGCCCTATTATGTGCACTGGGCGCATGCCAGTCCATCGTAGTGAAAGCATTTGCAGCAGCTCACGATATTACTTTTGAGGAATTCCATGTTGAGTTGGAAGGGGATCTTGATCCAGACGGATTTATGGGACTGGCAGATGTAAGAAATGGTTTTCAGGAGATTCGTTTTGTCATGCATTTTAAAACAAACGAACCAAAAGAAAAAATAGAAGAGTTTGCAAAGTTTATCGAGAATACCTGCCCTGTAGGTGATTGTTTATCTAACGGTGTAAAATTAGTTTTATCCGGTGTGGCAATTGATTAAATAGTATTAAAAGCAAAAAGAGCCTATATTATAAAATTGGCTCTTTTTCTATAGAAAAGGAGAAAATTTATGCTTATTAAAATGTCAATAATTCCTGGTGGAAAAACGGGCAAGGTAGGTAAAATAAATGTAAAAACAGGCGATAAGGTCGCTGCCGGCGATATCCTTGTGCAAATAGAAACGGCGAAAGGTAACCGCCAGATTAAAGCCATATCAGAAGGAACAATTAGTAAAATACTATGTGAAGAGGGCATGGACATTGCATCGAATGCTGATATGTTTGAAATCGCCGAGGATGCTGAAGTCAAAGAGGCCGCAATAACAAATTGTGATAGTGCTTCACAGGGAACCGCTAAGGAAACCACTGCCGATTTACTTATAATAGGTGCTGGTCCCGGCGGATATGTAGCCGCTATTTATGCAGCTAAAAGTGGCTTAAAAGTAACTCTGGTTGAGCAATCAGCATTAGGAGGCACCTGTCTTAATGTCGGATGCATTCCTACAAAAGCACTTGTTAAATCTGCAGAAGTTTGCCACACGGTAATGAATGCGTCAGTCTTTGGGATTGAATCAGACAGCCCGGTTACAGTAAATATGAAGCAAGTAATTGACCGTAAGGATAAGATCAAAGACAGACTCGTTTCCGGAATTGATTTTCTTATGAAAAAAAATGAAATCAATGTAATCTCCGGTCAAGCATCATTTATGGATAAAAATACAGTAACAATAAAAGGCGAAGAAAATTATATCATAAAGGCAAAAAATATTATCGTTGCAACAGGCTCGAAAATTTCTAATATTGCCATTCCGGGCATGGAACTTCCATTTGTGCTGAACAGTACAAAAGCGTTGTCTGATCACAAGCTTCCAAAATCCATAACCATTATTGGCGGTGGTGTAATCGGAATGGAATTTGCATTTATCTATAGAAATTTCGGCGTTGATGTCCATGTAATTGAATTTATGGATCGATTACTGACCATGGTAGACAGTGATATCTCAAAAGAGATACAGGATATGGCAGAAGAAAATAACATTCACATTCACATCGGTTCAAAGGTTAAGAAAATTCAAAGCTCCGTAGATGGTATGGCAGTTATTACCTATGAAAACAATACAGGGGAGCACTTAGTGGTAAGTGAAAAGGTATTGGTGGCTATTGGCAGGGAGCCGAATCTGGATGGATTATCCATTGAAAAAAGCGGTGTCTTGTTAAACAGCAACGGGAAAGGAATTCAAGCAGATCATTCCATGCGTACAAATGTTGACAATATTTATGCAATAGGAGATGTAACAAATATCATTCAACTGGCCCATGTAGCTTCCCATCAGGGGATTGTTGCCATAGAAAATATATTAGGAATGCATAAAGAAATGGATTATTCAGCAGTCCCTAATGTAATATTTACTTCACCGGAAATCGCAAGTGTCGGTATCGGTGAAGACGAAGCGAAAAGCAAAGACATTGATATTGATGTTAGTAAATTTTCCTTTGCCGGAAACGGAAAAGCTTTGACGATGAATGAGGCGAGAGGCTTTATAAAACTGATTAAAGACAAAAATACAGGAAAAATAATAGGCGGGTCAATAATAGGTGCCGATGCATCTTCTTTAATCAGCTCATTAACCTTAGCAATTGCCAATGGATTTACGGAAAAAGAAATCTCTGAAACCATATTCCCGCACCCTACTACCAGTGAAACGATTCATGAAGCCGCACTGGATTTTGGAATTGGAGCCTTACATCAATAATGAAAAAAATAGTAATATCCGAAGAATTTGATCCCTGTTTTAATATAGCTGCTGAACATCAGCTGTTTTTAACTTCCCAGGAAGATCTGCATCTGTTTCTATGGCAGAACGATTCATCTGTCATTATAGGAAGAAACCAGAACCTATACGCAGAATGCGATTTAGAGTACCTAAAGGAACATAACATGAAAGCAGTCCGCAGGTTTTCCGGGGGCGGGGCAGTGTATCATGACAAAGGTAATGTTAATTTTACCTTTATTACAAAAGAGGCATCAGCCAGTCATGACCACTTTATCAAGCTCATACAATCTGCAATGCAGCAGCTTGGGATCGACTGTGAATTTAGCGGTAGAAATGATTTATTATTTAATAACAGAAAATTTTCCGGTCACGCTTATTATACGGACGGTGATAATTACATGTATCATGGTACGGTACTGGTCAATGTAAATTTTGAACAGTTGGAAAATGCCCTTACCCCGTCAAAAATAAAATTAAAGTCCAAAGGGGTCGAATCTGTTAGGAGCAGAGTCATAAATCTATCAGAAATAAACAGTGAAATCACTGCTCAGTCAGTTATTCAAGCTTTTATTGAAACCTTTGAATGCAAAAATATTGAATACATTAATAAAATTAATTTTCAGCCGCCATTAGAGAAACTCCTCTCATCTGACAATTGGATGTTTGCCCAATCACCTAAATTTGATGTCGAATTGGAACGTAAATACTCATTTGGAAATATGTCTGTGTATATCTCTATAGCTGATGACCTGATTCAAAATGTAAAAATAAACACGGATAGTTTGAAGCTTTATGATTTTAAAGCCTGTGAAAAGGAACTGTATAAAACCCGCTTTAACGAACAGGCGGTATGGGATTATATCGAGCGGTACCTCTCGAATCATCTGGAATTTTCATAATATCAGGAAAAGACCTTGAAAAATATTGTACACCAGATGGTTTTATGTTAATATATGAAATAAAAAAATCAGATGGTGAGTACTATGTTTAATTTAGATGATTGCATCGCCTTTATCACTTGTAAAGGGGCAAAGGATTTAGCAGATTCCTTGGAAAAGAGACTGAATAATTTTAATATAACAAGAAGCCAATGGATTGCATTGTATTATATCAAAAATAATAATATGATTACACAAAAGAAGTTGGCCGATAAAATGTCTTTAAAAGAACCTAGTGTTGTCAGGCTGATAGATAAAATGGAAATGTATGGCTGGGTTAATCGCATCAGCAGCAACGATGACAAAAGAATGAAGTTTTTAATATTAACCAATAGCGGCAAAGAAATTGAAACAGCTATGCTGGATGTTGCAGAAAAATTTAAATCTGATGTGCTTAACGGCATATCTCTTGAAGACCTCGATGTATTTAAATCTACGCTTAACAAAATGCTTATAAATATTGAGGATGACAGCAAATAGCAAATCTTCAGGTGCTTCCTGGCGCCATCAGGAAAAAATTATAGGGGTAGAGCAGGCTGCCGGCAAAGTTGGTGGTCTTGACTTTACCTCATAATAATACGTACAATTTAGTTTCAAAGTCTTTCCACCATCAATGGTGGACTCTGCCATTCCTGGAATACTATTTAAATGAATGGTTTCCCGAATGGACTTATAGATTTCTCTCTGAACTTTTGTGACATTCCCATGAAAAGCAATAGGCAAAATAAAATATACATTAAAACGAAATTGAAAAAAATTCTCACTTATGTTATGATACAAACATAGCAGCATCCTGACACTAAAAACACAGTTTGAAGTAGAAGGTTCGGCATATGAGAAGTCTTTATTTTGCCGCGCCTTAATGGTGCGGCTTTTTTGCTTTTATAAAGCATTTATTGCCTGAATAAAAGAACGGAGGAAGAAGCATGGAAACGAGAATCGCCGTAATCGGCATCGTTGTGGAAGAGGAAGAATCTGTGGAACTGCTGAATGAGATCCTTCATGAATACAGGAAGTATATCATCGGCCGCATGGGCATCCCCTATCCGAAAAAGCAGTTAAGCATCATAAGCATTGCTGTGGATGCGCCTCAGAGCATCATTTCCGCACTGACCGGAAAGATCGGAAAATTAAAGGGAGTCAGCTCCAAGACGGCCTATCAGGGTGTGAAAGTTTAAGAAAGAAAAGATAAGAAAAGAAACAGTTTTTTCCAGGGCAATACCTGTGAAATTAATAAACCACTGACGGAAAAGCAAATGCTGACCCTAAAGAAAGGAAGAATTACTATGTATGATCCAAAATCGCTGAAAGCAGAAGAATTCATTTCCAACGAAGAAATTCTTGAAACTCTTGATTATGCGGAGAAAAACAAAGCCAATGTAGAACTGGTCGACCAGATCATTGCAAAGGCAAGGCTGGCAAAAGGCCTGACCCACCGGGAGGCATCTGTTCTCCTTGCCTGTGACATTCCGGAAAAGATACTGGAAATCTATGATCTGGCGGAACAGATCAAAAAGGATTTCTACGGAAGCCGCATCGTCATGTTTGCCCCTCTTTATCTTTCTAATTACTGCGTAAATGGCTGCACCTACTGTCCATACCACTTAAAAAACAAGCACATTGCCAGGAAAAAGCTGACCATGGAGGAAGTGGAAAAGGAAGTCATCGCCCTTCAGGATATGGGACATAAACGGCTTGCCATTGAAGCAGGTGAGGATCCTGTGAACAATCCCATCGAATACATCCTGGATTGCGTCAAAACCATCTATTCCATCAAACACAAAAACGGCGCTATCCGCCGGGTCAATATAAACATTGCGGCAACTACGGTAGAGAATTACCGGAAGCTGAAAGAGGCAGAGATCGGAACCTATATTCTCTTTCAGGAAACCTACCACAAGGAAAGCTATGAAAAACTTCATCCAACAGGCCCCAAGCACGACTATTCCTACCATACTGAGGCCATGGACCGGGCCATGGAGGGCGGGATTGATGACGTAGGACTGGGTGTTCTTTTTGGTCTGGAGCTGTACCAGTATGAATTCGCAGGCCTTCTGATGCATGCGGAGCATCTGGAGGCAGTCCATGGTGTAGGACCTCATACCATCAGTGTTCCCCGTATCAAGAAAGCCGATGACATTGATCCCGATGCCTTTGACAATGGGATTGATGACGAAATATTTGCAAAGCTTTGTGCATTGATCCGGATTTCGGTTCCTTATACCGGAATGATCGTTTCCACCAGGGAAAGCCAGAAGGTAAGAGAACAGGTGATCCGTCTGGGAGTATCCCAGATCAGCGGCGGTTCCAGAACAAGCGTGGGCGGCTACCAGGAGGAAATCCGTCCCACGGATACGGAACAGTTTGACGTATCGGACCAGCGTTCCTTAGATGAGGTGGTCCATTGGCTCATGGATATGGGCTATATTCCTTCCTTCTGCACGGCATGCTACCGGGAAGGGCGTACAGGAGACCGTTTTATGAGTCTTTGCAAAAGCGGTCAGATCCAGAACTGCTGTCAGCCCAATGCCCTGATGACATTAAAAGAATATTTGATGGATTACGCTTCCGAAGATACGAAAAAAGTTGGTGAGGCCCTGATCGCAGCGGAGTTAAACCATATTCCAAAGGAAAAGGTGCGTCTGATTTGTGAAGACCATTTGCAGAAAATAGAAAAAGGAATCAGGGACTTCCGTTTCTGATCCCGCGGGCAGCCGCCAAGGTTAAGCTTGCTTGACTTTGGCTCACTGCCAACGCGGAAATTAACGGTAGGGAGAGGAGACAGGCATGGGACTTAATGAAACACCATCCTCTGAGCGGGTGCACATTGGCTTTTTTGGCCGCCGCAATGCAGGAAAATCAAGCGTTGTCAATGCAGTGACAGGGCAGGAACTGTCCGTTGTATCGGAAATAAAAGGAACTACCACGGATCCTGTTTACAAATCCATGGAGCTTCTCCCCATGGGACCGGTGGTCATCATTGATACGCCGGGCTTTGACGATGAGGGCGCTCTGGGAGAGATGCGGGTAAGGAAGACAAAGCAGATCTTAAACCGGGCTGATTGTGCGGTCTTAGTTGTGGATGGGGCCGTTGGAAAGACAAAAACCGATGAAGAATTGATCCTTCTGTTTAAGGAAAAGAAGATCCCCTATGTGGTTGCTTATAATAAATGTGATTTAACCGGAGCCCAGACCCATGACGACGGACTTTCAGTGAGCGCGTCGGAAGGTCTGTTCATTCACGAATTAAAGGAACGGATCGGCAGTCTTGTAAACACCGGGGATACAAAAATGAGGATCGTGGGAGATTTACTGAATCCATATGACCTGGTGGTTCTGGTGATCCCTATTGATAAGGCGGCGCCAAAAGGCCGCCTCATCCTGCCCCAGCAGCAGGTGATCCGGGATATTCTGGAGGCCGGTGCCATATCTGTGGCAGTGCGTGAAACGGAATTAAAAGAAACCCTGGCAAGGCTGGGAACCAGACCTGCCCTGGTCATTACGGACAGTCAGGTCTTTGAACAGGTAAGTAAGGATACGCCGGAAGAGATCCTTCTCACCTCTTTTTCCATCTTGCTGGCCAGGTATAAGGGCTTTTTAGAGGATGCCGTGAAGGGGGTGGCAGCCATCGGGGATTTAAGAGATGGAGATAAGATCCTGATCTCTGAGGGTTGTACCCATCACAGGCAGTGCGACGACATTGGGACCGTAAAGCTTCCCCGCTGGCTTCGGCAGTATACTGGGAAAGAGCTCTTGATAGAGACTTCCTCCGGACGGGAATTTCCGGAAGACTTGTCATCCTATCAGCTGATCATTCACTGCGGCGGCTGTATGCTGAATGAAAGGGAGATGGAATACCGCGGAAGGTGTGCGTCGGATGCAGGGGTGCCTTTTACCAATTATGGAATTGCGATTGCTTATATGAAGGGGATTTTAAAAAGGAGCATAAAACCGCTTCCGCATTTGGAAGAACTGCTGCCTTAAAAGTGCCTGGACTTATTGACTTATGGAAATATTTATGATATGGTAAAGGCAATCAGATATGGGGGAGTAGTCAGCATGCGCGGGCTAATGCTTATCAGCATGCAGTTAAATCAACATCCTGAACAGTAATGTTCTGGTTTAATTTGAAAAGACAAGACCTGTGTCCTAATTTAGGGCCAGAGCTTGTCTTTTCGTTGAATATGACGGCTTCTCGATACAAAAGCGTACTAGTACGAAGGGAGATAAAATATGAACTTTTTATTGTCAGGCCTTACCTCTGTCACCGTTTCCCAGTTAATCATGTATCTCGTCGGTTTTTTGTTGATTTATCTTGCTGTCAAAAAGGGGTACGAGCCGTCGCTCCTTCTTCCCATGGGATTTGGGGCCATACTGGTCAACTTACCCATGTCCGGCGTGATCGATCAGACGCTTCCCGGTATCGGAAATACCCATGGTATTATCCAGTGGCTGTTTGAATCAGGGATCGAAGCCTCGGAAGCGCTGCCTCTTCTCCTGTTTATCGGGATCGGAGCCATGATTGATTTTGGGCCTCTGTTATCCAATCCCATTATGATGCTGTTTGGTGCAGCAGCCCAGTTTGGTATTTTCTTAACGATTACCGTGGCTATTTTGCTTGGGTTTAACCTTTCTGACGCGGCCTCCATTGGTATTATCGGTGCTGCTGACGGCCCGACCTCTATCCTGGTATCCCAGATACTCAAATCAAATTACATTGGGCCAATTGCAGTAGCGGCTTATTCCTACATGGCCCTGGTTCCTCTGGTCCAGCCATTTGCCATTAAGCTGGTTACCACCAAAAAGGAGCGCCTGATCCGGATGCCTTATAATCCGATGACGGTATCCAGGAGGATGCGGATCCTGTTTCCAATTGTAGTGTCCATGATTGCCGGATTTGTGGCTCCTCAGTCTGTTTCTTTGGTGGGTTTTCTGATGTTTGGAAATCTGCTCAGAGAATGCGGCGTGCTGGGCAGCTTGTCAGATGCAGCACAGAATATACTCGCTAATTTGATCACCCTGCTTTTGGGAATTACCGTCTCATTCAGCATGAGGGCGGAAGCGTTCGTTACCTGGCAGACCCTGATTATTCTGGGACTTGGCTTGGTTGCTTTTGTGTTTGATACCATAGGAGGAGTGCTGTTTGCCAAGTTCATCAACTTATTTAGAAAGAATAAGATCAATCCTATGATCGGCGCAGCCGGTATTTCCGCTTTCCCCATGTCAGCCCGAGTAGTACAGAAGATGTCCATCAAGGAAGACCCCACCAATCATCTGTTGATGCATGCCATTGGGGCCAATGTTTCCGGGCAGATTGCCTCTGTTTTGGCAGGCGGAATTATCTTAAACCTTTTAACCACATTGTTATGACCAGCAGCCATAAAAGGAATCTCTGCTGCCTGAAAGAAAGGAGCCAGCTATGCTTGAAAAATTTCTCCTGTCACTGGATATTATGTGGAAGGGAATGTTTAGTATATTTGTAGTTATCATCATTATCACATTGCTCATCATGGGATTTCGGTGGTTTGAAAAAACCATTTTGGATAAAAAGGAAGAGTAAAGTTATTTATGAAATGCCATAAAAGGGTTAAAATCACAGAGTATTGACAAACAGCCAAAACTGTATTATGATAACTCTGGTTTTATAAATTACCTTTTCTTTGCCACCGGGTAAAGAATTTAAAGGTGTTCTGAAATATTCCGTTAGGTCGTGGAAGGAATATTTTAAGAACACCTTTTTTATGTTTAAAGGAGGATAAGGGATGGAACAATCTGTATTAAAAAACTACGCCAGATATGTGAGCCTTAATATTCTGGGAATGATAGGGCTCTCCTGCTATATACTGGCAGATACCTTTTTTGTATCAAGGGCACTGGGCGCTGCAGGCCTGGCGGCACTGAATTTTTCAATTGGGATTTACAGCCTGATTCATGGTACCGGATTGATGATCGGTATAGGAGGTGCTACCCGCTACGGCATTTTAAAATCCCAGAATGAGGGAAAGCGGATAAATGCCGTTTTTACCGTCAGTCTAAAGCTGGGTATTTTGGCAGGAGTGCTGTTTGCAATCACAGGGGTCCTGGGCACCGGGCCTCTGGCTGTATTATTGGGAGCGGATGCAGCTACATTGCCTCTGACTGAGGCATATTTAAGCACCATACTTTACTTTGCGCCTTTTTTTATCCTGAACAATATCATGCTGGCATTTGTGAGAAATGATAATAATCCTAAGCTGTCGATGATTGCAATGCTGACAGGAAGTCTATCCAATATAATTTTGGACTATATATTTATGTTTCCGCTGGGAATGGGGATGTTTGGTGCAGCCTTTGCCACCGGTCTGGCACCCGTCATCAGTCTTGTAGTTTTATCTGCCCACTTTATACGGGGGGAAAGCGGTCTCCGGTGGTTACGAAGCAGAATTCAGTGGAAGGCTACCCATGATATCCTTGGCCTTGGCCTGGCCGCATTTATTACGGAGGTGTCGTCGGCTATCGTTTTGATCACCTTTAATCTGGTCATCCTGCAACTGGAGGGAAATTTGGGTGTCGCATCTTACGGGATTGTAGCCAATATAGCACTGGTAGGAATCTCGGTTTTCACTGGAATTGCACAGGGAATACAGCCGCTGGTCAGCAAGGCTTATGGCTCAGGGAATGGTATTATTATAAAAAAACTGCTTCAATATGCGGTCATCACCTCCCTGGCAATAGCGTCAGCAATTTATTCCCTGGTATTTTTCTGTTCGGATCAAATGATCAATGCATTCAACAGTGAGCAGAATGCCGCAATTGCACTTCTTGCCAGGGAAGGGCTTAGGATCTATTTTGCCGGTTTTTTCTTTGCGGGAATCAATATTATTGTATGCATGTATTTAAGTGCAGCCGAGCGTGGGCTGAATGCCTTTATTGTTTCGGTGGCGCGGGGCTGTGTTGTTCTTGTTCCCATGGTGCTCATGCTGAGCCGGATCTGGGGAATGACGGGGGTATGGCTGGCATTTGTTATGACAGAAGGATTGGTGAGTATTCTTGGAATGATATTATTATTTTGGAAAAAAGGCACAGATGTTTATAAGGATACTTTATAATCACCGGGACTCTTGCCGGTTACTTCCTTGAAGGCACGGATAAAATGTGCGGAATCATTATAACCCACCGCCTGGGCTATCTCGTAGATTTTCATATTGCTGTCCGCAATGAGGCGAATGGATTTTTCTATGCGGTAATTGCGCAGATAATCACGGTAAGTGAGGCCGGCCTTGCTTTTAAAAAAGGAAGAAAAATAGCTTTTATTCATATAAACATGAGCTGCCACGTCTTCTAAGCTGATGCATTCATTGTAGTTTCTTTCGATGTAGGATTTTGCCTTTTCAATGATGCAGTCCTCCTTATTCTGCAGGGAATGCAATACAATTTCAACCAGATGATTCAGGGAACAGTATAATTCTTTCTCGAGAATCGAGAGAGAAGGAGCATTCTCGATTTGGCTGAACAGATCGTGTTCACTGAATTTAAGCCCGCTGACCGGCTCAATATATTTGGGATTCTGCCGGATCAATGCATAGATTGAGTTATTCAGTGTTTTTTTTGTCTCTTTTACCGGCGGCTTCCGATGATTAGTGACAGCAAAGAAAAGACGGAGATAATGCAGGGTATTCTTCATGTCATAAACCGCCAGGGAATTCATTGCCTGATGGATAAATTCGGAGATATCCTCAGCAGTACAGCCTTCATAAGCAGGGGTATAGGGGAGGTCGTAATAGCCGAATTCAAACCAGGTGAGGCAATCCTTAAACCCATCGGAGCACTGGTGGAAGGTGACGTATTGTTTACTGAACTTAAACTTATAACCCTGGACAGCCATATATTCCCCAAAGGAATGGAGGCTGTCCAGGCAGCGGGGGATATCCGTATCAGGAAACAGCATAAATACAAAGCAGGAGGCCATTTCCCCTGTTACGATCTTGCGGTATTGGATATGGGACCGGTTCAGGCAGTGATAAAGGTCCTCACGCAGACCTTCCTGAAGCTGAAAAAGCTTTCCGGAATAAACCGCATCCAGCTTAATGCAGCCGACGATACAGGAAGAGCCGGGGGTCAGGGAATACTTTTCTTCAAATGCAAGCATATGCTCGGTCTTTTGCATGGGATTTTGCAAATAGGACTCCAGTAATTGCTGCATGTTAAGGGGATAGTTTCGTCCTGCAGAACTGCTCTGCTCTGACATGACCTGGGCAAGCAAGCGGTATAAGAGCTGATACAGCACCGGAAAATCAACAGGCTTTAAAAGATAATCGGCTGCACCCAGACGAAGAACATCCCTTACCAGATTAAAGTCGTCATAGCTGCTTAAGACAACACTCTTGCAGGTGATATGATGCTGTTTGATAAAATCCAGCAATTCAATCCCGTTCATAACCGGCATCTTAATATCGGTAATCAGGATATCGATGGTATTGCATCTTAAGATATCAGCCGCGATGGCCCCATTCCTGCAGCTAAGTACGTTTAACTTGTTTTCAAATTCCTTTTCTACCGCATGGGCAAGCCCCTCCAGAATATCAGGATCATCATCTACGATTAAAATATAATTGCTTGTCATATGCGCCTCCTATCACTTTCTGCTCAAACGATTTACTCTTCTGTGACCGGAATTTTAATGGTTACAGTTGTTCCCTGGTGAAGCCAGCTGTCAATGAATAAATCATACTCTCTTCCGTAATAGAGTTGAATTCTTTTCTTGATATTCTTTAAGCCGATACTGTGAAAATCGGTATTCTTATCCTCTAAGTAATCACGCAGCAGGGCCAAATGTTCTTCATCCATTCCGTTTCCATTGTCTGAAACGGTGAAAATCAAATTTCCGTCTTTTTTATATCCCCATATTTGAATAGAACCATTGGCGGCATCATCAATAATACCGTGATTAATACTGTTTTCTACCAAAGGCTGCAGCAGAAGCTTAAGCATCCGGTAGGAAAGAATTTCAGGATCCAGACTGGTGCTGATGGACACATTGGTGTAGCTTAGCTTGATTAAACGGATGTATTCTTCCAGATGAGCATATTCTTCTTCTACAGTTACCAGTTTATTGGCCTCGGAGACACCAAATCGGAGAATCTTTGCCAGCAGTTCGCACATGGTTGCCAAATGGGGGTAATTGGCATTGAGAGAGGCCATCCGCATCCGGTCCAGGGTATTGTATAAAAAATGGGGATTGATCTGAGAACGCAGCATCTGCAGATTCAAATCCTTTTCAGCCAGGCTTTTTTGATATACCTGCTTTGTCATTTCTCTGTAGGATTTTATGACTCTCTTGGTAATCATCCAGGACAGCAGAAGATTAGACAGGAAAATAACCAGGATGATCATCAGAAAAACAGGACGCAGGAAAGAGGAGGACTGGGTGATATCTTTTTTATCCGTAGCGATGACGCTGTATAAGGTATGATTGTCATTGGCAGTCAGGTAATACGCATATGGATCTCCGGCTTTTGGAGAGTGTATTTCCTCCCAGGTGATATCCCTGAACCCGTCGGAGGAAAATAATAACTTTTTATTTGCATCAAAGCAGGCAAACTGCTGGGAATCAAATAATTTGTTGCATTTAAAATCATACTGGAGATCAGTGATGTTAATACCGGCTAAGATGATGGCTACTGGTTTGGACGCACTGATATTATTCAAAACCCGCCCTGCAAACAATAGCCTGTTGTTCACCTGGTATCCCAGATCCTCCGCTTCTTTTTGGGTGATAAAGGAAAGGGCTCCCCGGTTGTCTTTTAAGGTGGTGACCCAGTCATTTTCGGGCAATTCCATCAGAAGGTGGTATTTCTGGTCGTTGTATTTGTAGCTCATTAAATCCCCTTCCGGACGATATAGGAAGAGGCAGTTCAGCTGAGGAAATAAGATGGTAAGCTGATAATATTTTTCAATAAATAATCCATCCACCCTCCCAGGATTTTCTTTTTGTCTGGCACGGGATTTTAAATAGCTCCAAAGAGATGGGGACACCTCGTAGGCTTCACTGCTGATCAGGGATTTGGTAAGTGTATCCAGGGCATTGGCGGTATGCTCAATATTGGTCATCAGGGTGCCGTTCAGCTGCCTTACCGCTTCCTCGGTCTTATGCCGCTCCAGATTCTGGTACGTGCCCGTGATAATGATGTATGCACCCAAAAGTACGATGGTTTCCAGTATCAGCATCAGCTTCAGCTGTATGTTCATCTTGGGTGAAGAAAGCTGGATTTCTGGCTTCTTCGTCATGGGGGTGTCCTTTCTTTGGTGATTTATGGCGTAGGGGGATATTCCGCGGATCTGTATTCGGCGTTCGTGCCGATGGGCTATACCATAAGTCCGCAGTGCAGCTGGCAAAACCGTAGGTTTTGCCAGCTCACGGGCATTCGCCCTATGAAGCATGCCAGAAGAAGATTTTCTTATGTGCGGGCACAACGAAAATCTTCTTCTGGCATGCTTCGCACTGCTCATTGCTTTCGTGGACATTATATCATAGAAAAGCCGGGATTAAGAGCATACTTTTACAGTTCAGAAGAAATGGCAATAAGTTCAGAAGATATGGCAAGCATATTAAGATGGAATCCTTTATAATGAGCATGCGAGTTAAAACAACAGCAATTTAAAGGAGGTTTCTTATGAAAAAGTATGTATTGGGTGTTGGGCTGGGGATCACGCTGATGGCACTGAGCCTGGTTGGCTGCGGTCTGGCGTCCCAGACGGCGGAGCAAAGTGGTAAGGAGGCAAAAGGAGCTGCCGGTTCTAATGGGGGAAATGGGAAGGAGGCTTCTGCCGATGGGAAAGTGGAGCTGGAATTTTTTAATTGCAAGGTAGAGGGAGAAGCGGTATTTAACAAAGTAATTGAAAAATTTGAAGAGGAACACTCCAATGTGGTAATAAAACAGACAGCACCTGCAGATGCGGAGACGGTATTGTTCACCAGGGTTTCAACCGGAGATGTTCCTGATATCATGTCGGTCTATCCGGCAGAAACGGCATACCACACCATGATGGATGATGGGGTGTATACAGAACTGACTGGCGAGGAATGGCTGCACCGGGCATCGGACAGTGCTCTGCAATTCTCTACCTGGAACGGTAAAATATATGCAATGCCTTTTGCTTTGAATTCGTTTGGAATTTATTGTAACAGGACCATGTTTAAAGAAGCAGGTTTGGAGTTACCAGCTACCTGGAGTGAATTGATGGACGTATGTGAAGCCTTCCAGGCAAAAGGTATTACACCCTTTACCTTTGTAGATAAAGATCCGGGCTATCTGGCACAGGAAGGAGAAAGAATCGTTGGTATTATTAAAAATGATGTTTACATAGATACAGAGACCGTAGGCACCACTGACGCTTCCTTTAACGACGCAGATAAGCCTTATTTTAAGGAACTTGCACAGGCATTGCTTAAAACCAGGGAATATGCAGGAGACACCCTGTCCTATGGTATTGAACAGTGCGTTGCTGATTTTGCTAACGGGAAGATCCCTATGTTTGTTGCAATAACAGCCAAATACACGGTAATACAGCAAAACAACCCTGATTTGGACTTCACCTTAATTCCCTATCCGAGTCCGGTAAGTGATGACTATAAGATTCCCATCAACGTGGATATCGCTTATGGCGTATCCAGCAAGACCCCTCATCAGGAGGAAGCAAAAGCGTTCATTGAATTCTTATCAAGACCGGAGATCTATCAAATGGTAGCGGATGAAGAAGGAACCCCTCCGGTAATCGAAGGAGTAAATTATACGATTGAACCCTTAAAAGGCATCAAAGAAGTCATTGACAGCGGAAACACCTTCCTGACCATGGTCAATTTCTGGCCGTCGGGATGGCGTTCTGAATGGTCTGTATATGTGCAGCAGCTTATTTCAGACAAAAATACAGACAATTTCCTCAAGGAGACGGATCGAATCTGCAAGGAAAAATATGCAGCCCAATAACAGCAGATAGAAGCGGACTGTGTCGGCAGCCGGGCGGCTTGCCATAAATAAAATGGCTATTGTAACGGAGTACTTACAGTAGCCATTTTTTAGAAAGGTAGAAAAATATATGAAGAAAAGGAAAAGGATAAAAGAAAGAAATATTACGATGTTTGCTTTTTCTGTTCCGGCAACGGTATTATACATTCTCTTTTTTATCTATCCGGTAGGTGCGGGAATCTATTACAGTCTGACTGACTGGAATGGATTGACCAGTCAATATCAGTTTGTCGGAATAAAGAATTATATCAGAGTGCTGTTCAGCAGTCGCTTTCAGAATGCAATTTTGTTTAACTTCAAATATACGGTTCTGTTAGTTGTAAGTATCGTTGGGCTCAGCCTGACCATGGCTCTTATCTTAGACAGTAAAATCAAGGCAAAGGATTTCTTTCGGGGAGCATACTTTTTTCCGGCGGTTGTCAGTATGCTGACGGTAGGCCTTATATTTAATGAGGTATTTTTCCAGGTCCTCCCCCAGATCGGACAGCTGCTTCATATAGAATGGCTGAGCAGGAGTATGCTGTCCAGTTCTAAAACAGCAATTTATGCGGTTCTGATCACCAATGTATGGCAGGGAATTGCGATCCCCACGGTGTTATTAATGGCAGGCCTGCAGAATGTTCCCCAGGAGCTTGTGGAATCGGCCTCCCTTGACGGCGCCAGAAGATGGGAAGTATTCAAATTTATTACCTTTCCTTTCCTGCTTCCAGTGCTTACCGTGGTTATGGTATTAGTGATTAAGGATGGTTTGACGATATATGATTATATTGTTGCATTAACAGGCGGAGGGCCCGGCGGAGCAACAGAAAGTACAGCGCTGCTGATCTATAACCATGGTTTCAAGGAGGTCAATTTCTCCCTGGGTATTGCAGAAGCCGTGGTTGTGACCGTTATTATATGCTCCATTTCATTTATACAGATAGCCTTTAGCAATAAGAAGAGTATATACCAGGAGGAAGAGGGATGAGCAATAAATTGAAAAGTACAGCATTGTATCTCTTCCTGATCATCGGTGTTATTATGATTGCATATCCGGTCTATTTAACTGTAATAACCTCGATGAAGACTCCCCAGGAATTGAGCCAGAGCTTTTTTGCATTGCCAAAGCGACTTAATTTAGATAATTTTCTTGCAATTGTAGCAGATTCCGGTTATCCAAGGACCGTCCTAAACACCCTGGCGATTACGGTGTTCGCTTCCCTTGGAACAATAGCAGTTATTCCCATGGTCTCCTATGCAATTGCCAGGAGCATGAGGGAAAAAAGATATTATAAATATCTCTATTTCTTTTTACTGGCAGGTATCTTCGTACCGTTTACGGTAAAAATGCTTCCCTTAGTTAAGGTTATGTCGGTGATGGGTATGCTGAATATCCCCGGACTAATTATTGTATACATATCAAGCGCGGTCTGTGAAGGCGTATTCCTCTACGTGGCCTTCATACAGGGCATCCCCATGGAATTGGAAGAAGCAGCATATATTGACGGAGCGTCGACCTGGAACATCTACGTCCATATCGTCTTTCCCCTACTAAGCCCCATGACGGCGACGGTATTGATCAAAAACGGGCTTTGGTTCTGGAATGACTTCCTTCTCCCTCTGCTGACCTTAAATAAGTCACCGGATTACTGGACCCTTACTCTGTTCCAATATAACTTCAAGATGACACACGCCATTAACTATCCAATGATTTTTGCAGCTTTCCTACTGTCCATGCTGCCGATTATGGTTTTTTATGTGTTTATGCAGAAAAAGATCATCGGCGGCTTGACCAACGGCGCGGTGAAGGGCTAGAGGCCGTCAGGAATAAAGGAGTGGATATGGATAGAAAAGAGGTATTATGTAAAATCGGGGATAGAAAGTATGTCAGAAGATTATTCCTGTTATGCTGGATGGTATATTGTGTGTCATATATCGGAAGGCTGAATTATTCCTCTGCAATGGCTCAGATTATCTCAGAGCATATCCTGACAGCGTCTCAGGCAGGATTTATCAGTATGGCTTATTTCTTTGCCTACGGAGCGGGACAGATGATCAATGGGCTTCTGGGCGACCGGGTTAATCCCAAGAGGATGATATTTGTGGGGCTGTTTTGTTCCGGACTTGCCAATATTGCCATGGGTATCAGCCATAGTGCTCCATGGATGGCATTGTCCTGGGGTGCAAACGGATATTTTCAGGCGATGATATGGGCGCCTATTATCCGCATATTCGCGGAAATGCTTCACGGCGAGGATCGGGTGAACTGCAGTGTAAATATTGTATCGTCCCAGATCATAGGAACTTTGATCTCCTATCTGCTGTCAGCGGGAGTGCTGGCGGTTGCGGCCTGGCCCGGAGTATTTATTACAGCAGCAATCTTACTGGCGGCAGCCTCCATCTTATGGAATATCGGTTTCTGGGATGTTTGCCGCCACGCCGAAACCGCTGTAGAAGAGAGAGGGACAAAAGAAACGTGCAAGCAGAAGGAGCAGACTCAGACCTCCTTTGGAAAGCTGATGGCAACTTCCGGGATCCTGACACTTTTGATACCCATTATGGTGCATGGTATGTTAAAGGACGGTGTGACTTCCTGGGTTCCCACCTATATCAGTGAATCTTTCGGAATAGCAGCTTCCTTTTCCGTCTTGCTTACCTCCATATTGCCGGTCATCAATTTATCGGGGGCATATCTGGCCAGGTTTGTCTACCATAAGACCGGGGAGAGGATAGGATTATCCGTATTTTTCTTTTTTACATGGGCAGCAGCAGGACTGCTTCTGTTGTGTACGGCAGGAAGCATCTCCCCGGTCATAACGGCATGCTTCCTGGCGATGATTACGGCATCCATGATGGCAGTGAATACGCTGGTGGTCAATATTTACCCACTGCGGTTCTTAAAGCACGGACGCGTGTCCGGAGTATCCGGTTTCCTGAATGCGATGGCATATTTGGGAACGGCAATTTCAACGTTTACCATTGGACTTATGGTAGAGCATCGAGGCTGGCAGGCCACCATATATGGCTGGCTGGCGGTGACGATTTTGGCAGGCCTCCCCTGTTTATTATTTGTAAATACAGAAAGAAAAGGATGTGCCGTATCAGGCGATGGAAAGGAGAGAATATGAGTACTTTACAGTTGGCAATTGCAACAGATTTTGCGGGAGAATTTCCTCAGATTGAAAAAATCAATGAAGTATTATATAAGATATCACAGGCGGGGTTTACCCATATCCACTGGTGCTTTGAATGGGATGGGGATTATATTTATTCCTCTTATGAGATGGAGCAGATCAAAGAATGGATGGATCAATACGGGCTGAAGGCAAAAGCCCTGCACGCCTCCAAGGGTTCAAAGCGGAATGTAAACCTGATTGATGGACATTACCGTAAGGATTATACTTCTGACGTGGAGTATAACAGAAAAGCAGGAGTTGAGTTAATTAAAAACCGTGTTGATTTGGCTGCGTACATGGGCGCAAAAGAGATCGTTCTTCATTTGTATGTCCCTCATTTTACTTTGCAGGAGAAGCCGGAGACAGAAGAGCATTTTTATCAGCAGGTATACCGATCCTTTGATGAGCTTCAGCCTTATTGTATCCATAAGGGAGTACGCATCTGTATTGAAAACCTGTTCGATATGCCGGAGCGGTATGAGCTGGATCAGCTGGACAGGCTCTTTGCCAGGTATCCGTCGCAGTTCATAGGTTTCTGCCTGGATACAGGGCATGCAAATATGGTATGGGGCAGGAAGATGACCGATATGATTCATCGGTACAAAGACCACCTGTATGCGATCCATATTCATGACAACAGCGGTTCCGCAGATTTCCATCAAATTCCAGGGAACGGTAATATCAATTGGCAGGAGGTTATGGCAGCAGTCGCCCGGACGGAGTATGAGCTGCCCCTGACTCTGGAATTAATGTGCTATGATGAAAATATTGATGGGTTCCTTAAGAAAGCATATGAAGCCGGGGAGAAGCTTACCGGTATGTATTGGGAAGCAAAGGGAAAGCATCATACCGGTATATAGCAGGGAGAAATAACAAAAGATGCTGCAGGGATTTAAAGCCGGAAAGCTTGGTTAAGTTATCATTAATATGCATACATATATAAATAAAGAGAAACGCTGTTTTATTGTGCAGCGTTTTTCTTTATGTTTCAGGTGCCGGTCAAAGCGGATCACACACCGATATAAATCCGGTCAATGGAATCTCCTGTGAGCTGTACAGTCAAACCCGGTGCTCTGCATCATTGTTTAGAAAACAAAGGCAGGAATTTTGAATGGAAATGACATTTTTCTTATTCTGTGATATGATAATTTTATGTGCCGGGCGTGCCCCTGGCTTAAGTATTATGAGGAGGAGGAATATGAATCTTTTTGGCAGCTTAGTTATTGCGTTTTCCATGTACTCCCGTGTCCCAATGCCCCAACTGGAATGGACAAGAGAGCGGATGAAGTATGTCATGTGCTTTTTCCCTCTCATCGGAGCAGTCATCGGCCTGCTGGAATTTGCAGTCTTTCTTGGCTGCAATGCTCTTGGTTTCCGTCATCTCGGGCAAATACTCCCGGTAGTAATTCCCATACTGGTTACAGGAGGCATACATATGGACGGATTTCTGGATGTGGTCGATGCAAGATCGTCCAACGGAGACAGAAAGAAAAAGCTTGAGATATTAAAGGACCCCCATACAGGCGCTTTTGCTATCATCGGCTGCGGTGTTTACCTGGTTCTTTATCTGGCCGTTTTTTTGGAAATGCGTCCGGACATGATACCTGTCTTTTGCCTTTCATTTGTGGTTACCAGGGCCTTAAGCGGCCTGTCTGTCGTCACATTTCCCATGGCAAAGGAAAGCGGGCTGGCAGCCTCCTTTTCCGGGGCTGCTCAGAAGCGGGCAGTGGCCGTTGTTATGGTCTTGTATCTGGCAGCGGCGGGAGGAGGAATCTGGTATCTGGGAGGAGCGGCGTCTGCGGCCGTGACTCTTATCATCTCCCTTTTTATTTATTGGTATTATTATACCATGGCAAAGCGGGAATTCGGAGGCATTACCGGGGATCTTGCAGGATATTTTCTGCAAATATGCGAGCTGGCCCTTGTGGCTGGACTTGCCGTGGTTTCCCATGTGGTATTGCTATAAAAGGACGGAGAGGAAACACCCTGCGGTATAACTTTTTGTCCAGAAAGAATGGGCAGGAAAGAGGAAACACCCTACGGGTATACCTTTATGCCCAAAAAGCATGGGCAGGAAAGAGGAAATATGGTATTGATTGTAGGTGGAGCATGGCAGGGAAAGCTGGCTTTTGCCATGGAACTGGCAAAGAATGCCGGTGGTATGACAACAGCTGAAAGAAAAACACCTTTCAACCCCCTGTTTGTGAATCAATTGGATATGCAGGAATATCCGCCTGATTCATCAAAAAGTAAAAATGAGAAAGAGGAAGAATATGAGACCGCAGAAGGCAGCAGGGACAGCTTTGAAGCTGCCATGAAGTGCCGGATCATCCATGGTCTTCATGAGTATATAAGGCGGCTTTTAAAAGAAGGAAAAAGCGTTGATGCCTTTCTTGAGGCCCTCCAGCAGCAAAATCCCGATGCTATTATTACCATCAATGAACTGGGCTGCGGCATTGTACCCCTTGATCCGGAAGACAGGGAATGGAGAGAAGTGTCGGGAAGGGCATCCGTTAAATTAGCCCGAAAGTCCAGGGAAGTTTACCGCATGGTTTGCGGAATTGCGGCTCAAATTAAATAGGTAGAAGGTCAGGGAATAGAACGATGATAAGACTACATTTAGCAGCAGTGCTGACAGGATGCTTTCTGGATCTGTGTTTTGGAGATCCCCGCTGGCTTTGGCATCCGGTCTGCGGGATAGGATCGCTGATAAGCTGGCTGGAGAAAAAGCTCAGGAATATGTTTCCTAAGGGAGAAATGGGGGAAAGGAGAGCCGGCTTATGGCTGGTGATCCTTGTGCTCTTAATCACGGGCGCAGTATCCGGGGCAATACTCTGGACGGCCTATTTCCTTTCCCCCTATGCGGGGTTTCTTATAGAAAGTATAATGTGCGGCCAGATGATGGCATGGCGTTCCCTGCGGGAAGAAAGTATGAAGGTCTATAAAGCGTTCCTCAATGGGGATGTGGAAGGGGCCAGAACAGCCGTATCCATGATCGTAGGCCGCGATACGAAAGAATTGCCGGAAGAGGGGATCACGAAGGCTGCGGTGGAAACCGTGGCGGAAAACACTTCGGATGGAATTATCGCTCCCCTGCTCTTCATGGCCCTTTTTGGAGGAGTGGGAGTGTTTTTATACAAGGCAGTAAACACCATGGATTCCATGGTGGGCTATAAAAATGAACGGTATCTCTGGTTCGGACGGGCAGCAGCCAGGTTTGATGATATCTGCAATTTCATACCGGCCCGTTTGTCAGCGGCTCTTATGATTGAAGCAGGATATGTGTGCCAGTTTTTTTATGGAATGAGGAGAGTGGGGAATCCATACAGCGGCAGGAACGGCCTCAAGATATTTAAGAGGGACCGCTTCAATCACAAAAGTCCCAATTCAGCCCAGACGGAAGCGGTCTGTGCAGGGGCTTTGCAGATTCAACTGGCGGGAAATGCCTATTATTTTGGTAAGCTATATGAAAAGCCTACCATTGGAGATGTGATAAGGCCGGTGGAATACGAGGATATACCCAGGGCCAATTGCCTCATGACAGTTACCTATGTGTTAGGGGTAATCCCTGTATTCCTTCTGTTCCTTATCGTTTTTTAAACACTATTATATGTTTGACCGGGAGAAATCAATATGGAATACCAGCATGGCGGAGATATATATGCCAACAACGTGACAATAGACTATTCAGCCAACATAAATCCACTGGGGCTTCCTCATGGAGTAAAAGAGGCTCTTTATAAAGCAGCAGACAGTTGTTCCTGTTACCCTGACAGCAGGTCCATGAGACTTCGTAAGGAACTGGCAAGGTTTCATGGCGTTTCAACAGAGAATATCATTTGCGGAAACGGGGCAGCGGATCTGATCTTTCAGATCGTTCAGGTGTTAAAACCGAAAAATGCCCTGCTGATTGCCCCTTCATTTCTGGAATATGAACAGGCTCTTAAAGCATCTTCCTGCAACATCTTTTATTATAGCTTAAAAGAGGAAAACGGGTTTCAGTTATATGAAAAGGACTTTACAGAATGGTTGGAAAAAAGCGGGATTGATATTCAGATGATGTTTTTATGCAATCCCAATAATCCCACCGGTTTTGCAGCGGAAAAGGAAGCTATGGCGGCAATTCTTAAATATTCCAGGGACCGCGGGATCTTTTGTGTGGTAGATGAATGCTTTAATGAATTCCTGCCGGAGCCGGACCGGTATTCGGTCCTTGATCTCATAGGCTGCGGCGGTTATGAAAACGTCTTCCTTTTAAAGGCGTTTACAAAACTGTACGCCATGGCCGGGCTGCGATTAGGCTATGGGATTTGCACAGGAAAAGAGGTCCTGGACCAGATGGATCTCATACGGCAGCCCTGGAGCGTTTCAAGCCTTGCCCAGGCAGCAGGAGAGGCGGCCCTTATGGAGACGGAATACGTAGAGAAAACAAGACAGGTGATTGCCTGTGAAAGGGAGTATTTAAAATCAACTCTTTCTTCTCTTGGCTTTCAGGTTTTTGATTCCATGGCCAATTATATTTTTTTCAGGGATTTGAGGCCGGAGGCCCTTAGTCGGGAAAAGATGCTTTATAATCAGCTTCTGGACCGGAAAGTTCTGATACGTTCCTGTTCCAATTACAGAGGGCTTGATGATACCTATTACCGAATCTGCGTAAAGCAGCGGAAGGAAAATGAAGAGTTTCTTTCTATATTGAAATCTATAGTGACAGAAGGGAAATAACCGAATGGCAAAGACGATCATGATACAGGGAACCATGTCCAATGCAGGGAAAAGCCTGATTGCAGCCGGCTTATGCCGGATCTTCAAACAGGATGGCTACCGGGTGGCCCCTTTCAAATCCCAGAACATGGCATTAAATTCCTATATTACGGAGGAAGGGCTGGAAATGGGACGGGCCCAGGCGGTCCAGGCGGAAGCTGCAGGAGTAAAGCCAGAGGCAGCCATGAATCCTATCCTGTTAAAGCCGACCAATGATGTTGGGTCCCAGGTAATTGTAAATGGCATATCCATTGGAAATATGCCCGCCAGGGAGTATTTTGCATACAAAAAAAAGCTGATACCGGAGGTTGAACGGGCATTTCATAAGCTTTCAGAGGAATACGATATTATTGTCATAGAAGGAGCCGGAAGTCCGGCGGAGATTAATTTAAAGCAGGATGATATCGTAAATATGGGAATGGCAAAAATAGCGGAGGCCCCGGTGCTTCTGGTGGGAGATATTGACCGGGGAGGTGTGTTTGCACAGCTTTACGGAACCGTAATGCTTTTGGAACCAGATGAGAGAGCCTTGATCAAGGGCCTGATCGTCAATAAATTCCGGGGGGACAAAAGCCTGTTGGAATCTGGGTTGGACATGATCGAAGAACAGCTTTCCATTCCGGTTGCCGGTGTGGTTCCATATATGGATGTGGAGCTGGAAGAGGAGGACAGCCTGGGAAACCATCTGTCAGGAACGGTTAGAACGGACCGGACAGCCGTGGAAATCGTTGTGATCCGGATGCCACGAATATCTAATTTCACTGATTTTCAGGTGTTCTCTACGATACCCTGGGTATGCCTTCGCTATGTGGACCGCGTTTCCGATCTTGGAAATCCGGACCTGGTCATACTGCCTGGCAGTAAAAATACAGCCCAAGATCTGCTTTGGATGCGGGAAAACGGCCTGGAAGCGGCAATCCTTAAGCTTCAGGCAAGGGAGGTTCCTGTATTTGGAATTTGCGGCGGCTTTCAGATGCTTGGAGAAAGCTTGTCCGATCCCTTCCTTGTGGAATCGGAAGCGGCTGCCGTGCCGGTACGGGGCATGGGACTTTTGCCGGTCCAGACTGTGTTTGGAAAGGAAAAGACCAGGACAAGAGTGGCTGGCTCCTGTACCAGCGTAGGAGGGATATTTGAGGAGCTGTCAGGCATGGAGGTGGAAGGCTATGAAATCCACATGGGAGAAACCACCAGATCCGTGCCACCCCTTTCCTATGTCATAGAATCCCAGTCAGGTTCCCATTTGGCAAAGATGGACGGCTGCCAGAGGGGAAATGTGTACGGCACCTATATTCATGGCTTCTTTGATAAGGAAGGGATTGCAATGACCATTGTAAAATCTCTTGCAAAAAAGAAGGGCCTTACCATGGAACCGGATGGCGGTTTTAACTACCAGGAATACAAGGAAGAGCAATATGAACGGCTGGCTGCCCATTTAAGGGACAGCCTTGACATGGAACGGATCTATGGGATAATGGGATTAGAAACCAGCTCCCATGTTTCCGGCAGATTTTAAAAGAACGGGTGGAGGAATCGATGGAATTTAAGGAGCTGGAACGGGTGCAGCCCGAGGAAATAGAAAAAAGAAGTTTTGAACTGATCACCATGGAGCTTGGGAAAAAAGTCCTTGATCCGGAATATGAGCCGGTGATCAAACGGGTGATTCATACCACCGCTGACTTTGAATATGCGGATAATCTGGTATTTACCCCTCATGCCGTTTTGGAAGGGATCAAGGCTTTAAAGGAAGGTGTCCGGATCATTACGGATACCAACATGGGAATGGCCGGCATTAATAAGAGTGCCTTAAAACGTAACGGCTGCAGCGTCAGCTGCTATATGGCGGATGAGGATGTGGCGGAGTATGCAAAGCTTCACCATACCACCCGGGCCTGTGCCAGCATGGATAAGGCGGCAGGGCTTTTAGAGGATTGTATTTTTGCAGTGGGTAATGCGCCCACGGCCCTGGTGCGCCTTTATGAATTAATAAAGGAAGGAAAAATCCATCCCAGGCTGATCATCGGCGTACCGGTGGGCTTTGTTAATGTGGTCCAGTCAAAGGAAATGATCATGTCCCTTTCTGATATCCCCTTTATTGTGGCCAGGGGAAGAAAGGGAGGAAGCAATGTGGCAGCGGCAATCGTAAATGCCCTGCTCTATCAGATACAGTAGCAGTAACCTGGTTTATTATCCATCGTTTTGGGCATAAAGACATACCCGGCAGGATATTTAGAGGGGAAGAACAGCATGGAATTATACAGCATAATTTTAGTAGATGACGAAGAAGAAGTACGTAAAAGCATTATAAAAAAGATTGAATGGCAGGCAGCCGGATTCCGGGTGGTGGGAGACGCGGAAAACGGGGAGGATGCCATGGAAAAGATCGAGGTCTTGGAACCGGATGTAGTTTTAACGGATATCCGGATGCCATATATGGATGGCCTGGTCCTTGCGGAAAAGGTACGGCAGCGGTATCCTTCCATGAAGGTGGTGATCTTTTCCGGCTATGATGATTTTGAATATGCCCAGAGAGCGATCAAGCTGAATGTGACGGAGTACATTTTAAAGCCGGTCAATGTGGAAGAACTGACCTCCATATTAAAAAGGATCAAGGGGAATTTGGATCAGGAAATAGAAGAAAAAAGAAATTTAAGCCGTCTTAGGGAAAATTACCGGAAAAGTCTCCCCATCATCAGGGAACAGTTTTTCAATGACCTGGTGCATAAAAACCTTCCGGAGGAGCTGGTGGAACAGAAGCTTAAGGAATATGGTGTGCCAGTCATGGGGGCAAGGAAATGGATCATTGTTGCCATTGATGTGGAAAAGGGAGAAGTCAGGGAGACTCTTTCCCTTCACAATGAGGAGGAGCTGATCCCCATTTCCGTTATGCAGATCGTAAGGGAAAAATTAGAGGGCTACTGCAGGTTTTCTCTTTTCCAGTCTGTTTCAGAGGCAGAGATGGTGGTGATCGTGGCTCTTGACGATGACAACTCTACCACAGGTCTGATCGATGTGCTGGGAGATATCTGCAGAGAAACAAAGCGAATCCTGGAGGTTCCGGTCACCATGGGCATCGGCAAAAGCTTCCGGGAGCTGTCCGGTTTCCGGGAAGCCTACCAGTCCTCTATTGATGCCCTGGGTTATAAAGCCATAGCCGGCAGGGGAACTACCATTTACATCAATGATATGGAGCCGGTAGGAGTAGGGAAGCTGGAATTTGACAGTGTGACAGAAGCGGACTTAATCTCAGCCATAAAATTCGGCCCCAGCGAAAAGATCGAAGCAGCGGTTTCCAGGATCATTGAAAAAATGGAATCCGCAAAAGTGCATTACCGCCAGCAGCAGGTTTATATGTTCGGCGTTTTAAACAGTGTCCTCCAGATGATGCAGCAGTATGATCTGGCCCTTGAGGATATTATGGGCGGGGAGCTTAAGGACATGGAGATCTTTGATAAGATTAAGAAGAAAGAGGAATTCGGTCAGTGGCTTTTTAAAACTGCAGGGAAAATGAACCAGTTCATTAACCAGGAGCGTGATTTTACCACACGCCAGGTGATCCTGGAAGCAAAGCAATATATTATGGACCACTACCAGAATCCGGATTTGTCAGTGGAAATGATATGCCGCCGCCTTCATTTGAGCCCGGCATATTTCTCCACCATGTTTAAAAAAGAAACCGGACAGGCCTACATCGCCTATTTGACGGATGTCCGTCTTAATAAGGCGGTAGAACTGCTTAATAAAACGGATGATAAGACCTATGTGGTGGCAGCGAAGGTGGGATATCAGGAGCAGAACTATTTCAGTTACGTATTCAAGAAAAAATTTGGAGTATCACCGACTAAATTCCGCGGAGCCAGGTAATGGAAACACCCTCCGGGTATCCCTTTATGTCCAAAAGGATAGACGATAATATGGAAAGAAAGAATATCAGCATTCGTTATACTATTTTTGTATATTTTACCGTGACTGCCTTGGCAGCAAGTCTTTTGATCACTTTTTCCTTATACCAGCGCCTTTCCACCCAGGTGGGGGAAATGGTTCAGGAGGAAAACCAGAGCCTCATTCACCAGGTAGCCAGATCTGTGGAGTCCTATCTGCTTACGGTCATGAAGCTGTCGGATTCCCTGTATTATGGAGCCGTTAAAAATGCCGATCTTTCGTCGGAATCCATTAATAACGAGATCACGCTCCTGTATGATAACAATAAGGATAATGTGGACAACATCGCTCTCTTTACCCAATCAGGCACCATGGTGGAAGCAGTCCCTGCCGCAAGGCTTAAAAGCGGACTTGACGTAACCAGGGAGAACTGGTTTTTAAATGCTTTGGAGAAGACAGAGAACCAACATTTCTCTTATCCCCATGTCCAGTATATTTTTGACAGCAATGAAAACCAGTACCGGTGGGTGATATCCTTATCAAGGGCCGTGGAGCTGACGGAGGGCACCTCTACCACCCAGGGCGTGCTGTTAGTGGATTTAAGCTACTCAAGCCTTGAACATCTTTTTGACGGGGTGACCACAGGAAAGGGCGGCTATGTCTATTTAATCAGCAATGACGGGCAGATCCTGTACCATCCCAAAATCCAGCTTATTGATTCCGGACGGATGCAGGAGAACAATCTGGCGGCAGCCGGCTATAAGGACGGAAACCACCGGGAGGAATTTCAGGGGGAGACCCGGAACATTACAGTAAAATCCATTGGTTATACAGGCTGGAAGATCATTGGAGTGACACCTAAAAATGTGGTTTCCTTAAATTCCATTAAAACCAGGCTTTTTATCGTGTTCCTCATAACCCTGATCCTGTTCATACTTGCCCTGATTAACTCCTATATTTCTTCCCGTATCACCAATCCCATCAAGGATCTGGAAAAATCCGTGGGAATTCTGGAAGAGGGGAATTTGGAAACACCTGTTTCCATCGGTGGCTCCTACGAAATCCAGCATCTGGGGAATTCCATTAAAAATATGGCAAAGCAGATCCGGGTTCTGATGGACGACATCGTGGAAGAGCATGAGGCTAAAAGAAAACAGGAGTTTGATACCTTACAGTCTCAGATCAATCCTCATTTCCTTTATAATACCCTGGACATCATCGTGTGGATGATTGAAAACGAGCAAAAGGCAGAGGCGGTCAAAGCAGTGACGGCCCTGGCACGGTTTTTCCGGATCAGCTTAAGCAAGGGAAAGAGCATTATCACGGTCAGGGATGAATTGGAGCACGTGCGGAATTATTTGATGATCCAGCATATGCGTTTTAAGAATAAGTTCTCCTACGAGATCGATGCAGCAGAGGAATGCACGGAGCTTGCAAGCTTAAAGCTTGTATTGCAGCCCCTTGTGGAAAATGCCATCTATCATGGAATGGAGTTCATGGATGGGGACGGAGAAATTATATTAAAGGTCTGGAAAGAAGGAGATGACCTTTGCTATATGGTAAAGGACAATGGTCTTGGAATGAGGCCAGACCAGGTGGCAAGTTTGTTTTCCGACCAGGTCCATGTCACTTCAAAAAAGGGTTCGGGGATCGGCGTAAAAAATGTCAACGAGAGGATCAAGCTGTATTTTGGGGAAAGGTACGGCCTGACCATTGAGTCAGAGCCTGATGAAGGAACGGTGATCACCATCCGCCTTCCTGCGGTTCCCTATAGTTCTGCCTCTATGCCCAAAGAGCATGGGCAATGAAAAGGAAAGTAGATCATGATAAAACAGGAAAAAATATTATGGACTCTGCTGGCGGGAGTGCTTGTGTTCCTATTTCTTTTATCCTCCACGGATTTGATCATCAAGGAGAAGAAAATTGAAATATATCCGGTTTCCGTCATCATCGGCGATACTTCCGATGACTATTACGTAAATTTCAGAAAGGGCGCTGATAAGGCGGCAGAGGAGTACAACGTAGATGTCAGCTTTATCACACTCTATGAGAAAGGGGATGCCGACCAGCAGATAGAACTGGTTCAGAGGGAAATAAGCGACGGCGCATCCGCTGTGGTCCTGATTCCTGTAAAGCCGGTGGAATGTGTAAAAAGGATGGATGATATGGTTTTAAACAGCCCTGCCGTAATATTGGGAAGTTTACCTCCCAATGACCAGGTAAAAAGCGGCATATCTCCGGATTATGAAGAGGAAGGAAGAATGCTTGGACAGGCAATCGCAGCGGAAAATCCTCCGGATATCCCTGTATGGATTTTTACGGAGGGGCTTGAGTATGGGTATAACAGGGAGGCATATGACGGACTGGTATCCGCTCTTTCAAAATCTGGATTTTCCATGAAGCTTTTTGGGAAAAAGGCGGAGGGTACCTTCCGGGAGGCCATCGAGGGCATGGTTTATCCCGGAAGCGGAAAAGCGGTCATTGCAGCAATTGATGTCAGGAGCCTTGATGAGGCCGCTGATATTATTTCAGGGAGTCCGGTATACGGCAATGCCATTGAAGGGCTTTACGGAGTCGGAAGCACGACCAAACTTTTAAAGGAACTGGACAATGGAATTATTAAGGGGCTGGTTGTAAGTGACCAGTTTGATGCAGGCTATATGAGCATCGAAAAGGCTGTGGAAGCGGTTCATGGGGGGCTTCAAAGAACACAAATTGTTTTGGATTCTTACTATATTCAGAAGGCCAATCTGCGGGAAAGCAAATTTGAAAGGATTTTGTATCCAATTGATTGAGATGGGGGATGGAATATGAAGAAACGATATGGTATCCTGGCGGTAGTGGTTATCCTGCTGCTGGCACTTTGGGGAGTGTTTTATCAGAGCAGGAAGGACAGTGGAAAGGAAGAAAAAAAGTCCATACGTATTGGTGTGACCTTATACCGTGGAGATGATTCCTTTATCAATACGCTCAGGGGAAATATTGAGGAACAGGCCAAGGAATATGAAAAGGAAACAGGTATTAAGGTGGTTATGGACATTGTGGATGCCAAGGGGAACCAGAATACCCAGAACAGTCAGGTAGACCGTTTCATTTCCCTCGGATATGATGCCATCTGCGTGAATCTTGTGGACCGTTCCGTGGCCTCCAACATCATCAACAAAGCCATGGATGCCAGCCTGCCGGTGGTATTCTTTAACCGGGAACCGGTAGAAGAGGATATGCGGCGCTGGGAAAAGCTTTACTATGTGGGAGAAAATGCAAAAGAATCTGCAACCCTTCAGGGTAACATTCTGGTGGATGCCTATAAAAAAGATCCTTCTTCCCTTGACTTAAATGGGGATGGAAAGGTCAGCTATGTACTATTGGAAGGAGAAAACAGCCACCAGGACTCCTTGATCCGTACAGAATGGTCCATTCAGACCTTAAAGGATGGCGGAGTGCCGTTAGAAAAAATCACCGGGGGAATTGCCAATTGGGACAGAAGCCAGGCATCCGCCTGGATGGAGCAATGGCTTTTGGAGTACCCGGATGAAGTGGAAGTGGTGATCTGCAACAATGATGACATGGCTCTGGGAGCGGCCGATGCTCTGGAACGGAAAGGAAACTTGAGGCCGGTTAAAATTGTAGGGATTGACGGCACGCCTCAAGGGCTTGAAGGGCTGCGTACGGGAAAGTTGTTTGGAACGGTCCAATGTGACAGCCAGGAATATGCAAATGTTATTTTTGAAATCGCTGCTGCGGAATCTCTTGGTCAAAATGTACAGGAAATTGTAAAATTGGACCGGGATAAGTATTATGAATGCAGTCAAAAGGCACTGACCGCCCAGTAATGGGCGGTCAGTTGTGCATAGTGAGTAAAAATATCGAATTTTTTTGATAGAAAGAGGAGAAATCTAAAAAAATCGATACATATCCCAATAAATTTATATGGAAAACTGCACAAAAGAAAGCTATAATGTGCATGTCGGTAAGGTAAAAACGCCAATCGATAACAATATAATGATAAGGGAGGATTTATCATGAGATTACTCAAAAAAGCATTAGCAGTAGGCCTTGCGTCAGCAATGGTATTTTCCATGGCAGGCTGTGGAGCAGGTTCTAAGGGAACAACGGCTGCCCCAGAGGCTACTACGGCAGCAGAGACCAAGAAGGAGGACACAAGCGCAGAGACCACCGCAGAAGCAGTAAAAGATGCTGTTGGCGGAGATGTAGCGGATAAGAAAGTCGGTATCTCAATTTACAAATTTGACGATAACTTTATGACACTTTACCGTACAGAGCTTCAGCGCTATCTGACAGAGGACTTAGGCTTTAAGAAGGAAAATGTTGTAATCCAGGATGGTAAGGGTGATCAGGCTGAACAGACCAACCAGATCCAGAACTTCATTACCCAGAAATATGATGTATTGATTTTAAACCTTGTTCAGGCTTCTTCTGCTCCGGAAATCACAGATATGTGTAAGGCTGCAGGAATCCCGGTTGTTTTCATTAACCGTGAGCCAGATACCCAGGAAGAGCAGAGATGGAAAGATGACAAGATTAATGCTACTTATGTAGGCTGTGACGCAAGACAGTCCGGTACCTATCAGGGAGAAGAAATTTTTGAAACTTCCAACAAGGGCGATATTAACGGCGATGGCGTTGTTTCTTATATCATGATCCAGGGTGACCCGGAGAACGTTGATGCTCAGTACAGAACAGAATTCTCTGTTAAGGCTCTTACTGATTCCGGTATGCAGGTAAAAGAACTGTTAAAGCAGCGTGGTGACTGGGATCAGGCAAAAGCTCAGCAGATCGCTCAGGATGCTTTAACACAGTATGGTGATCAGATTGAAGTAATCTTCTGCAACAACGATGCTATGGCACTTGGTGCTCTTCAGGCAATCGAAGCAGCAGGACGTACCGTAAACAAAGACATCTATTTAGTAGGTGTTGATGCTCTGACAGAGGCTGTTCAGAACGTTATCGACGGCAAGCAGACAGGTACCGTATTCAATGACCACTTCTCACAGGCTCGTACAGCAGGCGATATGGCTGTTAAGTTTATCAAGGGTGAATCAGTTGATAATGTAAATATGGTAGATTATATCAAAGTTACTAAGGATAATGCTCAGGAAATTCTTGACAAATTAAAATAATTTCCAGCAGCCGGTATAAAACGGGTGTGTCGGTAAGGCACACCCGATTTTTAAAGGTATCTGAAGAACACATGGGCAATTAATAGGAGAGGAGAAACGGGATGGCAGAGGAATATAGACTGGAAATGATAGGGGTCAGCAAATCCTTCCCTGGCGTTAAAGCGCTTGATAAAATCAACTTAAAAGTACGTCCCGGTACCGTTCATGCCTTAATGGGTGAGAACGGAGCAGGTAAATCGACCCTTATGAAATGCCTTTTCGGCATTTATAAAATGGATGAAGGAAAGGTTCTTATTGACGGGAAGGATGTGAGCATCGCAAATCCCGATGATGCCCTTCACAAAGGGCTTGCCATGGTGCATCAGGAGCTGCAGCCGGTTCCGGCGCGTTCCATTGCGGAAAATATGTACCTTGGAAGATATCCCTTAATGAAAATAGGTCCTATAAAGATGGTTGACCATAAGACCATGTACCAGGAAGCGGAAAAGTGGTTAAAGGATGTAAAAATGAGTTTTAATCCCAAGGCAAAACTTGGGACACTATCAATCGGACAAATGCAGTCAGTGGAAATTGCAAAGGCAGTGAGCCAAAATGCAAAACTGGTAATTTTGGATGAACCGACCTCATCGCTGACTGATAATGAAGTGGAAGCGCTGTTCCGCATTATCAGGGAATTGAAATCCCGCGGTGTTTCTATGATATATATCAGCCATAAGATGGCAGAGATCCGGCAGATTGCCGATGACATTACAATTATGCGTGACGGGACGTACGTAGGCTCCTGGGAGGTAAAGGATATTTCGGATGACGAAATCGTAAAGCAGATGGTCGGCCGGGAATTAAGCAACGTCTATCCGCCCAAGGAAGATTACAGGAAAGAGGAGACTGTCTTAAAAGTAAGCAATTTAAGCAGCATCCACGCACGCTCTTTCCAGGACTGTTCTTTTGAATTAAAGAGAGGAGAGATTCTGGGATTTGGAGGCCTGGTGGGCGCCCAAAGAACAGAAATGATGGAAGCAATCTTTGGAATGCGTCACATTGCCAGGGGAGAGATTGAAATTCTTGGTAAAAAGGTGACGGTCAAACGTCCTCAGGATGCCATCAACGATTCCGTAGGAATGATCACAGAGGACAGACGGGGGACCGGTATTATAGGATGCTTAAGCATTGCGGATAATACGGCCATTGCTTCTTACCGGAATTACACCAAAGCAGGGACCATTAACAGCAAAAAGGTGGGGCAGGTAGTAAAGGAGAGCATCGCAAAACTGAGCATCAAAACGCCCAATGACAGGACCCTGATACAATCTCTGTCAGGTGGAAACCAGCAAAAGGTGATTATCGCCAGATGGCTGGCTAATAACCCGGATATTCTGATCATGGATGAACCCACCAGAGGAATTGATGTTGGTGCAAAATATGAGATTTACCAGATCATGATAGAGCTGGTAAAGCAGGGAAAATCGATTATCATGATTTCTTCCGAAATGCCGGAACTGATCGGCATGTCAAACCGGATTATTGTTATGTGCAACGGCCATATTACCGGAGAGCTGGAAGATGATGAGGCAACTCAGGAGAAAATTATGGCATTTGCCACTAAATTTGATTTAAACGATAGAGTAACAGAAAATTTCACACAGGAGGTTAAATCATGACATCGAAGAAGGCTAACGCTAAAGATTTACCTATGCAGACAAAAACAGTTAATATAAAGGATTTTCTTATTAATAATGGAATCATCGTCGTTCTCATCATGCTGGCGATCTTCACTGCAATTAAGCAGCCGTCCTTTGGTTCCTTTGATAACTTAAAAAACATTGCTTTAAACGTAGCACCCCGTTTTATCATTGCCTGCGGCGTGTCCGGGTGTCTGATTACCAGAGGTACGGACCTTTCTGCCGGACGTATGGTAGGTCTATCCGCCTGCCTTGCAGGTACCTTGCTTCAAAAGCCCGGGTACAGCGGAAAGTTTTTCCCCAATCTTCCTGATTTCGGAATCTGGTGGGTATTCGTCGTGCTGTTAATCTGTATCGCAGTCTGCGCGATTTTCGGTCTGATCAATGGTATGGTCGTTTCTTTTCTTCAGGTTCCGGCCTTTATCGGAACACTGGGTATGCAGCTGATTATTTACGGTGTCTGCCTTGTTTATACCAATGCAACTCCTATCGGCGGTTACCGCGCTGCTTATACAGAGGTGGCAAAGGGCAGGCTTTTAGGATTCATTCCCTACCTGTTCTTAATTGCCCTTGCAATCGGGCTTGTGATCTGGTTTGTTTATAACAAAACGCCTCACGGCAAGTATATGTACGCCATCGGCGGAAATGAGCAGGCAGCGGAAGTTTCCGGCGTTAATACGAAGAAAACAAAAATCATTATTTATGTAACAGCAGCAGCGCTTTATGCATTGGGAGGTTTCCTTGTTGGCGCAAAGTCCGGCGGTTCCTCTGTTAATATGGGAATGGGCTGGGAGCTGGAAGCCATTGCGGCATGTACCATCGGAGGCGTATCCGTTAACGGCGGTATTGGTAAGGTATCCGGTGTACTGATCGGAGTACTGGTATTTGAAATTTTGAAGACCTGCCTGCAGTATCTGGGTGTTGACACCAACTACCAGTACATTGCACAGGGAATCGTTATTGTAGTTGCGATAGCTCTGGATATCAGAAAGTATATTGCAAAGAAATAATGACAAGGCGAGCCGTAAGAGTCTGTAAAAAGGAGTATCCTTTTGGACTCCTGCGGCTCGCCTTGTCCATAAGATACTATGGAAGCTGGCTCAGCCTGCTGTTTTGATATTCTCCAGAAAATGTTACATCTTCTCCAAACCAGGAAGGAGGGGTGAAGCTTTCCGCTTCTTCTCTTTCGGGAAATTCCACTTCAGCCAATATAAGTCCTTTAAAACGTCCTTCAAAGACATCCAGTTCTATGGTCAGATGATCGGAACCTTCCAGGGGAATCAGATAACGCCTTTTCGTAAGGATATGGCCGTCTGCTTTTTTGATCAGGTGCTCATAGGACTCTGGTGTTAATGGGAGATTGTATTCCTCCCGTTCCAAAAGCCCCTTTGATTTGTAGGTAAGGTAAAAGGTTTCATCCTCCCTGCGGATGCGGACAACAGGTTCTGTTGATAAATATCCCTGCTCTATAAAGTGATAAGGGTATGCGGTGTAATCGGCCGGCAGCTGGGATATGAGATATTTGCGTTCTATTTCCATGAAAAACTCCTCCTTCAATAATTTGTATATAATACCTGGACAAGTTTTCATATTATACCACATGGAACCAAAAAGTAGAAGGTGGTGGTAAGGCGGAAATAAATATTTTTCAACTGCCCTGTTTGCGGATCAAGCGGATATGATGACATATCCGCTTGATTCCTTGGTATACAAAAAAGAGAAAACGTGGTAATATGGGGAAAACAGTAAAAATCAGGAGATTAAGGACATGAAACGGTTAAGTAAACGGATTTTTGTGTTTTTTCTGATCGTTTGGGCTGCTTTCCTGCTTTATGGCTGCGCTCCTCGGGAGCAGGAAAAGAATATAAGAGAAAGTTCAGCGTCAGAAGCAGGCACGGAAGAAGTCCGTGAGGAGACAGGCCCTAAAATCGGGATAAGCATATACCGCTATGACGATACATTCATGAAGCTGTATCGTTCGGAACTAAAGCAATATCTGGAAGAAACCTACCATGCGGAGGTGATCATGCGCAATGCCGGAGGTGATCAGGAAGAGCAGAACCGGCAGATCGGCCAGTTTATTTCGGACGGGTGTGACGGGATCATTGTAAATCCAGTCGAGGTGTCTGCTGCAACCGGGCTTGTTAATGCCTGCAGCCAGGCAGGGGTTCCTTTGGTATTCATTAACCGGGAACCAAAAGAGGAGGAGCAGAAGCGGTGGCATGAGAACCACATGGCAGTATCGTGCGTTGGAACGGATTCCAGGCAGGCAGGGACCTATCAGGGAGAGATTATACTGGAACTGCCTGATAAGGGGGATATAAACGGCGATGGGGTAGTGTCTTACGCTATGCTCATGGGAGAAGAAGGCAATGAGGACAGCCGTTACCGGACGGAATATTCCATAAAAGCCCTGGAAGAAGGGGGAATGAAGACGGATAAACTTTTTTCCGGCAATGGAGACTGGAATAAGGACAAAGGGAAAAAGCTTGCCCAGGAGGTACTGGCTTCCTATGGCAGCAGAATTGAGGTGATCTTCTGCAACAATGATTCCATGGCAAACGGTGCTTTGGAAGCTGTGGAAGAAGCGGGCCGTGTGCCAGGAAAGGATATTTATCTTGTAGGGGTAGACGCCCTTCAGGATACGGTAAAATATATTAAAGAGGGAAAAATAGCCGGGACTGTTTTAAATGATCATCAGGGACAATCCCAAACAGCTGCCGATACTTTGACAAAATTGATTGACGGGGAAGATGTGGACACAAGGTATCTGGTGGATTATATCAAGGTCACTGCAATCAGTACCTTTCATACGTTAAAAGGAGAGGATTAAAATGGGAAAAGTATTTGCGTTTTTAGCTGACGGATCAGAAGAAGTGGAGTTATTGGCTGTTGTGGATATTTTAAAAAGGGGTGGCCAGGAGGTGACCCTTGTTTCCGTTACTGGAAAAAAAGATGTGGTAAGTGCCCATCAGATAAAAATCCAGGCAGATTTTGAATTTTCAGAGGTTGACTGTAAAAATGCAGATGTTCTTTTTCTCCCCGGAGGAATGCCAGGGACCAGGAATTTAGGAGCACATACGGGGCTGTTAAATTCTTTAAAGGAAGCCCATGGTGAGAATAGGAGAATAGCGGCAATCTGTGCGGCACCAAGCATTTTAGGAAGGCTCGGCATCCTGGAAGGGAGAAAAGCAACCTGCTTTCCAGGATTTGAACCGGAGCTTAAGGGAGCCTTGTATACAAAACAGGGAGTTGTTACGGATGGAAATATAACGACAGCCAGAGGTCTTGGCTATGCCCTGGATATGGGAATTGAACTTCTGGGTCTTCTGACGGATGAGAATCATGCCCGCCAGGTAAAAGAGGCCATCCAATACGATCATATTTCCGTGTAATGGGGAAGGTGAGCGTATGAAAAAGAGATGGGTATTACCGGTTCTGGCGGTTGTTTTCATTAGCCTTCTTACCGGATGTGAAAAGAAGGATCCATACGGATTGTCGGAAAAGGATCCGGTCACCATTACCATCTGGCATTATTACAATGGCGTTCAGAAGGAGGAATTTGACCGCCTGGTGCAGGAGTTCAATGAAAACGAAGGAAGAGGGAAAGGGATCATCGTCAAGGCGTTTAATAAGGGAAGCATTGATGAATTAAGCACCCTGGTCAATGAAAGCATAGAAAAAAAGATTGGCTCAGAACCTCTGCCCGACGTATTTTCCGCTTACGTGGATAAGGTTTACGAAGTGGATCAGATGGGATTGGCGGCAGATTTAAGCGGCTATTTGACTTCGGACGAAATATCGGAATATGTGGATGCCTATATGGAAGAAGGCAAGTTTGACAGCACCGGGGCGATCAAGGTATTTCCAATCGCCAAGTCTACTGAGATTCTTACGGTGAACAAGACGGACTGGGACAAGTTTGCGGAGGCAACGGGAGAGACAGAGGAGGCTCTTTCCACCTGGGAAGGGATTACCCGGGTGGCGGAATCCTATTATAAATGGACGGACAGCTTAACGGAAGCACCGGATGATGGAAAAGCTTTTTTTGGAAGGGATGCCTTTGCTAATTATATGATCATCGGCAGCCTTCAGCTTGGTCATGAAATTTTTAAGGTAGAGGATGGAAAAACTGTTCTGGATTTTGATAAGCAGGCTATGATGAAGCTGTGGGACAATTATTACATCCCCTATGTAAACGGGTATTTTGGCTCCTACGGGAAATTCAGGAGCGATGATGTAAAGACAGGACAACTGGCTGCCTTTGTGGGGGCTACCAGCGGAATCGCTTACTTTCCGACTTCAGTGACACTTGAGGATGGGACCAATTATTCCATAGAAAGCAAGCTTTACCCTCTTCCTAATTTCCAGGGAAACGTTCCGTGCGCCGTTCAGCAGGGAGCCGGCATGATGGTGTTTAAATCTGAGGAAAAAAGGGAGTATGCGGCTGCGCTTTTCCTAAAATGGTTTACAAGCGTGGAGCAAAACATGGAATTTGCCATTGGCTCCGGTTATCTTCCTGTAAAGAAGGCTGCCGGAAATCAGGAAATGTTAAAGCCCTTCCTGGCGGAAGCCGGAGAGAACAGCGGGGTATCGCAGAACCTTTTGATTGGCCTTGACACTGCGAATCAATACAGGCTCTACACTTCTAAGCCATTTAAAGGCGGCGACCGTGCCAGGAGCGTGCTGAATTCCACAATGATTTTAAAAGCAAAGGAAGATTACGAAGAGATATGTGCCCTTATGGCGCAGGGAGAGAAACGGGAAAATGCAGTTGCAAATTTTGTAACAGAGGAAAATTTTGATAACTGGTACAAGGATACAATGGAGCAGTTGGAAGCGATTGTTGGAGAGTGATTTATGATGAACAAGAGAAATGAATCCATTCGCACCCAGCTGTTGGGACCATTGCTCATCCTATTGGTGCTGCAGGCTGTGGTCATTGCTGGGCTGGTACTGTTTGGCGGAGTTTCCATTAAATTAAAAAATAATGAGATCCATATATTAAGTGAGAATACGGAAAGCACAAAGCTGGGCCTGGAAAAGGAAACCATTCACCACTGGATCGTTATGTTCAATAATTCCGACTTCATAACTGACGGAATCCAGCAAGTGCTGGACAGTGAGAAACGCCGTCCAAAGGATATCTCTGCGGATTATGCCCTAAACAGGAAAATCGTTGAAAAGGTTATGGAAAAGTCCATAGAAATGCTCCATTTAAGCCAAGCAACAGGGGTCTTTATGGTCTTAAACGGCCCTGCGGCCAAAAACAGTCCGGTTGAAATGAAGGCGGGCTTTTATGTGCGCAATTCCAATTCAGGAGGATATTTAAAGGATAATTCGTCCCTTCTTATGGAAAGAGGATTGCCTTCCATAGCGGAAAAATATGACATCCCACTGGATTCCTTCTGGGAGCTTGGCTTTCAGGAAGATGAGGATAACAAAGGCTTTTCTTTTTATAAAAAGCCATATCTTATGGCAGTTCAGAATCAGGCGGCCCATGACGATGCCATGAAATTTGCTTATTTAAGTCCTCCCTTTCGCTTAAGCCCCAGAGATATGCAGGTGGTAACCTACTCCATCCCAATCATCCTTGATGATGGGACCGTTGTGGGAGTATGCGGGCTGGAAATAAATTTAAACCAGCTTGAGCAGATTCTGGGAGAGGACCAGACAAACGGCAGCTTTGAAGAGTGCTGGCTTTTGGGCATCCGGAACAAGGGGACAAAGACTATTGTTCCTGTAGCGTATTCAGGATATCTGTATAACCAGTATTTTAACGATAGCCAGCGAATCAGTTATGAAGATAATGAGGAAGAAAACATCAGTGAACTGACGTCCTCGGAAGGAACCAGGTGGTATGCCAGCATAAGAAGCCTTGATGTCTATGGAAACAACGGACCCTTTGAGGCGGAAGAGTGGGTATTGGCCGGTATCGCGCGCCAGAAGGATCTGCTGTCCTTTTATAATGCAATCCGGCGTATGCTTCTCGGTTCCATGGCAGTTCCTCTTGTATTCAGCCTGTTAGGGGCGTTTGTCATAGGAAAGATCATGACGGAGCCTATCCGCAGGCTGGTCATGGAGCTAAGAGAGAAATCAGGAAGCAGGGGGCTTTCCCTTAATAGAGTACATATCAGAGAAATCGATGAGCTGACAGAAACCATTGAACAATTAAACCGGGATGTGGAAAGAGCGTCGTCAAAAATTTCAAGCATCCTGGAACATGCCAATGTTCTTATCGGCGTATTTGAATACGAAGAGGAGGCTGACCGTGTGTTCTGCAGCCGGTCTTTGTTTGAGATGCTGGGCTGGGGGCACATGGAAGAACCCTACTGCTACATAAAGACGGTAAAATTTAAGAAATACATGGAGAAGACCTTTACCGGGATTAAGATAAAGGGGGAACGTATCCTGCAGTGTCTGGAAGGCCCTCAGGGAACACGCTGGGTGGAGTTTATTCTGGACGGATCAAAAAAGGGGACGATACTTGGTGTGTGTTCGGATGTGACTGCTGATGTAGAGGAAAAGGAAAAGCTGGAGCGGGAGAGAAATTATGACCTGCTGACGGATATTTACAACCGGAGGGCATTCCGGGAGCAGGTTGTGGCTGCCATGAAGAGGCAGAAAGGGAAGGTCTCCGCACTGGTCATGTGGGATCTGGATAATTTGAAATATATTAACGACACCTACGGGCATGACGAGGGAGACCGGTATATTGTCCTTTTTGCCGGCTGTTTAAAGATGTTTTCAGAAAGGGGAGGAATAGTAGCAAGATATTCAGGAGATGAATTTGTTACCTTTCTGGAAGCAGATGAAAAAGATGAGATCAGAAAGAGAATCCAGGAATTCATGAAGCATATTCAAAAATTCTCACTGAATACGGTAGGGGGATACCAGTTTCCCATCCGTGTATCAGGAGGGCTTTCCTGGTTTCCGGATGATGCGGAAGACTTTGATACCCTGTTTAATCATGCGGATTTTGCCATGTATATGGTGAAGCACAGTGTAAAAGGGATTGTTAAGGAGTTTGACTTTAACGAATATACCCATAATTCCTATATGCTTGCCGGCAGCGAGGAATTTAACCGGATGCTGGACAAAAAAGAGGTTCGTTTTGCGTTTCAGCCTATTGCAACAAGGCAGGGAAAGATCTACGGCTATGAGCTGCTGATGCGTCCGGACTTTGCGAATATGAAGGGGATCAGTGAGGTCTTAAATCTGGCAAGAGCTCAGGCAAAACTTCCCCAGATGGAGGCTCTCACCTGGTTTTCAGGCCTTAAGGCTGTTATGACGCAGGCTATGGCCGGTCAGCTGGGTTCTGATGAAAAGCTGTTCATCAATTCCATTGCCAGCGTATGCTTAACAGAAGCAGAGCTGGAAGAACTGGAAGAAAACTATGGAGAGCTGCTCCACAGGATTGTCATTGAATTGACAGAAGGAGAACCGGCAAGCCATGATTTCATGCACCGCAAGATCGATATGGCGAGACAGTGGAAGGGCCAGGTCGCTGTTGATGATTTCGGAACAGGATATAACAGCGAAGCGATACTCCTGCGCATGAGGCCGGATATCATTAAGGTGGACACTAATCTGGTAAAACGGATCCACGAAGACCCAAACCGTCAGATCATTTTAAAGAGCCTTCTGGATTTTGCAAATCAAAACAATATAACTGTCCTGGCAGAGGGAGTAGAAATTCCGGAAGAGCTGGAATTTCTCATGAATTGCGGGGTTTCCCTGTTCCAGGGATATTATATTGCAAGACCTCAGATGGAGATCAGACCCCTTGACCCCTACATCGTGAAGAGAATGCAGGAGTTTTCAGGAAAAACCTGATTTAATCGTAAATAATACTGGAATTTACGGGACGAGTATGGTATAATGCTAAATTGAAGTGTAACGCCCTGTTGATTTGGCGGTTCACATATATTTCAAGGAGGAACCCTTTAATGAGTTTACAAGTAGAAAAATTAGAAAAGAACATGGCAAAATTAACGGTAGAAGTGTCGGCGGAGGAGTTTGACAAAGCTCTTACCGCAGCTTACAATAAGAATAAGGGCAGATTCAACATCCCTGGTTTCAGAAAAGGGAAAGCTCCTCAGGCCATGGTTGAAAAGATGTATGGAGCAGGCATTTTATATGAAGATGCAGTAAATGAGGCTCTTGACGCAACCTATGGCGATGCAGCGGAAGAAAGCGGACTGGACATTGTTTCCAGACCTGAAATTGACATTGTACAGGTAGAAAAAGGAAAGACCTTAATCTATACTGCAACTGTTGCAGTTAAGCCGGAAGTGACTCTTGGCGAGTATAAGGGAATTGAAGTGACCAAGTCAATTGCTGAAGTGACCGAGGAAGATATTGATGCTGAATTAAAGAAAGTTCAGGAACAGAATTCCAGACTGATCACCGTAGAGGACAGAGCCGTAGAGAATGGCGACCAGACGGTTATCGATTTTGAAGGCTTTGTAGACGGAAAGACATTTGAAGGCGGAAAGGGTGAGGATTATCCTCTTACCATTGGTTCCCACTCCTTCATTGATACCTTTGAAGAGCAGCTGGTCGGCAAGAACATTGGCGAAGAGTGTGATGTCAACGTAGCTTTCCCAAATGAGTATCATGCAACCGAACTGGCAGGAAAGCCTGCTTTATTTAAGGTGACCGTAAAGGAAATCAAGACAAAAGAACTTCCTGAGTTAAACGACGAGTTTGCAAGTGAAGTTTCTGAGTTTGAAACATTGGAAGAGTACAAGAACAACATCAGGGAAAATGTTGCTTCAAGGAAAGAGAAAGAAGCGGCAACAGAGAACGAAGACCGTGTGGTAGAGAAAGTTGTTGAAAATGCCACCATGGAGATTCCTGAGCCGATGATCGACAGCCAGGTGAACAACATGGTCAATGACTATGCAAGAAGAATGCAGAGCCAGGGACTGTCTCTTGACCAGTATATGAAATTTACAGGCATGACCCTTCAGTCCTTAAAAGAGCAGATGAAGCCGCAGGCTCTTAAGAGAATCCAGACAAGACTGGTACTTGAAGCAGTTGTGAAAGCAGAGAACATTACTGCTTCTGACGAAACGGTTGAGAAAGAAATTGCAAGCATGGCAGAAGCTTACAAGATGGAGGTCTCTCTGGTGAAAGAATCTCTTGGAGAGAACGGCATCCAGCAGATGAAGGAAGATCTGGCAGTTCAGGAAGCAGTAGATTTTCTTGTTGCAGAAGCAAAATTAGTTTAAGAAGAATTCTCTGAATAGATTCCTGGCATTTTTGTCCGGAGTCTATTCGGCTTTGATAAGAGATGCCCTGCGGGTATCCCTTTACGCCCTGTAAATTGGGCGGACCCTGCCCGGATAGTATGGGCAAATGAAAGAATGAACAGACAGGAGGAAGACAGATGAGTTTAGTACCTTATGTCATTGAATCAACCAGTAAGGGCGAACGTTCTTACGATATTTATTCCAGACTTCTCAAGGAGAGGATCATTTTCCTTGGGGAAGAGGTATCCGATGTATCAGCAAGCCTTGTTGTGGCCCAGCTGTTATTTTTAGAGGCAGAAGATCCCAATAAGGACATCAACCTCTATATAAACAGCCCCGGCGGTTCTGTTACCGCAGGCATGGCGATTTATGATACCATGAACTATATTAAATGTGATGTTTCTACTGTTTGTATGGGCATGGCAGCCAGCATGGGAGCATTTTTGCTGGCCGGCGGAGCAAAGGGAAAACGGTTCGCTCTTCCAAATGCAGAGGTTATGATTCATCAGCCATCCGGCGGAGCAAAAGGCCAGGCAACTGAGATCCGGATCGTAGCTGAGAATATACTGAAGATAAAGAAGCGTTTAAATGATATCCTGTCCGCAAACACTGGCCAGCCTTATGAGGTGATTGAACGTGATACGGAGCGTGACAATTACATGAATGCAGAAGAGGCGAAAGCATATGGCCTGATTGATGATATCATCTACAGCCATGACCGATAAGCCTTTGGGCCCAGGCAGCCAGGACGATTTATAGGTAACACCCTGCGGGTATCCCTTAATGCCCGGAAAGCAGGGCAATGTATTAGGAAAGAATGAGGTGTGTATATGCCGGTCAGAACAGACGACAAGATCCGATGCTCTTTTTGCGGGAAAACCCAGGACCAGGTAAAGAAACTCATTGCCGGTTCCAATAATGTCTACATCTGTGACGAATGCATTGATTTGTGCGCAGAGATATTAGAGGAAGAATTTGACAGCCATGAGGAGGAAGGACCTGATTTTGGCGATATCAACCTGATGAAGCCAAAGGAAATAAAGGCATTTTTAGACGATTATGTCATTGGTCAGGACAACGCAAAAAAGGTATTGTCTGTAGCAGTCTATAACCACTACAAAAGAATCACTTCCAGAAAAAAAATGGATGTGGATGTGCAAAAGAGCAATATTCTGATGTTAGGTCCTACCGGTTCCGGTAAAACCTATCTTGCGCAGACGTTGGCAAAGGTCTTAAATGTTCCGTTTGCAATTGCAGATGCCACCGCCCTGACAGAAGCCGGTTATGTGGGCGAGGATGTTGAGAACATCCTTTTAAAGCTCATCCAGGCGGCTGACTATGACATCAGCAAGGCAGAATATGGTATCATATATATTGACGAGATTGATAAAATAACAAAAAAGTCGGAAAATGTGTCCATTACCAGGGATGTTTCCGGTGAAGGCGTACAGCAGGCTCTTTTAAAGATCCTGGAAGGTTCGGTTGCAAGCGTTCCCCCTCAGGGAGGAAGAAAGCATCCCCACCAGGAGCTTTTGCAGATCAACACGACCAACATTCTGTTCATCTGCGGCGGCGCCTTTGATGGATTGGAAAAAATCATTGAACGCCGGTTAAGTGCTGGTTCCATCGGCTTTAATGCGGAAATCGTTGATAAGAACAAGACGGATATTGATGATCTTCTGAAAAAGACCCTTCCTCAGGATCTGGTAAAATTCGGTTTAATACCGGAGTTTATCGGCCGGGTGCCGATTACCGTATCCCTGGAGCTTTTGGATCGGGAAGCGCTTGTGAAGATTTTGACAGAACCGAAGAATGCCCTGGTCAAACAGTATCAAAAGCTGTTTGAACTGGATGATGTTAAGCTTGAGCTGACCAGAGAAGCGGTTGAGCGGATCGCGGAGCTGGCAGTGGAGAGAAAAACAGGCGCCAGAGGATTGCGTTCCATTATGGAAAGCGTAATGACGGATATGATGTACGAGATACCATCCGACAGCAGCATTGGAATCTGCACGATTACCAGGGATGTTGTAGATAAAAAGGGTGAGCCGGAGTTGATTTATCGGGACACGGCAGTCCCCAGAAAATCACTGGCTCAGAAGCTAAGAAAAGATAAGACAGGCGAGATCGCATAGGTCCCTGCATGAGTCGGGAAGGTGTTACAGCGAGAAAATCTGCTGGAACACCTTTTTGAATGCAAAGGAGAGAACACAATGGTGGATAAGACAATCACAATGCCAGTTATCGCCCTGCGAGGCATGACTGTTCTTCCCAAAATGATGCTGCATTTTGATATCAGCCGGACAAAATCCATTGCAGCTGTGGAGAAGGCGATGGTAGGGGACCAGAGGGTATGTCTGGTCACCCAGAAGAATTCTGAGGAAGCTGAACCTGGAATCGATGATTTGTATCAGGTCGGCACAGTGGCTCTCATCAAGCAGTTGGTAAAGCTGCCTAATAACGTGATCCGTGTTATGGTGGAAGGCGTGGAACGGGTGGAACTTTTAACTCTTGACACTGAAGAGCCCATGCTCATAGGTGAAGTTGAAAAGACCCTGGAAGCAGATGATTCCATTGATTATATTACCAGACAGGCTATGATTCAGATCATTCAGGAAAAGCTGGAGGAATACGGCAAGGAGAATCCCAGGATTGCAAAGGAAGTACTTCCCAATCTTATGGTGCTTACAGACCTTGGCGAGCTTTTGGACCAGATTGCCGTACAGCTTTCCTGGGATTACAGGGTGCGTCAGCAGGTGCTTGAAAGCGCTCTTTTGGAAGATCGGTATGCGCTTGTCTTGAAGCAGCTGATCACGGAGATAGAGGTCACAAAGGTAAAGCGGGAATTACAGTCCCATGTAAAGGAACGGATCGACAAGAACCAGAAGGATTATATCTTAAGGGAGCAGCTTAAGGTGATCCGGGAGGAATTGGGAGAGGACAACCCTCTGTCCGATGCGGATGATTACTTGAAGAAGCTTAAGGCTTTAAAAGCAGATAAAGAAACAAAGGATAAGATCCAGAAGGAGATTGACCGCTTTAAGGCCATGCCCGGAGGAAGCCAGGAAGCCAATGTCGTCCGCATGTACCTTGAGACAGTCCTGGAACTTCCATGGAAGAAGCTTTCTAAGGATGACAACAGCATCGCCCATGCAGAGGAAATCTTAAATGAGGATCATTACGGCCTTGAAAAGGTAAAGGAACGGATTCTGGAGTATCTGGCAGTCCGTGTGCTTACAAAAAAAGGATCCAGCCCTATCATCTGCCTGGTAGGACCTCCCGGAACAGGAAAAACTTCCATTGCCAGATCAGTGGCAAAGGCCTTAAACAAGGAGTATGTAAGGATCAGCCTGGGAGGGATCCGGGATGAAGCGGAGATCCGCGGACACCGGAAAACCTATGTGGGTGCCATGCCCGGCAGGATTGTGGAAGCCTTAAGGCAAGCCGGAGTCAGTAATCCCCTAATGCTTCTTGATGAAATCGACAAGGTCAGCAGGGATTATAAGGGTGATACTTCTTCCGCCCTTCTGGAGGTGCTTGACAGCGAACAGAATGTGAAGTTCCGGGACCATTATGTAGAGATTCCCATTGATTTGTCCAATGTGCTGTTTCTTGCAACGGCCAATACCACTACAACCATACCTGGGCCGCTTCTGGACCGTATGGAAGTAATTGAAGTAAACAGCTATACAGAGAATGAAAAATTCCATATTGCAAAGAATTACTTAGTAAGAAAGCAGCGGGAAAAGAATGGGCTTACTGAAAAGCAGGTGTCCATATCGGACAAGGCTCTTGAAAAGATCATTCACCACTACACCAGAGAGGCCGGAGTCAGAAATTTAGAAAGGCGGATCGGGGCTGTTTTCAGAAAAGCTGCAAGAGAATTTCTGGAAGATGAAAAAAGTATTATAGAGATCTCGGAAAACGACTTAGAGAAATATTTAGGCAAGGAAAAAGTGCAATTTGAAGATGTAAATGAGGAAGACCAGGTAGGAATTGTTAGAGGCCTTGCTTGGACCAGTGTCGGCGGAAATACCCTTCAAATCGAAGTCAATGTCATGCCAGGGAAGGGAACCCTTCAGATGACGGGACAGATGGGCGATGTCATGAAAGAATCCGCCCAGACGGCTTTAAGCTATATCAGGTCGGTTTGCCCGGAATATAAGGTAAAGGATGATTATTTTGAAAAACACGATATCCACCTTCACATTCCGGAAGGGGCTGTACCAAAGGATGGCCCGTCGGCAGGAATCACCATGGCAACGGCTATACTGTCCGCAGTTACAAACCGAAAGGTAAACGCCAGGGTGGCAATGACCGGAGAGATTACTCTTCGCGGCCGTGTTCTGCCTATCGGCGGCCTTAAGGAAAAAATCCTTGCTGCCCGTATGGCCCATGTGGAGAAGGTTCTGGTTCCCGACAGGAACCGCCCGGATATTGCAGAGCTGTCAGAGGAGATCATCGGAGGCCTTGAAATCATATATGTGAAAGACATGTCTGAGGTTTTAAAAGAAGCTTTCATCCAGAAATAGAAAATGCCTTGCCCAAAAAGCGTGGGCAGGAAAGAGGAAACACCCTTCGGGTATACCTTTATGCCCAAAAAGCGTGGGCAGGAAAGAGGAAACCATATGATCATTAAAACAGTAGAGCTGGAGACGGTGTGCGGAATAACCAGCACGCTTCCGGAGAATATAAATCCGGAGTTTGCCTTTGCGGGTAAGTCCAATGTGGGAAAATCTTCTCTCATAAACGCCCTGATGAACCGCAAGTCCTTTGCCAGAATCTCGTCCCAGCCGGGGAAGACCCAAACCATTAATTTTTATAACATTAACGATGCTTTTTACTATGTGGATCTTCCGGGCTACGGCTATGCCAAGGTGGCTCTGGAAGTAAAGGCAAAATGGGGGAAAATGATAGAGAACTATCTTCATAAATCCCCTATGCTCCGGTGTGTGTTTTTACTGATTGATATCCGCCACGAGCCTTCTGTGAATGATAAGACCATGTACGACTGGGTCGTATACAACGGCTACCATCCTATAATCATTGCCACCAAGCTGGATAAGATCAAGAGGAGCCAGGTGCAGAAAGCGGTAAAAACTCTTCGCACAGGGCTTGGAATCGGAAGTGATGTTATAGTCATTCCCTTTTCCGCTGAAACCAAGCAAGGCAGGGAAGAGATATGGGACATAATCTCAGAATCCGTAAATGGTCTTGACAAGGAGTAAAAATCTTTTTATAATGAACCTATTTATTACATAGAGTTCATTTTGGTTGGAAGAGGAGAAAACAGTTATGAAAAAGACAATGAAAAAAATCGTATCAACTCTTATGGCAGCAACCCTGGCAGCGTCCTTTCTGACTGCCTGCGGAAGCGGAAATTCCGGCACAGGCACGTCTGGGGCAGCCGGCAAGGAAACAGGAGATAAAAAGGTGTTAAAGGTAGCCATGGAGTGCAGCTATGCACCATACAACTGGACACAGCCAACTGATGAAGGCGGAGCCGTTCCCATATCCGGAAGCTCTGATTACGCTTATGGCTATGACGTCATGATGGCTAAGAAGATTGCGGATGAGCTGGGCTATGGACTGGAGATTGTGAAGCTGGACTGGGATTCCCTTGTTCCCGCAGTTCAGTCCGGAAAAGTTGATTGTGTCATTGCCGGTCAGTCCGTTACAGCAGAACGTATGCAGTCCGTTGATTTCACAGATCCTTACTATTATGCAACCATTGTGACCCTGGTGAAAGCCGGAGGCAAGTATGAGAATGCAAAGAGTGTTGCCGATCTTTCCGGGGCAATCTGTACTTCCCAGTTAAATACCATCTGGTATGACAACTGCCTGCCTCAGATTCCTAATGCAGACATTCAGCCTGCCCAGGAATCCGCACCGGCCATGCTGGTATCTTTAAGCTCCGGCAGATGCGATTTAGTGGTAACAGACAAGCCTACCGGACAGGCAGCGCTGGTTGCTTATCCTGACTTCAAGCTCCTTGATTTCACAGGAACAGAGGGCGAGTTTAAGGTTTCTGATGAAGATGTCAACATCGGCATCTCATTGAAGAAGGGAAATACGGAATTAAAGGATGCCGTGAACGGAGTACTTGCCAAAATGAGCAAGGATGACTTTAACAAGATGATGGAAGAGGCAATTTCTGTTCAGCCATTATCAAAGTAATTCAGGTAGAATACCTGCGGGCAGCCGACAAAGTCAAGCAAGCTTGACTTTGACTCGTTGCCTTCACGGGAATAAAGAATAGAATCAGGGCTTGCAGGCACGGGACAAGAGTGTTCTTATTTCGTGCCGTTTGTTCTGTTTCCTCGAAGTACGAGAAGGAGAAGGTAGTATATATGTCTTTGCCATCAGATTTTTTTGGAAGAATTGTATTTATACTGCAGCATTATGGCCCTTCCTTTTTAAACGGGGCGGGAAAGACAATGGCAATCGCCATTGCCGGTACATTCATCGGCTGCATCATTGGTTTTGCCGTAGGAATTATACAGACGATTCCGGTATTAAAAAGTGACAATCCGGTTAAAAGGTTTTCATTAAAATTAGTAAAATTGATTTTAAATATTTATGTAGAGGTATTTCGCGGAACTCCTATGATGGTTCAGGCCATGTTTATATTCTACGGTTCTTCCGTGCTGTTTGGCATTAACATGTCCATTGTTTTTGCTGCCTATTTCATTGTATCCATTAACACAGGAGCCTATATGGCTGAGACCGTGAGAGGTGGAATCCTTTCCATTGATCCGGGACAGACCGAGGGTGCCAAGGCCATCGGCATGACCCACTTTCAGATCATGGTCAATGTTATCATGCCTCAGGCACTGCGCAATATCATGCCTCAGATCGGCAATAACTTAATCATCAATATTAAGGATACCTGCGTGCTTTCCGTCATCGGCGTAGTGGAACTATTCTATGCCACAAAGGGCGTTGCAGGCGCGTATTATACCTATTTTGAAGCATTTGGCATTACCATGGTCATTTATTTCATCCTGACCTTTACCTGTTCCAGAATCCTCCGTTACTGGGAGAAGAAGATGGATGGTCCTGACAGCTATGATCTTGCGACCACCGATACCCTGGCTTATACCAGCGGCATGGTAAAATTCCCAGATCCCAAAGAGAAGGAGGATAAATAAATGGCAGGCGGAAAAGTTTTAGAGATTCATCATTTAAGCAAGACCTTTGGGACCAACGTGGTACTGCGGGACATTGATTTTTCTGTCAATGCCGGGGATGTGACATGCATCATCGGAGCCTCAGGTTCCGGAAAGTCAACGCTGCTGCGCTGCATCAATCTTCTGGAGACTCCTACCACAGGCGACATCCTGTACCACGATGTAGACATTACGGACCGGAAAATGAACGTTCCTTCCTACCGGACCAAAGTGGGCATGGTATTCCAGAGCTTTAATCTGTTTAATAATATGACTGTTTTGGAAAATTGTCTGGTAGGCCAGGTCAAGGTACTGAAAAAAGGTAAGGAAGAAGCCAGAAAGAAAGCGATGATGTATCTGGAAAAGGTAGGCATGGCTCCTTACATCAATGCAAAGCCAAGGCAGCTTTCCGGCGGGCAGAAACAGAGGGTGGCCATTGCAAGAGCCTTGGCAATGGAACCGGAGATCCTGCTCTTTGATGAGCCGACCTCCGCGCTGGATCCCCAGATGGTAGGGGAAGTGCTTGCGGTTATGAGGACTCTGGCAAAGGAAGGTCTTACTATGATCATCGTGACTCATGAAATGGCATTTGCCAGGGATGTCTCCAGCCGTGTAGTCTATATGGCAGGCGGTGTCATTGAAGAGGAAGGTGCTCCGGCCGATATTTTCGGGAATCCAAAGAAAAATTCAACAAAAGAATTTTTAAACCGGTTTATGCAGGGATAAGAAAAAGCTGATTCAGAATTATAATACTGAATCAGCTTTTTTAATACATGAATATATAATTCTGCAATTCTAAGTTGCCGTACGTTCCACGGGAAGACTTGCAAACCCGTATAAAAGCTATTTCATCTAACCTTTCTCCTATCAATTAAAATGAGAATCCTCTGACAAAATCCTTTCATCAATACGGCGCACAACGCCATGGGTATAAGCCGCAAAATATTTTGACCAGAAACCATATGCTGCTGGATTGATGCTCTCAAAGTCTACACCGAGGTGGGTGTAACCCTCTGCTTTCAAAATTTTTATCACATAATTCAACAGACTTTGATATATGCCTTTGCCTCGATGCTCTTCCAAACAGAAAGCACCAGTAATATGGCGGTAATTTGGATTTTCAGTGATAAAGGTTTCACCAGATTCCGATATTTTTAAGTAAGCGCATGTTTTGCCCCGGTATTGAGACACAAAACATCGTTCATGATCTCTTACACACGTCTCACAAAAGGTTTCACATGTTTCTTGTATGCGGTTCATAAAAAATGGACTATTGTTATAATGTTTGTTTAACATTAATTCAAATGAATAGGCCAAAGTGTACTCACTTGATGGGAGTTCTGAAAACTCATATTCTTCACAAGTGCTACAATCAAATGGCTCCATAGGGCGGATTGAATCGACACAGCGCAGACCAAAACCGTATTTGAAAAATTGCTTTTGAGCAATTTCATCATGTGCATATAAGCAAATACCATGACTGACTGCGCCTGCTCGTACCCACTTGCGGGCAGCATCTTGATACATGGCAGCATAAATATCTGCTCTGTTCTTAAGCGTTGCTGCATTGGCCCACATGGGTGAAAATACACCCCTCACGTCTGTAGAGTGAAACGCATTGTCAAAAGGCACGATGCTGCACAGAAATCCAACCATTTCACCATCTTCAAATGCTGCAACCCCCAGACCGTTATCGGCAAAGCTGGTCAAGTCAGGGAATGTATCAACATTTGGCAGAGCTGGAACTTTTCTAAGTTCTTCTTTGTAGCTGGCAAGCGCCAGTAAGTTTGCCTTGCTAATATGTTCCGTGGTAAAATCAACGATAATCATCCTTTCATTACTCCTCTTTTCGTTATGGGTAATGGGCATTCGAATAAATTTTTACTTAGGCGCATCAGAATCCCGTTGTGGCTGAAGCGTTTCCTTTTCAACCGGCGCCCCCTGAATGGGAACTGGCACTCCCGGCTTCTCGGATACACTGTCATGAACCGGTTTAGTAAAAAGATTCCGTACTTTGATCCTGATAAAGGTTTTTGCTGCTTTGATGAAAACCACAAAAATAAAAATGGGAAGGATGACGGTTAAAATCAACCTTACCTTGAAACGGAACTTTTTTTTCTTTAATTGTTTCAAATGAAGCTGATACTGGTCGTTTATCTTCGGAAACAATGTTTTCTTTGTCTGAATTTTATTCAAGATGAATCCCCCTTAAGTTTCTGTTGGATAAAATATTAAGAACCACTCATCAGTGCTTTCATGGCAAATGCATAAATTTCCTGACTTTTTGATTTCCAGTGATCACACATGATTTCCGCCTGATCTTTGTCAGGAACAGACAGTTCCAGATTTATCAGGCAGTTTTTTCCCTCCCGGACCTGGCAGTGAACAATGTAATCATGGCTGGTGGATTTATAGAAGTCAGCAGTTACGCCTACCTCGTTGCGGAGCCGGAACTTGTTCTCCTTTAAATATTCATCCATATCATTGATGATGGCCGGTGAAATTTTACTGCCGAAAAAGGAAAGGGTTTCTTCCCCTTCCTTGGTAATCTCGTACCGGCTGCTGTTATGGTTAGTTTCCACATGAAGCAGTCTGGCCTCCAGCAGTTCATTCAATGCCTGATTGAGCGTAAAATACGTGGTATATTCGTGCTCCAGAAAAAAGTTTGACAGTTGTGCGCTTGTCAGGGGGAAATTAACCTGTTTAAGCATGTATAAAATCATCAGTTTGTACAGGGTCATAGGTTCTGACAGCATAGTTACCTCCAGTGATGCGCTTGCTGCGCCGTAAATTCAAGGATAGTGAAAGCAGCTTTCAACCGGATCCTTATGTTTTCTACTGCCGGATATTGTTTTTGACAGCCTGGCTCACGGCAGATGCAACACGAGGGTCAAAGGCTTCAGGCAGGATATTGTTTTCGTTCAGTTCTGATGGCGCTACAAGGCCGGCAATAGCGGTTGCGGCAGCAAGCTTCATATCTTCCGTAATAGCAGTTGCTCTTCCTTCCAATGCACCTTTAAAGATGCCAGGGAACACGACTACATTATTGACCTGGTTTGGGAAGTCGGACCTTCCGGTCCCCACCACTTTTGCACCGGCCGCTTTGGCAAGATCAGGCATGATTTCAGGAACCGGGTTTGCCATGGCAAATAAAATGGCGTCAGGATTCATGGAAGCGACCATTTCTTCCGTAACGATTCCAGGGGCGGACACTCCTACAAAAATATCACTGCCTTTCATGGCATCTGCCAAAGAACCATGGGTTCCTTCCAGATTCGTCACATCCATCATTTTTTCCTGCATCCAGTTCAAGCCTTCCATGCCCTTTACCAGGATTCCTGCACGGTCGCACATGGTGATATGGAGAAAGCCATAGGAGAGAAGAAGTTTTGTAATGGCGATTCCGGCGGAGCCTGCACCGTTTACAACAATCCTGCATTCCTCTTTTGTTTTTCCTGTCACCTTTAAGGCGTTTATAATGCCTGCTAGAACCACGATCGCCGTTCCATGCTGGTCGTCATGGAATACGGGGATGTCAAGCAGCTCTTTTAAACGTTCTTCAATTTCAAAACAGCGGGGAGCGGAGATGTCCTCCAGATTGATCCCGCCGAAAGCAGGTGCGATATTTACCACGGTCTTGATGATCTCCTCAGTATCCTGGGTATCCAGACAGATCGGGATGGCATTGATTCCCCCGAACTCCTTAAACAGCACCGCTTTTCCTTCCATGACCGGCATGGCGGCCAGGGGTCCGATGTTTCCAAGACCAAGAACAGCGCTTCCATCTGAAACGACGGCTATGGTATTGGATTTGATGGTATATAGATAGGCGGCCTCAGGGTTTCCGGCAATGACCTTGCAGGGTTCCGCTACGCCAGGGGTATAGGCAAGAGCCAGATCCTCCCTGCTTTTTACCTTTGCTTTGGAATTAATTTCCAGCTTCCCCTTCCATTCTTCGTGGAGTAATAAAGCTTTTTCGTTGGTTGTCATGATCGTTCGTCCTTTTTTTCACAGTTTTTATTTTATCATACCAATTTTAGGGTTTTAAATCAATAGATAATATGTTAGAATATAGAGTAATTAAAATCAAACAAGCTAAATAAGATAAGGAAATTAAAGATACAGGTGGTACTATGAGAGAACGGATCAACAGGCTGGCAAAGGGCATCATTGATTCAGAGATTCCAAAGATTAAGGTGACACCGTGGGAAATTGATGATGTGGTCCGTTCAGGCGGAGCCACCAGGCGGGAACTTGTCGTTACCAGTGAGAATAATTTACATATAAAAGGACTTGCATATTCGTCCAATTTCCGTGTCAGACTCATAAGCGGAGCGTTTGGCGGAACATATAACCATCTGGTCTATGAGATAAACAGCAGTTACCTGGAAGATGGAGATGTGATTAAGGGCTCTTTTTATCTGGTTACCAATGGCGGCGAGAGAGAAGTCCCTTATTCTTTTTGCGTGGAACTGAGCACGTCAGGGAAAGCGCTGAGTGATTTAAAGACAGCAGAGGATTTTGCAGATACGGCTAAAAAAGATATGGATACGGCTCTTCGTTTGTTTGAGTACCGGGATTTTGCCACGGCTCCCTTTATGAAGGACCTTCATGTAAGGGCAATCTACGACGGATTAAAAGGAAGGCCTGACAGAAGGAAGGAACTGGAAGAGTTTCTGACCGCTTTAAAGGTGAAAAAACCGGTCCAGTTATGGGCGGAAACCGAGGAGCGGAGATTTGGAGAACTAGAGGAAGTTGTAACGGACTGGGTGCTCATAAAGCGCAGCGGCTGGGGCTATGTGAACCTGGATGTTACAACGGATTGTGATTTTATAGAGCTGCCAAAGAAAAACATCGGGGAACAGGATTTTGACGAAGAGGAATGCAGGGTAATGTTTCTGGTTCACCCGGAACGAATGCATCAGGGAGAGAATTCCGGAAGGATTCTAATAACCGGAATCGAAGAACGTTTTATCATCCCAGTTATGGCGGTCAATAACCCCGGAGGAGGAGTATCCGCAGAAGATGCTTTTGCAAAAGAAGCCTTTAGCCGGTATTTGCGGCTTCGCCTGGAAGAAGAATACGGGCAGAAGGATATAAGTATTCTATATGATGAGATGGGAAAGGCCCTCGACGAAATTGAACTGATGAAGGGCGAAAGCGGCCTTCTTAAGCTGCTCCGGACTGAGATATTCCTTGGACAGGGAAATCCCTCCAAGGCGGCGCTGCTCCTTGACGAGTGCAGGGATGAAATCCTAAAAGAACGCCAGGAAAAAAGGGAGCTTTACTGTTATTACCAGTTCCTGCGTTTAAAGGTGCAGCCTGACGAGTACCAGAAGGAATCCTTAATCCGCCTCATGAAAAAATATCTGGAAGAAGATAGAAGGCTCTTCTGGCTTTTTTTGCTGCTTATAAAACTAGATGACAAGCTGTTTGAGAATCTGCCCGCATTGCTGGCCATGATGAAAAAGCAGTTTCATATGGGCGTCAGAAGCCCGTTTTTCTATGTCTGGGGCTGCAGGGTGCTAAACCGTTCACCGGAGATTATAAGGGCTATGGGGCCCATGGAGATTCAGATCCTTTCCCATTGCGCCGGAAAGGGGATTGTGGATCAAAAGCTGGCTGTGGCCATATCCAGACTTACCCTGGCGGCAAAGTATTTTAACCGGCTTCAATACCGGATGCTGGTTAAGCTTTATGAGGAGCATCCCATAAAAGAGGTGCTTGAGGCGATCTGCGCCCTGTTAATCAAAGGGGAATGCCGCATGGCGGAAGCTTTTGCCTGGTACGAGAAAGGGGTAAAGGCCGGGATCAGCCTGACCCGGCTGTATGAATATTATTTGTATGCTCTGCCGGGAAATTACTGTTATCTCCTCCCGAAAGAAGTGCTCCTTTATTTTTCCTATGGAGGAAATGAGCTGGATCTTCACAGCAGGGCGGTCCTTTATAAGAATGTCCTGGTTTATTTAGAGCCGACCGACCCTCTATATCAGGCCTATGAGCGGACGATCGAGAAGTTTGCTACGGAGCAGCTGTTTGAATCAAGGATTGACAAGCAGCTGGCCGGGATTTATGAGCGGATGATACTAAAGGATGTGATCGATCTTCCCATGGCAAAGGTGCTGCCCTCCATACTCCGGTCCTACCGGGTAGAATGCAGCAATAAGAATATGAAGTATGTCATTGTGTGCTATGAGGAAATGGCAGAGGAGGATGCATTCCTTCTTGATAATGGCGTCGCCTATGTACCTTTGTTTTCAGAACACAGCATATTGCTTTTCCAGGATGCTTTTGGCAACCGGTATGCCACCATTCCCTATAAAAAGGAGCCGGTCATGGACCGCCCGGAACTGGAAGAACGGTGCTTTGAGGTGTATCCGGAGCATTCCATGCTCCGGCTTCGGGCATGCGAAAGGATTCTGGCGGACGGGGCTTCGGATATAGAAGAGGTGAAGATCTTAGAAGGTACGCTGGAGGATAAAAAGCTGCGGCCTATTTATCAGAAGCTTCTTCTTTCCAAAGTCATCGAGTTTTACAGCAGGCAGGCGTCTGACGGTCAAGAGGGAGAAGAAGGAGCCGGATATCTGGTTAAGCTGGATAAAAAGGTCCTATCCAAGGAGGAGCGGATAAACGTCTGTGATACGCTCATCCATAACAACCACATGGAAGAGGCGTTCTTAATGATACGGGAATTCGGCAGCGAAGGAACCCGGACGGAGCGGCTTTATGAACTGTGTACGAAAATGATACTTAAGAACTTATTTGATGAGGATCCTTTGCTTTTACATCTGGCTTACGATGTTTTCAAGGAAGGAAAAAGTGATGGCGTGATCCTTGACTACTTGTGCGAGCATTTTAACGGTTTGACGGATCAGATGTATCAGGTGCTTATGAAGGGAGTTTCCGAGCATGTGGAAACATACGATCTGGAAGAACGCCTGACGGCACAGATGATGTTTTCCGGATGCAGCTCAAAACTTGACAAGGTGTTTGGCCTTTACCGGAGCCGCAAGGAAACCGGTGACATGATTGTGAAGGCTTATTTTACCATAAAATGTACAGAATATTTTATGGAGGATAAGGAGCCGGAGGAAAAGGTTTTCGCTTATCTGGAAGGAACGGTCCAGGCAGCTTCTGTAAAAGGCCGTCTTCCCACCATTTATTTGCTGGCCATAACAAAGTATTATTCTAAACTTCCTGCGCTTGACGAAGAGCAGCAGAAGCTGTGCCGGAATACGGTTTCCTTCCTGCTGGAAGAAGGTCTTGTATTCCCGTATTTAAAGGATCTGTCAAAATGTATTCCCATGCCGGAGGATATTATGGATAAAGCCATGATCCAGTACTGTGGGGACCGGGATTCCAAGGTGGAATTGTTAGTCAGAATTCTTCCCGATGAAGAAGAGTTTCACAGTGAGGATATTTCCCGGATGTACCAGGGAGTTTTCGTCAAGCAGAAGATATTGTTTGAAGGCGAGATCATGGAATACCGGGTGAGAGAGCTGATTGAGGAAGCGTGGGTTCTTAAAAAAGAAGGCAGTGTAAGCTGTGATACCGGAATCTCACGGGAGGCTTCGGACAGCAAGTTTGCCTGCTTAAATGAAATGAGTCTGTCCTTAAACTTAAAGGATGAAAACGGGCTCAAAAATCGGATGCAGGAGTATTTACAAAAGAATGCTGCTGCGGAAGAATTATTTCCACTGATGTAAGATAAGGGGGCTGTCAATGGACGGACTGATAATAGGGCTTGACCTTTGCGATGCCTATACCCGCATATGCTGCCATGACAGGGAAAAATCATGGTGCTTTCCTACAGTGATCTGCAGGAAAAAGGATGAAGATGCCTGGTTTGTAGGAGAAGAGGCTTACGCCTATACTCTTGTAGGCGAGGGCATCATAATAGACAAGCTGATAAAAATGGTTAGGAAAGAGGGAACCGCGACCCTGGGCGGAACCAAATACGAAGGTCTTGACCTTTTAAAGATGTTTTTAAAGAAGATATTAAAGCTTCCCATGGAAGAGTTTTTCTGCGATGAGGTGAAACAGCTGGTGATCACCATGCAGAAGGTGGATGTAAAGCTGATGGATGCTCTTATGTATTGTGCGGATTACTTAGAGATTCCAAGGGATCGTGTGCACATCATAAGCCATACGGAAAGCTTTGTATACTACGTTCTCAGCCAGAAGAAAGAAGTTTGGAGCAACCAGGTAGGCGTGTTTGACTTATCGGAAGACTCTTTTCACTATCATGAGCTTAAGGTACAGAGAGGCCTTCGGAAGATGGTGGTGATCGCAGAGGATGAGGCTTTAGAGGAAAGTTTTAATCTGGATATTTTAGATACGCCTTCCGGAGGAAAGCTGGCGGATAAAATCTTAAGCTCCTGCGCGGACAGGCTTCTCCAGAAGAAATTATTTTCATCGGTATTCCTGACGGGAAAGGGCTTTGAGCGTCATGACTGGGCGGGAGATTCCATGAAGATACTCTGCTCCCGCCGGAAGGTCTTTATGGAACCGGAGCTGTTTGCCAGGGGCGCAGCTTTTAAGGGAATGGATTATCTTCAGGAAAAGACCTCTTATCCCTTTACCTGCATCTGTGAGGGGCGGCTTCATTCCACCATTTCCATGAAGGTGCTTCATAAGGAACGGGAAAGCCAGCTGGTAGTAGCTGCAGCCGGGGACAACTGGTATGAAGCAAAGAGCAGCGTGGATTTAATCGTGGATCATCAGGATTACGTGGAATTCATGGTAACGCCCATGGATCCAAAGCAGAAACGGCTGGTGAAGATCCCACTGGAAGGATTTCCGAACCGGGTGGACAAAAACCTCCGGATAGGGATCAGCTTTGGGTTTTTGGATGAGAAAACCATGGCAGTGGTACTAAAAGACAAGGGTTTTGGTGAAATATTTCCGGCCACAGAGGCCGTGATAAGGCAAGAGGTTATGCTATGAGTATGATTCTTTGCCGGCAGGAGCCGGTTAAACATCCCTTTTATTTTGAAGGCCTGGGAGTACGCTTGTTTTCATCCCAGGAGCTTTGCTATGTGATTTATAATAATCCTCTTTTGGTCATGGATCAATTTGTGGATAATAACCTGATCCAGTTTATCAGAGAAGATCTGGATATGGCTTTTCTGGCTGCCAAGCTGGAAAAATGGCAGCAAAGCGGTGAGGAACCGGATGAGCTTCTTGCCACGATCCTTCACGAATGTGATTACTATACTGCTTCTGAGGTCGGCCGGTTCCGGCAGAATCTGACCACTTACCGTCGGATGCCTGTCCAGGAGTTCTTAAAGGCAAAGGCGGATTACCTGTTTTCCAGAAAGCAATATGGAAAGGCTGAGTCAGAATACCGGAAGATCCTGGATCTTCCAAAGGGTGACCGGGGGGATGACGCCTTCCGGGCTAAAATATATAATAATCTGGGAGCAGCTTATGCCAGGCTGTTTATGACGGACAAAGCCTGCCAGGCCTACCAGAAATCCTTTGACTTAGTGAAAAATGTTGAGATTCTAAAAAGAATATGCCATCTGGCCCAGTGGAATCCGGGTCTGGTGTTAAATGAACGGTTTCAGGCTCTCATTACAGATGAAATGAGGCAGGAATGCGAAATAGAAAAAGAAAAGGCGGAGGCGCTGGCAGCCGGGGCGGTCAGCCTTAAAGAGCTTGAACAGCTGTTTCAAAAGGACCCGATCAAGCGTTTGCAGGGAGCCGGCGAGCTTATCCAGAGATGGAAACAGGAATACCGGAATATTATGTCTTGACAAAACCATAAAAAAACACTATCATTACAAGGTATAAGGAAAAGGTAGAGAAGAAGAGGAGTACGCTTATAACCCTGAAAGAGAGAACCGTTCACCGGCTGAAAGACGGTTAAGGCAGTGTATGCGGAAGGTAGCTTCAGAACCGGAAGGCTGAAATTTAATCATTCAGTAAGCTTTCACGTGTGGCCGCGTTACAGGCTATGTGAGATATGGCAGGATCTGCCATATGAATAAAGGTGGTACCGCGTTGATTCGCCCTTTGCATCCCAACGATGCAGAGGGCTTTTTTTGTATACTGAAAAATCTCTTTGGAATTTTCTGATATACAAAAGCGCTCCGATTTGGATGCGCAATTCCGCCCAAGGGCATACCTATAAGCCCGGGATACATGGCGGTCAGCAGGAAGGAGAACATGATGAAAGAATTGGAGAAGACCTATAATCCGGCAGAGATTGAAGGCAAACTTTATGAGAAATGGCTGGATAAGAAGTATTTCCATGCAGAACCAAACAAGGATAAAAAGCCCTTTACCATTGTAATGCCGCCTCCTAATATTACGGGGCAGCTACACATGGGGCATGCTTTAGACAACACCATGCAGGACATTCTGATCCGCTATAAGAGGATGCAGGGCTATGAGGCCCTATGGCAGCCGGGCACGGACCATGCGGCCATTGCTACAGAAGTAAAGGTCATTGAAAGCTTAAAGAAGCAGGGAATTGACAAGGAGGAACTGGGCAGGGAAGGCTTCCTGGAAAAATGCTGGGACTGGAGAAAAGAATATGGCGAGCGGATCATCAACCAGCTTCATAAGATGGGATCCTCTGCCGACTGGGACAGAGAGTGTTTTACCATGGATGAAGGTTGTTCAGCGGCCGTACAGGAAGTTTTTATCCGGCTCTATGAAAAAGGCTATATTTATAAAGGTTCCCGTATCGTAAACTGGTGTCCGGTTTGCCAGACTTCCATTTCTGATGCGGAAGTGGAGCATGAGGACCAGAACGGCTTCTTCTGGCATATCAATTATCCCATTGCAGGAGAAGAAGGCAGGTTTGTGGAGATTGCAACCACCAGACCTGAAACCCTTCTTGGAGATACTGCGGTGGCAGTTAATCCGGAAGATGAGCGCTATCAGGATCTTATCGGAAAGATGTTAGAGCTTCCGCTTACAGGCCGCAATATACCGGTGGTAGCAGATTCCTATGTAGATAAAGAATTCGGTACCGGCTGTGTGAAGATTACCCCGGCCCACGACCCCAATGACTTTGAGGTAGGAAAGAGACACAGCCTGCCTGAAATCAACGTCATGAATGACGATGCCACCATCAACCTTCCCGGCAGCAAATATCATGGCATGGAGCGTTATGAGGCCAGAAAGGCCATTGTGAAGGATCTTGAGGAGCTGGGTCTTTTGGTGAAGGTGGTTCCCCATACCCATGCGGTAGGAACCCATGACCGTTGTAAGACCACCGTAGAGCCTATGGTAAAGCAGCAGTGGTTCGTCAAGATGGAAGAGATGGCAAAGCCGGCAATTGAGGCTTTAAAAACAGGAGAACTGAAATTCGTACCGGAAAGATTTGATAAAACTTATCTTCACTGGCTTGAAAATATCCGTGACTGGTGCATTTCCAGACAGCTTTGGTGGGGACACCGTATCCCGGCATATTATTGTGACCAGTGCGGGGAGATCAGCGTGTCAAAAGAAGATCCCACAGTATGTCCCAAATGCGGAGGAACCCATTTGACCCAGGATGAGGATACCCTTGACACCTGGTTTTCGTCCGCTCTCTGGCCTTTCTCCACCTTAGGCTGGCCCGAGGAAACAGAGGATTTAAAATATTTCTACCCAACCGATGTGCTGGTTACCGGCTACGACATTATTTTCTTCTGGGTAATCCGCATGGTATTTTCGGGAATCGAGCAGACCGGAAAGCTCCCCTTCCATACGGTGCTGATGCACGGCCTGGTAAGGGATTCCGAAGGCCGTAAGATGAGCAAATCCTTAGGAAACGGAATCGATCCTCTGGAGGTCATCGAAAAGTACGGAGCCGATGCCCTCCGCATGACCTTAATCACCGGAAATGCGCCTGGTAATGATATGCGTTTCTACTGGGAGCGCGTGGAAGCCAGCAGAAATTTTGCCAATAAAGTATGGAACGCTACCCGTTTCATTATGATGAATATTGAGAAGGTGCCGGAGGCAAAGGCAGAGCTTTCAGAACTTACCATTGCGGATAAATGGATCCTGTCCAAGGTGAACTCCCTGGCAAAGGAAGTGACGGAAAACCTGGATAAATATGAACTGGGAATTGCCCTTCAAAAGGTTTATGACTTTATCTGGGAGGAATTCTGCGACTGGTATATTGAGATGGTGAAGCCAAGGCTGTGGGAAGATCAGGACAGGACAAAGGCAGCGGCCATCTGGACCCTGAAAACCGTGCTTATTAACTCCTTAAAGCTTCTTCATCCTTACATGCCGTTCCTCACCGAGGAAATTTTCTGCAACCTTCAGGATGAAGAGGAGTCCATCATGATTTCCAACTGGCCAGAGTACCGGAAAGACTGGAACTTTGAAACTGAGGAGCATGCGGTCACGACCATCAAGGAGGCGGTAAGAGGAATCCGTAACGTACGAACTTCCATGAACGTTCCGCCAAGCAGGAAAGCAAAGGTTTATGTTGTTTCTGAGAATCAGGAGATTCTTGATATCTTTGAACGCAGCAAGGTGTTTTTTGCCACTCTGGGTTATGCTGGTGAAGTGTATTTACAGAAGGATAAGAAAGGCATAGCAGACGATGCCGTATCTGCGGTCATTCATCAGGCCGTTATCTACATGCCTTTTGCTGAACTGGTGGATATTGAAAAAGAAATAGAACGGTTAAAGAAGGAAGAAGAGCGCTTAAGCAAGGAGCTGGCCCGTGTTGAGGGTATGCTTAATAACGAAAAGTTCGTAAGCAAGGCTCCGGCAGCCAAGATTGAAGAGGAAAAGGCAAAGCTTGAGAAATATGCTCAGATGATGGATCAGGTGAAGGAGAGGCTTTCTCAGCTCTCTTAAATCTCCATCATGAAAAATCGACAATCTTGAATAGAATGTGAAAAACAGTCGAACATGGCAGAAAATGCTGTGTCCGGCTGTTTTTTGTTGCACAGCACCGAGGAAAGCGTCCTTTTCTATTTTAGCCCTTTTGTCAGGAAGAGAGAAGGAATGGACAAAAGGGGAACGTGTGGTCTGTAAGAATCTGTCGGCAAATGCCGTGACGGGATGGAAAAAGGCGATAAAAAATAGGAATCATCCCCATGGTTTTGACAAATTCTGAATGGCTTACTGGCTATAATGTTCGTACAGGGCAGGAGGTGAAAGCGGCGACGGAAATAAACCTGTATATTGATGTGTTGTTCTTAACTAATTTTGCCATGGATTTCCTGGTATTATCCATTGTAAGACGGGGGATGAAGTATCGTCTCATATGGTGGAGAATGATTCTTGGGGCTATTTTGGGGGCAGCTTGGGCTGTGTTTGCTGCCGCCTTTCCATATTTACCTCTGTGGCTTGAGTTGATAATTACCTATCTGGCAGTGAGTACCCTTATGGTGATGACGGCTTTCGACATAAAAAGACCAAAGGAAATAGGGAAAGCAGTAGGCGCTCTTTATCTGGCTGCAGTTACAACGGCAGGCATTATGGATGCCCTATATCAACATACGAAGGCCGGCTATTATATAGAACAGATTCTTAGAGGAAATGGTCAGGAAGCTATACCATTTTACCGGTTGATTTTTTTGGCAGCGGGCACTTACTTTGGAATTCGCTGCTTTCTTCGGCAGATTTCCGCCATGCTAAAGGGAAAGAACAATTTTTATGAAGTTACCATGCATTACAGAGGAAAGAAAAAGGTAGTAACAGCCCTGCTTGATACAGGAAACAGGCTGTATGAACCGGTAAGCCGCCGGATCGTCCATGTTGTAACCTACGAGGCTGTCCGGGAGCTTTGCGAGAGTGTGTCGGAGGTCGTCTACATTCCCTATGGAAGTGTTGGGAAAAGTGACGGTATGCTGCCCGGAATCTTTCTAGACGAGATGGAGGTACGTCAAGGGGATGAAGTGAAGGTGATTGAACGGCCTTTGGTGGCCGTATGCAAAAAGGCATTATCCAGAAATGGAGAATATCAGATGCTGCTGCATGAAGAGTGAGTGAATGATGTAAAGGAGAGATTATCGCATGATTATAAAAGTATCCGTACCAAACCGTTTTCAGTTTAAGGCAATTCCAACATTTAAAGCGTTGATGATGCCTTCTCAGGGGGAGATCCATTACATAGGTGGAGCAGATATCCTTCCTCCGCCCCTGGACAATGAAAAAGAGGCGCAGATTATTGCACTCCTTGGCAGTGATGAAGATCAGAGGGCGAAATCAGAATTGATTGAACATAATCTCCGCCTTGTGGTATACATAGCGAAGAAGTTTGATAACACCAGTGTTGGTGTGGAGGATTTGATTTCCATAGGTACCATAGGACTCATTAAGGCCATTAATACCTTTAATCCAAATAAAAACATCAAGCTGGCCACCTATGCCTCCCGCTGCATTGAAAATGAAATACTCATGTACCTGCGCCGGAACAACAAGACCAAGATGGAGGTTTCCATTGATGAGCCTTTAAATGTGGATTGGGATGGCAACGAACTCCTTTTATCAGATATTCTCGGAACGGAGGAGGATGTCATATATAAGGACTTAGAAACCGAGGTGGAACGGAACCTGCTTAATACCGCCATCAGCCGTTTGAGCCCAAGGGAGAGAAAGATCGTGGAGCTGCGGTTTGGATTAACGGATGAGGAAGGAGAGGAAATGACCCAGAAGGAAGTGGCAGATTTATTGGGCATCTCCCAGTCCTATATATCCAGGCTGGAAAAGAAGATTATGAAGAGGTTGAAAAAAGAAATTGTGCGGTTTGAATAGTAATTATGACTGAAAAAAGGGAAGGCTCCGGGGAGTCTTTCCTTTTTTTGTAAATAATGAAACTTTTTTGAGTTATAATACGTCTAATAGATAGAACCCCAGAGAGGAGGAGAAGATGAAACAAAAGATTGAAGAAGAGGCAGAACGGATCCTTTTGAAAAATTATGAATCCTATTACCGGCTTGCGTACAGCTATGTAAAAAATGAACAGGATGCTTTGGATATCGTTCAGGAGAGTGCATACCGGGTAATAAAGGAATGCAGGAAACTGAGAGAAGAAACTTTTCTGTCGACCTGGATTCACCGGATCGTCATAAATGCATCCATTGACTTTTTGAGGAAGCAGAAAAAGGAAAGCGTGAGCTTTGATGAGGTGGAGATTCCGCATGAAGACAGCTATAAGGAGGATGATCCCTTGGAGCTTTTAAGTTCATTAGAGGAAAAGGACCGTACAATCGTGATTTTAAAATATATGGAGGAATGGAAACTGGAAGAGATTGCTGAAATTCTGGAAATGAACGTGAGTACAGTCAAGGCCAGGCTTTACCGGGCGCTGAAAAAACTGAAGATCGTACTGGAACCGGAGGCTACTTAGGATAGAAAGGAGCAGTTATTATGGAAAACGGTGACAAGGAAAAATTGATAAGGATGAAAGATAGGTACCATAATATTCCTGTGCCGGAAGCTGCCCGTGCAGGCATCGCGGCAGGAATTGAAAGAGCAAAAAAAGAAAAGAGGAGAACGCAGATGATGAAAATGACAAAACGAACAGGAATAACAGCGGCGGCTGCAATGGCGGCTATTGTAATTATGGCAAATGCCAGCCCGGTTACCGCCAATGCAATGGAAGATATCCCGGTCTTAGGCGCAATCGCAAAGGTTGTTACATTCCGTACTTTTGAGGATGCTAATAAGAATTATGAGGCTAAAATAGATATCCCAAAGGTTTCTATCAATGAAAAGGATAACGACAAGGTTAACCGTTCTATTGAAGATTATGCCAATCAGCTGATTGCAGAATATGAAAAACAGGTGGCAGGAGATCAGGCAGGTGACGGCCACTATTCCGTAACATCCAGCTATGATGTTGTGACAGACAACGATAATTACCTTTCCCTTCGGATCAATACAACGGTTGTGATGGCCAGCGGAGCGGAGTATGTAAAGATTTTTACCATTGATAAGGGAACAGGAAATGTGGTGTCCTTAAAGGATCTGATGAAGGATAAGACCGACTACATTACTGCGATTAGCGATAACATCAAAAAACAGATGGAAGAACAAATGGCTGCGGATGATTCCAAGATGTATTTTTATAATACGGGAGAGGATTACATGGATGAATTCAAGCAGATCACCGGGGATGAAAGCTATTACTTTAATGAGAATGGGGAAATCGTGATCGTATTTGACGAATATGAAGTGGCGCCGGGATACATGGGCGCAGTGGAGTTCACTATACCAAAAGCCGTGACCGGATTTTAACCGGAAGGTCTGGGAACTGAGTCACCGATGACTCACCAGAAAATAGAAAGAAATACTGAAAACTCAAGGAATAGCATTCATAGGAAGGGGCATCCTTTTCTTTTTCAAAACTATGATATATTTATAAAAATGGCATTGGTGATTTAACTCTCCAATGCCATTTTTGTAATATTATGGGCAATTGACAGCAAGCTCCATTCAATTTTTACTTTATCTTTTCCACGAAGTGGAAAACGTCGGAACGACCAACAACCTTTGGAAGAATCATACTTATGTATTCAATTGGTCTTTTAATGTTCCCAACAGTGTTTGACAGAATATTTATTTGATTGATAAAATTATAATATAACAGCAATTGGTAAAAAAAGGAAAAAAAGTTATAAAATGGGAGATACACAGTAAGTGGAAATATGAAATATTTTGGAGGAATGTTTGGAGTATACCCAGAATATTTATTTTGGCAAAAGCAAAAATAAAACAAATTAACCATGAGAGGTGTTGCATTTCATGAAAAAACGAATGATTTCGCTTGCTGTGATGCTGGTATTTGGTTTTTTGATATTTTATGCAGGACTGCAGTTCGGAAAAAATAGAAAGGCAGAGCCTGTTATGGTAAAAGAAACGGTCCGGGCGATTGCTGTGGTCAATTTAGACCAGGGAATTTTAGTGAAAGGCGAAGCGGTCAATTATGGAACTCAGCTTGTCAGCTTTACCAGTGATTATTTTTCTAATACCAGCTTTGAAGAGGCCAGAAACGGGGTCGAGAATGGAAAATATGCAGCTTATGTGCTGATCCCGTCTTCCTTTTCTGAGAATGTCTTTAGCATCAACACCAGTCCGGAAAAAGCTGTTTTGGAGTATGCCATTAATCCAAACTTACGGGAGGATCTTGTATCCGAAGTCATTTATGACTTAAAGGGATTTGAAATAAAGCTGAATACCGATGTCAGTTATTTATATCTGCATTCGATTCTAGAAGAATTCCATAAAGGCCAGGAATCTGCAGAAACAGTCATGAAGCATGATCAAGAAGATGCAAAAAATTTATTTACAATTGCCGCAGAAGCGCTTATGGAACCGCTTGCCTTTGCAGAACTGAAGCCTGCCAGGGAATACCCAGGGGAAATCCAGCTTGGAAATGAAAGGGAGCTGATTGCCAGTGCTGCGGATGAAATGGAGGCCCGTTATGATTCCTATGCATCTATTGCAAAGGAAGATCTTGATAAGCTTATGGAAGAACAGAAACTGGTCATTGAAGCAGAAGATAATTTTTTAGCGATGGTATCAGAAATTACGTTTTTAGAGGATGAAAGGGGAGATCCGGTCCTAGCGGAAGGAAAGAATCAGTTGTTATCAGGACTGGAAGAGTACTATGCCGGAATCGTGGAAGAGAGGAACAGTATCAAGGAAGCATTTCAGTGGATTGCCCGCCACGATTCTGTTGATGACTCGGCAGAAGGAAATAATTTAAATACCTGGCTATCTGAAATCAGGAAAGAGCAGGAGCGGCAAAGGGAGGCATACCAGGAGGAATTAATGGAATGGAAGAGTTCCCTTGATTATTCCAAACTGGCAACCCCATCGGTAGCAACTCCGTCTGAGTGTACTCCATCAGAAGCAAGCCCATCGGAGGCAAGCCCGTCGGAAGCTACACCGTCAGAAGCAAGCCCATCGGAGGCAAGCCCGTCGGAAGCTACACCATCAGAAGCAAGCCCATCGGAAGCAACTCCATCGGGCCCAGAGTCTGAGATGGGAGAATGGCTGCTGGACCGTGATTTCTCCATGGTAAAATCATTTGTTGGTGGTATTTATGAACGGATTGAAGAAGAGCTGGAGAGTTTGGATTTAGGAGACTGCTTGTCAGACGTTTTGTGGATAGTCTGGCAGAACTGTATGGATGAGGAAGCAGTTAAGGAAGAAGTTGTATTGGCAAGTAGAGCAAACCCTGTGATGGGCAGTCCTGAAGCTGAGGCTTACATTCATGGTTATTTTGAAATGATGCCGATATATCAGGGGTCTTTGATGGATATAGAAGAAGAAATTAGTAGACAAATGGAAGAATACACTCAGGACAGAATCTCAGAAATCGATAATTTCAGGGATTCTCCGGAGGAGTGGTTCTTAATGATCTTTGAAGAAGACATCGAGCAAAAGCTGGTTACGCAGGAAGACTACTTACAGGAAAAGTTCTCCCAGGAGCTCGTTTTGCTTACCCGGGCTTTTACTGAGTATCAGAAAAAGCAGGAAGAATTCCGGCCTTTTGAAAGAATGGGGCAGGAAGAGAACGGTCAGCTTTCTAAAGTTGTGAATCATGAACTGTCAAAGGTGGAAAAAGAAGTCAATCAGAAAGCTCAAGGGGATACAGTATTAATACAAAAGCTGTTAGAGGACAGGGAAGCGGATATTGATACCTTGCAGGAAGGTCTGGAAAAAGCTTATGAAGGCACGGAAATTAATTTAGCTTCTGTGCTGGAGTCAGCGAGAGAAAAACGAGGGCAGTTAAATAAAGAAAATGAATCTCTTCTTTCTGGATTTACTCAAAAGCTACCTTATACCCGAAATGGGAGTGTAGCAAATACCGCTGCGTATGAGCTGATCACCAATCCGGTGGAAACAAAAGAGAAAAAGCTGATTGGAAGAAACTCCCTATTTATGACACAGGGGCTTTCGTCAGGGAGCAGCGTGATGATAGGAATTCTCTTTGTAGCAGTTCTTATTCTGGGAATCCAGAATGAACGTTTCCGCAGAAGAGAACAGAAGCGAAAGAAGGAACAGGAAGATGGATGATAGCACCAACAGGTGTTGTTATAAATAATTTTCATAGGAGGAATCAAGATGAACATAGGAATTAGAAGTGATGATGTCAGATCCAAGGCAGAAGCTTTTCGCAGCAATGGAAAGGACAAGTTCCATGATATGAAAAGCTATTTGGATGCAGTCATTAACAGCGAACTGCCGGAATTATGGCAGGGCTCTGGTTCTGATGCATATATTGCCCGGTATCAGCAGCTGGCTCCCAGCTTTCAGGCAATTGAGACACTGATTGAAGATGTGGCGAACGGATTAATTGCAAATGCCAATTTCTACGATGAAGCAGATGCAGCAGCGGCCAGTGCCAACTCCAAACAGTAAATTGGTAACAAAAAGAAATGAGGGATGTGAAGAGAAATTCACATCCCTTATTTATAAGGAAAAGTACATGGAAAGAAAACGACTGGAATATATAGCGGAAAAAGTATCAGAAGAAAGACCAGATAAGGAGAATGGTCTTTTGAAAGAACCGGAAGATGTAAAAGAAACCGAAGGAACTGAAGTCGCCAAAAAAAAGGAAGAAACTATGGACCGCCCTATGGATGAAGATGCTTATTTAACCCTTGATTTATCGGTATTAGCAGAGCGGAATAGTTCAGAAAATAAAATCGCTTTATCGGACCGGTATGGAATCCGGATCTTTGCGCCGGAGACAGAGGAACGGATCCGGGAGTATCAGGCAGAAGAGAAACAAAAGGAGAACTATTACCTGGAGAACGTATTTTTATCATCGGGAAATATGGGGGAGCAGGAGCTTGAAACAATCCGGAGCAGTGTGTTTTCTGTTACAGTTCTTCCTGGAAAAGAAGCGGCCCCTGCCCGCAAATCTGGTCTGTCCTGGCAGAATGTGGCAGCTGTTTTTGCAGCCTGTTTTCTGGTCCTGGTGGTGGGGACTTTTTATGGAAGGTATAAAAAGAAGGGGAGGGAGAAAAAGCTTGCTGACATTGACAATCGTTATGATGAATAGCGGAACGGTTCTGGATATCATGGTGAAGCCGGAGCAGAGGATCCGGGATGTATTGGAGGTTCTTGCAGAAAATGGACAGATCCGTTACCAGAGCGGAAAGGAAACGATTTCAGCCCGGTCCTGGAGACTGGGGAGCTTTGTCAATTCCTTTTTGACATTCAAACAGGCAAAGATCCAGACGGAAGATATTATTTATATTGAGGTGATGGGGATATGACAGAAGAAAAAGCAGTGGAATTGCATCAGAAGAAAAGTGATATGAATGCAGGGAATCCATATCAGTATCATAAGCTGGAGACGGCCCGGTTCTATTTTATACCCTGTACGGTGGAAGAAACCTATGACGAATTGAAATTTACTTTTGATATGGAAGGAATGCGTCCGATTTCTGATGCCAGGACCATGAAAAGTTCAGTCCGGTATGGCTTTCTGTTACAGGTATTGGAAGCGATTGCAGAGAGTCCGGATTATTCTTTTTCCTTGAATCCAGATAACTTATTTTTAGACAGTCAGGACAGAGTCCGTATTTTGAAACGGGATATTAATGGTGGCAAGATAGAAACGGAAGAAATTTTCCAGGAGATCAAAGCGCTGGCTGGATTTCTGCTTCAAAAGAGGTATTCCTATGAACATATAAGGAATGGCGGATTGAAGCTATTAAAAAAACAGAAAAAAACCAGATTTTTATTAGAACTGAATGATATAGAGGAGGCAGAAACCCGGCTCTGGGAAATTTATCTGGCGGAACGGGATTGGGAGAAAAGAGAGTATCTCTCTGTGGGAAAAAGAAAACATCACAGTCAGACTGTGGTCATGTGGGTTGCTGTCGTTGCAAGTGTTTTTTTGTCTGGCTTTTTGATCTATTTGAATTACTGGCAGATGAAGCCGAAAGATGCTGCCTTACGTGCAGAGAGGGCTTATCTGGAAAATGACTTAACAGGAGTAATTGATGCTCTGGAAAAGATTCCGGTAGAACAATTAGACCGTCATGAAAAATACTTACTGGCGGTCGTAGCAATTCGCGGACAGTCTGTGGACAGCTTTCCGACAGAAACCAAGGACCGCTTAATCTCCCGGCTTTCTTATAAAGGGGATGAAAACCTGCTGGACTACTGGATTCATCTTGGAAGGCTGGAAGCCGATCAGGCTATTGATGCGGCCATGCGGATGTCGGATAACCAGCTGCTTCTTTATGCTTATTTGCAGAAGTTGGAGTCTGTTTCTTCAGATACTACGATTTCCGGGGAAATCAAGTCTGACCAGATGAATTCATTAAAAGAAAAGATTAAAAACCTGGCGGATGAGCTTGGCATTGAATATCAGAGTTCGGGTACTGGAAGCGAGTAGAGGAGGGATGATGAATGGGTGTGAAGATTTATCCCAGACGTGTAATCGACCGGGCCAATGTGACAGACCGGGAGCTGGACCGTCTGGCAGAGCATGTGAGAGAAATCAGGACATCGCTTGGAATGCTTGGAAATGTTGGGAGACTGTCGTTAAAAGGACAAGCCTGGGACAGTGCCAGAAGCTATGTGGCGGAAGTAGAGCTGCCTTACCTAAATACAAAGCTTCAATGGATCGAAGCTATGAAGAATGGAAATGCCAGATTCCGAAGTGAGGCCCAGCGTCTTCCTGGGGTGAACTGTCTGGATAAGGATCTGCTTGAGGAGGAATTCGATTATTGGGAGGATCGTCTGGACCGGGAATATGACAGAGAGCATCCCCGAAGTTCAGTAATTAGCCGGTGCCGGAGAATGATGCGGGATATCAACAGTAAACTGGTGGCTATTGATGTCTTTGTGCAGGCTACCGGAGGAATTTATGATCGTGCAGCAGGGATGCAGAATATTCTGGACCGGGCGGACACGGAGATCAAAAAGGTAAGCTACAATCCGCAGACGAATGAGATCCAATTTACTTCCATCAGTGCCATATGCTTGAAGGGATTAGAACAGGTAGATGCGATGGAAGCGGTAAAGGTCACTGGCCTGTCAGAAGAGCAGATCAGGGAAGCTATGAAATACGGCTTTACAGTACAGGAAGTATGCTCTGCGTGGACAGCCGTACAGAACTCCAAGAAAAAGAAGTGGAGGCATGATGTAGTTGAACTGCTTTATGTGGCGGGGAAAGCGGAAAAGCTAGAACCGGTTAATTGGAAAGAGGTCGTACATAGCAGCAGAGAAGATATGGAGGAAATCTATGAATGGGTCAAACATGGAAGAGAAGATGAACTGATCCATCAGTGGCTAAGTCCCGGATATAAGTTGAGCAGTGCGGAGGTTTCTCTTGCTAAAACAATGATGAAGGAGTTCTGGGGAAAAGGAAGCGGCAGGGAAGGACTTTTTTCAAACAATCCCAATTACGAAGAGATAGCAAAAATAAATCTGATGGAGGAAGGCAAAGAAGTTTGGAACCGGTATTCTGATTTATTGAAACTGAGGAATAAGACAGATGCAGTTCAGGGAATCGGGCTTCATGCCTTAGCGGCAATTCCTCTGTTTGAAAGAATTTCAAACTGGGGAGAGGTAAAACTCGCCGGGATGTACGGGATGGGAGAAGATACAGCAGGAAATGTCTCAGAATATTTATCGTATTCCAAAGACCAGTTTAGGAACTGGACGTTCGCAGGAACTGCGGCAGGATCAGTGATATCATATTCCGCACTGAGCAGTGCCGTATTAAATATCCCGGTTGTCGGCCAGGGAATTGCAAAGGGAGGGGAGATCTTATCGAAGGTACCGGTATTGTCAAAGATCCCAGTGGTGAATTTGAAGAATATCCTGGCTGGCTGGATTGGTGGAGTCTCTTTTCAAACGGTTCCCGGGACAATAAGTGACATAGCGGACGGGAAAAGTACGAAAGAGGTCGCAAAGAACACTGTCCTGAGCATTGGGGAAGAAGGGGCATGGAGTATTGCAGGTGAGGGAATCCTGTTTGGTTTAAACGCAGTTGTTGAAAAAGTAAAAGTAATTATTGCTCCGTATGCAGACGATTATATAAAAGGGATAGGAGCATATGAGGGTGGTTCGAGAGAGATAGTAAAAGAGATAGATGAGGTGGTTGGGAATGTAGATGATATAATTGAGGGGACAGGGAAGACTAAATATGATAATGTAAAGTTTGATTCCTTATCCGGTGATGATTTAACAAAAATAACAACAGATATTCGAAATAATGGTGGTTCGCCAATTAATATACCTGAAAATACTAAAGTAATTGCACAATCTAAAAATGGCTACCAACAAATAAAATATAAATGGAATGATGGAAGTTATAGCTATGAAGCAAGATGGCATACTGAGACACCTGGAGCTGTACAATATGATAGAGGAACTACGTGGGTAGTTACAAAAACAACACCAGGTAATGCAAATGGTGTGCAAAAAGTAGTAGAGGTAAAAGTTGGAGATTCATGGGTTAATGAGCCATCATGGAATCAAGCAGTCAAGGCTAATCAAGCAGGAACTGCTACTGAAGCACAAAAGCAGATGTTACAAAATGGTCATTACCAAGCAAAATAAGGAGGAACAATGGGACATATAAATAATAAATACTACTTAGGATTTGAGGGAGAACCAGAGATAATTTTTACTGTTGTTCAAAAAAATAATGAAAAGTCAGAAATAAGTATCTGGTCTGGCTATTTTAATAATATAATGCAGCAAATTACTCCTGTAGAAGGTAAATGGACTGCATTAGCATATTATTATAATCTTAATATAGGGTGGTACGATGAAAGTCCTTGGTTAGTAGATAATATTGAAGATGCTTACAAACAATTTAAAAGTATAGATAAGTATAAGCTTGATGACTTGGAAGAGGAAATACTTGAAGAAATACTTGAGTTATTTAAAAAATCTATTGAAGAAAATAATAATGTATATATATCATATGAATAATGTGAAGAGACGGGGAGGCGGGCATAATGATGGAGATACCTTTCAGAAGGATTTGAAAGAAGGCAAGAATTTGATGACTTTTGGTCGTGGTTTATTAGCGCTATAAAAGAACTCATTGGAATAGGGTAAGGAAGTGAAATCATGAATTATTCTGAATTAAGTAAAGAAGTATCTTATGCTTTACGTCATGCACCATGGGAGTATGAACTGGAGATGGATGAAAACGGTGATGTACCACTAGAGCAATTATTATCTTCTTTACACCTAACATCAAAATGGGAACATCTTACTGAGAAAGATTTAATGGAAATGATTGAAATATCAGAAAAGAAGCGACATGAAATTTATGATGGTAAAATCAAAGCATTTTATAGACATTCTATACCTATGAAAATTATTAAAGAAGATAAGATGCCCCCAGAATTTTTATTTCATGGCAATATTTATAAATAAGCCATTGTTTTGCTTGAATACGCTGCTTTAGCAGCGGTTTTCAAGCTGGGAAAGTTGAGTCAATAAGGTTTGGAGAATAATATCAGACACGTATAGCTGGAAGAATAAAATGAATTGATTTGTGATTAAATCAAAAAGAGAAAAGAGTATTGTGTGAAAAGAGTCATATTTAAAATAATAGAATTTTGTATTTTTTTAATTGCCATATATATGTCTAGATTGACGCTGAAATCAGGACGTGCAGCTTTTACAACCCTGGGATTATCTGAATCAAATTTTAGTCTTTTATGGTTTGGGATAATTATATTGCTGGTTATCTGGTTTAGCAAAAAATGAATGATCCTTTAAAGTTTTAGCAACATTTATGCCACAAACCAAAGAATGGGGTAATGATTTTATGAAAATATCAGGATTAAAAAAGCGGGCCAGGGAAAGTCTAAAAGGGTATTTGAAAGTGCTTATATTCGCATATTTTATAATTGTATTGGTTGACATGATTTATAGAAGAATAGGAAAAAATGTTGTAGATACAATTTTTCTAAAAGTCAGATCCAGCAGGAATGAATTTTTTTGGAGCGGATTTTTTTCTGTGCTGTTGATACATATTATTATACTGTTTTTGATCAGCATTTTTAAAATCGGATTTAAAAAAATGTGTTTAAATTTAGGCGTAAGAAAATCGATTCAGGTAGCAGATATTTTTTATCCTTTTGTAAATTCACCTCGCAAATTTGCAGGTATTTATTTTGTTAAAATGGCATTGAGTTATTTAGGGGCATACTTATTAAATTTATCAGTCTATGTTCCAATTGTCAGTGATGAGCTTACTTTTAGTATTATTCTTGGAATACCAACACTGCTTCTAAATTTGAATCTATTTCCGGCAGAATTTATACTGATGGAATCTCTGGATAAATCAATTTTTATGGTAATTAAGGAAAGCACTCATTTGATGCGGGGACATAAAATTAAGCTGGTAAGGATTTATTTGAGTTTTGCTATATGGTTCCTTTTGGAATTAACTCTGCTTTCCTGTATATTCGTATTTGAGATACCGGACGCTTTTTTCTTTTTATGTGTTTTCCTTTTTGGGGTGTCGTTTTTATACTTTTTTCCTTATTTAAATTGCGTCTTGGCTGAATTTTATTTGTCTTTAAAAAAGGAGAGTGAAATGCTCGATACCAGTTCTATAGATGAAAAAGAGAGTATCTCTCTGTAGGAAAAAGAAAACATCACAGTCAGGCTGTGGTCATGTGGGTTGCTGTTGTTTCAAGTGTCTTGTTGTCTGGCTTTTGCTCTATTTGAACTACTGGCAGATGAAGCCGAAAGATGCTGGCTTACGTGCAGAGGGCTTATCTGGAAAATGACTTAACAGGAGTAATCGATGCCCTGGAAAAGATTCTGGCAGAACAATTAGACCGTCATGAAAAATATATACTGGCGGTCGTAGCGATTCGCGGACAGTCTGTGGACAGCTTTCCGGCAGAAACCAAAGACCGCTTAATTTCCCGGCTTTCTTATAAAGGGGATGAAAACCTGCTGGATTACTGGATTTATCTTGGAAGGCTGGAAGCGGATCAGGCTATTGATGCGGCCATGCGGATGAGCTTGGGATTGAATATCAGAGTTCGGATACAGGAAGCGAGTAGAGGAGGGATGCTGAATGGGTGTGAAGATTTACCCAAGGCGTGTAATCGACCGGGCCAATGTGACAGACCGGGAGCTGGACCGTCTGGCAGAGCATGTGAGAGGAATCAGGACATCGCTTGGAATGCTTGGAACTGTTGGGAGATTATCATTAAAAGGACAAGCCTGGGACAGTGCCAGAAGCTATGCGGCGGAAGTAGAGATGCCTTACTTAAATACAAAGCTTCAATGGATCGAAGCGATGAAATATGGAAATGCCAGATTCCGAAGTGAGGCCCAGCGCTTTCCCGGTGTCAATTGTCTGGATAAAGATCTGCTGGAAGAGGAATTTGATTATTGGGAAGACCGCCTGGATCGTGAATATGACAGAGAGCATCCCAGAAATTCCGTCATCAGCCGGTGCCGGAGAATGATGCGGGATATCAACAGCAAACTGGTGGCTATTGATGTTTTTGTACAGGCCACAGGAGGGATTTATGACCGGGCGGCGGGGATACAGAATGTCCTGGATCGGGCGGATACGGAGATCAAAAAGGTAAGCTATAATCCGCAGACGAATGAGATCCAATTTACTTCTGTCAGTGCCATTTGCTTGAAAGGATTAGAACAGGTAGATGTGATGGAGGCAGTAAAGGTCACTGGCTTGTCGGAAGAGCAGATCAGGGAAGCTATGAAATACGGCTTTACAGTACAGGAAGTATGCTCTGCGTGGACAACCGTACAGAACTCCAAGAAAAAGAAATGGAGGCATGATGTAGTCGAACTGCTTTATGTGGCGGGAAAGGCGGAACGATTTGAATCGGTTGATTGGAAGGAAGTTGTACATAGCAATAAGGAAAATTTGCAGGAAATCTATGAATGGATCAGGCAAGGGAAAGAGAAAAATATCATATCAGAAATTGGATTGCTATGGAAGAGCAGTAGAGATAAAGTATGGGACGATGTGATGGAGAAAATCCCTGGTATGAATCAATATCATATTTCAGAAGATGAAAGTGCTTCAAATTATAAGTATAATAAAGATTTATCCATTCCAGAAGAGGCACTTTATCAGGGAATGATTATTGATCAAGATGAGATGTACAAGTACAAATATGGAAATAACACCAGTGAAAATAATGGGTGTGGCTGGATTGCAACATATAATGCGCTCCAGGTTTTGGGAAATCCTCAAAAAGCAGAAGATATTATCAGGAGTTATGAGAAAAACGGAGTTTTGATGGGAGGAACGTTGGGGACGAATCCGTATGGGATTGGAAAGCTGTTTGAAGATTTCGGATATCAAGTGGACTATACTGTCACCTCGTTTACACCTGAAAAAGTATCAGGGCTGCTTGGTGGAGTAAAATCTTCGTTTAATGATGATTTTACGGGAGATGTGAACATCGTAGTTTATATAAGAAACGAGCCGAGTGCCCATTATGTTACATTTGTGGAGGCGGGGGACGGGAAATATGAATTTTATAATGATGATTATGGGGTTAAGAATGATATTAAAACATATGAAGAGTTTGTTAAGGGGAATGAGAAAATGTTCGCATCTATGGTTATTTCTATTCGCAAGTAGTTTGCTTATAAGCTTAACTGGATGTTCCGTGGATGTATATGCGAAGAAAGGGATTTTTAAATTTGAAAATGATTATCCTCAAGATATGTTGTTATATGAAGATATTGGTTGGGATGAAAGAGATGAACCTATAGAAGTTCAGAAAGGTTTGTTTATAAAAAATAATAAAGAGGATAAACTGATTTGCTTTCTGGACGAACAGCAGAATATAATCGCGTCATTTCCTGATCGTGCTGAGTACGATATTAAAAACTTACGGATATTGAAGGATGAATCTACCTCTTATTGTATCATTACCATATGGGAAAAGGCAGCCCATACTCTTAGAGATAAAGCGGTGATTACAAGTGATATTATCACTTTTTCTGAAACAGGGATTCCGAGGAAAATAGAGTTAGGAGAGCAAGAATATGCGTTGCTAATACATGGAGGTGACCTGTACTATTATTTCAAAAAGAAGGTTTATAAAAAACCACTGGCTGGTGGTGAACCAACGCTGTTAACAACGTTGCAGATACCAACGCTTGAAGACGAAGATAACTATTTCCGACGTATACAGTTTGTCTATGATTCGGATCAAGTTAAAATTTATGTAAGTACAGACAGTTTGGGAAGTCAGGAGAATGCAACCACAGTATTGCTGGATACAGTGATTTTTGAGTAAGTATTCTACCGAGAAGCGCATAGGAAGGTTTTATTATATATTGGAGAATATGAACTTGGTATCAAACGGAACTTAACCGTCTGGAAGAGGAGAGGGAAATCTATGAAAGGGAAGCTCATCGGTTTGAGGAGGAGAGAACACGGACACGAGAAGAGAGTGGAAAGGACCGGGGGCATGTGGAACGGCTTCTTGTTCCTGGGGAGAATGCCAGGATTCCGGAAGTATGAGGAGTGAGTTTGAGGAATCCGTGGAGGAAGAGTATAGGGAGCTGCGCCGTCAGGAAGAAGCACTTGCTGAAAAGCACCTGTATATTCGGAAGGAAACTGCTTGCTGTGAGGAACGGTATGAAGAAGAACTGCGGAAATTTGTAGAGGAGGAATGCTGAATGGGTGTGAATATTTATCCCAGACGTGTCATCGACCGGGCCAATGTGACAGATCGGGAACTGGACCGTCTGGCAGAGAATGTGAGAGGAATCAGGACATCGCTTGGAATGCTTGGAACTGTTGGGAGATTATCATTAAAAGGACAAGCCTGGGACAGTGCCAGAAGCTATGCGGTGGAAGTAGAGATGCCTTATCTCAATACAAAGCTTCAATGGATCGAAGCGATGAAGAATGGAAATGCCAGATTCCGAAGCGAGGCCCAGCGTCTTCCCAGTGTCAATTGTCTGGATAAAGATCTGCTGGAAGAGGAATTTGATTATTGGGAAGACCGCCTGGATCGTAAATATGACAGAGAGCATCCCAGAAGTTCCGTCATCAGCCGGTGCCGGAGAATGATGCGGGATATCAACAGCAAACTGGTGGCTATTGATGTTTTTGTACAGGCCACAGGAGGGATTTATGACCGGGCAACGGGGATACAGAATGTCCTGGATCGGGCGGATACGGAGATCAAAAAGGTAAGCTATAATCCAAGTACCAATACTATTAATTTCGCTTCATTGGATTATACATGGGTTCATGAATTTGAAGTGATGACAATGGACCGCTTGAAAGAAGATGGGCTTACGGAGGAACAGATTAAGCTGGCAACGGAGTATGGAATTTCTATTGGAGAAGTTTATACGGCTTGGGAAGAAATGAAAGAGCGAAACATCCGCCGGGCTGAAATAGAACAGGATAATCTTAAGATTGGACAGATTCTTTACATATGGAGTCAATTAAATAGTGAAGAAGATAAGGCATTGTTTCAGGGATTGATTAAAAAAGAGTTACAATGGGCATTGGAGGAGGAAACGAATCCAATCAATACAGAAATAATATTAAATGAAGTAGTAGAGAACATTTTGGGCTATTTAAAAGAAAGCACGGATCAAGTAGGTGATTTGATTGATTATGCTTCTAATTCGACAGATTTGATGAGTAGTTTTTTAAAATATTCGATTATCAATACCTTTGGCATTAGTGCGAAAACTTTGGAAAAGATACAGTTTGTGGAAAAGGGAAAATATACAATAATTAAGGGAGTGATGAATACAGGGAATGGTACGCGATTTTTGACAACAAATCTGGGAAATGGAAAATATCCTAAAGCTAACAATCTGAAAAAAATGTTAAAGTTGAAAGCGGGTTTAGAAAAGGTTGGATCTGTTCTTTTTGTAGCTGGAGGGGCTATAGTTGTTGGAAAAGAATTATTTTATGAAAATCAGGATCAATCAGTTGCAAGGCGTGTTGGAAATGCAGGAGTTGAAGTAGGCATTTATGCAGTTTCTGCAATGGCAGGAGCCAAAGTGGGGGCAACAGTTGGAGGTATCGTTGGTTCTATTGTTCCAGGAGCAGGCACTGTGGTGGGAGCAGGGGCAGGAGCTGTAGTTGGCGCTGTGGTAGGTGTTGCCAGTTCAGTTATAGTGGATAAAGCTTTTGATTGGATAAAAGTAAATGAGAATCAAACTCTACGCGAATGGACGAAAGAAAAGGTTGGGGATGCAACGGAAGGAATTGCGCGTAGCGCAGTAGATTTATATGATAATATAAATCAGGGGATAGGGAATGCAATGAATGAAATATCTAATTTTTTCAAACAGCCAAGTGTTGTTTGGGGAGGGTAATAACGTATGGAATTTAAGATTACAGAAAAAGAACTATGGGTGCTGAACCAATTTTTAAAATCTATAACAATTAAGAATAGCCTCTTTAATTATAATACGCAGGTCGACGAGAAAGAAAACGCAGAAACAATAAGATCGTTGTGCAGTAAATCGCTTTTATATCAAGATAGTAATGGTGATTTTAACCTTGCAAAAGAGATTAAGCCTTATCAAAAAGTTTTTGATTTTTCAGATAGTCGTATCCTGCATGTGATAGACGTGGAAGAAAATGGGGAATCAGCAGTTGAGATGATTGATATATTTTCTGTCAAGAAAGGACATATCGGTATATTTTCAGGGAAAGGAGAGAATATTTGTTTAAATTTTTTTGATATATCTGATTTAAACTCTTCTTTGATAGATTTTATGGGGATTGAAGGATTTTTAGATGATTTACTCCCTCCGTTTCTCATTACGGTACCATTGAAACAATATTATGCTTTTTATGATTTGTATGATGAAAAGCCAGAAGAAGCAATTGCTCAATATGCGAAAGTATTTGGAGTTTCTAAAAAGCAATTAGAGATGATTGTTTCCATCCTTTGGGAAGATCCGACAAAATTTATCGTGGAAGTAAAAGGACAAACAAAGGGTTTGTATCATGTATTCAAGAAGGACGGAATCTGTCTTGTAGCCCACATGGATGTTCATTTTCTGAAAGAAGTGATGGTTATATCACACCGGCCCATAAATGAGTTTATAAAATGGCTTGGTATAAGGCGAAAGCTTTCATTTTAAAATGCAAAGGAGTATTCAGTATGACAAATTTATTACCGTTAGGAAGTATCGTGCTACTGCAGAATGGCGAAAAGAAAATCATGATTTATGGAAGAAAGCAGATCGAAGCAAAGACCCAGAAAGTCTATGATTATGTGGCCTGTTTGTATCCAGAAGGTAATATTAATGAGGAATATTGTTATTTGTTTAACCATGAGGACATCAAGGAAATCATTTTTAGAGGATATAGTGATGTAGATGAAGAAACTTATTTATCTTATTTAGAAACCTTGACGGAACAGGCAGGTAATACTGAAAATTAACTTTTAACTCTTTTTGGATGTTATTCCCTGAATGGAAAGTCTCAGAAACGTGGCAGCTTTGAGAAGGGGAATTGGAGAAGAGACGGTATGTGGAAAGAAAAGATAACAAGAGATAGGCAAAAATAGATAAGGAGTGGGCGGAGATATGAAGATTACGCTTTGCTTTGGGGAAGACGGGTACGAAGAATATCCTGAGGGACAGACAGAAGGAATGAAAACCTGGGAAGCAGCGAGAATTTTGTCTATAACAGATACATTTTGTGCGTATGAGCGGCCGGAGGTTTTGTTTCTCGGAAAAGATGGAGATGTAAGACTGCCGGATACTGGACTGATTATCGAAATTCGTTCGGGAACTCTGTTAATTACTGGGGAAATTGAGGAAGAAAAGGTCTACTTAAACCGGAGGAGGCTCTTAAAAAATTCCGCACGCATTTTAAAAGGAGACTGTTTATTCCTCGCAGGAGTAAAGCTTGTGCATTATCCGGACCATATCCGAATCTATGGGGAAAAGGACCGTTATGAAACCTCTCTTCCCCCGATGGAAAAGGATGAGCTTCCTTATAAAGGTTTTCCGGATTACAAACGCTCTCCCCGAATCATCAAACGGGTCCCCTCAGATCCAGTGGAGATTAAGGGCCCGCCGGAACAAATCGCACCGAAAAAGGGAGGACTTCTTATGATGCTGCTCCCGCCGCTTGCAACGACAGCCGTCACGGTCGGTGTCGGCATGATGATGGGACGGGGGAAATATCTTTTAATGAGTGTTGCTGCAACGGGAATCACGTTAGTGGTATCGGTAATCCGCTTTTTTAGTGATAGACAGGAACGACTGGAAACCAACCGCCAGAATGAAGAAAGATATGAAGCATATCTGCTAAAGAAACGGGAAGAGCTTTACCATGCTTACGAACGGGAAAAAGAGGCTTACCGGTATAATTATCCGGAACTGGCAGAGTTAAACCGCATGGTCCACCGTTATGACAGCAGGATTTATGAGCACCTTTCCACTGACCGGGACTTTTTGACTTTTTCCATGGGGAAGAGCTATGGCCCGGTTTCCTTTGAAGTAAAGCTTCCACAGGCGGATTCAAAGGATCAGGAAAACGGGCTGTATAAAGAAGCAGAAGCCTTAAAAGAGGAGTATGGTCTGATCTGGAAAGACGTAGCAGTGGATTTAAAACGGGCTCATTTGGGACTTGCCGGAGATAAAAAGATCATACACCAGCAGCTAAAACGGTACATCAGCCAGTTGGCTGCCCTGCAAAGCTATCGGGACTTGCAGATCCTTGTTCTGTACGATGAGAAGCATGAATCCGACTTTGCCTGGATGAAATGGCTGCCCCATTGTCAGTCATCCGTGCTTCATGTGCGGGGGCTCATTCATTCTGAAAAGGCCAGGGACCAGATCTTAAATAGTATGAACCAGATCTTAAAAGAGAGAAAGCAGAAATTAGAAGAAAACAAGAAGGAAGCAAGGTTTTCCCCTCATTACCTATTTGTGATTGATGAACCAAAGTTCATCATGGATCATTCGATCATGGAATATTTAAACGGAGCGGGAGATCAGCTTGGATTTTCCATCATCTATACCAGCTATTTAAGAGCCAACCTTCCGGAATATATGGGAACCGTGCTTTTGTTGGAACATGCCAGGGAAGGGACTTTGCTTTTAAAGGAAAAGGAATACTGCAATGAAAAAATCACTCTGCCGGAAGAGACGAAGGTAAATTTAGAACTGTTTGCCAGGGACTTGGGAGTGTTGAATCATCTGCTTGGAGTAACCAGCCGGATTCCAGAGAGTATTACATTTTTTGATCTTTACCATGTATCCGAACCGGAAGAACTGGAAATAAAGAAACGGTGGAAGGAACACTTTGCAGAAAAATCACTGGCAGTTCCTTTAGGAGTTCGGGCGGAAGATGATATTGTAGAATTAAACCTCCATGAAAAGGCGCATGGTCCTCACGGTCTGGTGGCGGGAACCACCGGGTCCGGAAAATCCGAAATCATCCAGTCCTATATCCTGTCTCTTGCCGTCAATTTTCATCCTCATGAAGTGGGATTTCTGCTGATCGATTATAAAGGCGGGGGAATGGCTGGCTTATTTAAGAACCTCCCTCACCTGTTGGGAACGATCACCAACTTAGACGGAAGCGAAAGTATGCGTGCCCTTGCTTCCATTAAAAGTGAACTGGCAAGAAGACAGAAATTATTTGGTGAAAATAATGTCAACCACATCAATGGGTATATGAGCCTGTTCCGGGAAGGAAAGGTAAGGGAGCCTCTTCCCCATCTGTTCTTAATCAGTGATGAATTTGCGGAGCTTAAAAAGGAACAGCCGGAGTTCATGAAGGAACTGGTCTCTACGGCCCGAATCGGAAGAAGCTTAGGCGTTCATTTGATTCTGGCTACCCAGAAGCCTACGGGAGTGGTAGATGACCAGATCTGGACCAATTCCAAGTTTAAGCTGGCCTTAAAAGTGCAGGATGAGGGAGACAGTAAAGAAATCTTAAAAACTCCGGATGCTGCCAGCATTACCCAGGCCGGGAGGGCGTATTTACAGGTGGGAAACAATGAAATTTATGAGCTGTTCCAGTCAGCCTGGAGCGGAGCAATTTATGCAAAAGAACAGGACAAAGAAGTTACGCTTGATAATCGTGTTTATCTGGTAAATGATCTGGGGCAGAGAATGCTGGTCAATCATGATTTAGGAGGCTCTAAGGCAGAAAAGGCTGCCAGGGAAACCCAGCTAGACGCGACCATTTCCCATATCCATGAGGTGTATGAAAAGGAGGAGGCTGTTGCAGTCAGAAAGCCATGGCTTCCCGGATTAAAACCGATCATGGTAAGCCCTCATATGGTAGGAAAAGAACGGGAGATGGGGGATTTTTCCATCTCGGTTCCAATCGGAATGGTGGACATCCCGGAAGAGCAGAAACAGGAGGAATACTCCTTATCCTTTACAGAGAACGGAAACCTTATGTACATCGCTTCCAGCGGATATGGAAAGAGTGTGCTTTTGACTACCATAGCCCTCGGTTTGGCTGGACGATACCATGTGAACGAAGTGAATCTGTTTGTTCTGGATTTTGGAAATAATGCCTTGATTTCTCTTCGGAGGCTTCCTCATACTGCCGAATATATCACGTTAGACGATACGGAACGGTATGAAAAATTCAAACGTCTGTTAAGCCAGGAAATTAAAACAAGGAAAAAGAAGATGGCAGAGACCTATGCCCAGAACATTTCCGTTTATAATCAGACAGCGGAGGAACCGCTTTGTGTCTGGGTGATTTTAGTGGACAACTTTGATGCGGTAAAAGAAATGGGCTTTGATGAAGAAGAATATTTCACCCGTGTTACGAGGGACGGGGTGAGCCTTGGTATTTACTTTGTCATTACAGCAACAAGAAACAATGCCATCCGGGGTGCAACCTTTAATAACTTCAAAAATAAAGTGGCCGGCTTTAACTTTGAAAAGAATGAGATCATGTCCCTGGTCGGAAGGAGCCCTTATACCCTTCCGGAAGTCAAGGGAAGGGCTATGGTCAAATATGGGGAACGGGTCAGCTGTATGCAGATCTACAGCATGGTTCCGTTTGAAAATGATTTGGAATACCGGGAAGGAATTAATGGTTTATTGGACGACATCCGGGAGAACTATCCGGGTGAGGAAGCCCCTCATATGCCGGTCATGCCGGAGGAGGTAAATCTTGTTTCTATTGGAGCATTCCGAAATCCCCATCTTGATCTGTACATAGGACTGGAAACAGAACATGTCACATTGGAAGGCATTCGTCTAACAGATTCTCCATTTACAATTCTTGGGAATGCCGGAAGCGGAAAGACGAATTTATTGAAGGTATTTCTTCATCAGATGGAAGGAAAGGCAGAGATTGTGGTCTTTGATTCCCCAGCCAGGGATTTAAAAGAATATGAGGCAAAGGAAGGAGTCCGGTTTATCAAAAACTTAGATCAGTTCGTGGCATTTATGGACGATCTGGAACGGGAAGTGATAGAGCGGGAAAAGGAAATCGGAAGCCAGCCGCCGGAAAAGGAAGAAGAGGTGATCCTGGGAAGAAAGCCCTATATCCTTCTCATTGACGATTTGACTGTCTTTTACAGTCGTCAGACCACGGCGGAAAAGGAAATCGCGGATATGTTAAATCGTGCGGCGATGGTGGGGATTTTTCTTATAGCCACCAATCCATTAAATAAGTTTTATGGGAGCGATCCGGTTACAGAAGTGTTCAAACGGTCACCCAATGGAATCTTAATCAGCCCGCAGGGGCATTTGAATGCAGCTCCAGTGGAGTTGACGCCGGGAACCAATGAAGGTATTTTATACCGGAAGGGGAAAGTCGCAGCAGTTCGGATTCCAAAAGCGTAGAACCAGTGTGCGTATTAAAATAGAGAGAGGAAAAGCATATGGGAGAAATCAAAAATAATCCGCAGATGGCGGAGGAGATTGCAAGAAAGACGGAGACTGAAACAGGAGAATGTTGTTTGACTCTGGCATCTACAAATGCCTGTGAAGATGTGTGGGCGGAGGAGTGTTTCACAGAGAGCTGGCAGAAGGGAATCAGGGATACGGAACAGATGAAGATCCATGTTTCCAATGCATATGGCTATATCCGGCAGATCAGTGCAACATTAGAAGAGGCGGACCAGACGGCGGCAAGCCGTGTGTTAAAAGGGATCTCTTTTGGCTCTCAGATAAAGGGAGGCACTGGTACCGCATCTTCCCTTTTTGAAAACCTTCCGGGAAAGGAGAAGTGGAGATGATGGAGAAGGAGGAACTATACGTTTGGTATCAAACAGAACTTAACCGTCTGGAAGAGGAGAGAGAAATCTATGAAAGGGAAGCCGGGCGGTTTGAGGAGGAGAAGGAACTAACGCGGGCAGAGAGCGGAAGAGACCGGGGATATGTGGAACGGTTGATTGCTTCCTGGGGAGAATGCCAGGAATCCGGAAGCATGAGGAGTGAGTTTGAGGAATCCGTGGAGGAAGAGTACCGGGAGCTGCGCCGCCAGGAGGAAGCACTTGCTGAAAAGCACCTGCATATTCGGAAGGAAACAGCTTGCTGTGAGGAACAGTATGAAGAAGAACTGCGGAAATTTGCAGAGGAGGAATGCTGAATGGGTGTGAAGGTTTATCCCAGACGTGTAATCGACCGGGCCAATGTGACAGACCGGGAGCTGGGCCGTCTGGCCGGGCATGTGAGAGGAATCAGGACCTCACTTGGAATGCTTGGAAATGTTGGGAGATTATCATTAAAAGGACAAGCTTGGGACAGTGCCAGAAGCTATGTGGAAGAAGTAGAGATGCCTTACTTAAATACAAAGCTTCAATGGATCGAAGCTATGAAGAATGGAAATGCCAGATTTCGAAGTGAGGCCCAGCGTCTTCCTGGGGTCAACTGTCTGGATAAGGATCTGCTGGAGGAGGAATTTGATTATTGGGAGGATCGTCTGGACCGCGAATATGACAGAGAGCATCCCAGAAGTTCGGTAATTAGCCGGTGCCGGAGAATGATCCGGGACATCAACAGCAAACTGGTGGCAATCGATGTTTTCGTACAAGCCACAGGTGGAATCTATGACCGGGCAGGAGTGATTCAGGATATCTTGGACCGTGCAGATACGGAGATCAAGGAAGTGAGCTATAATCCACAGACGAATGAGATCCAGTTTACTTCGGTCAGCGTCATCTGTAAAAAGGGATTAGAACAGGTAGACATGATGGAGGTAGTAAAGGTCACTGGTCTGTCGGAAGAACAGATCCGGGAAGCCATGGAATATGGTTTTACAGTCCAGGAGGTCTGTTCAGCCTGGACGGCAGTACAAAACTCCAAGAAAAAGAAGTGGAGACATGATGTAGTCGAACTGCTTTATGTGGCGGGGAAAGCGGAAAAGCTGGAACCGGTTGACTGGAAAGAGGTCGTACATAGCTACAAGGAAAATTTACAGGAAATCTATGAATGGATCAGGCAAGAGAAAGAGAAAAATATCATATCAGAAATTGGATTGCTATGGAACAGCAGTAAGGATAAAGTATGGGACGATGTGATGGAGAAAATCCCTGGTATGAATCAATATTATATTTCAGAAGATGAAAGTGCTTCAAATTATGAACATAATAAAGATTTATCCATTCCAGACGAGGCAGTTTATCAGGGAATGATTATTGATCAAGGCAAGATGAATGAGTACAAATACGGAAACGATACCAGTGAAAATAATGGATGTGGCTGGATTGCAACATACAATGTGCTTCAGGTTTTGGGAAATCCCCAAGAAGCAGAGGATATTATCAGGAGTTATGAGAAAAATGGTGTTTTACTAGGGGGTACTTTGGGTACGAATCCATATGGGATTGGAAAACTGTTTGTAGATTTCGGGTACCAAGTGGATTATACTATCACCTCATTTACACCTGAAAAAGTATCAGGGCTGCTTGGTGGAGTGAAATCTTCGTTTAATGATGACTTTTCAGGAGATGTGAATATCGTAGTTTATGCAAGAAATAACTGGAGTGCCCATTATGTCACGTTTGTGGATGCAGGGGACGGGAAATATCAATTTTATAACGATAGATATGGAGGAAAGGAGGATATTAGAACCTATGAAGAATTTGTCAAAGAGAATAATGAGATGGTCACGTCCATGGTTATTTCTATTAGTAAGTAGTTTGCTTATAAGCTTAACTGGTTGTTCCGTGGATATCTATGCTAAGAAAGGGATTTTTCGCTTTGAAAATGCATATCCTCAAGATATGTTGCTACATGAAGAACTCTTTTGGGATAAAAGGACTGAACCCATAGAGGTTCAGAAAGGCTTATTTATAAAAAACAGTAGCGATGACAAACTGATTTGCTTTCTGGACGATAAGCAGAATATGATAGCTTCACTTCCTGATCGTGCTGAGAACGAAATTAAAAACTTACGGATATTAAAAGATGAATCTACTTACTATTGTATCATTACCATATGGAAGCAAGCTGCCCATACTCTTAGAGATAAAGCAGTGATTGCAAGCGATATTATCATTTTTTCGGGAACAGGGGTTCCAAGCAAAATAGAATTAGGTGATCAGGAATATGCCCTGCTGATACGTGGGAGTGATTTGTATTATTATTGCAAAAAGAAGGTTTATAAAAAACCATTGGATGGTGGAGAAGCAGTACTGCTAAAAGAGCTGGAGTTTCCTATTGAAGAAGATGAAGAGAACTACTTCCGGTATATACAGTTTGTTTACACTCCGGATCAGGTTGAGATTTATTTGAGTACAGACTGGTTGGGTAGAAAAGGCCGTGCGGATATGGTTACTGTACTATTGGATACGATGTTTTTTGATTAGGCATTTTATTGAGAAGAGTGCGGGACGATTTTATTGTATGTCAGAAGAGGTGAACCTGGTATCAAACAGAACTTAACCGTCTGGAAGAGGAGAGAGAAATCTATGAAAGGGAAGCCGGGCGGTTTGAGGAGGAGAAGGAACTAACGCGGGCAGAGAGCGGAAGAGACCGGGGATATGTGGAACGGTTGATTGCTTCCTGGGGAGAATGCCAGGAATCCGGAAGCATGAGGAGTGAGTTTGAGGAATCCGTGGAGGAAGAGTACCGGGAGCTGCGCCACCAGGAGGAAGCACTTGCTGAAAAGCACCTGCATATTCGGAAGGAAACGGCTTGCTGTGAGGAACAGTATGAAGAAGAACTGCGGAAATTTGTAGAGGAGGAATGCTGAATGGGTGTGAAGGTTTATCCCAGACGTGTAATCGACCGGGCCAATGTGACAGACTGGGAGCTGGACCGTCTGGCCGGGCATGTGAGAGGAATCAGGACCTCACTTGGAATGCTTGAAACCGCATTTATGGATGAAGGTCGGGTTGCTGTTACGACATCAGGAGTGAATGTTGTTGTGAGCCAAACGCCAAGTTTATTAAAACAATTCGTTAGACTGGGTGCTACAAAGGGACTCCCCATCATAGGAGGTGTTTTTGATTATGCCATAATGAGTGCTCAAGGAGAAGAATTAGGAGATGCGGTGGTAAAAGCAACGGCTCATGCAGTTATTTCCGCTGGTGCTGGAGCAGCAGGTGCTAAAATAGATGTAGCAGTAGGGGGAGCTATAGGAAGTATTATACCTGGAGCGGGTACTGCTGCTGGAGCGGCAATAGGCGGAGTAATTGGATTTGTTGGCGGTATATTCGGCTCAAAGGCTTTTGACGATGTTTGGGACAACAGAAAAGAACGTGGAGAAAAGGTATCAGAAGTAGCGGATACAATAAAAAACAATCTTGTGGAAGCGAGTGGAAATATTATTGAGTCAGTGAAAGGCTTTGTAAGCGGATTTAACTGCTTAGGGTCAGTTTTTGGATAAGGAAAAAGCAATTATTATTAAGGTTGAAGAGCAAAAATTATATTTTTTCAAAGAACAGAGTGTTTACTATTATTATTGTGACAATTTTGATCCTGTTAGTAGGAAGTCGTTGGTTTTTAACATTACAACCATAAGTATGGTTAGCGCTATAGTTGGTTCACTTTGTAACACGATTTTTGGCAATCAAATACTACAATTGATCATTTTTTCAAATAATCTTATGGCAAGATTTGCACTACTTATAGGTCTCGTAATATTGTTTTATTTTTTAGGGAATCGCTATATTCAAAAAAATACACGACTGCCAGAAGTTAATAATGCAGATATATACTGGAAATCCGAGAATTATCTTGAGGTATTACGGTCAACATATAAAGGAAATAGCATCATTGATATTACGATGATACTTACTGGTATTTTTTGCATTATTTTCAGTACGGTATTCTTATTTTCTGGAAATCTTGTTGCCTTGGCCTTGAATTTAGTAGTATCATTTACTTTTATTCTGCTAGTTAAGGCGATAAGAATTAAGTATGAAGTTTCTGGAACAGACTTAGTTTTTAATTATCGTATAACAAGAAAATTACTTAAAAAGTTGAAAAAAGAAGAGATGTTTTAAATATAGAAAAACAATATATTCTTCCAATTGGGACGGTTGTCCAAACTAAAAATGGAAATGTGAAATTGATGATTGTAGGACGTGCGCAACTTTTTAATAATAATGGTACGATTGGTTACTTTGATTATTCAGCCCTTATCTATCCAGAGGGAGTCGCAAAGGAACAGGAGTTTACCTTTTTTAACCATGAGGATATCAAGGAATATATTTTGAAGGCTATCGTGATGATTTAGAGATAAAATTTGCTGAAAAAAATGATTAGAATATTCAAAAATCACCGTATCCCAAATTAAGGTTAGAATATAACATTTCTTCAAAAGAAGAAAAGCACGAAATAAATAAGAAAGAATAAGTGGTTGCTGAAAAAATCTTGCGTATTTGTAATATACGAAATATTGTGAGGAATGTATGGGGGAGATTGTGCAGGAGGAGTAAATCATGGGTGTGAAGATTTATCCCAGACGTGTAACGATCGGGCGAATGTGACAGACCGGGAGCTGGATCGTCTGGCGGAGCATGTGAGAGGAATCAGGACCTCACTTGGAATGCTTGGAAATATTGGGAGATTATCATTAAAAGGACAAGCCTGGGACAGTGCCAGAAGCTATGTGGAAGAAGTGGAGCTGCCTTACCTAAATACAAAGTTACAATGGATCGAAGCAATGAATATGGAAATGCCAGATTCCGAAGTGAGGCCCAGCGTCTTCCTGGGGTCAACTGTCTGGATAAGGAATTTGATTATTGGGAGGATCGTCTGGACCGCGAATATGACAGAGAGCATCCCAGAAGTTCGGTAATTAGCCGGTGCCGGAGAATGATCCGAGACATCAACAGCAAACTTGTAGCTATCGATGTATAGTAGGTATTGCTACATCATTTGTGGTAGACAATGCTTTTAATTGGATAAAAGTAAATGAAGGTCAAACTTTGCTTGAATGGACGAAAGAAAAAGTTGGAGATGTAACAGAGGGAATAGCACAAGGAGCAGCAGATTTAAGTGATAGTGTGAAACAAGGCATAGGAAATGCAATTATCGGACTATCTGGTTTTTTCAAACAACCAAGTGTTGTTTGGGGAGGATGATAATGTATGGAATTTAAGATCAGCAAGAAAGAATTGTGTGTACTTAATAGTTTTTTGAAATCTATAACTATTAAGGATAGTTTATATCAAGATAATATAAAAGTAGGAGATGATGAAAATGCAGAAATAATAGAAGCATTATATAAAAAGGCTCTTTTACATAAAGACACAAATGGAAATTTTAAGCTTGCAAAAAATGTATTGCCATATCAGAAAGTATTTGATTTTGCTGATTGTAGAGTTTTAAATGTAATTGAAATAACCGTTGAAAAGGGAACAGAATATGAAGTTGTGGACATTTTTTCTATAAAGAAAGGACATATTGGCGTTTGTGTTGATGGTGGAGAGAATATTTACTTAAAATATTTTGACTTAGATTCTTTAAATTTAGCTTTGAGTGAATATTTGAATGTGGATGAAATAACATCAGATGATCCATTGCCTCCATTTATTCTCACTTTATCAATGAAAAATTTAGAAGCTTTTTTGACTTTATATGAGAAAAATCAGACAGAAGCAATTAATCAATATTCTAAAATATTTGGCGTCACCAGCCAGGAATTATCAATGATTGCTTCTATTATTGTTAAAAATGAAAGTCCCACATATTTTATTGTACAATCTGAGAAAGATACATGTTTATATAAAATATGCAAGAATAATGGGGTTAGTATTGTGATTTGTAGAAAAAAACAATTCATGCAAGAAAAAGTTTTAATATCTCATCAATATGTAAACGATTTTGTTAAATGGCTGGGGATAAAAAGGGGGTTTTTATTTAAGAATTGATTTCAACTCTATTTTCCTTTTGGCAGACCTAAGGCGAATCCGGACATCACTTGGAATGCTTGGAAATGTTGGGAGATTATCGCTAAAAGGACAAGCCTGGGACAGTGCCAGAAGCTACGTGGCGGAAGTGGACAGGCATCGGGAAACGGAACTGACATCACTCTTTAAACGCCTCTATGAGGATAATGTGTTGGGGCGGGTGACTAATGAACAGTTTTGTATGCTGTCCGCTGATTACAACGATGATCAGAAGGTACTGAGGGATGCAATTCCTGCCAAGGAGGCCAGACTGCAGAAGCTGACAGACTCTGCCTCCAATGTGGATTCTTTCATCGACAAGGCCAAGCGGTACACCGAAATTCAGGTAAAAGTTTTTCTTGAAGCAATGGAAACACTGAAAAGGCCGCCGGAAAACCCAGGCGGCGTGTCATACTCCGACACCACGCCGCCTGGGAGCCTGCTGTTTAAGCATTAGAAGTCTCTACAGCTGTTTCAAGAGTGTGCCACGGCATAGCCGCACACTTTACCCGCGCGGGCAGATTAGAAATACTTTTCAATGCGGCGGCTTCTTCAAGCGGCTCCAAGTCTTGGTCATTTGTTATTTTACGCTGTATCATCGCGGTAAACAACTCCGCGAGACTTTTTGCCTCAGAGAGAGACTTTCCTTTTATCAAGTCAATCATCATTGAAGCTGATGCCTGGGAAATCGCGCAGCCTGTTCCTGTAAAGGAAGCGTCCATGATCCGGCCATGGTCGATCAGCAGCTCAAGTTCTATCTCATCCCCGCAGCTTGGATTTTTCCCCGCCAGACTAACGCTGGCCTGTTCCAGATGGCGGCGGTTTCTTGTGGATGTGCTGTGTTCGGTGATTATTTCCGTATAAATATCATTTAGCTCCAAGTTTCAACACCTCCCTAACCTTGCATATGGATTCTGCCAAAACGTCTATATCTTCTTTGGTATTGTAAAAGCACAGGCTGGCCCGGCAAGTGGCGTTTACGCCCATATGCCGCATTAGCGGATGAGCGCAGTGGTGTCCTGAACGTATTGCCACGCCGTCCGCGCTCAGTATTGTTGATACATCATGGGGATGCGCTCCGTCAATATTAAAGGAAATGACGCCCGTGCGGTTATGGCCGCTTTCCCGGCCGTAAACTGTAACGTATGGCATGGAATTAAGCCGAGCAAGTGCATATTGGGTCAGCTCATTTTCAACCTCTCCAATCCGCTCATAACCGATATTTTCCAGATAATCAATTGCCGAGTGCAGGCCAACTGCACCCTCCACGTTTTGTGTACCGCCCTCAAATTTCGCGGGGCCGTCCGTGAAGGTGGCGGTCTGCTCGCTCACATCGTCCACCATCCCGCCGCCGAACAGCAGCGGCCGCATTTTGCTCAAATGCTCTTTTTTTGCGTACAGTACGCCGATCCCCATCGGAGCATACAGCTTATGGCCCGAAAATGCCAGAAAATCCACGTCCAGTGCTTGCACGTCGACCTGCATATGGGGAATGCCCTGCGCCGCGTCCAGCACGACAACCGCGCCGGCCTCATGTGCCTTTTTGATGATTTCCCCAATCGGATTAACGATTCCCAATACGTTAGAAACCTGCGCGACAGCGACGATCCTGGTCTGGGAGGTTATGTTTGCGGCAATTTCTTCCTGCGTCAGCTTCCCGTTTTCATCGGTGTAAAGATACCGGAGCCGTGCGCCTTTTGCTTTTGCCACAGCCTGCCACGGGATTAAATTGCTGTGATGTTCCGCGATGGAGATCAAAATCTCATCGCCTTCCTGGAGGATATCCATGCCATAAATGCCGGCTACAAGATTGAGGGATTCGGTGGTTCCTTTTGTAAACACGATTTCCTCTGGACTTCCCGCACCTATAAAGCCTGCGACCCTTTCCCGTGCGGTTTCGTAAAGCTCCGTTGCCTTCTCACTCAAGGGATATGCCCCGCGGTGGGGGTTGGCGTTGTAGTGCTCGTAATATTTTCGCACGGCTTCAATCACCTGCGCGGGCTTTTGGGTGGTTGCAGCGTTGTCAAGATAAACCAATCTTTTTCCGTTTTCCCAGCTGTTTTTAAGCAGAGGAAAATCATCTGAGTAGTTAGTCCGCATCGTCCAGCACCTCCTGAATAAATAAGGAAATTTCTTCCCGCAAGCTGTCTGGCTCTATTTTTTCCAAAACAGAATTGAATGACGCCAGCGCAACCAGTTTACGCGCCTCGCTTTTTCCTATACCGCGGCTCATCAGGTAAAAGAGCTTGTTTTCGTCAATCTTGCCGGTGGTGGTGGCGTGTTGCCCTTCCACGTCATCTTCACCGCACAAGAGCAGCGGTGCAGAAAGATTGATCGCATCAGAGCCGAGTACCAACACGCTTTCTTCTTCCCGGCCTTTAGCTCCTGCCGCACCGGGAAGAAAATCCAGCGTACTTTTTGCCGCTTTGCGTGCCTTGTCCAGCAGCGCGCCACGGACGTTTATATTACCCTGCGTGTTTATTGCCTTGTATTCAATACGGTAATTGAAATCCAGCGCCCTTTCGCGGTTTACGGCGTAAGCGCCGTCCAAATCAGCGGACGCGCCATTTCCTGTTAGCTGGACACTGCAGCCGGAAACGGATTTTTGTGCCCCTGCTTCAATCAGAACCACATGCGCGGCTGCCCCTGTATCCACGTTTACCTCTGTTGCGTCAACACCTGTATGATTCTCCGCCAATCTTTGCGCCTTTATCAGCCTGATATTTGCGTTAGCTTTTACATTAAGCGTTGTGTATCCACAGTGGAAACAGTTTGCGCCGCCGTCCGATGCATATCTCAGAACCACGGTTGCGCTGCTTCCGGCTTCCGCGCTGATGAACAACTCATCCGCGAGCAGAGCGTTGCTGCCGTCGAGATGAAAGTCCAGCACAATCGGTTCCTTTGCCACGAACCCTGCCGGGATCGTGATATGCAGGCGGTAATTGCAAAACGCCGCTGCGTATCCCCTGGTATCCCGAAGGCTGGCCGGAGGATTTTCCGTTACTTCCAATGCAGGTTCACGGCTAATCCGGATCCCGGAATATTTCTTTTGCAGTGGATTCCCGGCATAGGCGGGCATTCCGTCAAGATCGATCACTACGGACGTATCATTTATTTTAAGCGTGTTCCATGTTGGATTTTGCAGCTTGTTAAGCCTTTCTAAAGTATGATTCATGCCAACCTCCTCTTAACCGATGCCGCCCTCAAATTCAAGGGCAATCAGCCTGTTCATTTCCACGGCGTATTCCAAAGGAAGCTCCTTTGTAATAGGTTCCACGAAACCGCGGACAATCAGCGCCTTCGCTTCATTTTCGCCAATCCCCCTCGTCATTAAGTAAAAAACCGTTTCCTCACTGATGCGCCCGATTTTTGCTTCATGTCCGATATCCACTTCGTCATTTCGTATATCCATCACAGGGATAGTGTCGGAGCGGCTCTCGCTATCCAGCATGAGGGATTCGCAGCTTACGCTGGACTTGCTGTTTTTCGCTTGGGGCAAAACAGTAACAGCGCTGCGGTAGATGGCTTTCCCACCGTTTTTGGAGATGGATTTTGACGATACCGTGGATGAAGTGTTCGGTGCGGCGTGAATTACCTTAGTTCCGGTATCCAGCTCTTGCCCCGCGCCGGCAAAGGTGATACCCGTAAACTCGCTTCTGGCACCATCTCCCCGCAAAATACTGCTGGGATACAGCATGGTGATATGGGAGCCAAATGTGCCGGAAACCCACTCAATTGCGCCGTTTTTTTCCACTGCCGCGCACTTTGAATTGAGGTTCATCATATTCCTCGACCAGTTTTCGATGGTAGAATACCGCAGCGTCGCGTCTTCTCCCACATAAAGTTCCACACAGCCGGCGTGCAGATTCAGCGCGTTATACCGCGGAGCGGAACAACCCTCAATGAAATGAAGCCGTGCACCTTCCTCCAGAATAATCATTGTATGCTCGAACTGCCCGGCTCCCGGCGCGTTGAGCCGGAAATAGGATTGCAGTGGCATATGAACCTCGATACTCTTTGGCACATAGACAAAGGACCCGCCCGACCAGACCGCTCCGTGCAGCGCCGCGAATTTATGTAACGTGGCGGGAAGCAGTTTCATAAAGTGTTTTTTTACGATATCCTCGTACTCATGGAGTGCGGTATCCATATCGGTGTAAATCACACCCTGCTGGCGCATTTCTTCTTTAATGCTGTGATAAACAACCTCAGAATCATACTGTGCTCCCACGCCGGAGAGAGCCAGTTTTTCCGCTTCGGGGATGCCCAGCCGGTCGAATGTCTGCTTGATTTCATCGGGAACCTCGTTCCAATTATCCGTCATCTTCATATTTGGGCGGACATAGGTGACAATATTATTTATATCCAATTCGTGAAGGTTTGGCCCCCAATTTGGCAATGGCAGCCGTTCATAGACGGCAAGGGATTGTAATCGGTGTTCCAACATCCAGCGAGGTTCGTTTTTTCCTTTTGAGATATCGGTAACGATTTCCGCAGTCAGCCCCTTATCTACCTTATATGAAGCGTTTTCCGGGTTCGCAATATCATAGGCGTCACGGTTGATTTCGGCGACCTGCGTCTTTTTACGTTCCATCATGACACCCCCTTGGCCGCTTCGGCGGGTGAGAGAGAAGTGAATCCGCTGCGATTCACCTCATCAATCAGCGAGGCGTCTCCGGTTTTGATAATCTTCCCGTCAATCAAAATATGTACCATATCAACACTGATATTTTCTAAAATTTTCGTACTGTGAGTGATAATCAGCAAAGCGTTTTCTTCGTTTTTATAGCCTCGCACACCCTCTGATACCGTTTTGACAGCGTCGACATCCAGGCCCGAATCTGTTTCATCCAAAATAGCCAGCTTTGGGTGAAGGGCCAGCATCTGCAATATCTCATGTTTCTTCTTTTCGCCGCCCGAAAACCCGACGTTTAAATACCGTGCAGCGTAACTCTCGTCAAAATCCAGACGCGCCATAAGCTCTTTTAATTCCTTGTGGAAGTCCCAAGCCCTCTCGTTGTTACCGGTAACCGCAAACCGTGCCGTGCGCAGAAAGCTTTCCACGGTGATCCCGTCTACTTCCTCGGGGTTTTGAAATGTCATGAAGATGCCATTTCTCGCTCTTTCATCTGTTTTGGTATAGGTGATGTCTTCGCCTTCAAATATGATGCGGCCTTCCGTCACCGTATAGCCCGGATGACCCATGATGACGCTCGCCAGCGTGGATTTTCCCGCGCCGTTCGGTCCCATAATTACATGGGTTTCTCCTGGGTTTATTGTCAGATCAACTCCCTTGAGGATTTCGTTGTCACCTACATAAGCCCTTAATTTCGAAATAGTAAGCATGTCTTATTCCTCCTTCCTTTCTATATTGTTTCTGCAGCCAAAGCCTGATTGACAGGCAAACTCACTGATAGGCATACATTCCTTCACTTTTTCAAAAAAATCCAGAATAACTCTTGCGTTGGCATCGCTGAGAGAGCAGAAATATTGACACAGCTTTTGGTTGGCTTCGCTATGGTATTCCTGATGCCCCAGCCTTGCCTGTTCTCCCTCCGATGTAAGCCTGTAATATTTCTCTTTTTTATTTCCGGGCATTTTATATCGTTCGATCAGCTTCTTTTCTGAAAGCTTTGCCGTCATCTGTGTAATCGCACCCTGCGTGACGCCCATAATTTCCGACAACATGCGGGCATTTGCATCGGGATGCTCATAAATCGCATCAATCAGGCTCATTTCTGCGTGATACAGCAAATGGGATTCGCTATACTTCTGAGGGCTTCTCTGCTCATCCGTGATCATAGCTATAACATCAAATAAGTTTCCAACTAATTTGCACTCCATGTTCTTTTCCCTCTCAATCCATTGTTTCACCCCAAAGCCGCTGCCATGCCCACAATGTTCCAACATTGGGATGTCCTCCCGCATGAGCTTCGGAGAACAGCTCCTCTACAACAACATACATCATGGCACCTGCCTCAAGCGCTAAAAGCAAACAGTTATTTTATGGTCGATTTCAGCTTTACTTGCGGATTTAGTATAGCACCTAAAGAATCTGCTGTCAATATACTTTAGCTGCTAAAGTATATTGGCCATCAGGATATTTCTAAGAATATTTTATATTTCATTTTGAAGACTTTTTGTAAGCAACCGGTAATCTTTTAATGATTGAATCCGTCTATTTATATGAAGTTTTTTTCATTAGTTTTGAACCAGATTCTTACAATGCTTTGTATGCGGTTTCAATTATACAATCATAATATAAAATGGAGGAGTCATACAAGATAGACTACTTGATGATTTATTAACAGACAATATTGTGAGAAATGCATTTTAAAAAATAATAAATTACATTATAGTAAAAAATATGCACAAATAAATAGATTTGAAATATATAAATTAAACAAAAAAACAAAAACGAACATATAATACATAAACGGTCGTATAACGCTCTTGAAAAACTTGTATTGTAATGATATTATCTACATGTAAAGATAAGTACGAACATAATCGATCATAAAACGATCGTAAAAAGTAAAGGAGGATGTTTGGATGAGCAAAGTCGAAGAAATCACAAGGGAAAGCTGGATCATGAGCACGTTTCCTGAATGGGGAACCTGGCTGAATGAAGAAATTGAAAATGAGACAGTGGAACCTGGAACAGTGGCTATGTGGTGGCTGGGCTGTACAGGCATGTGGTTTAAGACGCCGGGCGGATGTAATATTACTGTGGATTTGTGGTGTGGAAACGGAAAGCGTTCTCATGGTAACGGAAAAATGGCTGAGGGACATCAGATGGCAAATATGTGCGGCGCAAGAAAGATGCAGCCTAATTTAAGGGCGGTTCCTTTTGTCCTTGATCCATTTGCTGTTAAGCATGTAGATGCGGTACTGGCAACTCATTACCACCAGGATCATATGAGCCCGGAATATGCTGCCCATGTGATCCAAAGCAACATGTCAACAGTGGATGAGAATGGAAAAGAAATTCCGGTTCCTTTTATCGGCCCTAAGAAATCCGTTGAGCTATGGCAGAAATGGGGGGTTCCGGCAGACCGCTGCATTACGGTGGTGCCCGGAGACAGCATCAGGATAAAGGATATTGAAATTGTGGCTCTGGATTCTTTTGACAGGACCTGCCTTGTAACAACGGATTCCACCGGCCCGGACAGGGAGGAGCTGACAGGAACGTGTCCCATGGATATGGATGAAAAGGCGGTAAACTATTTAATCAAAACTCCTGGAGGAAATATTTATCACAGCGGCGATTCCCATTACTCCATTTACTTTGCAAAACACGGAAAGGATCATGACATTGATGTTGCCTTTGGCTCATATGGAGAAAATCCGGTGGGAATGGCCGATAAGATGACCTCCTGCGACATCCTCCGCATGGCTGAAGCCTTAAGATGTAAGGTGGTGATCCCCATCCACTATGATGTATGGACCAATTTTATGGCAGATGTGAATGAAATCAAAGTGCTCTACGACATGAAGAAGGACCGGCTGGGTTATAAATTCCATCCATTTTTCTGGGAAGTAGGAGGAAAATACGTTTATCCCAGGGACAAGGACAAGCTGGCTTATCACCATGAAAGAGGCTTTGAGGATTGCTTTGAAGCACCTCAGAATATTCCGTTCCGTTCACTTTTGTAATCAGGAAAGAGGAGAAAACATGCTGAGAGATTTTGTGGAGAAGAAACATTATAAATTTGCCCGGGAAGCAAAGGATTGGGAGGATGCAGTCCGGATGAGCTGTGAGTGCCTGGAGGATGACGGGACGGTAGAAGGAAATTATAAGGAAGAGATCATTGCCTGTATTAAAAAATACGGCCCTTATATCATTGTTTTGCCGGACATTGCCATGCCGCATTCCCAGGAGGGAGCAGAAGGCGTACACAAAACCAGTATCGCCTTTATGAAACTGGAAAAGCCGGTCAGCTTTGATGCAGGGGATCCGGAAAAAGATGCACAGCTTTTCTTTACGCTGGCCTCCTGCAATCCGGATCAGCATCTGGATAATATGACCCGGTTATCGGAGCTGCTTAGCAATGAGGAAGTGATTGCTGAACTGAAAAAAGCCAAAGATTCAGAGGATTTGCTGCGGATTCAGGAACGATATTTGGATTAAGGAAAAGGGGAGAATACGATGGATATTTTAATGAAGGTATGGACTTTTTTTGCCACAAACGTATTACAGCAGCCGGCATTTATGATTGGTCTGATCGTTATGATTGGGTATATCTTGCTGAGAAAACCGTGGTATGATATACTTGCCGGGACTTTAAAAGCGATCGTGGGTTATTTGATCTTAATGGTTGGTTCCGGAGGACTGGTCAATAATTTCCGGCCGGTACTGGTAGGATTAAAGGACAGGTTCCAGATGAATGCCATGGTAATTGATCCTTATTTTGGTCAGAATGCTGTAACGGCAGGCGTAGGGGAAGTGTTTGGGAAAGGTTTTGGGGATGCGATGATCCTGTTGTTCATTGCATTTATCGTCAACATTCTACTTGTCCGTTTTTCAAAATACACCAAGCTGCGGGCACTGTTTACCACCGGTAACGTTCAGGTCCAGCAGGCTGCAACCGCATACTGGCTGATCATGTTTGCCTGTCCATTCCTGTTAAATAGAAGAGTTGCCATGCTTGCGGTAATGGCCCTTCTTTTAGGCGCATACTGGGCAGTGGGTTCAAACCTGACAATCAAGCCCTGCCAGGAGGTTACGGATGGAGCTGGTTTTTGTCTGGCTCATCAGCAGATGTTCGGCGTTGCAGTCAGCTACTATCTTGCAGGCAAGCTGTTTGGGAAAGAAAACAAGAAAAACAATGGGAAAGAATTTAAAAAGATTGAAGATATTGAACTGCCAGGTTTTATGTCCATTTTTAACGACAATATGGTTTGTACTTCCATTTTAATGGTTATCTTCTTTGGAGCGATCCTCTGTATCCTTGGCAGGGATTACCTGATTGAAGGACAGTTTATGAAAGAGGGAGCCAGCATGTTTTTCTATGTCCTTCAGACCTGTTTATATTTTGCAGTATATCTGGCAATTCTGCAATTAGGGGTACGTACCTTTGTGGCAGAGCTGACAGCCTCTTTCCAGGGAATTGCAGAAAGAATTCTCCCCGGCTCAGTTCCGGGAGTAGACTGTGCCGTAATCTTTGGATTTGGAGCAGCCAATGCCGTGACTTTGGGATTTTTAGCAGGCTTTGCCGGACAGATTCTGGCCATTGTGGCGCTGATTCTGTTAAAGAGCCCGGTGCTTGTTATATGCGGTTTCGTTCCCGTATTCTTTGATAATGCAACCATCGGAGTTTTTGCAAATGAAAAGGGCGGATTTAAAGCAGCTCTGCTTCTTCCCTTCTTATCCGGTTTATGCCAGGTATTTGGTTCTGCCTTAATTGCAGGCTGGGTAGGCATGGCAGCCTATGGCGGTTACTTAGGAATGTGGGACTGGGCGGTCATATGGCCGGTATTTACCGTTATCATGAAATATTTAAGCTACATTGGTATTGGAATCGTACTGGTTACACTGCTTGCTATTCCGCAGATCCAGTATTGGAAAGATAAAAAGGGTTATTTCCTTATGACAGAGGATTATGAAGCGTATAAAGAATTAAAGGCAAACAAGGAATAAATTTAAGGAGGATTTTCATCGTGGCTGGTAAAAATTTAAGCTTTTTGGTATGTTGTGCAAATGGGGCAGGCTCAAGCCTGATGGCACAGATGACTTTGGAGAAGGTGCTGAAGAAGCATAATATCAAACCGACAAAGGTGCATCATTGCGCCCTTTCAGAAGGAAAAGGGTCAGCGCCCCAGTACGATGTGGTGGTCTGTGCACAGAACTTTAAAGATATGTTTGCAGATGCCGAGAAAAAAGGCATTAAGGTCGTAGGACTTAAGAATGTGATGTCTGCTCCTGAGATTGAAACCAAGTTTAAAGAGCAGGGAATCATTCAGGAAGGTTAATTAATAAGAGTTTCGCCTGCCGGAGGTTTTCAACCGGCAGACGGTATCCAATAAACTGTGGATCCAGGCAGTGATCAAATATTGATAAAAGTGCAGGTGAGCCGATGAAAAGAGAATATGCCCTTGTGGAGGAAAGAAGAGAGCATATATTAGATATCGTAAGAAACAGTCCCAAGGTGTCTGTGGGCAGCTTGGCAGAGCAATGCGGTATTTCTGTGATAACAGTCCGAAGAGACTTGCAGTATCTAGAAGACAGAAAGCTTTTAAAACGCTGTCATGGCGGTGCCATTCCCATTGAAGAAGGCCCTGCACATGCAAATGAAATATTACTTTACAGACGGCTGATTGCCAGCTATGCTGCAACGTTGGTAGAAGATAATGATACGCTGTTTATTAACACCAGCAGCACTGCTTTGCAGATATTGGAATACATCAAGAGCAGGAATGTCACGGTCATAACCAACAACGGAAAAGCGATTAACAGTGAACATGGGGCCGGGGTGAATATCATTCTCACCGGCGGTGAGCTTCGCTATCCCAAAGAAGCCATGGTAGGGGATCTTGCGGTAAGGAATCTTCAAAACATATATGCAAAAAAAGCATTTATGGGGTGTTCCGGCATTTCCGTTATGTCAGGAATGACCACCGAGATCATGAATGAGGTATGTTTAAATGAATTAATGATCGAACACACAAGATCCGAGCTTTATATTCTGGCCGATCATACAAAGATAGGAAAGAACAGCAGCTTTTCAAGCTGCAGCATAGGTAAAGTTCAGCATTTGATCACTGATGAAAAGGCGCCTGAAGAGATTTTAAAGGAATTTAAGGAGGCTGGAGTGCAGATCCACCAGGTGAAAAAAGGAGGTTTTTAAATGAAAACCTATACGCTTGGATTGTATGAAAAATCAATGCCGGCTGAATTAAGCTGGAAAGAAAAGCTGGAAGCTGCAAAGAGCACCGGTTTTGATTTCCTGGAAATGAGTATAGATGAAACAGAGGAAAAGCTTGAACGTCTTGAAATGACTTCAAAGGAACGGCTGGAGCTGATAGAACTGACAAAGGCCGCAGGCATTCCCATAGGTACCATGTGTTTAAGCGGGCACCGGAAGTATCCTCTGGGAAGCCATGACCCGGCAGTCAAGAAAAAAAGTATGGAAATCATGGGCAAAGCCATAGAACTGGCATCTGATCTGGGAATCAGGATCATCCAACTGGCCGGATACGATGTGTACTATGAAGAATCAGATGATGAAACAAGGCGGTATTTTATGGACAACTTAAAAAAGGCTGCCGAAATGGCCGCATCCGCCGGTGTGGTACTTGGATTTGAAACCATGGAGACCGGATTCATGAATACAGTGGAAAAAGCCATGAAATACGTGAAGCAGGTGTCCTCTGTTTACTTAAATGTTTATCCTGATATAGGGAATATAACAAATGCTGCGTTCACCAATGGAACAGACGTATTGGAGGACTTAAAGCTTGGAAGCGGGCGGCTGGCTGCCATGCATTTAAAAGAGACGAAACCAGGCATATTCCGTGAAGTTCCCTATGGAGAGGGTCATGTGGACTTTAAAAAGGCCATTGAGACCGCCTGGAAGCTTGGCGTAAGGATTTATGTAGCGGAATTCTGGTATACGGGAAACCCCTCCTGGAAGGAAGATCTGGTTACGGCAAATCTTAAAATGTCCGGAATATTGAGGGAACAGGAATGAAGGGGGTTAATCATAATGAAAGTTAAAAAAAAGGTGATGGGAAATTTAACGAAGTGCTATTCCATAGCCCCGCTTCGTTACAAGGGAACTGATCACATCCTGGTTGCAGCGGAAAAGGTAGACCGCTGCCTGCTATTTGATACAGAAGGCAATTTAGAGGACACCATTTGGACAGAGCCTGGCGGCGTAATGACCATGGTTTCGGTTCCTGGTACCGACGGACAGTTTCTGGCAACACAAAAATTCTATTCTCCCAATGATTCCAAAGAAGCAAAAATTGTCATAGTGACTCCTGATGAAGAAAAGGGCTGGGAGGTAAGGACTTTGGCAGAGCTGCCTTTTGTCCACCGGTTTCAAATTGTGGAACGGAACGGCACCAACTATTTGATCGCATGTACCTTAAAATCAGGCCATGAATTTAAAGATGACTGGTCTTCCCCGGGAAAAGTGTACGGGGCGGTTCTGCCTGAAGATTTAAGCCGATTTAACGAAGAACATCAGATCCGGCTGGACGTGATTAAGGATGACATGCTGAAAAACCATGGTTATTATAAGGTGGAGGACTGTGGTCTCCAGACCAGTATTATATCCTCTGACAAAGGTGTGTACCAGTTCATCCCACCGGAAAACCCAGCCGGAGACTGGGAGATCCGCCATCTGATAAAAGAGGCAGCCAGTGATGCGGTGCTGGTGGATTTCGATGGAGATGGAGAAAAGGAATTGGCTGTCATTTCCCCATTCCACGGGGATAGAATCAGCATATGGAAAAAAACAGACGGGGAATACAGAGAGGTCTATGCTTATGATAAGCCGGCTGAGTTCAACCATGCCATTTTCGGCGGGATGCTGTGCGGCAGACCAGCCCTGGTCATCGGGCACCGGCAGGGAGAACGGAATCTTCTGGCTTTTACCTATAATCCGGAACAGGAATCCTATGAGGTACAGATCATTGACCGGGATTGCGGTCCTGCTAACGTATACAAGTATACAAAAGGCAGGGAAGAGATCATCATATCCACCAACCATGGGATTGATGAAATTGCCATGTATACACTTACACCATAGGAGGTAAAACATGTTAGAAGCCTTAAAGCAGCTTGTTTATGAAGCCAATATGGAACTTCCCAGGTATGGACTTGTCACATTTACCTGGGGCAATGTCAGCGCTGTCTGCCATGAAAGCGGCATGTTTGTCATTAAGCCCAGCGGCGTGGATTATAACGAGCTTAAGCCGGAAGATATGGTGGTTATGGATATGGAGGGCAGAAAGGTGGAAGGAAGGTATAATCCTTCCTCTGATACCTCCACCCATCTGGAACTTTATAAAGCATTCCCTAAGATCGGCGGGATCGTGCACACCCATTCTTCCTGGGCAACCAGCTGGGCTCAGGCCGGACGGGGGATTCCCTGCTATGGCACCACCCATGCGGATTACATGTATGGAGAAATTCCCTGCCTGCGTTGCCTGACAAAGGAAGAGATTGAGGAAGGGTATGAGAAAAATACAGGACTTCTGATTGCGGACTATTTTAAGAATAAAGAGTATATGGCGGTACCAGCCTGCCTTTGCAAAAACCATGGCCCTTTTACCTGGGGAAACGATCCAATAGAGGCTGTGCATAATGCAGTGGTTCTGGAAGAGGTAGCCAAGATGGCCTTCCGGTGTGAACAGATCAATCCGGATGTGACTCCTGCGCCACAGGAGCTGCAGGATAAGCATTATCTAAGAAAGCATGGAGCCAATGCTTATTATGGGCAAGGGAATTAGATGTCGGATTTGAAAAATTCCAGGCGGATTACCGCAAGGTATTTGGGGAGTAGACAAGATTAGGGGGATTATGAGCTGACGGAGCTTTTTTGATATGGTATTAATATGTAAAAGCCTGCCTTCCTGACGGAAAGGTGGGCTTGTATTTTATAAGGAAGTCCGTTTCGCCTGATGGCTTGCCGGTGTCTAAGAAAGGTAATTTTTCATGGTCTTTAATGCGTTTTTTTCCAGGCGGCTTACCTGTGCCTGGCTGATATGGATTTCTTCCGCTACCTCGGTCTGGGTCTTTCCTTCAAAAAAACGCATGTCAATGATGTGGCGTTCCCTTTCCGGAAGGCGTCTCATAGCCTCATTTAAGGAGATATCCTCCACCCAGTTTTCTTCCAGGTTTTTTTTGTCGCTGATCTGGTCCATGACAAAGAGGGGATCACCGCCGTCGGAATAGACCGGCTCATAAAGGCTGACCGGGCTTTGAATGGCATCCAGGGCATAGGTAATATCTTCTTTACTTACCCCGATCTCCTCGGCGATCTCCATAAGAGACGGTTCCTTTAAGTTTTTCTTCATTAAATTTTCTTTGGCATAAATTGCCTTATAAGCGGTATCACGCAGGGACCGGCTGACGCGTATGGAATTATTATCCCGAAGATAACGCCGTACTTCGCCCAGAATCATGGGCACCGCATAGGTGGAGAACCGGACGTTCTGCGTAATATCGAAATTATCAATGGCTTTGATTAAACCGATGCATCCAATCTGAAATAAGTCGTCTACGTTTTCATTGCTGCCGGAAAAACGTTGTATGACACTGAGAACCAGTCTTAAGTTTCCCTTGATGTAATCTTCTCTGGCCTTTTTATCCCCGTCAAGAATCCGTTTGAACAGAACTTCCTTCTCTTCGTTGTTAAGAAGAGGAAGCTTGGAAGTATTGACACCGCAAATCTCTACTTTGTATCCAGACATATCTTTCCCTCCGCATCATTCATTATTCTCATAAAGAAATGATGTACTCAATCGAGGGCTTTTATACGATAGCCGAATCAAATTTTATTTCCAGTTTTTAGGTCATTATTAATCCTGCTTATTTTTTTCATACAGAATCAGCAATCCCTTTAATAGAAGAACGTCGTCATAATGAATTTTATGATAGCACAGAGGGATGACGGAGGAAGCCAGACCTCCGGTTGCCACAAGGCTTGCAAAAGCTCCAATCTCTTCTTCCATGCGGTCAATGAGGCCGTCGATCATGGCGGCGTTGCCGTAAAGGATTCCGCTTTTCATGCAGTCAATGGTATTTTTGCCGATCACCCTGATTGGTTTGTTTAAGCCGATATAGGGAAGCTGCGCGGCCCGGCTGCTTAAGGAATCCAGAGATACTCTTAAACCCGGAAATATAACGCCGCCGGTGTAGTTTCCTTCCCGGTCAATGACGGACATGGTGGTGGCTGTTCCCATGTCAACGACGATGATGGGAGTTGGATATTCATTTAAAGCAGCTACCGCATTCACGATTAAATCACTGCCAACGGTCTTAGGGTTGTCCATCTTGATGTTCAATCCAGTCTTCATTCCGGAGCCGACCACCATGGGTGTCTTGCCTGTTATTTTTTTAACAGCACTCACAAACACATCCGTAAGAGGAGGAACAACAGAAGACAGGATTGCCCCTTCTATGGAAGAGAGGGGAAAATTGTGAATTTCCATAATATCTTTTATATTAACCGCATATTCCAGCTCGGTTTTTCCGTGATTGGTAGTAACTCGTTCTACAAAATAGATGCCGGTATTGTCGATGCCGCCTATGACAATATTACTGTTTCCCAAATCAATGGCCAAAATCATAAAGGGAACTCCTTTCCAACTTTTTTTTCTTGTGCTATACTGTAGAGTATCATATTTTAAGACGAAAAACAACGGGAGGCTCTTATGCTGAAAGGAAAAAATATCATTTTGGGAGTAACAGGAAGCATCGCGGCTTATAAGATAGCCGGGCTTGCCAGTATGCTGGTAAAAAAGGGCTGCAAGGTACATGTTTTAATGTCCCAAAATGCCACAAATTTTATTAATCCCATTACGTTTGAAACATTGACAGGCAATAAATGTCTGGTGGATACTTTTGACCGGAATTTTTCCTATAACGTGGAGCATGTATCCCTGGCAAAGCTTGCCGATGTTGTAATGATCGCTCCGGCCAGTGCCAATGTGATTGCAAAGCTGGCTCATGGGATAGCGGATGATATGCTGACAACCACTGTTCTGGCATGCAGATGCAAGAAAATCATTTCTCCTGCCATGAATACCAATATGTATGAAAATCCAATTGTTCAGGACAATCTAAGGATATGTGAGTCCTATGGCATGGAAATAATCAAGCCTGATTTCGGGTATCTGGCCTGCGGAGATATTGGGGCAGGAAAGATGCCGGATCCTCAAGTGCTTTTTGATTTCATTGAAAGAGAAGTCTGCTTTGAAAAGGACCTGGATGGAAAGAAAATTCTGGTAACGGCCGGACCCACCAGGGAAGCCATTGATCCGGTCCGGTATATCACCAACCACTCCACTGGAAAGATGGGTTATGCGGTTGCAAAGGCGGCTGCTCTCCGGGGAGCGGATGTGACGCTTGTGAGCGGCAAAACGGATACGCCAAAGCCTCGGTTTGTACACCTCATAGAAGTTGACAGCGCAATAGAAATGTTTGATGCGGTTACGGCGGAAGCAGCAGATCAGGATGCCGTCATTAAGGCTGCCGCCGTGGCGGATTACCGTCCAAAACACGTAGGAACGGAAAAAACAAAGAAAAAAGAGGGAGAAATGGTTATAGAACTGGAACGGACGGACGATATCCTTAAATGGCTGGGAGAACACCGTAAGAAGGGACAGTTTCTTTGCGGATTTTCCATGGAAACCCAGAATATGCTGGAAAATTCAAGAGTAAAACTTGATAAAAAGAAGATTGATATGATTGTTGCCAACAACTTAAAAGTAGCCGGAGCCGGCTTTGGTACAGATACCAACGTAGTCACCATCATAACCAGGGAAAAAGAGCTGCCATTGGAGACCATGACAAAGGATGAGGTAGCGCATCGCATTCTGGATGAGATATTTACCCGTCAGGATGAGGGAAAGAAGGAGTAGGGCATTATGAGAATTGAGAAAAAGCAAATCATTGTACCAGGACAGCTGACCGGCTCTGTATGCCTGACCGGTTATTTATTGGACAGCATAAGCGTAAATCCGGATATGCTCCGTCCTGCTGTCATCGTGCTTCCCGGAGGCGGATACATCCGTAAATCGGACCGGGAGAGTGAACCCATAGCCCTGCAGTTTATGTCCATGGGCTGTCATAGTTTTATTTTGGATTACAGCGTGGCCCCCAATCGTTTTCCAACTTCGCTAAGAGAACTTGGGGAGGCGGTGGCTTACATCCGGGAACACGGGGCAGAGTGGAAGATTGACACCAATAAAATCATAGCATGCGGTTTTTCTGCCGCAGGGCATTTGGCTTGCAGCCTTGGGGTTTTCTGGGAAAGAGATTTTGTCTGGGAAGCCATAAAACGTACTCCCGAGGAGATCCGTCCGGACGGACTGATTTTAAATTATCCTGTGATCACAAGCGGGGAATTTAAACATGCCGGTTCTATTTTAAGCCTTTTGGGAGAAAATGCGACGATGGAGGAGACAGAGGCGGTATCCTTAGAAAACTTCGTAACAGAAAAGACTCCAAAAACCTTTCTATGGCATACGTATACGGATAACGCCGTTCCCCTTGAGAACAGCCTGCTCCTGGCTGCTGCCATGAGAAGGCATGGCGTGAATTTTGAACTTCATGTTTATCCTGCGGGATGCCATGGCCTGTCTTTAGCCAACGAGGAAACCGCAGGCTCCAATGAGTCCCTCTTAGAACCTTCCTGCCAGAGCTGGATTTCCCTTGCAAAAACCTGGCTTTCTAATTTTTAATATGGAAGAGAGAATCTTGACTTATGATTAGAATCATACTACAATAGACGAGATCTAGACGTAAATTTTGGAGGAACTATTTTTGTGAATATAGCGGAAGAAATTAAAAAGAGAAGAACATTTGCCATTATTTCCCATCCGGATGCGGGAAAAACTACCTTAACTGAGAAATTTCTGCTTTATGGAGGTGCCATCAATCTGGCCGGAACTGTAAAAGGAAGAAAGGGCGCCAAGCATGCCGTTTCCGACTGGATGGAGATTGAAAAGGAGAGAGGTATTTCCGTCACCTCCTCTGTGTTACAGTTTAATTACGACGGATTCTGCATCAACATTCTGGACACCCCAGGCCACCAGGATTTCTCTGAGGATACCTACCGTACCCTTATGGCTGCCGATTCCGCTGTCATGGTCATTGATGGCTCCAAAGGTGTGGAGGCTCAGACCATCAAGCTGTTTAAAGTCTGCGTTATGCGTCATATCCCCATTTTTACATTTGTGAATAAGATGGACCGGGAAGCAAGAGACCCCTTTGAACTGATGGATGAGATCGAGGAGGTGCTTGGGATCAGAACCTGTCCGGTCAACTGGCCCATAGGCTGCGGAAGGGAATTTAAAGGGGTTTATGACCGCTTTAAGGAAACCATAACCACATTCCGGGCCACAGCGAACGGCCATAAGGAAGTGGAGGCTACAGAAGTCCAGTTGGGAGATGCCCAGGTGGATGCGCTGATCGGAGAAAGCTATCACCAGCAGCTCATGGAGGATATCGAGCTTCTTGACGGCGCCAGTGATGAGCTGGATATGGATCGGGTCGGCAGGGGAAACTTATCTCCTGTGTTTTTCGGTTCTGCTCTTACAAACTTTGGAGTGGAGACATTTTTGCGGCATTTTCTTCAGATGACGACTTCGCCTCTTCCAAGACTGACGACAACAGGAGTTGTGGATCCCTTTGAAGAGGAATTTTCCGCTTTTGTATTCAAGATACAGGCAAACATGAACAAGGCTCACAGAGACCGTATTGCATTTATGCGGATCGTATCCGGCAAGTTTGACGCAGGCATGGAGGTAAATCACGTGCAGGGCAGCAAAAAAATGCGTCTGTCTCAGCCGCAGCAGCTTATGGCCCAGGACAGGAAGATCGTGGAAGAGGCCTATGCAGGTGATATTATCGGAGTTTTTGATCCAGGCATTTTTTCCATTGGAGATACTCTTTGTAAGTCAGGTGAAAAATTTGAATATGAGGGAATCCCCACCTTTGCGCCGGAGCATTTCGCAAGAGTGCGTCAGATGGATACCATGAAAAGAAAGCAGTTTATCAAAGGCGTAAACCAGATCGCACAGGAAGGTGCCATTCAGATCTTCCAGGAGTTTAACACCGGAATGGAAGAGATCATTGTGGGAGTCGTGGGTGTACTGCAGTTTGAGGTATTGACCTACCGTCTGGAAAATGAGTACAATGTGGAAGTAAGGCTTGAGAAGCTTCCATATGAATATATCCGCTGGATCGAGAACAGTGATGAAATTGATGTGGCTAAGATTCAGGGTACGTCTGATATGAAACGGATCAAGGATTTAAAAGATAATCCTCTTCTTTTGTTTGTCAACAGCTGGAGCGTTGGCATGGTATTGGACCGCAATCCGGGACTAAAGCTTTCTGAATTCGGTCACAACTAAGATGCCGGTAATGATTTAATAAGAATAAAATATAAGGAGGCAGCAGACAATGAGTAAAATTGATGAAGTAAGGGCGGCCATGGTAGAAGCGATGAAGGCAAAGGATAAGCAGAGAAAAGATGCCTTATCCATGCTTCTTTCTGCTCTTAAGAATTTTGAAATCGATAAGAAGGATCATACCCCTATTACAGAAGATGAAGCCAATGCAATAGTAAAGAAGGAAATGAAGCAGTCGCAGGAAACTCACGATCTGGCTCCTGAAGACAGGACAGAAATCAGGGAAGAAGCGGCGTTCCGTATTACCGTTTATAAGGAATTTGCTCCGGAAGATATGGGAGAGGAGCAGATTAAGGAAATCATCCGGTCTGTTCTTGAGGAACTTGGAATTGAAGCTCCCACTGGAGCGGATAAGGGAAGGATCATGAAGGTCCTGATGCCCAAGGTAAAAGGAAAAGCGGACGGCAAGGCAGTAAATGATGCACTGGCTACTATGATGAAATAAGAAAAAAGGGGTGTGGATCATGTATAGGAAAGAAATAGAAGAATATATAGAGTCACATAAGCAGGAAATGATAGAAGACATCTGTACTCTGTGCCGCATTAACAGTGAAAAGATGACCTATAGGGAAGGGATGCCCTATGGTCCGGGAGCGTTTGATGCTTTGGACGAAGCTCTGGCAATCGCGGAATCCTATGGCTTTTCCATTACCAATTATGATAATTATGTTGGAACGGCAGATTTAAACGATAAGGAGCGCCAGCTTGATATCCTGGCCCATCTTGATGTTGTGCCGGCAGGAGAAGGCTGGAAGGAGACGGAACCCTTTGAGCCGGTAGTAAAGGGAGATAAATTGTTTGGAAGGGGAACCGCGGATGATAAGGGCCCGGCTGTTGCGGCTCTTTATGCCATGAGAGCGGTAAAAGATTTAAATATTCCCCTTAAGAAAAATGTGCGGCTGATCCTGGGAACGGACGAAGAGTGCGGAAGCTCGGATATCGATCACTATTATTCCATAGAAGAGGAAGCTCCCATGACTTTTTCTCCTGACGGTTCCTTTCCGGTTGTAAACACGGAAAAGGGCGGATTAAACGGCCATTTCACCGCGGAATGGACTGCTTCTGACCTTCTTCCAAAGCTGGTGTGCTTAGAGGCTGGGACCAAGGTGAATGTGGTACCTGGAAAGGCCTGTGCAGTTGTGGCTGGCATTGACGCAGAAGCACTTGAACATGCTGCGGCAGAGTGTGAAAAAAAGACGGGAATCCGTTTTGAACAGAAATTAGATGAAGATACTGCTACCATTACCGCAATCGGTGAAAGCGCTCATGCTTCTCTTCCTGAAGAGGGAAATAACGCCCTGACCGGACTTCTTTTATACTTAACAGAGCTTCCTCTGGCAAAGTGTGAACAGTTGACCATGATCCGCCGACTTCTGGAACTGATCCCTCACGGGGACACTTCAGGAGAAGCTTTGGGGATCGCAATGGAAGATGAACTTTCAGGCAGCCTGACTCTGGCGTTCAGTTTGTTAAAAGTGACAGAATCCGGTTTGGAAGGTACCTTTGACAGCCGGTGCCCGGTCTGTGCCACAGAGGAAAATGTCCTGGAGGTGGTAAGAAGAAACATGGCAAAAAAGGGTATTACCCTTCACAATGATTCCATGAAGCCTCCTCACCATGTGGATGGAGATTCGGAATTTGTAAAGACCCTGCTTCATGCTTATGAAAGCTACACAGGCCGCAAGGGAGAATGCGTATCCATGGGCGGCGGTACTTATGTTCATTCTTTAAAGAACGGCGTTGCCTTCGGCGCTTCCATGCCGGGGACAGATAACCGGATGCATGGGGCCGATGAGTACGCAGTCATTGAGGAACTGACCGTAAGCGCAAAGATATTCGCGCAGGTGATTGTGGACTTATGTTCATAAAATTTAGGTTTTTGTTTCTAATTTAAAAATAAGTATTGACAAAAACAGGAAGAGAGCGTAAAATACGCCTCATAAAGTAATTCCTAGTTTGCCTATAGGAATCAGTGGGAGGAGTAGCTGCTATGAACCAATGGAAAGCTATGCAGATGAATATGAACCAGATGAACGGCATGTGTATGATGATGTGTCGTATATCAGAGTGCATAAATAAACGATAATCGTTTCATTTGTATGGATTGTGATTGGAATTCGCTAAGAGCAGCAAAACGCGGAAAATTTAGGTCGCAAGTCTGTGCAGGGCTTGCGGCCTTTTTGTACCATATAGAAAGGAAATAGAATTATGCAGTCAGCAGAACCTATTATCCAGCTGGTGGGGCTGGGAAAAGAGTTTCGTACCGCCAACGGCCCGATTAAGGCCCTGGACGATATCAACCTTTCCATTGAGCAGGGAGAGATATTTGGAATTATCGGTTTAAGCGGAGCCGGAAAAAGTACATTGGTCCGCTGTATCAATTATCTGGAAATACCAACATCCGGAGATGTACTGTTTGAGAATAAAAGCCTGACATCCATGCGGCCGCAGGAGCAGAGGCTGGCCCGACAGTCCATGGGCATGATTTTTCAGCAGTTCAACTTACTGGCCCAAAGGAACGTTTTGCAGAATGTGTGTTTTCCCCTGGAAATTGCCAAGGCTCCTAAAAAAGATGGGATAAAAAGGGCCATGGAGCTTTTGGAAATTGTAGGTCTGAAGGACCGGGCCAAGGCTTATCCGGCTCAGCTGTCAGGAGGACAAAAGCAAAGGGTTGCCATTGCAAGAGCCCTGGCAACCAATCCTAAGGTTCTTCTTTGTGATGAGGCTACAAGCGCGTTAGATCCCAACACCACAAAATCCATACTTGGGCTTTTAAAGGATATTAACAAGTCCATGGGGGTTACCGTAGTCGTCATCACCCATGAGATGTCGGTAATAGAAGCCATTTGCGACCGGGTGGCGATCATTGACCAAAGCCACATTGCAGAGGTGGGAAGCGTTAAGGAAATATTCTCTGAGCCTAAGTCAAAGATCGGCAGACAGCTTATATTAGGGGAAGCAGCGGAACAGGTCAGCCGGTTCGGCAGCTCCAAAAGGGTCCGGATTTCCTTTGACGGACGGTCTTCCTTTGAACCGGTCCTTGCCAATATGATATTGGCCTGTAAGGTTCCGGTGAACATTATGCATGCTGAGACAAGAGATATTAATGGAACCGCTATGGGACAAATGGTCATTCAGCTTCCTGAAAATGAGGTGGACCAGAACCGGGTACTTAGCTATTTAAAAACAGCAGGGATTATACATGAGGAGGTGAAAAAACATGACCTTTGATGGGACAACGATTCACATGCTTGTTACCGGTATAGGAGAGTCTTTATTTATGACGCTGACATCTTCCGTTTTTTCCTATCTTATCGGTATTCCTCTGGGTGTTATTCTGATTGTTACTGATAAAGATGGAATCCATCCAATACCCTGGCTTCAGCAGATATTGGGACTTATTATAAATCTGTTTCGTTCCATACCCTTTATTATTTTGCTTATTATGGTAATACCCGTTACAAAAATGATTGTTGGAACGCTTCTGGGTCCCAAGGCAGTGATTCCGCCTTTAGTTATTGCAGCCGCCCCTTATGTTGCCAGAGTGGTGGAATCTTCCTTTAAGGAAGTGGACGGCGGTGTGATAGAAGCGGCGAAATCCATGGGTGCCTCCACGTTTCAAATTATATGTAAGGTTCTCCTCCCGGAGGCAAAACCTTCCCTCTTGATAGGCGCAGCTCTTTCTGTCACAACCATATTATCCTATTCTGCTATGGCCGGATTTGTAGGCGGCGGCGGTCTTGGCGATATCGCCATCCGATATGGATATTACCGCTATCAGACAGAGATGATGTTTGTAACAGTCGCGATCCTTGTTATCATTGTCCAGATTATTCAGGAAACCGGTATGAGATTATCCAAAAAGGGCGACAAACGGATTAAATAGTAACAGCCTCAGGCGTTACCATATAAAATTTTAAGGAGGAAAAATTATGAAAAAGTCACTTTATGTATTTACGGCTGCACTGATTGCAGTAAGTGCGCTGACCGCATGCTCAGGAAGCAAGGGAGCACCCGAAACAACTCCGGCAACACAGGCCGCATCATCAGAGGAAACGAAAGCAGAAGAAACAAAGGCAGCAGAAACTTCCGGCGAGCTGGAGAAGATCGTTGTCGGAGCAACTCCGGCTCCTCATGCAGAAATTTTAAATGCTGCAAAAGATATTCTGAAAGAAAAAGGTTATGAGCTGGTGGTCAAGGAATATACAGATTATGTGCAGCCAAACATGGCTCTTGAATCCGGAGACTTAGATGCCAACTATTTCCAGCACAAGCCATATCTGGATCAGTTCAATGAGCAGAAAGGAACCGACCTTGTAAGTGCGGCAGCCATTCATTATGAGCCCTTCGGCATCTACGCAGGAAAGACGGATTCTCTTGATAAGCTTCCTGATGGAGCCCAGATCGCAGTTCCTAATGACGTTTCCAACGAAGCAAGAGCTCTTCTTCTCCTGGCAGACCAGGGGCTGATCGGATTAAAAGAAGGCGTTGAGCTTGATGCAACCAAGAATGATATTGTAAAAAATGACAAGAATTTTAAGATCGTTGAAGTAGAAGCTGCTCAGCTTCCCCGCTCCGTAGGCGATGTGGATGTGGCTGTTATCAATGGAAACTACGCCATTGAGGCAGGCTTAAAGGTATCTGATGCCCTGGCTGTGGAGGATGCCAAGTCTGTAGCAGCAACCCTTTACAGTAATATTATTGCGGTTCGTGCGGGCGAGGAAAGCAGCGAGAAGACAAAAGCTCTTGTTGAGGCTTTAACAAGCGATACTGTTAAAAAGTTTATCGAAGACACCTACGATGGTGCGGTAGTTCCTTCTTTCTAAACCGGGACTTCCTTAAGCAATAAATAAAAGGCCGTTATGGAATCGCTTTAAGCAGCTTCCATAGCGGCCTTTTTATCAATAGGCTGAAGTGCAGCCACACCTGGTCAGGCAAGTTTTCCACGGCATCCGGCTGTAAGACTCCTTTGACGTTAGAAACTTCCTGGTAAAGCGAAATGCTGCCGCTTACTCTTTGTCTCTGCCTGCATACTCCTGTATAGAATCCAAAGACAGGATCAGATGGCGCTCCGCCAGAGGATATATCTTTTCAAAGTCACATGTAATGATGCACACGGTATTTCCTCTTCTGGCGATGCGCTGCAGGGATTTCTTCAGCATATGCAGGGTGTCATAATCAATATATTTTTCCGGATAGATGCAGAAGATGATTTTCTTTCGCAGAAGCTCAAGCCGGTATAAGTACATGGCCAGCTTTTCCTTCTTGGGCAGGTTCCGGCAGGAGGCGCGGGGGACAAATCCTTCTTCCTCATATTCTTTTAGGAAAGTCTGTTCCACATACTGCATTCTGGCGCGTTTTAGGATGCCCAGGGGACCGGCCAGCTTCTTATAGCTGCCGATGCATATATTATCTTTGGTGGTCAGTGTTTCAAAGATACAGTCCTCTAAATCAAATCCGGCAAATACAAAGGAAGGGCAGCTCTCTCCTTTGACGGGCTTTTCATAGACGCTGATGGAGCCGGAGATCAGATCCCGGGGATGAGTAAGGAGTGCCAGCAGCTGGGATGAGGCGTTGCGGAATAAGTCAAAGATGGCAACGATCCCGCCTTCATGAAGTTCAAAGCAGATGTGCTTTAAGGAACCATAACAGAGCCCGTCCGCTTTCATCGCCACGACTGGTGATTCATGGGAAGAAGACTCTGTGTAAGCCAGTGGGCGGCTGTACAGTCTGGAGATATCAATAGCATTCCTTTTTTCATTGTATATCCATTTTACCATACGATGATCGTCCATAAAGTAAATGCGGTCTGAGAAGAGCTGAAGCTGGTATATATCACAGGATGTTATAAGGAAGGAAACCTTTTTTTCTTTCAGATACTGATACATTCTGGAGAATTGCGGGTCCTGAAAAAAGGTCAGAGGAATGTCATCCAGTATGATCAGCCTGGCTCCCAGTATATAAGCTTTCAGTATTTCCACCAGGCATTGCTCTGACCTTGTAAGATGGTTTACCGGCACATGGGGAGGAATCGCAAGCTCCATCTCCTTCATGTAATTCTGTGCTTCATGGAGGATAAGCTTTCTATGCATGAGAAAGGCTCTCCTCTTATGGCGCCGGATGATGAACACATTTTCCGCCACTGAGAGAGAGGGGATTAAGGAGCTGTGCCTTTGCACCAGGGCAACGTGGGATGCCAGATCCTGACAGGAAACAGGAGACTCTTCATAGCAGAATCTGCCGCTGTCCGGAAGCTCCTGACCGGACAGGATAAGGGAAAGCAGGGTCTTTCCGGAGTCATGAAGTCCCATGAGTCCAATAATTTCACCCTTATATTGATACATCGTCAGATGGTCTATGAGCATGGTGTTGTCTTTGTGCAAACATAAATCCTGTATCCGGTACAGTTCATCAGGCATAGGTATTTCCTCCGGTTTGGGAAAAGTCATCGGAATTCACGGAGATATAGGGGATGTAAATCTCCACATCGGTTCCCAGGGCAGGTGTGCTGGATACATGGAGCCCGTAGCTGTCTCCGAAGACCAGTTTCAGCCGCCGGTTTACGTTCCACAGGGCAATGCCGGTGCTCCTTTTGCCGTGATTGGGTGAGACATAGTACTCCTGCTCCAGGGAATGGTTCAGCATCTTAAGGGTATCGGAATCCATCCCTTTTCCGTTATCAGATATGCGGATATTAATATGCTTTTTGGCAGGGATAATTTCTATGGTGATAACCCCGTTGTCTGCGGATTCCGTAAAGGCATGTACGATGCTGTTTTCCACAATGGGCTGCAAGGTGAGCTTGGGAATCACCGCATCCATGATACTGCTCCAGGTGTCCGGCAGATCCACGTTCAGACTGAACCTGTCGCGGAAGCGGTATTGCTGGATCTTCATATAATTGTTGATTACATTTACTTCATCGTTCAAAGTGGCAAAGTCGTTTTTCGTGCTGATGCTGTAGCGGAAGAAGTTAGACAGGGCGTAGGTGATATCCGCTATCTCCCGCATGTCGCTTAGTACGGCCTGGGCACGGATGCATTCCAGGGCATTATACAGAAAATGCGGGTTTATCTGATTTTGCAGGGTAAGGAGTTCGGTCTGCTTCTTTAAGATTTCATTTTCATAATAACGTGCTTTATCACGGACGGCCTTCTGGCTGTGTTCCTCTAAGAGCTTTTGTAATTTCTTTTCTGTTAAGAGCTTCATAGTCTTTCTTTCCCCTTGCATGTCAACTGTATATTTTTCGGTAATCTTTCGGCGTGATGCCTACGTATTTTTTAAAAAGCCTGCTGAAATAACGGGCATCCTGAAAGCCTGTGGAATATGCAATCTCATTGATAGACAGATTGGAGTCCTTTAAAAGCTCCCTGGCCTGGCTGATCCGGTATGAATTTAAATAGTCCACGAAATTCTCACCAGTCTCCTTTTTAAAGATATTGGAAAGGTAGGCCGGATTTAAGGTCACTAAAAGCGCTGCATCCTCCAGCCGGATTGGATCCGTGTAATGTTCCTCAATGTATTTGAGAACCATGCGGATGGGGCGGGTGTTCTGAGCCTGGACGGCCTTGTGAATATTTTCAAATATGTAGGACACTGGTTCCGATACGGCAGCCTTTAAGGCATCGAAAGACAATGCGTTTTCTATGGCATAGTGGATCTGGCCGGATAAGTAGTCAAGGGGCAGCTCTTCCTGGTCCAAAGATAAGTCCATGCGTACAAGCATCCGGCATATTTCTCCCAGCATGTCTATGATGTCAAACAATGGGAACAAGCTCTTTGGCCTAAAAAACAACTGATTTAATGTAGCCATGAAATCCGTGATATTTACGGAATCAATGGCCTTTTTGAACTGTTGTAAATATAAGTTTTTTTCCACCTCTGTAAGATACGGGACCGGAGGCAGCTTCTTCCAGTACAGGATCTGGCCGCAGCCCGACAGTATGCGGTAATAGGCAGCATCCATGGCGTCCTTATTGGACTGTCCGAAGGAAGAGATCTTATCATAGGAATCCCCGACGCCCACGGTTATCTTAAGTCCGGCAAACAGGTCCAGAAGGTTACAGGCCTTCTGGTAAAACTCCTGGAGATGGCTAAAAAAAGATCCGGCCGCCTGCCGGGGATAATTGATGCCGAGATAGATAGCGCTGCCCTCCATGCAGGAAAGAACCTGGAAGCAGAAGTCTTCAAATTCCTCGTGGAACATGGAGATCAGCTTTTTGTTTAAGGAGCCGATATTATCCAGATTATCGGCACTCTGGTTGACGAAGTCCAGCTTGAGGCAGAGGATACAGAACAGTCCGGGTTTAAAGTCTATGCCATATTCACCGATTATCTGCTCCAGCGGGACAGCAGGGTCCTGGATTTCCCATATAATACGCTTTAAGAAAAAGGATCTGCCGGGATGTTCTGTGTGGATGGCTGGCATAGCCTCACCTGCAGCCTGGGACTGGTGGCTGTTCAATTCTTCCAGGATTTTCTTAAGGGCCTGGTTCAGTTCGTTTTCATTGATGGGTTTTAAAATATAGTCATCTACCGAATATTTCAAGGCATTGTGGGCGTATTCAAACTGTTTATAGCCGCTTACGATGATGAAGCGGCAGGGAATATTTAAATATCGTGTCTGGCGGATTAAGTCAATGCCGTCCATAACAGGCATACTGATGTCCGTGATCACGATGGCAGGGCGTATTTCCTGAATCTGTTCAAACAGCTCCTGCCCGTTGTGGGCGCAGCCGGCAAATTCCAACTGCAGTTCCTCCCATAAGATCATCTTTTTAATCAGCTCGCAGATCAGGAATTCATCGTCGGCTATGAGAACCTTCATTCTTTCACTTATCACAGGACCCCTTCTTTCTCTTATCAATTTGTCATTAATATAGCATACCAAAATGGTAGTGTAAATGGAGGAATTAGTAAAAATGCATAAAAAATATGCAGTAAATATATAAAAATAGAAATATTACACATATTCTAAAAAACGGTGCATTGAAAAATGCCCAAAAGAATCTTATGATAAGTTCCATCAAACACCTGTGAACAGGTTGATGGAGAAAGGAGAAGGAGTATGAACAAACAGATTCTTGCATGTGTATTGGCAGCAGCTATGGCAGCAGGAGCCCTTGCAGGCTGCAGCGGGACTTCCCAAAGTGGCGCCGCAGCAGATGGTACGGCGGCTTCAAAGGTATCCGCTGGGGGAGCGGAGAGCCAGGGAGGTGAGGCAAAGACCGGAGAGGATATCACCCTTACGCTGTGGCATATTGAAAATGACGCCAAACGGCAGGAGGTAGTGAAACGTTGTATTGAGAGATTTGAGGTCAGCCATCCCAATGTGAAAGTGGAACAGGTGCCCATGGAGAACGACCCTTATAAGACCAAGCTTACCACCGCAATGGCAGCCGGACAGGAGCCGGATATATTCATCTCATGGGGCGGCGGATGGCTCCAGTCCTTTGTGGAAGAGGGAAAGGTGCTTGATATTGACGAGGACGTGAGAAGTATCTCTGACATCTACCACGAGTCGGCACTGTCTCTTTTCGAGCTTGAGGGGAAATACTGGGCAGTGCCTTTTAGGGCAGGCGCGGCCCCTGTGTACTATAATACCGAGATTTATAAGGAACTGGGACTTAAGGTCCCGGAGACGGTTGAAGAGCTTGAGGTCAATTGTGAAGTTATTAAGGAACATGGAATCATTCCCTTTGCCGAGGGCAATTCCAGCCAGTGGCCGGGTGCGCTTACCTTTATATGGCTGTCCCTTAGAGAGGGAGGATCCCAGACATTCCTTGACGCCTATAACCGTACCGGCAATGCTACGTTTGAGGATGAGAGCTTTATTAAAGCCGGACAGAGGATCCAGGATTGGGTGAAGAAAGGATATTACCCCGAAGGCCTCAATGGTATCAACTATGATACCGGCGGATCCAGAATGCTGTTTTACAGCGGTCAGGCAGCTCACATTGTACAGACCAACAGTTTCGTATCCAACTGTAAGTCTGAAAAACCGGATTTCTACGAGAATAATCTTGGGTTGTTCAACTACCCTGTAATAGAAGGCGGCAAAGGGAAGGCAGACGAGATTTTAGGAGGCGGCAACGGATATTCCATCTCTGCTTCCTGCAAAAATCCCAAAGAAGCGATGGAACTGGTAAAAGTCTTAACCGATCAGGAGTATGCGCAGGATATGTCTGATACCGCCGGCATCCTTACCGGAATAAAGGGTGTGGAAATCAAGGACAGCAAGCTGCAGCAGATGGAGGAGCTTCTGGTTCATGCATCCTATATGCAGAACTTCTACGATCAGTTCCTGCCAACAGAGCTTGGAAACTTACATAAGCAGACCACTTACGACCTCTTCGGACTCACCACCACGCCAGAGCAGGCGGCCGCTGACATGGAAGCACTGGCACAGAAGGATCTGGTTAAGAAATAATACATGACATGGATGGAGAGGGTGTTGCATGGCAGAATGCATGTTGCAACGCCCTCATTCCGGATTGTCCTCTGTGAAAAGGAGTGATTATATGAGCAAACGAAATAAACATATTGGGATCATAACGCTGTTCGTGCTCCCGGCCCTGCTGTTTTACGGAACATTTAACGTAGTAGGAATCGTCAGGACATTCATCTACAGCTTTATGGACTGGAAGGGGATCAGCGCCAACAGGACCTTTGCAGGATTTGGGAATTACATCGAGCTGTTTGGGGATTCCCTGTTCTGGAATGCCATGAAGAATAACGTAATCCTGGTCATTGTCTCCGTGGCTATCCAGCTCCCCGGAGCCCTGCTCTTAGCACTGCTGATCAATCAGGAGCTTAAGGGAACAAGGTTTTTCCGTACGGTGTTTTTTATGCCGATGCTGCTGTCCACGGTTGCTACCGGTATCATGTGGATTCTGTTTTATGATCCCTATTTTGGCCTGATCGCCAGTCTTATGCAGAAGCTGGGGTTAAAAAGCATTGCTTTTCTGGAAGGGAGATCATCCATGCCTTCCATTCTGTTCGTCATATGCTGGCAGTTTATTCCCTTTTATATGATAATATTAAAGGCGGGACTGACCAATATCCCGACGGACATATATGAGGCGGCCAGGATCGACGGGTCAAATGGAACGCAGTGTTTCTGGAAAATCACCCTTCCGCTGCTTGTACCGACCCTGCGCTCGGCGGCGGTCCTGCAGCTGGTGGGATCTTTAAAATACTTTGACTTATTCTATGTCATGATGGGCGGCGCGCCCAACAGGGCGACCGAGCTGATGGCCACCTACATGTACAAGAAAGGGTTTACGGAATTCCGTATGGGATATGCCAGCGCCATTGCTGCCAGCATGTTCATTCTGTGTTTTGCCATAGCATGCATGTTCCTTTACATTACGAGAGATAAGGAGGCGGCATAATATGGGCGTGTTGTTAAAAAGAAAATTAAAGAATACCATACTCTACGGGATCAGCATCGTTATTGCACTGATTACAGGATTCCCCTTTGTGTTTTTGGTCATCAATAGTTTTAAAGGCATGGGGGAGTACTTAACCAATATCTGGAGACTGCCCAAAGAGCCGTTTTTTGGAAATTACCAGTTGGTCTTAAAACCGGATTTTCTCCGGTACTTCTTAAACAGCGTTGTGGTGTCAGGAGTCAGTGTTTTCATCATTGTGGTCGTATCGTCCATGATCTCCTTTACCTTTGCAAGGCTTAAATACAGAGGGAGAAATCTGCTTTACTTTGCCATTATCGCAGGAATGATGATCCCGGTACATACGACTCTGATCCCCACATTCACGCTTTTAAGCAGCATTGGCCTGACGGATACCTTAACCGGCCTGGTGGGGCCTTATGTCAGTTATAATATTCCTATTGCCGTATTCATTTTGACCCAGTTCTTCCGGGAGATACCAAAGGAGCTGGAGGAAGCGGCCATCATTGACGGCTGCAGCATCGTGGGAACCTTTAAGAATATCATACTTCCGTTGTCTGGTCCGGCTATTTCCACAATCGTGGTGTATACATTTTTGAACATCTGGAATGAATTCATTAATGCCAATGTGCTGATCAACAGCACGGGAAAGAAGACCCTGCCTTTAGGGATCCGGGAATTCTACGGCATGCAGTCTGTAAATATACCGGCAGTGCTTACTGCTATCCTGATCGGATCGCTTCCGGTCATCCTCTTGTACTTCTTTGCACAGGAAAAGGTAGTTAACGGACTGACCCAGGGAGCGGTAAAAGGCTGAGTGAGCCTGGAAGAGACAGATAGAAGAGAGGAGAGGATCTAATATGGATTTTGAAGTGAGGGCCAGGGAGTTAGTCGGTCAGATGACCCTGGAAGAGAAGGCCTCCCAGCTAAGATTTGATGCCCCGGCAGTCAAAAGGCTGGGGATCCCCAGATACCACTGGTGGAATGAATCGCTTCATGGCGTGGCCAGGGCGGGGACGGCAACCATGTTTCCCCAGGCCATCGGTATGGCGGCCATGTTTGACGTGGAGATGATGAAGGAGATCGGCACTGCGGCGGGCATGGAAGCAAGAGCAAAGTACAATGCCTATTCGGCCCTGGAGGACCGGGATATCTATAAAGGACTGACCCTTTGGTCTCCCAATGTGAATATCTTCCGTGATCCCAGATGGGGAAGAGGCCATGAGACGTATGGAGAAGATCCATATCTTTCCGGCAGACTGGGCGTGGGATTCATACAGGGGATCCAGGGAGAGGGCCAATACTTACTGGCGGCAGCCTGTGCCAAACACTTTGCGGTACACAGCGGACCGGAGGAACAGCGCCATACCTTTGATGCCAGAGTCAGCAATAAAGATCTGTGGGAGACCTATCTTCCTGCCTTTGAAGCCTGCGTCACCGAGGGTAAGGTGGAAGGGGTCATGGGAGCGTATAACCGGACCAACGGAGAGCCGTGCTGTGGCAGCAAAACTCTGATACAGGATATTCTGAAAGAGAAGTGGAAGTTTGACGGGTATTTTGTGTCGGATTGCTGGGCCATCAAGGATTTCCATGAAAATCATCATGTGACGGATACTGCCGCCCAGTCCGCAGCCATGGCCCTGAGAAATGGCTGCGACATCAACTGCGGAAATACTTACCTGCATATTTTAAGTTCCTATGAACAGGGCCTGGTGACAGAGGAGGAGATTACAGAGGCAGCGGTGCATGCAATGCGTACCAGGATGCGTCTGGGGCTGTTTGATGAGGACTGCCCCTACAACCAGATTCCTTACGAGACGGTGGGATGCAAAAAACACAGAGAACTGGCTATCCGCGCGGCGGAAAAATCCATGGTCCTCTTAAAGAATGACGGGCTTCTTCCTCTTGACAGGAAGCTTAAGAAGGTGGCTGTCATCGGGCCAAATGCGGACAGCCGCTGGCCGCTCATCGCCAATTACCACGGCACAGCGCCACGGTATGTGACGGTACTGGACGGGATAGAGAATCTTCTTGATGAGAATGCCAGAATCTTTTACTCGGAAGGCTGCCATACCATGAAGGACCGTGTAGAACGGCTGGCACTGCCGGGAGACCGCATAAGCGAGGCGGTGACTGCAGCCCTTAAGGCTGGGCTGGCCATTGTATGCGTGGGACTGGATGAGCGGTATGAGGGGGAACAGCAGGATCTGGGTAACCGTTTTGATGAGGCGGTCAGTATGGCGGATAAGCCCACTCTGGCCCTTCCTGAATCCCAGCGCCGCCTGCTGACGGCACTCATAGAGACTGGCATACCGCTGGTGGTGATAAATATGTCTGGAAGCGCCATGGACTTAGCGTGGCTGGATCAGGCGGAAAGCGTAAAAGCAATTCTGCAGGCATGGTATCCCGGTGCTGAGGGCGGAACGGCAGTAGCCAGAGTCCTCTTTGGGGAGATCATCCCCTCAGGCAGGCTTCCAGTCACCTTCTACCGGTCTGAGGAGGAGCTTCCTCCCTATGAGGACTACAGCATGAAAAACCGGACCTACCGGTATATGAAACAAGAAGCCCTTTATCCCTTTGGATTCGGCCTTTCCTATACCAGCTTCCGGTACAGGGATTTAGAGTGCGCCCCTGCAGGTGACGGCAGCGTGTCCGTATCTGTGAAGGTCAGGAACGAAGGACCGGCAGATGGTGAGGAAGTGGTTCAGGTGTATGTAAAGAACTTAGATTCTCCTCTCGCAGTGAGGAATCATTCCCTGTGCGCCTTTGCCAGGGTGAGTCTTGCAAAGGGGCAGGAGAGGGAGGTAAGCTTCTGTCTTCCGGGTCTGGCCTTCTGTGTGGTGGACCAGGATGGGGACCGCCGCTTGGCTGGGCATCGGTACGATATTTATGCGGGCGGCAGCCAGCCTGACAGAAGGAGCTGTCTGCTTACAGGCTCCGAACCCTTAAACGTCCGGGTGGTGCTGTAAGGGGGACTGTGTGAAAGAAAGCTGAAGAAGGAGAGATAAAATGGATTTATTACAGGTAAGAAATGGTAAAATCGTGGATGAATCAGGAAATCCTGTGTACCTTCGCGGAACCTGCGTGGGTGGCTGGATGAACATGGAAGATTTTATCAACGGATATCCGGGTACTGAGAGTGGGATGAAGAGGGAGATGGCCATGGCCATTGGTGCAGGCAAGGCAGAATTGTTCTTTGAGACCATCCTTGACAACTTCCTGGCTGAGGAGGATATCCGGCTGATCCGGGAAACCGGAGCCAACTGCATCCGCATTCCTTTGAGTTACCGGCATTTTGAGGATGACCAAAATCCTTTTATATATAAGGAAGAGGGATTTAAGCGGCTGGATGCCCTACTGGATGCCTGTGAACGCCAGGGGGTCTACGTAATCCTGGATATGCATGCCTTGTCCGGATGGCAGAACTGCCACTGGCACAGTGATAACGAGCGGGGGGCAGCTCTTCTCTGGAGCTTCCGCCATTTTCAGGAACGGATCATAGCACTTTGGGAGGCGATTGCACAAAGGTACAGGGACAGAAATGCGGTGGCAGGCTACGACCTGATGAATGAGCCATCCACAGGAACGCCCACCGGCGAACATGCCTATGACTTTTATGAGTTCTATCAGTCCGACTGGAAAGCAATCAACAAACTGTACCGGGAGATCGCAGATGCGGTTCGAAGAATTGATAAAAAGCACATCCTGTTTCTGGAGGGGGATAATTATTCCAGGAATTTTGAAGGGCTTGAGATACCTTTTGAGGATAATCTGGTGTACAGCAGCCACAACTATATACCACCGGGATATGGGCCGGGGACGTACCCGGGATATTATAACGGGGTGTACTGGGATAAGAATAAGCAGAGGACTGAATTTCTTAACCACCAGGGGACACAGTTTGCCTTGAAGCACCAGGTACCTCTGTGGGTAGGGGAGTTCGGTTCCCAGTATCATGGTTTTCCGGAGGAGCTTCCATACCGACTGGCATCTATGGAGGACCAACTGGATATTTACAACGCGTATGGAGTCCACTGGACCACCTGGACTTATAAGGACCCCGGGATTATGGGGTGGGTATTCTTAGATCCGGAGAGCGAATATATGAAGATCATCCAGCCGGTCCAGGAACAAAAACGCATCCTGGGAGCTGAGAATTTTGTCGCAGATTATGCAGGGGTGGCGGAGGGCAGAAAGAAATCCCGGGCGCTTGCCGATTATATCCTGGATGTGATGGGAGAAACCAGGATCGACAAGGCTTCCAATGCTTTTGTGATGAATTACGGGGTGCTAAACGGCTATGCGGGCGCTATGCTGCAGCCGGCTTACGCCAGGCGTTTTGCCGGATACAGTGAGGATGACTTAGAGCGCATCGCCGGAGGCTTCAAGCTTGAAAACTGTGTGAAGAACCAGCCTTATCTGAATCTTCTGAAACATATGCTGCATTGATAAATATCCATTGTTCTGTTAAAATTGGATGTGAAAATTTGTAAATAAGCAGCCGGGAATAACGGAAAGAGGAGAGAACTTGGGATGAGGAAAAAGATAGTCTGGAAAGAAAAAATGGCAGAATACTGGATGATTGGGCTTTTACTCTTCCTGGTTGCTGTGTTCTCTTATATGTTACCGGTATTTGCCACCAGAGGGAACCTTGCCAGCTTCCTGCGTTCCATGCCTATTTTGGGAATTGCCACACTGGGAGTGGCAATGCTCATGATCTCTGGCGGGATTGACCTGTCATGCGGGGCTATAATGGCCTGCGCGGGGACGGCGGCTGCGTATCTGGCTGTGCGGGGAATGCATCCGGTAGCGTGCGTTGCCCTGGGAATTTTCTGCGGCGGCACCTGGGGACTTCTCAACGGATTTCTGATTACACGGTTTGAGCTTAAGCCGTTCATTGTGACCGTGGGAAGCAATTACATGATCCGGGGATTGACTCAAATGTTCACCGGGGGCATTTTAATCAGCGGTCTGCCAGGCTGGTTCTATCGAATTTCCAATACTAATCTGCTGGGCAATATCCTCTATTCCAGTTTTCTCATCTTCCTGGTCCTGGCGGCGGCAGTTGTCCTTGTTATGAGATGTACCATATTCGGCCGGTACTGCTATGCCGTAGGCTCCAGTAAGAAAGCCAGCAGTCTGGCCGGCATCCAGGTAAAACGGCATCTTCTCAAGGTTTATTTTATTGAAGGGGCCTTTGCGGGGATTGCGGGAATCATCCTCATGTCCTACTTGAACGTGGGCGCATCCAGTGAAGCTATGGGGTTGGAAGCATATGCCATCGCTGCTGTGATTATTGGTGGGATCCGGTTTGAAGGAGGGGCAGGAGGCATCGTGCGTGCGGTTCTGGGGCTGCTTATTATAGAAGTGTTTAAAAACGGTATGAATGCGGCCGGAATAAATACTTACGGGCAGCAGGCAGTTACAGGGCTTATGATTCTGGCGGCTATCGTGATGGACTATTTTCGGAAGAAGAGGGAAGAAACGGCATGAGAATGTTTAAAATTTGGGTAATCGGAATGGCAATATGCTTTTTTACGGCCGGATGCGGGAAGCGGCCCAGCGCCGCTTTCGTAAGGCAGGAAGAGAAGACCCTGTACCTGATTACATTAAATAAAGAAGGGCCTTATTGGAAGCCGCTGATTCAAAGCGCGCAGGAGCAGGCAAGAGAACGGGGATTCTGTCTGATCATAAAAGCGGGGCTGCCCGGAGATTCCTCACGTCCCCAGAAGCTGATTGAGATGGTCCAGGAGGCTATCGACCAGAACGCAGACGGCATTGCCATGGCAGCCTTGGAACCGGAGATGTTTGATATAAAAGCAGCGGAGGCAATGGCGGCCGGAATCAAAGTAGTCACCTATGATACGGATATCAGGACCTACGGCAACCGGCTGGCATATATCGGGACCAATAATTATGAAGCCGGAATGGAGCTGGGAAGACGCGGCGCAGAAGACTTAATAGAGAGAGGGATTACCAAAGGGAGGCTGACGGCCGTTACCTACAGTGGTTCTGCTCAGAACATGACCGAGCGTTACAGGGGGCTTAAGGACGGTTTTAACCAGGCGATGGGGAAGGATGCCGCCCTGTTTACCTGGTGCGACTGGATTATCAACGACTTAAGCGTATCCAGGGCAAAGGAGCAGTTGGAGACACAAATCATATTATACCCTGACTTAAAGGCAGTGTTCACCCTGGGAACAGAGTCTGTCATCACCGGAACCATGGAGGCCATCAAATCCCAGAACCTTCAGGGAATTCTGTACCATTATGGATTCGACTATTCCCCCACTCTTGCAGCCGGTGTGGATGAAGGCCTGATTACGGGTATTGTGGACCAAAACTGCCAGGTGATTGGCAGGACGCTGGTGGACAAACTGGCGGACGCAGTGGAAGGGAGAGAGATTGGGAAGGAGTACTTAATTGACGTGACATGGATAGAAGCTAATGAAATAAAAGTGTATGGGGAAAAATCGGAGAGGTAATATAAAGAATACAAAGCAGAAAAGCGCGCCCGGCAGGAGTTGTAGGTACAGTATGACGCTTTGCAGATGGGAAGCGTACACTTTTCCTGACTCATGGAACAGGTAAATTACGGCGTGTTAAAATAAGTAGTGCAAGGGAAATGAACATTTTTTATCGGGCCTCCGCTGAAGAATGTTCTTTTTATTGAAAAAGAATATTTAATTCCAGGTAATATTTCATCGTTTTTGATGAAAAGGAAATATAGCGGGCAGCCACTTTTCCTTTTGTTATTTTTTTGCCAGATAAAATATTAGTTTTACAGTCAATGGAAAATATTGTATAATTGCCGTATTATAACAGAAAAGGAGATGATAGAAATGGATCAGGATAATCAAGATGGTTCCTGGCAGGAAAACCAGGATTTGGATCGCGATGCCGTATACAGGCAGCCAGAGAGGCCAGCCCAGAGTAACTTGGCCCTTGCTTCTCTGGTCATGGGGATTCTTGGGATTATAACCTCCTGCTGCTGTTACGGAGGCTTGATCTTCGGAAGCCTTGGGATCCTGTTTGCCCTGCTTTCCAGGACGGAAGACAGGTTTGAAGGCTATGCAAAGGCAGGCATCATCACTTCATCCATTGCCTTCGTGCTGGTTTTATTAGTTGTTATCATATTTATTGGAACTGCGGCGATGAGTAGCTTGGGGTTAGGAGGTGTGCTTTCGTGAAAACTTCATCATCAGAACTTAAAAGGCATGCAAAACGGACCTTGAAAGGCAGATACGGCTTGTGTATCGGTATCCAGTTTATAGAATTTGCCATTCTTCTGGCAATATCTCTGGTGTATATTTTAACGTCCTTTTCTATGGGATTGGTAAGAGATCCTTTTTTAAACGGCGCACGCAATGTGTCAGCAGGATATGTGGTTTTAAAGGCAGGGGTTTATATATCATTCCTGATTATTCTCTCTGTATACGGCCTTTTAAAACCGGGAGTCCTTAAGATTTATATGAATATGTGCAATGGCCAAACTGCCAAACTGTCTGATCTGCTCTTTGCTTTTCAGAACAAGCCACATAGGTTTTTGGGACTTTATTTTATAAATCTTCTCATTGGATTTGCCTGGGGGATACCGTACTTTGTAGTACTCATTGTAGCAGTCATCACTGATTTTATACCTGTCATGATAGTACTGCTGGTACTTACGTACCTGCTTCTGCTCATTGGAAATATCTTTACCATGCTGTATTTATCCCAGTCCATGTTTCTTCTCGTCGAGTCTCCGGATCAGAGGGTAATTGGGAGTCTCAAGGATAGTGCAGCCATGATGAAGGGCAATAAGGGAGGCTATTTTTACCTTTTAATAAGCTTCATTGGGATGGTAGTCCTGGGATACTGCTCCATGGGAATTGGCTTTCTCTGGATCATCCCTTATATGCAGGCTACCATGACAGAGTATTATCTGGATCTTAAGGAGAGGATTTCCCATAATTCCCCTGGAAGAGGCGGAGAAACCTCCTCCCAGTCCATGTGGAACCAGGAAAATCAGTGGTAGAACCGTGTCATACAGGGGGGGTACGCATAGAATATACTAAGGAGGTGTATCTATGCGAATTTGTGAACTCAAACAAAAAGAAGTAATTAATATCTGTGACTGCAGACGCCTCGGCTTTGTTGGTGATGTGGATTTTGACATGGAAACAGGCTGCCTTTTAGCCATTATTGTACCAGGACCAGGGTGTTTTTGCGGTTTTTTAGTCAGGGAGAGGGAGTATGTGATTCCCTTCTGCGACATAAGGCAGGTGGGGCCGGACATCATTCTTGTAAACGTGGATTTGGAAAAAGCAACGGAAAGATGCGGGATATAGGAGGATGGGCTTGCAGATCTTTGGATTGTAAGTTATGATATATATAAGGAAGTTCGATTCGCCTTTGGCCCATCGAACGGCTAATTTACTAAGTTCAACCCCAACGGCCTTTGCATTTATTAAGTAAATTATGCCAATAATATTACAGTCCGTAAGACAGGAGGACCAGATACGTGAAATGCCCATTTTGCAATGAAGCAGATACAAAGGTCATTGATTCCAGACCGGCAGACGACAACAGCTCAATCAGACGACGCAGACAGTGTGAGAAATGCGGAAAGCGTTTTACCACTTATGAGAAGCTGGAGACCATGCCTCTCATGGTAATTAAAAAGGATAATTCCAGAGAAGTTTACGATCGTTCAAAAATAGAATCAGGAATTCTTCATTCCTGCCATAAGCGGCCAGTATCATCCCAGCAGATAGATTCCATGGTAGATGAGATAGAGACCCAGGTTTTCAACCGTGAGGAAAAGGAAGTAGAGAGCACGGTGATCGGAGAGCTTGTTATGAAAAAGCTACAGGATGTGGATGAGGTTGCTTATGTGCGCTTTGCTTCCGTATACAGAGAATTTAAAGATGTGAGTACGTTTATGGAAGAAATAGGAAAACTGTTAAAAAAGTAGGAGAGTTATGTTTAAGGTATTTTATCCAGATGAAGATGTGGCTTCTGCATATGCCATATCCTTTGAAAAATTATATAAGAACGGGATCAGAGGCGTGATTTTTGATATTGACAATACTCTGGTGCCTCATGATGCACCTGCGGATGAAAGCGCAAAGAAGTTGTTTTTACGTCTGCATGAGCTTGGGATGGAAACATGCCTTCTTTCTAATAACAAAGAGCCAAGAGTGGCTGCCTTTGCCAGGGATGCGGGCGGTTCACGCTATATTTATAATGGAAACAAGCCTAGAAGAAAAGGATATCAAAGAGCGATGGAACTCATGGGAACGGATGCGGAACATACGGTTTTTGTGGGGGATCAGCTTTTTACCGATGTTTATGGAGCCAAGAGAGCCGGAATCCACAGCATTCTGGTCAGACCGATACATCCGAAAGAAGAAATCCAAATCGTTTTAAAAAGATATTTAGAAGCAGTTGTGCTGTATTTTTACCACAGGGATAAGAAAAGGAAAAAGTGAACGGCATTCAGGTGAAAGCATATTTCTGGCGGGTAAAAGATAACCCGGCAGGTTATAATACGGATGAGACGGTCCGGACAAGCCGACTGATCCAGGGTATACAGGAAATTACTAAAAGAGTTCAATGACTTACTGATAGGAAGAAACACCTTTGGGTATACTTTTATGCCCAGAAAGCATTAGTGGAAAGGTGGTAGAAGGATATGAAAATTCTTGTATTAAACGGACCGAATCTGAACTTTTTAGGAATCCGTGAAAAAGGGATATACGGTACAGAGGATTATCATGCACTGGTATCCATGCTGGAAGAAAAAGCGCAGAGAGAAGGTCATGAGCTGGAAGTCTATCAGAGCAATTATGAAGGCGGAATCATCGACAAGATTCAGGAGGCATATCACAATGGAACAGAAGGGATTATCATCAATCCAGGAGCATTTACCCATTACAGCTATGCCGTAAGAGATGCCCTGGGTTCCGTTGAGATTCCCAAGATTGAAGTCCATATATCCAACGTCCATAAAAGAGAGGAGTTCCGTCATACATCGGTGACTGCTCCTGTTTGTACCGGACAAGTAGTTGGTCTGGGACTAAAGGGATATACTCTGGCGATGGATTTTTTAACTGGAAAGTAATCGCTCCGATTCAAAGAAAAGGGATATATTTGTAAAAAACTGTTGAAAATGTATTTATTATAGTATAGAATATAAAAGGTTAAGAAGAGAAATTCAAGGAGGAATATCATTTATGATATCAGCGGGTGATTTTAGAAACGGTATCACATTGGAGATCGAGGGTACTGTATATCAGATTATGGAGTTCCAGCATGTAAAGCCTGGAAAGGGTGCTGCGTTCGTAAGAACGAAGATTAAAGATGTGGTAAACGGCGGCGTTGTAGAGCGCACATTCCGCCCGACAGAAAAGTTCCCACAGGCAAGAATCGACAGATTAGACATGCAGTATCTGTATGCCGATGGCGATCTTCATAACTTTATGGATACAAATACCTATGAGCAGGTAGCATTAGCTCCGGATGTAATTGGTGATGCGTTAAAGTTTGTGAAAGAGAATGAGACGGTTAAGGTATGCTCTTATAATGGTAAGGTATACTCTGTAGAGCCTCCGTTATTCGTGGAACTGGTTATTACAGATACAGAGCCGGGATTCAAAGGCGATACTGCCCAGGGCGCTACTAAGCCGGCAACGGTTGAAACCGGTGCAGTGGTATATGTGCCATTATTTGTTGAACAGGGTGACAAGATTAAGATTGATACACGTTCAGGTGAATATCTGTCCAGAGTATAAAAAGAAAAGGACCGGGCAAACCGCAAGGTCCTTTTAATAATTATGTATGATACCGTGAAAACAACGTAGAAAAGATGGTTTTTATATTCCTGCGTTGTTTTTGTGCTATAAGGGTATTTGCTGTGGGGGAAAGAGAGGGTAGTATGATTGTATTTGATGACGGAAGGAAAATACAGATCTTTGAGTTTAAAGATTTTGATTACTTAACCGATGGCGAAATTGATTTAAGGATTGAAGAAAAAGTAACATCTAATGAGGAAAAAGGCTATGTACCTGTATATAAATATAGAATCACTCTGCATAATTCAGATAATAGCATAGGTGCTATTGACATCAGGATCGGGTACAATGAAAATTTGTATTACGGGGGGAATATCGGTTATAGAATTGAAAAAACTTATAAAGGAAATAATTATGCCTTAAAGGCGTGTAAAATTATCAAAGACATAGCGATTGCACATGGGATGAATAGACTTATAATCACTTGCAATCCAGACAATCTGCCATCTCGGAGAACTTGTGAAAAGGCAGGTCTCAAATTGAAAGAGATAGTAGATTTACCAATATATAATGAGATGTATCAAATTGGGGAGCGCCAAAAGTGCATATATGAATGGATTTTATGATTTTGTTCAATTGCTGACAGGCAGGCATAAATATGTATCTATAATAGAGCAGGATATGCTTTAAAAAAAACGCTGCGAAGGAATGCAAGAAAGGTATATAGTAAGGATAAAAGGTAAATATTGTTGGATATAAAAAGAAAGCACCTTTTAGGGAAAAGATAAGGATTGTCCGAATCTGCTGACCTCCCCCAAAAAGGCGCTTATTTTATAAAAAGGCATGTTAATTATGTCCAGACAGTTGGGAATTGCATAGAAGAACCGTTTTGGAAAAGAAAAGGGAAAAGAATTTGATTTTTAAGATTACTTGTAATATAATTAATATTTAGCGTAGAAATATCTGGAATAGAAAAAGGAGACCAGGAACTGATGAAGAAGATTCTTGATTTGATTACAGCAGAGATGAAGGCAGCATTTGCGGACTGCAGATACGATGAGGCTTATGCAAAGGTAACCTTATCCAATCGTCCGGACCTTTGCGAATACCAGTGTAACGGAGCCATGGCGGCAGCTAAGGCTTATAAAAAGAAACCTTTTGATATCGCATCAGAAGTGGTGGCAAAGCTTACGGGAAGCCATGTATTTGCTGCGGTGGATGCAGTGATGCCGGGGTTTATCAATTTGAAGCTTGACTCAGATTATCTGGCAGAATATATGAACGGCATGTCTGACGAAGAACAGTGCGGCTGTGAAAAAACAGAAAACCCAATGACAATTGTAGTGGATTACGGCGGAGCCAATGTGGCAAAGCCTCTGCACGTGGGTCATCTCCGTTCCGCCATTATCGGGGAAAGCATTAAGAGATTGGGCCGTTTTCTGGGACATCAAGTCATTGGAGATGTTCATCTGGGAGACTGGGGCCTACAGATGGGACTAATTATTGAGGAGCTTAAGGACAGAAAGCCGGAGCTTCCTTATTTTGACGAATCCTATGAAGGGGAGTATCCAAAGGAAGCTCCTTTTACCATTAGTGAGTTGGAAGAGATATACCCGGCGGCCAGTTCAAAAGCCAAATCAAATGAGGAATTCAGCGAAAGAGCCCATGGCGCCACTTTAAAGCTGCAAAACGGTTTCCGGCCTTATCGTGCGATCTGGCAGCATATTATAGAAGTTTCTGTTTCCGATTTAAAGAAAAATTACGGAAATCTCAATGTTTCCTTTGATTTATGGAAAGGGGAAAGCGATGCGGAACCCTATATTTCAGATTTAATTAAAGAGCTGGAAGACAAGGGCCTTGCCTATGAAAGCCAGGGAGCTCTAGTTGTGGATATTGGAGAAGAGGGGGATACCAAGGAACTTCCTCCCTGTATTGTAAGAAAGTCGGACGGAGCTGCCCTTTATTCCACTTCCGATCTTGGAACCATCATTGAACGTGAGAAAGATATAATGCCTGACTGGTACATCTATATCACGGATAAGCGTCAGGAACTGCATTTCGTCCAGGTATTCCGTGTGGCAAAGAAGGCCGGTTTTGTATCACTGGATAAAAAAATGTCCCATCTTTGCTTCGGAACCATGAACGGAAAAGATGGAAAGCCCTTTAAGACAAGGGATGGCGGAGTCATGCGCCTGGAGACCCTGATTTCGGACATCAGCAGGGCAGCTTACGAAAAGATCATGGAGAACCGTACAGTTTCTGAGAAAGAAGCGGAGGAAACATCAAAGATCGTGGGAATGGCAGCCTTAAAGTATGGGGACTTATCCAATCAGGCATCCAAAGACTATGTGTTTGACATGGACCGTTTCGTATCCTTTGAGGGAAACACCGGCCCTTACATCCTTTATACCATCGTAAGAATTAAGTCTATTCTTGCAAAATATCAGGGTCTTGAAGACAAATATCAGGGTGAGGAACGGATTCTTGCAGCCGCGTCAGATGCGGAAAAGGATCTGATGCTCCAGCTTTCCAGATACAATGAAATCCTGGAAACAGGCTTTACGGAGCTTGCACCCCATAAAATATGCCAGTACATTTATGAGCTTGCCAATGCATTTAACCGTTTTTACCATGATACCAAGATCATAACCGAAGAGGACAAAAAGCGGCAGGCATCCTGGGTCCGTTTAATCAGGCTTACAAAGGATGTATTAAATGCATGCATTGGCGTACTGGGGATTGAGGCGCCGGAACGAATGTAATGGTGAACGGATGTGAGAAATTATGAAAGTATCACACTTGACGACAAATACCTTCTGGAAGGGTGAATCAGGTGTCAGTGCCCTGGTGGAGGACCAGGGAACGGAATATAAGGCAAATCTGCATATCAAGGGTAGTCAGGTTTTTGACTACTCTTGTTCCTGTGCCCAGGGAAATTCCTACCGTGGTATGTGCTCCCACTGCAAAGCTCTGTTTGAGGTTTATAAGGAGCAGGAATCAAACCCTGGAAAGCCGGTGACCACGTCCCAGCAGGCAAGAGCCATGATCCGGGAATATACCAACCGTGAGGTGTCCCGGATCATGAGCGAGGGAGAAGAGGAACAGGTGAAGCTTTCTGTATCTCTCCTGGTCAGCCGGAGGGAAGTAAAGCTGGAGTTTAAGCTGGGCAGGGACCGGCTCTACATGGTGAAGGATCTGGCTGCTTTTGCAAATGCGGTGGAAAACGGCACCTATGTGGAATACGGCAAAAATCTGGCATTCCATCACACCCCTTCCGCTTTTGCTAAGGAGAGCCGTCCCCTTCTGGAATTTGTACTGGAGATTGTGAATGCGTATTGTGAGCATTATGAACAGTTCCAGAAAAGTTCCTTTTCCACAAGGCCTGCTCTGCGGTTCTTAAATTTAAGCCGTGCAAACCGGGACCGTTTTTTTGGAATCATGATGGGAGAGACCCTGGAGTTTGAGGATTACAAGGGGCAGAAGCGGCAGCTTGTAATCGTAGACCGCATTCCGGACTTAAAAGTTACGGTTAAGCGACATGGTCGGGATGGAGTATTGGTGTCCATTGACCGGGATATTTTAACCTTTGAAGGGGAACGCCGTTTATATCTTGCAGATATGAAATACTTATATTGCTGCGACCAGTCCTGCAGCGAGGCTCTTTCCGTGTTTTTGGGACAGATGATGGAAGGGTTTAAACCTTCCTATGAAACGGAAATCAATAACAAGGATATGCCTCTTTTTTATGAACGTGTATTAAAAAGGATTGCAGCCTACTGCACCATTGATTCCAAAGAACTGGATCTGGAAGCGTATAAGCCGGAGGAACTGAAGGCCAGGTTTGATTTTGATTCCGACGGGCAGGGCGGGCTGATTTTAAAGCCGACCCTTTCCTATGGGGACTATTCTTTCCAGCCGGTAGAAGATGAGCGCCTTCCCCGTACCGTGTGCCGGGATATACCGGGTGAGTTCCGCATCAGCCGCCTGATCACCCGGTATTTTAAATATAAGGAATACGAATCAGAATATCCGGCCATCCGGGATGATGAGGAAGCGGTATACCAGTTACTTTCAACCGGGATGAGCGAGTTCATCGCGCTTGGAGAGGTTTATTTTTCCGAATCCTTTAAGAAATTAAAGATTCTGCCTCCTCCGAAGGTATCCATCGGAGTCAGGAGCGTAGGGAACTGGCTGGAGCTGGACGTGGATACGGCCGGGCTGTCAGGAGAGGACTTAAGCAGGCTTTTGGAGGTGTACAGCCAGAAAAAGAAATATTACCGCTTAAAAAACGGGGAATTTATCAGCCTTGATGACAATGGTCTTATGACCGTTGCAAAGCTGATAGAGGGCTTGTCTGCTGATCCTGATATGCTGAACAAGTCTTTCCGCCTTCCCAAATACAGGGCACTTTATCTGGACAGCATCCTGAAAGAGGGAAATGGCATAACCCTTTACCGGGACCAGCTTTATAAATCGGTAGTCCGGGGAATGAAGTCTGTGGAGGACAGTGATTTCGAAGTCCCTCAGCCCCTCCGTCATGTGCTGAGAGGGTATCAAAAGACGGGATACCGCTGGCTTAAGACGTTGGACAGCTATGGTTTTGGAGGAATCCTGGCTGATGATATGGGCCTTGGAAAAACCATTCAGGTCATAGCCCTGCTCCTTGACGAAGCAGAAAAAAAAGAGCATACCATCTCTCTTGTTGTCTGTCCCGCTTCCCTGGTATACAACTGGGAAAATGAGCTTCATGTTTTTGCTCCTTCTCTTAAGGTTGCGACAATCTCCGGACAGGCAGGAGAACGGGAAGAGCAGTTAATGAACGTAGATAAAGAAGATGTGCTGATTACTTCTTATGATTTGTTAAAACGGGATATTGATCTTTATAAGGATAAGACTTTCCGGTTTCAGATTATTGATGAAGCCCAGTACATCAAAAATGCATCCACTCAGAGTGCAAGGGCGGTAAAGAGCATTGATGCAAGGAACCGGTTTGCCTTAACCGGTACCCCTATTGAAAACCGCTTATCAGAGCTGTGGAGCATTTTCGATTTCCTGATGCCGGGATTTCTCTTCACCTACCGGAAGTTTAAAAAAGAGTATGAACAGCCCATTGTCCGGGATCAGGAAAGAACGGTGCTGGAGGGCCTTCACCGCCTGATCGGCCCCTTCCTTTTAAGGCGGCTTAAGAAGGATGTGCTGAAAGAGCTGCCGGATAAGCTGGAAACCATTGTTTATTCCGCTTTTGATAAGGAACAGAAGGAGCTGTACACGGCAAACGCATTCCACTTAAAGCAGGAGCTTGAGAGCTTGGAAGGCAAGTATGGTAAGGATAACATCCAGATCCTTGCGGCGCTTACCAGACTCCGGCAGATCTGCTGCGATCCTCAGTTATGCTATGAGAATTATAAAGGGGGATCAGCAAAGCTGGAAACCTGCATTGACCTGGTTCGGAACGGGGTAGAGGGAGGGCATAAGATCCTGCTCTTTTCACAGTTTACCTCTATGCTGGAGGTGATCGGACAAAGGCTTAAAAAAGAGGCGGTCCCATACTACTTGCTGACCGGAGCCACTCCGAAAGAGGATAGGCTCCATATGGTAAATTCCTTTAAAGATGATGAGATCCCCCTGTTCCTGATTTCTTTAAAGGCAGGCGGAACAGGACTTAACCTGACTGCAGCGGATGTGGTCATACACTTTGATCCATGGTGGAATGTGGCGGCTCAGAACCAGGCCACTGACCGGGCCCACCGGATCGGCCAGGAGAAGCAGGTGAGCGTATTCAAGCTGATCACAAAGGGTACGATTGAGGAAAATATTTTAAAGCTTCAGGAGTCCAAGAAGGATTTGGCGGAACAGATTATATCAGAGGGAACTGTGTCCTTAAGTAATCTGACCAAAGAGGATTTATTGGGGCTTTTGGATATATAGAGAAACTTATTATAGGAAGAATGCTCTGGATTCCATAAAGGAAACAGAAGAGATTTGAATGAAAGGATGGATGAGTGATGAAAGTACTAATGTTAAATGGAAGCCCTCATGAGAGAGGCTGTACCAACCGCGCCCTCCTCGAGGTAGAATGGGCTTTGAATGAGGAAGGCATCGAAACAGAAATTCTTCATGTCGGGAGCCAGTCTGTCCATGGCTGTATTGCCTGCCAGAAATGTTCAGAAACAGGAAGGTGTGTATTTACTTATGACATGGTTAATCAGGTGCTGGAGAAGATGGAAACAGCGGCAGGGCTGATTGTAGGTTCTCCGGTTCACTATGCTTCCCCCAGCGGCACAGTTCTTTCCTTCATGGACCGTTTGTTTTATGCGGGAAGAAATTTTGCTTATAAGCCGGGAGCGGCCGTTGTTTCCGCCCGGAGAGCAGGAACCACCGCTTCTCTTGATGTTTTAAATAAATATTTCACCATTGCCCAGATGCCGGTCGTTTCATCCTCTTACTGGAATATGGTTCACGGATTTACGCCTCAGGACGTGGAGCAGGATTTGGAGGGGCTTCACACCATGAGAACTCTCGGAAAAAATATGGCATGGCTGTTAAAATGCCTGGAGGTGGGAAAAGCCGCAGGAATCAGCCTTCCTGCCAGGGAGGAAATTCCCAGAACAAATTTTATCCGGTAAGCTAGAAAAAATCCCCTTTACTTTTTTTATTTGTGGTGTATAATGAGATAGGCACTACATATAGTGATTCAAATTCCATAGACACAAAATATAGAAGAGGTTAAGGTGACAAGGATGATTAAAGTTCAAAAACGTGACGGCAGAATTGTGGAGTATGACAGGGATAAAATCATTACAGCCATTCGGAAAGCCAATGCAGAGGTGGAAGTTTCTGAACGGGCCGGAGAGGAAATGATTGATGCAATACTGGATCATGTGGAGAGAGAAAACGACGGCGTGATCAGTGTGGAAGCCATTCAGGACATGATCGAGAGCAGTCTGGTAAATAAGAACAAATATACGCTTTCCAAAAAATACATCATTTACCGTTACCAGAGGGCTTTGCTTCGGAAGGCAAATACAACCGATGAGTCCATTTTAAAGCTGATTAAAAATGAGAACAAGGAACTTGCAGAGGAAAATTCCAACAAGAATACCATTCTTGCATCTACTCAGAGAGATTACATCGCAGGGGAGGTTTCCAGAGACTTAACCAGAAGGATGCTGCTTCCGGAGCGTATTTCCCTTGCCCATGACCAGGGATCCATTCACTTCCACGATGCGGATTATTTCGTACAGCCGATTTTTAACTGCTGTCTGATCAATATCGGTGATATGCTGGATAACGGCACTGTAATGAATGAAAAAATGATCGAGAGTCCTAAGAGCTTTCAGGTGGCGTGTACTGTCATGACCCAGATCATTGCGGCAGTTGCCAGTAACCAGTACGGCGGCCAGTCCGTAGATATCCGGCATTTGGGTAAATATTTAAGAAAAAGCAATAATAAATTCCGCAAACAGATCCGTGAAGAATTCGGGGATACGGTTAGCCCTGAGATAGTGGAAAAGATGGCTTCCATCCGTCTGGGAGATGAGCTGAAATCCGGGGTACAGACTATTCAGTACCAGATCAACACCTTAATGACGACCAACGGCCAGGCTCCATTCGTGACCCTGTTCTTATGCCTTGATGATAATGACGAATACATAAAGGAAAATGCCATGATCGTGGAGGAGGTTCTCCGCCAGAGGCTTGAGGGGATCAAGAATGAAGCAGGCGTTTATGTTACTCCTGCATTTCCTAAGCTGATCTATGTTTTAGATGAGAATAACTGCTTAAAGGGCGGAAAATATGATTATATTACCAAACTGGCGGTAAAATGCTCCTCCAAGCGTATGTATCCGGATTACATTTCTGCTAAGAAGATGAGGGAGAATTACGATGGAAATGTGTTCAGCTGTATGGGCTGCCGGAGCTTCCTGTCTACATGGAAGGATGAGAACGGAAATTACAAGTTTGAGGGAAGGTTTAATCAGGGAGTGGTAAGCCTTAACCTGCCCCAGATCAGCATTCTGGCAAAGGGAGACGAAGATACGTTCTGGAAGCTTTTGGAAGAACGTCTGGATCTGTGCTATGAGGCCCTGATGTACAGGCATAAATCGCTGGAAGGCACCCTTTCCGATGTAAGCCCGATTCACTGGCAGTATGGCGCCATTGCACGGCTTAAAAAGGGCGAAAAAATCGACCAGCTGCTTCAAAACGGCTATTCTACCATATCTCTTGGATACATCGGCCTTTATGAGGCGACTAAGCTTATGAAAGGGGTCAGCCAGACAACTCCGGAAGGAGAAGAGTTTGCTCTTCGTGTGATGAATCACATGCGGGAGGTTGTGGACCAGTGGAAAAAGCAGACAGGCCTTGGCTTTGGCTTATACGGAACACCGGCAGAATCTCTTTGCTACCGGTTTGCCAAAATTGACAGAGAGCGATTCGGAAGCATACCTGATGTGACGGACAAAGGGTATTACACCAACTCCTATCACGTTGACGTGCGGGAGTCCATTGATGCGTTCAGCAAATTTAACTTTGAAAGCCAGTTCCAGAAGATTTCCTCCGGCGGATCCATTTCCTATGTGGAAGTTCCAAACATGCAGAACAATCTGGAGGCAATGGAAGAAGTGGTGAAATTCATTTATGATAACATCCAGTATGCGGAGTTTAACACTAAATCAGACTATTGCCAGGATTGCGGCTATGACGGCGAGATCATCATCAACGACGACCTGGAATGGGAATGCCCTCAGTGCCATAACAAGGATAAGAGGCGGATGAATGTGACCAGAAGAACCTGCGGCTATCTGGGAGAGAATTTCTGGAACACCGGAAAGACAAAGGAGATCAAATCCAGAGTCCTTCATCTGTAGGAGGTATGCCATGAATTATGCGACCATAAAGCCCACGGATGTGGCCAACGGCCCAGGGGTCAGGGTATCTTTGTTTGTCAGCGGATGCACCCACCGCTGCAGGGAATGCTTTAATTCCGAGGCCTGGGATTTTCATTACGGCCGGGAATACGGACCGGAAACCACAGAAAAGATATTGGAATATTTAGACCATACGTACATTGCCGGCTTAAGCCTTCTGGGAGGAGAACCCATGGACCCGGCGAACCAGAAGGGGATCCTGTCCCTGGTAGAGAAGGTAAAGGAGCGGTTTCCGGAAAAAACCATCTGGTGCTATAGCGGCTATGACTTTGAAAAGGATATCCTGGGAGACATGTCGGAGAGGCTTCCTGAGACTAGGCGGATCCTGGCCTGTCTGGATGTCCTGGTTGACGGAAGATTTGAAGTGGAAAAAAAGAATCTAAGGCTGAGATTTAGAGGGTCATCCAATCAGCGGATCATTAAGGTACAGGAATCCCTTGCTTTGGGAGAGCTTGTACCGTGGGAATAAAGAAACAAGGCATTTTGCCGTCTGCCGTAAGGGCGGCGGCGAAATGCCCTGTTTTTTTCGACTCATGGAAACTATGTTTTCAACAACGGATTACCTGGGTTTTAACAGCTATATGGTATTGTCACTTAAATACAGATTTGTATTTGGGTGACTTTTTGTTTTATTATGAAAGTTCTCCGCTTTGAGTGAAATAGAAAAGTATATCCAGTACATCACGGTCATTCATATGCCGGATATCGTAAGATGCCATGCCCTATGGGCGATTTTGCACATTATTTCCTTAATTTATATGCAAGTTCCCATTCGGTGATATCGTTGATTCCTCCATGGCTGTCAGTTACTGCTAAGAGTATGAAATTGCTGCAGAGTGGTTCAATTAGAAATTCGATACTTGAAAACATAAATTCGTTACAATATACGGAAATTTACCTGATTATATAATATACTTTACCTGTTAGATATTATATAATTTCGGCTGGCAAGGGGTAGGAAGATTATATAATAATGTGTTGGTTTCATTTTACAGGAAGCTCTTACAAAAGATCATGAATCAGATGATAATATAAAAAAGAAAAAGTCTCGCAGACTGCTTTTAAAAACTACTGGCTGAGCCCGGGTCAGCTCCGTTTTGCCTGCGCTGATTATCTTACTTATCGTTTAGAGGTTTTTACAAGCGAATAGAAGAAAAAGTCTTATAAGGTACTGCGTGCTATCATGAGGATCATAATCACTGGGATTCAATTTATGAAGGGGAGATTAATTGTATTGAAGATCAAAAGAGGTTTAATTATGGTTTACAAGAAATTTATTTCATTGCTGTTGATTTTTATGTTGATAGGCGGGCAGGCTCAAACGAGCATGGCTGGTTTTCAGGAGAACAGCACAGAAGTATCACATGCGGAGGAAGAACCTGCGGCAGATTCTGCAGGAGCCGGGGGAGCGAATGATAATGAAGAAGTATCTGACGTACATACGGAGGAAGAGGAAAGCATAAAAGAGGAAACTCCGGACATTGAGGAAGAAGAAAGCACAGAAGCGGAAACTTCGGAGAGCGGAAAGACTGAAAGTGCGGAAAAAGAAGACACCGAGAATGAGACCCCACAGACAGATGACATCCATGAAGAGGAACAGGAAAGCATAGGGAATGAATCCGGACAGGAGAATGGAGCCAATGAAGGAAATAATGCAGATCTTCCTGTTTTTCCTGATTTGCTTCTAGAACAAAAGCTGGAGAAAGCCGTTTATTATGAAGTTAGCTTTTTTGATTGGGAGGGCAACCGGATTGGGTCTGTCCAGTCTGTTGCTGCAGGCGAAAGTGCTGTTGCACCTCAGGCACCTGAACGGGAGGGATATATATTCACCGGCTGGAGCACAGACTATACCCATGTTCAGGAGGACTTAGAGGTCTATACTCAATACAAAGCAATGAAAACTTATACCATTAAAATTGTGTATGTTGGTAGTGCGAATCAGGAAGTTGCGGAACCTTATATTGCAACCGTTACGGAAGGGTATCAGCTGAAAATGGCAATTTATTCTCCTTCTATTGAGGGATACGTACCCGATCAGTTTGTTGTTCGTCTGGATATTGAAGCAGCTTCGGAAGATTTGTATTTGCAGGTGACGTATTCACCGGCAGATACTACCTATCAGGTACAGCATTTTGTACAGGATTTAGATCTTACTCATTATACTTTAAGAGAGCAGGAGACGCTATCTGGAATTAGTGAACAGACCGTGATGGCTGTGCCTAAGACCTATGAAGGATTTACCGTACAGACGGAATCGGTTTCTGCTTCCGTTGCCTCAGACGGCAGCACCATACTGCAGGTAAAATATACCAGAAACGTACATAATGTATATTTCGATACTGATCAAGGAAGCTATATTAGTCCATACAATGCTTTGTACGGTCAGAACCTGACGATTCCGGAACCGCCTACCCGTCCGGGATATTCATTTGGTGGATGGGAGCCTGAACTGCCCCAAATCATGGCGGATCATGACATTCATTTAAAAGCCCTTTGGAATACCGTGAATACGTCTTACACTGTGGTCTATTGGCTGGAAAACATTGCGGAGAGTGGGCATTATGATTATGTCGGCAGTCAGCAGATGGGCGGGCAATCAGGAGATGTGCCGGCCGTTCCGTCAGATGAATCGGGAATTCTCTTCCCCATACAATCCGATTATTATTTCCGTAACGAAGCAAAAACGGAACAGGCCGTAAGCGGATTGAAAATAAAGGGAAATGGTTCCACAATCGTAAATATTTATTATGACCGAAAAACCTACACCATTACGTTTGATGACGGAGGTGCCGGAATGGAGGTCGATGGATCGTTTTACCGCTATAATGATGGGAATCCTTATATCATTGAGGCAAAATACGGGGCTGCGATTGACCATCTCTGGCCGGTAACGCCTCCTCAGTCTCCACAGGATCCGGAAACAAACAAATTTCGGGGCTGGAGAAACCTTCAGGTATCCACTTCAATTATGTATCATTCTACCAAACAGTATTTTATGAAAAATGAATTGGTTCATGAAGGGGGAACCACATTACGGGCTGAGTTCATAGCAGGTACATATCCGGTTACAATTCACTACTTGTTTCAAGAAATTGGCGGCAGCGGCTATATAGAAAACAATGAGTATATGCAGACGGTCAACTGGGCAGGAAGCGGTATATGGTATCCAAAAGCATTTGCCGGTTTTACTGCAGATCCACAGCAGGAGAGCGGAATTCCTTTTTCGCAGGATACCGGTGACATCTTCTTTAAATATGACCGGAATCAATACAAGATCACGTTTTATAACGGGGAGAGCATTGTTTCTTCTGTTGACCAGATTTCCTATGGAAAAGGGATAGCACCATATTTTATAGAGCCTTCCACACGTCCTTCAGGAATGCCGCCGGTCTATGAATTTGTCGGTTGGTATACGACGGAGGAGTGCTATGAAGGCACTGGTTTTACATTTGAAAATGCATCAATGCCGGCTCACGATCTTATATTATTTGCAAAATGGGCAAAGCCCGTATATCAGATAACTTTTGAGCCTGCCAACGGGAAAAGTCCGTGGATGGAATCCGTGGAAATGTTTGATAGCCTGGAAGTTCCACCGGATCCCAATTATTCCGGATATATTTTTGCCGGCTGGTATGCGGATCAGGCATCTTTGCGATATACCTTCGGATTCCCGGTGACTGAATCGTTTACCCTTACCGCACGGTGGATCAAACCGGAGGATGTCAGCTATGTGGTGCAATATATGAAGAAAAATGCTTCCGGAGTTTATGAATTGTACAGCAAGGAATATTTCACAGAAGGACTGCTGGGTGAAACGGCCAGTGCTTCCGCCATGGTGATTGATGGTTATCTTCCGGACCATTTAAGCAAGAGTCTGGTACTCAAGGGACAGGGAGAAAACAATGTTATCTATTTTTACTATAATCCGTTTCAGACAGTTGATTACAGAATTGATTATGTGGACGAAGAGGGAGTAGTCCTGAGGGAAAGTAAACAGGTCACTACGAACAAGGCGATTGAAACTGAAAATTATCAGTACATAGCCAACTATGTGCCTGATGCCTATCAGATAACATTCCCCTTGTCTCGGGAGGCATCTGAAAATGTTGTTGTTTTCAGGTATACACCGGCCTTTTCCGTAAACTATCTGGTAGAGCACTATTTGCAGCAGTCTACCGGCGAATACATATTGAAGGACAGCGAGGTGCGTACCGCCCTGGCGGGAACGGTGGTCATACCTGAGCCCAGATCTTATTCCAGCTATACTTATCAGGCGGAATTGAGCAGTAATGAGGGACTGATTATGGCTGATGGAAGTACGGTTTTTAAACTATACTATAAGCTGAACTCCGATGGAAGCGGAGAAAGCGGTGGTAATGGCGGAAGCGGTGGTAATGGCGGAAGCGGTGGTAATGGCGGAAGCGGTGGCAGTGGCGGAAGCGGAAGCAGCGGCAACGGCAGTGGCGGTAGCAGCGGCAGTAGTGGAAGCGGTGGCAGCAGTGGGGGAGGCGGAAGCCAGAAGGAAGTTGTTATAATACCCGAAGCGGTTCCACTCGGCGAATGGGAAGGGCTGCAGACCCCTAAGGATACCAATGAAATGGATCGTTTGCCAAAAACCGGATATACAGGTGGCGGGCTGGGATCAGCATTTCTGTTTGCCGGAAATATTCTTCTCGTTTTCTATCTGCTGATTGGAAAAAAGCCGAAAAGCGAAGAGACGGAACAGGAACTATAAGTATGATGGAAAGCAATTGACAGTATCTTATAAACATTAAAATGGCATCAAAAAAGACCACCTTATAACGCTGGACTAAGATACAAAAAGCATAGAATACCTGGTTTCTCTAAGAGAATCCAGGTATTCTTTTACTCTTCCGTAATAGATACATAAAAATTTGTTGGCATCGGCAGTCATATAAATGTAATACGACTTACCTTATGTACGTTTCTTTGACGTGAAAGTATAGACGGGGGCAGTGATTGGCATCTCTGTGAGAAAAACGGGTCACATCACCTAGCTCTGCTATGAGTTGAGGACCAAGCGCTGAACCACCCCCCTGAAAGAGACAGCCCCAATGCTTCTTACCGTTTAAAACCAGCCACTTACCCATAAACCCTGTAAATACTGGTTCAAATGTGATATGATGAATTTGCATTCAGGAGGAAGCAGTATGAAGGTTAATATTAAAACAATCAGCCACGAAGCAGAAGAATCTGCGGATTTATACATCCATGAGCGGGGTGTAGCATTGGACCGACTTGTGGAATATCTGGAACAGGATTTATTTCACGCAGTAACGCTCTTGTGTCAAAAGGGAGAAAAGATCTGCCGGGTCCCAAGCCCTGAAATTTATTTGATTGAAACAGTAAATGATAAACAGGTGGTCCATACGGAACAGGAAACTTATGAGATGAATAAGAGGCTTTATGAGCTGGAACGGCTTCTTCCGTCTAATTTTATCCGGATATCCAAGTCTGTGATCATGAATATAGATAAGGTAAGGACCTATACTCCCATGCTCAATGGGCTTATGAAGGTTTCCATGTTAAATTCTCAGGAAACCTATATTTCCAGGAAATATTTAAAAGAGGTAAAAGACAGGATTTTGGAGGTGAGGCATTATGAATAGGAACGAGGGAAAAAGAGAGGTTTTTTGGGAAATTATGTTTTCCGGAGCCGATTTGGGGATGATTTTATTTGTAGGTGCTTTAATGGGACTTTGGCTTTTCTCCGGCAGACAGGGGCTGGAGATCGTCATGGACCGCCTAGGCCTGTTTTTTCTCATTTATCTTGCGGCAGGCTGCCTGCTTCAGTTCTTTAAACGGCTGCCTGAAATGGATTTAAGCTGGCTGCGGGGCATGGCTTTTATGTACTGGTATTATATTTTATCCTTCATCTTATTGCTTCTTGCCGGACTTCTTCCGGATTATTTAAGATGCATGATTTTATCGGATGCTGTGGTGCTTTTCGGAAGATGGGCGTTTAATTACCTTTACGCAAAGCGTACCGCCAACCAACTGAATAAGGCGAAGGGAGGACGTAACCTTGTCATTGACTTAAATGATAAGCCCGGTACAAAGGAAGAATTTTTCTCTGTCCTGGAAAATTACTGTATCAAAAACCACCTGAGCCTGGAATATATAAAACGGGATATTCCGGCTGTGGTTAAGCTTGACGGAGTCCTTCATGAAGTGGATTTAAGGTATTTCTATACTTATGGAGGAGCTACGTATACCATGGACATTACAAAGCTTTAATTGGCCATGGCCGGAATTCAGTCGAAAGATGAGTGTGTTCACAAACCTTGAAATCTGTGGTAAAATAGAGGAAATAGAATGAACATACAGGAGCGGAACATGATTGACAATCCAAACAAAAGCGAAAAAACAAAATACCGTCTGGCCGATTCCATAAAGGATTGCATGAAAATCAAGCCCGTGGATAAAATTACAGTCCAGAACATTGTGGACGGGTGTGGGATGACCAGACAAACCTTTTACCGCAATTTTAAAGATAAATACGATTTAATCAACTGGTATTTTGACAAGCTGGTAATGGAATCTTTTGCCCAGATCGGAGTGGATAAAACCGTGGGCCAAAGCATGAAGAAAAAGTACGAATTTATCAAAAAAGAAAAGATATTCTTTACGGAGGCGTTCCGTTCCGATGATTATAATTCTTTAAAGGAGCACGATTTTGAACTTTTCATGGGATTTTACACGGAGCTCATTACCCGGAAGAGACAGGAACCGCTTTCCGAGGAAATCCAGTTTCTTCTTGAGATGTATTGCAGAGGTTCTGTGTATATGACGGTGAAATGGGTGCTTTCTGGCATGAAGCAGACTCCGAGTGAGATGGCAGCAAGCCTGACGGAAGCTATGCCGCCCAGGCTTGCCGCGGTATTTTCAGAAGCCGGTCTGAGGTAGGGTATAGTCGATGTGCACATAATAAAAGTTACAGTTTATAGTTTTTGTAAAAATTGTTACAAAAACTTCAAACTGTAACTTTATTTTTTCTCCCTTAGTTGTTAATATTGTAACATAAGTAGCATGTCCATTATTAAGGAGAAGGAGAGGTTGTCATGGCAAACAGAATCGTATTAAATGAAACATCATACCACGGCTCCGGTGCGGTTCAGGAGATTCCAGGGGAGGTAAAAAAGAGAGGATTTCAGAAGGCATTTGTTGCCTCTGATCCTGATTTGATTAAATTTAACGTAACCTCAAAGATCACAAAGATTCTGGAAGAAAACGGAATGGATTATGAGGTTTATTCAGATATCAAGCCAAACCCTACGATAGAAAATGTTCAGACAGGGGTACAAGCATTTAAAAAGTCAGGGGCGGATTATATCGTAGCGGTTGGCGGCGGTTCTTCCATGGATACCGCAAAAGCCATCGGCATCATCATTGCAAATCCAGAATATGAAGATGTGAGAAGCCTGGAAGGAGTGGCTCCCACCAAAAAGCCAAGCATACCGATCATCGCCGTTCCTACCACGGCAGGTACGGCAGCGGAAGTTACCATCAACTACGTGATCACTGATGTGGAAAAGAAGCGTAAATTCGTCTGCGTGGATCCTCATGATATCCCTGTGGTTGCCATTGTTGACCCGGATATGATGTCCAGCATGCCAAAGGGTCTGACTGCCGCCACAGGCATGGACGCCTTGACCCATGCAATCGAAGGTTATATTACAAAGGGTGCCAATCCCATTACTGATATGTTCAATTTAAAGGCCGTTGAATTAATAGGAAAAAGCTTAAGAGGAGCAGTGGAAAATACCGCCGAAGGCCGGGAAGGCATGGCATTGGGCCAGTACATTACGGGAATGGGATTTTCAAACTGCGGTCTTGGTATCGTGCATTCCATGGCTCATGCACTTGGCGCTGTTTATGACACGCCTCATGGGGTGGCAAACGCCATTCTGCTTCCTGCCATCATGGAGTTTAACGCCGAAACAACCGGTGAGAAGTACCGTGACATAGCCAAGGCAATGGGCGTGGAAGGAACTGAGGCCATGACGGAAGAAGCATACCGCAAAGCGGCGGTGGATGTGGTTAAAAAGCTGTCTGCAGATGTAGGGATACCGGCTGATTTAACACAGATAGCAAAAGAAGAGGATGTGCAGTTTCTGTCAGAATCCGCGGCAGCAGATGCTTGCGCTCCTGGAAACCCCAGAGAAGCCAGCTTAGAAGATATCATTAAACTCTATCAATCGCTTATGTAAGCAAAAGAATCCTCCTGGCCCTCGGTCCGGAGGATTTTTATATACCCCGATATCTATGGAAAAAGAACTTGAAATAAGATCCAAATCGGTTATTCTGAAAGTAATATAAATGGATAAGGAGAAGACTTATGAATGATCGAATGGAAAAGGCTGAGTCAGTTCTGGAACTCATTCCCGGACTTCATAATCTTCCATAGGTATCCAGATCCATCCATACGCCGTCATCATCCACCGGTACGTGGATGATGGATTCCTCCTGCTGTTTCCATAACTGCCGCAGACCGCCTTCTCCTTCAAATTGCATTATGATATCGCGGAATCTGTAATCGATCAGGGGAGGGTGCTTCCTGTATCCTCCCAAAGTGGGAAAGAGGACAGAGGGGTGGTTGTCTGGCCGGGCTTTTAAAAGTTTAAGGAATGTGTTTTTTTTAACGACCGGCATGTCACCTGGAAGCAGGAAAAATGCTTTGCAATGGGGCATGGAGCGAAGACCATATTTTATGGAAGTCAGCATTAAAGTGGCCGGTGTGAACATGGGAACATTTACCGGTGTAAAAACCATACGGTCACATTTTCCCAGTAAATATTTCAGGCCTATTTTTACGGAGTCAATAAGCTCCGGCTGTTCACAATTCTCATTGCGGATAAAGATCACGCCATAGCTGGATAACTGGTATTTTACTTCATCCTCCTCTGCTCCGGTTACGACTACAATGGGAAAAATGCCTGCCTGTTGAAAGGATATTACAATACGTTTTATTATGGGGATTGTCCCGATCTGCAGCAATGGTTCCGCATCTTTTTTGCTGGCGGCTTCAATTACCCCGCCAATCCGGCGGATTTTCATATAGGGTCCTCCTCCTTAAATAAATATCTGTTTCAATCATAGCATGCAGCCGGATGCCGGGCAAGTTCTTATAACAAGGATCTTGACAGAATTGTTAAGGAATATAAATCTTTTTGGGGGATAGGAAACTCTGATAACAAGGTATTTAATGTCATTTAAGGATTTTAAGGGGAAAAACTGGATGCAAAATCAGAAAGATGATGTTATGATTAAATAGGTAAGGAGATAATACTTAAATGACAGATACGAAGAATGATTTTTCAAAAGGAAACGTGGTGGAAAACATATTAAAGCTGGCCGTCCCTATGACATTGGCTCAGCTGATCAATGTGCTTTACAACATCGTTGACAGAATTTACATAGGAAGGCTTCCGGAAAATGCGACCATGGCATTAACAGGACTTGGCCTGTGCCTTCCCATTATTTCCATCGTCATAGCCTTTGCTAATTTATTCGGCATGGGCGGTGCGCCTTTGTGCTCCATTGAGAGGGGGCGGGGGAATGATATTGAAGCGGAAAAGATCATGGGTAATTCCTTTGTCCTCATGGTGGCTTTTGGTCTGGGGCTTACCGTTTTGGGTCTGATTTTAAAAAAGCCCATGCTGTATTTGTTTGGTGCCAGCGATCTTACTTATCCGTATGCGGATCAATACATCAGCATTTACCTGCTTGGCAATGTTTTCGTTATGATCGGCCTTGGGATGAACAGTTTTATCAACTCTCAGGGATTTGGAACGATGGGGATGGTGACGGTTCTGTTGGGAGCGGTTGCCAATATTATTTTAGACCCCATATTTATTTTTGTTCTGGATATGGGGGTAAGAGGCGCGGGCCTTGCCACCATATTATCTCAGTTTCTTTCTGCTCTCTGGATTGTTAAATTCCTGACAGGAAAGAAAGCGATTTTAAAGCTTAAGACCTCCTGCTTTCGTTTGAGAAAACACAGGGTGAAAAATATCATTGCCCTTGGAATGTCAGGCTTTACCATGTCTATTACCAACAGCATGGTGCAGATCATGTATAATGCTTCCTTACAGCGCTATGGCGGCGATTTGTATGTGGGAGTTATGACTGTCATCAATTCGGTCCGGGAGGTAATATCCATGCCTGTAAGTGGAATTACCAATGGTGCGCAGCCAGTCATGGGCTTTAATTACGGGGCAGAAAAATATGACCGGGTAAAACGGGCTATTATTTTTACATCGGTAGTTTCCATTGCATATACCACAGTCATGTGGGGGCTGGTCCATGGCTTTACTGAGTTTTTTATCCGGATTTTCAATCAGGAAGAAGCACTGCTAAAAGCAGGTGTTCCGGCGATGCGGATCTATTACTTCGGCTTCTTTTTCATGTCCCTGCAGTTTGCCGGCCAGTCTGTGTTTGTGGCTCTGGGAAAAGCAAAAAAAGCGGTATTTTTCTCCATCTTCCGCAAGGTGGTGATCGTGATTCCTCTGATCCTCATCCTTCCGGGTTTGCTTGGAAACGGGGCGGCAGGAGTCTTTATGGCGGAGCCGGTTTCCAATCTCATCGGAGGCGGAGCCTGTTTTATAACCATGCTGGCGACCATATGGCCGGAGCTTAGTGAAAAAAGAAAACAGTAAAAGGAGAAAAGTATGAAAACCATAACCAGGGATTATATTACAAATGTTCTTGCAAAGGAGAATCCGCCCTGTGACAAGGTCAGGGCAGGAGAGATCGTGGCCTTTGAGACCTATGACTGCTTCACAAACCAGTTTCTTCCGGAAGAGGCGACCTTTGAAAATGTAATAAGGAAGCCGGGAAATCCGGCAACAGGGCCTCTCTACATTGAGGGAGCGATGCCGGGAGATATGCTTAAAATCGATATTCTGGATATTGAGATGGGTCCAGTGGGAATTGTCATGCTTGGGCCTGGAAGCGGAAGCGAAAAGGAGGAATTCCCTGAGAAGGTACTAAAGCGGGTGCCTGTAAAGGGAGGATATGCTTATTTCAATGAAAAGGTCAAAATCCCGGTGAAACCCATGATCGGCGTCATCGGGGTGGCTCCGGCAGGCGAGGGCGTTTCTACCATCACCCCCATGGATCACGGCGGAAATATGGATTGTACCCAGATTAAAAAGGGTGCAGCCCTGTATCTTCCTGTATTTGTGGAGGGGGCTCTCTTGTCCATGGGAGATTTTCATGCTGTTATGGGAGACGGTGAAGTGGAGGACTGCGGTCTGGAGATAGAAGGACGGGCTATTGTCCGTGTGAGCGTAGTGAGGAATAAAAACTGCGTTACCTATCCAATGATCGAAACAGAAGATAAGCTTATCACTCTTGCGTCCAGAGACCAGGTAGAGGAAGCCTGGCGGGCGGCTGCCAGGCAGATGTATGATTTCATGAAGGAGAAGGTGGGGATGGATTATGAAGAGGCCGGCATGCTGCTTACCATGACCGGGGACCTTGCCATCTGCCAGACAGTAAACCCCATGAAGACGGTGAGAATGGAACTTCCTCGCCATATAACCCAAAGTTATGGTTTTGATTCCATTTCGGTAGAGTAAAAAAGGCTGAAATTTCTTGACAGTTACCCCTTTTTGGAAGATAATGATAGACAAATTATAAAAACTGACAGATATGCCGGTAAGGGAAAGGAAGAGTAACACATGCAGACAATTAGAATCGAAAAAACAACTTGCCCGAAAGAAAAACCAGGCAAAGATAATCCGTTGACATTTGGAACCATATTTACGGATCACATGTTTGAGGTGGACTATGAAGAGGGAAAGGGCTGGTGTGACCCCAGAATCGTGCCTTATCATAAACTGGAGCTGGACCCTTCTTCCATGGTATTCCATTACGGACAGGAGATGTTTGAGGGTTTAAAGGCATACAAAACAGAGGACGGCCGGGTCTTGCTGTTCCGTCCGGATAAGAATATTGAACGTGCAAACAGAAGCAACCGCAGGCTTTGTATCCCGGAGATTCCGGAAGATTTGTTTTTAGAGGGATTAAAAACTGTTGTGAGCGTGGATCAGGACTGGATCCCCACAAAACCGGGAACATCCCTTTATATCAGGCCCTTTGTGATTGCCACCGATCCCTTCCTGGGGGTCAGGCCTTCCAATACCTACAAGTTCATGATCATTTTATCTCCTGTTGGGGCCTATTATGCCAGCGGTCTTGATCCGGTCAAAATATGGATCGAGGATGAATATGTGAGAGCGGTAAAGGGCGGCATTGGTGAGGCAAAGACCGGTGGAAATTATGTTGCTTCCCTGGCTTCCCAGGTTAAGGCCCATGACGAAGGCTATTCCCAGGTGTTATGGCTTGACGGCGTTTACCGGAAATACATCGAAGAAGTAGGAGCCATGAACATCTTCTTTAAGATCAACGGCGTGGTCATTACACCGGAGTTAAACGGAAGCATCCTTCCAGGTGTTACCAGGGATTCTGTTATTGCTCTTTGCAAAGAATGGGGAGTGGCTGTGGAAGAACGTAAGATTTCGGTTGATGAAGTGGTTGCTGCAGCAAGATCCGGAGCAATGGAAGAATGCTTTGGCACAGGTACGGCAGCTGTTATATCCCCGGTTGGTGAGCTTCGGTTTGAGGAAGAGAGAATGTCTGTGGGAGGCGGTAGGATCGGAGAATTGACCCAGAAGCTTTATGATGCCATTACTGGTATTCAGCTGGGAAAGGTAGAAGGACTGGAAGGCTGGACTGTGGAAGTAAAATAAAATCTTTTTAAGTATTTAACCGGCGGGGCTGTAAAAAGCGCCGCCGGAAGCTTTGAAGAACGACAGAAAAAAAGGGAGCCGGATATGACAGCGGTACTGATAAAGGCAGTTGCATTTGTATCAATTATTATTTTGGGATACCTGCTCAAACGGGCAGGTTTTTTTCAGGCAAAGGATTTTTACCTGGTTTCCAGTATTGTGATCAAGATCACTCTTCCGGCAGCCATTGTTTCTAATTTCAGCAGGATCACCATGGATTATTCCATTCTTTTTATATGCGCAATTGGATTTTTGTGCAATTGTGTGACGGTTGCCGCCGGGTATATGTTGGATGCCCGAAGATCAAAGGAAGCAAGGGCCTTTGCAATGATCAACATGTCCGGATATAATGTGGGAAACTTTACCATGCCTTTTGTACAGAGCTTTTTAAGTCCGGTTGGATTTGCGGCGACAAGCCTGTTTGATGCCGGGAATGCAGTCATGTGTACTGGAATGACGTATACTCTGGCCAGCATAGTGATAGGAGAAGAAGAAAAGCCTTCCGTAAAAAAGGCGGTGCTTAAGCTGTTTTCCTCGGCTCCTTTTGATGCGTATGTCATTATGACTCTTTTAAGCATATTAAATATAAAGCTGCCTACTGTTTTGATCACCATTGCGGATACGGCAGGAGGGGCCAATGCGTTTCTTGCTCTTTTAATGCTTGGTATTGGTTTTGAGATCCGTATGGAAAAGGAAAAGATGAGCCACATTTTTAGAATATTAGGGGTAAGGTATATCATTGCGGTTTTAATGGCAGTTGGATTTTATTGCCTGACTCCTTTTGATCTGGATGTGCGCCGGGCGCTGGCGATCGTGTCTCTTGGCCCTGTATCGTCGGTGGCGCCTGCTTTTACCGGCGCTTTAAACGGAGATGTCGAGACGGCAAGCGCAATCAATTCTCTGTCAATTATAATCAGCATAGCTGCGATTACGGCAGCCCTGATCATTCTTTTGTAATATTTTTTTTAATGACGCTTGACAAACGGCTTAACCGTGTTATAATCTAAAGTTATAAAGCAATATAGAAAAAGCATTGACAAGACAAGTATCATATCAGGAAAGGTCAGAGAGAGGCGTGTTTGGTGAGAGCGTCTTACGGGAATGATATGAGAAGACCAGCTTGGAGCGTCCCATAATGGGGAACGGTGATTCCGTTATCATCATAAGAAGTGGTTTGAACATTTAATTTGTTCACTCAAGTAGGGTGGAACCGCGATTTCTTTGAATAGAATCGTCCCTTTCTGTATGGAAACATGCAGAAAGGGGCTTTTTTTATTTTAATCAATGAGGCAAAGGGAAATCCCCCCTTTGACAAACAAAACATTTAACAATAATAGGTAAAGGAGATTGATGGCAAATGAAGATTACGTTAAAAGATGGCTCAGTCAAGGAATATGAACAAGCAATGTCAGTGATTGACATCGCTTCTGATATAAGCGAAGGCCTTGCTAGAAATGCCTGCGCAGGCGAGGTGGATGGAAAGGTTGTGGATTTAAGGACCGTCATTGAAGGGGACAGCAGTTTAAGCATTCTCACGGTCAATGATCCGGCAGGACTTTCTGCTTACCGTCACACGGCAAGCCATATCATGGCACAGGCCGTAAAAAGGCTGTATCCCCAGGCAAAGCTTGCGATCGGGCCTTCCATTGAAAATGGTTTTTACTATGATTTTGATATCCCTTCCTTTTCAAGAGAAGATCTGGATAAAATCGAAGATGAGATGAAAAAAATCATAAAGGAAGGGGTTAAAATTGAACGTTTCACCCTTCCAAGAGAAGAAGCAATTCAATTTATGGAGGAAAAGGGCGAACCTTATAAGGTAGAGCTGATCCAGGACCTTCCCCAGGGAGCAGAAATTTCCTTCTACCGCCAGGGAGAGTTTACAGACCTTTGTGCAGGACCTCACCTTATGAGCACAAAATCCATCAAGGCATTTAAGCTCACTTCTTCCTCAGGAGCATACTGGAGAGGCAGCGAGAAAAACGCCATGCTAACCCGTGTATACGGAACTGCTTTTGCCAAAAAGGATGAGCTGAATGAATACCTGGAATATTTAGCAAACATCAAGAACCGGGATCATAACAAGCTGGGCCGTGACATGGAGATTTTCGCAACGGTTGATGTAATCGGCCAGGGACTTCCTCTTTTGATGCCAAAGGGTGCAAAGATTGTTCAGACCCTGCAGAGATGGATTGAGGATGAGGAAGAGAAGCGGGGCTATATGAGAACAAAAACCCCTCTTATGGCAAAGAAAGACTTATATATCATTTCCGACCATTGGGATCATTACAAGGAAGGAATGTTTGTTCTGGGAAATGAGGAAACGGATGATGAAGTATTTGCCCTCCGCCCAATGACTTGCCCGTTCCAGTATTATGTTTATAAACAGAGCCAGAAATCCTACCGTGACCTGCCATGCAGATACGGCGAAACCTCTACTCTGTTCCGCAATGAGGATTCCGGCGAGATGCACGGATTAACCCGTGTCCGCCAGTTTACCATTTCCGAAGGCCACTTAATCGTGCGTCCTGATCAGATTGAAGAGGAATTTAAGGGCTGTGTGGATCTGGCAAAATACTGTCTCACAACACTTGGCCTGGAAGGCGACGTAACTTATCAAATGTCCAAATGGGATCCAAATAAAGCGGATCATTATCTGGGAACACCGGAGATGTGGGATGAAGTGGAAGGCATGATGCGCAAGATCCTTGACCACATCGGAATCGAATATACGGAAGCTGCCGGAGAAGCGGCGTTTTACGGGCCTAAGCTGGATATTCAGGCAAAGAACGTATATGGCAAAGAAGATACCATGATCACCATTCAGCTTGATATGTTCTTAGCAGACCGCTTTGATATGAGTTTCGTGGATAAGGATGGAACAAAGAAACGTCCTTATATCATTCACAGAACTTCCATGGGCTGCTATGAAAGAACCTTAGCATGGCTGATTGAAAAATACGAAGGAGCATTCCCGACATGGTTATGTCCGGAGCAGGTACGTGTCCTTCCGATCTCTGAAAAATACCATGATTATGCCGGAAAAGTTGCGGCTCAGTTAAAGGAAAACGGTGTTCTTGCAACGGTTGATGAGCGTGCAGAAAAAATCGGATACAAGATCCGTGAGGCACGTCTGTCAAAGCTTCCATATATGCTGGTAGTTGGGCAGAAAGAGGAAGAAGAGGGAGTAGTGTCTGTCCGCAGCCGCTTTAACGGTGATGAAGGACAGCGTCCGCTTTCCGAATTCATTGATGATATCTGCCGTGAGATCCGCACAAAGGAAATCAAAAAGGTAAATGTAACAGAAGAAGCAAAATAAAATCTAAACGCTCAAAGCATGGGTATGAAGCGGGAGGAAATATTCGTGAGAATATTTTCCTTCCGCTGCGTGCATACTAGTCCTGAAACATTATCTTAGGTAAGAATGCCAGGAGGAAATAAGCCATGACAAAATTAGATTGTAATGTAACAAGCTGTCTCCACAATTCAGATAATTATTGCTGCAAGGCCGCCATCATCGTAGAAGGATCCCAGGCAAAGGACAGCTATGAAACCTGCTGCGGAAGCTTTGATGAGAATAAGGACGGTTCCTTCCATAACTTATTCAAGACCCCGGAAAGCCGTCTGGAAGTGGACTGCGAAGCCACCAACTGCGTTTACAATGAAGGCCGTCACTGTTCGGCAGAGCATATTGGAATCGCAGGAGACGGTGCGAGCGCATCAGAGCATACGGAATGTTCAACCTTTAAAACCAGATAATAATTTAAAAAATAAGATGCGCCAGGAGAAGTTCCTGACGCATTTTGTTTCAGAAGACAAATGGATTACAAAATCATGACAAAGGTTCCGGCCGTTATCAAAAGAATGCCTATGAGCTTTTTTATGGTAAACTGTTCATGGAGAATAAGAAATGCCAGGATCACAGTGAGGACAATGCTTAGTTTATCTACGGGGACCACCTTGGAAGCTTCTCCTATTTGAAGGGCTTTGTAATAACAAATCCAGGAGAGGCCGGTGGCAATGCCGGACAGGATGAGAAAAATCCAGCTTTTTTTGCTGATATCAGAGAAACCGGTCTGGGCTCCCGTGAGAAAAACGATCAGCCATGCCATGAGTACCACAACAACCGTCCGAATGGCCGTAGCCAGATTAGAATTGACTCCCTCGATTCCCATTTTAGCCAAAATGGAAGTGAATGCGGCAAAAACGGAGGAAAGAAGAGCGAAAACAAACCACATAAAAGGCGCCTCCTGATTCATTTATTTTATTACATACTATCATTGTAGCTCGGCGGATGGAAAGTTGCAAGAAAAACCTTAAAAGGAAAGAAACGCAGTGTTCTGAAAAAATATGTTGACAGATAGATAAATATATAGTATCATTATCTAAGTTGTGAAAACAGCAAACAGGAAAGTAGGTATCCGCCTCACCACGGCACGAGTAAGTGTCCCTGGTTCATAGCCTTTGGTACATAGGTGTACTGTATAGAGACTTTGGTGGTGGATAGCGTTTGTCTATCTACTTTTTTTTATGCCTATGGGCAAGCAATGTGGATTCCAGCCAACACACACTATATGATGGAGGTGCACGACAATTAGCGATTTAATGATTAATGAACAGATCAGAGATAAGGAAGTTCTGTTGATTGGTGAAAACGGAGAGAAATTGGGGATCATATCTACCAGAGATGCTTTGCAGATGGCAAAGGAAGCAGAACTGGATTTGGTTAAAATTGCTCCGACTGCAAAACCACCGGTTTGTAAGATTATCGATTATGGTAAATATCGTTATGAACTGGCAAGAAAAGAAAAAGAAGCTAAAAAGAAACAGAAGGTAATCGAAGTAAAAGAAGTTCGTTTATCTCCTAATATTGACACCAACGATTTAAACACGAAGATGAGCGCCGCAAGGAAGTTCCTCGAAAAGGGAGATAAAGTTAAGGTAACCTTACGTTTCAGAGGTCGTGAGATGGCGCATATGTCAAAGTCAAGGTATATTCTGGATGATTTCGCTGAGAAGTTAGCAGATATCGCAGTTATTGACAAGCCACCTAAGGTGGAAGGAAGAAGCATGGTTATATTTTTGAATGCAAAACGCCAGTAGAACGTTATCAAGGAGGAAATTACAATGCCTAAATTAAAAACAAGCAAATCAGCAGCAAAACGCTTTAAAGTTACAGGAACAGGAAAGCTTGTAAGAAATAAAGCTTACAAATCTCACATCTTAACTAAGAAATCAACTAAGAGAAAAAGAAATCTTAGAAAAGATATCGTTACCGATGCTACCAACGCAAAAGTAATGAAGAAGATTTTACCATATTTATAGGATCTTAAGTTAAGAAGGAGGAAAAACCGATGGCAAGAATTAAAGGCGGTATGAACGCTAAGAAAAAACATAACAGAGTGTTAAAGATGGCTAAAGGCTATAGAGGCGCTCGTTCCAAACAGTATAGAGTAGCAAAGCAGTCCGTTATGAGAGCATTAACTAGCTCCTATGCAGGCAGAAAAGAGAGAAAGAGACAGTTCAGACAGTTATGGATTGCCCGTATCAATGCTGCAGCACGTATTAACGGTGTATCTTACAGCGTGTTTATGCATGGCTTAAAGTTAGCTGGAGTTGATTTAAACAGAAAAGTTCTGGCTGACATGGCAGTAAATGATGCAGAAGGCTTCACTAAATTAGCAGAACTGGCTAAGTCCAAAGTGGCTTAATCGCATATTCAAACCTCGGAGACCTCGTGTTTACGGGGTTTTTTTAATGCCCGTAAGTACCGAAAGTGAGTAAACTTTGATTCGTGATGTACGAGTAATATAAATTATATGCATACAATATACAAGCACGTTTAGAACTTGGCAGGGATTTTATTAATTTCTGCAAGGAGATCTTCTGTTGTTTTGTTGGTGGTAATTGTCATTGACGCTGGTAACAGAAGAGAAATATACATAGATTATTAGCCCTTAAGGGCTGGTTCAGGGATATATTGTCAATTTAATCAACTCTTTTTTCGAATCTCACTTGCATTTCTCCCCAATCTTCTAAAGCTTCTAGAACAGGAATAATTTTTTTTCCTTGGTCAGTTAATCCGTATTCCACGTGTGGAGGGATTTCGGAGTGTTGTTTTCTCCAAATCATTCCATGGCTTTCTAAATCCTGCAAAGAACGGGTGAGCATAATATTTGTAATACCACAAAGCTGTCTCTTTAGCTCGTTATATCGAAGATTCCCTTGAGACAAATACCATAAGATGGGGAGTCTCCATTTCCCGCAAATAAAATTAAAAGCATTAACCATATCGCATGAGCCATCGTACCATTCACTTGTATTCATTTTAACCACCTCAAAATTATTTTTCTAGGGCACAAAAATGTGCGTACTTGTAAAAATGTATCTTAAAAATATAATGATATTAAAGAGCTTATAAAATATAGTAACACTAAATCTTAAAAATTAAAAGGAGAGTGAAGTATGATATTTTATTTTTCAGGTACAGGGAACAGCTTATGGGTGGCGAAAAAGCTGGCTGAACTTCAAGACGAACGAATATTATCCATTGCAGAGCTTATGAAAGAAAAACGTGAATCGTTCTCATTCACTTTAAAGCAGGGAGAAAAGCTTGGATTTGTATTTCCAATCTATGCCTGGGCACCTCCCAAAATAGTTTTGGAGTTTATAAAAAATTTTGTAATCACCAATAGTAATGAGTACTATACTTTTGCAGTCTGTACTTGCGGTGATCATGCTGGGCAAGCCATGAACGTTCTGTCATCAGATCTACAAAAACAAAAAATCAAACTAAACAGTGGATTTTCTGTTTTCATGCCCAATAATTATATTGTTGATTATGATTTAGATTCAAAAGAGTTAGAAAATAAAAAGCTGGAGCAGGCTAAACAAAGGATCGACGATATAAGCAATCTTTTATCAAAAAAAACAGAGGATATATTTGATTGCTATGGTGGTAGTTTTCCTTGGTTTAGAACACAGATTATCAATCCATATTTTAATAAATTTTGCTTAGGAACGAAGAAATTTCATGTTAAAAATAATTGCATTTCCTGTGGCTTGTGTGAACGGATATGCCCGACTAAAAACATTCAACTAAAAAATGACTCTCCCACATGGGGTAAAGAATGCATGAAATGTATGGCGTGTATACATCGCTGTCCTGTCCAAGCCATTCAATATGGAGATAAAACAGAAAAAAGAGGGCGGTATTTTAATCCTAATATTTAAGTCTATTATGAGTGTCATATATAGACAAGGGCACAAAGGCGGGAATTGAAACAGAGCCGCCAACACAACAGCAGGGATACTGAAAAATCGGTATTCCTGTTTTTTATTTGCGAGAAAACATCACAGCACATATATCCCCGCTTCACCTATCTCGCCAATCAAGGGGCAGGCAGAATTTTCCCGCAAGGGAAAATCTCCGCCTTAAACCCTTGACTGGCGGGACTTTTTGCCATGCCATTGCGCCGCCGACAACGGGGAACAGGATTTAACAATCCTGCCCCGTTGCCGTCACTCTATTCTACGGCAAAACCGGCTACGCTGGCGTGGCGGTGATCGCAAGTTTTTTTCGGGGTTCCACCCCGCGCCCTGGCCTCGTCCAAAGAACAGGAAAAATAAAAATGCGTCTGTTTTTTGCCATATTAAAATTTTCCAACGTAATAGTAGCGGTAAAGCATTACCAACATCATTTCAGAGGCGAAAACGGCGAAATATGGAAATTTAAGGTATATTTTCCACCGTTTAACCACAGTACGGCGTTATGGCGTGGTAATGGAATTACATTATGTGGCTATTTCAAACGCCTTACAGAGTAGGAAAATCGCAAAAACAGAACCTTTTCAAGGCTTGGTAAGTTGCACCTATTTTACGAGATATGGCGGCAATAGGAGGTTGCCGCCATGTCGCGTTTTTATCATAAGTTCATTCCCCTAATAACCCTTGTGTCAAAAATGCGCTTGTATGAAGTTTTTACTTGCATTAAGTAAGAATTATATTTAATGAATAACATTCCCTCATTTCCCATTTCTAATAGATAATATAGGCGCTGTCATAGAGGCTCAAAATGAGGGAATGAGTCCTGTTAGGTATACAGCTAATGAACAAGTCTGAAAGTATTGCACTGGAGAAAAAAATGAATATAGTTATTCAAAATACCTAACAAATCAATGGAATCAAGTCTGGGATACCTGGTACTATTTTGGTGAAGATGTAGATTCAAAGCAAAATACCTGGTCAGAAATTGATGGCAAATGGTATTATTTTGATGAATGGAGCAGAATGCTCCACGACACAACAACTCTAGATGGATAAACTGTAGGCTTTGATGGGGTTTTGTTGAAGTGAATTGTCGGATAACTATAAAAAGATATGATGAAATTACTTGTCATATCTTTTCTTTTTTTTTATTTAATGTATAATAAAATTATGTTTTGAGTGACAGTTGGATATCGTTAGTAAAAATAATAGGAGAAGAGTTATGATACAAAAGACAATTAGAGACACTAAGTTTTTCCAAATGTTAGGACTACAGGAGAAAACTAATCCTACTGCTTTTGTTTATAAAGGTGAATTGCTGAATGCGGAACAAACAGTAGCTCCGATACTAGAGTACATAAAAAATCAGTTTCCCAATTTTACGGAGCACGGAATCTCCCACTCTATAGGTATTATTGAGGCAGTGTATAATATACTTTCAAGGGATTTAATGGAGAGTTTATCATCAGCAGAAATATACTGCTTTATGATGTCGGCCTTATTTCATGATATGGGAATGACAACAGATGAAGAACCGGATATAGATAAAAGGAGAATGGACCACCACCTATATGCGAAAAGACCTATTATAGATTATATGTACACAAGGGCTTTAGGTATGCGAGAAGCGAAGCGTCTGGCGGACTGCATAATGTATGCTGCAGAGTCTCATGGAAAGGAAATACGTAGTCTCTATGAGGAGAAGTCGTTTACAGATAAGGATGATGTTGATGGGGAATGCATCAGGTATGGATTGATTGCTATTTTGCTCAGAATAGGTGATCTATTAGATTTAGAAGAAGGAAGAACTAATGAATTTAATTTGGAGCTGAATCCTCAGTATTATGGTGATTCGATTTCACAGGAACATCACCAGAGGCATCTGGAGGTTAAGCGTTTTCATAAGAATGACAATGCAATTGAAATTTGCATTGAAACCAAAAACCGACAAAGATATAAGATATGGAGAGGTTGGCTAGATTATCTGGATCAAGAAATTATGTATGCTAATACTCATTATCTCCCAAAACTAGATCAAGAAATTGATGGTAAAGTAATTAGATACAGGTTGCCGGAAGTAAAAGATGATTTAAAAGCGGCTGCAGGATCTGACTTCCGGGTGGAGGAAGTGAAATTTCAACTTGACGAAAAAGGTACATTGTTAGATATTATAACAAGATCTATATATACTAATGAATTTGACTATATAAGGGAACTGATACAAAATGGAATAGATGCAGTGCTTTTGAAAGAATACCAAAATTTAGTTAGGAAAATAGATGCAGTGTCTCCTAGGTGCTGGAATGTGAAAACTCTTGTCGCGGTTGCATACTCTGCAAAGGATAATATGCTTATTGTGGCTGATGATGGAATAGGCATGGATGAAGCTGAAATAAGAAACTATTTATTTCGTGCAGCAGATTCTGGTTATCGCTATAAAAAGGTAACAAGAAATTTTAAGTTTCCTTCTATTGCTAAATTCGGAATTGGATTCGTGGCATGCCTGACTAAAATGGAGCAAATGGAAGTAACAACCCAGGCGAAGGGAAAGGAAAAAATTCAGATTGCGTTGGAATCTAGTTCTATGACGGCATTTATTGAACAGGTGCAAGGCAGTGCTGAAACTGGCACAATTATTACTCTGACACCAAAGCATTCTTTTCAGTTTAGGGAGCTGTGGGAGTATTTAAAGAAAATGTTTTGCTGTCCTAGTGTTGATATTATCGTAATCGACTTGGATCAGTTGAAAGAATTGGAGAATAAGCTGGGAGTTACAAAAGAAGAGGTAGAAAAAACTAAATGGTCGGCTAATTGGTTGACTCGCCGTATTGACGGTATGGAGAATGAAAGAAATCGAATGCTTAATCCATATTTGAAAGAACAAAAGCATATCAATTCGATCTTTAATTATGTTCAAGAATTAAATTTTGGAGAGAAAGAAAAAAACGCTGTTGAAGTATGTCGTGTCAAGATGGAGGCACTTTATGAGTTAATGGACGGAAGTGAAGCAATGGACTATATAGAAAATCAGAGAAGGATATTTGAGAATCTGCAAATGGCTTTAAAGAAAAAGGAAATTCATCAAGCTAGGCTTCTCAGCGTGAAATTGAGGGATCAGTGCGCGGAAAGGATGAAAGTGTATAGTGGTCCTTGGAATCGGATTCAAAATAAGCAGATGAAAAATATTGCATCATTCAAAACCGCATATTTGAACTTATCCTCCAATTTTAATGTAATAAAAGTACAGACAGACGAAGATCACTTTGACCTAGGCCGACAAGGGATCGTGTTCGTTAGTTGTGAAATTGAAGATTATGACATGGGAATAGAATGGCAGTCAGTGCATGGATTTCTGTGTTATGAAGGGGAAATAGTAAAATACCTATCAGTTCTTTGTTTAAAAAACGATGAAGAATCACCAGAGGAGTGGGTGATTGGTTTAGATGATCCTGAGGAGGTTATGACTGAGTATAATTATATGGAAATAAACATAGAAAATGATTTATCATATATAGATGAGCAAAAAGAATGGAACGATTATTTATTTGACGTGATAGGATTTTTTGATAATGAGTTTAAAAAATACAGCATGATCCCTGAACATGCTTTAGGAGGAATGACTGAATATGAAGGAATCAACCTAATAGACAGTGAAAACTGGGTGTATTGTCCAGACCAGGTAGGACTTATTGATTTTGGGAATTCGTTAGCTTGCCAAGACGGAATTCGTGTAGATGTTCGTCCGGAGGCTATCGTGCCATTTGGTTGCTGTAAAGCTAATGTGAATTTGACCGCTTGTGCAAGACTTGAGTTGAACGTATCCCGACATGAAATCAGCCAAAACATAGACCAAGTGGAAGATTGGATGAATAAATGTGGTTATCTAATTCAGGAGAAGGTCTTGGATCAGTTGACTGGGCAGCTAAAAAAGATGGATATTAAATTTGACGAGAAGATTCTTAATGATGATAGAAGTGCGGAATCGGTTTTTGAGAAAATTTGTATGGAGAGCGCCTTTTCTTTGCTTAAAAAAAGTAATTAAATAGAAGTGATTTACTCTCTATTTTAATATAACTGGTTTAAGTATAGATATAAAATATAAAATGCAATAATAAAATCAATTAATAAATAATAATTTATATTCGGGAATATACTATTCTCTAATATGTTGTGATTAATAAGAAATAAAAATAGAATATAATAGAGAGCTTTAATCAGTTTTAGAGAGTATCTAAAAACTGATTATGGCTCTTTTTATTTGAAAATTCCAGGTTTATTTCCTGTGAATATATAGGGGAGGGACTCCTTCCTGGGTATGCTCCGAATTTATTTGCCGGCTCTGCGGAATGTGAGGCTGGAAGTAAAAAATTAAGGAGGTACAAATTTATGGACAGCACAGAAATTTTTACAAAAGAGAATGGTCTATCACATAGTTCGATAGTAGAAAATAAGGAAACTGTCTAAAGGACCGTTGCATAGTAGATTACTCATTTACCATGCAACGGTTTTTTGTATTTATTACGAATACATTACGGTTATTGTTTAATCCTTAATTTTTTATTGAATTATTAGTAAATTCCAGATTTTATATTGATTTGGTAAAAAATGTCTGATATATTAAGCACGCAACCACTAGTATCAGTTTTATAAGGGGGGAATTAATATGAAAAAGCTACATATTAGTATCTAGTATTACATGGTTTTAATGTTTCTATTACTTAAAAATTGAATCAGGGGGAGAAGTGAAATGAAAAAAAATTTAACAAAAGCAACTATTATTTTATTAGCATTTTCTATGATACTAACAAATTTTTCAATAATTGTAAGAGCAGATGAACCAAAGGCACAAGAAACACAGAAGGTGGATGCATCTACTGTTAAAAAAGAAGTAAAAGGTGCAGATGAGACAATAAAAATACCTACATTAGAAGATATAGACAATTTAATAGATTCGGCAGAAGAAGTTAAAAGTGAAGAAGATATAAATAAAATGCCTCCATTAAAGTTTTCGGTAGAATTTCCAGAAGTAAACACTAGGAGTATGATAGGGGGAAATAATTATCCAATTGTTTTAGTTCATGGCTTTATGGGCTTTGGAAGGGATGAATTATTAGGATATAAATATTGGGGTGGAGTAGTTGATCTTCAAGAAAAGTTAAATGCATCAGGACATGAGACTTATACAGCAACAGTAGGCCCATTATCTAGTAACTGGGATAGAGCTTGTGAACTTTACGCTTATATAATAGGTGGAACAGCAGATTATGGAGAAGCTCATGCAAAAAAATTTAAACATAATAGATATGGAAGGACATATCCAGGTATATATAAAAATATAAGCAATGAAAATAAAATACATTTAATAGGTCATAGTATGGGTGGACAAACCATACGTACACTTACACAGCTGTTAAGTGAAGGAAGCGAAGAGGAAATAAATTGTGGACAAGAAAATGTTTCACCATTATTTGAAGGTGGAAAACATTGGATCAATAGTGTTAGTACTATATCTACACCTAATGATGGTACAACTTTATCAGATCTAATGCCGGCAAAAGACCTAATAAGTTATACATTTGGTGTATTAGGAACAATAACTGGTAAAAACAAATTATTTAGTTCAATATATGATTTAAAATTAGATCAATGGGGATTAAAAAAGCAAAATGGAGAATCTCAGCGTGATTATATTGAAAGGGTTTTAGAAAGCAATATTTGGAATAGTACAAAAGATATAGCAACTTATGATTTATCCACAGAAGGTGCACAAGAACTCAATACATGGGTAAAAGCTCAACCAGATGTATATTATTTTTCTTGGACAACGCAAGCAACTACAGAATCTATACTTACAGGACATTCAGTAGCACAAATTGGCCCAATGAATCCTATATTTTATCCAACAGCAAACTTAATGGGAAAATATTCACGTAATCAAAAAGATCTTCCAATCATTGATAAGAAATGGTTTCCAAATGATGGGGTTGTAAATTGTATTAGTCAAGATGGGCCTAAGTTAGGTTCTAATGATGTTATTGAACAATACAATGGTGGAGTTAAAATAGGACAATGGAATGCAATGCCTAGAATCATAAATACAGATCATATGGACATAGTAGGCACATTTGGTAACGTTAAAGACTGGTATATGGATTATGCAAGCTTTTTAAGTAATTTGTCAAGATAAATAAATGGAATAATAACTTTCCATTCTGCCACTTTACACAACTAAAATAACATGCAGCGAGCAGATTTTAAAGAATTTTATCAATTTTCGTTACATTTTTATTTCTTAAATATTACGGCGGGTCCGAATACCCGCCTATAAATAGATGTAAGTTATTTAATTCTTCGTACATCTTAGAAGCCATTATTACAAATCCAAATTCGAATAATTTCATCATCTTTTATAGAAAATCCAATGGAATATCTCTCTTTATCGTAAAAGTCATCATCTATTGGATTCCCTTTTTCATCAAGTTCTGCTTGGATAAGCTTCCCGTCCTTTTCTATAAAGTCACCAGATACAATTGGTGTGGAGGCCCCCTCAATAATAAATTATGCAGTGTTGCATACGTACAGGCCACTCACCATAGGACTTTACCCGTTATATTGAGATAACCTTTTGGCTGTCTCTTTTCTTTTACGAAAACTATTCATAGAGGTGTTCATTCGCCACTTTTTTTGACATCCCAAACGACACTTATCCACAATATTGTGGAAATAATTGTGGATTGATTGTTAATGTCTGAAAATACGACATTAATCAGCAAATTATTACAGGCTTACACTCTTTAGTTATACACAAATCTGAGGACGAAGCGTTGGGAAATAGTGAATGCTGACAGATTATCGTCGGCCACTAGAATTATTTTAATCAGGTTAGGCACTGCGGTATCAGAGGTAAGCAGAGTAGAAGGTGGATAGTATTGCTTTTACACATCTTGTCTATCTGTCCCATATACTATAGTGTAGTGCGATAGGATATGAGTTAAATATATGAGCAGTTATAAATGCAAATGCAGATGTTTTAATAATTGCGACAGTGAGCGCGAGTGCGATTGCGACCGTGAACAGCGAGTGTGATTGTGACCGCGATCGTGAGTGTGAACGGTGTAAACAAGCAATAAAAGAAGCCTATTGGAGAGGTTTTAGAGACGGTTGTAGAAAAAGCAGTCGCCGGGAAGAGGAAATCGACGAATGTGAAGAGTAGTAAATGATAAATGGCATACTTTCGTTAGTTCAAGCCCGCCAAAGGTAAATTAATCAGTACTTACCTATTATAAAATAGATTAGAATAGATACATACAAATACACAATGTACTTGCAATATAGAAAGACGGTTGCTAACCGGATAAATTCGAAATTTTCTATATAAATATCGGCGGTGAATGCTATCTTCCGCAGCATTCACATCTTTTATAATGCCCCCATATAATAAAATATAAATAAATAAATGAGGTGTAAATATGGGTTGTTCATGGGGCGGCTGTAATAACAGACGTAATTGTAACTGCGGAAACAACTGGAATAATTGTTGTTGTGAAAATAGATGTAATTGCGAAGAAGAGAAAGATATGTGTGAAAAGGAAAGAAGAGAAGCTTACTGTGCAGGTTTTCGTGATGGATGCAACAGCGCTTCCCGCTGGCGCAACGATGATGATTGCTGATGCAATTAATGCAGGATAAGAGAAGTCCTGTAGAAGGCTGAGAGTTTCTGCTTTGGAATGTGCGCCGCAACAGGCGTTTGTATACCATCTTAAGGGATCAATATGTGCTCTTAATAATGTGACTGACTATAGGAAACAAGATAAAATAATAAAAGGTTTTAACGATCATTTAGCCCCGGGACGTTTGTCTTCGGGGCTATTGTGATTCCGGTGATTTCTTCAGAATTGACGATCTTACCTAAAAAAAATTCAGATAATCAATAGTTTGTTGACAAATATATAAAAAATGATTATAATTTAAGGTGATATATCGGATTTTTTGTAGAAAATAAATAAATTAAATATCAGCCTTATATCTACCCTGGATAAAGGCCGGTGAGTTCGGTCTTTGTTATGTCAGGACTAGAAAGATGGCATGATGCTGCTGCCCTTTAATTTCGGGCCATTTTTTTGCGAAAAATCGAAATACCATGAAAAGGAGAAGGAATATGAAAAGCAACTCAGAAATCAGCATGAACAATATTTACAAGCTGGATGGGCGTGTGCCCTTGGAAAAGGCCATACCATTCGGCCTACAGCATGTACTGGCTATGTTTGTAGCCAATTTAACCCCGATAGTCATTGTGACGGCAGCGGCAGGGCTGAGTGAGGGGGAGACGGCTATGTTAATCCAGAATGCCATGTTTGTTGCTGGGATAGCAACCTTAATTCAGTTGTATCCGGTATGGAAGATTGGGGCGAAGCTTCCTATCGTCATGGGGGTTAGCTTTACGTTTGTTACCATCTTAAGCTCGGTTGGCGTTAAGTATGGATATCCGGGCATATTGGGTGCCATTCTTGTTGGAGGTGCGGTTGAAGGAACTTTGGGGCTTTTCGCAAAATATTGGAGAAAACTGATTTCTCCCATTGTTTCAGCATGTGTGGTAACTTCCATTGGTTTTTCTCTTTTAACCGTTGGAGCCAGATCCTTTGGGGGTGGTTATAGTGATTCCTTTGGGTCATCAACCAACCTTCTGATAGGATTTGTGACGCTTCTCAGCAGCATTCTGTTTAACATCTTTGCCAAATCCTTCTGGAAGCAGCTTTCCATATTATTTGGTCTGGTGATGGGATACATACTTTCTGCTATACTTGGAATTGTGAATTTGTCCGGGTTATTTGCCGGTGGGTTCGTATCTTTGCCCAGGATTTTACCCTTTATTCCAGAATTCCATATAGGAGCTATTTTATCAGTTGTGGTGATATTCCTGGTTTCTGCAACCGAAACAATCGGCGATACCACGGCCATGGTGGTTTCGGGTCTTGACCGTGAGATAACGGAGAAGGAGATATCAGGTTCTCTTGCCTGTGATGGGTTTGCAAGCAGCATTTCTTCTCTGTTCGGATGCCTGCCTGTTACTTCTTTTAGTCAGAATGTGGGACTTATAGCAATGACGAAGGTTGTTAACCGTTTTACCATCATGACAGGGGCTGCCTGTATGATACTGGCAGGTTTATTTCCACCGATTGGTTCTTTTTTTGCATCTCTTCCTGAGGCCGTGCTGGGAGGTTGTACTATCATGATGTTTGGATCAATCATCATAAGCGGAGTGCAGATGCTGGCCCGGGCCGGGTTTAGCCAGAGAAATTCCATTATCAGTTCCTTGTCGCTTAGCGTGGGAATCGGATTTACCCTGATTCCTGAAATTTTTCATATATTCCCGGAAATTATTCAGGATGTATTTGCGGAAAACTGTGTGGCTGTTGTGTTTGTACTGGCTTTGGGGCTGAACCTCATACTTCCGGAAAAAATGGAAATTGAAAAACCGGCAGAGGTGATGGAGTAGGGCTTATATTCCAATAGATAACGAAAAAGCGCTGACAAAGATGCCTGCGCTTTTTCGTTATCCATAATTACATGTGCCTTATATTTCCTGGCAATAAAAAACTCCCCGAGTAGGACTTGAACCTACGACCCAACGGTTAACAGCCGTTTGCTCTACCGACTGAGCTATCGAGGAATACATGATTTATTATACCCAAAAAGAGAAATATGTCAATAGGAAAAAAAAAATATTAAAAAAATGCGGGAGATGGGACTTGAACCCACACGAGCATACACCCACAAGATCCTTAGTCTTGCCTGTCTGCCAATTCCAGCACTCCCGCACAACGAGCTTTATCTTAGCACTTAAAAGTGAAATTGTCAATATTTTTTGAAAAATATATACAAAAAAAATATTTGAAAAATTTGGAGAAATGTTGTTGACATATAAGAGCTTGTATACTATAATAACTATTGTTGTTACGACAGATAACAACGAAATGCAGAAGTGGCGGAATTGGCAGACGCGCACGGTTCAGGTCCGTGTGGTAGCAATACCTTGAGGGTTCAAGTCCCTTCTTCTGCATGAAACTATGCAGATTGTCATAGCTGCGTGGTTTTCAAAATATATATGACATGCGGGAGTGCTGGAATTGGCAGACAGGCAAGACTAAGGATCTTGTGGTTGTATGATCGTGTGGGTTCAAGTCCCATCTCCCGCATTATAATTTAAACCTAATTAGAATGTCCTGTGGAGAATACCGCAGGACATTAAGCTTTTTGGGGTTTTACCTATTTTGAGCCGAGGATTTAGTGATAATCCTCGGCTTTTTACGTTAATAAAGAGACGGGGTGATTCGCAAGGAACTATCCTGAGACTGTCATAATTTAAGAAGATGAAGTCGGTAAGAGACTAGTAGTTATAGGAGAAGCAAATAGAAACTTCGTTTTCTTACTGGTTACAAGTTCAAGTGATTTTTTAGGCACTTGATGTGCTATGTGAGTAAGAATATACATCTGAAGATGAAGACAAATCGTATGATATAACAAGGGGTAACTTAGCTGATAATGCAGGTTACCCCTTGTTTAATATTTCTTAAGATAAGGAAACTCCTATATCACTGACCCGGCAAAGAAATGTTTCAACATCCGTTTTACCGCCTCATCCCAAAGTTTCCAATCGTGTACCCCACTCCATCCTTCAAAGGTAACCTTGTAAGGCAGACTTTGAAGATGTTGGTGAAGCCGTACCGATTCAGGATAAAGATGATCCTCTTTGCCGCAGGCAATAAAAATATCAGGGCGGGAGGGGGCGTCGGCATCCCGGGAGGCCAGGAAAAAAATATCATCTTCCGGAGCAAGGTCACAATGTTCACCGAATATTCCCTGAAACTCCTGTTTATTTGGGTGGTTTTCCGGTGTTTCCGTTACATGCTTAAGAATATCCGTGACAGCGGAGATGGCTCCGCAGCCAGCATACCGGTCAGGATGAAGAAGGGCGGTTTTCAGAGCGCCATAGCCGCCCATGGACATTCCGGCAATATAACGGTCTTTTGAGTTTGTACTGATATGAAACATGGATTCGAATAAATACGGCAATTCTTCCGATATGTATGTCTGGTAGTCCAGTCCGTATTTCATGTTGATGTAAAAGCTTCGATTTACCTCCGGCATGATAATGGCGGTATTGTAGGCTTCTGCATATTGTTCCAGGCTGGTATATCGGGTCCAGACGGAATAGTTGTGTGAACGCCCGTGAAGCAGATACAGAGTCTTGACCGGCCGGTCCGTCTGACAGAAATCCTGCGGAAGGATCGCGCAGACAGAAGTGACCATGCGGATGGATTCGGCTTTCAGCTCACAATGGAGAAAGGCCATATTATTTACCTGCCTGGTACTGTTGGGTATACTCCTTGATTATCTGCTCTCCGCCTGCAGCTTTCCAGTCCTCAATGGCAGCTTTCCAGCCGTCTAAATCCAGCTCTCCGATCACATATTTGATTTTGGCATCATTGATCTGGTTTTCTAAATCGCCGCCGGTTTCCACATTGGTATCGGAGATGAACGGCAATACAACGTTGTGTACCGAATACTGGGCATTTTCATTCATGAGGCGGATAATTTTCTGGTTTAATTCCGGCTGGTTATTAGCCGTTAGGTTCTGAGTGGTATAGAAAGGAGTAATCTGGCGGATATCGTTGTATTTGCGGGCATAGATCTCGGACTGTTCCTTTGTCTGTTCCACACCGCCGTCTTTCACGGTATAAGATTCGCCTCCAATACCCCAGTTCATGCCGTCCGCCATTTCCGGGTCGCCCAATTTATCCAGAAACGCCAACAGTTTTAACAGTTCTTCTTCTGTTTTGACTGCTGTTTTTGAAAACGCCAGGCCGCCGGTATATCCCTGATAGCCGGTAATATGATAGGGGGTGTCAGGCTCTGCTTTTAACAGTTGGAAGATATCGGTCGTGGCATTGGGGAAAACGGCAGCCAGATCGGTAACGCGGGTTGCGGCGTCTTCTAAGTTTCCCAGAAACAGCATGCCGGCTGCGCCGGATGTGAAGTTTTGCATTTCATCTTTGCAGATGGGGAAGTCCTGATTAAATAAACCTTCGGAATAAGCCTGTCTGAACCATGTAAGGGATTTCGTGTAGGTATCAGAATAGAATTCAGGCATAACATTTCCATTTTCATCAATCCCCCAGGTGTTCGGTCCGCCCATATAGATGCTTAACAAGGTGGAAAAGCGGGGAAGGGCATTGTATTTTAAGGAGAAGCCATAGGTGTCGTTTTTGCCGTTCTGATCCGGATCATTGTAGGTGAATGCATAGAGAACGTCGTGAAGTTCCTCTATTGTGGCAGGCATCTCCATACCTACAGCCTCCAGCCAATCCTGGCGGATGATTCCGCCTTCTCTGGAAATTTCCCGCACTTTCGGTATCAGGACTTGCTGTCCATCAATTTGGACATTTTTAAGAACCGTTTTATCAATCCGGCTTAAGTTAGGAAACTGGTCTAAGTATGGCCCTATGTCCCAGAACATTCCGGAGCGGACCGCGTTGACAAAACCGGCGTTTTTTACCTCGCGGATGGTGGTGATCTGCGGCAGGTCCTTGGAGGCGATCAGAGTATTGAGCTTCTCACTATAGGCGGACTGCGGAACCCAGGTGACCTTCACTTCAGAACCGGTATATTCGGAAATCTTCTGTATCAGCGGATTGTCATCGGTGGGAGCCTCCGCACCGGTATAGTTTGCCATAAGCGTAATCTGCGGCAATGGATCGGCAGCGTCCTGGAATGGAGAAGTACTTCCTTCTGTTCTCGTCTGGCTGTCAGAAGAACCAGAGGAAGAACTGGCGGTATTCTTACCGCACGCGGCTGCAGATAATACCATGCCTGATGTAAAACATACAAAAAGGATCTGTCTTCCTAACTTTACATTTTTTAATAAACCCATATAAACCTCCAAATTCAATCATGATAGATCATTTTGTTCTCGTGTACACACTTAAATTGTAGGTTTGGATGCGAGATAAAGCAATAATCATCTTTACCCTGAAATTCTCATATGGAAATGCAATGGAATCAACAAAATACTCATTTTCAAAAATACAACCATGCTCATTTACTTTCAAGGTAAGAAAATGAGCATGAGGGATAAAATTCATACAAAGTTTCTTGGCTTGATTGTACAAAAGAGCGAAAAACAAGATTATTGAGTTATCCATATTATGTAAATATAATGTCAGTAGGAGATATCCCCGAGCTTCAGTGAGTATGCTGACGAGCTGCTTACAGCAAGGACATAGAAGAGTTCTTGAAGCAAACGATCAAAAACAGGATGCGAATCCGGAAAGGAGAAGATATGAAAATAAAGAGCGATTGGAAAAAAATCATGTCCTATAAGTGGCTGTATGCCATGCTGATCCCGGGCATCGTTTATTATGCTCTGTTTAAATTCGGTCCCATGTTTGGCTTAATTGCTGCATTCAAAAACTACCAGCCGTTTCTCGGCTTTTTTGACAGCGAGTGGGTCGGGCTTAAATATTTCATCCGTTTTTTTACGGATAAATCTTTTATGAAGCTTTTAGGTAATACCCTGACCTTATCATTGCTTAATCTGGCATTTTTCTTTCCTATGCCGATCTTAGTTGCATTGCTTCTGAATGAAGTAAAATGCGGCTGGTTCAAGCGGACCGTACAAAGTGTGGTGTATCTGCCCCACTTTTTATCATGGGTGGTAATCGTAGGGATTTCCTATACCCTGTTTACTTCTGACGGTGGAATTATAACGGAAGGATTGAAGCAGTTGGGCTTCGGACAGATGAACTTCTTAACCAGCCCCAGATGGCTAAAGCCCATGGTAGTGATACAGAATATATGGAAAGAAACCGGTTGGGGTACAATCATTTTCCTGGCTGCACTGGCAGGAGTAAATATGGAAATGTACGAAGCTGCAAAGCTGGATGGAGCCAGCAGGCTGCAACAAGCCTGGTACATCACATTGCCTGCTATAAAGACCACCATTATCACCATGTTGATTTTAAGATTGGGACATGTCATGGAATCCGGCTTTGACCAGCTATATAATATGCAGAATGCGATGAACCGGGATGTGGCGGATGTATTTGATACCTATGTGTACCGCATGGGTCTGGTGAATGGACAGTTAAGCTATTCCACGGCGGTTGGATTGTTCAAATCTCTGGTTGGGCTGGTTTTGGTTCTGACTGCGGATAAGATCTCTAAAAAAGTAGGAGAGGAAGGTATCTTATGAGGAGGGCGAGACGATCCTATGGCGACAGGGTCTTTGATTTCATTGTTTACATACTGCTGGCGATCATAACGCTTGTTACATTATTTCCGATTCTCTACATTGTGGCGGGGTCTTTTGCTTCCGTAAAGGAACTGGCTTTGAACCGCTTTCTCCTGATCCCTAAGGAGCCTTCACTGGATGCTTATAAATATATTTTTTCTACCAGAACCCTCATGAGAAGCATGAGCGTAACGGTAATGGTGACCCTTGTGGGCACCATCGTTAACCTGGTTATGACCTGCCTTACGGCATATCCGTTATCCAGAAAGGAACTTCCCGGCAGAAAGTATCTGATGTATGCGGTGACCTTTACCCTGGTATTCAGCGGCGGTATGATCCCCACCTATCTGGTAGTGGATGCGCTGGGCCTGATTGATTCCTATGCGTCCCTTATTCTGCCGGGAGCGATCAGCAGTTTTAATCTGATTCTGGTGAAAAATTTCTTTCAGGAGATTCCCCAGGACCTAATCGACTCCGCCAAGATAGACGGGTGCAATGAAGCGGGGGTATTGGCTAAAATCGTTCTGCCCCTATCAAAGCCGGCCCTTGCGACCTTTACCATGTTTTACGCAGTGGGTCACTGGAATACCTTTCTGACCGCCCTGCTTTACTTGAACGACTCCAGGAAATGGACGATCCAGGTGTTGTTAAGACAGATCGTGATCCTGGCCCAGGGTGGTATCGGAGATGAAGCTTCTCTGGGGATGGAATTTGTCATTCCGTCTCAGAGCGTAAAAATGGCTGTTATTGTAGTAGCAACCCTGCCGATTGTATTGTTCTATCCTTTTATGCAGAAATATTTCGAAAAAGGTGTTATGGTAGGCTCGATAAAAGGATGAACTTCCTTATAATAGTACTGGGAGGTGAAATATATGAAAAAGAAAAAGAATCTATATTTTAGAAAGATATTCACAGTACTATTATTCATCGGGATTTTACCGGTTGTTATTTTAATCATTGCAGTCAGCAGCATGACGTCAGCCCAGATGGAAAGCTTGTATGAGGTTCAGGCATCTTCGCTTCATAATAAAAGAAAACAGATTGAGGTCAGCTTGGAATATGTGGACAATTCCATGATACGGGGCGGTCTTAGCAGAGCCATTGTGGGAAGTGTAAGGAGACCGCGGGAGGCACGATATTTCCAGGATTTTAACGCCGCGAATGATCAGTTGAAACTTTTAGGGGCGCTGTCCTTTCCGGTGGCAGATACCATACTGGTCAGCAGTCAACAGAGGTGGGTCATGAGCCAGCAAAGCTTTCAGCCTATTTCAGAATCCGTTTATGGCACGTTGGTGGAACAGTTGGAGAAAATTCCAAAGTCTTCTTTTTGGCATTATAATGATTTATACATCTATCTGGTTGAAAGAATTCCGGTCAATGTCAGCACGGGAAACGGCATGTTGATCACGATCATCGACAAGAAAACGATTTACAATGAGCTTAATGGAGAAAACCAGAATGAGCAAGTAGTGATCCTGGATGAAAACGAAAATTGTATCGTGGGAGCAGTTGGAACCGAGGCGGTCGTGGAATATATAAAGGCCTCCGGTGAAAAATGGGCGGCGTTGCAGGAAGGACTACCTCAACAGATTACTTTTTACAATGAAAACTATGTCTGCGCCGTATCCAGATCGGAGTTTAATGACTGGACGTATGTGTCCGTAATATTGAATTCAGACTTAAAAAAAGGAATGGAGTCTGTCTATCGCTTGGTATGGATAGTCATTGCCAGCATGATTATTATTCTCTTAACGCTCGTTTACTGCTTTTCAAAGGTACTGTATCGCCCGATTGATGTACTCAATGAGTTGGTGGATAACAGTCTTTCGGATGGGGACAAGAGGAACCTGGATTCCATCACATCTAAAGTTCATTATCTGGTAGAAAAGAATGTGGAGCTGAAGAAACGACTTTCGGACACAGAAGAATCTAACAGAGAAATTTACCTAAGAAAAATATACCGGAATGAACCAGTCGTCATTAGTACCCAAGAATTGCTTCGCCATAAGGTGATTACAGAACCGATTGAAAGCCGTCATATTCATGTCATCGCAGTGAAATTCTACATAACGGCGGAGAACAAAAAGGATGCGGAGATTTATGTCTTTGGAGTTAAAAACATCATTGCGGAACTGATGGGAACGGAGGACAGCTTTGTACCGGTAGCCATTGACCAGGTGATCTATATCACCCATTATAAAGAGTTCATGTCGGCGGAGGGGGCTTTGCTTCAGCTTCAAAGAACCTGCGAGATGGTGGTTTTAGCTATTGCGCGGTATACAGGACTGCAGGTCAATATTGGAATCAGCAGACAGGTATTTTCGGTAGATCAGCTTCCGACCGCAGTGGAAGAGTGTAAATCAGCGCTGCGAAAAGCGATTGGACGGTCAGGGGTTTGCATTTTCTCCGGCCTCAATGAAGGAAAAGGAGTTGTTCTTTCAGAAATCCGGATCAAGCAAAAACGCCTTCAGATTATTCAGTCGGTTCTGGAAGGAACAGAGGAACAGTGCAAGGATCATCTGGCTGCGTATTTTGAAAAACTGGATGGAGTGGATTACTATTTGTTTAAGCTTGAGGTCAACAAATTATTATCCGATATTCTGGACTGCTATAATGAGTATTCCCTTCAGCCGGATTATGGAAAGATGAAAGAGATCGCGGATTTTGATATTACAAAAGATATCGATTCCATAGAAAAACTGAAGCTGTATTTTTGGGAGTATTTCTTAAAGCCTCTGAACTACAAAGTAAAAGAGCCGGCAGAGAGCCAGCGGGTGATTACGCAGATTATGGAGTATTTAAATCAGAACCTTGAGGAGGATATTTCTCTGGAACAATGCGCGAGACATTTTAATTATAATCCGAATTACTTAAGCCGGATGTTTAAAAAGCAGTTTGGCAAGACCTATACCGAGTATGTCATCGATAAGAAGCTGAAACGCTGCAAGGAATTGCTGTCTGAGACGGATTTGAGCATTCATGAAATTTCCGTGCGGCTAGGATACAACAGTCCCCAGAATTTTATTCGTGTATTTAAAAAATATACTTTGATAACACCTGGACAATACCGGAATCAGTTGAAAGGGAAGAAAGAGGAAATCGAATAGCATTTGCTTGGAAAGGAAGGTTTAAGATATGGAAAATGTAAGATATGCACAGGTAGGAACCGGCGGACGCGCCAGGATGTATTATGAGGCACTGAGTTCGACGTATGCGGATTGCTGTGAACTGGTGGCTTTTTGTGATTTAAGCCAGACCAGAATGGATTATGCCAACCGCATGATCGGTGAGAAGTTTGGAAAGGAGCCGGTCCCGACGTATCATTATACGAAATTTGAAGAGATGATGAAGGCAGAAAAGCCGGACGTCGTGATTGTAACCAGTGTGGACAGAACCCATGATGAATACATTATAAAAGCGATGGAAATGGGGTGTGATGTGGTGACGGAGAAACCGCTTACCATTGATGAAAGGAAAGCCCAATCCATCCTTGATGCACAGAAACGCACCGGCCGCAACATCCGGGTAGCATTCAATTACCGGTATGCGCCTCACCATACGAAGATCCGTGAACTGATCATGGAGGATACCATAGGAGAGGTGTTTTCGGTTCATTTTGAATGGCTTTTGAATACCCGGCATGGCGCGGACTATTACCGGAGGTGGCATAGAAATAAAGCCAACAGCGGCGGTCTTTTGGTGCATAAAGCAACCCACCATTTTGATCTGGTAAATTTCTGGCTGGGAACGGAACCGGATACGGTATTTGCATTTGGAGATCTGAATTTCTATGGACGCCATAATGCGGAAAAACGTGGAGTAACGGATTTTTATTACCGTTGCCATGGCAGTGAGGCGGCAAAGAAGGATCCCTTTGCCATTGATATGGAAAGCAATCCTGTTTTAAGGGGACTGTATCTGGAGGCGGAAGCGGACAGCGGTTATATTCGGGACCGGAGCGTTTTTGGAGATGATATCAGCATTGAAGATACTATGGCGGTAACGGTTCGGTATAAAAATAAAGCCATGATGACCTATTCCCTGAACAGCTATATGCCCTGGGAAGGCTTTCATGTAGCGATCAACGGCTCCAAGGGCAGGATCGAATATACGGCATTGGAGAAGCCTTACATTAATGCCGGCGGAGACAAAAAGGAGGAAGGGGCTGCGAAATCTTATCTGATTCGGGTTTGCCCCATGTTTGGAGAACCTTACGAGGTACCGGTGGAAAGAAAGGAAGGCGGACACGGCGGCGGAGATCCGGTGATGTTGGATGACTTATTCCTTCCCGGTAAAAATGAGGACAGATTCCATCGGGCGGCAGATCATATAGCTGGGGTCCAATCCATATTAACAGGTATCGCCGCCAACCGGTCCATTGCTTCGGGACTTCCAGTGAAAATCGATTCGCTGGTGAATTTTTAGGAGGATAGGATGTTTAAAAAACATAGTGATTTTGCAGATTACCGCCCAGTAACTTCAGAAAAACTGGATCATGTTCTGGGAGCTTTGGTACTGGATTTAAAAGGACTTGATAACCCTATTATCATTGATAAGATTGAATTTTTATTTAACTGCGGATTGTTTTTCGTCAGAACTACGTCAAAGGATGGGTTGGTTGGAATCTCCGTTAGCAATGACCGGATCCAGTTCAGCTATCCTATATTGGAAAAGCTGATTGCACCCTATTTTATTCATAAGGATGCCAGGGACTTAGAAGCGCTGATCGATGGGGTTTATGTGTATAAAAGCAATTATAAGCTGGCTGGAATTCCGTATTACTCCTGTCTGTCGGCGTTGGAACTGAGTATATTAGATCTGCTGGCAAAGGCGAAGCGGGTATCTCTGGGCGGATTATTTGGAGAGCGGATTCACGATTATGCCAATGTTTATGTAGCCAGCGGAAACCGACATACGACGCCTGAAGAGGAGCTGGAGATTCTGCGGGCGGAAGTGGAACGGATCGGAGCCAGGGCAATCAAATATAAGATTGGGGGCCGCATGAGCAAAAATAAAGATTCCATCGCCGGAAGAAGTGAAGAATTGATCTACGGAACCAGAAGATTTTTCGGTGATGATATGATTATTCATGCGGATGGAAACGGTTCTTATGATGTGGAAACTGCGGTGCATTTTGGACATGTGATGGAGGAAATCAATGGCTATTTCTATGAGGAACCGTGCCCATTTGATGATTTGTGGGCGACAAAAGAGGTGTGTGAGCGGAGTTCCATTCCGTTGGCATTCGGAGAGCAGGAGACCAGTCTGCGCCGCTTTAAATGGCTGGTGGAGAGCCATGGTACTGATGTAATCCAGCCGGATATTCTCTATAACGGCGGACTGGTAAGGACTACAAAGGTAGCCAGGATGGCCCGGCTGGCTGGTATGACGGTAACGCCTCATGTTTCTACTGGTTTTTGCTTTGTATACATTCTGCATTTCTCGTCTTATACGCCGAATATCGGGAAGTACCAGGAGAATAAAAAGGGATTTGAGATTTCCAATGAGCTATTGGACGGACAGCTGACACTGGCGGATGGCCGCCTGAATATTCCGGATTCTGTGGGAATCGGAATCCGGGAGAATCATGATATACTGGCAAAAGCTTTGAAGATATTTGTACTGAAATAGATGAGGAGATATAAAAGATGAAAATGGTTATTATTGAACCTCTAGGTGTTCAAGACGAAAAACTGCTTGAAATGGCAGGACATTTAAAGGATAAGGCAGAGATTGTTTATTATAACACCAGAACTTCCGATACGGAAGAATTGATTGAACGGGGAAAGGATGCGGATATCATAGCGGTGTCCAATCTGCCCTTAAATGCCCAGGTCATTGAAGGCTGCAAGAATTTGAAACTTCTTTCAGTAGCCTTTACCGGAGTGGATCATATCGCTATGGATGTGTGCCGGAAAAATGGAGTTAAGGTATGCAACAGCGCGGGATACTCTACCTGCGCCGTAGCAGATCTGGTGTTTGGTATGCTGATAGCCCTGTACCGCAATATAATTCCCTGTGACAAGGCTTGCCGGATTGAGGGAACAAAGGACGGATTGGTCGGCTTTGAACTGGAGGGAAAAAAATTCGGCATAGTGGGAACCGGTGCAATCGGACTTCGTGTTGCATCGATTGCCCAGGCTTTCGGATGTGAGGTTTTTGCATACAGCAGAACAAAGAAGGGAGTGCCGGGATTAAAGTATGTTGATTTGGATTCTTTGCTGGCAGAATGCGATATTATCTCTTTGCATACACCGTTGAATGAGGAGACGAAAGGTCTGATAAATAAAGAAAAGATTGGATTAATGAAGAAAAATGCAGTGCTGATTAATACATCACGAGGTCCGGTAGTGGATTCAGAGGCGTTGGCAGAAGCGCTAAAGGCAAGTACAATTGCAGGAGCATGCATTGACGTATTTGAAAATGAGCCGCCGGTAGTGAAGGAGCATCCGTTGTTGGCCGCACCGAATACCATTGTAACACCGCATATCGCATTTGCAACAAAGGAAGCGTTGGTGAAACGGGCAGAGATTGTGTTTGATAATGTGGCGAAGTATTTGGCGGAAGAATTGCAGAACATGGTAAAATAAGAAATTGTATGAAGTTTGCCGGAAGGTATCGGATAAGCTTACCAGATGATTTACGATACGCCATGTTTTAGTTGGGAGTAATGGCAGACGCTGGTAGATTTAAGAGGTTAGCTTGATAGAAAAGGTCACTCAGTATTAACTGATGTGGCCTTTTTGCAATAAATAGAATCCCGCGGCATTTCTAGAAAAGATCCCTATTATGCAGTAAAAACAAAATATTCGATACATATAAATAGTAATTAAGGAGTTGGAGAATCATTGAGATTATATTGAGTGTATGATAATAAATACAATTATCAGGCATTAATTCCAACATTTTGATAAGATTGCGATGCAAGGAAGGTGGAGTAGATTGGTTGTATTGCACTGTTTTTCCGGAGGATCAAATGATAAAAGTTAAGTTTATTACTCAATCCCATGATGACATATGCGACATTGTAGAAAACATCTTGAATAGCAAAATAGATGTGGCCGATTGGATAGCGGCACATATACCTGGCATTTCATTTGACTGTATGAATTATCCCTATGGTACGGAAAATTGCTATGAGTGTTATTTTCAAAGCGAAAATGATAGTGATGCAGCTCAAAATATTTATAAAGTATTGAAGCGGTATTTTGCAGAAGTTAATGACATAAATGTTGAAATTTGGACTGTAGACAGCAAATTAGATGATATAAATAATGTGGTAAAATTTTAAACAATCACTCCTGTGGATGAATTAAAAAAACTACAGAAACCTTATATTTTATAAGGATATCACTAATTCCCCTGAAGTGAGGAGCTAAGTAATTTGTCCTGGTCGATAAGCGGATAAATTACTTGTCTGAATTTCTATCATCATCCCACCGTTTTTCCCCATTTGAGCTTGTTCAGCCGCCTTAAATCTGGCCTCTTGAATGAGCTCTTTTTTTTATGTACAAATAGAAAAGTGATTCAGTCTTAAAATCAGGAATGTGTACATAAAATGAAGTGATTATACCTTAAAATATAGTGTAGATCGTTGAGAGGGATAAAACGGTATGAAGGATGGGAAGATGAAAAGAAGCGCAGCAGAAAATACGATTATTGTTATTGCTTCAATGATGCTGGTTTACTTACTTATTTCCTTATACTTTATGAATCATTTCTTCACTAACACTGTAATAAATGGAGTAAATGTTTCCTTAAAGTCGCAGGAAGATGTAAACCGGAGTTTGCAAGATCACATAAGAAACTATAAGCTGCAATTGGTAGAAAGAAATGGAGAAATAGAAGATATATGGGGGATGGAGATTGGCCTGGAATACAATGAAAAAAACAATATTTCGGAAATTCTCCGCCGGCAGGATTCTCTCAAATGGATCTTTTCATTATTTAAAAATCATGAAGAATATACCGGGGGGTTATTTCTTTATAATGAAAAAGCTCTGGAAAGTAAAATAAATGATTTGCATTGTATTAATAACCGCAGAATTGAACCACGAAATGTGGACTTTAAGTATTCGGCCGGCTCATATGAACTGGTAGAAGAAGTATATGGGAATATTGTCCGGAGAGATCGATTATACATAGCCATACGGTCTGGAATTTTAATGGGAGAGACCAGCTTGGATTTGAATGAAAAACTTTGTTATGAAAACCCGCAATACACCTTAAGCTCTGCTAAAACGCTTGAAACCAAGAAACTCCTGGATAAGTACGTAACTACCAGCGTTACCTATATCTTCGACAGCCCAAAGGAACAATTAGATGGAAATATGATTCACAAATGGCTCAGCGTAGATAATAATCTGGATGTGAAGATAGACCGTTCTGAGGTAAAAAAGTATGTGAAAGAATTGGGAAAAAAATATGATACGGTCGGAATTGCAAGAAATTTTAAAACCTCTACAGGGAAAATTGTAGAGGTAAAAGGCGGGCTTTATGGCTGGAAAATTGATCAGAAGGCCGAAACTGAAGTACTACTGGAAAACATAAGAAATGGTCAGATACTTATACGGGAACCATTATATGCACAAAGGGCTTTGTTCAGGTCTGAAAATGAAATAGGCAATACCTATGTGGAAATTAATATAACCAGACAGCATTTATGGTTCTATAAAGAAGGGAAATTAATTATCCATGGTCCAGTGGTAACTGGAAATCCAAATACCGGAAATTCTACTGTGACCGGAACGAATATGCTTAATTATAAACAAAAAGATGCCGTTTTATCAGGACCTGGTTATATGGCGCCGGTGACATACTGGATGCCGTTTTATGGGAATATAGGGGTTCATGATGCCAGCTGGAGACATTCTTTTGGGGGTGAGATATATAAAAGGGTTGGAAGCCATGGCTGCGTAAACGCCCCATTGTATTTGGCAAAAATAATCTTTGAACAAATCAGTGAAGGAACTCCGTTTATCAGTTATGAAGAGTAGGAAGCTAGCCGCCCCGTACAGGCAGCCTATCCTTTTTATTCCATTGTTGTATGTTGACAGGCAGTAAAAGCGTTGTCTTAAATACCATTTCTTTCTGATCTACATCTATAACCATTATACCACCTAATTTTGTTGCCGTTTCATCAATGATTGATAAACCAAGGCCATGAAAATCCCGATTAGGTTTTGTTGATTCAGGGATTCCATTGCGGATGAGTACTTTACCATGAAATGAGTTTGCTGTTTTGATTTGCAGCCAGCCATTATGGGAAATAAATCTGCTTGTGATGGCAATAAATCTTTCAGAATCAGAAGTGACTTTTGCACAAGCCTCTGCTGCATTATTGATCAGGTTTGTAAACATACGGACAATATCGATATCTGAAATATTATGACCGGCGGGAAGATAAACATTAGCTGAAAACTGTGTGGATTGCTCCTCACATCGATTTGCGGTATCTTGCAGGAGGGCATCAAGCAGGTTATTATTTGAATAGGAATGTTGGACCGGAACTTGCTTGTGCCTTGTCTCGTGAATGGTATCAAGCAAGTTTATCGCTTTCTGATATTCACCGGCGGACAACAGGGATTTCACAGAGGTCATCATATGATTGTAATCGTGTTTAAAAGCCCGAAAACTCTCGGCATATTTCTGATACGCTTTATAATGCCTCAAATTTCTCTCGAGCTGCTGCTGCAGCAATTCCGTGTGTAATTCATATTCCAAAAGGGAACTGTTTCTTATTCCCCGGTTGACGAGCAATCCCTGTGCAGCAAAGCAGATGATGCAGGAGATGATGTGGGATATTTTATACCAGGGCAAATCCACCCCATAATACCGCCCCAGGTTAATAAACAGCAGATATCCCAGGAGACACACTTGGAAAATAGCCACAAACCGGATCTGCTCTTTGCTGCGGTAGAACGTTTCAACCTTCGCTTTTGGAGCGATGACATGGCGAAAAAGCATATTGTAAACGAGTATCATGCATAAGGAGAGAATCCATGCAACGGGGTAGTAAAACTGGTTATGCCTTACCCAATGTACGCTTTGGTTCAGAATCAGAGCGAAGACCGGCAACACAATTCCTCTTCCCCAGTATAAAACTGCGACAAAATAGCCGCTCTCAAAAAGAAGCTGCATCGGATTCATTTGATACAACCCTTTTAATTCCAGCAGGACGATCAATAAGAGTGCCGGAGCTCCATAATGTGAGGATATAGCCAATCCCCAAGTGGCACTGAAGCTCCAATTGATGACTGCGGAAATCAGGAAGAATATCAAGTAATTTTGCTTCATCAAAAAGTTCCTTCTATGATAAAGCAGAAAAGATACACTGTAAACGGTAAAAAGGCATTCTGCGATAAAACGTAATAAAAACGACATCGGTTACCTCCTTTCTTAAGAAAAACTCCTGTTCGGTGGAAGAAACTAGTACAACAAGCGGAATTAGCTCCAATTCATTGTAAATGTTTTGATTTTCGTAATGGAAGGGATTCCCTATTTTTCTAAGCATGCCAGTTGTCCGGAGGGAATCGATGATATACCGTCCGATTGGCAGCCTCTTTGCAGGTTTATTGATGGTCGGGTAGAATAAAAATGGAGTGAAAAAGTATATATAAAATAACATTTTTAGCGAAATTTGGCATTTATTATGCTCTTAATTCCTTATTTAGTGTTCTCAATTACTGGTGGATGCTGGAAATGGCATAACAAAGGTTCTTATTTTGTAACTGTTATATTCAGTACATGAAAACTAAAATTGAGTACATGTATTTCCAGAAAAATCAAGTTATAAATTATACTCACTGAGTAAAGTATTGATATTAAGAAATTTCGATTTTGGAGGAAATACAGTGAGATTTCAGATTACAACGGATTATGCGATTCGGATCATCCTTTATATGGCTCAGCAGGGTGTTCAAGTGACAACAGCAAAGGAGGTAGCAACGCGATTAGGCATGACCTATAACTATTTCAATAAGATTGCAGCAAAAATCAAGCGGTTAGGGTTCATAGAGTCTGTACAAGGTCCAAAGGGAGGATACCGTTTAGCAAAAGATGCTGCAGATATTACATTATACGATATTGTTGAGGCTATGGAGGGAAGTATCTGCATCAATCGATGTTTGGAAGAGGATGGATATTGTAGCAGAAATGCTACTCCATCATGTCTGGTGCATCGAATCTTTGAATCCATCCAGTCTAAAACGATTGAAATGCTAAGTGAAACTAAAATTTGCGATCTTATTTATGAAAATGCGAACGAAACTTAAGATAAAGTGTACTGATTTCGTAGATAGCAACTGTATTAATGCCCTCCTAAGCGCGAAAGGCGTAATCGAAAAATGGAGGAAAAAACATGCAAAAAAAGGCATACCGTAAAAGCAGTAAATTGATCAGCTTACTGCTGACAGCAATTTTAGTTTGCTGCATACTTCCAATAAATGTATTTGCGGAGGATGAAACGGTCTCTTTGTCCGCTCAAGCGCCAGCAAAAGAACTAAATAACATTGAGGAGTACAACTCAGAAGTTTCTCTTTTGACAGAAGATAATTTTACTTCATCGGAAAAGAATGTACAAGCTATAGCTGATGGTGAAGAAACATCTGCCGATGTAGAACTAACAGATGAAATGGCCGGATCGGAAGAAGCGCCTCCTGTCATACAGGCGGATATTGCGAAAGCTTTTGCCTCTTCACGATCGGCGGCAGTGAAAGTAGTCTTTGATCTGGAAGACGGTACATACAACAAGTTTTATGAAGCAACCGTACCAGTAGGAGGGGAAATCACTGACAAACCGGCAGATCCCACTAGGGCCGGATACTTGTTCAAAGGCTGGTACAGCTATCTGGATGAAAATTACGAGCCTATCATGTGGGACTTTGAACATGACGTTGTTGAGGAGAATATGGTTCTATGGGCCTCCTGGGAGGAAACAAGATCTGTATTTTACGATCTAAATGATGGCATGTCCACAGAATACCATGAGTCGGTGGTTCCGGTTGGCGGAAAAATAACTGATAGGCCGGCAGATCCAACAAGGCCAGGATATTTGTTTAAAGGCTGGTACAGCCATTCGGATGCAAATTACGAGCCAGTACTCTGGGATTTTGAAAACAACACCGTTGATACGACTATGTCTTTATGGGCGTCCTGGGAGGAAACAAGATCTGTATTTTACGATCTAAATGATGGCATGTCCACAGAATACCATGAGTCGGTGGTTCCGGTTGGAGGAAAAATCACCGATAGGCCGGCAGATCCTATAAGGCCAGGATATTTGTTTAAAGGCTGGCACAGCCATTTAGATGAAAATTACGAGCCAGTACTCTGGGATTTTGAAAACAACACCGTTGATACGACTATGTCTTTATGGGCGTCCTGGGAGGAAACAAGATCTGTATTTTACGATCTAAATGATGGCATGTCCACAGAATACCATGAGTCGGTGGTTCCGGTTGGAGGAAAAATCACCGATAGGCCGGCAGATCCTATAAGACCAGGATATTTGTTTAAGGGCTGGCACAGTCATTTAGATGCAAATTACGAGCCAGTACTTTGGGATTTTGAAAACAACACCGTTGATACGACTATGTCTTTATGGGCGTCCTGGGAGGAAACAAGATCTG
>NZ_BAAJYQ010000004.1:0-50291 GCF_057543815.1 Lacrimispora sp. YZC11 | reverse complement strand
CTATCGGCGCTACTGGACCTACTGGACCTATCGGCCTTACCGGTGCTACTGGGCCTACCGGACCTATCGGCCTTACCGGTGCTACTGGGCCTACCGGACCTACCGGCGCTACTGGACCTACTGGACCTATCGGTCTTACCGGTGCTACTGGACCTACTGGGGATACCGGACCTGTCGGGCTTACAGGTGCTACTGGGCCTACCGGACCTATCGGCCTTACCGGTGCTACTGGACCTACTGGACCTACTGGACCTATAGGCCTTACCGGCGCTACTGGTCCTACCGGACCTATCGGCCTTACCGGTGCTACTGGTCCTACCGGACCTATCGGCCTTACCGGTGCTACTGGGCCTACTGGGGATACCGGACCTATCGGGCTTACAGGCGCTACTGGACCTACCGGGCCTACAGGCGCTACTGGACCTACAGGGCCTACAGGCGCTACTGGACCTACTGGACCTACTGGAGATACCGGACCTATCGGGCTTACCGGCGCTACTGGTCCTACCGGCGCTACTGGGCCTGCAGGTACCGCTGGGTTATCAGAATATGCTTATATCTACAATCTGGATGCTCAAGTTGTTGCTTTAGAGGCAGATATACTATTTAGTACCAATGGAATTATCGTCGGTACCATCGCACATGCACCCGGAACATCTACCATCCAATTTGGTAGCGCTGGTGACTACGCCGTTTGGTTTTATGCTGCTGGTGTAGAGCCCAACCAATTTACTGCCTTTCAAAATGGAGCTCCCGTTGCTGGAGCAGTATATGGATCAGGAGCTGGTACTCAAGCGAATCCAGGGATGGTAATTATTACTGCCGCCGCATCCGATATCTTAACTATACGAAATCATACAAGTACTGCTGCGGTTACGCTACAAACTTTGGCCGGAGGAACACAAATAAATACTAATGCTTCAGTATTGATTCAAAAGTTAAGCGCTTAGGATCATAAGATAATCAGAGATTGGATCAACCAAAGCAGCTGAGCGAACCATCATCCAACTGCTTTGGTTTGATTGCGTGACCAATATGGACCAGTCTATCCTTGTTTAAAGACAGTGGAAACATTCTGAAACACGTAATATGATAGTGGAAAATAGTTATATAATATTAATCTAATAATTCACCGACAGGGATATAAGCACTTTATCTTAAATCATAAGTGCCATCATAATATTCTTCCATTGTCACAATTCTCTCTCATGAAAATCCTAATTTCACAGTCAAGTCCACCGGCTTAGCCGGTGGCTTGCTCTACCCCTATAAGGGGTCATTACCGACATTCGGGTACCAATTGCCATAAAAAAAGTCCGGGAACCCGTACTAACACTAGGGGTTCCCGAAACTGTTTGTTATTCGAATTCTATCGTAGCCGGCGGTTTCCCCGTACAATCATAAAGTACCCGGTTCACGCCCTTCACTTCATTCACAATCCTTCTGGTCACTGTCCCTAAAACCTCCCAAGGCAGTTCCGCAGATTCAGCCGTCATAAAGTCAGAAGTAAGCACTGCTCTCAAAGCGATGGCATAATCATAGGTTCTCTCATCTCCCATGCAGCCAACAGAGCGCATATTGGTCAGTGCTGCAAAGTACTGTCCCAGTCCCTTATCAACACCAGCCTTGGCAATCTCTTCTCTATAGATCGCATCTGCTTCCTGAACGATTCTCACCTTCTCAGGAGTAATTGCTCCGATGATCCGGACACCAAGTCCCGGACCTGGGAATGGCTGACGGTAAACCAGATATTCCGGAATACCAAGCTCCAGACCGGCTCTCCTTACTTCATCTTTAAACAGCAGCCTCAAAGGCTCAATAATCTCTTTAAAATCCACATGCTCAGGAAGTCCTCCCACATTGTGATGGGACTTGATCACAGCAGATTTTCCAAGGCCGGACTCAATCACGTCAGGATAAATAGTTCCCTGCACAAAGTAATCCACTTTTCCGATCTTCTTAGCCTCATCCTCAAACACTCGGATAAACTCCTCGCCAATGATCTTGCGCTTTCTCTCAGGATCTTCCACCCCTGCCAGCTTATCATAAAAGCGGTCCTGGGCATTTACGCGGATAAAATTCAAATCATAAGGCCCTTCCGGTCCAAATACGGCCTCAACCTCATCTCCCTCGTTCTTACGAAGAAGGCCGTGGTCAACAAATACACAGGTAAGCTGTTTTCCGACCGCTTTTGCCAGCATAACCGCAGCTACGGAGGAGTCTACACCGCCGGATAAGGCACAAAGCACCTTGCCGTCACCAACCTTTTCCCTGATGGTTTCAATGGAAGACTCCACAAAGGAGTCCATCTTCCAGTCACCGGAACACTTGCAGACATTATAAACAAAATTGGAAAGCATCTTGGTGCCTTCCTGGGTATGCATAACCTCAGGATGAAACTGTACGGCATAAAGACCGCGCTCTTCGCATTCCATACCAGCAACCGGGCATACCGGTGTATGAGCGGTAACATGGAACCCTTCCGGCGCTTTCTCTACGTAATCTGTATGGCTCATCCAGCAGACCGTCTTGGAATTTATATTTTCTAAAATTTTACTGTCAGTCTCCACGTCAACTTCTGTTTTTCCGAATTCACTGACAGGTGCTGTGGCAACTTTGCCGCCCAGCATATATGCCATTACCTGAGTGCCGTAGCAGATTCCCAGAATCGGTATTCCCATATCAAAGATTTCCTTTGAACAGAGTGGGGAATCCTCCTTATACACGCTGTTTGGACCGCCTGTAAAAATGATTCCTTTCGGATTCATTTCCTTAATCTTGTCCAGAGACATTGTGTAGGGATGAACCTCACAGTAAACATTGCATTCTCTGACCCTTCTGGCAATCAACTGGTTGTATTGTCCACCGAAATCCAGAACGATAATCATTTCTCTCTCCACGGTATTCCTCCTAATATAGTCTTCAACAAATAAAGCTTTGGGTTACATTATATTCTACTTCCACTTGCTTGACAAGTATTTTCTCGAAATCTTCCCAGCCCTGTTTTTACAATTTGTTTCATTTTTATAAACAAATGAATCAAGCAGACATGCTTGCACATCCACTTGATTCACAAACTCAAAACGAAAAAAAATATTCTTTACAACCTTATCTCATTCAACCAAAGAACCTATTCCAAGTATTTTTTCACATAATACCCTGTGTAGGAAGATGAACATTCTGCTACCTCTTCCGGCGTACCCTGGGCAATTATCGTACCGCCCTTTTCGCCGCCCTCCGGTCCAATGTCAATGAGGTAATCCGCAGTCTTGATCACATCCAGGTTATGTTCAATAACAACCACCGTATTGCCGCCTTCCGACAGTTTACGTAAAATTTCAATCAGCTTATGGACATCTGCAAAATGAAGGCCGGTCGTAGGCTCGTCCAGAATGTAGATGGTTTTTCCTGTTCCCCGCTTGCTCAGCTCCGTAGCCAGCTTGATTCTCTGGGCTTCTCCGCCGGAAAGCTCTGTAGACGGCTGTCCAAGCCTGATATAGGAAAGGCCCACATCGTTGAGAGTGGCAATCTTCCTTGCAATGGTAGGAACATTTTCAAAAAATTTCAGCGCTTCCTCTACCGTCATGTTCAGGACGTCATATATGTTTTTTCCCTTGTATTTTACATCCAGTGTTTCACGGTTATACCGTTTTCCGCCGCAGACCTCGCAGGGAACATAAACATCCGGAAGGAAATGCATCTCGATCTTAATGATTCCGTCGCCGCTGCAGGCTTCGCAACGTCCGCCTTTTACATTAAAGCTGAAACGTCCCTTGGAATACCCCTTTGCCTTTGCGTCAGGGGTGGATGCAAACAAGTCACGGATCAAATCAAAGACTCCTGTATAAGTTGCCGGATTGGACCTAGGCGTCCGCCCAATGGGGGACTGGTCAATGGCAATGATCTTATCCAGCTGCTCCGTTCCTTCAATTACCTTATGCTTTCCAGGAATGATCCTGGCACGGTTCAATTTTTTCGCAAGGGTTTTGTATAGGATCTCGTTGACCAGAGAACTCTTTCCTGAACCGGACACACCGGTCACGCAGGTCATGACTCCCAGTGGGAAAGTCACATCAATGTTTTTTAAATTGTTTTCTGCCGCTCCCTTAACAGTCAGATAACCGGTAGGCTGCCTTCTCTCATTTGGAATCGGGATTTTAATCCGTCCGCTTAAATAAGCGCCTGTGATGGAATCCTTATTCTTCATGATCTGCTTTGCATTCCCCGTGGCAACCACATTTCCGCCGTGTTCCCCGGCTCCCGGGCCGATATCCACAATATAATCCGCAGCCATCATGGTATCCTCGTCATGCTCCACCACGATTACGCTGTTTCCCAAATCCCGGAGGTGCAAAAGGGTTTTTAACAATTTATCGTTATCCCTCTGATGAAGACCGATGCTTGGCTCGTCCAGAATATAAGCCACGCCTACCAGGCCGGAGCCGATCTGGGTCGCCAGACGGATTCTCTGGGCTTCGCCGCCGGATAAGGTACCTGTAGCACGTGTCAGGGTCAGATAATCAAGTCCAACATCAATGAGGAACGAAATCCTGGCCCGTATTTCTTTTAAAATCTGGTCTCCAATGGCGTGCTGCATAGGGGTCAGCTCCATCTCGTCCATAAAATTCCGGAACTTGACAATGGACATATTGGTAGCTTCATAAATGTTCTTATCCCCTACCGTTACAGCCAGGGATTCTTTCTTAAGCCTCATGCCGCCGCAGGAAGGACAGGGAGTGATCCGCATAAAGGATTCATACTCTGCCTTGGAGGACTCGGAGTAAGTCTCCCGGTATCTCCGGGCAACATTCTGGACCAGACCTTCAAATGCCACGTCATAAATGCCCTCTCCCCGCTGCCCCTTATAATGGACCTTAACTTCCTTTCCATTGGTTCCATTAATGAGAACGTCATGGACTTCCTTAGGATAATCTTCAAACGGCGTGTTCAGGCGGAATTTATATTCTTTTGCAAGAGCTTCCAGAACAGCCCGGGTATAGCTGCCCTTATCCGTACAGGACTGCCAGCCCAGCACCACAATGGCCCCCTGGTCAATGCTTAAGCTCTTATCCGGGATCATCAGATCCTCGTCAAACTCCATCTTATATCCAAGTCCGAAACAGTCCGGGCATGCGCCGAACGGATTGTTAAAGGAAAAGCTTCTGGGCTCCACCTCATCAATGCTGATACTGCAGTCCGGACAGGAAAAGCTTTGGCTGAAATTAATAGGCTGTCCATCCACCACATCCACAGTCATAAGACCGCCTGCCAGCTCCATAACCGTCTCAATGGAGTCGGTCAGACGCTTTTCGATTCCTTCCCGGATCGCAAGACGGTCTACCACAATCTCAATGGTGTGCTTGATATTCTTATCCAGTTTAATTTCCTCGGAGAGTTCATAAAGATTTCCGTCAATGCGTACCCTTACGTATCCACTCCTCCGGGCGTGCTCCAAAACCTTTGCATGCTCCCCTTTACGCCCGCGTACAACGGGAGCCAATAGCTGGATCTTCGTCCGCTCCGGCAGTTCCATGATCTGATCCACCATCTGATCAATGGTCTGCCTGCGGATTTCCCGCCCACACTTGGGGCAATGGGGAATGCCGATCCTGGCGTATAAAAGCCTCATATAATCATAAATCTCAGTAACCGTGCCCACCGTGGAACGGGGATTGCGGTTGGTAGACTTCTGGTCAATGGAAATAGCTGGTGACAGCCCTTCAATGCTCTCCACATCCGGCTTTTCCATCTGCCCCAGGAACTGCCGGGCATAGGAGGAAAGAGACTCCATATAACGTCTCTGCCCCTCAGCATAGATGGTATCAAAAGCCAGGGAAGACTTACCCGAACCGCTGAGGCCGGTTAGGACAACCAGCTCATTTCTTGGAATATCCACGGAAATGTTCTTTAAGTTGTGCTCATTGGCACCTCTTATCTTAATATACTGTTTTGCCATAATAAACTCCTGTAATAAACTCCTGTTATAAACTAAAATCCTGAATATGGAATGCGTACCATATCTGGTCCGCACCAGAATCACTCAGCAACCGATTTTCTCTATTATATCATATCTTTTTCTTTATTGCAAACATTTGTTCGAAGAATCCTTAACTTCTGCCGCGATTTATGACCAGCCAAGTTCCAACAGAATGCGTTCCGTATGCAATCTTTTCCAAGTGACAGGAGGAATAAAATAAGTTTTCCTGCCCGTTTTTCGCGCAGGTGCTGAATCTCCTCTTTTATTGCTGCATCTGATCCCTGTATATATTTGCATATTGGATGGTCATGGAAAGCTTGTCCTCTGAAATAATGGATGGTATAATATGGCATACGCAAAGCCAATGAGAAAGTACAAACTTTAATCTTCAAAGGCCAGGTTTCTGGGCATCGATATATTACGAATGAATATAGTAACGTGCTTTCAGATGGTGGATATACAGAACTAACATCATAGTTTCAAGAGTATAATTATAAGTAAAAAAGTATATGATGGATTCAACGCAGAAGGCACAAAACAAATTGCGGCGGCCAGGCAAAAAATCGCAGTAGACTTTTTAGCTCTGTTTGGAGTAGTTACACATAATGACAGAATAGGCGTGAGAGGTCTCACCGTTTTAATTGCTGAATAAAGTTTACAGTTTTAATGATCACGGAGGTAAGAGCATGAAAGAGATAGATTCAAACAAACACGCATGGAGCCAAGTCTCACAGGACCATTATTTTGCATTCAGGAAATCCCTTTTGGATGGAAGCCATAAGTTTAATAAATATATTCAAAATGAGCTTGGAGATTTGAGCGGTAAGAAGATAATACATTTACAATGCAATACCGGTGCAGATACTATACTGCTTGCAAGAATGGGGGCCAGTGCAACGGGTGTTGACTTAGTGCCGGATAATATTCACTATGCAAAAAAGCTGGCAGAAGATTTGAATATAACAAATATTGATTTTATAGAATCCGATATCATGAAGTTCATGGATCACCATAACGAAAAATATGATGTCGTATTTGTATCCGAGGGAGCAATCGGTTGGCTCCCTGACTTAAAAAAATGGGGAGAAACCATTCGTCATTTGCTTAAGGATGATGGATTTTTCTACGCTTTTGACAGCCATCCGTTTTTCCTGTCAATGGATGAACAAAAGCTTGCCAGCAATGTGATGGAAATAAAGTATCCTTATTTCGGGAAAGAACCCGACGTTGATGATTCTATAGGCGGATATGCATCAGAGGCAAAGCATGGTGTTAAGGCATATTTTTGGATGTATACTGTTTCAGATTTAATCAATTCCCTTGCTTCTGCGGGTCTGCATATCGAGCATTTTAATGAATTTAAGGAAAACTTTTTTGATGCTGGCGGCTTGCACAATGTAGGAGATGGACTTTTCAATTATGATCATAATACTGATAAGTTCCCAATGTCCTTCAGTATAAAAGCAACTGTGTATGACAAGTAAAGAAAAAAACCTGAAACGACGTTGCCATTTATATTTATAATGCCGGGACGGTTTGCTGATTGCAGTTTGCCGTCTTTTTACCGCTTACTTCGCCTTATTTACCGGATGCGGCTTCCGGTACTAAGCAGTCTCATAAGCTTTGATATAGCAGAGTTGAAAAGGGGATCATACTATGAACAAAATTATAGAAGTAGCCAACCTAAGAAAGAATTACGGCAAGATAGCCGCCGTAAAGGATATCAGCTTTTATGTGGAGCAGGGCAAGCTGTTTTCCTTTCTTGGTCCAAATGGTGCGGGGAAATCCACCACCATTGATACCTTATGTACTTTATTGGATTTTGACAGTGGGGAAATCACGATCAATGGGCTTGACCTTAGGCGGGATAGCCAGGCGATCCGGCAAATGATCGGCGTAGTGTTTCAGGACGGCGTGCTGGATGAGTTACTTACTGTAAGAGAAAATCTGACCATCCGGGCAGGCTTATATCAATCGGATAAAGCCGGGATTAAAAATTCCGTATATGAAGCCGTGGCAGCAACAGAATTGGAGGAAATTGTAGACCGGCCTTATGGTAAGCTTTCGGGCGGTCAGCGGCGCAGGGCTGATATTGCCCGTGCGCTGATTCATACCCCAAAGATCCTGTTCCTTGACGAACCTACGACCGGCCTTGATCCTCAGACCCGGAAAAGCATTTGGAACACGATCAGACAGCTTCAAATAAATACAGGTATGACGGTTTTTTTAACAACCCATTACATGGAGGAAGCTGCCGAATCGGATTATGTGATTGTAATCGACCATGGGGAGATTGCGGCCAAGGGTACGCCTGCCGCATTAAAGACGCAGTATACCACCGACACCTTAAGATTGTCCATTCTGGATGAGACAGCCCTGCGGCAAATCATGGAGGAACTAAAGCTGGATTTCACCGTTTCCGCAGGCGAGTTTGTTGTAAAGCTGCCGGACACCATGGCTGCTATTCCCATAGTAGAAAAATGCCAAAGCTATATCAACAGCTTTCAGGTCCTGCAGGGCACTATGGATGAAGCTTTTATCGGCATTACAGGAAGGGAGCTGCGGCAATGAGAGTTTTTATTGAACGGAATTTAAAGCTGTTTTTTCGTGACAGAAGTGCGGTATTCTTTTCTCTTCTTTCTGTTTTCATTATTATTGGACTTTATGCATTGTTTTTAGGAGATGTCTGGCTGAACAATTCCATGAAGGATTTAAGCCATGCCCAGGTTTTGATGAACAGCTGGCTGGTGTCAGGACTTCTCACAGTGACTTCCATCACCACCACAATGGGGGCGTTCGGTATTATGATCGATGATAAAGTACTAAAAATCAACAAAGATTTTGATTCTTCCCCCATAAAAAGAAGCAGCATAACCGGCGGTTATATTGGAAGTTCTTTTTTAATCGGTGTGATCATGTCCCTTGTTACAGCTGTGGTCTCGGAAATTTATATTGTGTACAGCGGCGGAGAGTGGCTCACTCCCCTGGCCTGCATCAAGGTCTTTTTGTTAATGCTTCTTACATCGTTAACCAATACTTCTTTGGTTTGCTTTGTCGTGTCTTTTTTCAACAGCCATAGTGCATTCGGTACTGCCAGCACCATTCTTGGCACTCTGATCGGGTTTCTGACCGGCATATATCTTCCCATAGGGACTTTACCTGCGTCGGTCCAAACGGTCATAAAAGTATTCCCTGTATCCCACGCCGCATCGCTGTTTCGCCAGGTGCTGATGGAGTTACCCATGCAGAACTCCTTTGACGGAATACCTGACATCTATTTGGAGGAATTTAAGGAGTATATGGGAGTGACATTCCGCTTTGGAGGGCATGAGGTAACTCCGGCAGCCAGTATTGTGATCTTACTCTGTACTGCGGCAGTGTTTTATAGCCTCTCCCTTTTCAATATGTTTAGAAAAAGGAGATAGGAGAACAAAGAGGGAGGGCGTCTTAAGACACCCTCCCGGAAATTATCCATTTACACTTTTTTTGCACTGCTTTCCGCCACATCAACCGCCACATCAAGGGCCCGCTTTTCCGGGATCTTAATCTCCATATTGAAGTAACTGTCCCCGACTGATTGGATCAGCCGTTCTCTTATGTGCTCATTGTTGACGAGCACGCTTCCCCATATCCATAGATGGGCAGCCTGATCCTGTCTTAAGTTCAGCTTCCTGCAGGTGTCTTTTACTAAATCAGCCAAAGCCTCTGTGCTTTCCTTTATGATGGAAATCCCAGCGTTTTCCCCCGCCTCAAAGGAACGGGAAGCCAACGGTGCCAGGGCCCCGATCACGGACTTTTCCATTAAATTTGCATTGATAAACCCATCAAGCCCGGATAAATCCATGATCCCGGTCTGTTCGCAAAAATCCCTGTAAAGGACCGGGCACTCTTCTCTCCCATCCATATGGCTGCCCACATGCTTCATTACACTCATTCCGATATGAAATGCGCTTCCCTCATCGCTTAAGATATGACCCCAGCCGCCGGTTCTTACCACTCTTCCGTTTTCATCCTTCCCGTAGCTGATGGAGCCTGTTCCTGATACAAGTACCAAAGAGGGGGATTCTGACAAATTCAAAAATATCTCACAGTCATTTTGAACAATGATGACATTTTCATGAAATCCCATATTGATAAATGCCCTGCGGCAGGACTCCTCCAATTCGGGAGAGTCAATCCCGCTTGCCGCAATGCAGATACCAGCACAGTCCCGGGGCTTAAGCTGCCTTTCCTCAAGCGCCGGAAGAACCAGATTTCTGTACCGCTCCTCGCTCTTCTTGTCTCCGTCCGTGTTGATGCTGCAGCCCTGCCCGTATACTTCCCCCAGGGATTCCCCTTCCAGGCTTTGCAGCTTCAGCCTTCCGGTCGTGCCTCCAATGTCCAGGCCCGCGATGTAACCTTTCATAATCTACCTTCCTTCTCCTTTAAGTGCGGCTTTCCGTTATTTACTCTTTGTTCCCAGTAAATCGTAAAAATCATGGAATTTAGGCCGGTCACACTCTATGGCCCGGTCCTCAGAGCCAAAAGCGCTTAAATACTGAAAAGCCGGCAATATTTCAAAGGGGGCAGTAAAGCTTGCTCCTCCCTTTTCCAGTTCCAGAAGGTTTGCCTTTGTCCTGACTCCTTTGACCGTAGAAATCACCCAGTCGTTGCAGCCTTTTTCTTCACAGTACGCGATCAGCTTTTCCATGGAGGAGCTATTAGCCTCCTCCGAGATGACAAACAGATTACAGATTCCTTCCTCAATGGTATTTTGTATCCCATGGGTATATTCTTCCACCTCATATGAGAATACCGGAACATACCACGTTTCAAGGAGCTTGAGCGCGCCTTCCCGGGCCGCAAGACTGCTTTCCGGGTCTGCAATGACAATTGCATGTTCGTGCTGTTTAAACCGGGAAATATTTTCTTTAAAATACTTCTCACATAAGGCAATATTGGCCCTTGCAGCCTTTATTCCCTCCATGAATCCGGAAATTATGTTTTCCGACTCTTCCATGGAAATCCGGCTTTCCTTCATAGCCGCTTCCAGGATCAAAAGCTCCAGCAGCAGCACCGTGGAGGTCATTCCCTTTGTTTTCGGGCCTACGGTTTCTTCCCCGCAAGGGACCAGATAATGCAAGTCCGCAAGCTTTGCAACCGGGGAAGAAGAGTCTGCGGTAATCCCTGCCACCACATATCCAGCTTCTTTCCATGCGCGTATGGCATTCATTGTGGAAACACTTTTTCCGGATTGAGAGGAAGCGAGAACCAGTGTTTTCCCTCTGTCACAGGAGCCTCGGGTTCTTAGAGCCTCGGCCGGTGTCATCACCCTGCAGTCAAAACCAGCTGCATTGCCGGCAAATTCAGCTGCGATCAGGGAGGCGATATACGAGCTTCCTGATCCAAGGAAAATCAGGTGTTCCATTGGAAGGTCTTTCATGTCATGAGAAAAGTCTGCAAAAACCTGTTCTCTGCTTCCAAGTATCTGCTCCCAGACCTCAGGCTGTTCCTTGATGTAATTTAATAATTGTTTTGCCATTTATTTCTCCTCCGGATTTTCATACCTGGCCGTAAGGCAGCCGTCTTCCTCTTAAATCAAATCAGCGGCAACCCACAAGAAACGTCCCGGCGGTGTTGTCCAAACCTCTCTGTAGGTGGCGATATTGGCTGGCGGCCAATAGGGAAGGTCTTCATTTCCCCTGGTCTGGACACCTACCGGCATCTCTCCAACGGTCTCCCCTAATAGAGCCGTATATTCCTGTCCGTAATGGTTTCCTTCCCCGTAAATTAATGACTGGCCAAAGGGATTCTTTCCAAGAGTCCAGTAAAGCTGCTCCCTGGCAATTTCAATTAACTCCCTATCTCCGAAATACATTCCTATGATGGAGGCAGCTTTTCCCATGGACAGCTGGATCGCTGAATTTCCACGGTAGGAAAACCACACCGGGAAGGTTCTTACATAGTATCCGTCTCCCAGATCAATGCCCCGCTTCAGCTGTTCCACATAATTGACCCGTTCTCTTTCATAATCAACCTTTGGATGGACCACATGGAAGGCTTCCTGGTCTTCTGCCTCGCTGATGTGATGAATTCCGGCCGGAAGCATGCCATAGGGCGCCGTATATTTTTGAAGGCCTTTTAAATACTCCCCATGGAGTTTTAAGCCCTCTTCCCACACCGCCTTTTTTTCATGCTCTGCAAGAGCACCGCATACCTCTGCCAGGGCCATGGCAAAAACCTGATCCCTTGCCTGATGGGAAAAATGCACGATATGGTTTTTGCTTTCATCCCTGTAGAAGAATCCCTTCATTGGCAGATCATCCCTGATCTCCTGACAGGAAATCACCTTATCTGCATACTCGGCAGCTTTATCATAAAAATAGCTGTCACCGGTGATTTTATAAATCCTTGCCGCCGCCCATGCTGCTACGGCATAATACTGGGAAAGGCTGGAGCCTGCCGTATGTTCCAGTAAATGATACGGTCCTTCCACGCCAACTTCCCGGAACCGATCATCGGCAAAACGGAAGTCTTCCTTAGCTGCATCTACGCACTTCCATGCCAGCTCCCGGTCCAGTTCCTTAAAGGCTTCTCCGGCACCGGCTTCTACTGCAGCAAAAACAAAGTTTTCAAAGGACCGGTTATGAACATCCGCTTCGCAATCGTCCAGATTTCCGATGAAGTTGTCGGTCCATCTGCGGATAGCCGCATGAGATGCCCGGTAGCCGTCTCCAAAGCGCATGCGAAGCACAAAATCCAGTCCCCAGTTGGCTTCTTCCATCATTCTGCGAAAAAGCATTGGATCAGAATCTTTCACCTTCCCTGCGGAAGCGATCATGGCATCTAAGATCTCTGCCGTCTGCATGGTCTGCTGGGAAACGTCCGCCGCGTCGTGCCAGCCTCCCGCATACACCACTTTCACACCGTTGTGTTCTGCGATCACATCCTGATGACAGGTTCCATGGCAGTTAGGAACCGGATAGCCGCACCGCTCACAATATAGGAAATTGGTCAGCTTCCACAAGGCGCTTTCCAAGACTTCATTTCCTATGATAAATCGTTCACTTACCGTATTTCCAAACCGGATCCTGTATGCGCCTTCGGTTTTTAAATCCGAGAAATCCAATATACTGAAGCTTCCCAGATGGTTTTCCACCTTCTCAATCTGTCCACGGTATGCCACTTCTTCTAAGCAGTCTTCTTTCACGATTTCAAACTCTTTGGCTGAGGTATTGGCGATTGCAGTTTTTCTCCCGTCTGTAAAGTAACCGGTTGTAGAAAATACTACTTCCTCTTCCTCACACTGCCAGCCATGGACTACTCCCGGCTTTACTTCCTGAAGCTGGATATCGCAGAGTTCAAATTTCAGATCATCGCCAGTACTCACTTCCTTGCCATAGCGGTGAATGTTAAATGAAATTTCCTCGATTGCATCATGGGCAATGGAATCGATTTCCCAGGTACAGGTATTCCATTCATTATTTTTCAGATTGATGGCATTAAAGCCTTCTCTTGAATAGACATCCGGTATCTTGGTTACCCCGTTATTGACAAAACCCACACGCACGATGGGGCTGTGAAGACCGGGGCAAATGGGACGGATCTTAAACCATATCCGGTTTCCTTTTCCCAGCTCCAGACCCTTCACATTCAACCTTGCGATATAGCTTCCAAAGGTGGCATAAAGTCCTGCTGCCGCATCGTTTGCCCGGACCTCATTATCCGGCCAGTGGTCTGCCCGTGACTTTGTTTCCAGGCACAATATGTTTCCATCCTTTACCTGAACTTCACCTTCACCGTCAAAGCTCCATGGCTCCAGGCTGGTTCCATCCCATAAACTCACAGAAGTCAAAACCGGCTTTTTTAAATTATAAGTCTCCATGCTTTTGTCGTATTCCGGTTTCAATGGGTAATGTACGTATAATGACTCTATTAAATTATTTTTAAATTGACGATCCATTTTTGCCTCCTAATAAATCAAGCGGATATGCTTTCATATCCAGTTGATACCCGGTAAAGCGGGGCACGCTGTTCATAAATTCAAGGTTAAAAGACGCTTTTCTTTCAGCCTTATCCCTCATTCAAAAAAATTATTCTTCAATTTCAAATATCGCTTCCGTTTCAACAGGAATATTTCCAGGCAATACGTTGACTCCTATGGCTGATCGGGCCGGTACATTCTCCTGTCCCAAAAGCTGTAACAGTAATTCACTTCCTCCATTAGCCACAGCCGGCTGCTCATAAAATGTATCCGCACTTGCCACAAAGGTAAGAATTTTGATCGCACGTTTTATCCGGTTCAAATCCCCGATTTTATCCTGTAACACTGCAAGAACATTTAACATGGCATCTCTGGAAAAGGTTTTTCCCTCTTCTGTGGTAAAATCATTTCCAAGCTTTCCACAAACCCCTTCTCCTCCGATCACCGGCCCGCAGCCTGATATGTATACCAGGTTGTTTCCAAATTCCTGGCACGGGGAGTATACTCCTCCCTTAGACGGAGCTGCCGGGATCTCCAAATTAAGTTCCTTCAGTTTTTCATAAATATTCATGTCTGCTTCCTTCTTTCCTTTTTTTACTTAAAACCCTTTCTTAACAGCTTCCCACTGGCGCGGTCCACAAGAATGCCGTCTGTCAGCACCTGTTTTCCTCCCATAAGCACCAGTTCCATGCCCGTACACGGGTCATGCTTTCCGGTGTAATCCGCATGATCCAGGAATCTCTCCGGCTGAAATACCAGAACATCTGCCTTGTACCCTGGCTTTAAAAGCCCCCTGTCCTCAAGTCCCATCCGTTTTGCAGGCAGATAGGTCATCTTCCTGATGGCCTGCTCCATGGACAGCACCTTTCGCTTTATAACAAAATCATTTAAAAATCTGGCAGTCGTCCCAAGGAGGCGGGGATGGGCGTTCTTACCGTCACCGCCGTACAGGGAGTCTGAAATCAGCAAGGTAAAGGGGAGACGGGCCACCGCATCCACATCCTCCTGGGACATGCTTAACACGATAATTCCCACTTTCCCGTTTTCTTCCACAAGTAAGTCTGCCACAAGACCGGAAGGCTCTTCATATCCCAGCTTTTCCGCCAGCGCACCAATTGTCTGTCCCTGCATAAACGCATTCTTCTCCAGGGTGACGGAGCTGATGATGATCCGGTCCCAGCCAATGCTTTCCGACATATTGTCCCAGCCCTGGTGGACCTTATTTAACTCGGACCGCAGCCTCTGCTTCCCTTCCGGACCTGATAAGCCTTTTACAAGAGCCTCGAAGGATTCTTCCATAATGGTTGGCGGAAGAAGGGACTGGAGGGTGGTGGAACCGCCGTCATAGGGGTAAAAATCCGCAGTGACATCCTGTCCGGATTCCCTTGCCTGTTCAATCCTTTGAATGGCCTCAAATATCTTGCGGTTCCAGTTCTTGATTCCCGTTGATTTCAAATGGCTGATATTTAGGGGAACCCCTGCCTTTGCCGCCACATCGATCACTTCCTCCACCGACTCCACCAGACTGTCTCCTTCTCCGCGGATATGGGTACAGAGAATACCAACCTTTCCGGCTGCCTTTACAACAGCCGTAAGTTCCTCCCGGTTAGAATAGCATTCCGGCTGATACATGATTCCCAGCGTAACCCCAAAGGCTCCCTGGGCCAATGCGCTTTTTACATACTCCTGAGCTTTTATGAGCTCTTCTTCCGTATATGCCTTGTTTCCAAAGCCCTTTAAAGCCACTTTGATGCTGTCCGAGGCCGCAAAGAAGCCCATGTTGACCGGAAGGTCTGCTGCTTCCAGAGCATTCCTGTAATCCTCATAGGTTTCAAAGGCCATATCCTCAGGCAGCCTTCCGATTACCGGCTCCAGATAATCATATAATTCCTTCCGCCATGAGGGAACCGAAGGAACAGGAGCAAGACCGCAGTTTCCCACAAAGGTGGTAGTGATTCCCTGGGCCAGCTCTATTTCACCAAAACGGGGATTGGTAAAGGCTGCAATATCGCAATGCCGGTGAATGTCAATGAAACCGGGCGTTACCGCTTTTCCGGAGGCATCGATCACCTGGGCGTCTTCTTTCTCAATATCCGGGGCAATTTCAATGATTTTTTCCCCCTCTATCAGAATATCGCCCTGAAACGGCATATCCCCGCTACCGTCATAAATCAATCCTTTTTTAATAAGAATGTACCTCATATCAACATTCCTCTTGCATCTACTTTTTGTTTTCTGAGAGAACCGTTTTCCAGAAGGTAAACGGAATTCTGCATATTGACAGCCGTACATACATGAATGGGTATCAGGGAAAGCACCTGGCCCACATGCAGCCCTGTCTCCCCGTTTATGGCTGTGATGATTCCATGTTCTTCATTCATTCGTGACAGCTTAAGGTTGTCATCTCCTTCCACCACCGCATATCCAGGATAGTAAAACGGCGGCTGTTCCGGAACCACATCCGTAGGAAAGCACTTGGTTCCTCCGTCTACCACGGCATATTCCGAGTGCTGGCAGCTGACTACGGTAGCATAGAACCGGACAGCGATCTCACTGATATCAGCCACCTTTTCCTTGGTCAGCATAAAATCGTCAAAAATGTAGGTGCCCGGACGGATCTCATTTACCATTCCCGTCTGCGCCACCTGGACGCCGGTGGGGGAAGAGCCGGCACTGATGTCCTGGAACTCTACTCCCGCGCCTTTCAACATCCTGGCAGTATCAGCCATCATGTTTCCCTCTTCCTCTGCAGCCAGCAGATTATCCTCCGTAGGCTTGCCGGACAGGATCAGACTCTTAAACGTATAAATACCCGTAAGGTTTAAATGCTTCATCTGTTTAAGGGCAAGGGCCAGTTCCACCGCCCGGTCCATGGATACTCCCGTGCGTCCGGCTCCCGTATCGATCTCCATACGGACCTCCAGGATCACATCCTGGTCAGAAGCCGCCTGATCCAGCACCTTTGCACCTTCCAGACTGTCAATGGCTAAAATGAGCCTTTTGATCCTTTTTGCCAGAGCAATCGCCCTCTTGATACGAAAATGTCCGATCATGGGATATGCAATGAAAATGTCCTCCATGCCGCCGTCAGCCATGACCTCGGCCTCGCTTACCTTGGCGCAGGTGATACCGCTTGCACCGGCCTTCATCTGCATTTCAGCAAATAAGGGCATTTTGTGTGTCTTGATATGAGGACGCAGCCGGCAGCCGGCTTTATCAGCCGCTTCCTGCATACGTTTAATATTCTTTTCCGCCAGATCCACATCAATAACCAGACAGGGGGTCTCTAACTGCTGTATCTGTTCCTGTGTAAGTTTCATCCTTCTTTCTCCCTTCTCAGCTTCCATAACTGTCAGCCACACTCCGCACCACCAGGTTCTCTTTCACCATGTCTGGGGTCATATGGTCTTTAAAATCTTCTTTGTTTACATGAACCGTAACTCCTTCCGGCGATGTGATGTCAAAGAAGTTATCAGAGAAAATAACATCAAAGTCCTTAAAGTAAAGCTCCACATACTGGCAGAAGCCGGCAGCTTTCACCGTGATTTCAAAGCTCTGCTCTGACTCTGAAACCGAAATATCATAAACCGGGGTGTTATAATCAAAATGCTTTGGTTTTACAAACAGCACCGTCCGTTCTGTAAGCAGCTCTTCTCCCCTGTACAGCCGGAATACGGAAAAAACAGAAGAACAAAGGGCTTCCTCATCAGTCCATGGAGAAAAATCCATTTCCATGCATTTTAACACCGACAGCGCCGGTAAGCCGCCTTCCCATGCTTCTTCCCATAATACCCTAAACTCTTGATCTTTAAGAAGAACTTCAGTCCTGCACTGCTGTTCCTCTCTGGTATCATTATGGACGTAATAGGAAACACGGGGAGATAATTCCTTTTCCTCGCCGATGGAGATCGTAACGGGCGAATAAAATCTGCGGGCTCCGTAATGGAGCGCTTTCCAGCGTCCATAATAGTCAATGCTCGCCCAGGATGCCACCGGCCAGCAGTCATTAAGCTGCCAGTAGAGAGAGCCCATGCATTGCCCCCGTTTTCTTCTCCAGTGTTCTACGCCATATTCAATGGCCTTTAACTGCAGGATCTGGGAGATATATGCCAGGGAATCCATATCCTTGGGATAAAGGAAGTAATCTGCTATGTAGTTTAATATTTTTCCGTTAGCCGCCGGGTTTTTCTGGTGGGATTCCATGACCTTGCTGAAAATATTCCGGTCCTCAGGTAAGGTAAATGAGGCTATGGTTTTGCTGTGGGGAAAGGATTGGAATCCATATTCCGAGCAAAAACTGAAATCCCCATATTCCGTGAAGGGTTTTCCTGAATGCCAGACCTCCCAGTAATGCTGATCTCCCCGGTCGGTCGCATTGGGATTATCAAAGGCTCCTCCTGATGAGGGAGAAGACGGCCAATAATAAGTAGTGTCATCACAGGCTCTTATTGCACGGGGAAGGATATATTCAAAGATCTTTGTATAGTCCGCCTTATATCTGGGATGATGGCCTTTCAACCTGGCCCACTCATCTGCCCAGCCCCACTCCATTTCATTATTTCCGCACCACAGGGCCAGACATGCATGGTGCCTTAAGCGCCGGACATTGTCCTTTGTTTCTTCCACAATGTCCTCTTCAAAATGGTCGTTTAATGCATAGACATTGCATCCGAACATCAGGTCCTGCCAGATTAAAATTCCTTCTTCATCGCACTTGTCATAAAAATAATCATCAGGGTAATAGCCTCCGCCCCAGACTCTTAAACAATTGAAGTTTGCGGCGGCGCAGTCTTCGATCAGCTGTGCGGTCCTTTCCTTCGTTACTCTTGTTAAAATATTATCTTCCGGGATATAATTTGCTCCCATGGTAAATATCTTTATCCCGTTGACCGTAATGGCAAACTCGCTTCCGTATTCATTCTTATCCGTGCTGACAGTCACCGTCCGAAGGCCAATCCGGCACTCATAGGTATCATGACAGGTTCCCGTATCATCAAGCAGGCGGATATTTACCCTGTATAAGGGATGCTCTCCCAGTCCGTTGGGCCACCATAGCCGAGGCTCTGGGATGGTCTCATCAAACTGCCATTCCCCGCTGCTGCGGACTATTTTGGATACTGGCCTGCAATCCGGATCTATTATTTCGGTCTCAGTAAACCATGTCTGCCGGTTTTCATCATAAGAGGAAAGCTGCTTTATTTTTACTTCAAATTTAAGCCCCACTCTGCCCTCTTCTCCATGGTCCTGCCTGATGCGGACATCCTGGAGTTTCGCTTCGCTGAAATATTCGATGGCTATATCCCGGAAGATTCCCATATCCGGAAGCTGCGGGCCCCAGTCCCATCCAAACATATAATGAGCCTTGCGAAGTGCCGCATTTCCGTGAATGCATCCAGTGGAGGCATAGAAGATATCATTTTCCTCATCCTCTTTTCTAACAAAGTCCAGCGGAGAGTGAAATAAGACCTCTATCCGGTTTTCCCCCTCCTGCAAGTGCTCTTTTACAGGGAAACGGTAGGTTCTGTGCATATCCCTTGTCTCCGCCACCAGGCAGCCGTTGATACGGATAGAGGCAATGGTATCGATCCCGGCGCAGACAAGTTCTGCGCGGGAAAAATCCAAATCCTCTCCTGACACCGTAAAGCTTCTCTTATATAGATAATCATTTGCCATCAATTCCCGGACAGCATACTCATTGCATCTCCAATAAGGATCCTCGATCAGCTTATGTTTCAGCATATGGCTGATCACCGTTCCCGGCACTTCTCCCGTATATACGGCATCGTGGGAGGCTCCTTCGGTATGCCATTCCCAAACTCCATTTAATGATTGTGTTTTTCGCATATATTCACCTGCTCATTACGCCTTCAAACCACTGGTTGCAATTCCTTCCACAAAGTTTTTCTGGAAAACCGCAAAGCATACAATGACCGGAAGAACAAATACAACCGCTGCCGCCATCAGCCTTGCCCAGTCCACGGAATACTCACTCATATACTGCTGAAGTCCCAGAGAAAGTGTATACATACCAGGCTTCGTTATAAAAATCAGAGGATATAAATAATCACTCCAGGCATCCAAAAAGGCATATATCCCGATTGTGGTTAAAACCGGTTTGCAAAGGGGAAGTGCGATTTTATAATAACGCTGGAATTCCGTAGCCCCGTCGATTTTCCCTGCCTCGATCAGACTGTTTGGAATACCTGCAAAAAACTGCCGGACAATGACAATATAATATGCCTTTCCAAAAAATGCAGGCAGGATTAAGGGGACGTATGTATTGGTAAGTCCCAGCTTGGAATAAATCTTATACAAAGGCACCATGGTAACTGTTATAGGTATCATCATCGTCGCCATGACCAGGCCTGAGATGATGTCAGCGCCTTTCCATCTTATTTTTGCCAGTGAATACGCAACCATGGGCGTGACCAGAAGCTGGCCTATAAGGGAGATGGCCGTGATAAACACCGTATTTCCCATGTACTTAAAATATGGAATTGCTGCAAAAGCTGCCGGATAGTTCCCCTTCACCCATTCACGGGGAAACAGCTTTACCGGAATGGTGAACGCATCGTTGTTGGTTTTGAAAGAAGTGAGCACCATAACCATAAAGGGTGATATGAAAATCAAAGCCAGCACGGCAACCATAGCAAAAAATAAAACTTTGCTTATATTTTTCTTCATCCTTATTCACCTCCGGCATTTTCTGTTGCTTTTCTCGTCACCTTGGTCATAACAACCGTCAGAACCGCAACAACGATAAACAGCAGCCACGCCATGGCCGAAGCCTTTCCCATCTTCAAATAGGTAAATGCATTATGGAATACATACAGCGGATACATAAGAATGGAATTTTCTGGTCCGCCGGCGGCACTTCCGCCTTTTACTCCGGCATTTGCAGTAACAATGATGTACACCTGCTGGAAATACTGGAATGCATTTATGGTGCTTAAAATGGCCTGATACACCAGAACATGAGCAATGCATGGTACCGTAATATAGAAAAATCTGGCGATTTTTCCGGCTCCGTCAATTTCGGCGGATTCATAATAGCTTCTAGGCACAGACTGTAAAGCTGACATGCAGACCAGCATCATGGTTCCGGTATTCCACGTTCCCATGAGGACCAGCGCCCACTTGGTATAATGGGCATCCATAAGCCATGCCGGCCCGCTGATTCCAAACCAGCCTAATACGTTATTGATGTAGCCGTAGGTAGGGTCAAACATCCAGATCCATACCATAGTCGCCGCAACCATGGGGATTACGGAAGGCAGGAAAAATGCTGTCCTGACAACCCCCCGCCCCTTAAAATCGGCGCATACGATGCTGGCCAGAAGCAGCGCTACGAACAGGTTGATCGGCGTAGATACAAAGGCCATAAATAAGGTATTTCCCAAACTCTTCCAAACAAGGGGGTCACTGAAGATGTCTTTGAAATTTTCAAGTCCCACCCACTGCGGAGCTGTTACGGCATTGAACTTTGTAAGGCTGTAATACAGAGAGCTTATCAGCGGATATACACTAAAAGCCAGAAAGCCCAAAATCCACGGAGATGAAAACAGCAGTCCGTTTATAAAATCCCGCTGTGTCGCGTTTCGTCCCTTCATTCCTTTTCCCCTCTCAAACAATAAGATTAGGGCACTGCAATATGCAGATTACTGCCTACAGCGCCCCTCATAAGTGAATTGCTATTTTAGATTTGCACTCTGTCCTGCAAGAGCTTTCAGTGCCTCTTCAGGAGTCTTTGCGCCTGAGTAGACCGTATCCAGTGTTGCATTGATCATGGATATGTATTCGTCAAAATCTGCCATTGCCGGATACTGAATGCCCTTTTCCAACTTCAGCGCGTCAATAAATTCTGCAAATCCAGGAACTGCCTTGATATCGGCATCATCGTATAAAGCTTTGACAGCCGGAAGATTTCCTGTTCCAAGGTCAATGATCTTGGCTCCTTCCTGACTGCAGAGCCATTTTGTAAAGTCCCAGGCTCCCTCTTTATTCTTAGCCATTGCCGGCACTGCCACAGAGTCAGTTTCATACCGGCTGGTTCCTCTCAGCTCCGGATTTGCCTGTGTACCGGGAATCAAGGTAATGCCGTAATCAACGGTGGAATTAAAGTTCTTCATCATGGTCGGCAGCCAGGAACCGTCAAGACGGAACAGCTGCTTGCCCTGGAAGAACATATCCTGTTCTGTATAACGGTTTGTATTTGCCGTACCGATAAACCCATCCAGAGCTTTTCCGCCAAACTGGTTTCTGAATTTTACGTTCATATTAAGACTGTCTAAAATGCCTGCGTTATCCGGGGTAACATTAGAATCCTCATCCCACCATCTTCCGCCAAATCCGTAGATCAGCTCCTGTCTGGCAGAAGCATATGGGAATAAGGGATATCCAAGCACCTCAATATTTCCGCTTCCATCTACCTTCGTAGCCTTTACTGCCATCTCATACATCTCTTCCATGGTTTTTGGCGGCTCGGTGTAACCGGCTTCCTTCAGCAGTTCCTTGTTGTAATACATCTGGATGGTGTATGCATCAAGTGGAAGGGCATAAATGACTCTGTCAATAGTATTTGCATTCATGGACTGCTCTGAATAAATGGAGGAATCAAAGGAGTCCTTGTCTGCATATGGCTGCAGGCTTTCCAGCAAGCCATTCTTCTGATACTGGACCACGGTCTGGTTGCTTATTTTGATTACATCAGGTGATTCGTTGCTGCTCATGGCTACGATTACTTTCTGGGCATCCGTAACGCTTAACCCTTCCACCTTATAATTGCTTTGGGAAGCATTGTACTCACTGATCGCCTTTTCATAGACAGCCGCTTCATCACCTGTGTTGTTGTACCAGAAAGTGATCACCTGTGCTTCCTTGTTTTCTGCCGGAGCAGATGTTTCCCCAACCGTTGTCTCTACGCCGGCTGCTGTTGTCTGTGCTGTGGTAGCCTGTGTTGAAGAACCGCTGCCGCAGCCTGTGACCGCCAATGCAGCCATACCTGCAGCCATGATAATACGAATTGCTCTTTTCATAAAATACCTCCTTTTAAAATATAGTTTGAACTTTTTGTTGATTACATTTCAACATTTTGTTTAACTCATAATCAATATATACTATACTTCTTATATTTTGTCAACAATAATAATCCTGTTTATTTAATTTTTTTGTTCGTTTTTTATAATATTTCTTTTTCACTTCAACAAAATCAATAAAAGCTTTATTATTACTGGACTTTATCTCTCATTTCATTTATAATTTATTTAGACATTTTGTTGAAAGGATAAATATTACTATGGGATATGTTTCTGATAACTTAAACCTGTTGTCTGATATTGCAAAATGCATTGCGATGCAATTCGGAGAAAACTGTGAAGTGGTTTTACATGATCTGACCCTGCCATATGACCAGACAATCGTCGCGATCTGGAACGGGCATGTGACCGGAAGAAAAGTCGGAGATGGAGGCACCAACGCCGGATTAGAGATTTTAAAGGGATCCACATCACCGGATGACCAATACAGCTATATCAACGCCACGCCCACCGGCCGGATTTTACGCTCTTCCAGCAAATATTTCCGTGACGAATATGGAAAAGTGAACGGAAGCCTGTGCATTAATTTAGATATTACAGATATGATTAAATGCGAAAGCACCTTACGGTCCTTTACCTGTTCTGGCTCCTCAGCCCTCACCCAGACCCCGGAACTGTTTGTAGGCAATGTTGATGAGCTGCTGGAGATCATGATGAAAGAAGCCATTAACATGACCGGAAAACCCGTGGGGAATCTGACCAAAGAAGAGAAGGTAGCTGTCGTCCACAACTTAGACGGAAAGGGGTTTTTCCTAATAAAGAAGGCTGCGGAAAAGCTGGCTGACTTTTTGGGATTGTCCAGATACAGCATCTATAACTATTTAAACGAAAGCCATTAGATCGCCATGATCGGTGAAAGAGTAAAGAGGGATCCAAAAAGTCGTAGAATGACTTTCGGGATCCCTCTTTTTTATATGAAACAATTACAATTCTAAAATCTTTGCAGCCGCGGCCCTGCTATTTTCAGGAATCCTGCAAATCAAGGTTGTCATCAAGTTCCTCCTCGTCGATCTCCCCTTCATCAAGCTCCCGCATCAGCTCCGGAAAGCTTTCCCGCTCGAATTCCTGAATGGATATGGACTTCTTATTAGGATTGGCGAATACAAAGGTCTTGTCCACATTCTCCACATAATTCTGAATCTTATCATTGGTTGCACTGATAATGGCCTGGAAGCCCAGTCCCCGGATCAGCTCAATGCAGCTTGCCACCTTCTCCGCATCCATCTTGGAAAACGCCTCATCAAGCACCACTAAGCGGAGGGTGGGATTTCTCTGTATCTTTGGAGACATGCTGATCCGGTAAGCCTGGGCAAAGCTTGCCAATAAAGCTACGTAAAGAGGATTCTGCCCCTCTCCTCCGGAATTCTTTTTGATCATCTTGCTTAAACGGATCTTAATGACCTCATCCTCGTTCTGAATGATCTGCTGCATATCAAAGGATAGGTACGTCCGGTAATCCGCATACTTATCCATGTTCCGCTTGGCCTCTTCCATCTCCTCCGGTGTGGCGTTTTCCGGCGGGATGAAGATGTTTATTAAGTCATTGATGATTTCCCCGTACTGGTTCTCATGTTCCATGGTGAATAAGTTCATCTGGTCATCCAGGGAATCCGTAAGATAAGCGGGATTTACCTCCAGGGAATTGTCCATGAACATGTCATAATATCTCCCATCAGGCCCTTTATTCCTTCCAATGACAAACTGATACTTATCCTTGCCGAAATCCAGCCTGCTGATGATCTTGTTCAGCTCATCTTTTCGTAAAAGTGCATCCCTTATGGCGCTTCGGATCTTGAACATAAAGTCATCCTTAAAATGAAGGACTGCAGACTTTGCCTGCTCAGCGGCCATGGTTTTATATTCCTCCAGATTTCCGCACTCCATGGTCTCAAGAAGACGGTCATATTCCCCATTATCCTTTGCAGTCAGGGAAAAATTCCGATTTGGATATTTTCTGGCATACTCACCCCTGGAGCCTACAAGGGCCTGGAATGCCTGATCACGGGCTTCTTCCGACTTCTTAAATTCTCCGAAAAATTCATTTTTAAGGCGGTCATACCGGCAATTTTCCCTGCTTTCCAAAATTTCTTTTACCTTAACTTCCAGCTCCTCATCCGGTTCAAATTCCCGTTCCTTTGAAACCAGCTCTTCCTGCAGCTGCAGGGATTCTCTGCGGAACCGTTCGATCTCGCTGTTGATGCCAAAAATCAGTTCTGCCACTGCACTCTGCTCTGCCCTTTTTCTATCACAGAGCTGTAAGATGGCTTCCCTTTCCTTCACCCATTCTTCTACATCCTGGGCCTTCAGCTTTTCAAACTTCTGTTCCAGCCGCCTGATTTCTTTTTCCTTTTCTTTAAAGGCCTCCATATCCTGCTGCCATTCCAGGTAAACGCCCGTGTCTTCTCCTAAGCTCTCCATGGATAAGATACGCTTGCATTCCTTTAAAACCTGTTCCTGAGGCTTTTTTTCCTCTTCCATGGAAACCAGATTCTTTTCCAGAAGCCGGATCCTTCTCCTGACGCTGTCCTTGCCGATATATGCAAATTTGGTATAATTATCTGGATTCATATGCTGCAGGCGGAACGTATGGTATAGCATGCAGTCAGGGGTCACTCCAATGCGGCTGCGGCGCAGCTCTTCCAAGTTCCTGCACTTGACGACCTTTCCCAAAAGCAGGTCAATGTACGGCTGCAAATAAGCCTCTCTCACCGTAACCTCTTCGGCAAGACCATCTTTCACTACTTCATAGGAATTCTGCCCTGCCTTTTCCGTATCCAGAACTGCCACATTAAAATATTCAGTCCTGTCCAGTTCCCCGTAAGCCGCCATGGCTGCTTCTGCATAGGCCGGAGCCACTACCAGGGACAGCTTATTATTGCCCAGATAGCCTTCCACCGCATTTCTCCAGGTCTCATCCCTGATATCCAGAAGGTCTGCAAGCACATGGACCTCCACCGCCTTGCCGGTTTCCTCCAAAAGCCGCTGCTGGATCAGGGACCGGGCACGTTCTAAATATTTTGGATATGCCTTATTTCCGGCTTTTAGCTGGGCCAGTTCTTCACTTGTCTGGCGCTCTTTTTTCCGGATATCCCGGAGAATTCCTTCTGCTTCTTTTTGAGCTTCTTCTGTTTCCTTTCTCATCTCAGCAATGGATTTTTTCAGGCGGTTTAACTTTTCCTCATCAATGGTATTATTTTCAAATTCTTCTATATCCCATATGGTCTGGTTGGAGGTTGCCTCTTCGTCGATCCATTCCTTCAGCCGCTCCCCTGTCTGAGACCATTTGGTAACGCTCTTATTTAAATGGTTTGATAATTCCTTCGCAGTGTCCAGCTGATTCTTAAGATCCTCATAGCCGGTGGAAGAAATCCGCCCAAGGAGCTCATTTCCCTGTCTGGTCAGATCTTCCGTCTGCCCTTCTAACGCTGTCCGCTGGCTTTCCTGACGGTCTAAATCCTCTCTGGCAAGCCTGGACTTATCTGTTAATGCCTGGATCCTTGCCTGATAATCCAGAATTTCCATCCTGCGGAAGAAATATGTATTTTGTCTTATCTCCGCTTCTTTTTCACAAACTGCTGAGAATTTTTCCCTCATTCCATTTAAATAACCGATCTCAATAACCGTGTCTTCAATCTTCTTCCGCATCCGCCCGTACTGCATGACGCTTTCCTGCATGTCCTCAATGTGGATGTCCTGCTCCATGCAGATGTATTCCTTTACAAAATCCTCCAGCTTGATGTTCATGCGGAAGGGAATGGCACGTTTGAATAAAAGGGGGAATTTCTCCGAATCAAGACCGCCTAAGTATACATCATACAGCTGCCTGCGGAACCGCTCGTTATGGGAGGTTGCAAAATAATCTTCTTTTGCGTAAATGGTCTGCAAATAAGCAGATACTTCCTGAGTGGTCATGGTCCTGGAACCGGTACGGTAGCCATTTTCCCAAAGAGGGCCTTTGTGCCAGAAGAATTTTCTGGATATTTCATTGGTTGCCGTCTCCACATCAAAGACAATCCCAACGCATTGGCATTCTCCTGTATCCGTCCGTTTTAGTTCCAGCACAATGGTGGCGGAGAAATTCTGGTTCCGCAAATAGGCAAATTCATTGTTCTCACCGATATTCACCATACCGCGCAAATATTCGATCAGGCTCCGGTCGGAATCATCAGCCGCTGCCTTATTAAAGAATCCCCGGCCGTCAGTATTGGCATAAAGGAGAATCTGCATGGCATCAATGACCGTAGACTTTCCGCTGCCGGAATGTCCGGTAAAAAAGTTGATCCCCTGGTTAAAGGATAAGGTTTTCCGACTGATATAATGCCAGTTATTAAGGAGTATCCGGGACAGGGCTTCAAATTTCTGATTCGTCATCGTCATCGTCTCCTTCTCCAAGTGCTTCTAACAGGGCCCGCACATCATCTCCGAACAACACCACATTGATGCTGGGATAGATGATCATGCGGCTGTCCCCATCCAAGTCCTCCAAAATATCCAGAGGCTCCAAAATCTGATACTTTTTTAACAATGTGATTGCCCGACGGATTTCCGTCGGGGAAGGCTGTTTCTTAAATAAACGGTAATTTCCCAGCTTTTCATGAATCTCGCTTAATGTGGTGTAGATGTTGACACTGGTGGAAACTGCCGCCATCTGTTCATCATAGATCAGTTTTAAGATCAGTAAATAAAGGGTAGCCAGTTTGGGAAGCTTGTCTCCCACCGTGTTCTCTCCCTGGATATAAATAATGCCCAGCTGGCTGTTTTCAAGAACAGACACTCCGCTGACTGCCAGATAGGCCCGGATAAATTCCAGATGCTTGTTGCAGATTTTAAATTCCGGATTATAGGCAAACCGGTTGGTACGCTTGTCGTACTTATGCTCCAGAACAAAGGTCTGCTGCTGAAGAAGCCTTAAACCTGCTCTTACCTCTTCCTTTTCTCCCTGTCCCAAAGCGTCAAAATATGGAATCTGGCAGATGATGCCAGCACTTTCTTCATAGGTCATGATTCTTTCCTCCTTACAAATACCAGCTTTGGATAGCGGTATCTGCCGTTGTCAATGAGCTCCGCCTCCTGCTCCTCCACCTGATACATGCTTTTCCTTCTGGTAGAGTAATCATAGGCCAGGATCAGCTTTTCAAATTCCTCAGGAGAACCCACCGTATCTTCTTTTACTTCCATACGGCCATTTTCCAGATGGGCTTCGATATAGCTTTCGATCTCCTTCCGGCTGTAGCGGCTTTTTAAACGGTTTAAATTCAGGATCTCCTCCATGGTAAGCTCTGCAGGCTCTTCCTCCGGCATTAAATTCTCCTTAAAGCCTGTCCTGGTCCTTCTCTTTTTATAGAGGGATTTCTCAGAGAGTATGGATACCTGGGATAAATTCATGAGGCCCCCCACTTCCTTTACAGCCTCATCCGGATCCTCTGTTTCAGACAGGTGATTTAAAAGCCTGATAACAAGCCCCTTCATGCTGTCCTCCTGATTTAACAGATAGTTAAGCCTTGTAACCGTAGCGCGGATATACCTGGAATGCTCCTTGTCCATGTTGGCAATGCGGTGCTCGATATCGTCAAATCCCCGTTCGATCTGATCCAGCTTTTCTACAATATCCCCTGCCGTTACCTTCTGGCCGCTGCGGCGGCTCATCTGCCCGATCCATTCTGTATCTTCCCGCATGGAGCTGATCCACCGCTTGATATCATTTTTGTAAAGATAGAAATTATCCGAAGTTTTCAACATATGGTATTTCTTTTTTACGATTTCTTCCACATATCCTTCCAGATGTTCCTTTAACAGTTCCCCATACGCTCTCTTCTCCAAAAGGCTTGCAAAAAATTTGTCCATGTTGTGAAGCATGTCCTGCAACGTCTTGTTAAGCCGCTTTGTATTAATGTAAGCCGTATTCAAAAGGCTTACGCCGGCCCTGGGATCATTTTTCAATGAGAAGAGGATTGCATAAACGTTCTGGATATAAATCTGGGTCTCATCCTCTTCATCACTTGCAAGCTTAAAAAACGCCTCGATCATGACGGCAGCATAATCAGGAATTACGATATTGACCGTCATGGAGGCATAGTCATCCACTTTCCGAAGCCATCCTGCCCTTAACAGCCAGTTTAAGACCCTGACCGCGGTCGGCTCTAAGGCATCCGCCTCATCTTCCAGCTCATCCTGCCAGATGACCAGCCGTTTAGCCGTAAAATATTCTTCCAGAACCTGAATACACACCTCCCTGCTTAAAAAGTAGTTGCTGTATTCATATTCCTCATTGATTTTTAACAAAGCTTCTATGTAGGTGGACCGGTTAATGGAACGGAACAATCCCCAGAACCGGTCCGGTATCTCATTCATTAATATCATTTGATTCTGCCTCATCTCCTGTTTTTTCTGCTTCCTCTGACTAAAACCATGAAGTACCGGCTTTATCTTATAAAAGCAGACAAAAAGAAACGGCTATCACCATTTTGACAGCCGATTGATCTTCGTTTTCACTGGTTTTTCTTTTAATCCAAGGCTTACTTCTTTATATTATATCAAAAATCCCCTTTTCTTACAATAAAATAATGGAAACAGGCGGCGTAAATTTACTTTTGAAAATGAAAAAACAGAATTACCCTGTGATAATCAATCCTCATTGTATACCGCCTGTTTTTTAGTATTTTATACAACTTTCACAACATATGTTATAACGTCTTTAAGTATATCTTAACATTTATCCTTATTAACTTTAGATAATCAAGTTTTTTTTAGCAAATTATTGACAGTTTGAATAATACGTGTTAACATGAGTTATGAAATAATTTCATTTAAGCAACAGACAGCTTTTGTGTTGACAGAAACCTATTTTAAGGAGACCAGCTATGAAAAAAATTATTATTGCGTCTCACGGAGATTTATCCAAAGGGATGAAAAATTCTCTTCAGATGATATTAGGAACTATGGCCGACCCCATCGTCACCTACAGCCTGTATCCAGGCCAGAGTGCTTTGGATTTTGCCAAACAGATATCTGAGGAGGTTCAAACCAATCCGCAGGATGAGTACGTTATCTTTACCGATGTATATGGTGCAAGTGTATGTACCTCAATGTATCCCTTGACTGCAAACCCTAATGTATTTCTATTTGCAGGCATGAACTTAAACCTTATCATTGAGTATATGGTATCCTACCCCAATCCTTTGAGACAAGAAGACATTGAACAGTTGTTACTGCTTTCCAGGGAAGGCTTACGGCAAGTAGCACCTGATGCGGCAGAATCGCAAGATGAAGATTTTTAATATAAATTAATAGGAAGGAGATTCTTTATAATGATAAAAAATGATTTTCTGGCGTTATTCGCCAAACCAAAACCAGTTATGGGCATGATACATCTTAAAGGAATTGATGATAATGATGTTTATCAACGGGCACAGAAAGAAATTGATATCTATTTGAACAATGGAATTGATGGTATTATTCTGGAGAATTATTTTGGTAACTACTACCAATTAGACAGAATACTGGAATATGCCCACACTCAGGACCTGCCCATACCATATGGAGTCAACTGCCTGAACATGGATGTCATGGGCTTTGAATTGGCCAAAAGGCACAGTGCTTATTTTGTTCAGCTTGATTCTGTTGTGGGTCATGTAAAACCAAGAGATGAGGCTACGGTAGAAGCATTTTTAAATATGTACCGTGAACGCAGCAACGTACCTGTCATGGGCGGTGTACGATTCAAATACCAACCTGTCTTATCCGCAAACACAACCGAAAAGGATCTGGTGATTGCAAAAAGCCGTTGTGATGCGGTGACCGTGACACAAGATGCAACTGGACAGGAAACTTCCATGGACAAGATCCTTCAGTTCAGAAACGCGTTGGGAGATTTCCCGCTAATCGTAGGAGCAGGAGTAACCAAGGAGAATATACGCAGCCAATTTGAAGTGGCCGATGGAGCGATCGTAGGCAGCTACTTTAAAGATACAAGGAAAGATACAGGTGAGCTTTGTGGCAGTCATATAAAAGAACTGATGGAACTAGTTAACGATATAAGGAGGTAATGATATGATTAAAATGGTAAGGGTGGACCATAGGCTGCTTCATGGTCAGGTAGCATTTGCTTGGACCAAAACTCTAGGCGTAGACTGTATTCTCATTGCCAATGATGAGGTGGCAAAGGACACATTGCGTATGGGGGCTCTTCGGATGGCCGCTCCGTCAGGGGTAAAATTAGTAATCAAAAGCATGGAAGATTCCATAGCCAACATTAAGGCAGGAAAAACAGACAAATACAACCTTTTTATCCTTCTGGAATCTATTGAGGATGCCTATCGCCTAACTAAAGAGGTTCCTGAAATTAAATTTATCAATCTTGGCGGTATAAAATCCGCCTCTGATAAACGTCAGATTTCTAAAGCCATCTTTGTATCTGATCAGGACTGCGACCTGCTTCGCAAAATGAATGACAAAGATGTGAAATTGGAAATACGCATGGTTCCTGACGAGAAACCTTTAAATGCCATGGATTTAATCTAAATAATACTTACGAAAGGAGAATAAAATATGCAAAGCTTAGGATTCCAGGCCGCCCTGCTATTTTTAGTTGCGGCATTCGGTTATTTGAACAGCTTCTTTGGAAGCGGTAACATTGGGCGCCCTATTATTATGTCCACACTGACAGGCCTTGTATTGGGGGACATGCAATTAGGTATCATCACAGGTGCCACCCTGGAATTAATCTGGCTGGGAGCCTTTCCTATTGGTGCCAGCAATCCGCCTGACTATACTGCCGGTGCAGTGATCGGCACCTCCTATGTAATACTTTCCGGTTCCGATGCTGCCTCCGCAGTACTTCTTGCTGTTCCAATCTCTACTCTCTGCGCTATGTTGTCCAATTTCTTAATGATGTTTGTAGTTCCCATGATTGGTGCGCGGGCCGACCGCTATGCAGAGAAAGGTGACTGCAATGGTGTGGATCATATGCATTATATGGCTATTATTGCCCAGGTTATACCTCAATCTCTGATTGTTGCACTGGGCTTCTATCTTGGAGTACCGGTCATGGAACAGATTGTAAACGGTATACCAGCATGGCTGAATGACGGCTTAAACTATGCCACAGGGATTATTCCTGCCATTGGTTTTGCCATGATAGCAAGAATGATTATGAACAAACAATTGTCCTGCTTCCTTTTCCTTGGCTTCCTTCTGGCTGCCTATTTAAAAATGCCGGTTATCGGCCTGGCTGGCATCGGGTGCTGCATTGTAGCATTCCTGCATTTTAATTCCCATGAAGAAAAGGCAGTTGTAGAAGGAGGTTCATTCGATGACAACGAATTCTGAGAAGAAAAAAATATCCCAAAAAGAATTGAAACAAATTTATATACGCTCCTGCCAATTGGATATTTCCTGGGACTATGAACGTCAGCAGCATCTTGGCTACTCCTATGGCATGACACCTGTTATCCGCAAACTGTATCCCGGCGAGGAACATAAAGAAAAGCGCATACAGGCATTAAAACGGGGTCTGGAATTTATGGCTATTACCCCACAGCTTTCCACTCTGCTTATGGGTATCAATGCGGCTATGGAAGAAGAAAACGCCTGCAACCCCGAATTTGACGGTAATTCCATAAACGCAGTTAAAACCTCTCTAATGGGACCTTTGGCAGGGATTGGCGATTCACTGATTCCTGGAACCCTGCGTATTATCGCTGCAGGGATTGCAATCTCCTTTGCACAATCAGGCAATATCATGGGTCCGCTTCTGTACTTGCTGATTTTTAATATTCCAGCCTTTATTATCCGCTATTACTGTTTAAAATATGGTTATGGGTTAGGATCCAGCTTCATCTCCAAGGTTGCTGACAGTGGAATCATGCAGAAAATATCCCACTATGCAGGTATCATTGGTCTTATGGTAATAGGCGGTATGATTTGTAACCAAATCTGGCTTGACTTACCAATCATGGTAGGAAGCGGTGATTTTGCTGAGCCCTTGACCAACTATTTGGACCAGATCATGCCCTGCCTGGTTCAACTTGGACTGTTTGGAGGCATGTACTTCCTGTTAGGTAAGAAAGTAAAGACCACCACCATATTAATCTCTTTGATTATTGTCTGCTGCGCACTTTGTTTTATCTTCAGATAAATTATAACTATCATTGGTGATTACGCATTATTACATTAAAAACCGATAGCACTGAAAAAGCCCATATTTCTCAGAGGAATTATGGGCTTTTAAAATATGATTCTTTTAATTATTTTATATCTATTTGAAAGGTTTTTCTTACATTCTTTGCTGGTGAAAGATGATTAATCAGACTGATTAATAGATTTAACTGTGAATTTATAAATATCTGTTCTGATATACTGCTGGTTAAAGTATAGAATCTGTCCCTGATCCCCAAGCACGCTCTGGCTGACGCACAGAAGTGGCATTCCCACTACACAGCCAAGCACTTCCGATTGCTCTTTATTTGCATACTTAATATCCATAATGTCATTAAAAGAATGAGCTTTTTTGCCAGTTCGTTTTCTTATAATATCCATCAGTTGATTATTCTCTACATCTTCGTTTAAGATAAACTCCAGATTGGCATGAAAATAATCTTCTTCCAGAATGGACGCCACATCGTTAACCAAGCGCAGCCTCTTTATGCAGATCACCCTTTCCCCTTCATCAATTCCCAGATGTCTGGTAATCCACTTGTCCCCCTCTATCAGCCCTTTTGAAATGATCTTCGTACTTGGTCTTTTCCCCATTTTCAAGCAAGACTTAGTAAAGCTTCCTTCTTCCGATATTGTATCCATATAAACTGGCATGGTGACAAATGTTCCTTTTCCATGCTTCTTTTCCAGAATGTTCTCGTTACATAGTTTCTGTATGCCACTGCGTACCGTAACGCGGCTGATCTTATACATTTCACTTAGCTTCGCTTCCGATGGAATCATGTATCCTACTGGATATTCCCCTGATTTTATTTTAGCCAATATGGTATCATATAACTGCTGATATAATGGTGTTGCAATATTATCGTGAAACTCCTCCATAGCAACCTCCTGCTCCGAATCTTTACCCGTTTTTGCTATAACTATGGAATATTTTAACATATTACTGTAAAAATAACAACACAGCTTAACACGTATTCCTATACAAGACATGATAACACGTATTATTACTTTGGTCAATACCTTTCACCAAACAGGCAGACAAAGGATGAAAAAAGCAGCTGCTGCACGGCTCTGTCCATGCATCAGCTGCCTGACGTTTCTCAAACATTAATCTTTAACATTTCCAACATCAATAACGGATTCTTTTATTTCCTTCTTTTCATCCGTCCAATCGGAAAGTCCGTCTTCCACTTCCTTTGACTCTTCGCTTTTTTCGGAATTCTTATTCTCTTCCTTTGGCTCCGGAATTCCCTTTGCCTCCCGGAATATCTTCATGAATTCCTTACCGGTAATGGTCTCTCTCTCAATCAGGAATTCTGCGATCTTATCCATTACATCCCGGTTATCCAACAGAAGGCTCTTGGCTTCTTCATAAGCTTCCTTGAGCATTTTCATGACTTCATCATCCACCTGGGAAGCAGTGGCTTCCGCACAGTTCATTACAGTACGTCCGCTTAAGTACTGGTCTTCTTTGGTTGCCAGTCCCATAAGGCCGAATTTCTCCGACATGCCGTACTGGGTGATCATAGCCCGCGCCACCTTGGTGGCCTGTTCAATATCATTGGCTGCACCTGTGGTTACGGTGTCAAAGACAATATCCTCTGCCGCGCGGCCGGCCAGATAGCCTACCAGCATGGCATGAAGCTCTTTCCTGGAATTTAAGAACTTTTCTTCTTCCGGTACATGCATTACGTATCCCAAAGCACCCATAGTCCTTGGAACGATGGTGATCTTCTGCACAGGTTCCGAATCCTTTTGAAGGGCGCTGACCAGAGCATGTCCCACTTCGTGATAAGAAACAATGCGCCGCTCCTCTTTGTTAAGGACACGGTCCTTTTTCTCTTTACCTACCAGCACCACTTCCACAGCCTCAAATAAGTCCTTCTGAGACACCGCATGCCGGCCGTTTTTCACCGCCAGGATGGCGGATTCATTGATCATGTTGGCAAGATCGGAACCAACGGCTCCTGAGGTTGCCAGAGCAATGGCATCTATATCGACGGTATCGTCAAGAAGCACATCCCTGGAATGAACCTTTAAGATATCCACACGGCCTTTTAAATCCGGCTTATCTACAATGATCCGGCGGTCAAACCGGCCCGGACGGAGAAGGGCAGGATCCAGGATCTCAGGGCGGTTGGTGGCCGCCAGCACTAAAAGTCCCTTAGAGGAATCAAAACCATCCATCTCAGAAAGCAGCTGGTTTAAGGTCTGCTCTCTCTCATCGTTTCCTCCGCCGAATTTGGAATCACGGCTCTTTCCGATGGCATCTACCTCGTCAATAAAAATAATACAGGGAGCGGATTCCTGGGCCTGCTTAAATAAATCCCGGACACGGGAAGCTCCCACACCTACAAACATCTCTACAAAATCAGAACCGGACAGAGAATAAAAAGGAACATGGGCCTCTCCTGCAACCGCCTTGGCAAGCAGGGTTTTTCCCGTTCCGGGAGGTCCTACAAGAAGCGCTCCCTTGGGAAGCTTTGCACCGATCTTTGTATATTTTCCCGGATTATGGAGGAAATCCACGATTTCAGTTAAGGATTCCTTTGCCTCATCTTCCCCCGCCACATCCTTAAATGTAATACCTGTTTCCTTCTGCACATAAACCTTGGCGTTGCTCTTTCCGACGCCCATGAGTCCGCCTCCGCCGACCCTGCGCATCATGAAGTTCAAAAGGAATCCCATGGCTGCAAACAGGAGTAAGTAGCTGACAATGGTCTGAATGAAAAAGTTACCGTCACGGCGGGTCCGAAGGGTTTCCACTCCGGCAGTGCGAAGGCGCTCCGCCAGATTTAAATCGTTGTCCATCCTTACCGTATAATAGGTAACGCCAGGTTTATATCCTTCCCAGGTCTTCTTGGGGTTTATGGTAATCTTTGTATCCTCAACATTTACCGACTCCACCTGCTTTTCATCTACCATATTCATAAAGGTATCATAACTCAGTTCTTTATTGGTCCTCGTCGTAATCGCGCCGTGCAGATATGAGATCCCTGCTACCGCAATAAGAAACGCGATGACCCATATGGCGATGGCCTGGGTATTCTTCGGCATCTTATTATTATTTTGATTCTTGTTATCCATCTGTGTGAATTCTCCAATCCGGATAGTTTCTACCCATTATATACCTCTATCATTATAGTGTCAGTTTCCCCATAAATCAAGAAAAGAATTATTAAATCCTTATAAACACCCTGGCTGGTTTTATTTAACAATCATGACCTTCTTAATCATATGAAAGCTTCCATACAGAATTTTACACTTAATATTCTAAGTTTTTTTCATAAGACTCTGGATTTTTTCAAAAAATAGCTGTATAATGTCATTTTTAAAAATATTCACATACTATCACAAAAGGAGGTTACACTGTTATGTCAGTGAAATACGTATTTGTCACCGGAGGCGTCGTGTCCGGGCTTGGCAAAGGTATTACCGCAGCATCTCTTGGACGTCTGCTGAAGGCCAGAGGCTACAAAGTCACGATGCAGAAATTTGATCCGTACATCAACATTGATCCAGGAACCATGAATCCGGTACAGCATGGTGAGGTTTTCGTCACCGAAGACGGCGCTGAAACCGATCTTGACCTTGGCCACTACGAACGTTTTATCGACGAAAACCTGACTCAGAATTCCAACGTTACCACCGGTAAGGTCTACTGGACCGTACTGACCCGTGAACGGCGCGGGGACTTCGGGGGAGGCACCGTACAGGTTATCCCTCACATTACCGACGAAATCAAAAGCCGTTTTCACTGCAGCAACAGCAACTCCTCTGAAACAGAAATCGCCATCATAGAAGTAGGCGGAACGGTAGGCGACATCGAAAGCCAGCCATTCCTTGAAGCGATCCGTCAATTCCAGCACGAAGCAGGCCACGAGAATGTCATTCTCATCCACGTGACCCTGGTTCCATATCTAAAGGTTTCCGGCGAACTTAAAACCAAACCAACCCAGGCCAGTGTAAAAGATTTACAGGGAATGGGTATCCAGCCCGACATCATCGTATGCCGTTCCGAACTGCCCCTTGATGACGGAATCCGAAGCAAAATCGCACAATTCTGTAACGTTCCCAAGACCCATGTACTCCAAAACCTGGATGTGGAAGTATTGTATGAACTCCCTCTTGCCATGGAGGAAGAGCATTTAGCGGAAGTCGCATGTGAAAGCTTAAACCTCCCATGCCCCAAGCCGGACTTAGCAGAGTGGACTTCCATGATCGAAAACTGGAAGCATCCGGAAAAGGAAGTGACAGTCGCCCTTGTGGGCAAGTACATCCAGCTCCACGACGCCTATATTTCCGTAGTGGAATCATTAAAGCACGGCGGTGTCTTCTACCGGGCCAACGTTCATATTAAGTGGATCGATTCAGAGCTTGTAACCGATGAGAACGCAGCCAGTTTCTTCAGCGATGTGAGCGGAATTCTGGTTCCCGGCGGTTTTGGCAGCCGCGGCATTGAAGGAAAGATTTCATCCATACGTTATGCCCGGGAAAACAACATCCCATTCCTTGGTCTCTGCCTTGGAATGCAGATGGCCATCGTGGAATTTGCCCGCCATGTGGCTGGCTTTGACGACGCCCATACCTCAGAACTTGATGCAGACACCACCCATCCGGTCATCCACTTAATGCCGGACCAGAACGGCATCGAAGACATCGGAGGAACTCTTCGCCTGGGTTCCTATCCCTGTGTTCTGGACAAGTCTTCCAAGGCTTATAACGTGTATGGGGAAGAGCTGATCCATGAGCGTCACAGGCACCGCTATGAGGTAAACAATGACTACCGGGAAGATCTGGAAAACGCGGGAATGAAGCTCTCCGGCATCTCCCCGGATGGACGGATCGTGGAAATGGTGGAAATTCCTTCCCATCCCTGGTTCATCGCCACCCAGGCTCATCCGGAGTTTAAATCAAGGCCGAACAGACCGCATCCGCTGTTCCGGGAATTCATCCGCGCGGCCATTGAAAACCAGTAAACAATTGGATTTCCAGGTAAAAACAGGGAGTCCGGACTCTTATCAAAGAGCCCGGACTCCCTGTTTTATTGCAAAACTAATTTTTTTCTTTAAATTATTATTTTCTTTCATTTTTTTCTTGCACTTTTTCAATCTTCTGTATATAATATAATGCAACGTGTATCTGCACGAGAGACAGTTGTATTTGTATGAGATACACATAAAGGAGGATAATCATTATGAAATTGAAAAAAGTATTTGCAATCACTCTTGCAGCATGTATGAGCGCCAGCCTGGTCGCCGGCTGCAGCACTGGTTCCTCATCTTCTGCCTCCGGCGGAGCAAAGGTCGTCAAGATCGGTGTGTTTGAACCTACCACCGGAGAAAACGGAGGCGGTGGGTTACAGGAAGTCATGGGAATGCGTTACGCAAACAAGACCCATCCAACGGTTAAAATCGGAGGAGAGGAGTATCAGGTGAAACTGGTGGAAGTGGATAACAAATCCGATAAAACAGAAGCCGTCAACGCAGCGCAGAAGCTTGTGAGCGAAAAGGTTTCCGTAGTGCTTGGAAGCTACGGCTCCGGTGTTTCCATTGCTGCAGGACAGATATTTGCAGATGCTAAAATTCCTGCCATAGGCGCCTCCTGTACCAACCCTCAGGTAACCCAGGGAAATGATTTCTACTTCCGGGTATGCTTCCTGGATCCGTTCCAGGGTACGGTTATGGCCAATTATGCCAATGACAACGGGGCAAAGACGGCTGCCGTCGTTACCCAGTTAGGAGATGATTATTCCTCCGGCCTTGGTTCCTTCTTCAAGACAGCGTTTACAGGCTTAGGCGGCACGATTGTAAGCGAAGAACAGTTCCAGACCAACCAGACCGACTTTAAGGCGATCCTTACAAACATCAAGGCTCAAAATCCTGACATCATCTTTGCACCATCCTCCATAACCACGGCTCCTCTCATCATCAAACAGGCCCGTGAACTTGGAATTACAGCTACCATCGCTGCCGGTGATACCTGGGAGAACTCCACCATCATCGAAAACGCCGGCAATTCCGCAGAAGGCGTCGTCCTTTCCACTTTCTTTGACGAAGCGGAACCGGCCAATGAGGAAGCTGCTTCCTTCATCTCCGGCTTTAAGGGCTATTTAAAGGAAAATAAGCAGGACGAAATCATCCCGGCCGTATCTGCATTGGGCTATGATGCTTACCTCTGTGCATTAAAGGCAATTGAAACCGCAGGTTCCACAGACGGCACAGCCATCCGTGATGCATTAAAAGGCGTATCCATTGACGGCGTTACCGGAAGCATATCCTTTGATGAAAATGGAGATGCCAAGAAAGACATGGCGTTCATCAAGACCATTGAAAACGGCAAGTTTAAATTCTTAACAACTACTACGGTAAAATAATCAAAGATACCGTGACAACGCAGTCATTACCAGATGAGTGGGGACGTATTTCCTTCCCCACTCGTTCCATTTGCGCACATAATGAGCCGAACGGAAATACTTGCATTTTCATTCGGCGAATGCCGCGTAATTCATTACATATTATCAGAAGCAGAAAGCACTTCCGATAATCGGATGAACGGGCTAAAAGACAGCCCTTTTATCGAAACCTGCTTCGCAAGTTCCGATAAGCCATATTACATACTCAACAGATAGGAGGCATCACGCCACATGAGTCTTACAACCTTTTTACAGCAGTGCCTGACCGGTATCTCCCTGGGCGGCGCCTATGCGCTGATTGCCATTGGCTATACCCTGGTTTACGGTATCCTGCGGCTCATCAACTTCGCCCACGGCGACATCTTCATGATGGCCGGTTATTTTATGATATTTGCCATGGCAAGTTTTCCATGGTACATTTCTATACCATTGGTATTACTGGTCACCGTATTATTAGGCGTATCCATTGAACGGGTAGCTTACCGCCCCTTACGCACCGCTCCCAGAATGTCCGTCATGATTTCTGCCATCGGCGTCTCTTACCTTTTGCAGAACTTAGCAACCTATCTGTTCACAGCTCTGCCAAAGGGATATCCGGAAATTCCCTTTCTTAAAAAGATCTACCAGATCGGCGGCCTTTCCGCATCCTTTGTCACATTCTTAACGCCGGTCCTGACCCTTATCATTGTTTATGGACTTATCGCCCTGATCAATAAGACAAAAATCGGCATGGCCATGCGCGCAGTTGCAAAGGATTATGATACTGCCGCCCTTATGGGAATCAAAATTAACCGCATCATCACCTTTACCTTTGCCATTGGCTCCCTTTTAGCAGCTGCCGGGTCCGTGCTTTATTTTACGGACCGTATGACCGTATTCCCCTTTTCCGGCTCCCTGCCTGGCTTAAAATGCTTTGTTGCCGCAGTATTCGGCGGTATCGGCAGCATTCCAGGCGCCGTGATCGGAGGCTTTATCTTAGGCCTGGGCGAAACCGCCCTGGTAGCCATGGGATATTCCACCTTCAGCGACGCATTTACCTTTGTTCTGTTAATCATCATTCTCCTGATCAAGCCTACGGGACTGTTCGGCGAGAAGACGACCGATAAAGTGTGAGGTGCCCACTATGAAGAAAAAAGCAGTTTCCAAAAACAAACTTTATACCCTGGCCGCTCTTCTGGTCATCATCGGCCTGCTGGCTTTCTTACAGGCTAACAGTGCCCAGTACAGCTATCAGATCTCCATCCTGGAGCGAAGTGCCATTTACGCGGTGGTTGCCGTTTCCATGAACCTGCTTACAGGTTTTACTGGATTATTCTCCTTAGGCCAGGCCGGTTTCATGGCAATCGGAGCCTATACTGTAGCCATCCTTACCATTCCTGTTGACAGCAGGGCAAGCGTTTACTACGTTAACGGCATCTCTCCTGCTATCGCAAACTTGCAATGCCCTTACTGGCTTGCCCTTATTATCGCAGGACTCCTTGCCGCAGCCATGGCCGCCCTGATCGGCATTCCGGTGCTCCGGTTAAAAAGTGATTATCTGGCCATTGCAACCCTGGGCTTTTCCGAGATCATCCGGGCTGTCATTGCGGCTCCCCAGTTAGACAGGATCACCAACGGTTCTTACGGATTAAAAAGTATTCCCGGTTTTCCCAACTTATTTACAGCCTTTGGGCTCCCGGCCCTTTGCATCCTTTTAATGGTCCTTCTCATTAATTCCTCTTACGGACGCGCGTTTAAGGCTCTCCGTGAAGATGAAGTGGCCGCTCAGGCCATGGGACTTAACTTATTCCGTTACAAGGAGCTGGCCTTTGTCATCTCTTCCTTTTTCACAGGCGTAGGAGGAGGACTTCTGGCCATATTCATGCGCTCCATTGATTCAAAGACCTTTTCCATCAACTTAACCTACGATATCCTGCTGATCGTAGTCCTTGGAGGTATCGGAAGTATTACGGGAAGTGTCATCGGCGCCTTCCTGGTCACCGCGGGAAGAGAATGGCTCCGTTTCTTTGATAACCCTCTGGTTATCGGAGGATTTGAAGTACCCCTGTTCCGCTCCGGTTTCCGTATGGTCATCTTTTCTATTTTATTGATGGCTGTGGTGCTCTTCTACCGCCGCGGGATCATGGGCAGCAACGAATTTTCCTGGGAGGGGCTAGGACGGCTTATCCGCAGCATTCCATCCAGGCTAAAGAGGAAAAGCAAAGCACAGAAGGGAGATAACGCATAATGTCAAACACAGCAAAAACTCCGAATAACGTGCTCCATATGCAGGACATTACCATGCAGTTCGGCGGCGTTGTGGCTGTAAACGGTTTAACCCTTGACGTAAACCAGGGAGAGATCGTGGCCTTAATCGGCCCCAACGGCGCGGGAAAGACAACCGCATTTAACTGTGTTACCGGTATTTATGAGCCTACCTTCGGGCAGGTGGATTTTATGGGGGAAACCATTCTTTCCAACGCACCAAAGGGAAAAATGAAAAAAACGTATCTGGGGGAAGTAACACCGAGGCCCATTCCGGTGATCAGCAGCACACCGGATGTGATCACAAAAAAGGGCATTGCCCGTACCTTCCAGAACATCCGCCTTTTCGGACAACTGACCGTATTCGACAATGTGCTCATTGCCAAGCACATGCGGGCTAAGCAGAACGTATTTTCCGCAACCCTCCGGCTAAACCGTAAGGAAGAGGAACGGATGCGGGTGGAGACCACTGCCCTTTTAGAGGAACAGAACCTGCTTCATTTAAAGAATGAGATTGCCTCTTCCCTTCCCTACGGCTTACAGAGGCGTCTGGAAATCGCAAGAGCCCTTGCAACGGAGCCGAAATTTCTGCTTCTTGACGAACCGGCTGCAGGCATGAATCCCCAGGAAACCCAGGATTTAACGGATTTTATCAAACAGATCCGGGATTCCTACCATCTTACCGTATTCATGATCGAGCACCATATGGATCTTGTCATGCAGATTTCGGACCGCATCTATGTTCTGGATTTCGGCAAGCTGATCGCACAAGGAACTCCTGATGAAATCCAGAACAATGAACGGGTAATTGAAGCATATCTGGGGGTGAGCGACGATGCTGAAGATTGATAACTTGCGAGTGAATTACGGCGGAATTGAAGCCGTTAAAGGAATTTCCTTTGAAGTGCCGGATAAGAGCATTGTAACCTTGATCGGGGCCAATGGGGCAGGAAAAAGCACCACCTTAAAGTCTATTGTCGGGCTGGTGAAACCATCTGCAGGAAGCAGCATCACCCTGGATGGGGAAGAATTGATCGGCAAAGATACGCCGGATATCATATCTAAGGGAATTGCCCTGGTGCCGGAAGGGCGCCATGTGTTTCCGGATATGACAGTTATTGAAAATATCAAGATCGGAGCTTATTTAAGAAATGACGATCTTAAGGAAGATATTGACTGGGTCTATGATTTATTTCCCCGGTTGAAGGAAAGGAGCTGGCAGCTTTCCGGAACCCTATCAGGAGGCGAACAGCAGATGCTGGCAGTTGCCAGAGCTCTTATGAGCCAGCCAAAGATCCTCATGATGGATGAACCCTCACTTGGGCTTGCTCCATTGATTGTAAAGGATATTTTCTCCATTATCCGGGAGATCAATAAGAAGGGAGTAACCGTGCTCCTCATCGAGCAGAACGCCAATATGGCCCTTCATACGGCCGATATCGGCTACGTGCTGGAAACCGGGCGGATTACCTTGTCAGGATCCGGGAAAAAGCTGTTGGCCGACGAGTCGGTAAAAGCGGCTTATCTTGGAAAAAAGAAGGACTAAAAACAAAGGTTGCAGTCAGGCGGCCCCTTTCTTACGGGGCGTCAATCTGCAACCTTTGCGTTTGTTTTTACTGTCATTGTCACTGGATCACCCGTCGTATGGTGACCGGCTTTCTGTAATTCCAGGAGGAGATTTTGATCCCGCTCCTGCGGTTTGCCGCATGGACGATCTTTCCCTTTCCAATATACATGGCCACATGGTCGATTTGCCTTCCACTTGCGTAGAACAGCAAGTCGCCAGGCTCCATGCTGGAAGCCGGTATGACTTCTCCCTCTTCGGCCTGCTGCCTGGAGGTACGGTCTAAATGGACTCCTGCGGCATTCTCCATGACATACTGGATAAAACCTGAGCAGTCCGCCCCCGTATTGGGATTGGTGCCGCCCCACTGGTATGGGTTCCCCACAAACCCGACCGCATAGTTTACGACCTGATCACGAAGATCACTGCTACTTTCCGCTTCAGGTATGGTATATGCGACCGTGGCATTTTCCGGTATATATGCATAAGCTGTCTGACCCTTATACTGGATTTTCGCCCATCCCCCGCTGCGGGAGATAAAAGAATAAGTTTCACCTTCGTGAATCTTGCCCAGTACTTCAGAATCCGTATTCGGTTTGCTGCGGACCCGAAGGGTTTCGGTGTCTACCCGGAGCATCAGCCTCATATTATAGTAGGCAATTGCTCTGGCTTCCTGTCCGGTGACCAGATATTTTCCGTATACATAACCGGTTACCTGTCCTGACTTTATTTTATACCAGCCATTTACTTCTGACAGCACACTGCTGCCGGCATGGTTTTTCAATTTCCCCACGATTTCCGCATCATTCTTTGGTTCTTTCCTGATGTTCAAGGAATCCTCCACCACACTCACTCCAAGATTCTGAAAGATTGAGTTGAAGGTTCCATACCTCACTTTTTCCTGCGTAAGACCGGCCGACGTTTCCGTTCCTTCCTGTTTCATGGATTCCTGATATTGATCCATGTAGACCGAAATGCCTGCTACTGGCGAACCGGTCTTGACGGAAGGCTCTGATTTTGCGGCTTGTACATCTGCTGTTCCTATCCATACGGCGCTACCGCATGCAATAGCAAAGCCTAGTACCTTCCATGCTTTGTCAGTCATATGCACTTTCCTTCGCAAGTTTTAGCCTTTCCTTTTACAAATGAGTGATTTGCTGATCTGAGAGGGCTTTTAAATACCGCATCCCATATTCTCTGTCCTTCCCGATCTGTGCCTTTAATTGTTCCAGCCCTTCAAATTTCCGTTCAGGACGGACAAAATGCAAAAGCTGTACTTCTATAGTCTTTCCATAAATATCCTCATTTATACCATAAATAAAAGTTTCTGCACCAACAGGTGAAATTCCCTCCACCGTGGGCTTTCTTCCGATGTTGGTAATACCCCCATAATAAGTACCTTCTACATATACTTTGGACACATACACGCCGAATAATGGAAGGTGTTTTTCCGGCGTAGGCATGATATTGGCCGTGGGGAATCCAAGAACAGTCCCTCCGATATGGTTGCCGTGGACCACGGTTCCATGTATGGCATATGGCTCTCCCAAAAGTTCGTTGGCCTTTTCCATATTTCCGGCATCCAGCTGTTCTCTGATGTAAGTACTGCTGATATCCCGGTGGTCATCCTGCTCTTTTGGAATAACGATCAGTTCATATCCATACCGGTTTTTCCACTGGTTAAGGCTGTCCGCATTTCCCGCTCCCTGATACCCAAAGGAACAATCCGTGCCAACTACGATGATCCTGGCATTCATCTGGCCTGCCAGAACACGCTTTACGAATTCCTCCGGCTCCATATGAGAGGTTTCCTCTGTAAATGGATATTCCACTAGATAATCGATACCGATCTTTTCCAGATTATTTTTTCTCTCCAGATTGGTAGTAATAACCTTCTGGAGGCTACCTTTCATGAGGGCATTAGGGGACATGTCAAAGGTAAGGACAGCCGTCTTATACCCTTTTACTTCCTTTATCTCTCTCATCCGCTTTAACAGCTTCTGGTGGCCTCTGTGGCGTCCGTCAAATTTCCCCAGGGTTACGACCGCAGGCTCTTCAATCTGAAATTCTCTGGTTCCGGTTATATATTCCATGATTCATTTCCTCTTTCCTGCCCTGCGTTCTGGGCATAAAGGTATGCCTCCCAAGGCGTTCCTCTCTCTTGCACGGCTTCTCAGGGCATATAGGGATCCCTGGAAGGGGTTTCCTCTCTCTTGCCCTGCTTTCCGGGCTTACCAGTATGCCTTAAGGCGTTCCTCCCAGAAATACCTTTTGAGGCTTAAGAAGCTTCATCTCTCTGTCTGGTCCGTAAACTCCGATGAACTGGTTCCTGCTGTCATATACCCTTACAGGCCCTTCAGGAACCCTGGTATCTCCCTCTGCCTGGTTCCTGTAAAAGGGATTTCCATTATGCACCAGCTTGTCAAAATCCGGCTTCATCTTAAGGGCCGGATACTCTGAAAACATCTTGTCCACAGCCAGGATATGGCCTTCCAAGGTTCCCGAATCCCGAAGTTCCTCGATCCGGGCCAAAGTAAGGCTGTCCTTTAAGCAAAACCCGGAAACCTGGGTGCGGAGAAGGGATTCCATGCATCCCCCGCAGCCAAGCTTTCTTCCGATATCATAACAAAGGGTCCGGATATAGGTTCCCTTGGAACAGGTCACGGTCATGGTTACCCGGGGAAGTTCTATCCGGTCTACACGGATCTCCAATATCTCCACGGGCCTGGCTTTCCGCTCCACTTCTTTTCCGGCTCTGGCCAGCTCATAAAGCTTTTTTCCATTCACCTTTAAAGCAGAATACATGGGAGGAATCTGATCGTAATGGCCCAGAAAGCTGAGCACAGATTCCTTCACCTGAGCCTCATCTATATTGACCGGATATTCCGCCAGAACTTCTCCCGTAGTGTCCTGGGTATCGGTTTCCCTGCCCAGAAGCAGGACTGCCTCATAGGTTTTGGTCTTATCCGTCAGCATATCGCAAAGCTTGGTCGCCTTTCCTAAGCATACGGGCAGCACTCCTTCTGCCATTGGATCCAGGGTTCCTGTATGACCTATCTTTTTCTGCTTTAAAATACCTCTCATTTTCGCCACAACGTCATGAGAGGTAAATCCTTTTTCTTTGTATACATTGATAATGCCGTCTGCCATAGCTCCTGTCTCCTAGTTAAGCTGTTTTGCAATCTGGTTCGACAGATTGTTGATTACGTCATGAACGCTTCCTGCCATGGTACAGCCGGCCGCTTTTTTATGACCGCCGCCGCCGAAATAAACGGCAATTTTACTCACATCAAGATCCGTGGTGGAGCGCAGACTCACCTTATACTCCCTGCAGGAGACCTCATACATGAATATGGCGCATTCCACACCCTCTGTGATTCGAAGCTGATCAATGATTCCATCCATATCTGCACCGGTGACACCGTAAAAATCCATGTCTCTTTTGCTTATGGCACTGAAAATGCACCGGTTATTATGAAAGGTTATGCTCTCCAGTAAAGCCCTGCCCAGGATCTGGTTCTGGATATAGGTTTTCCGGTAAAAGCTGTCATCAATGATCTTTGAAAAATCGATGCCCTTTTCCATTAACTTCCCTGCAATCTCCATGGTTTTCCTCGAGGTGCAGTCATATTTAAACACTCCGGTATCATGGATGATGCCCGTATAAATGCATTCCGCTATCTCCCTGGTGATCTTATTTTCATCCAAAAGGCCGTAGAGCACCTCACAGGTCGAACTGGCATCATCCTGTACTATATTCTCTTTTGCGTATCTTAAATTGGTAACGTGGTGATCCACACAGAGACTTTTTTTTGCGGTAGTGAAGAACTTTAATGCCTCTCCGAACCGGAGCGTATCGCTGCTGTCAAGACAAACACAGAGATCATATTCCTTATCCTCTGTAAAGTCGCTGACAATGCGGCTAAAATTCCTGAGATAATCAAATTTTGAAGGTGGGGTCTCAAGATAAACCACAGCCTTCACTTCCGGATGATGCTCTTCCAGATAGTTGTAAGCCGCCAGACAGGAACCGACGCAGTCCCCATCCGGACGGACATGACCGATGATTGCTACCGTTTTTACATCTTCAAGCACTGTGTCAAAAAAACTCACAAGGGCACCTCCCTAATCTCTGATATCTTTTGTTACCTCGTCTATTAATTTGGACATATTTACTCCATATTCAATGGATTGGTCCAGAATAAACTTGATTTCCGGCGTGTTGCGAAGGTTCACTCTCCTTGCCAATTCACGGCGGATGTAGCCTTCTGCACTCTTTAATCCTTCAATGGTGGCCTTTCCGGCCTCCTCATCTCCCAGAATACTGATGAATGCCTTACAGAATTTTAAATCCGGGGTAACCTGGACGTCAATCACGGTAGTCATGGGATGGATTCTTGGATCTTTGATTCCCAGACGGATGATTTCGCTTAACTCCCTCTGGACCTCCATGTTGATTCTTGTATTCTTTATACTGTTTTTACGCATGTTATTCCTTTCGCTTTTTGTCCGCAGTTTCAAAAAGACCAGCCCGCATTACGGGCTCATCTTTTCAAAATTCCAGGATGCAGGTTCCTAGCGGGGAACCTCTACCATGGCATATGCTTCAATCATATCGTCTTCCTGGATATCATTAAACTTCTCAAATACAAGGCCGCACTCGTAACCTGTTGCAACTTCCTTCACATCATCCTTAAATCTCTTTAAGGAAGCCAGAGGACCATCGTAGATCTTTTCACCGCCACGTGTGATGCGGACGCTGCAGCCTCTCTGGAACTTTCCATCCATTACGTAGGAGCCTGCAATGGTACCTACGCCGGATGCTTTAAAGGTCTGGCGCACGATTGCGTGGCCGATGATCTTCTCTTCAAACACAGGATCAAGCATGCCCTTCATAGCTGCCTCTACATCCTCAATAGCCTGATAAATTACCTTGTAAAGCCTCATATCCACTTTTTCCCGGTCCGCTATGGATTTTGCAGTCACATCCGGTCTTACGTTAAAACCGATGATGATCGCATTTGATGCTGAAGCCAGGGAAACGTCAGACTCATTAATTGCGCCTACGCCTCCGTGGATCACCTTTACCATAACCTCTTCATTAGACAGCTTCACAAGGCTCTGCTTTACCGCTTCCACGGAACCCTGTACATCCGCCTTCACGATGAGCGGAAGCTCCTTGATGTTACCGGCCTTAATCTGGCTGAATAAGTCATCCAGTGATAACTTAGCCTTTGTATCTTCCAGTAATTTATTCTTTCCTTCGGAAATAAATGTCTCAGCAAAGGTTCTTGCTTCTTTCTCGTTTTCGGTTCCGACCAGGACTTCGCCTGCATTTGGAACATCGTTAAGTCCTAAAATCTCAACCGGAGTGGAAGGACCTGCTTCTTTTACTCTGCGGCCCTTGTCATCCATCATGGCGCGGACTTTTCCGTAACAGGAGCCAGCGGTAACCGTATCACCTACGCGAAGGGTTCCCTTCTGAACCAGTACAGTAGCAACCGGTCCTTTGCCCTTATCAAGCTCAGCCTCAATAATAAGACCTCTTGCCCGGCGGTTCGCATTTGCCTTTAATTCTTTTACTTCTGCGGTTAGAAGGATCATTTCCAGAAGTTCCTTGATGCCTTCCTTTGTATGGGCAGAAACCGGAACAAATACGGTGCTTCCGCCCCAGTCCTCGGGAATCAGTTCATATTCTGACAATTCCTGCTTTACCTTATCAATATTGGCACTTGGTTTATCAATCTTATTAATAGCGACAATGATCTCCACTTCGGCTGCCTTAGCATGGTTGATTGCCTCCACGGTCTGAGGCATCACACCGTCATCGGCTGCTACTACAAGAATTGCGATATCAGTAGACTGAGCACCTCTCATACGCATGGCGGTAAAGGCTTCGTGTCCCGGAGTATCCAAAAATGTGATCTTTTCTCCGTTTACTTCAACGGTATAAGCACCAATATGCTGCGTGATTCCGCCTGCCTCTCTGGAGGTTACATGGCTTTGGCGGATAGCATCAAGAAGGGACGTTTTACCATGGTCTACATGGCCCATAACGCATACTACCGGCGGTCTGGAAGCCATATCTGCCACATTTTCCTCTTCCTCTTTCAGCAGCTCCTCAATAACATCTACTTTTATTTCCTTCTCGCAGAGAACATCATATCCCATGGCGATCTCTTCTGCCTGCTCAAAGTCGATTTCCGTATTAAGCGTAACGATCTTGCCCTGTAAAAACAGCTTCTTTACAATGGCAGAGGGTTGAAGCTTCATCTTCTCAGCCAGCTCCTTAATGGTCATAACTTCCGGGAGCGTTATGGTCTTTATCTCTTCTACCTTAGGCTCTACATGCATCGGAGGCTGAACCGTACCCTTTAAGGTCTTTCCGCCCTTAACCTGTGCCCTTTTCTTGGCCTCGTCATCTTTATCTCTTTTATCAAATCTGTCGTTTTTATAAGCGTTCTTTGTGGCTCTGTTACTGGTAGGTTTTGCCTGGATTGGAGTATCAAAGGACTTTGGAGCCGCATCTCTGCCTGTACGTGGTCCCTGTGGTCTTCCGTCACGGTTGCCCTGGTAGCCTCCCTGACCCTGTGGGCGATTTCCCTGGTAGCCTCCCTGACCCTGTGGGCGATTTCCCTGGTAGCCTCCCTGGCCCTGTGGGCGATTTCCCTGGTAGCCTCCCTGGCCCTGTGGTCTTCCGTCGCGGTTGCCCTGGTAGCCTCCCTGGCCCTGTGGGCGATTTCCCTGGTAGCCTCCCTGGCCCTGTGGTCGATTTCCCTGGTAGCCTCCCTGACCCTGTGGTCGGTTACCCTGGTAGCCTCCCTGGCCCTGTGGTCTTCCATCGCGGTTGCCCTGATAGCCTCCCTGGCCCTGTG
>NZ_BAAJYQ010000003.1:0-228724 GCF_057543815.1 Lacrimispora sp. YZC11 | reverse complement strand
CAGCCGCAGACGCAGCCCATGACGCAGCCGCAGACGCAGCCTATGACTCAACCACAGCCCATGACTCCTGTTCCGGGAGAAGAAGATTTCGATAATTTAATGAATAATTGCCCAGGTGGGATGCAATCCTATACAATTCAAGCCGGAGATACCCTGTGGCTTATTTCGCGGCGCCATTCTATTACCATTGACGATATTATGGAGGCGAATCCAGGTATAAACCCGAATCGTCTGTTTATTGGTCAGGTAATCTGTATTCCACAGGCGGGCGGAAGCCGTAATATGCCTTCACAAGCCCAGCCGCAGACCCAGCCTATGACTCAGCCGCAAACACAGCCTATGACTCAGCCGCAGACCCAGCCTATGACTCAACCCCAGACACAGCCTATGACTCAACCCCAGACACAGCCTCAGTCCCAGTTTCACTCCCAATCCCAGGATTTTATTGAAGAAGACCGGAGACGCAGAAACAGAAGGAGCCAGTGTCCGGAAGGATTATATCCATACACAATTCAAGCAGGTGATACTTTATGGCTCATCTCACAGCGTCATTGTACGACTGTAGAGGCTATTATGGAGGCAAACCCGGGATTAACTCCTGCTAATCTGTTTATTGATCAGGTAATCTGCGTTCCTCGCGGAACAGGATGCGCAATGCCTGAAAGACCACATATCCGGCCACGCAATGAGGAAGAGCGGAGAGGGACCCGCAATGAGGAAGAACGGAGAGGGACCCGCAATGAGGAAGAGCGGAGAGGGACCCGCAATGAGGAAGAACGGAGAGAGACCCGCAATGAGGAAGAGCGGAGAGGGACCCGCAATGAAGAAGAACGGAGAGGGGGCCGCACTGAGAATCTCTGCCCGGGAGGATTGCATTCCTATATCATTCAGGCCAGCGATACCATTTGGATTATTGCACAACGTTTTCAGACTACCGTTGAGGCGATCCTGGATGTAAATCCAGGTATTAATCCTACAAATCTGTTTATTGGTCAGGTGATTTGTATTCCATATGGGCACAGACTGCCACCAGTCTGCCCGACTCCCCAGCCGATGCCGATGCCTCAACCCCAACCACAACCAAGGCCGCAGCCGATGCCGATGCCGCAGATGCCGCAACCACAACCCCAGCCGATGCCGATGCCGACTCCCCAACCCCAGCCGATGCCGATGCCGGTTCCCCAGCCCCAACCTCAGCCAATGCCGCTGCCTGTTCCCCAGCCTATCATGTGTGTCTCCGAGGCGGAACAAAGCTTAAGTAATTACATGAGGCTTTTGTGGTTACAGCATGTATACTGGACGAGAATGGTTATTGAGAGCGTAGCTTTTGACCTTCCGGATGCGAAATTTGTAACAGACCGTCTGCTGCAGAATCCTAAGGATTTTGAAGAAGTATTGATTACGTTTTATGGGCAGGATAATGCAGCTCAATTTGCAGAGCTGCTGACAACTCACCTTACTACCGCCAATGAACTTGTTGGGGCTATGAAGGAAGGCAATACTGATGCTGCTTCCGATGCGGAAAAACGCTGGTACGACAACGCAGATCAGATTGCAACATTCCTGGCCAATATCAATCCCAACTGGTCGGTCGATGACTGGCAGGATATGCTCTATAATCACCTGGCAATGACTAAGGCGGAAGCTAATGATATCCTGACACAGAATTTTGAAGACAGCATCAATGTATTTGCAGACATTGAGAGAGAAGCTCTGGAAATGGCCGACGTCATGACACAGGGGATCACACAACAGTTCATGCAGTTTTTTAGATAGTTACAGTTAAAGAAACGATGGTATCCCAAAAGGCATTCATTGCCTTTTGGGATACCTTTTTTGGTTACGGTAAATGAACACTGCAGCTGGCAGGCCGGAAACGTTTGTGGTAAAATATCCATAAGCTTATGGCAATTGTTTCTGTGGGCGTCAAACTTTGACAAAAGAATAGTATAGATTGGGAGAGAAAATGATAATCAGGGAATATAATTCAAAGGATATTGAGGAAATAGCAGCATTGTTTTATGATACGGTCCATGAAATATGCTCCAGAGATTACACAAAGGGGCAGCTCGATGCTTGGGCATCAATGGATATGGATAGAGATGCCTGGGACCATTCGTTTTTGAAGCATTATACCCTTGTGGCGGTGAAAGACGGCATGATTGCCGGATTTGGGGATATGGATAATACGGGTTATCTTGACCGCCTCTATGTCCACAAGGACTATCAGGGACAGGGAGTTGCAACCGCACTTTGTGACAGGCTGGAAGCTGGTTTTCCCGATGGTACGGTGACAACACATGCTTCCATAACCGCAAGACCGTTTTTTGAATCCCGGGGATACAGGGTTCTCAAAGAACAGCAGGTTGAGCGAAAAGGCGTTATTTTAACAAACTACGTAATGAAGAAAGATTAACTTAAACGAAAAAACCATTTTGGATAGGGCCGCGTTCTTTTCTGTTTGGGAATCATAATGGAAGAAACTCTACGGAGCGTAGATTGAAAAGCCCATGACAAACGACTACAATGATAGGTGGAGTAGAAACACTGAACGTCAGAAAGATGGTGAAAATAAAATGGATAAAACTTCAAGAAAAGCTCTGAAAGAGCAGTATCATAATAGAAAAGTAATTGGTGGAGTATATTGTATAAAATGCAGCGGCAAAACCGATGTATGGTTTCGGGCTACAACAGATATTCAGGGTGCAAAAAACCGGTTTCAATTTTCCGTGTCAACGGATTCATGCCCTGAAATATGTATGATGGCTGCATGGAAGGAGTCCGGAGCATCCGGATTTTCCTTTGAAATTATTGAGGAAATAGAAAAAAAGGAAACACAGACGGAACGTGAATTTTATGACGATGTAAATACGCTGCTGGAATTATGGCTGGAAAAGAACCGGAACCCTGCCCCTTGATTCCAGATAAGGAGGTAAATCATGGAAAACAGTAAAGTAGGCAGCATAATCCGCACCTTGCGGCAGGAACATGGCATGACACAAAAGGAACTTGCGGATAAAATGAACCTTAGCGATAAAACCATTTCCAAGTGGGAACGGGGCCTGGGCCTGCCTGATATTTCTCTTATTCCGGAGCTTTCCCAGCTTCTAGGAATTGATATAATGAATTTATTGGCCGGCGATATGACACCCAACAATTTTGCAGGAGGTAATATGAAAAATACGAGATATTTTATTTGTCCCTCATGCCATAATATAACGCTTTGCACAGGAGAAGCGGAAGTTTCATGCTGCGGCAAAAAGTTAGCGGCCCAGACCTTGAAAAAAGCGGAAGAAAACGAAATGCTGACTGTCCAGGTGCTGGAAGGTGACTGGTATATCACCAGCGAACATCCCATGGATAAAGAACATTACATTTCCTTTGTGGCTTTGGCTTTAAGTGACCGGATCCAGATCATCAAGCAATATCCGGAATGGAATTTAAATGTGCGCATTCCCAAAAGGGGCTATGGGATGCTGATATGGTATAGTACGGATTATGGTTTAAGGTATCAATTGATAAAGTAAAAAAAGCACAGGGAGGTCAATGCCCCCTGTGCTTTTCCTTGCGTTTTTCCTGCCGCAGTTCAAATTGGCGCTCTTTCTCAGCTTCCCGTTGTTCACGGGAATGGGATTTGCGTTCCGATTTTACCTGCTCCTGTTGAAGCTTCAAAGCCTGCTGCGCCTTTGTTCCGACCCCTGTGTTTTGCAGATGTCTATGGATTTCCCTCCGCAATCTCTTGGGATTGATGCGCCGTTCAGTCATTGATGACGCTTCCAGAGATGGACTAAACCGCAGCCTGTCGTAGTTTTTGAGTATGAAATCGTAGATTTCGTAGTCCTTGGGTTCCGCTCCAAAGGTGATTTTGCAAACCTCATATCTGCCTTCAAATTCACGCTCACAGATGCCCACCCAAAACGGCTCCTCAAAGAATACAGTCAGCCTGGAACCAGTCTTTCTCATGATAAAACCCTCCTTTTATATGCCTTACAAAGAACGGACAACCAAGGAGGCAGGTTACTGACAGCTCTCGCTGCGTCCGGACTACCAACCGGAACTGTGTTTTTATCTTTGCATTGTATATTTTAACACTTATTGCCTGGCTTTGGAACCTGATAAATAATATTACATCATTTTTTTTGAATCTTTTTTATCAGCTTTACTGCTTCATACCAGAATACCGCAAAAGCAGCGATGCCTGCAGCAGTGAAAAGCGTGGAAGCAGACAGGGGAGCAAGCTTTAAAAATGTATTGATCGGAGAATACAGAATGATCCCCAGCATTGTAAATGTTCCAAAGATCGCCGCCCACATCACCTTGTCTTTTGCAAGACGTTTTATGGACTGCACTGCAAAATCATGGTCAGAGCTGTTCACCTGCACCAGGAAGAGATTGGAAAGCATGATAATGGTAAGCCCCATTGCACGGGCTGTGGGTGCGTTTGCTTCATTGCCGTCAAGTATCGTATAATATGTGCCGAATGAAACGGCGAATATAACCAGTCCTTGCAGGACGCTTTTGAAAAGAAGGGCCGGAGTGAGAAGCTTCTCTTTTGGATCACGGGGCCTGCGCTCCATAATATCCATTTCAGCAGGCTGCCGCTCCAGTACAATGGAGCAGGTCGGATCAATCAACAGCTCCAGCAGCACAACATGCAGCGGCAGCAGCAAAAGAGCAGTGGGTGCGATGCCGAGCATAGGGGCAAGCAAGGATGCAAATGCAATCGGGATGTGGATGGTAAATACATAACCAACCGCTTTGCGGATGTTGTCATAAATACGTCTTCCGTCTTTTACGGTCTCTACAATGGTGGTAAAATTATCATCCATTAAAATTAAGCCGGCGGCTTCACGGGAAACCTCGCTGCCCCGCTTTCCCATGGCAATGCCAATATCGGCGTATTTCAGTGCAGGGGCATCATTCACCCCATCACCTGTCATGGCAACGATTTCGCCGTTTTCCTTAAATGCCCTAACAATCCTCATTTTGTGTTCCGGCACAACACGGGAGAAGATCGAAACATCTTTTACCTTTTCACGAAGCTCCTCATCACTCATTTCGTTTATCATATCACCGGTAATGATATGGTCACTGTTAAGCATATTGATCTTTTTTGCAATGGAAGAAGCGGTGATGCCGTTGTCACCCGTAATCATCACCACACGAATACCGGCTTTGCTGCAGACGGCAATATCTGCTTTTACACTTTCACGGGGAGGATCGGCAAGCCCGATCAGTCCGCAGAGTGTTAAGGCGCAGCCGGTGATCTCAGCCGGTATCTCTGCTTCGCTTTGGAGGTTTGCAGCGGCGACTGCAATTACACGAAGACCTTCCATGGACATTTCCATGATTTTATGGTCAACGGTTTTCCTTTCTTCATCGCTGAGATTGCAGATGGTAAGAATCCGTTCAGGAGAACCTTTTGCTGCAATGACCAGTTTTTCATTTCTGCGCCAGACATGCCCCATCATTTTCTGCTCGTTGGTAAAGGTGTATTCACTGACCAGTTCTCCGCTGAAAAGATGATCCTTGGTGATGCCAAGACTGCCGCAGTGGGAAAGCATGGCTTTTTCCATGGGATCATAAGCATCTGTTTCACAGCCAAATCCCATGGTCTCACATAAGGCATGATCATCTCCATCCAGTGCCCATACCTCCTGCACTGTCATTTGATTCATGGTAATGGTGCCGGTTTTATCTACGCAAAGTACTGATACAGCACCCAATGTTTCCACGGAGGGCAGCTTACGCACCAAAGACTGTTTTTTTGCAAGCCGCCATGCACCCATAGAAAGAAAAACCGTAAGAATCACTGGAAATTCCTCGGGAATCATCGCCATGGCAAGGGTAATGCCGGAAAGAATGCTTTCAATCAGCCGGTCGTGAAAGGCATGGTCCGGTATATTGAACCATGTGAATATTCCTACAAGGGTAAACAGAACAGCGGCGATGCCGGCACAAAGCGTAACAAGGCTGCGGGTTTGCTTTTGCAAAGGGGTATCCTCATTGGGAGCTGCGGCCACATTTGCACCGATTTTGCCATATTCGGTGGCAACGCCGATTTTATCCACACAAATGGTCCCCGTACCCTGGGTGACCAGGGTGCCTGCGTAACAATAATCCCTGCGCCAGTAGTCGGCAGCCGGGCCGGCATTTTCTTCGGGCAATTTCCAGACGCACTCTGCTTCGCCGGTGAGAGAGGATTCATCGACACATAAGTCGTTACACTTTACTATAATACCGTCTGCAGGAATTTTGACACCCTCACAGATCATCATAAAGTCACCGGGAACAAGATCAACGCTGGCAATGGTCTGTTCCCTGCCGTCACGGATTACTGTCACATGAGGGGCAGACAGATCTTTTAAGGCTTTTAAGGTTTTGTCGGTTTTCCATTCCTGTATGACATCGATGCTGATGATGCCCACTACAAAAATGAGCATGATGGCACCGTCTCTGGGCTCACCCAGAATGAAATAGATAATTGCAGCAACAATCAGCAGCAAAAACATTGGCTCACAGATAATGTGAAAAACCTTTCGAAAGAAGCTTTCCTTCTTCTGCGGTGTCAGTTCGTTTTTGCCGTATTGCTCCTGCAATCTTTTTGCTTCGGCGGTGGTTAAACCCGCCTTGTGTCCTTTGTTGTTTGTCATAAAAGTTACCTCCGTTTTAGCCTTTCGGCATTCGTTTGATAGCTCTATGGCACTCCATTTACGGGGTCTTTGTTCCATTTTGGTATGAAAAAACACACCTATGGAACATATTATGAAAACAAAGAGGTGTTTTCATAATCGGATGGACGGCGCGAAAAGTTACGCCTTTTTATGAGAAGAAAGCTTCTCATAAACCATACTACTGTCCCACAGATGTGCAATAATTGCAATCTGTTGCCACTTATTAGGCGGCCCGGCCCCATGACCTTTGCAAAAAGGTTCATCGCCTGCTCAGTTTGTACCGTTGATCTCGCATCCAAAATCGGATGTAATGCAGTGCAAAGAGATTACAGAATATTATATGCACTGATTTTTCGTTTGTCAACCGATACTGGATTTTTTTTAATAGAGTTATGTTTTATTGTTGGATTATGAGAATCTATCAAACGATAAACAGAGAAGTATCCTGGATTGTAATGGAATTGCATCGTATTGAAGCACTTTAATGAGGCAGTCATTTAGCTTGAAAAAACATGTTAAAAAACCAATTTTAATAGTAAAAGTGATGATGATATTTCGCAAGTTAATTAAATGTTAAAAAAAACTAACATAATGCATAAGAAAATCATTAAAAAAATGTTGACTTTTAAAAATCGACATGTTAGTATTTATCCAACAGTTAAGGGGGTGGTCGCAGATAGAAAGTAAATCCAAATCAAAAAGTAAATAGATGAAAACTAGTTATTATCATATCAGGAAGCACAGTTGGATCGTGAATATGGCTTGAACATATACGAAACCTGCTTGGTTCCGGGGATTTTTATCCCTGGAATCAGGCGGGTTTTCTTTTTTGGGGGGATCAGTAAGATGAAGATTGTCAAATTTTTAAACAATAATGCTGCACTGGTCTTAGACGGACAGGAGCGTGAACTGGTTGTCATGGGAAAAGGAATCGCTCATTTATCCCATAAAAATGAGGAGATATCACGTGAATTAATTGATAAAATATTCATTTTGGAAGACCGGTCACAGCTTGCGCAGTATACGCAATTATTTTCAGAGATACCGGATACGATTTTTGAATTGGCCGGCCGTTTTGTAACGGAAGCCAAAGAGGATCTAAACCGTACTTTGCAGAATTCTCTTGTCATATCCCTGGCAGACCATTTAAACAGCATGATTGAGCGTGGGAAGCTGGGAGCTTATCTGGAAAACAGAATGCTCTGGGATATCAGGAAAATGTATCAGGATGAATTCCGGCTAAGCAGGGAGCTGGTGGCTGAATTTAATAAGCTCTATGATACCTGGTATGATGATCATGAAGCAGCAACTCTTGCCATGCATTTTGTCAATGCGGAATTGGAATCAGGCATGGAACATGCAGGGAAGATAACAAAACTCATCGGTGAGATTCTAAATATCGTGAAATATCATTTTTTAATCGATTATGACGAAGAAAGTTATGCTTATTACCGTTTTGTGACTCATCTGCGTTTTCTTGCTCAACGGGTTTTTCAGGGCTCACAATTAAATGATGCCGATATGAGCGGGATGTTAAAAGACCATTTAAGCGAACGTTACGAAGATACGTTTCAGTGTGTGAAAAAAATCAGGGATTTTTTTTGTAGCCATTATCATTACTGCTTTACAGAACAGGAAGGATTATACCTGGCGATCCATATCATTAAGATCAATGATGATAATATAAAAACAGACTAGAAAGGGGAGATTTGCCATGGGAAAATATGAGGAACTGGCAAAGAAAATTGTCAAAGAAGTAGGAGGGAAAGAAAACATTGCGTCTTTGACCCATTGTATTACCCGCCTTCGTTTTCAGTTAAAGGATGAGAGCAAGGCACACGATGAAGTTTTAAAGAAAATGGACGGAGTCGTCACGGTTATGAAAAGCGGCGGACAATACCAGGTGGTTATCGGCAATCATGTGCCTGCCGTGTACGAAGAGGTTTGTCAGGCGGCGGGAATCAGCAGTGAAGGAGGGGCAGCAGCGGATGCAGGCAGTAAAAAGCTGTTTGATAAGCTGATTGATACGATCAGCGGCTGCTTCCAGCCATTCTTAGGGATTCTCTCAGCAGGAGGTATTATAAAGGGTATATGCGCACTTTTGGTATTTCTCGGCGTTTTTTCCACTACGTCAGGCACCTATGCAATGCTTAATGCCATAGGTGATTCTGTGTTCCAGTTTATGCCCATCATCATTGGCTTTACTGCAGCGGGAAAATTTAATGTAAACAGGATGACAGGCATGGCCCTTGGTGCGGCCCTGTGTTATCCGGGCATCCAGTTATCTGCCCTGTCAGGAGGAGACATCCTTGGTGTGCTGTTTGAAGGAAGCGTTTTTCACAGCGCTTATTACTTAAAGGCGTTTGGGGTGCCCTGGGTAGCGAATAACTATTTAAGCAGTGTAATTCCCGTTATTATTGTGGTCTGGTTTGCAAGCTATGTGCAGAAATTTGCAAAAAAAGTAATTCCGGAGATGCTCCAAAACTTTTTTGTTCCGTTTGTTGTTATGCTTGTATCCATGGTTGCGGGATTTTTGGTCATAGGACCGGTAATATCTATCCTGACAAGTTTTTTAAACTCAGGATTTTCTTCCCTCTTTGCAGCTTCTCCAATCCTATTTGGTATTCTGACGGGATTCTTCTGGCAGGTATTGGTTATTTTTGGCCTCCATTGGGCTTTGATTCCGTTGGCGTTCATTCAGCTGGCTGAACTTGGATATATCAACGTATTAAGCGGAATGTATGGTGCAAGCTTTGCACAGACAGCCTGTGTGCTTGCCATGTACTTTAAACTCAAGGATAAGAAAACAAAATCACTTTGTATTCCCGCCGTGGTTTCTGGTATCTGCGGTGTGACGGAGCCTGCGATTTATGGTATTACCCTTCCGAAAAAACTGCCCTTTATTTACTCCATGATCGGTGGTGCGGTAGGCGGAGCTATTATGACTACTATGAATGCAACTTCTTATACCATGGGCGGCCTTGGAATCTTTGGTGTGGTAAACTATATTAATACTGCAACAGGAGATGCAAGCGGAATGGTTACTTCCTTTATCTGTATCGCCGTTTCTTCCCTGGTTGGATTTTTACTTACTTTCTTCTTCTGGAATGATAAAGAGACGCCGGCAGAGGATAGCGAGGGTACCGATGCATCGGCAGGGACACAGGATAGTCCTGCAAAGACTATTTCCATAGAGGTTCTTTCTCCGGTAGAAGGTGATATTGTTCCACTGGAAAGTCTGGAAGATGCTGCATTTTCCAGCGGTACTTTGGGAAAGGGTATTGCGGTAAGGCCATCAAAAGGAGTTGTTGTTTCTCCGGCAGATGGTGTGATCAGTGCTTTTTTCCATACAAAACATGCTTTGGGCATTATAGCTGACAATGGTCTGGAGATTCTGATTCACATTGGAATGGATACCACAAGATTAGAGGGTGAAGGTTTTACCGCTAAGGCAGAGCAGGGACAGAGAGTAAAAAAAGGCCAGGTCTTATTGGAGTTTGATAAGGATTTTATACATTCTAAAGGATATTCATTGGTGACACCGGTATTGATTACCAATCTGGGTGAACATGACAGTATGATTTTGTGGAAAGAAAAGAAGGTGACTACAGAGGATTGTCTGATAGGAATTGAGAGAGCGGCTGTCCGGCAATAATCTTTATGCTCAGGCATATGAGCAGAAAAGTATAGAGGAAAGGAGTTATCATATGGCGTTAAGAAATGATTTTTTATGGGGCGGTGCAACTGCTGCCAACCAATGCGAAGGAGGATATGCGGAGGGAGGCAGGGGCCTTGCCAATGTGGACGTGGTTCCACATGGCAAAGACCGCTGGGATGTCGTTGCCGGAACCAGGAAAATGTTTGATTTTGATGAGGAACACTACTACCCGGCAAAAAAGTCTATTGATATGTATCATCACTATCTTGATGATATTAAATTATTTGGAGAAATGGGTTTTAAAACTTATCGTCTTTCCATCGCATGGAGCAGAATCTTTCCGAACGGGGACGATGACCTTCCCAATGAAGAAGGGCTGAAATTTTACGAAACTATTTTTAAAGAATGCCGCAAGTATGGTATAGAACCGCTTGTTACTTTGGTACATTTTGACTGTCCTATGCACTTAATCGCAGAATACGGCGGCTGGAGGAATAGAAAGGTCATAGACTTTTTTGTTAATTATTGTAAGACCGTATTTACACGCTACAAAGGACTGGTAAAATATTGGCTTACTTTTAATGAAATCAACATGATTCTCCATGGGCCTTTTATGGCGGCAGGCTTATATTTTGAAGAGGGGGAAGACAGAACGCAGATTCAGTACCAGGCCGCTCACCATGAACTGGTTGCCAGTGCTTTGGCAGTCAGAATGGCTCATGAGATCGATTCGCAGAATAAGGTGGGCTGTATGCTGGCGGCGGGACAATATTATCCATTCACCTGCAAACCTCAGGATGTATGGGCGGCGTTTGAAGGAGATAGAGAGGGGTATTTCTTCGTTGATGTGCAGGCAAGAGGCGAGTATCCTGATTATGCCTGGAAACGCTTTGAACGGGAGAAGATTAAACTGGATATAACAGATGGTGATCTGGAAATATTGAAAGAAACACCGGTTGACTTCATTTCTTTTTCTTATTATTCGTCGAGAGTCGCCAGCGGGGATCCAACTGCTGCGGGAACAACTGAAGGCAATGTATTTGCCTCCCTGAAAAATCCTTATCTGGAAGCAAGCCAGTGGGGCTGGCAGATCGATCCTCTGGGACTTCGAATTACCCTGAATGCTTTGTATGACCGTTACCAAAAGCCGCTGTTTATCGTGGAAAATGGTTTAGGTGCGAAAGATGTAGCTGATGTAAATGGATATGTGGAAGACGACTACCGCATTGGCTACTTAAAATCTCATATTGAAGCTATGAAAGATGCGGTCGAAATCGATGGTGTGGATTTAATGGGATATACGCCTTGGGGCTGTATTGATTTAGTAAGTGCTTCCACCGGAGAAATGAGTAAGCGCTATGGGTTTATTTATGTAGATCTGGATGATTCAGGAAATGGAACCGGAAAACGCTCCAGAAAAAAATCTTTTTATTGGTATAAAAAAGTCATTGCTACCAATGGGGAGGATCTGACCTATTAAAACCGGATGGAATGCTGCCATGCCTGTCGAGAGGAGGCGGGCCGGCAGCTATCCGGGGGAAATGATCATGAGGAGTATATAATAATGGGGATGAGGAAATAAAGAATGAAAAAAATTACCGGATATATGTCAGCATTTTTACTAGGAACCATGCTTTTAACAGGCTGCCGGACGGCATCTGTAAAGCAGCCGGAGACGGCAGTAACAAAGACTGAAACGGCAGTAACAAAGGCTGAAACAGAGAAAGCATCTGCAAAAGAGTCTGCGGCAGCGATTGATACGGTGACACTTTATATTACACGTCACGGTAAGACCATGTTAAATACTTCGGATCGTTCACAGGGCTGGATCGATGCACCGCTTACACCCGCCGGTATCGAGGTGGCAAGCGCTTTGGGACGTGGCTTAAAATTAGAAGGAGTTGAATTTGACGCTGTGTACACAAGCGATAGCGGGCGGGCCATTGAGACGGCAGAAATTGTACTGAACGAAAAGGGCCAGAATCTTGAGATTCATAAAGACAAGAGGCTTAGGGAGTTTAACTTTGGCACTTATGAAGGTATGCCAAATGATGAGATGTGGGGAGCAATTGCCAAAGCGCAGGGCATGACACTGGAGGATATGATGGCTTCTATGCAGACCGGAAGTTTCATGGACACGGTTGCATCATTTGCAGATACTCTGGCACAGCTGGATAAGGATAAGGCTGAGGAAGAGGGCAATTGGCCTGCGGAAGATATTGCCACAATACAAGCCCGTTTACAGGCGGCATTTAGCGATATCGTAAAGGAATCCATGGACAAAGGCTATGCTGACGTTCTTGTGGTTTCTCACGGATTAAGCATCGGAACTTTTCTTTCTACAGTCGATGCAAATGCTAAAGTGCCGGCAGCAGGGCTTAAAAATGCCAGTGTATCGAAAGTGGTTGTCAAAGATGGCATATATACAGTTGAAACGGTGAATGATTTGTCTTATGCTGAAAAAGGAAAATGATCATAAAAGAAAATGATCTTAAAAGGAAAGATGGGATGGAATTAACCTCACCTTGCTTTGTATCACGTTTTAGGCTATACTGGTGTTGTTTTATACTACAATAGGCAAAGGAAACGTGATTTACATGGACATAGAGATTAAGCATAAAGCAGCAATTCCCCGCTATCAGCAAATTGCCGTAGAGGTGGCAGCCCGGATAGCCAATGGAGAATATGAGGTTGGTGAGAAGATTTACGCCCGTTCCTCCCTGGCAAGCCAGTACAGCGTATCTCCGGAGACTGCACGGCGGGCGATCTGCATACTCAGTGATCTGGGGATCGTAACCTCAGAAAAGGGGAATGGGATCATCATTAAGTCCCAGAAAAAAGCAGCAGAGTACATTCAGCAAAACAGTAAGCGGCAGACCATTGATACAATCAAAGAGAATCTTTTAAAGAGTGTCAGCCGCCAAAAACAGGAAATGGAGTATTTAAATGACTGCCTGAAGGAACTGATAGAGGCCTCCGTTCATTTCCGGTCAATGAATCCATTTATGCCGTTTGAGATACGGATCACCAGCAATTGTGTCCATTTAAATAAGACGGTAACGGAAATCCAATTTTGGCAGCGGACTGGGGCGACGGTGATCGCAGTCAGCAGGAATGACACTGTCATAAAATCCCCCGGGCCATACGTTGCTCTTTCGGAAAATGATACCATATATTTCATAACACAGGATGACACCCCTGATCGTGTAAGAGAATTTTTATATCCGTCCAAATGAGAGTTTTATCATAACGCTTGAAGTCATTTTGCTTCAGGCGTTTTTTTTTGAAATTTGACAAAGTGCCAACTTTGTAATATAATTAAGTTGTTACTTTGCTAAAAAGGAGGGAGATATATGATACAATTTGAACGTATTTCCAAACGTTATAAGACAAAGCAGGTTCTGAATCAAATTACATTTACGATAAATAGCGGAAGCCTGGTGGCTATTATTGGTGAGAGTGGTTGCGGAAAGACCACACTTTTAAAAATGATCAACCGGCTGATCAAACCCACATCGGGTACGATCTCCATTGACGGGAAAAATATCGGCAGCATGGATGAAGTAGCCCTGCGGCGGAAAATCGGATATGTGATCCAGCAGACGGGATTGTTTCCCCATATGACGGTTAAGGAAAATATTGAGCTGATTCCAAAGCTTGAAAAGATGCTGCCCAAGGATGTTGAAGACAATACAAAGAAGCTGATGCAGATGGTAGGACTTGACTGTGATGAGTTTTTGAATCGTTATCCGACGGAGCTTAGCGGTGGGCAGCAGCAGCGGGTCGGCGTAGCCAGAGCCTTTGCCACTGATCCGAATATTATCCTGATGGATGAGCCTTTTTCGGCCCTGGATCCCATAACAAGATCAGATCTTCAGGATGAGCTGGTGCAGCTACAGGCAAAATTAAAGAAAACGATTGTTTTTGTGACTCATGACATGGATGAAGCCATTAAGATTGCGGATATGATCTGCATCATGAAGGATGGCGATATTCTGCAATATGACACGCCGGAGAATATCTTAAACAATCCTGTGGATGAGTTTGTTTCAAGCTTCGTAGGAAAAAACAGGATCTGGTCCTCACCGGAATACATCAAGGTGTCCGACATTATGATCGAGCAGCCAATCACTGCCACCAAAGACTTATCTGTCTTAAAATGCATTGAAAAGATGCGAAGAAACAAGGTTGACAGCCTTCTGATCGTGGACAGGGATACCCGGCGATTGGCCGGAATTGTCAAGGCCAGCAGATTAAGAGGCATAGAGGACAGAACCCAGTTGGCAGAACAATTTATGTATGAAGACTTCCCTGCCCTTTTACCGGACCAATGTATACTGGATGCACTGAAAATAGTGACGGAAAACCAGGTGTCAACAGTTCCGGTGGTGGATGACCAAAGGCGCCTTAAGGGGCTCATTACACGGAGCAGCCTGGTGACGACACTGAGTCAGCAATATTTTGACTATGAAGGAGGAGAGGTAGAATGAACTTTTGGAATTATATAATAAGCAATCATCCCCAGATCCTTTCATTATTGATCGAACATCTGAAGCTGACTGCCGTATCGGTGGGTTTGGCCATCCTGATAGGAGTGCCCCTTGGAATTTTTATTTCCTTTGCGGCAAAAGCCAGTAAACCGATTTTAGCAGTTGCAAACGTGATTCAGGCAATTCCCAGCATGGCACTGCTTGGCTTCATGATCCCACTATTGGGAATCGGTATCATTCCTGCAATTGTTGCAGTCGTTCTTTATTCTCTTCTTCCCATTATTAAGAATACCTATACAGGAATTGATAATATCAATCCCCAGACGCTGGAGGCTGCCAGAGGAATCGGATTGACGCCGTTTCAGGTGCTGACTAAGGTGCAGATTCCCCTTGCTCTTCCGATCATTATGGCAGGAGTGAGGATCGCTTCCGTAACAGCGGTGGGGCTTATGACCATGGCTGCGTTTATTGGAGCTGGCGGCCTGGGATATCTGGTGTTTTCCGGCATCCGGACGGTGAATAACATTCAAATCCTGGCGGGCGCTATTCCTGCCTGTATATTGGCATTGATGGTAGACTTTCTGATTGGTCTGATTGAAAAGCTGGTAACGCCGGTCAGCCTTCAAAAGGGAGATGCCTCGGTTAAGAAAAAAAGCAGGAATATCCAAAAGGCAATGCTTGGAGCGGCTGCGATGCTTATTGCGGCTATATTTCTTTTCACATCCGTTGGCAGTGTATCAGGGGATGTGCGTACACTCTCAGTCGGCTCCAAGGATTTTACGGAGCAGGAGATCCTTGGGAATATGGTGGCGGATTTAATAGAAGACAGAACTGATATCACCGTAAACAGAAAACTGAGCCTGGGTGGGTCACAGGTATGCTTTGCTGCAATGAAGACCGGAGATATTGATCTATATATTGACTACAGCGGTACCTCATACACTGACATCCTCAAATATCCGCCTATCAGTGATATGGAACAAGTGTATCAGACGGTAAAGAAAGAGTATAAGGAGCAGCTTGATCTGGAAGTGCTTCAGCAGATGAGCTTTAATAATACTTATACATTGGCTGTAACTCAGGAAACGGCAGAGAAGTATCATTTGGATAAAATAAGTGATCTTGCTAAAATAAGCGGAAGCTTGACATCCGGTACTACGTTTGAATTCTCCAACCGGGAGGATGGATTATCCGGACTGCAGAAATCATATGGTTTCCAAATAGGAAAAAACCTTACCTTAGACTCTTCTCCCCGCTATATGGCTCTGGGAAGCGGTGAGGTGGATGTCATTGATGCCTTCTCCACGGACGGACTTTTAAAAAAATTCGACTTAAAAACGCTGGCAGATGATAAGAACTTTTTTCCGCCCTATTTTGCAATTCCGATTATTCGGGCGGACGCATTGGAGAAATGTCCGGAAATCGCCGGTATCATGGAAGAATTGGCACCATTTTTAACCAATGAGGTTATGATTGAACTGAACTACAAGGTGGATGAATTACAGCAGTCACCTGCTGCTGTAGCCCAGGAATTTCTAAAAGAGAATGGATTGATATCATGATTTATGGAATTGTGCTTTTTTCATTTCTTTCCTTTGTTTTTTCTTCTCCAAGGTGGCGATGGCTGATAAGCGCTGATATGTCCCTGTCCCTAAGGGAAGAGAAAGCCGGGTTACTGTTTGGACGGTATATGCGGGATGCAGCTGCTGTGATGCTGCTTTTATGGTTACTCAGAACGTTGAATCATCCCTGGGTATACGTGGCTGCAGGGTGTGTATTTTTCCTGCGTACACTGGGCTTTCTCATTCATATGGCTCAGGTTTTTATAAAAGATTAAATGATATCAAAGAGCCGTTGCACCGGAAAAATTGCAACGGCCCAATTTCATCCTTACCTTACACACTTACATCCACCATACTCCACTATACTGCACCAAGGTATTCTTTAACTCTTCAAAACCTTATTACCGCAGCCGGAACAGAAGCTGTCCCCCTTTTGACAGGATTTGATTAGCTCAATATCATTCAAAACATCACCTCCCTTTGACTGATTTATTTTCAGGTTAAAGCCCGCAGCTTTTTTAGTCAGTTTCTAAACTTTCTTTGATTTTTTTCTACACATCAGCCAGATGATAATACCCACACCTGCAAATGCCAGCAGGATAAAAACAACATAGGAATATGTGTTGATGTAATCTGCAATGATACTCCATTTCTCTCCGGCAAAAGCCCCCAGATTAATAAGTATAACATTCCAGATTGCCGTACCCGATACAGTATAAAACAAGAATTTACTCATTTTCAATTTTGCCATTCCGGCGGGGATGGAGATGAGACTTCTGACAATAGGGATAAACCGGCAGAAAAAGACAGTAAGGCTTCCCCGCCGGTTAAACCAGTTTTCCGCTTTTAATATATCTTGTGTCTTCAATTGAAGAAGAAAACCCCATCTGTCGATGAATCGCCCTAAGCGTTCCGGCGTTACCAACCGTCCGATGTAATATAAAACGATGGCTCCGGCAGTCGAACCGGTTGTGGCGGAAAGAAGCACCAGCCAAATATTCAAGTTGCTTTTTGTTGTCATGAATCCGCCAAAGGTGAGAATAACTTCAGACGGAATTGGTGGAAATATGTTTTCGATTGCAATCAACAGGGCAATGCCAGCATATCCAAATTGGTTCATCGTGTTTATGATCCATTCTTGCATGTTAAATACCATAATCCTTTCCTTTTAGCTGTTAGTGAGCAAAATCTTTTCCTTATCTATAGAATAAACAAGATGCGGAATTTTCAATAATATTTTCTGATAAATGAATCAGAGCAGTATTGCGGGGACGGATGTGCAGGGACTGCAAAAATCCATTTAATTTGACTTACATCTAATTACACGAAATATATTATAAAAGGTTGAAAGGAATTTTAGCCATTATTGAGAACAGTCACTGCAAAAGAGCATAAGAATCCCCGTGTAAACCATTGGCTTACGCGGGGGTTCTGCCAGATCATTTTCAGCCTATTGTTCTGACAAGTAAATACAGTAGTCTAAAATAACATTACCTTGTTCATCCTTCTCGGAAAATCGCGGACAGTTATACCTTTCGAAAAAATAAGCCCTTTTTTCATTATCGTTTTTAAAATTTCCCATATCATATTCCTGGAATTTAAGAATGCACTCATCATGCATGCCATAGATGCTGCCGTCATCCTCTTTGCCTTTAATCCAGCATACACCGATGCTGGCCTCGTCCAAATCTATAAAATCATAACCATCGGGAACAGATGTATCTGATGGTAGGAACATGCCAATCCAGTATTCAAAAGTGTTTTCAAAATTGCTGCTGTTGCAGCGCATAAAGCCCAGAAAACTGTTTTCAATATTTGGATCCCCGCACAGTTTTTCAAGCTCCTCAAACCAGCCGTTTTGAAACCATTCCATCCATTTGTGACCAAATCCACCATCTCTGTCAGCGTTGGTATAGCATTTCCCAATAAAACGCAATGAGGGTAAATGCTCTTTATAGACTTTAATAATCTCTGCCATTTTTCTTCCCCCTATTTACAATTTTTTATAACCTTATTCTAACAGAAATCTGTCAGAATACAATTTAAGTTTTTATGACAGGAGGAAAACATCTCATGGATGCGCACCGCGGTATTTGTTTGACATGAACTCAAATAGTCAATATAATGAGAGCAAGCTTGTAAGAACAGGAGGTAATGAAATGTCAAATATTCATTCCGTAAATAACAGGAATAAAATAAATGATTTACTAAATATCTGGGAATCTGCTGTTGCAGCAACTCATACATTTTTGTCAGAAAGTGACATCCAGGCAATCAAACCGGAAGTTGTAAAGGGATTAAAAGAAATTGAACATTTGTATTGTTATTATGTTGATGATACTGCTCATGGTTTCATAGGTGTAGCCAACAATAAAATTGAGATGCTGTTTATACATGATAGGGCCAGAGGAAAAGGAATCGGAAAGAAGCTTATTCGTTATGCTGTAGATAACTTAGATGCAAAATATGTAGATGTAAATGAACAGAATGATCAGGGCATAGGATTTTATAAACACATGAAGTTTCATATCATTAGCAGGTCAGAGCTTGATGAACAAGGCAGACCATTTCCAATACTGCATCTCAAATTGAGTGACAATTGAATATTAACAGGTTGATTAGAAAAAGGCGAAGAACCATGCTGGGGACCGCCTTTTTCGCCCAGTATCTGCTTTTTATGTGCGTTTAAAGGGTTTCATGCGTTCAGCCCGTTCTTTGCTTTTGTTCATTATCGTCTATCCGAAAGCGCGGAAGTCGTATGCTTGTTCATAGTTCAGCAGGATAGGTAAATATATTTCCATAAAGTTCTATTCTATATCATTGCAAAGAAGTAAAAATGATGATAAGATATAGTTGAGACACTCATATATTGACTGTGTCAAATATATAATGGAAAGGTAAAATTATGTCTGATAATGATATACGGGTATCTGGCGCAAGAGAGCGAAATCTAAAAAACATAGATGTCCTGATACCCAAAAAAGAAATAACGGTTTTTACAGGAGTATCCGGTTCTGGTAAATCGTCTTTAGTGTTCGATACAATAGCAGCAGAATCCCAAAGGCAATTAAATGAAACCTACACCAGTTTTATCCGTCACCGTATGCCCCATTATGGAAAACCCGATGTGGATACAATCGAAAATTTATCGGTAGCTTTTATAATCAACCAAAAACGGTTGGGCGGCAATGCACGGTCAACGGTAGGCACGATTACAGATATTTATTCTTTATTGCGTCTGTTGTTTTCTCGAATTGGAAAACCTTTTGCCGGCTATTCCGATGTTTTTTCGTTCAATAATCCGGCTGGGATGTGCGGCGGCTGCCAGGGCTTAGGAAAGATTGAAGCGGTTGATATTGAACGACTGTTAGATAAAAATAAATCCTTAAATGAGGGAGCAATCCGTTTTCCGACTTTTGAACCCGGCGGCTGGCGACTGACCCGTTATATTTATTCTGGATATTTTGATAATGATAAAAAAATAAAAGACTATTCCGCCGAAGAACTGGAGATGCTGCTTTACGCTGACGGCATTAAGGTGAAAGATCCTCTTCCCGAATGGCCTAAAACTTCATTGTATGAAGGGGTGATTCCACGGATCGAGCGGAGCTTTCTCAAAAAAGAGGATGGCGAAAAGGTTAGATACAGCAAAGAAATTGAGGGCTTTGTCATAAAGCAGGATTGCCCCCACTGCCACGGGGCCCGCCTGAATGATGAAGTATTATCCTGCAAAGTGAACGGTAAAAATATAGCGGAATGCGCTGATATGCAGATAAACGAACTATTAGGTTTTGTCCAGTTAATCAATGCTCCAGTGGCGGCTACAATCGTTTCAGAATTGATGAATCGTCTGCAGCAAATGGTATCCATTGGATTGGACTATTTAAGTTTAAGCAGACAAACCTCCACTCTTTCGGGCGGGGAATCTCAAAGAATCAAATTGGTTTGCCAACTGGGCAGCAGTTTGACGGACCTTACTTATATTTTTGACGAACCAAGTATAGGACTTCACCCTCACGATATAAGCAAGATTAATGACCTTATGAAACTTTTGCGTGACAAAGGCAATACCGTACTTATCGTGGAGCATGATCCTGATATAATAAAGATTGCAGACCAAGTGATTGACATGGGACCCGGCGCGGGAATTCATGGGGGCGAAATAGTATATCAAGGGAATTTACAGGGGTTAAAAGCATCTGGCACATTGACGGGGAATTATCTGTCTTATCGGCCTGAATTAAAATCTGGTACACGTACCCCGAAAGGCTGGCTTTCCATTCACAATGCAACGCTGCACAATTTAAAGAACCTCTCAGTTGAAATACCCAAAGGAGTAATGACTGTTGTGACAGGGGTTGCCGGTTCAGGAAAAAGTACGCTTATCAATCAGGTGCTGCCCCGATTTTATCCTGAAACTGTATTTATCGACCAAAAGGGAATACAAGCATCAAAGCGTTCCAACATAGCAACCTTTACAGGTATCTTTGATATTATCAGAAAACTATTTGCAAAAAGCAACGGTGTCAGCGCCTCCCTGTTCAGTTTCAATTCCCAAGGCGCATGTCCGGTTTGTAAAGGCTTAGGTGTTACCTATACAGATTTAGCGTTTATGGATACAATCGTTACAGTATGTGAAGAATGTCACGGGAACCGTTATACCGACGAAGTGCTTGGGTATAAGCTAAGAGGTAAAAATATTGGTGAAATTCTTAAAATGACCGTATCGGAAGCCTTGGAATTTTTTCGGGAAGAAGAAATAAGAACAGTACTTAAAAGGCTTTCAGATGTTGGAATCACCTATATTTCTTTGGGGCAGCCATTGAACACACTTTCAGGAGGGGAATTGCAGCGGATAAAACTGGCTTCCGAGCTTGAAAACGGCGGGAAGGTTTATGTCTTGGACGAACCCTCAACAGGCTTGCATATGGCTGATATAAAACAGTTGATTGGTATAATGAATCGTCTTGTAGAACAAAATTCCACCCTTATTGTAATTGAGCACAATTTGGATATTATTTGCCAGGCAGACTGGATCATCGACTTAGGCCCATATGCCGGACAGCATGGCGGTAAAATTATGTATACAGGGTTGCCGGGAGAATTAATTAATTGTAAAGATTCCTTGACAGGAAAATCCCTGAAAAAATATATTAATAAAATATAGGAGATCGGCTTTATGGCAATGAGAGAATTAGAAGAAAGTTATGTCCCTTTTCAGTGTATGATTGTATCAGATTCAAACCGATTCAACGTAGAAGGCGTTTCAACGGCACAGTACTATATACTTGATACGTTGAGTAATCAAGGGCCAAAAACCACAAAAGAACTTGCCGAAATGAAAGGAATCTCGCAGTCGGGCATTTCAAAATTGACGAAACGGCTGTTGGAAAAAAAGTATATCTTACAGGAAAGGCAGCTTAATGACCGCCGCTCCTATAATATTATACTAACCAGTGAAGGAAAAGCCTTTTTAAACCGTGTCGATGATTTTGGAAATGAAATCATGAATTATATAGAAGAAGCATTGACGGCAGAGGAAGTAAAAGCCTTTTCCATGATGTGCAAAAAAATCACCAGCTTGTATGCTGAAAAAACATGATAGCTTAAGTGAGAAAAGAAGGAGGGTGGTTATTTGAATTATATCTTAACCAACAGCATTAGTGAAAATGATGCATTACGGCGTAGTTATAACAGTTTAGCTGAAAAAACCTTTGGACTGTCTTTTGAAGAATTTTATCAAAATGGATATTGGACAGATAAATATATTCCATATTCCTTGATTGATGATGGAAAGGTAATCGCTAATGCATCTGTGAATATTTTAAAATCCCTATATAATGGGCAGGAAAAACGATGCATCCAGATTGGCACGGTTATGACAGACTCCGATTATAGAAACCAGGGGTTATCCAGATACTTAATTGAAAGAATTTTAAGTGAATGGAGAGAAAAATGCGATACCATGTATCTGTTTGCCAATGACAGTGTTCTTGATTTTTACCCTAAATTTGGTTTTGTAAAAGCCGTTGAATACCAATGCAGCAGTCCAATCACTCCAACAGAAGGACGCGTAAGGAAACTTGACATGAGTCGTGCAAGTGATCGTGCTTTATTAAAGCAGTATTACACGAAATCCAACCCATACTCTGCGCTTATAATAGAGGATAACTATGAATTACTAATGTTTTATTGTACTTCATCTATGAAAGATTGTGTGTACTTTCTGGAAGATTTTGATGCTGTAATAATTGCTTCAAATAAAAATGAGATTTTAACCTGTTATGATATATTTAGCAACGGTGACCACGCTATGCTTGACGTGATATCCAGAGCAGCAGAGCCTCAAATACGTACTGTGGTTTTTGGCTTCACTCCTGCGGAACAGGCAGCTTTTCATTCACAGATTCTCGAAGAAGAGGATACGACTCTATTTATTCTTAAAGGAAAGGATAATTGGTTTGTGAATAATCAAACGATGTTTCCTGTTTTGTCACATGCATAATTAAATAAAGGCGAGAACATCTATGATGCATCATAGGGGATTATGGGATGTAACTAATTAAAAGAACAAAGGAGAGTCATACATGAGCCAAAATATATATGACAATGAAGTGTTTTTTAAAGAGTATATGAAATTAAGGGGCGAAAAAAGCTATAATGATCTATTGGAGCAACCGGAATTGTTTAGCAAATAGGAGAGGAAGACAAATGCTAGACTATAAAACTCTAAATAAAACAAGTATAGAAACACTTCACGAAGCATTTCGGAATGCATTTTCTGATTATCAGGTTGAAATGAATTTATCCATAGAAACATTCAAACAAATGCTTCAAAGAAGAGGGTATGCTCCTGAGATATCGATCGGTGCGTTTGAAAGTGATCGATTGGTTGGTTTTGTTCTTAATGGACTTAGAAGTTTCAACGGAAAAACAACGGTGTATGATATTGGGACAGGTGTTATCATTGATTACAGAAGACAAGGTGTTACAAGTAACATGCTCTTGAATGTCAAAGAAATACTTAAAGAAAAACAAATAGAACAGTATTTACTTGAGGTTATTCAATCTAATGCGTCTGCAATTCAATTATACAAAAAAGAAGGATTCAAGATTCAAAGGAATTTTTCATGCTTTAAATTGGATAAAAAAAGTTATGTTCCTTTGAAAAACCATAAAGTTGAGCATACAGACCAAATGGCTTGGGAACAATTTAGAGAATTTTGGGATTTTGAACCTTCGTGGCAAAATTCAATTGATTCCATTCATGCTGTATCAGAGGAATTTCTATATGCTATTGTACATTATGATAACACAATTGCTGGATATGGTATCATTAATAAAAAGACAGGAGATATTCCTCAAATTGCAGTAAATAAAAATGATAGAGGGAAAGGAATTGGCAGAAGCATTGTTACTGATTTAATCGTACATACGGAATCACATAAAATCAGTGTTCTTAACGTAGATGACGAATCTAAATGTACGAAAGATTTTCTGATTAGATTAGGGTTTGAACCTATTGTGAGTCAGTATGAGATGCTTTTGAACATATGATAGTAATGATTAAGCGCGGAGGAGGCCATATATGAGATATAAGCATATTGTCTTTGATATTGACGGAACATTGATTGATACTGAATATGCAGTTCTACACTCTTTGCAAGAGACTTTATTAGCCGTAACCGGGATTAACAAAGAAATCTGCGAACTGGCATTTGCTTTGGGTATTCCCGGAAAAGACGCATTGAAAAAACTTAATGTCCCGGACAGTTCACTTTCGCTTATTCTAAGTGATTGGGATAAAGGTATGTGCAAATTTAGTAATACGGTATGTATTTTTCAGGGCATACGAGAGTTGCTGGACACCCTTGTACAATTCGGCTATGAATTGGGTATTGTCACCTCAAAAACAAGAGAAGAATTTAAGCAGGATTTTGAACCATTTGATATTAACAAATATTTCACAACTATCATTTGCGCGGATGATACGGTTAAACACAAGCCAGATCCCGACCCTCTTTTCAAATATATGGAAGTCTCAAAAGCGGGCAATAACGAATTGCTTTATATTGGAGACAGTGTATATGACAGGAAATGTGCCAAAAGTGCCAAGGTTGATTTTGCTTTGGCGGGCTGGGGCAGTCTTTCCAGAGAAATACAGGCAGATTATTATTTAGAAAAACCTGACGATCTTCTTTCAATTATGAGTGATTGAACATACGATGTAACAGAAAAGCATATATCAAGATTATGAACCTGGCTGCGTTTGCAGCCGGGTTTTTATTTTGTCGGAGAGCGGTCCCGCGTTATCAAGTTGAAAAAAGCATAAGGAAAACCCGCATAGAAGAACGTGCTCCTATGCGGGTTTATAGCGGAAGCGGTGGGATTCGAACCCACGTGCCCTTGCGGACAACCGCATTTCGAGTGCGGCTCGTTATGACCACTTCGATACGCTTCCATGTAGTAAATATACAGTTTTTATGCGGAGATTACGTGATTTCGAGTCAGGTTCGTTATGACCACTTCATGAATCCCTTGCCTTATGAAAAAGACGAACGATACAATTATACACGAGAAATATGATTTTGGGTAGTACTTTTAGTAAAATTTTCATTTTTTCCCGTATAAGCACCAAAGCTATGGAAATAATAGGAACATATATGATAAAGTGCATATTTTTCTATGAAAAACCGATTTATTTTTATTAAAAAGACACACAAAGTATATCGGGAAAAAGGAGGTGCCACAGATGAGAAATATGAAACATACATTTTCCACGGTGGAAGATCTGGTTGCATTTGTAGTAAGGGCCGAAAGGTGCAGCTTTGATATTGATGTCATTTACAACCATCTGGTTATTGACGGAAAATCGCTGATGGGAATTTTGTTCATCGGCATTGGAAAGCAGGTAGAGATTGTTTGTCACAATGCAGCAGCGTCACCGGAAGAATTAGTAGGCTGTGCAGCCTGAATCCTAAAATATTAGAATATTGGGCAGAAACAGAGCGGTACAAGCCGGTCCTGACTTCTTATAACGGAATGTGGGACCGGCTTTCTCTGCTTCCTCCTCTAATCCATTGCCCCTGGCTGTGGCATACCTCCACACAGAGAAGGCCTGGTCTGAGAATATTTATTACAATGAGGGGGATTTAATTTGCTGCTTTCACTTGTTTCTGATTGACTTTAACCTAAGGAAAGACGTAAACTTAGAAAAAGGGATAATCAGGAGTTTGGAATATGAAGAATCAGACAAAAGAAAGCTATGACGAACTGGAACGCCGCCGCCGCGCCAGAGACAGGCGGCAAAAGCAAAAGAGGCAGCAAAAAAGAAAGCGGATTTTCTACATAGTGGTCAGAGTATTCATTCTGTCCATAGCCCTTGCTAGTATCGTATGGGGGATTAATCTGCTGTTTTTTAAAAACTATGTGGATTTAAAGAGGATTCCTATGCCGGACTGGGTGGAGGAAGACTTTATCGAAACAAATCCTTACTCAAGACCTGGGACAGAAATGAAAAGGGCTGATGGTATTGTAATTCATTATGTAGCAAATCCAGGTACAACGGCCAAACAGAACTTAAATTATTTTGATAGCCTTAAGGATCAGACAGGAGATAAGAAGATTTCGGCCAGCAGCCATTTTATGATTGGGCTGGAAGGGGAAATCCTTCAGGGAATCCCCATCTACGAGGTGGCTTATGCCACGTCAAAGGAAAAAAATGTGGATACGGTTTCCATTGAATGCTGCCATCCCGATGAGACAGGGAAATTTAACGAAGCAACCTATGATTCCCTGGTAAAGCTGACAGCCTGGCTTTGCAGGAATCTGGGATTAACGGAAAAAGATGTGATAAGGCATTACGATGCTACGGGAAAGGACTGTCCAAGGTACTTTGTGGCCCACGAGGATGCGTGGAAAAAGTTCCTTTCAGATGTGAAGGCGGCCAGAAAGCAGCCGGTTGAAGGAGAAAGATAAGAATAAAGATAAAGAACCTCCAATAGGCCTTATCAGGCTTATTGGAGGTTCCACATACGTACTTCATTCCCCTTTAAATAATTCACGGTCTATGATCCTTACGGCATCTGCGATGCAGTCATTGCAGGAACGGAGAACTTTTCCGGTATCCACGCCCTTTAAATCCTTGCAGATCACGCTTTTGTTCTGTACCTTAAAGTCTGACAGGCATTTTTTGGACGCTTCGTGGGAGGTCCGTTTGGAATCCGGCCGGTCCAGACGGGCGGAGCTGTTCTTTAGCCCGGAAAGTATGGCAGCAGCCCCGATGGCGCCGCAGGTGCCTTCCATGCCGCCCATACCAAGGCCCATGCCCTCCGTAAAGCGGAACATGGTTTCTTCGTCAATGCCTGTTTTATCACAGAAAGCACAGGAGACAGCCTGTGCACAATTATACCCCTTTGCATGCTTGTTAAGAGCTTCTTCCACTCTTTTTGATGTTATGTCTGACATGTAATGATTCCTCCTGAAGTTATGATATCCATTGCATTGCCCGGTTACGCTTCGGTCCGGGCGGAGAGCAATCGGAATTTACAAAATATTATGTGAAACAGAAAGCCGCCCAGACAGGTGGCAAACAGATAGACAGCATTTCCTATGGAAATGCCGTATTTTAACGCAATTTCATGAAAAACGATCTGGGCCGAAGGGTAATAGGGAGAAATGTAGAACATATCCGCCTGGCCCAAAGGCTTTGCCGTACGATTGATAATGGTAGCAATGATGCAGCTGATAAAAAACAGGGGTAACGTCCGCACGAATCCCAAAAGCGAGGTATCGGAAAGACGGGAAAATGCGATGACCAGCCCTATAAAAATCAAAAGCAGGTGCCAGATCAGGCCGTGAAGGGTTAAAAACCAGTAAGGATGAAAAAGCCCGGACGGTTCTGCCAATGCCATGATGCCTCCTAAAAGGTTAAAATCCTGCATAAAGGTACAGAGTACTTTTTGACCGTCCTTCGAAGAGACAAGCGGCAGGATAAGGCAGAAATACATGGGAAGGCTGCAAAGCTGAAATGGAAAATACCACCAGTTGTAGGTCTGTTCATTTACCACATAATATAAAAAAAGCTGTTTCCAGCATTCGGTGGCAGCCAAAAGGAGGCCGCAGAAAAAAAGCAGCCGGGGAAGCTTTGAGCTGTTGATTTTTCTGGTGGTGTAATAGGCCAGAAAAACAACAGAGGCAAGCCCTATGGCGATAAATACGATGTGGAACAGGGAATAAGGGGCCGGAGGATTCATGGGCCACGCTGTTTTTTCAAGGAAATCCTTCATAAGCAATTACAGACCTTTCTTTCATGCTTCTGATTTTTCGATAATCGGATTGACGGGCTAAAAAGCACCCCTTTTATCAAAACGTGCTTTGCAGGTCCCGATAAGCCATATTATATAGGATTGCCTGAAATCATGCAAGATAAATGAAAATAACGCGGAGAAAAAAGAATCTTCTTCTTATGAAGTACTTGATTAATTTCGAAAATGCTATATAATGTATAACTGACACTTTGTTTAATAATTATGCATATTTGTGTATATAAGAGGAGGAATCATTATGAAAAAGAATGTAATTGCTATGATGGGTGTTGTATGCATGGCAGCTTTATTAACTGCTTGTGCAGGTTCCGGAACAAAGACAGAGACAGGGACAACTGCTGCAGAGCAGAAAGAAGCTGCAGGAAAGCTGGTCATGGTAACCAATGCAGAATTTCCGCCCTATGAATATTATGATAAAAATGAAATCGTTGGAATTGACGCAGATATTGCAAGGGCAATCGCTGATAAGATGGGTGTGGAGCTGGAAATTCAGGATATGGCCTTTGATTCCTTAATTCCGGCTGTTCAGTCCGGTAAGGCAGACTTTACTGCTGCAGGTATGACCGTTAACGAAGACCGTAAGAAAAATGTTGATTTTACCGATACTTATGCAGAAGCAGCTCAGGTAATCATTGTTAAGGAAGGCAGCGAGATCAAAACACCGGCTGATTTAACGGGAAAGAAGATCGGTGTACAGACCGGCACCACCGGCGATATTTATGCAGATGATATTGAGAATGCGGACGTTCAGCGTTTTAATAAGGGAATGGAAGCAGTTATGGCTCTTACTCAAAGCAAAATAGATGCAGTCATCATTGACCGTGAGCCTGCAAAGGTATTTGTAAAGGAAAATGCCGGATTGGTGATCCTTGACGAAGCATTTACCGAGGAAGAATATGCAATCGCCGTTAAAAAGGACAACAAAGAGCTGTTAGACAAGATAAACAGTGCCATTAAGGAATTAAAGGAATCCGGTGAATTGAAGAAGATCGTGGATAAATACATTACCGCGGAATAATAAAAAAGGAAGAGTGCCATGTGGGAAAAGCTAAGAGATGATTTTTATCAGAATTTTATCGTAGATGACCGTTGGAAATATATTACCGGCGGTCTGCAAAACACGTTAAAGATCACGTTTTTTGCAGTTTTAATCGGTATTTTACTGGGATTACTGGTTGCCATCATACGATCAACCTATGAAAATACCCATAAGCTGAAAATACTAAATGCAATCTGCAGCGTTTATCTGACGGTGATCCGGGGTACGCCAGTGGTTGTACAGCTTATGATTATGTATTTTGTCATCTTTGCGTCCACTGATCCGGGCCAGGTGCCTACGGCCATTCTGGCGTTTGGAATCAACTCTGGTGCCTATGTGGCGGAAATCTTCCGGAGCGGGATCAGTTCCATTGAAAAGGGACAGTTTGAAGCCGGCCGCAGCCTGGGCTTTAATTACGCCCAGACCATGTGGTTCATCGTTATGCCCCAGGCCTTTAAAAATGTGGTTCCTACTCTTGCTAATGAATTTATCGTCCTGTTAAAGGAGACTTCTGTAGCAGGATACATAGGGCTGCAGGATTTGACCAAGGGCGGCGATATCATCAAGAGCCGTACCTATTCTGCGTTTATGCCTCTGATTGCAGTGGCCATTATTTATCTGGTTATGGTTATGGTATTTTCATATCTCGTAAAATTACTGGAGAGGAGGCTGCATAGAAGTGAGCATTGATAGAATGGAAAATCCCCTGATTCAGGTACAGAATCTGGGTAAGAAGTTTGGTGACGCAGAAGTGCTTAAGGACATTTCCGTTGATATTTATAAAGGGGACGTAGTATGCGTCATAGGACCTTCCGGTTCAGGAAAGAGCACATTTCTCCGCTGCTTAAACCGTCTGGAAGAACCCTCCGGGGGACATATCCTGTTTGAAGGCGTGGACATTGTAGATAAGAAAACCGACATTGATAAGCACCGTCAGAAGATGGGAATGGTGTTCCAGCAGTTTAACCTGTTTCCCCATATGACTATTTTAAAGAATTTAACCCTTGCTCCCATGATGCTTCAGGGACGCAGCAGGCAGGAGGCGGAAGAGCAGGCATTAGGGCTTCTTCATAAGGTGGGCCTTGCCGACAGGGCGGACTCTTATCCCAATCAGTTATCCGGCGGGCAGAAGCAGCGTATCGCCATTGTCCGTGCCCTGTGCATGAATCCGGATGTCATGCTGTTTGACGAACCGACCTCCGCTCTTGATCCTGAGATGGTAGGCGAGGTGTTAAATGTAATGCGGGAGCTGGCTGAGGAGCGGATGACCATGGTCGTAGTCACTCACGAAATGGGGTTTGCCAGAGAAGTAGCAACCCGCGTCATGTTCATGGACGGCGGCTATTTCCTGGAAGAAAACGAACCAAATGAATTTTTTGCAAATCCGCAAAATGACAGATTGAAGCTCTTTTTGAGTAAGGTGCTTTAAACAACAGCGCGCCTTATCCCACGATCCAAGGCTATGAGGATTTTTACGTTTTTGGCTAAAAGAAAAAGATAGATGATAATCTGCCCCTGAATCTGGTCATGTTTAGAACCGTCACGAAAGTGGCGGTTTTTTTATTTATGCTTTTTCATTCAAAAATCCTATCATAAGCGATCAATTATTAGTATTTTTCAACAAAGGCAAAAAGTGTTAAAATATAAACAAGAATGTTAAAAAAGTAACTTGAAGGGAGTAACAAAGGTGGGATTCTTATGTTCATACATTGGTGGAGGGTCCGGAAAAGTGCAGGAGATACTGGCTGCCTATGACCAGGCAAAAGATCAGGGATTAAGGCGGAGCTTAAATAGATTTAGACAGGGAGGTTTGGGAGTGTGAATTGGAAAGGTGTTTTTCGGAGCCGTTTTAATGCGGAAAAGCCTTGTAATATCTTTGGATATATGGTATGTAAGAAATGCCGGGTCCTGCAGAAATGCCCGGTTTCCGGTCCGGAAAGATATCATCCGGACCGGAAAGGTATCACTTGTCTTTAAGAAGAGAGCCCAAGCAGTTTCCTTGCCGCATCCAGTAATTCCTGGCTTGTTTCCTCTACCAGGACAACATCTGCGACAGAGGGAAATGCGGCTTTGATTTCAGCCGCAATCAGTTCTTCGCTGGTGCGGCCGGCAGCGGGGCATCCGGAACATTTGCCGGTTAACCGGACTTTCAATATGTTGTTTTCCAGGCTCAGTACCGTGACGTTGCCTTCATGTTCGGCCAAAGCCGGGCGTACCTTCTTATTGAGGATCATTTCAATCTGCTCTCTTGTTCCTATCATGGCAACCCCTCCTTTTGAAACAGTTTAACAGCAGGAAGGAGCCTTTGTCAATCCGGATACTGATACGAATATCTGATGGATACAGATAGGAAAAAACAATAAAAGAAAAGAGGGATTCGGTATGTCGGCTAATTTTGAACATTATAAAGTTTTTTATTATGTGGCTAAGTATAAGAATTTCACAAGGGCTGCCAATGCTCTTTTAACCAGTCAGCCTTCTGTGACCTGCTATATACAGAACCTTGAAAACGTGCTGGGCTGCAAGTTGTTTATACGGTCGAAAAAGGGCGTTGTTTTGACCAATGAAGGTGAACTGCTTTACAGCTATGTGGCTCCTGCCTGTATGCAGTTTATGCAGGGAGAGGAAGCCTTAAAGGAGAGCCTGGGTAAACAGAGTGAGCAGATTAACGTGGGAGCCACCCAGATGGCTATGCATTCCTATCTGCTTTCAGGGCTTCATCAGTTTAAAGAACAATTTCCCCAGGTCAGGTTAAACATCTTCACCTATAACACGCCTCAGACCTTAAGCGAACTAAAGGCAGGGAAAATTGATTTAGGAATTATTACAACGCCGTTTTACTGTGATGAGAACATAAAGGCAGTCAAGGTAAAGACCTTTTGCAGCCTGCTGGCGGGAGGAAAGAAGTATGGGGAATACAGCGGAAAAACCAGTTACCTTTCGGAACTTTCGTCACTTCCGCTGATAACCATGTCCAACGTCACAACTACCTTTGCCTTTTTTCAGGAATTTTACCATTCCTGCGGCCTGGTTATGCAGCCGGCCATTGAAGTGGCGGGAATTGACTTAATTCTTCCGGTAATCGTGCAGAACTTAGGCATTGGATTTGTTCCCGAAGAGCTGGCCCAACCGGCCCTTGAAAAGGGAGAAATCGTAGAAATAAAGCTGCATGAGCAGATACCGGAGCGGAGCATCTGCATTGTCAGCGACAGCCGCCGGCCCTTAAGCTCGGCCGCAAGGCAGCTTCAGCAGATGTTAGAAGGCAATGTGGAGTGACGCAATAACCACAAAAGCAATGAGCAGTGCGAAATTTGGCAGGAAAAGATTTTCGCTGTGCATGTACATATAAAATCTTTTCCTGGCTCATTTCATAGGGCGACTGCCCGTGAGCGAGTAAAACCGCAGGTTTTGCAAGCTGCACTGCGGACTTATGGTATAGAAAATGGAGGAGCACAAACATGGATTTCAGTTTATCGAATAAACATCTAGTCGCCAGAAGCCTGTTTCGGTATTTTGCTGAAAATGAAGTAAAGCCCTTGGCGCAGGAGACCGACGAGACAGAAAAGTTTCCGGAAGCAACCGTTGAAGAGATGGCAAAATACGGATTCCTGGGTATTCCGGTCCCCAGAGAATACGGCGGCCAGGGCTGTGATCCCCTTACATACGTCTTATGCGTGGAGGAACTTGCCAAGGTGTGTGCAACAACTGCCGTCATTGTATCCGCCCACACCTCTCTTTGTATTGATCCCATACTTACCTATGGGACGGAAGCCCAGAAGCAAAAGTACATTCCTGACCTGGCTTCGGGAAAGAAGCTTGGCGCCTTTGGACTGACGGAGGCCGGGGCAGGGACCGATGCCCAGGGACAGCAGACAAAGGCAGCACTGGATGGAGACCACTGGGTATTAAATGGCTCCAAGTGCTTTATCACCAATGGAAAAGAAGCCGGTGTTTACGTGATTATTGCTGTGACCGGCACGGTGGAAAAGCGTGGGAAAAAGATAAAGGAAATCTCCGCCTTTCTAGTGGAAAAGGGAACTCCTGGATTTTCTTTCGGAACAAAGGAGAAGAAAATGGGGATCAGGGGTTCTTCTACCTATGAATTGATTTTTACGGACTGCCGCATTCCCAAGGAAAACTTACTTGGAGGACTGGGAAAGGGCTTTCAGATCGCCATGCATACCCTGGACGGTGGAAGGATCGGCATTGCTGCCCAGTCCCTGGGCATTGCGGAAGGGGCATTTGATGCGACTGTTAAATATGTTAAGGAAAGAAAGCAGTTTGGCCGCAGCATCGGCCAGTTCCAGAACACCCAGTTTCAGTTAGCGGATATGGCAGCCAGGATCGAAGCAGCCAGGCTGCTGGTATATAAGGCAGCTATGGCAAAAGCCACGCAAAAGATCTACAGCGTGGAAGCTGCCATGGCAAAGTTATATGCGGCGGAGGCTGCCATGGATGTGACCACAAAAGCGGTACAACTGCATGGTGGTTACGGATATATCAGGGAATACGAGGTGGAACGCATGATGCGGGATGCCAAAATCACGGAGATATACGAGGGAACCTCGGAGGTGCAGCGCATGGTCATATCCGGGAACATTTTAAAATAAGGAGGACTTGTTGTGAAAATTGTGGTCTGTATCAAACAGGTACCTGATACTAAGAATGGGGTAAAATTTAAACCAGACGGCACTTTGGACCGTGGAGCCATGGCAAGTGTCATGAACCCGGACGACAAAGCAGGACTGGAGGCAGCCCTGCGAATAAAGGACCGGCATGGCGGGGAAGTGACTGCTATCACCATGGGACTTCCAAAAGCGGACGAGGTATTGCGTGAGGCCCTGGCCATGGGGGCGGATAAGGGGATCTTAATAACGGACCGGGTACTGGGAGGAGCCGATACCTGGGCTACTTCCTCCACATTGGCCGGCGCAGTCAGAAACTTAGAATACGATCTGATTATTACAGGACGTCAGGCAATTGACGGGGATACAGCACAGGTTGGGCCCCAGCTTTCCGAACATTTAAGCATTCCGGTGATTTCCTATGCCCAGAAGATCCGGGTAGAGGGAGACAGTGTGATTGTGGAGCGTCAGTTTGAGGACCGGTATCATGTGTTAAAGGCAAAGCTTCCCTGTCTGATCACAGCGCTTTCTGAGCTGAACGAGCCGCGTTACATGACACCGGGCGGTATCTTTGATGCGTATGATGCGGATATTACAGTGTGGGGGAGAGGGGATTTAAAAGACGTAGCTGATACGGACATTGGATTAAAAGGCTCTCCCACCCAGATAGCAAAGGCTTCCGATAAGGTGAAAAAAGGGACGGGAGAGATGATAAATGGAAACCCTGGGGAATCTGCTGCATTTATTGTGGAAAAGTTGAAGGAAAGGCATGTTATTTAGCGCAAGAGAGGGGAGGCAGGCGATATGAATTTGGAAGAATACAAAGGGATCTGCGTTTTTGCACAGCAGACAGATAACCGGTTAAACAGCATTGCTTTTGAATTGCTTGGAAAAGGAAAGGAACTTGCGAAGGATTTAAATACAGATGTGACCGCAGTGCTCATTGGTTTTGGAATTAAGGGACTGGCGGAGGAACTTGCCTCATATGGTGCCGACAGGGTGATCGTCGTGGACGGACCGGAGTTAAAGGAGTACCGTGCAGAGCCCTATACCCATGCACTTGCTTCTGTAATCAGGAAATACAAGCCGGAAATCGTTCTCATAGGCGCCACTGCTGTGGGAAGAGAGTTAGGGCCCAAGGTATCGGCAAGAATTGCAACAGGACTTACAGCGGATTGTACAAAGCTGGAAATCGGGGATTTTCCGTTAAATAAAGTTTCGGATAAGGAGCAGAAGCATAATCAGCTTCTGATGACGCGCCCCGCTTTCGGCGGCAATACCATAGCGACCATCGCCTGCCCCAACCATCGTCCCCAGATGGCCACGGTCCGTCCGGGAGTGATGCGCACCGCAGGGAAAAACCCGGGTAGAAAGGCTGTGATTGAGGAATTCAATCCCGGCTTTTGTCATAGTAATAAAGATACGGAAATTCTGGAGATTGTGAAAGCCGTAAATGAATCAACAGATATTATGGACGCTAAAATACTGGTGTCAGGGGGGCGTGGCATAGGCGGTACGGAAAACTTCCGCCTTCTGGAAGAGCTTGCAAAGGCAGTAGGTGGAGAGGTAAGCTGCTCAAGGGCGGTTGTGGACGCAGGCTGGAAGCCGAAGAACTTACAGGTGGGTCAGACCGGAAAGACCGTTCGTCCCAATGTGTATTTTGCCGTAGGAATTTCCGGGGCAATCCAGCATGTAGCAGGTATGGAAGAGTCTGATTTGATCATAGCGATTAATAAGGATGAAAGCGCCCCTATTTTTGAGGTAGCAGATTACGGGATTACCGGAGACTGGAAGAAAATCGTGCCGGAACTGACCAGGCAGCTTCAGGCAGACAGGGCTGGAATGTAGGGATCTGATCTTCAGCCGGATTGGCTGTTGAAATAGAGGATATGGTATGTTATAATAATTTAATATCGGTCCAGAGAGAAAGAGAGCGCAGCAGGACAACTGAAAGGTTGTCTTTTGGGTGCGCTTTTTTTTGCTTTGGAGGATAAAAAGGGATCTTATTTGATGCCATTATTTACAGGAGGGGTTGGAAAATATGTATCAAACAATCATCATAGAAGATGACCCTATCGTTGCTTCTATTAACCGTCATTATGTAGAATTAAATAAAGATATGGAAGTATGCGGTTGTTTTACCAATGGACAGGATGCTCTAAACTATCTGGAGGAGCATTCCGTAGATTTGGCCATCACGGAGTTGTATATGCCGAAAATGGATGGAATGGAGCTTCTGCGGGAGATCCGGAGACAGGAGAAGGATCTGGATGTCATAGTAGTAAGTTCCGCCAACGATGTAAAGCATGTAAAGAAGTTTCTTTCGCTTGGAATTATCGATTATCTGATAAAGCCATTTGAATATACCAGGTTTAACCATGCTTTGGAGAAATTTGCGAAAAATCAGGAACTGCTGAAACCTCGTAATTTTTCCCAGTCCCAATTAGATAAGCTTTTTCATATCTCTTCTCTGCCCCAGGCAGAAGATAACAGTAAGGGAATCCAGGAAGCTACTTTAAGCGGTATTTTGGATTATATGAAAATGCACCAGCTAGATCCAATGACAAGCGATATGATCGCCAAAGAGGTCCGGTTGTCCAGTGTGACTGTCAGAAGGTACATGAACTATTTGCTGGAAAAACAGAGAGTTGTCAGTGACATTGATTATAATACTGGAGGAAGGCCCAGTGTTATCTACCGCTACATAATAGAAGAGGAGTGCCTGGCATAGTGAGAAAAGTGCCGGAAACACTGTGCAAGTGTTCCGGCCTTTTCCTTTTTTTGGTCACATTAGCAGGAGTGTAAAGGAATCATTATGCCCAGGGGACCACACTGTAGAGAAGTACTGCAGCAAAGGCGCCGATCAGGGGCCCGAAAAGCACGATGGGAGCATATTTCCAGTTGGAACTGCCTTTATCCTTGATTGGAAGAACTGCGTAAGCAAGGCGGGGGCCTAAGTCTCTGGCAGGATTGATGGCGTATCCGGTTAAGCCTCCAAGGGACATACCGATGGAAACGATGATTCCAAAGACCAGAAGGTTATTAACTCCCGCAGGAACATTTCCTGCCTGTCCGATGCCTTTAATGGCAAATACCAGAACAAAGGTTCCGATGATTTCGCTTAAAAGGTTGCGGCCGGTGTTGGGAATCGCAGGTGAAGTACAAAATACGCCCCTTTTCGTGGCCTGGCTCTCTGTTGCGTCAAGCTGATCCTTAAACAATAAGTAAACCAGGACGGCGCCGGTAAATGCTCCCGCGAACTGTGCGATCACATATCCAGGAACAAAGTCCCATGGAAAGCTTCCGTCTGCTGCAAGGGCAATGGTAATAGCCGGATTGAAATGCGAACCGGAAGCTGCGCCGAAGATAAATGCGGGAATCATAACCGCTAATCCCCATGCAAAGGTGACCTGGACGGATCCTCCTCCCTTCATACCGGATTTATCCAGGTTGACATTGGCGACCACGCCTTCCCCCAGTAAAATCATAATCATAGTTCCTAAGAATTCCGCTAAATACATTAACATACTTTCCCTCCCCAAATCTTTATTTAATTTTTAATCTTCTTTTGCCCAATCAAAGGAATATTTCACAGCTCTGTTCCATCCATTGATCCTCTTAGTTCTTTCTTCCCCGCAGATATTAGGTTCAAAGGTCCTGTCAATGGCCCAGTTCTTTATGACATCTTCCTTATTTGCCCAATATCCCACTGCAAGGCCTGCCAGATAGGCGGCTCCCATAGCAGTAGTCTCCACACATTGCGGACGGTTTACGGGTGCGTTTATGATATCTGCCTGTGTCTGCATGAGATAATTGTTGGCACTGGCTCCTCCATCAACCTTTAGGGATGCCAGTTCGATTCCGGAATCCGACCTCATTGCCTGCAGTACGTCATTTACCTGATAGGTCAGGGAATCCAGGGTGGCGCGGATGATGTGGTACTTGTTCACGCCCCGGGTAATTCCCACCACAGTACCTCTGGCGTACTGATCCCAGTGGGGAGCCCCTAGCCCTGTAAATGCTGGTACTACGTAACAGCCGTTGGTGTCCTTTACCTTGCGGGCCATATATTCGGAATCCTGAGCGGAATCAATGAATTTCAGTTCGTCCCGAAGCCACTGGACGGCGGCTCCTGCTACGAAGATGGAGCCCTCTAAGGCATAATTCACTTTTCCATCCAGCCCCCAGGCAATGGTAGTTACCAGGCCGTTGCTGGAGAATACTGGCTTTTCTCCGGTGTTCATCAATAAGAAACACCCGGTTCCATATGTATTTTTAGCCTCACCGGGAGTAAAGCAGGTCTGCCCGAAAAGTGCTGCCTGCTGGTCCCCTGCCGCGCCGCTGACCGGAATAGGACCGCCAAAGAACTGAGAGTCCGATTCTCCGTATATACAGCTTGAGGGCTTTGCCTGGGGAAGCAGGGACTTTGGAATGTCAAGCTCTGCCAGAATATCATCATCCCACTCTAAGGTATTGATATTAAACATCATGGTCCGGGAAGCGTTGGAGTAATCTGTTACGTGAACCCGTCCTTTCGTCAGCTTCCAAATCAGCCATGTTTCTACGGTTCCGAATAAGAGTTCCCCTCTTTCAGCCCTTTCTCTTGCTCCCTCCACGTTGTCCAGGATCCATTTTAATTTGGTTCCGGAAAAATAAGCGTCAATGACCAGGCCGGTTTTGGAGCGGAAGGTGTCGACCAATCCTTTAGCCTTTAAGGAGTCACAGTATTCGGAAGTTCTGCGGCATTGCCATACGATTGCGTGATAGACGGGATCGCCAGTTTCCTTATCCCATACGATAGTAGTTTCTCTCTGGTTTGTGATGCCGATCGCAGAAATATCTTCTGCAGAAGCACCTATTTTGGACATGGCTTCCACTGCAACCCCCAATTGCGTGGACCAAATCTCATTTGCATCGTGCTCCACCCAGCCGGGTTTTGGAAAATACTGAGTAAATTCCTTTTGAGCAACGCTGCAGATTTCCCCTTTTTCATTGAACAGAATACACCGGTTACTTGTTGTGCCCGCATCCAATGCCATTACATACTTTGCCATAAAAAATCTCCTTTTCCTTTTATTTTTAATCATTATAGGAAAACCCTGGCGAAAAAAGAAGAATAGGTAAGTAAAGAATGGATTATGTAAGTAAGAAATACAGATCCACTTATTTTACTTACAAAATGTATTCAATACTTGCCAATGATTCCGCTCACTTCTGATCTATGATAAATTATTATCAATGTAAGAGATTGGGAGGTTTTATACCATGGTTTACAGCTATTATCCGGGCTGCACATTGAAGGCAAAAGCGAAGAAACTGGACCGCTATGCAAGGGATTGTGCCCAAATATTTGAGATTGAGCTGGAAGAGATAAAAGACTGGCAATGCTGCGGAGGCGTCTACCCTGGGATGGCAGACGAACTGGCTACGCGCCTTTCTCCTGTGCGCGCATTAAGGGAAGCCGGGGATAAAAAGCAGGATCTGGTGACTGTATGCTCTGCATGTCATCACGTGATAAAAAGGGTCAATGAGGATGTAAAGACCTCCGGAGAGATGAGGAGGAAGATCAACGCCTATCTGGAACCTGATAATGGTTATGAAGGTGAGACAAAGGTGATCCACTACTTAGAACTGCTTCGCGACCGGATAGGCTTTGACCGGATCAGGGAAAAAGTAAAACAACCTCTTAATGGAATGAAGATAGCTCCTTATTATGGCTGCCTGCTCTTAAGGCCTTTTGAGGTAATGAATTTTGACGATCCGGAAAATCCAACGATTATGGAAGAATTTCTCCTTGCAATCGGTGCCCAGCCGGTTCATTACGCTTTAAAAAATGAGTGCTGCGGCGGGTATGTGACCGTGGAAGATGAGGGATTTGCTTCTGAAAAAAGTTCCTCTATTATGGAAGCTGCTATGGACCGGGGCGCTGAAGGCATGATTACGGCCTGTCCGCTGTGTAAATACAATCTGGAAAATGGCGGTCTGAAAAAGGACATTCCGGTCTACTATTTTACGGAACTTTTTGCGGAGGCTTTGGGAGTGAAAGAACAGGAGGAAGGAACGTGAGGGAAGAAATTTTAAGGATCAGCGGTGTGAATCCCTTAAAATGCATGAAATGCGGAAAATGTACCGCTTCCTGCCCTGCATTTGAAAAGATGGAATATCACCCTCATCAATTTGTGGAAATGGTTCAAAACGATCAAATAGCTCCTCTTTTGGAATCGGAATCCCAGTATTACTGTATGTCCTGTCTGGTCTGTGAGGAGCGGTGCCCCAGAGGGGTAAAGCCCCAGAAACTCATAGAAGCCGTCCAGGTTTTAAAGCTTAGGGCGTTGGAAGGCAACCGGCTGAAACCCCAGGATGTGGCAAAACGGCTGGATCCTTCGCTTCCCCAGCAGGCCCTTATGGCGGCATTCAGAAAGTACAGCAGGTGACAAAAGAAAGGAAGGGAAGAATTTGCAGAAAATAGGAGTTTTTGTCTGTTGGTGCGGAAGCAACATTGCGGCTACTGTGGATGTAAGTGAGGTCGTAGGAGCTGCAAAGGAAGAACCAGGCGTTGTTTTTGCATCTGATTATTCCTACATGTGTTCGGAAGCCGGCCAGCTTATGATCCAAAACGCCATAAAGGAAAAGGGGCTGACCGGAATCGTAGTGTGCTCCTGCTCTCCGCGCATGCATGAGGCCACGTTCCGCAAAGCTGCACAGGCTGCGGGTCTGAATCCTTACATGGTGGAGATCGCCAATATCAGGGAGCAATGCTCCTGGATCCATAAAAATAAAGAAGAAGGAACGAAAAAAGCAATTCTTTTAGCAAAGGCGGCAATCGCCAAGGTCCACTTCAACGAACCACTGACAGCGGGGGAAACCCCGGTGACAAAGCGGGCTCTGGTGATCGGAGGAGGAATTGCGGGAATCCAGACTGCCCTTGATATTGCGGATGCAGGCTATGACGTTGACATTGTAGAGAAATCACCTACCATAGGCGGAAAAATGGCTCAGCTTGATAAGACTTTTCCCACTTTGGACTGTGCGGCCTGTATCCTCACGCCTAAGATGGTGGATGCAGCAGCCCACGAGAAGATCCGTTTGTTTACCTACAGTGAAGTGGAGAAGGTAAAAGGCTTTGTGGGTAATTTTACCGTAGACATCCGGAAAAAAGCCAGAAGCATACTGGAAGAGAAGTGTACGGGCTGCGGAGCGTGTACGGAGAAATGTCCTTCTAAAAAAACGGGAAACGAATTTAACGAAAGGTTAGACAACCGGACTGCTATTTATATCCCCTTTGCCCAGGCAATCCCCAACATACCGTCCATTGACAGGGAAGCCTGCATTCATTTTAAGACCGGTAAATGCGGCTTATGCCAAAAGACCTGCGGCGTGGGAGCCATTGACTTTGACCAGCAGGATGAGATGATCACCAGGAAATACGGAGCCATTGTGGCTGCCACAGGGTTTCAGCCCATATCTCTGGAACGGTTTGACGAATTCCAGTATTCCAAAAGTCCCGACGTCATCACTTCTTTAGAACTGGAACGGCTGATGAATGCCGCCGGCCCCACAAAGGGAGAGCTGGTAAAGCCTTCCAGCCGCAAGCACCCGGAAGATATGGTATTCATCCAGTGCGTCGGCTCCCGGGGGGAATCCTGCAGGGAAAAGAGTTACTGCTCCAAGATCTGCTGCATGTACACGGCCAAACACGCCATGATGATCCGTGACAAATATCCGGACATCAATGTTCATGTATTTTACATTGACGTACGCACACCGGGAAAGAATTTCGACGAATTTTACCGCAGGGCAGTGGAAGATTACGGCGTTGATTACCGGAAGGGAATGGTGGGAAAGGTGATGGAGCAAAAGGACGGTAAGCTGCTGGTACAGGCATCCGACTTACTGACTGGAGAACAGCTTCTGCTACATACGGATATGGTGGTGTTGGCAACGGCTATAGAGCCGGATAAATCAGCCAGGGCTCTGGCCACGATGCTTACGGCCAGCATGGACACCAACGACTTTTTTACAGAGGCCCATCCAAAACTGAGGCCCGTGGAAAGTCCCACTGCAGGAATATTCTTATCAGGAACCTGCCAGGGTCCCAAGGACATCCCAGAGACAGTGGCCCAGGCAGGAGCAGCCGCAGCAAAGGTCATCGGACTTTTGAGCAGGAAGAAGCTTCTGAATAACCCTCAAGTAGCCAAGGCAGAGGAACGTTTGTGCAGCGGTTGTTCGGGCTGTTCCAAAGTCTGTCCTTACGGAGCGATTGACTACGAAGTGAGAGAAGTCCGGGATCATGGAGTCAGGCAAATGCGGAGGTTAGCTATGGTAAACGAGGCGGTGTGCCAGGGCTGCGGAGCCTGTACGGTGGCCTGTCCATCCGGAGCCATGGACCTAAAAGGATTTACCGCAAAACAGATTATGGCGGAGGTAGATGCGATATGCAGATAGAAGATAACAGCAACAAGGAGTTCCGGCCACTCATCCTGGCATTTTGCTGCAACTGGTGCAGCTATGCAGGGGCCGATCTGGCGGGTTCCAGCCGATCTTCCTATCCGGCAGAAGTAAAGATTATCCGGGTTCCCTGTTCCTGCAGGGTGAATCCCTTATTCCTGTTAAGGGCCTTTGAAAAGGGGGCAGATGGTGTGATCTTAGCCGGCTGCCATCCGGGTGACTGCCATTATTCTACAGGCAATTACTATACCAGAAGAAGGATGGCCCTTTTGTTTGACATGTTGGACTACCTGGGAATCGAAAGGGAAAGAACCAGGGTGGAATGGATTTCCGCAGCAGAGGGTGCCAAGTTCTCTGCGACCATGAATGCCTTCACCCAGACGATAAAAGAACTGGGACCAAACAGAAAGCTGAGGGATTTACGATGCATGCCATAGAAGAGACCATAAAAGAAACGTGTAAAAAGCTCTGGGATGATGGAGAGATAAACCGGATTCTGGCATGGGAAAAAGGACTCTTTGACTATGACGCGGCACCTGCCCTGTTCCGGAGCCGGGAACGTATTTCCCGTCTGGTCTACAATGAGCACTGCGGGGGAAACTTAAGCAAATTCCTGATAAAAGAAATGGAAAAAGAAGGAAAGGTACTGGTCCTTTTAAAGCCCTGCGATACATACGGATTTAACCAGCTTTTATCGGAGAAGCGGGTAAACCGGGAAAAGGTTTACATTCTGGGCGTTCCCTGCGGCGGAATGAGGGATGAAAAGAGCCTTCTCTTCAAATGCCTTTCCTGTAAGGGCAATGATTTCAAAGCTTTTGACCAGATCATAGAATCGGACTTATCCGTTCCGGCTCCGGTCCCCTCCGGAGAAGAAGAGAAATTAAACCAGATGACTGCAGAAGAACGTTTTGCTTTTTGGCGCGGACAGCTTTCCAAATGTATCCGCTGCAATGCCTGCCGCAACATATGTCCTGCCTGCAGCTGCATCAAATGCGTGTTTGACAACCAGGATTCCGGAATAGAGGCAAAGGCCAATTCCGATGCTTTTGAAGAAAATCTGTTTCATATGATAAGAGCCTTTCACGTGGCAGGAAGGTGTACGGACTGCGGGGAGTGCAGCCGGGTCTGTCCCCAGAACATTCCCCTTTATTTGCTTAACCGGAAAATGATTGAGGAGATTAATGAACGGTACGGAACTTATCAGGCAGGAGAAAATCCTGAAGCCAGGTCTCCGTTAACGGATTTTAAGGAGTCTGATCCGGAAGTTTCGGCCGTAAATGGGAAAGGGGGTGTGTCTTAATGTTAAAAATGCCATTGAAACGTCTTGATGAGCTTTTTTTGGAACTTTCAAAGGAGCACAAAGTATTTGCTCCCATGGAAAAGGCGGGGAGTGTCTCGTTTTTTCCGTGGAAAAAGGGAGATACCGTATGTCTTGATACTCTTTTAACAGATCATGCACCCAAGTCCTTTTTCTTTCCCCAGTCGGAAACTTTATATCGCGCCCGGAGAGAAGAGGGAAGTCTTTCCATTATTCCCGAAGAGGCGGAGGAAAACAGCGCTGTTTATTTTGGTGTAAGAGCCTGCGACCGGAGAAGCTTTGAGATCCTGGACCGGGTGTTTCTAAGCACGCCCTGCGATTCCTGCTATGAGTCCAAAAGAAGGAATGGGTATGTGGTAACTCTGGCCTGCGAAAATCCAGAAGACACCTGTTTTTGTCAAACCTTCGGCATCGACCCGGCCTGGCCGGGAGGGGATGTGTCCCTTTGGATCGCAGACGGAGAACTTTACTGGAAAAGCCTGACGGAAAAGGGAGATGCATTGACGGAATTAGTCGAAGCTTTGTTTGAGGAGGGAGACCGCAAAAAAGCAGAAGAGCAGAAAGTAAAGATCAGGAAAAAGCTGGAAGCTCTGCCCCTTAAGGATTTGAGTTTAGGACGGTTTGAGCATAGGGATTCCTCCATGAATTTGTTTGAGTCAGAAAAATGGGAATCCTTATCCGACACCTGCTTAGGCTGCGGGATCTGCACATTTTTATGCCCTACCTGCCAGTGCTATGATATATGCGACTACGACGCAGGTCATGAAATCAGGAAGTTCCGCTGCTGGGATTCCTGCATGTATCCGGGTTTTACGGAGATGTCCCATGGGAATAACAGAAACAGCCAAATGCAGCGGTTCCGTCAGAGATTCATGCATAAGCTGGTATATTTTCCGGAAAACAACGGCGGAGTATATTCCTGTGTGGGCTGTGGAAGGTGTCTGCGCAAATGCCCGTCTTCCTTAAATATTGTCAGAGTGATAAAAGCTCTTGGAGAGTCAGACGCCGAAGGAGGAAACGATGAGTAACAGAACCAATGTATTGATTCCGGGAATCGGTGTGATTACAGATGTAAGAAGAGATACACCGGATGTGAAAACCTTCCGCGTAAACGGGTCAGAGGGAAGAAAACCCTTTGAGCATATGCCGGGACAATGTGCCATGCTTTCCATTCCAGGGGTTGGGGAAGCCATGTTTTCCATCACTTCCTCACCCACCAACAGGGATTACATGGAGTTTTCCATTAAAAAATGCGGCTGTCTCACCGACTGGCTCCACCAGATGGAAAAGGGGCAGGAAATTGCCCTGCGTGGACCATATGGCAATTTCTTTCCGGTTGATTCGGATTTAAAAGGAAAGAACCTGCTCTTTATCGCCGGGGGGATCGGAATCGCACCCCTGCGGTCTGTGATTCATTACGTCATTGATAACCGGGCGGATTACGGCTTGGTGGACATTGTTTACGGAGCCCGTTCGTCAGAGGATCTGGTGGATTTAGAAGAAATGAGGAAAGACTGGTCAAACGTGGAGGGCTTTTGCGTACATCTGACCATTGACCGGGCGGAAGAAGGCTGGGATGGGAACGTGGCCTTTGTGCCTGATTATGTCAGGGAGCTGAAATTTTCTAACAACAGAACCGCTTTGGTCTGCGGTCCGCCTGTTATGATAAAATTTGTGCTTCAGGCACTGGAAGAAATGGGATTTGCCAGTACTGAAATCTATACGACCATGGAACTTAAGATGAAATGCGGAGTGGGCAAATGCGGACGCTGCAACATAGGCTCTAAGTACGTCTGCAAGGATGGACCGGTGTTCCGTTATGATGAATTGGGCGTTCTGCCCTCTGAATATTAGGAGGTTGACCAATGAATGACATGATTACTGTTTATCTGTTCGGTAAAAAATACATGGTTCCGTCCAATTTAACCATAATGGGAGCAATGGAATACGCAGGATACCAGCTTGTGCGGGGTTGCGGCTGCAGGTGCGGCTTCTGCGGAGCCTGTGCCACGATCTACCGCATCAAGGGAGACAGGGAATTAAAGACCTGTCTGGCCTGCCAGACCCAGGTCCGGGAAAATATGTATGTAGCCACCCTCCCCTTTTTTCCTCTGGTAAAGGAGGTTTATGACATAAGCCAGGTTCCGGTCAATGAACAGGTCATGATGGAGCTGTATCCGGAAATCTACAAGTGCATCGGGTGTGCGGCCTGTACCAAGAGCTGTCCCCAGGGCCTGGACACCATGCAGTACATCGCATATGCCCAGAGAGGGGAATTGGAAAAATGTGCCGAAGAGTCCTTTGACTGTGTGATGTGCGGGATCTGTTCTTCCAGGTGCCCGGCCGGGATTTCCCATCCCCAGGTAGGCCTTTTGGCCAGACGGATCACCGGAAAATATCTGGCTCCGGAGGCAAGGCACTTAACCAACCGGGTAAGAGAGGTAGAGGCAGGTGATTTTACGGAGTTGATGGAAGCGATCATGGCAAAACCCCTGGAAGAACTGAAAAACCTTTATAATACCAGGGAAATCGAAAAGTAGGAGGAATAGACATGTTTACAGCCAAGATGATGGATTCCGTAAAAAAGGTCGAGGCCACCAGAAAAGAGCGGATGGAGACAGAGCCCCGGAGAATGACGGCCGAGGAAAAGGAAAAGCTGCTGAAAGCCTATCACCCGGATTATAAAGAGGAAGAGTTTGTCATACTGAAGGCAGGCCCCAATAAGGGAGAAAAAGTGCCCAGAGAACTGGGAGTCCTTTTGCAGGCAAGGAGCCGGATCAGGGACACAGTCGTGGATTTATCATCTCCGGATTACGATACGGACGTTCTGATTATAGGAGGAGGGGGAGCGGGCTGTGCAGCTGCCATTGAGGCTTCCAAGGCAGGGGCAGAGGTATTGATCGTCACGAAGCTCCGTCTGGGGGATGCTAACACCATGATGGCGGAAGGCGGGATCCAGGCTGCGGACAAAGGGAACGATTCTCCTCAGATCCACTACTTAGACGCCCTGGGAGGGGGACATTTCGACAACCGGCCCGAGCTTTTGAAAAAGCTTGTTATGGAAGCTCCGGGGGCCCTTAAATGGTTAAATGAACTGGGCGTGATGTTTGACAAGGACAAAGACGGAAACATGATCACCACTCACGGCGGCGGCACTTCCAGAAAGCGCATGCACGCTGCGGCAGACTATACGGGTGCGGAAATCATGAGAGTGCTCCGGGATGAAGTATTAAACCTCCCGATTTCCGTGACTGATTATACCTCTGCCATTGAACTCATTTTAGATGAGGAAAAAAAGGCGGCGGGAGCAGTCCTTTTGAACATGGAAACAGGAGAACTTCTGACAGCCAGGGCAAAAACCGTTATCCTGGCAACAGGAGGAGCCGGACGGCTCCACTATCAGGGATTTCCCACCTCCAACCACTACGGGGCCACGGCCGACGGCCTGGTTTTAGCTTACCGGGCAGGGGCAAAGCTTCTCTATCAGGACACCCTTCAGTACCATCCCACGGGGGTTGCTTTTCCGGAGCAGATTTATGGGGCTTTGGTCACGGAAAAGGTCCGTTCCTTAGGCGCCATGTTAGTCAATGCCGGGGGTGAGGCTTTCATGCACCCATTGGAGACCAGGGATGTGTCCGCCGCCTCCATTATCAGAGAGTGCGCAGACGGGAAAGGGGTTGTCACTCCTCTTGGGAAGGGGATCTGGCTGGATACTCCCATGATCGACTTGATTCATGGGAAAGGGACCCTGGAAAGGCGTCTTCCCGGTATGCTGCGCATGTATTTGAAATATGAAATCGATATGAGAAAAACACCTATATTGATCTATCCTACCCTCCACTACCAAAACGGCGGAATCGAGATCGGAGCGGATTGCCAGAGCACCATAGAAAACTTATTTGTGGCAGGAGAAGCGGTGGGAGGGATTCACGGAAGGAACCGGCTTATGGGGAATTCTCTTCTGGATATTATTGTTTTTGGCCGTAATGCCGGAACATGTGCGGCCAGGCGCGTGAAAGACGTACATACAGGGAAGCTTACTTTGACACACATAAGAGAGATGGAAGAGGAGTGCCAAAGAGCCGGTATTGTTACGGATAAAATTTCCCCGCTGCTTTTGCCAAAGTATGCCAGAACAGCGGGACAGCTATAAGGAGGAAGCCCCCTGCGGGGATATCTGTATGCCCTCGGGATTCGCGCTTTAGAGGGGCGCTCACCCTGGGGCAGGCTCTGCCCAAAAAGCATGGGCAAGAAGGAGGAAAAGATGAGAGAAATATCAGTGAAAATGTTGATCGATGTAGTAGAAAAGCTGTGCATTGATGCAAATCAGTACTTACCGGAAGATGTGAAGAAGGCGATCAAAACCTGCCGCGCCTGTGAGGACTGGGACATTGCAAACGGGGTTCTTGACAAGATTATCGAGAACTTTGAAATCGCAGAAAGGGAAGATGTTCCCATCTGTCAGGATACGGGCATGGCCTGTGTTTTTCTGGAGATCGGCCAGGATGTCCATTTTATTGACGGGGACTTGACCGAATCGATCAATGAAGGCGTGCGCAGAGGCTACGAAAAGGGATTTTTAAGAAAGTCCGTCGTAAAAGACCCGGTAAGGCGGGGAAATACGGGTGATAATACTCCGGCTCTGATCTATACGGAAATCGTTCCGGGAGACCAGGTGAAAATTACGGTGGGACCCAAGGGCTTTGGAAGCGAGAACATGAGTGCACTCCGCATGTTCAAGCCTTCTGCAGGGATCCAGGGAATCAAGGATTTTATTCTGGAAACCGTATCCGCTGCAGGTCCCAATCCCTGTCCTCCTGTGGTCGTGGGCGTAGGGATAGGAGGCAGCTTTGACAAGGCAGCTCTTTTGGCTAAAAAGGCTTTGATGAGAGATTTAGATTCCTCCCATCCGGATCCTTACTATGCAGATCTGGAAAAGGAGATGCTGGAAAAGATCAATCTTCTGGGAATCGGCCCCCAGGGCTTTGGCGGAAAGACCACTGCCATCGGGGTAAACATTGAAACCATGCCTACCCATATCGCAGGCATGCCCTGTGCCATCAACATCAACTGTCATGTGACACGCCATAAAACGAAAGTAGTTTAAATGTCTTTGAAAGACTTAAACGGTGAAGGACGCACGCCGCTTTTCCTTACTTTTTCGTGCCGCAGGCGTCAGCGGCGGATTGGAGATAAAAATGATAAAGCATATTACACTGCCTTTGACAAGAGAATTGTCTAAAACCCTTCACGCAGGAGATACGGTTTATCTGACCGGTGATATCTACACATCCAGGGACGCCGGGCATAAGCGTATGTGTGAGACCCTGGCAAAAGGAGAAAAGCTGCCCTTTGATCCCATGGATGCCACGATTTACTACGTGGGACCCACTCCCGCAAAGCCAGGCCAGGTAATCGGGTCTGCAGGACCTACTACCAGCGGCCGGATGGACGCCTATGCTCCAACTATGATGTCCGTAGGAGCCAGGGGTATGATAGGAAAAGGAGCCAGGCAGCCGGACGTGGTAGAAGCCATAAAGAAGTATGACGGTGTTTACTTTGGCGCCATCGGGGGAGCAGGAGCGCTGCTTGCCAAATGCATCAAAAAGCTGGAACCCATCGCTTATGAGGATTTGGGAGCAGAAGCTTTGTGTAAACTTTACGTAGAAGAAATGCCTTTGGTGGTCATTATAGACTGCGAAGGAAATAATCTCTATGAAGAGGGGAAAAATGCTTATTTAAAGTCAAGAGAGTAATTGGAATGATACGCAGCAGCCTTTTAATGAAAAAGCGGAGGTTTCCATCATATGGGAGCCAATGTTTTTAAATAAATTAAAAAAATACAGGAGGTAATTTATGGGAACCAAAACAAACATTGTGGATTGGAAGACAATTACGGATTTTGTAGTGGATGCATTCAAGGGGTATGGGATTCCGGAAGAAGACGCGAAAATCTGTGCGGATGTGTTGCTGGAGTCTGACAAGAGGGGAATTGAATCTCATGGGGTAAACCGCTTTAAGCCCATTTATCTGGACCGAATCAAAGCGGGAATCCAGAACCCGGTAACAAATTTTGAGGTAGTAAAGGAAACAAAAACTACGGCAGTAGTGGACGGCCATGACGGCATGGGCCAGGTAATCGGTGTAAGATCTATGAATATGGCCATTGAGAAAGCCAAAGAATATGGCATGGGCATGGTAGTTGCCCGCAATTCCACCCACTACGGCATTGCAGGCTATTATGCGACCATGGCTTCCCAAGCAGGCTGTATCGGAATTACAGGAACCAACGCAAGACCTTCCATTGCTCCTACCTTTGGCGTGGAAAATATGCTGGGAACGAATCCTCTTACCTTTGGTATGCCTACGGATGAGGAATTCCCCTTTGTACTGGACTGTGCGACTTCCATTACCCAGAGAGGCAGAATCGAATATTATTCCCGTATCGGCAAGTCCACTCCTTCCGGCATGGTAATCGGACGGGACGGGCAGCCCCAGACGGATTCAGACCAGATTCTTTCTGACTTAAATACGGGAAAAGCAGCTCTTGCACCCTTAGGCGGAATCGGTGAAGAACTGGCAGGCTACAAGGGATATGGCTATGCCACTGTGGTTGAAATTCTTTCCGCAGCTTTGCAGCAGGGAAATTTCTTAAGAGCCTTAACCGGCATTGGTGAAAAGGGAGAAAAGATTCCCTTCCACTTAGGCCACTTCTTCATTGCCATTGATACGGAAGCCTTTATGGGCCTGGATTCCTTTAAAAAGACCTGCGGCGATATTCTGCGGGATCTTCGCGGCTCTGTCAAAGCTCCTGGGGAAGACCACATTTATACGGCAGGTGAGAAGGAGTATCTGGTATGGCAGGAGCGCAAAAACAGCGGTGTGCCGATCAATGATGCGGTGCAGAAAGAACTTATTAAGATCAGGGATGAACTGGGACTTGGCCAGTACCGGTTCCCATTTGAATAAGTAGTTTTGCCATTTGATTATATGCCCCCTTCCGGCAGACGAGTGAAATAATAAAACCCGTTTGCCTGGAAGGGGGCATTTTAGCATAACCTTATGGTCGTTTTAATGTCTGGTTGCTCTTTTCTGCCATCGTATGTTAAAATAGGTAAGAGTTTTTATGAACTGATTCTAACGATAAGAAGGCTGGAAGAATGATGTATTGTATGAGTGTAAGCCACAAAAAGGCTTCTGTGAATATCCGGGAACGATTCGCCTTCCATGAAAATGAGAAGACAGAATTTATAGAACGGCTGATGAGGAAGGAAGCGGTGACCGGTGTGGTTGTGCTTTGCACCTGTAACCGCAGTGAAATTTATGTTTCAGGAACAAAGCATGCAATCGGAGAGCTTCAGCGGGAGGCTGCTGATTTTAAAGGGATCCGTCTGGAGGAACTGCTGAAATATCTAAATATCTACAGTGGGGAAAGTGCCATAGGGCATTTGTTTAAAGTGGCTTGCGGGTTCGACTCCATGGTTCTGGGAGAAGATGAGATTTTAGGCCAGGCAAAGGATGCCTATCAGATTTCCAAGGACCAGGGAGCAGTGGATTATGAAATGAATGTGCTGTTCCAAAGGGCGTTTGCCTGCGCCAAACGGATCAAGACGGATACCAATTTATCCAGAACCCCTCTTTCCGTTGCAACCCTTGTAGCCAATGAGGTGTTCCGCTTTGAAAAAGAGGGCGGGGAAAAGAATGTAATGGTGATCGGCATGACCGGTAAAATGGGAAATACTATAACAAAGAATATTTTAAGTAAACCGGGTATTCGAGTTACAGGAACGGTCAGAAGCCATAAGTCCGATCTGACCCTAGAGGTGAAGGGAGACCGGGTGAGGATCGTGGATTACAGAGACCGCTATCAGTGCATGGATGAGATGGATATCGTCATCAGTGCCACTTCGGGACCTCATTATACCGTGACCTGCGAAGAACTGTCAGAGCGGGTAATGCCGGAAAAAAAACGTCTGTTCATGGATGTGGCTGTACCTGTGGATATGGACCCTGAAATTGGGGAACTGGAAGGACTGACCCTTTATAACATCGATTATTTTGAAACGCTTTCAAAAAACAACACGGAAATAAAGCTGAAGGAGCTGGACCGGGCAAACGTGATCATGGAAGAGGAGCTGGATGGGGCCATCAAGGAGGTGGTGTTCCATCCATATATCAAAAGAATGGCTGAGCTTAGGGAAGCATTTGCGGGAAAACGTCTGGATACTCTTCTCTATGAGATCAGGGATCATGTTTCCAGTGAGGACTTAAAGGTGGTGCTTAAAACGCTGGATGGGCTGGAATGCTGGATTAAGGAGGGATGACCGTGGCTTATTTCCCGTTTTTTGTTGATATTGAGGGAAAAAGGTGTCTGATTGCAGGCGGAGGAACGGTTGCCTGCCGAAAAGCTCTGACACTTATGGATTATGGCCCGGACATTGTGATCGTGGCTCCCCGGGTGATTCCAGAGATGGAACGGCTCATAAAGGAGAGCGGAGGAAAAATCACATGGAGGTGCCGGGAGTTTGAAGATACGGACCTGGAAACTATGGATTTTGTAATAGCGGCAACCTCGGATGAAGAGGTAAACAGGAGGATATCCATCTGGTGCAGGGAGCGGAAAATTCCGGTCAATGTGGCGGATATGCAGGAGGAATGCAGCTTTATTTTCCCGGCTCTTATTAAGGAGGGGGATATTACGGTGGGGATTTCCACGGGAGGAAGCTCTCCGGCCCTTGCCCGGTATATAAAAAAGCAGCTTATAGAGGCCATTCCCAAAGGACTTGGCAGTCTGGCACAGCAGCTTGGTTTATACAGGGATATGGTCAGGGAAAAGGTGGATTCCCTTTCTGTCAGAAGGTCAATTTTTAGAGCTATGACAGAGGAGGGAATCCGCCAGGGAGAATTTACCAGAGAACAGGCAGAAGAACTGATAGAAAGGAAGCTGGCAGAGCATGAGAAGTAAGACCATTCGCATTGGAACGAGAAGAAGCGCTTTGGCCGTAGCCCAGGCAAACATAATGGCTGAGGCCCTTGAAAGGGCAGGTTCCGGCCTGTCGGCAGAACTGGTACTGAAACAGACGGAAGGGGACCGGATCCTGGATAAGCCGCTTCTGGAATTTGGAGGAAAAGGCGTGTTTGTGACGGAATTTGAGCAGGCCCTTTTGCGGGGAGAGATTGATTTTGCCGTCCACAGTGCCAAGGATCTTCCCATGGAGCTGGAAGAGGGTCTGGGAATTGTTGCAGTTTTGGAAAGGGAAGATCCCAGGGATGTTCTGGTGACGCCTGCCTCCAGTGATCTTTCCGGAAAAAGGGAAATCATAATCGGAACCTCCAGTTTAAGAAGAAAGATTCAGATTGAGGAAATCGGAAAGACCATGTGGCCGGAGGCTTTGGTGCGCTGTGAGAATTTAAGGGGAAATGTACAGACCAGGCTTTCAAAGCTCATGGAAGGCTCTTATGACGGCATTCTATTGGCCGCTGCCGGATTAAAGCGGCTGGGACTTTGGGAGGACAGCCGGTATCATTACCATTGTTTTGATTGTGAGACCTTTATTCCGGCCGGAGGCCAGGGAATACTTGCCGTGGAAGGACGGCTGGATTCCGGGCTTGAGGCAGTGGTAAGACCTCTTGAGGATGAGGAAGCCAGGATGTGCCTGTCTTTGGAACGGAAAATTTTAAGGCTCTTAGATGCCGGCTGCCATGAGCCGATTGGTGTGTATTCCCGGCTGAAAGGCGGGGATATGGAGGTTCTTGGGATCAGCAGGAGAGGGGAAGAAATGAAACGGATCCATCTGTGGGGAGAAACCGGGGAACTGGAGAAGCTGGCGCAGCTGGCTGCCCAGGGCCTTGCGTAAAAAGGAGGATGCTATGAAGGAAACAGGAGTCGTCTATCTGATAGGGGCAGGTCCCGGAGATCCGGGTCTTATTACAGAAAAGGGGTTGTCCAGGCTGCGGATCTGTGACGCAGTGGTTTATGATTCCCTTCTTTCTCCGCGCCTCCTTGATGAGGTACCGGACCAATGCCGGAAAATCCATGTAGGAAAACGCGCCGGGCGCCATTCCATGAAGCAGGAGGAAATTAACAAACTTCTGGTGGAACTGGCTGGGGAAGGTCTTGCAGTGGTGCGGCTAAAGGGCGGTGATCCCTTTGTGTTTGGCCGGGGAGGAGAAGAGATCATGGCTCTTTCTGAGGCAGGGATCCCTTATGAGGTGGTTTCGGGAGTTACCTCTGCGGTCGCAGCCCTGGCAAGTGCCGGGATCCCGGTAACCCACCGGGCGGTCAGCAGAAGCTTTCATGTCATGACCGGACATACTCTTTCAGAAGAAGGAACGCTTCCACCTGATTTTGCTGAATTTGCCAGACTTTCCGGCACATTGGTTTTTCTTATGGGTCTTGGAAACTTATCCCTCATTGTAAAGGGCCTTTTAAATCAGGGTAAACCAGGGCTGACACCTGCTGCGGTCATTCAAAACGGAACTCTTCCGGGAGAGAGAACGATCCGCGGAACCTTAACGGATATTGAGGAAAAAGTGCTTGCGGACGGAATCGAAAGTCCTGCCATCATTGTGGTGGGAGAGGTGGCTTCCCTTGATTTTTCTTCCACATTAAAACAGCCTCTGGAGGGAAGCCGGATTGGAGTGACAGGAACAGACTCCTTTACGGTCAGGCTGAGAAAGCAGCTGGAATCTCTTGGAGGAGCTTCGGAATGCATTCTGAGCCTTTCGATAGAATCCCACCGTAAGGGTGGGAAAATGAAGGAAGCATATGGAAAGCTGCCGTCCTACACCTGGATCGTATTTACCAGCGCCAATGGAGTAAGGGAATTTTTTCATGGGCTTTTGGAATGGGGGTATGATTTCCGGTCGGTGGGTCATGTGAAGATCGCCGCAGTCGGAAAGGGAACAGCCGATGAATTGCAGCGGTACGGCTTTTTGGCAGATTACATACCGGAGAAGTATCAGGTGCAAGATCTGGCGGCAGGCTTAAAAGGCATGGTTTCCGGGGACGACAGGCTTTTGATCCCCAGATCCTTAAGCGGCTCAAAGGTACTCAATGAGATCCTAGATGAAACCGGTATTCCTTATGATGATATCGTCCTGTATGAAGTGGCCCTGGCAGGCACCGGGACGGAAAACAGGGCGGAAGCCTTAAAGCATTTGGACTATCTGACCTTTTCAAGTGCTTCCGGTGTGGAAGCCTTTTTCCGGGAGGCAGATGAGGAAATAAAGGAAGCCCTGGCAGGTCTCAAAGTGGTCTGCATCGGGGATATTACAGCAAAAGCCCTTATGGAGCAGGGGAGGAAGGCGGATATCATTGCCGGGATTTACAGCATCCAGGGAATTACGGAAGCCATCTGCCGGGATTGGAAAGAGGAAAAGAGGAAGAACTGATAACGTATTAAAATGCTAATTGTTTATATATTGGAGGTGATTTATTTGAATACATCAATAAAGAATGCAGAAATGAAGAATAAGGATCGGTTTTTAGGATTTGCGGATGTCTATGATCAGGTAAGGCCGGGAATGCCAGAATATCCGATTGAAATCATAACGAAATATTTAAATAAAAAAGCAGATGTTGTAGTTGATTTAGGCTGCGGTTCGGGCTTATCAACGATTGCATGGAAAAATCATTGTAACGCCGTTATCGGTATTGAACCAAGCGATGACATGTTCCTGGCTGCCAATCAAAAAGCAGATCATACCATTTCATTTAAAAAGGCTTTCGCCCATGAGACAGGTCTGAGCAGTGATTGCGCCGATGCTGTTATATGTTCGCAGTCTTTTCATTGGATGGATCCTGAATTAACCCTGGCAGAAGTAAACCGCATTTTAAAGACTGGCGGCGTATTTGCTGCGGTCGATTATGACTGGCCGCCTGTCTGCAAATGGGAAGCGGAGGCTGCCCACAAGCAGCTATTTTATAAGGTCAGCTGCCTGGAGGAAGAACATGGGGATTTGAAAGAAAGTTTTATAAGATGGGATAAAAATAAACATCTGTCCAATATCATAAACAGCGGTTACTTTCGGTATCAAAGAGAAATTGTTTTTGCAAACAGGGAGCTCTGTGATGCCAAAAGATTTATCGGAATGGCATTAAGCCAAAGCGGACTCCAGAGTATCATCCAACATAAGCCGCATCTGATTAAGAATGCCCTGGATGAATACACTGAGACAATACAGTGTTTGTTCGCCGGTGAGACGATGGAAGCGGACTTCTGTTATCGTATGCGCCTGGGTATTAAATAATCATATTTACCAGTAAACGGAAGATGTATATCATTGCCGGGGGGTACAGCATCCGGAGGATGACGGAAGCCATCTGACGGGATTGGAAAGAGGAAAGGAGTCAGTCAAAATGAAAATAGAAGAATCCAAGGAATTATTTGAAAAATCAAGGGAGTATTTCCCGGGCGGAGTCAACAGTCCGGTCCGTGCGTTTGGGTCCGTGGGAGGAGTTCCGGTCTTTGTAAAACGGGCGTCAGGCTCCCATATATACGATGAGGATGGAAATGAATACATTGATTACGTGAATTCGTGGGGACCATGCATTCTTGGACATGCATACGGGCCGGTGGTGGAAGCAGTGAGAGAAGCGTGCCTTGATGGCTTATCCTTTGGCGCTCCTACCAGAAAGGAACTGGTTCTGGGAACGCTTATCAGGGAGTGTATGCCTTCCATGGAGATGATGCGGATGGTAAGCTCCGGAACAGAAGCGGTCATGAGCGCGATCCGTGCTGCAAGAGGCTATACGGGAAGGGATAAGATCATCAAGTTTACAGGCTGCTATCACGGACATTCCGACGGCCTTTTGGTTAAGGCCGGTTCCGGCGCCCTGACTGGTTCTGCACCGGACAGTGCCGGTGTACCGGCTTCCTATATTGAACACACATTGCTTGCCAGGTTTAATGACGAGGATTCTGTAAGAAAGCTGTTTTCAGAATTCCCCGATGACATCGGGGCGCTGGTGGTGGAACCGGTGGCAGCCAATATGGGCCTTGTACCGCCAAAGCCCGGCTTTCTGGAATTTTTAAGGGAGATCACGAAAAGGCACGGAGCGGTTCTCATCTTTGATGAGGTCATTACCGGATTTCGCATGGGGCTTGGAGGAGCACAGGGATATTACGGCGTTGTCCCTGATATGACGGCTCTGGGAAAGATCGCAGGCGGAGGAATGCCGATGGGAGTGTATGGAGGAAAAAAGGAGATCATGGAAGTGGTTTCTCCTTTGGGAAAGGTTTACCAGGCCGGAACCCTTTCCGGCAATCCAATTGCAACAGCAGCCGGAATCGCAACCATCAGGACCCTGATGGAACAGCCTGGAATCTATCCGGCCCTGGAAGAAAAAGCGGGAAAGCTTGTAAAGGCACTTAGGGAAGCTCTTCCTGACACCTGGGTGAATCAGGCAGGCTCTCTCTTTGGTGTATTTTTCACAAAAAATCCGGTGGTGGATTATGATACGGCTCTGGCTTCTGACACCGGGAAGTATGGAACATATTTTCATTATCTTTTGGAGCATGGCATTTACACAGCTCCATCCCAGTTTGAAATTTTGTTTCTTTCTGCGGCACATACGGACGATGATATTGAAAAAACCTGCGGCATTATAAAGGAGGCAGCAGGAATCTTTTCTTAGGAACGGCGAAATAAGGCTTTGGTTTTCTTAGGAACGGCGAAATAAGGCTTTGGAAAGGCTGGGTAACAGCTGTTCCAAAGCTTTTTTGTATTTTAACTGAATGGCTGTGTAATTTGCCATATAGATTCTAAAAGTTACATAAATTGTATTAACATTTTCCGTAATCTCTTGATAAATAACCAGATTTGGTATATTTTAATGTCATAGGAGGCTGAATGTATGGACTATTTAGTTGTATATACTAGCAATACCGGAAATACCCAGAAGGTAGCTATGAAAATTTTTAAGACGCTTCCCGGAAAATCCAAGGACATTGTCAGCCTGGAAGAACTGCATGGAGAGGAAGCGGATACGTATTTTGTAGGATTCTGGAATAACCGTGGAACCTGCAAAACAGAGGTACTTGATTTTCTGTCGGATCTCCACGGCAAACGGGTGGCATTATTTGGTACCTGCGGGCTTTCCGGGAATAAAGAATATTTTAAACAGGTGGAAAAGCAGGTGGCTGTTTTTCTGCCGGATGATAATGAATATCTTGGCTGTTTTTTATGCGGAGGGAAGATGGCTCCCCAGATTCTTGAAAAATACAGGCAAATGCAGGCAATTCACGACACTCCTCAGATCAGGGCTATGATATCCGCATATGAGGATGGGATGCTGCATCCCAACGAACAGGACTTTAAGGACGCAGAAGAATTTGTAAAATCAGTCCTAAAGGAGTAACAAAAGAAAAAGGAGGAGTATTATGGGTTTGAAAGATGATGGTAATTCACAAAAAAATCAGAAAAAACCATTTATTTTTTATTATGTAATTGTTTTGTTAGTCATGATTTTCTTCAATGCAATGACAGTTCCCTGGATTCAGTCCAAAACTGTGACTGAGGTTCCTTACAGCACGTTTCTGGAGATGGTGGACCAGGGGAAGGTTCAGGCGGTTGCAAAGACGGAAACAGAGATCCAGTTTAAATCCGATACCGGAAAGAAGGATTGGGAAGGCAAGCCTGTGTACGATGTATATAAGACCGGATTGTGGCCGGATGATACATTGACTGAAAGGCTGATAGCCCATGACGTTTCTTTTGAAAAAGCCATTGTCGTGCAGATGTCCCCAATACTTTCCTTTTTGCTCACCTGGATCATTCCCATTCTGATCTTTGTGTTCCTGGGGAACTTTTTATCCGGCCAGTTACAAAAGAAGATGGGCGGCGGCAATGCTATGACCTTTGGGAAATCCAATCCGAAAATCTATGCGGAATCTGAGACCGGAAAGACCTTCCGGGATGTGGCCGGTCAGGAAGAGGCAAAGGAGGCTTTAAAGGAGATCGTGGATTTTCTTCATAATCCCCAGAAATATGCGGATATCGGTGCTTCCCTTCCAAAGGGCGCCTTACTGGTAGGCCCTCCTGGAACAGGTAAGACACTCCTTGCCAGGGCTGTGGCAGGTGAAGCCCATGTGCCGTTTTTTTCCATATCCGGTTCTGAATTTGTGGAAATGTTTGTAGGTATGGGTGCGGCTAAGGTCAGAGACCTGTTTAAGCAGGCGGGTGATAAGGCTCCCTGTATCGTATTTATCGATGAAATTGATACCATAGGTAAGAAACGTGACGGAGGCGGCTTTACCGGAAATGACGAGCGGGAGCAGACCTTAAACCAGCTTTTGGCTGAAATGGATGGATTTGACGGAAAAAAAGGTGTCGTCATATTGGCGGCTACCAACCGTCCGGATTCCCTGGATAAGGCGCTTTTAAGGCCAGGCCGTTTTGACCGCAGGATCCCTGTGGAGCTTCCTGACCTCAATGGACGGGAGGCCATATTAAAGGTACACGGCAAAAATGTAAAACTATCCGATGATGTGGATTTTCATGCAGTAGGGCTTGCCACAGCCGGATCCAGCGGTGCAGAGCTTGCCAATATCATCAATGAGGCGGCCCTCAGGGCGGTCCGTATGGGCAGAAAGACCGTGACCCAGAGAGATTTAGAGGAAAGCGTGGAAGTAGTAATCGCCGGATACCAGAAAAAGGATGCTTCTGTCAATGTAAAGGAAAGGAAGATCATCGCTTATCATGAGGTGGGGCATGCACTTGTCGCTGCCTTACAGAACCATTCTGCTCCGGTTCATAAGATCACCATTATTCCAAGAACTTCCGGTGCTCTTGGCTATACCATGCAGGTGGATGAGGAAGAACGCCATCTTTTGACAAAGGATGCGGCCTTAAGCAAGATCGCCACCTTTACCGGAGGAAGGGCGGCAGAAGAGCTGGTATTTGATACGGTCACCAGCGGGGCTTCCAATGACATTGAGCAGGCTACCAGGATTGCCAGGGCTATGGTGACCCGTTATGGCATGAGTGATGAGTTTGATATGGTGGCCCTTGAGACAGTGACCAACCAGTATCTGGGCGGAGACACCGCTCTTGCCTGTTCTCCTGAAACGGCCAAGCAGATCGACGACGCCGTAATTAAAATTGTAAAAGAACAGCACCAGAAGGCTTTAAAGCTTCTTAAGGACAATGAAACAAAGCTTCATGAAATCGCAGAATATCTTCTGGAACGGGAAACCATAACAGGGGAAGAGTTTATGAGAATCGCAGGATTTGATTCTGCTGGAGCCCGTGAGAGTTCATAAGTAGGCTTGTGGAACGAGTGTTTGCCAGCCTGTCAGTTATAGTTTGATTAATTGTAAAAATGTTACAAAAAAAAAGAAAATACGTTTTACTTTTTAGTAAAATATGGTATAATTCCCGTAAAGGTTGTAACTTACAGAGGGGGATTATGCAATGAAGGTACAGTTTTTCAGAAAATGGAGGAATCGTGGTTCAGGGCACAAAGGTATGTTATGGTTAAAGAAGAAAGGGGCAGGGAAATATCAGCTTTCAACCAGGATTGCATTCATCGCCGGAATCATGCTTGTGGTCGTTTTTACGGCTATGATTGGAATTACCTCAAGAATGACAAAAAATGCCATGAAGCAGTCCGCTTTCAGGGAGCTAAAGACTCTGGCATCTGAGAACGGAAAGGTGATCCAGCAGACGCTTGACGAGGCAAGGCAGGTATCAGACAATATTACGTATTATCTTGAGAATTCAGCGGCTAACAGAAAGGTCCTCCAGGGGCTGAGGATTAAGTCAGGCCCTTCGGCCGAGCCGCTATATAAGAGCCAGGTATTTGATAAGGTTACCCTGGACAGCTATGGTATGAAGATGGAGGATTACATGCTGACGACCATTAAGTCCTCAGTTTTGTACTCCGAAGATATTGTAGGAGTCGGCATCCTGTTTGAACAGTATGCCATGAGTTCTGCATCCAGAAGTTATGGTCTGTATGCCGGCAAGGATGGAACGGTCAGGGACTGCGGTCTGTACGAGGATTATTCTACTACCGGTTATTTCGTGCAGGTGATGCAGGAAAAGGCTCAGGTCATCACACAGCCCTATGAGTCAAATGGAATGATGATCATCACCATGGCGGTGCCGGTAATCGTCAACGACAGGGTGCTGTGTGTAGTTGCAGTTGATGTGGGCCTGGACCGTTTCAGCCAGATGAAAACAGCGGGTTCCTCTTATCCAAGCATGCAGACCTTTATTTTAAATGAATCAGGAACAATTATTTCAGAAAGCACAGGCAGCGGGCTTGTGGGAACCAATGTATCTGACTTCGTCAACAGCGGGACGAGCAGAGCGGAAATAGATACCGGAATTGCATCTGGCTCTGACTTTTATTCTTTGGATCCGGGCAAAAAAGGAGATACCTATTATTTCTTTGAGCCGATTCAGCTAAATGATTCTAGCTGGTATTCCGTCACAGCGGTGGAAGCGGGGGATATGAACCGGGAAGCAGACCGGATGTCTTCTTTAATGGTCGTTATTTCCGTCATTGCCATGATCGTCATTCTTTTTATCATTGCATTAATCATAAGAAGGCAGCTAAAACCAATCCATAAGATCGTAGCGGCTGCCGGTAAGATTGCGGAAGGGGATTTAAACGTCTTTGTTGATGTGGAGTCCAACGATGAAATCGGCCTTGTGGCAGCTTCCTTTGAACGAATGACAGTGAACCTAAAAGAGGTAATTGACCGCATCTCCTTTACACTGAACGAAGTTGCGGACAACCATTTGGATCTTGACGTGGAACTGGGCCTTAAGGGAGATTTTTCCCAGCTTGAAAAAGCGGTAAAGCAGATTGTCATGAATTTAAATACGGTAATGAATGAAGTCAATCAGGCGGCAGCCCAGGTGGCGGTAAGCTCCGGTCAGGTTGCCAGCGGTTCCCAGCTTCTGGCAAACGGTGCGGAGGAACAGGAAAGAACCGTTGACATGTTATCGGGTTCCATCAGCCAGGTTGCGGAAAAAGTCAGACATCTGGCAGAAAAAGCCGGAGAAGTTTCCTTACAGGTTCAGATGACCGGTACCGAGGTGGTAAACTGCGATATGTCCATGCAGAACCTTTCCAATGCCATGAATGAAATTCATGCTTCTTCCGGGGAGATCGGTAAGATCATCAAGGTAATTGAAGATATTGCATTCCAGACCAATATCCTGGCTTTAAATGCTGCAATAGAGGCGGCAAGAGCAGGAGAGTCTGGAAGAGGATTTGCAGTGGTTGCCGGTGAGGTGCGGAATCTGGCTGCTAAAAGCTCTGAAGCAGCGAAGAATACCACGGCTTTAATCAAGGATTCCATAAATGCAGTAGAAAAGGGCAATGAGATATTGGATGAAACCGTTCAGTCCATGATGAAGGTTTTGGAGGATTCCGCCCTGGCAGTGGATTCCGTGGATTCCATCTCAAACATCGCTTCCCAGGAAGCAAGGGCGGTAGAAGAGGTTACAAAGGAGCTTGGAAGGATCTCGTCCGTAGTTCAGAACAATGCCGCTGCCGCGGAAGAAAGTGCGGCTTCCAGTGAGGAACTATCCCAGCAGGCACAGCTTTTGCGTGAACTGGTGAAGAGCTTCCGTCTGAGATAGGAATAAAAGATACATAATGAATCTCATATAGGATCGTAGAGACAGAGTTAAATGGAACAGAAATTTAACTCTGTTTGTTTTTGTGAAGACATACAAAAAAATATATAATATTCGAATAAAAGCAAAAAAATATTTTTTAATAATATTATAAAAATGAATAAAAATTCTAAATAATTATATACAATTTGAAAATTAACAATTAATAAGTGAAAATATGTGAAAAAGTATTGACAAAAGAAAGCTTGTACGTTATAATAAAGCCATAACAAAAGGAATTCAAATAAAGAAAGTCAAATCTAAAAGAAGGAGGTACAGACCACCAGAAAGAGCAGTCTCGCTTCGTTTATATAATAAATGAAGCAAAAGGAAAACCAATCTGCCGATGTTAAAAGCCAATCTTTGAAGCAATGATAAGTCATTAATGAAAAAGAGAGAATTCATGAGAAGGAAAAACTGTAATAGATTCTAATGGTCCAATATAAGAAATTTAGGGCATAAAGGAGGGAAACAGTTAAGTAATAGAGCAAAGCCCATGAATCTGGCGTATAACAACGGGGAGCGGAAAAATTAATATAGATCATGCTGAAAAACGTGTACCAAGTACAAGGCAACAGACATGAGAGAGAAATGAGGTATCAAGACCAATGGATGAAATAATATAGAAACGGGTATCGATGGTGTGAAATTTAAATCGGTATCCGTTTCTATCTGTTTATTATGAAAAGATCCCTTCCAAATCAAAGGGCGGTGTGTATTCTTCTTTTGCGCTGCTTTTTTCCTGCATAAATCCCTGATCCAATCCAAGTCTGATGGCTTCATCCACCACTTTTCCATATTCATAAGATGTAATTCTCCGGTTGATTTCCGGGAAGCTTCCGCTTCGGTAGAATGGGGTATACTGGCTCATAAGACTGATGTAATACATTCCTTCCGGCAGCTCATCCTTCATCCAGTGAAGAAGGCGGATGGAATCTTCCTTTGCCCCTGGAAGTACCATATGGCGTATAATGACACCCTTTTTCATAAGGATCCCTTCGGAATCAAACTGGGGAGCCCCTGTCTGGCGTATCATCTGTTTTATGGCCTTTGAGGCTGCAGTAAAATAATCGGGAGCCTTGCTGTAGCGTGAGGAAAGCTCAGAACTGAAGTATTTTAAATCAGGAAGCCATACATCGATGTATGGGGCCAGCTCCTTTATGATTTCTTCCGATTCATATCCTCCGCAGTTATATACTACAGGAATGGTAAGCTTTGATTTTATAAGATCCAGAGCCTTTAAAACAGAGGGAAGATACTGGGTGGCCGTGACCAGATTAATGTTGTGGGCACCTTCCTCCTGAAGCCTTAAGAAAATATGGGAAAGCTCTCTGCTTGTAATTTCCTTTCCGAAATGTTCCTGGCTGATGGAATAATTCTGACAAAAGCAGCAGCCCAGGGTACAGCCGGAAAAAAATACGGTGCCGCTTCCCCGGTCTCCGCTGATACATGGCTCCTCCCAATGATGAAGTGCAGCCCGGGCCGCTTTTATGGTATCGCCGCACCCGCAAAAGCCGGTACTCACATGGCGGTTTACTCTGCAGTTTCTGGGACAGAGACTGCATGATTCGTATATATGGTCAAGGTTCATATCAAAACTCCTGTCTTCTCATCGTTGACAAAGTCACTTTTGTGCATTAATATATTAAACAAAATGCAAAAAAATTGCAAGACAAAGATGATATACAAAGGAACGATGTGGATGAGTGAAAAGAAAAAGCTGGCTGCTCTTTGCTATGCATTTCCAAGGACTATGCCGGTTATGGCCGGTTATCTTGTTTTAGGAGCAGCGTACGGGATACTTATGAATGTCAATGGGTATGGGATCTGGTGGGCCTTGCTGATCAGTGTATTTGTCTATGCCGGAAGCCTGCAGTACCTTGGAATCACATTTTTTGTAGCGGCAGTGAATCCATGGTACGCCTTTTTTATGTCAATAATGCTCAATGCCAGGCATTTGTTTTATGGACTATCCATGCTGGACAAATATAAGGATGCAGGAAAGCTGAAGCCTTATCTGGTATTTTCCTTGACGGATGAAACTTTTTCCGTTCTGTGCAATGAAGAACCTCCTGAGGGGCTTCCAAAATACTGGGTGTACTTTTTCGTATCCATACTGGATCAGCTATACTGGGTGACAGGAGCTGTGATCGGTGCTTTTGCAGGAAGCATGATAAGCTTTAGCACGGCGGGAATGGACTTCGCGCTGACAGCTCTTTTCGTGGTGATCTTTATCGACCAGTGGAAATCAGGAAAGGGACACCAGGCCGCTCTTGTGGGTGTGTGTTCCTCTGCGCTTTGTGTGGCAGTCTTTGGCCAGAGCGTTTTTATCGTTCCGGCCATGATCCTCATTCTGATCATTATCACAGCAGGATATTTCATGGAAAAGAAAAAGGAGGAACAGCCTTGAACGAGAATATAGCAGTTTACAGCCTGATCGCAGGAGCCATGGTGCTTGCAACCGTGATCACCCGCTTCCTTCCATTCCTTTTGTTTCCGGCAGGGAAAGAGACTCCCAAATACATTCTCTACCTGGGACGGACTCTTCCATATGCCACCATTGGGCTTTTGGTGGTTTATTGCTTAAGAGGGCTTCAATTCCTTTCTTACCCTCACGGGCTTCCTGAGCTTATTTCCATTGGGGTCATTACCGGGCTCCATCTGTGGAAGGGAAATTCCCTGTTAAGCATTGGTGCCGGGACGGTTTTTTATATGGTACTTATTCAGGTAGTATTCCGCTAAAGCAAAGATAGGCGGATCAATATCCTTTTGGTAGAACGGCCTGCTCCCGGAACTCTTTGGGGGAAAGGCCGAATTCCTTTTTAAAAGCCCGGTAAAAGCTGGTGTAATCCGAAAAGCCGTACTGATGGTACAGCTCCCCAAAGGGGATGCCGGAGAGGATCCCGTTTTTACTGGCCTGGAGCCTTTTTTTTAAGATGTACTGGTGAAGGGAAATCCCCATATTATCTTTAAATACATGGGAAATGTGATATTTGCTGGCATAAAAAAAGGATGCCAGATGGTCCAGGGACAGATTTTCTTCCAAATGGTTGTTGATATAGTCACAAAGATTTAAATAAAGCACGTTTTCATAGGCTGCAGGCACTTGATGGAGCATGTCGAAAGTGATCCGGTTCAGCAGCAGCATGAAGGAATGGATCTGCAGCTCTGAATTCAGCTTATGGAATGCCTTATTTCCGTGAATTTCTTCCAACAGGTCCAGAAGACGGCCCTGGATATTCTGGAATGTGACAAAATCCGTGCGGAAATGGTAATGTTTTTTCTCCGATACATAACGAAAACTGTAAGAAAAATCCTCTGACCAGGAACACATGGTCTCGTAATAATTCCGGCTGATCCAGAGAACAATCCGCTGATAAGTTTTTCCGGTGGAATGGAAAATGGGATGGTGCTTTACCTCGGGAGGAATCAACAGGTAATCTCCGTACTGCAAAGAATACTGCTCACCTTCCACATCATAGGTCACATCCCCGTTTAAGAAAAAATACACTTCATAATAGGAGTGGCTGTGGTCTACAACATGATTCAAGTCCAGATCTTTATAAAAAAACACTTCAAATTCCCCTGAATTCATATACTGCCGCTCATTAAAGCCGGTGGACAATTCTTTTCTCATAAAAAATCCCCTTTCCTGTTTTTCTTATGCCACAACCCTTTTATCTTCACTTGCGTTGCAGGTTCATATAAGTTCTATTATAGGCCATGACCGCAAGTTTTGCAATGTGAACGGCAAATAAATCCATGGTAATAAAGTTCCATATTGTTTATACTGAATCCATAAGGTAGGAAAAGAAACTTATTATTAGGATTGCTAAGGAGGTATTTTATGAAATTATCATTCAGATGGTATGGAGACGATGACAAGGTAACCTTACAGAACATCCGCCAGATTCCAGGCATGTATTCCATTGTTACGGCCGTTTACGATGTTCCTGTAGGAGAGGTGTGGGGCAGAGAGAGCATTTCCCACTTAAAAGAGGAAACAGAGAAGGCAGGACTTGCCTTTGAAGTGATTGAGAGCATTCCGGTTCATGAGGATATTAAATTAGGAAAGCCAACCAGAGACATGTATATTGCAAATTATTGTGAGAACATCAGGCGTGTGGCGGAAGCGGGAATCAAGTGCATCTGTTACAACTTCATGCCGGTGTTTGACTGGACCAGGACCCAGCTGGATCATGTGTTGGAAGATGGCTCTACCTCTCTTGTTTATTATCAGGATCAGGTGGACAAGGTTAATCCACTTGAAAGTGAAAGCGACTTATCTCTTCCTGGCTGGGATTCCAGTTACACAAGAGATGAGCTTAGGCAGGTGGTAAGAGAGTATAATTCCATGTCAGAGGATGACCTTTGGGATAATTTGAAATATTTCTTAGAGGCGATCATTCCTGTTGCAGCGGAATGTAACGTAAACATGGCGATCCATGAGGATGACCCATGCTGGAGCATCTTTGGACTTCCGAGAATCATTACCTGCGAGGAAAACTTAGACCGTTTCTTAAAGCTTGTGGATGATAAACACAATGGAATCACTCTCTGTACCGGTTCTTTAGGCTGCTCCAATAAAAATGACGTAGTGAAGATGGCTGCCAAATATGCTGCCATGGGACGCATTCACTTTGTACATGCAAGAAATGTGGCCATCCTGGAAGATAACCGGGGCTTTGAAGAGCGCGCTCATTTATCAACGTGCGGTTCCCTGGATATGTTTGCCATCTTAAAGGCTCTTCATGACAATGGTTTTGACGGTTATATGCGTCCGGATCACGGCCGTATGATCTGGGGTGAAACAGGCCGTGCCGGTTATGGGCTTTATGACCGGGCACTTGGCGCAACCTATTTAAACGGTCTTTGGGAAGCGATTGAAAAAACCAGCAAATAAGAAGCACCCTGAATGGGCAATAAGTAGGAAAGAGGGAAATCATATGGCATTATCATTTGGTACGGATTTAAGCGGAAAAGTAGCAGTTGTAACAGGAGCGGGCGGAGTATTATGCGGTATGTTCGCAAAGACTCTTGCAGAAGCGGGCGCAAAGGTTGCGGTTCTGGATTTAAACGAAAGTGCTGCAGAAGGGATTGCGGCTTCTATTAATGAGGCCGGCTATAAGGCAAAGGCTTACAAAGCCAATGTTCTGGAACGGGCAAGCCTTGAGGAAGTTCATGCAAAGGTTTTGGCTGAGCTTGGTCCCTGCGATATCCTGATAAACGGCGCAGGCGGTAATAACCCAAGAGCCAATACGGATAAGGAATATTTTGAGATGGGAGACATTGAGGCGGATACAAAATCATTCTTTGATTTAGACCAGTCCGGCGTTGAATTCGTTTTCAACTTAAATTTCCTTGGAACCCTGCTTCCATGCCAGATTTTTGCAAAAGACATGATTGGCAGAGAGGGCTGCAGCATTTTGAATATTTCATCCATGAATGCTTTCACTCCCCTTACAAAAATCCCGGCATACAGCGGTGCAAAAGCTGCCATCAGCAACTTTACCCAGTGGCTTGCCGTTCATTTTTCCAAGGTCGGTATCCGCGTAAATGCAATAGCGCCAGGCTTTTTCGTTACAGCGCAGAATGAGAAACTTCTCTTTCATGAGGATGGCACTCCTACACCAAGAACCAACAAGATTCTGTCGGCAACTCCAATGGGACGTTTTGGAGAAGCAGAGGAATTAAACGGCGCCCTGTTATTCTTTTTGAATAATGCGGCAGCAGGTTTCATCACCGGCGTGGTACTGCCCATCGACGGCGGATTCTCCGCTTATTCCGGCGTATAATCAGAATATTAAATAATATCAGCCTCTTCCATGGGATGCAGTGGGCAGCAGCCAGGCCGGGAAGGGGCTGTTTTTTTATATTCATTGATTTTTGACGGAAGAAAAAAGAATGTTTACCCAGTTTCAATTTCTTTTTAAAGAAAATTCGACAAAAATCGCTGTCATTTTCTGGATGCGTTGACAAATGGTTACAAAATATTGTATAATGAAAAAAACCATGAACAAAGTGTTATGGTTTACATTTACCAAAGACGAGGAGCATAAGGCAATGAAGACATCGGGGGAAAAGAAACGAAACCTGAAAGCGTTACTAGCGACAAAGAGAGTGAAGCTGGAAAAAAAAGGAAGTAAGAGTACATTCCTGAAATCATTGAAGATGAAGATGCTGGCTTTCATTATCGCAATTATTTTGGGATTGGCTGTTACCAACATGGTGATCAGTATTACAGTCAGTTACAAAGGAATTACAGATGTTGTGAAAAATGATTTGGAATCAACGGGTAAGCTTGTGAACAGCCTGGTAGTACAGAACTTAAATCAGATGAAGCTGAGCGTTGAAGCCAGCTCACAGGGCGGAAGCTTAAAATCCATAAATTCCAGGGTTGTGACGGAATACCTTTCCAACCAGTGCAAGCTATACGGTTACAAGGATCTTGAAGTGATAAGTATGGACGGAACCATTACCCGCAGTGCAAGTGGGGAGAATATCGGTGAGAAATACGAAGTCACAGGCTATCTTGAAAAGGCCTTGAATGGTGAGACCACCATTTCCACCACCGAATATAACAACAACAAGGAATTGGTGATCCGCGTTGCGACTCCTTATGAGTATGGAGTTCTTTTGGGAACTTATGACGGTTCCGTTTTAAGTGGCCTGATCAGCGATTTAAGGATCGGAGAGAGCGGCAATGCCTTTATTATTGATAATACAGGAACAATGATCGCCAATATAACACCGGAACTGGTTCATGACCGCCAGAATTTTATAGAGCTTGCAAAGTCCGATAAATCTTATGCTTCTGTAGGCCGTATGTTCCAGACCATGCTGAATGGAAAAGCGGGAATTGGCAATTACGAATACAAGGGAGACAACCGTTTTTGTTTTTACAGCCCGGTAACAGGCAGCGACGGCTGGGCTTTGGGCGTGGCAGCATCGGTTAAGGAGACCACCGTTTCCATCTACTTGGTAGTTTTTGCAATGAGCGTGTTTGCTGTTATATCAATCGTGATCGGCTGTTTCCTCGCATTTTTGTTTGCAGGATCCATTGCAAGTCCGGTATCAGCCATTGCAGCAAGAATGAAGCTCTTTACAGAAGGAGACTTATCCAGTGAAGTCCCGGTTGTAAAGCGCAGGGATGAGATCGGCCAGCTCGCCGATGAGATCACCAGTTCCGTACATAGCGTTAAATCCTATATCACTGAGATCGCAGCCGTATTAGGAAATATCGCAGCCGGAGATTTCAGCCAGTCCGTCGGAATGGATTTCCAGGGAGATTTTAAGGTGATTCAGGAATCCATTGACAGAGCGGAAGACTTACTTTCAAAAACCATGGAAACCATCAGTATTTCTTCGGATGAAGTGGCAAAGGGCAGCTCCCAGGTGTCCCAGGGGGCTCAGAATTTAAGCCAGGGTTCTGTAGAACAGGCAGCATCTGTGGAAGAGTTATCTTCCTCAGTTAATGAGATATCCAGCAGTCTTATGAGCACTGCAAAGGCTGTGGAAGATGTGAATAAGCAGGCAGGACGGGTAGGAGAAGCCATGGAGAGCGGAAATGCCCAGATGCACGAAATGATGCAGTCCATGGATCAGATCAACAGAAAATCCAAAGAAATTGAAAAAGTCAATAAGCTTATCGAAGATATTGCCTTCCAGACAAACATTCTTGCGCTTAATGCCGCTGTAGAAGCAGCAAGGGCAGGCGAAGCCGGAAAAGGCTTTGCAGTTGTTGCAGATGAGGTCCGCAATCTTGCAGGTAAGAGTGCCAATGCGGCAAAGGATACCTCCAGCCTGGTTGCAGATACCATTGCAGCTGTTAAAACGGGAACCAACATTGCAACATCCACAGGGGAAACATTAAACGGAGTTCTTTCAGAAACCAAGAGCATGGTTTCCGCCATTCGCAGATCCGCAGAGGAACTGAAAGAGCAGAGTGATAAGGTTACCCAGGTAACCTATGGAATTGAGCAGATTTCTTCCGTAGTTCAGAACAACTCTGCTACCGCAGAGGAAAGCGCTGCGGCCAGTGAGGAATTATCCGGCCAGGCAGAAGGCTTACGGGAATTAATGAGTAAATTCCGGCTTCGTTAAGGCCCGGAGGTTTCAAGCATAGAAAGTTTATATTCCACATTGCTTTATATGCCGATGGCAATGAAAATAAGAAGGTCCTCTTAAGGGGCCTTCTTATTTTTGATTTCATTTTCTCAGTCCTTTTCCACATTTTTAGCATGGGGCATGTAGGGATAAAGATCTTCATATGCTTCCAGTTCAGCTTCAGACTGCGGAGCCGCGGGAATAAGCCCCGTGCAGTCCATAGTGGAGCAGGTCTGAATGTCAATATCATAATTATTTTCGGAGGTTGTAGATTCAACCTTCTTTTTATTGGTTTCTTTTTTTTCTGATTTCATTTCGTATTCTCCTTCCGGCAGTCTATTAGGAATTTCTTCTTTTAGTTTGGGGAAAAACAGCGTAATTATTCGTTGCCTGTATGATCTCTTTTGTTTTTGCGTTATAAATCCTATTGGAAGCCGTTTTATAGAATACAGGGCAGCAATGTCCATGAGTCATAGAGTGGTTACAGGGGGAATAAATATGAGGATTGCTTTTTTTACAGATGAAAAACAGACGCCGGGATCAGAAAAGGCCTGTCCCGGCAATCAGAACAGCCTGTTAAAGGTAGATTATTTCTCCATAAAGGAGGCATATCTTCCCACGTTGGAACATGCTGTTTATGATATGATTGTGATCTGCCCAAAAGGAAAAATAAACTTATGCCAGATAAAATATTCTGCATTCTTTAACGGTCAGGCCTGTATCCTGGATATCTGTGATATTCTTTATCTGGAATCCTATTACCGGAAAACCAGCGTAGTAGTGGCAGGCAGCGGCAGGATGCGGATTCGGGCAAGGCTTGATGAAGAGGAAGACAAGCTTCCCAAAGACCGGTTTGTAAGGATCAACAGACATAACATCATCAATATGCAATATGTGAGGAATGTAAAGGGAGAAGCTATTGAGATGCAGAACGGGGAGATTTTGTATGTCAATGGCGGGAGAAGAAAAAAGTTTGATACTAGATACAGAGATTTTTTAAAAGATAATTGTATGACGTTGTAGGAACATTTCAAAGAAGCGCAATAATTCCATTAAAAAGCGCAAAGCGGCTTGCGTTGGGTAAAAGACCGTGATATCGTTATCCCTATCCAAAGAGATAAGGATTTTGTTTCAAAATTCGGCAGATCACATCTAAATCCATTCTATATATTCTGTAAAATCAGGACAGGCAGCGAAAATCGGCCGAATTCGCTGCTGAAGATTTAACACCGTTTATTCGAAAATTGGAAGCCACTCAACTTTTTTTCCATAAAACGTAAAGAGGTTCCCCCCTCTAACAGCAAATCAACCGGGGAAACCTCAAACACCATCAAAAGACGGTAAGATCATCAATCTTTAAATACAATTGTATAATAAAGAATTATTTGTTTATTGCCACAAGGGCATGTACAGCCTAAAAAAACTGTACTCTCTTGGTTGAAACAAAAACCAAAAAGGTGTCCGAAAAGGTTGATTAAGAACAAGAAAAAATTTAATTCTCTCTCTAACTCGTTTGTGCTGCAATAAGTGAAAACTTGAGCGTACCATATTTTACATGGTCTATGATCACCGCATCTAGGAATGTCCCAATCAATTTTAAATCTATTTCTTAATATTTCCCTTTTCTCGTCATCTGTTTTTCCTTCTATAGATTTTAATACTTCTTCTTTCAATTCTTCTAATGCTTTTTCCTGTATTTTCATAGCAATATTGCGCCCCTTTTATATTTACTTATAATATAATAATATTCAATATTTTATTTTTTGACACAAGCCCTACGGTGGCCGTAAGGGAACATGAGAAATCCTCATAAATGCTGCAGATTGGACTGGCATTGTCTTTAATATGCTGGATCTTGAACGATCCCCATACCCGGCAGACAGTTACATTTCATCGTCTGTCATACACTGCGTCAATGGGCGGGGTGCATAAGGGTGCAACTGCTGTAGCAGAAGCCTTCTGGAAAGGCTTCAAAGAGGGTTGCAGAAAATGCGAACGGCGATAAAATGAATGTGATGAATGTGAAGAATAAGAAGAAATTGAAAATTAGTCAATGATAATTAGCGTAGTGCACATTTCCTACTTTTAGGGGGCTAAAACTATTTAAAGTTTTAGCCCCCTAAGGCGTTAATTGATTCCATGTACAACCCTACCTATTATAATATTTTTCATACCACCGTGGCTGTCTTTTGTATTCCGTTTTTTCTTCTTTCTTTCCTGCTTCCCTGAAAAAGCAGCATACTTTATTATTGATAGCACAACTCACCGTATCTGCCTTATAGTTTGGACATTTATTTATATCTGGCGTAAGGCAGCATGTTCCTTGCATGTCACCACCTCCTGACATGATTATACGAACATATGTTCTTAAAGTCAAAAGGAATAATTTGGGAACTATAATAAAAGGCAGGCCTGGAATACCAGATACCTGCCTTTTATATAGCGTATTATATCATGTTCTGACCGCATTTTGACTGTATGACACTTGGCTTTGGCTGTCTTTATGAGGCGGTAGTTTTCCGCTTCCTGTTTCCTTTTAATTAAAGAATTCCTATGGATAAACCATAGCTTTTAGCATTACCTGGACTTAAGGTCTGCACATGGTTCTTATGGATGAATTCATCATCTTCCGTAGCATAGATCGCAGAACCATTCCATGGCTCCACACAGATAAAAGGCGCTTTTGCAGGATAAGGGGTCCAGAAGGCTACGGTTTCAAAACCTGGGTAGGAAACTTCCACACCCCGGCCGGTATTTCTGTTTACAATAGAAACTTTTCTGGATTCTAAATCGTCAAAATAAATGGCATCATCTTTAAATAATTCACGGTTCAGGGAAAGGGTATTGCTTTCCTTCAGCTGAACGATCCGGTTTTGCGGGTTAAATTCCAGATGTTTGGAATCATATACCATGCTGGATATGGTTTCCTCTTTTTCAAACACCAGATCATAATCTTCAAAAACAGCGTTATCCTCCAAGGGGCAGTTAAAGCCAGGATGAGCACCCAGACAGTAGTGCATGGTCCGGTCATCAGTGTTTGCGACCTGGTATTCCATAAATAGGGTTCCGTCTGTGAGAGTATAGGCGAGACTTAAACGAAAGGAATAGGGATAAATCTTTTTAGTTTCTTCCGAATCCCGGATTTCAAATGTCACGGTTGTGTTTGTCTGCTCGGTGGCGGTAAAATCCATTTCCCGGCAAAAGCCATGCTTGGGGATGTCCCATGTCTGGCCTTCCAGGCGGGTCTGGCCGTTCCGGCAGTTTCCCACAATGGGGAAAAGAAGAGGAGAGCATTTGCTCCAGAACTGGGGATCTCTCTGCCATATGTATTCTGTGCCGGCAGAATCTTTGAAGGAGATGAGCTGGGCACCGATGGAATCGATGACAGCTGTTGCTTTGGAATCATGGAGTGTAACCAGCATTTTAATATACCTCGTTTCTTTGTTCAGTTGTTTTTATTCCTTGAATAGCCATTCCAGGCGGTTCATTGTAGTGGTCAGGCTTGCTTTATGATAAGTATACTAAATAAAAAAGGAAAATTCCATGGGTTTGTGAAAATACCCAAAGAAAAAAGGAAGCGCCAACTGAAACGTTTAATATTTTCTCCTGTCCTATTGACAATTACATAAAAATCTGAGTTAATTAAACCAAAAGGTTCTGGAGGCAGGCGATGGCAACCATAAAGGAATTGGCAAAATGCTGCGGTGTATCAGTGGCCACAGTATCAAATATATTAAACAACAAACCTGGCGCAAGTGAAAAAACAAGAAAACTGGTTTTAGAAATGGCTGAAAAGCTGGATTATACCCCTAACGTTGTTGCAAAGAACTTAAAGCTGCAAAAGACGAGAAGCATTGGGGTCATTGCGGAGGATATGACCATATTCAGCATCCCCGACGTCATAGACGGCATTACGGACTATTGTCAGGAGCTGGATTACCAGATACTTTTGACAAATCTAAGGCTGTTTAAAAAATACGATGATACTTATTATAACCGGGATGATTATTATGGGCAGGTGGGGCTTGAGATAAAAAAGCTGATGGAAAAACAGGTGGAAGGGATTATATATGTGGCTGCTCATGAGCGCATCATCCGTTGTATCCCTGATACACTGCCGATACCTGCCGTAATGGCTTACGGATATTCCAAAAGTATGAAGGTACCTTCTGTTGTGGTGGATGATGTCCATGGCGCTGCTGAAATCATGCAGTATCTGCTGGAGCACGGCCATAAGAGAGTCGGGGTAATTACAGGAAAGCCGGACAGCCTTCATGCACAGGCCAGGCTGGTGGGGTATCAGCAGGCTCTGTTTCAAAACAGGATTTTATACGATCCAAGCCTTGTGATAGAAGGGGACTGGACCAGAGAATCGGGGTACCGGTGTGCCTGCCTGCTCCTTGAAAAGGGAGTGACTGCCATCTTCTGCATGAATGACTTAATGGCCGGAGGGGTGTATGACCGCCTGGAGGAGCTGGGCATGAACGTGGGCGCTGACCTATCGGTGGCAGGATACGATGACCGGGAATTATCAGGGTATTACCGGCCCCCTCTTACCACCATAAGGCTTCCACTTCATGATATCGGACACAAAGCCAGTGAACTGGTCATCGGCCTTATCAACGGGCAGGAGCTGGAGACTGACGCTGAAAATGTCTGCTCCGTGGGGTGCAAGCTTCTGATCCGTAAATCGATAAAGAGTATTGAATAGAACCAGTTCATTGGTCAAATTACAAAAAGGGACGTTTTACATGGGATCGGCTGTGTAAACGTTTCTTTTTTTGCAGAGAAACAATGGAGAATGAGATGACTGAAAGAGGCTGCTTTTCGGATGATTGCAAGTGAAAACCAGGTTAAATGATGTTGTTCTACATTTTATAACAAAAAAGTAAGTAAAAGTTACATAGTTAAACGATTTAAAAAAATAAAAAATTGTGCAAAAGTACTTTACAGATCAAAACTCATGTGCTAGTATGAAATTGCATGAATTGGTGGTGATTATTTCCAGATAAAATCACCTTTAATATTATTTTTTTGATTAAACGTTTAATATAAAATGCAGAAATCGAAATAACCATAATGGATAAAAAGGTTGAGGAATATTCCGGTGTAGATGTTTCAAATCAAAGATAAAACATGAAATAGAAATATAGTTTCCTGTGAGGGAAGTGATGATAACTGATCAATGGAATATATTAAACGATTTATAAGCAGATGGAGAAAGCAGTTCCATAAAGCAAATGGGGGAACCGGAAAACAGGAGTGATGACGGTATGGATAAAAGAGCTCATCCGGTGGGAGTCATACAGATGGTATCATCTGATTTGATAAAGCAGGATAATAAAAAGGAGGATTTATCATGAAAAAGCGGATATTAGCTGGGCTGCTTTGTGCAGCAATGGCAGCATCCATGATCACTGGATGCAACAGCGCCAAGGGAGTTTCCGGGGAAACCACCAAAGGTGTATCTTCGGCAGGAAAAAAGGAGATGGAGGTAGGCGGAAATGATGTGACCACATTGAACGTGTGGACCTTTATTGAACTGCATCAGAACTTTTACGTGGCAATGGCGGAGAAATGGAACGAAGCCCATCCGGATAAAAAGGTGAAGCTGGTGCTAAGCAATATGCCCTATGATGACATGCACAATAAACTGTCCCTTGCGCTGGAATCTGGGGAAGGGGCCCCGGATATTGTGGATATCGAGCTTGGTAAGTTTCCTGCATTTATGACAGGAAAGATCGGCCTCATGGAGCTAAATGATGCGATTGAACCTTACAGGAAGAACATTGTAAAATCCAGGCTGGATATTTACACGAAAGACGGGAAGGAATACGGATTTCCGACCCATGTAGGGACAACGGTGGCATTTTACAATGAAAAGCTGTTAAGTGACGCTGGAATAAAATATGAAGATATTAAGACCTGGGATCAGTTTAAGGAAGCGGGTGTAAAGTATCATGAGACCACCGGGAAATATTTCGCCTGTGTGGAAACCTCTGCCCAGTGGATGGTCAACCTGATGCTGGCTCAGAAGGGCGGGGACTATGTTGATGAAAACGGGAAACTCAACCTGGCGAGCAAGGAAATGGTGGAAGTGCTGGAATACATAAAGGGAATGCAGGAAACCGGCGCATTTGCAACGGTTCCAGGCGGGCAGCCGGACAATGAGGAAGCGTACCCATTCTACAACTCAGGAGATTATGCCGTTCAGATCATGCCGTTCTGGCAGACCTCAAGATACGTAAATTATATGAAGGATTTAAAGAAGCAGGTAGCCATCGCCACAGTACCGGTATGGAATGAAAACGACAAAGAAGCAGCCACCATCGGCGGAGGCGGTACGGGTACTGCCATTGTGAAATCCGGAGAACATGCACAGCTTGCGGCGGAAGTAATGGCTTACATCAAGCTTTCCGAGGATGCCAACAAGGAAGTATGGAATGTATTAGGCTTTGACCCGGTCAATACTGCGGTATGGACGGATACTTCCCTGACACAGAACCCGGATAACCAGTTTGTCCAGTATTTTACCAATTACCCCTTTGATACCCTGCTTAAAACAAAGGACAGCATTGGATCCTTACGGGCTTATACGGATGAAAAATATCCCTCCATCAACAATGAATTCTGCAATGTGACTCTAAACAGTATTTTTGAAGACGGGGTGGAGGTGACAGAGGCCCTTCAATCCTCCCAGGAAACCCTGAATAATGAATTTAAAGAATAGGAAAGGCTGCGGGCTGCAGGAGTATGGCATATCTCCTGCAGCCGATGAATGATTTCCTATCAGAAAAGGGGTATGCGAAATGAAGAAGTTCTTTTACTCGAAAAAGATAGCTCCTTATGTATTTATCTGCCCGTTTGTGATCACGGTATTGTTGTTCTGGCTTGTGCCCATCTGCAATGGGGTCCTTTTAAGCTTTCAGGATGTATTAAAAGAGCAATGGGTTGGATTTGACAATTATACGAGGCTGCTGTCTGATAAAATATTTATGAAAGCATTGTGGAACAGCTTTAAATATATGGCAGGAACGCTGATCCTTCTGATTCCTTTTCCAATGCTGTTTGCGACTCTGTTAAACAGCAGGTTAATGAAAAAGGCGGACTTTTTTAAATCCGTCTATTTCATACCGGCGCTGACTTCTGTTGTGGTGGCAGGTACTATTTTCCGTCTTATGTTCGGGGAGTCCTCCACCTCTCTTTTTAACCAGGTGCTGGGATTTTTTGGAGCAGCCCCAATAAAATGGCTGAAGGGGGCAGGGACCAGTTATTTTGCTCTTCTGCTTTTGGCCTGCTGGAGATGGACCGGAGTGAATATCCTTTACTTCCTTTCAGGTCTTCAGAGCATTTCTTCTGATCTTTATGAGGCGGCTGCCATTGACGGAGCCTCCAAATGGCAGCAGTTTTCTAAAATATCCGTGCCACTGGTCAAGCCTACTACGGTTTATGTCCTTACGATCAGTATCTATGCGGGCTTGTCCATGTTTCTTGAAAGCAATATGCTGTTTAAAGGAAATAACTCCCCCAATAACATCGGTCTTACCATTGTTGGGTACCTTTACAGGCAGGGGGTTGAAAAAAGGGCTCTGGGCTATGCCTGTGCGGTAGGCCTTATTCTTTTGCTGGTTGTTATGCTGGTAAACATCATTCAGCTGAAGATCACAGGTACATTTGAAGAAGGGAGGGAATGAAATGAACGAAAGAAACACAGCAAACATGCAGGGCAGAAGAAAGGCGGCCGCCGCCGCACTGGTCCTTTTGTTTGCCAGCCTTGCCGTATTGATCATTCTCCCCATCTGGGTGCTGTTTGTAGCCAGCTTTAAACCGGGAAGTGATCTGCTGCAATACGGTCTTAACCTGGATATCCGCTTTTCAAGAATGAGTCTTGATAACTATGTCCTTCTGTTTGCGGGGCAGCATGAATACTGGAAATGGTTCTTTAACAGCATCTGCCTTACCGTTGTCACGGTGGTGAGCACTCTGCTTGTAAGCTCCTTTGTGGGATATGGATTCGCAGTTTATGAATTCAAAGGAAAGAAGGTTCTGTTTGTCATCGTTCTTCTGATCCTCTCCATTCCTTTGGAGGTAGTCATGCTTCCCTTGTATAAACAGATGTCCGGCTGGAAGATGATGGACAGCTATGCCGCCGTCATTCTTCCCTTTGTTGCCCACGCCTCTACGATCTTCTTCTTCCGGCAGTATCTGGTGAGTATTCCGGGGTCCCTTTTAGAGGCTGGAAGGATCGACGGCGCCACCGAGTACGGGATTTTTTACAGGCTGATCGTTCCTCTGATGAAGCCTGCATTTTCCGCCATGGCCATTCTCAATGGGATGAATGCATGGAACAATTATCTGTGGCCTCTTCTGGTGATCCGGTCTTCTGAAAAGTATCCCCTGACCCTGGGCTTAAATACGCTCATCAATCCTTATGGAGATAATTACAGCCTTTTGATCGTGGGTTCTGTTTTCTCTGTAATCCCCATATTCCTCCTGTTTGTGGCATTCCAGAAATACTTTATTGAAGGTATGATGGCAGGGGCTGTGAAAGGGTAGAGGTGGCAGGAGATGGACAGCCGTAATTATGATATGACCCCTTATAATGAACCTTTTATCGCCCGGAGAGCAGATCCGTATGTATACCGGCATGGAGACGGAAGCTATTATTTTACCGCATCGGTGCCGGAATACGACCGGATCATCCTTCGCCGCTCGGATACGATCCTTGGATTAAAGGATGAAAAAGAAGTGACCATCTGGGAAAAGCATCAGAAAGGGATCATGAGCGCCCATATCTGGGCTCCGGAGCTTCATTATATGAATGGCAGGTGGTACGTTTATTTTGCAGCAGGGGATTCGGAAGACGTTTGGGCGATCCGTCCTTATGTACTGGAATGCAGGGAACAAGACCCAATGACAGGGACCTGGAGAGAGCTGGGCATGATGCAGCCCTTTGATGATTATTCATTTCAGGATTTTTCCCTGGATATGACGGTTTTTGATCATGGCGGGAACTGGTACTGCATCTGGGCGGAAAAAGTCAGCGTGGGAAAGAAGATTTCAAACCTGTACATAGCCAGAATGGAGACGCCGTGGAAGCTTTCATCGGAACAGGTGACTCTTTCCACCCCGGACTATGACTGGGAAAGGGTAGGATTCTGGGTCAATGAAGGACCGTCGGTTTTAAAGCATGGTGACAGGATCTATGTCACTTATTCTGCCAGTTCTACAGGGTCTCGCTACTGCATGGGGCTTTTAAGCATTGCTGCAGGTGAAGATTTGCTGGACCGGAATGCATGGAAAAAGAACCGGGAGCCTGTATTTAAGACGGTGCGGGAAGCGGGAATTTTTGGACCGGGGCATAATTGTTTTGTGAAAGATGAAGACGGGATTCAGGATATCATGGTATATCATGCAAGGCAATACGATGAAATCACCGGGGACCCCCTCTATGATCCCAACCGGCATACCTATATGATGAAGGTTGGCCGGGGAGATCATGGTCCGGTATTTGACTGGAAGAACTATATGAGATGATAAATAGGAAAAATCAGCATTTTACAGGCGTTTTGTCAGCCTGGGAGTGCTGGTTTTTTCCATCCTTTCATTAATTTGTAAGAACTGGTAAGGGTTTTGTCAGAACATGTCCGAAAACTTTAGGGAAATATAAGGAATTATTCCTACTTTTAGTGGAACTCTATGATACAATTTATTCAGAATCATGACATATTATATAACAAAAAGGAGGCAGTGAATCTATGAAAATCGGAACATTTATAAGAAGAACCATGTTTTTACTGATGACAGTATGTCTTTTGGCCGGATTCACTGTGGCATATAAGGGGTATGAGATGTACCGGGAAGCCCTTTTAGAAACCGGTCTGCAGGACCGGGTGGAGGCGATCCGGGATAAGGAAGGATATACGGAATACGAAAACCTGCCCCAGATTTATGTGAATGCAGTCATATCTGTTGAGGATCATCGGTTTTACCACCATAACGGGATCGACCCGATCGCCATTGCCCGGGCGGCTGCAAACGATATCAGAGCCGGTCGGTTTGTGGAAGGCGGAAGCACCATAACCCAGCAGCTTGCTAAGAACTTATATTTTGACCAGGACAAAGAGATTGCCAGAAAAGCGGCTGAGGTGTTCATGGCCTATGACATAGAGAGAAATTATACCAAGGATGAAATTTTTGAACTGTATGTAAATTGCATTTATTTTGGAGACGGATATTACAGCGTGGGCGATGCCAGCGAGGGCTACTTTAAAAAAGAACCTGAGGAAATGACAGAGTATGAGAGCACTCTCTTAGCCGGTGTTCCTAACGCTCCTTCCAAATACGCCCCGTCGAAGAATCCTGTTCTGGCGGAGAGAAGGCAGATGAAGGTCCTTCAAAGAATGGAGAAGTGCGGATATTTTTCAGCAGAAGAGGCGGAGACAGTGGCGGAGCAGATGGTGGCCATCCGTTGATTTTTGCTTGATGAATGAAGGGATAGAGGGTATAATGGAGGTGTTACATATATTCTTTAACGTACAAAAGAATGGAGGAATCTATGGCCATCAGACAATTCACAGGCAGACGTTTAAACCAATATGCAGAGAATTATGTGGTATTTGATTTGGAAACTACAGGCATCAGTGCCGAAGAAGATTCCATTATTGAGATTTCCGCAATCAAGGTGAAGGGACATGAGCCTGTCGCCGAGTTTAATACACTGGTTAATCCTGGGACCCACATTCCGGCCGGTGCTACCAATGTAAATGGAATTACAGATGATATGGTAAGGGAAGCGCCTGGACTAAAGGAGGTTTTCCCGGATTTTCTTTCCTTTATAGAAGGGGAAATTCTGGTAGGGCATAATATTCAGTCCTTTGACCTGCTTTTCCTTTGCAAGGCAGCAGAGGAGCTGGGAAAAGAGGTGGCAAATGATTACGTTGACACCCTTTATATGGCAAAAGCCTGCTTACCACAGCTAAACCGCTACCGTCTGACGGATATTTCGGCATATTTCCATATTGATACGGAGGGAGCCCACCGGGCGCTTGCTGATTGTGTCATGAACCAGAGGTGCTACGAGCACATGGGAAAGCTGCATCATATAGAGGAGGCTGAGATCTGCCCCCAATGCGGCGGAGTACTTAGGCGCCGCAGCGGAAAATTCGGGGATTTTTATGGCTGCACCAATTTTCCCCAGTGCCGTTTTACAAGGAATGTTTAAGAATGCAGGCATTTGCCGGAAGCATAGACTGGTTACATAATGGAAGAAAGGGGAAACGGTGTGGAGGATAAAAATTTATATAATAAGATCATGCTGATTGCGTTTTGCCTGATCATGATTTTGCTTTGTGCCGGTATGTACAGCTGGTTCCATGGCGGGAGCGCCGCGCCGGAAATGGAACTACCCCGGGAAACGGTCAAAGTCCTTCAAGGGGAAGTCCGGGAGCATGAAGGGTTTTTAAATTCTGTCGTTTTGAAGGAAGACGGGATATGGAATTTCTGATTGAAAGGGCAGTCCTAGAGGATTATCAGATCGTGGCTGACATGATCCAATCGGTGTGGCAGCAAATCCAGCAGAAGGACTGGTTTGTTGCCGATGATTCGGAATACACCTGCCATACGCTAAAAGAGGGAAACGGAATCGGTTATAAGGCTTTTGAAGCGGATTCCGGGGCCCTGGCAGGTGTTTTTATTGCTGCATTGCCGGGAAGCGGGGTAGAAAACCTTGGCCGTGACATCGGTCTATCCGAAGAGGAGCTTGGAAAAGTCGCCCATATGGAGTCGGTTGCCATTCTTCCCGGATACCGGGGAAATGGCCTTCAGTATTCCCTGATGAAGACCGCAGAGGAGGAACTTTTAAAACAGGGATATCGGTATCTGATGTGTACGGTTCATCCGGAGAACAGGTACAGCAAAAACAATATGATAAAACAAGGTTATGAGGTCGTCTTAACCAAAGAAAAGTACGGTGGATATTTACGTGACATCTTATTAAAGAAGCTTTCTTAAAATACCGGAGTTTTGCAAACGTTTGTTTAAAAAGCCGTTGACGTATGGGTGATTTTTACGTATACTTTTTCTTAAGGGCTGACAGAAGTCACCACTGAGGTCAAAATATAATCATAAAGAAAACAGATACCAGGAAGGTATGGGTATTCCCAAGGAATACGTATGACTGTTTCTGGTATCTGTTTTTCTTGCGGGAAATACCGGACACGGAGAAGATTGCTTATGGAGGAGGAGAACAATGATAAAGCATAGTTGGAGGATCGCTGCAGCTTTGGTGCTGTCTGCCATGGTTATGAATGGTTGTGGAAATGCCGGCGGGACACAGGACGGGGGACAGACGCAGGCGGTTACGGAATCGACGGAAGCAGACAATGCCGGGAATAAGGACAGGGTCGTAGTGGTGATGGGTGTCAGTTCAGAGCCTGAGGCAGGATTTGATCCGGCTTATGGCTGGGGAGCCGGGGAACACGTCCATGAGCCTTTGATTCAAAGCACGCTTACGGTCACTGATAAGGATTTGAACATTGGCTATGATCTGGCAACGGATTTAACGGTCAGCAGCGACAGCCTGACCTGGACCGTAAAGATCCGGGATGACGTTTCCTTTACAGATGGGGAGAAACTGACCGGACAGGATGTGGCATTTACTTATAATACTTTAAGGGATACCAGTTCTGTGAATGATTTCACCATGCTGGACAGGGCAGAGGCAGTGGATGACACGACCGTGGTGTTCCATATGAAGCATCCCTATTCCATCTGGCCTTACACCATGGCTGTGACAGGAATCGTGCCGGAACATGCATATGGACCGGATTATGGGGAACACCCCATCGGATCCGGCAGGTACATATTAAAGCAATGGGACAGAGGGCAGCAGGTGATCCTGGAAGCTAATCCGGACTATTATGGAGAAGCGCCAAAGATGAAAAGGGTCACGGTCCTCTTCATGGAAGAAGATGGGGCTTTGGCGGCAGTCCAGTCCGGGCAGGCGGATATTGCATATACGGCTGCTTCCTATTCGGATTTAACGGTGCCAGGATACGGACTTTTGGACTGCAAAACCGTGGATAACCGTGGATTTAACCTTCCGGCCGTTCCTTCCGGAAGCGTATCGGAAAAGGGAGTTCCTATGGGAAATGATTTTACCAGTGACGTAAGGGTCAGAAGGGCGATCAACATCGGAATTGACCGTGAGGAAATGATAAATAACGTACTGAACGGATACGGCAGCCCCGCTTACAGCGTCTGTGACAAAATGCCATGGTATGAGCCTTCTGCAAAGACGGAGTATGACCCGGAAGGGGCCGGGGCATTGCTTGATGAGGCAGGCTGGAAAATAGGCAGCGATGGAATCCGGGTGAAAGATGGGAAACGGGCGGAACTCCATTTCCTCTATACGGCAGGAGATTCCGTAAGGCAGGCCCTTGCGGCGGACACCATCAATCAACTGAAAAAGCTTGGAATTGACGGGCAGATGGAAGGAGTAGGCTGGGACACCGCCTATGACAAAGCTCAGACACAGCCGTTGATCTGGGGGTGGGGCGCCCATACACCCATGGAGCTTTATAACATTTACCATACCATGGAGGAAACCGGGCTTGCCTCTTATTCTCCTTATGCCAATCAAAAGGTGGATCAGTACATGGATGAAGCTCTGGCGGAAAGTGATCTGGATAAATCCTATGAGCTGTGGAAAAAGGCTCAGTGGGATGGGGAAACAGGCATTACCCAAAGCGGAGATATTCCCTGGATCTGGCTTGTGAATATTGATCATTTATATTGGGTAAAGGATGGATTAAAGGTCGCAGACCAGAAGCTTCATCCTCATGGGCACGGCTGGTCCATTGTAAATAACGTGGACCAGTGGAGCTGGGAACCATGAAAAGCAGCCGGTTTGGAAGGAAAATCCTTTATTTTTCTCTTAAACAGCTTGGGCGGATGGTAATTCTCCTTTTTCTGGTAAGCGCGGCGGCCTTTTTTCTGGTATCGGTTTCTCCCATTGATCCTTTAAAGGTCAATGTGGGCCAGGTAGCCCTTGGCTCCATGAGTCAGGAGCAGATCGCAAAGCTTTCGGAATACTGGGGAACCGACTTGCCGCCGGCAGAACGCTTCCTTTCCTGGGCCGGCGATTTTATAAAAGGGGATATGGGTACCTCTCTTTTATACCGCCAGCCGGTATCCCATGTGATTGGAGTGAAGCTGTCAAACTCCCTTTGGCTGATGGCGGTTGCCTGGCTGGTTTCCGGGGCGGCTGGTTTTGCCCTGGGAACCCTGGCAGGTGCGAACAGGGGAAAAACAGTGGATAAGGTGATCTCCGCTTATGCCCTCATGACTGCAAGCACTCCAGCTTTTTGGCTGGCGCTTGTGCTCTTGATGGTGTTTGCCGTATGGCTTAAGATGCTTCCCATCGGGTTAAGCGTTCCCATAGGCATGGAAGCGGCAGAGGTTACCTTAAAGGACCGGGTGGTGCATGGGATTTTGCCCTGCCTGACCCTTTCCATTTCCGGAATGTCCAGCATCCTTCTTCATACAAGGGGGAAAATGATTCAGGTTATGGAGAGTGATTATGTCCTTTTTGCAAAGGCAAGAGGAGAGTCCAAAAGCCAGATTGTTTTCCGGCACGGAATCCGGAACATTCTTCTGCCTGCCCTGACCCTTCAGCTTGCTTCGGTCAGCGAAATCTTTGGAGGCTCGGTTCTGGTGGAACAGGTATTTTCCTATCCGGGACTGGGACAGGCGGCCGTGACAGCCGGACTTGGCGGTGATGTCCCCCTGCTTCTGGGTATCACGGTCATCAGTGCGGCCATTGTATTTACAGGGAATTTTACGGCAAATGTGCTTTATGGCGCGGTGGACCCAAGAATGAGGAAAGGGAGGGAAGGCGCATGAAACAATGGAATGGCCGGAAGTCCATGATCTGCCTCCTGGTGCTTTTTACCGCTCTTTTGGCGGCTGTGACCATTGCCGGACAGCTTTACAGGACAGAGGCCATGGTCACTGATTTTTCCAGAAAAAATATGCCGCCCTGCTTTTCCCACCCCTTTGGCACGGACTGGATGGGCCGGGATATGTTTGCGCGGACCATGACCGGCCTTTCCATGAGCATTCGCATCGGCCTTCTCACAGCAGCGGTCAGCACAGTGATTGCCTTTTTTCTGGGACTTCTTGCAGCGTCCATGGGAAAGGCGGCGGATGGACTTGTGAATGGGCTCATTGATCTTGTCATGGGGATTCCCCATATCCTTTTGCTGGTTTTGATCTCCTTTGCCATAGGTAAAGGCTTTAAGGGCGTTGTGGTGGGAATCTCCTTAACCCACTGGACCTCCCTTGCAAGGCTGATCAGGGGAGAGGTCCTTCAGCTTAAGGAGAGCCAATACATAAAAATTGCCCGTAAGCTTGGTCACGGTGGATTTAAAACAGCCCTTAAGCATATGACGCCTCATTTGATCTCTCAGCTTTTGGTAGGGCTTGTGCTGTTATTTCCCCATGCCATCCTTCATGAGGCCAGTATCACGTTTCTGGGCTTCGGGCTTTCCCCGGAGCAGCCTGCCATCGGCGTGATCCTGTCTGAAAGCATGAAATACCTGGCAATGGGAAAATGGTGGCTGGCCCTGTTTCCGGGAGTATTTCTGGTTGCTGTTGTTTTGCTGTTTCACTTAACAGGAGAAATGGTGAGCAGGCTTATGGACCCGGGTTTCGTGCATCAATAGGAGGGAATGGATTGGAAGAGAAGAAAACGGTTCTGTCGGTAAAAAACCTGTCAGTTTCATTTACCCAATATGAACGGTGGATCCAAAGGACCACTCTTTTGGCTGTCAAGGACGTAAGCCTGACCGTGAGAGAAGGAGAACTGGTGGCTGTGGTGGGTTCCAGCGGCTCGGGAAAGAGCCTGCTGGCTCATGGTGTGCTGGGAATCCTGCCTTACAATGCGTCATGGTCCGGAGAGATATCTTATTATGGGGAAAAGCTTACGGAAAAACGGATGGAGAAGCTTCGGGGAAAGGAGATCGTTCTGGTACCTCAAAGCGTTTCTTATCTGGATCCTTTAATGAAGGCAGGACCTCAGATCAGGAAAGGGAAACGGGATCAGGGGAGCAGGGGTGAAAGCCTTCAAACCCTTAGGCGGTATGGACTTGATGAGACCGTGGAAAAGCTCTATCCCTTTGAACTGTCGGGGGGAATGACCAGAAGAATCCTGATTTCCACTGCGGTCATGGAAAGACCTAAGCTGGTCATAGCAGATGAGCCCACCCCCGGGCTTCATCTGGAGGCGGCAAAACGGGTGCTGTCCCATTTCCGGGAAATGGCTGATGAAGGAGCAGGTGTGCTTCTCATCACTCATGATCTGGAGCTGGCACTTGAGGTTGCGGACCGGATTGTGGTATTCTATGCAGGAACCTGTGTTGAGGAAGCTTCTGCCGCTGATTTCAGAGAGGAACGATTTCTGCGCCATCCATATTCAAAAGCCCTTTACAGGGCTATGCCGGAACATGGATTTTGGGCGGCGCCGGGAGCCCAGCCTTATATGAAGGACCGCCCATCAGGCTGCCCCTATGCCCCCAGGTGTGAGCTTCGGGAGGCAAGATGTTTAAGGGAAGTGGAGTACGTTGGCCTGGATGGTGGAATGGTCCGGTGCGTAAAGGCAGAGGAGGGATAAGGTGAGACTGGAAGCAAAAAACATATCATTCCGGTATGATAATGGGAATAAGCAAATATTAAACAATCTGACCATGTACATGGACAGCGGCGAACGTCTGGGGCTGGTCGCCCCCAGCGGTTTTGGGAAGACTACTTACTGCAAAATTCTTGCCGGATATGAAACGCCTGACAAGGGAGAAGTGCTTTTGGATGGGAGGCCCCTTTCTTCCTACAAGGGTTATTGTCCGGTCCAGATGATCTGGCAGCACCCGGAAAGCTCCGTAAACCCAAGGCTTAAGCTTAAGGAGGTTTTAAAGGAGGGGGACGGGGTGGAAGATCGTGTGATAGAAGGACTCGGCATTGAACCGGAATGGTTCAACCGGTACCCTTCCGAGGTTTCAGGAGGTGAGCTTCAGCGTTTCTGCATAGCCCGTGCATTGGGCGGGGGAACCAGGTTTCTCCTTGCGGATGAGATCAGCACCATGCTGGATTTGATCACCCAGAGCCAGATCTGGAATTTTCTCATATCAGAAGCGGAGAGACGCAAAATCGGACTTTTGGTGGTCAGTCATTCCCAGGGCCTTTTAGATCGCGTATGTACAAGAAGACTTGAGTTAAACGGAACACCGTAAGAGGAGGGATTCGGAATTATGGATATTAGAGATATGCTTAACCTTGTAAAATCAGGTGAAATGGAAATCCTGGAAGCAGAACAGTTGTTAAAGGATCTTCCCTATGAAGACCTGGGCTATGCAAAGCTGGATCACCACAGGGCGCTTCGTTCCGGCTTTGGGGAGACGGTTTTTTGTCAGGGAAAACCGGACCCATACCTGGTGGAGATTTATAAGAAATTCTATGAAAGAGACGGAGAGGTGTTGGGAACCAGGGCCCGGGAAGAGCAATTTGAGCTGGTAAAATCCGCTGTTCCGGAGGTTGTGTATGATCCCATATCCAGGATCTTAAAGGTGGAGCGGCCGGGGAAAGAGAGAAAGGGCTGCGTGGCTGTCTGTACAGGCGGAACGGCGGATATCCCGGTGGCAGAGGAAGCGGCACAGACTGCGGAATATTTCGGCTGTCATGTGGACCGGATATTCGATGTGGGGGTAGCCGGAATCCACCGCCTTCTATCCCAGAGGGACAGGATCAGGAATGCCAACTGTATTGTTGCGGTGGCCGGAATGGAAGGTGCCTTGGGAACGGTCATTGCCGGGCTGGCGGACTGCCCGGTCATTGCGGTTCCTACCTCGGTAGGCTACGGAGCCAGCTTCCATGGGCTGTCCGCTCTTCTCACAATGCTGAATTCCTGCGCAAATGGAATTTCCGTTGTAAATATTGATAATGGTTACGGGGCCGGGTATATTGCAACACAAATCAATCGACTGGCGGTGAAATAAAATGGGAAAAATACTGTACTTGGAATGTAATTCAGGAATCAGCGGCGATATGACGGTAGGCGCTCTTTTAGACCTGGGAGCGGATAGGGAAGCTTTTACAAAGGCCCTGCAAAGCCTGGAGGTAGAAGGCTATCAACTTCATTTTGGCAGGACCAGGAAATGCGGCCTGGATGCCTATGACTTTGACGTTATTCTGGAAAACGAAGGGCATGACCATAAGGGGGATCACGGACATGACAATGATCATGAAGATGACTTCGGTCATAGTCATGATCATGATAAGGAGCATGAGCATAGCCACGAACATGATTGTGGTCATAGTTATGAGCATGATCACGAACATGGACACGGCCATAGTCATGGACAAGACCACCTTCAAGTCCACCGGAATCTTCAGGATATATACGCGATCATCGACAGGCTGGATTCCAGCAGCAGGGTAAAGGCAATGGCAAAGCGTATGTTTGATATCGTGGCGGAGGCAGAGTCAAAGGCACATGGAATCCCTGTGGAAGAGGTCCATTTTCATGAGGTGGGAGCCATTGATTCCATTGTGGACATCATCGGTGTGGCGGTCTGTGTGGACAGCCTGGGAGTGGATGAGATTGTGGTATCTCCTCTGGCAGAAGGATATGGCAGTGTCCGGTGCCAGCATGGTGTTATTCCGGTTCCGGTTCCTGCAACGGCCAACATTGTGTCGTCACATGGTCTGAAGCTTCGTCTTACGGACAATGAAGGAGAGATGGTGACTCCCACCGGAGCAGCCATAGCGGCGGCCCTTGGGACAAGAAAAAATCTTCCATCTTCTTTTCAGATCTTAAAGACAGGGCTTGGCGCAGGGAAAAAGGACTTTAAACAGGCAAACGTTCTGCGGGCCATGCTTCTTATGGAAGAGGAAGGAGCAGGAGAAAATATGTGGGTATTGGAAGCCAATATTGACGACTGCAGCGGGGAAGCCTTTGGCTTTGCCATGGAATGCTTATTGGAAGCCGGAGCGGCGGATGTCTGGTATACCCCTGTTTTTATGAAAAAGAACCGGCCTGCTTATATGCTCAGTCTGATCTGCCGGGAAGAAGAGATAAGTAAAATGGAGGATATCCTGTTCATTCAGACCACCACCATCGGAGTCAGAAGATACCCGGTATCCAGAACCATTTTAGACCGGAAGAAAAGGAAGGTTATGACGGAATTCGGAGAGGCGGAGGTAAAAATCTGCTCCTACAAGGGCAGGACGTTCTGCTACCCGGAATTTGAAAGTGTAAAAAGTATTTGCAGACAAAATGGGCTGGATTACCAGACTGTATACAGTATCATACGCAGGGAGACGGAGAAATAATGGAACAGAACATGATAGAAATAAAAATGAGACTGGAACAGATGATGGCAGATTATGCCAAAGAGGATATTTGCCTGGCTTTTTCCGGGGGAGTGGATTCCAGCTTATTGCTTAAGGTGGCAGCAGAGGCTGCAGGAAAGACGGGAAAAACCGTTTATGCGGTAACCTTTGACAGCCGTCTCCATCCCTCCTGTGATCTGGAGATCGCTGCCAGAGTGGCTAAGGAGCTGGGAGGAGTACATAAGGTGGTTTCCGTCAATGAGCTGGAACAGGAGGAGATACGCTTTAATCCTGTAAACCGGTGCTATCTGTGTAAAAAGAAGCTGTTCCAGTCTTTGAAGGATTATGCGGGGGAAAAGAATATTCCTTATATCATGGATGGGACCAATGAAGATGATCTGCATGTTTACCGTCCGGGAATCAAGGCTTTAAGGGAGCTGGGAATCATAAGCCCCCTGGCAGAGCTTCATATCACCAAGGCCCAGGTCAAGGAGCTGGCCTCATGGTACGGAATCTCCGTGGCGTCCAGGCCGTCCGCTCCATGTATGGCGACCCGTCTTCCGTATAATACAGAAATTGATTATGATATCCTGAACCGCATTGGAAAAGGAGAGGAATTTGTAAGCTCTCTTGTGAAAGGAAATGTGCGGCTGAGGCTTCATAAAGACATTGTCCGCATCGAGGTGGACCGGGACGCGATGGGAGAAGTGATGGAAAAGGGTAAGGAGATCATCTCTTATCTGAAGGAGTTGGGATTTACCTATATCACCATGGATTTGGAAGGCTTCCGGTCTGGAAGCATGGATGTGGGGATCGAACCCATTGGGTGAAACAGATTGTGCTTCTTGTGATGTTACTGATATTACTGTGATAGTTTTTGAATTTATTCTGATACGAAAAAAGTGCGTTTCCATGTCCAGGAAACGCACTTTTTCGAATATTTCGTATTCGCTTATGCAACGATAGAAAGTGTAATAATGTATCGAAAGTTCTTTTGAAACTTATTAAAGTTTCTGCTTGCTCATAAATTGCCGGAAGAGGATTCGAAGGTTTTTTAAATTATAATATAGAATTGTGTATATTATTCAAAATGATTTATAGATCAATGCCGGTTTATATCAAGGGATATATGAAGATTGACAGGATTGGGCGGTGCATTGAATGTATATTTATTAATTATTAACTAAAAATAGGAATAAAGATAAGAAATAATGGAGTTTTTGAACACATATTAAAAATGTGTCGAATAAAATTTATGTAAAAATGCACAATTAAGTCTATTGTGTTTCAGTTTTATTTGTGTTAATATGTTATTAGGTTTTTTGCCCATAAACCTGTTTTTTAAACAAATGGAGGGCTAATTTTTTAGTAAAGGAGAAATATACCGTGGGTAGCAAAGCTTTGGTAAACATGGAACCGGTTGAAGTGTTTCAGTATTTTGAGGAAATCAGCAGTATTCCGAGAGGTTCGGGAAATGAAAGAAGAATCAGTGATTATTTAGTCTCTTTTGCAGAGGAACACAAGCTGGAGGTCATACAGGATAAAGCACTGAATGTAATCATCAAAAAGCCGGGTACCAGGGGCTATGAAGAAAGCCCCGGCGTTGTGATTCAGGGGCATATGGATATGGTTTGCGAGAAAAGGCCTGATGTAATTCATGATTTCATGACAGACCCCATTCAATTAAAAATCGTAGAGGATATGATTTACGCAAACGGAACGACTCTCGGAGGAGATGACGGTATCGCGGTCGCCATGGGGTTAGCGGTTCTGGCATCGGACACGCTGGAACACCCGCCGGTGGAATTGGTGGTTACCACTTCTGAAGAGACGGGAATGGATGGCGCCCATGTGTTGGATCCCAAAAACGTATCGGGTAAAACGCTTATTAATATCGACTCAGAGGAAGAGGGAATCTTAACAGTAAGCTGTGCAGGCGGCTGTACCTCCAAGATTAATATTCCCATAATATGGGAAAGTGCGAATCCCGGCCGGGCGGCTTATACAATTGATATTTCGGGCCTGAAGGGCGGTCACTCAGGAGTGGAAATACATAAGGGCAGAGCAAATGCCAATAAATTGATGGCCCGGCTGCTGAAAAGCGTAAGCTCAGAGATGGAATTAAACTTATGCTCTGTCAACGGAGGTTCAAAGCATAACGCCATTGCCCGTGATGCACAGGCTGTCGTGTGTGTAAATATAGATAATGTCTCAGAACTGAAAGAGCAAGTTTCCGGTTTGGAAGAAATATTTAAGGATGAATTTAAAACAGCAGATCCGGATATAAAAGTTGAGCTAAAGCCTGCTGAAAATATGCCGGAACGAATCATGTCAAAAGATACAAAGGAAAACATCATTAATTTTATGTATCTGATTCCAAACGGAATACAAAGCGTAAGCATGGATATTGAGGGGTTGGTAGAGAGTTCATTGAATCTGGGGGTAGTTCAGACAAAGGAGGATAGTGTTGAAGTCATCAGTTCTATAAGAAGCTCTGTTGGTAGTATAAAGGATAATATTTACAATACCGTAGCCGCCATTGCCAGCCTTACAAATGGAAAGGTGACTGCTGAATCGGATTACCCGGAATGGAAATATAACCCCGATTCAAAAGTAAGACAGCTTTTTATCGATTTATACGAGAAATTATTTGGTGAAAAACCGCTTATAAGTGCAATTCATGCAGGACTTGAATGTGCGATTTTTGATAAAAAGTTTGATGGAAACTTAGATATGATATCCGTTGGACCAACAATGTTTGGAGTTCATACTGCGGAGGAGCATTTAAGTATTCCATCTACTCAGAGGACATGGAAGTTTTTAACAGAAGCACTGAAAGCTCTCAAATAGCAGCACAGGGGTGTGACTATTTTTTAAAATTTCAATTTATGGCAATAATTGAATCAAACAATGACTATATAAGAAAAGGGAGTACTGTGTATGAATCAAAAATTATCTAAAGGAGCATATGGCGGTGTATCCGGAAAAGACTACGTCCCATACGTTTCCAAAAGCTCAGGATTGGGTGGAAATATTACAGTATTAATCATTGGTATTCTTCTGTCTGCGTTGTTCGCTGCATCGACTGCTTACTCGGGAATGAAAGCAGGTCTTACAGTTGCCGCCGGGATACCGGGCTCCATATTAGGTTCTGTATTTATTGCTATTTTTGCCAAGGAAAAGGGGATACTTGGAAAGACACTCATGCAGGGGATGGCAAGCGGTGGTGAATCAATTGCCAGCGGCATGATATTTGTATTACCGGCAATTCTTTTGATTGGTTCCAAAGTGACATTTCTGGAAGGCTTTGTGATCGGTGTCGGTGGTGCATTGTTTGGCATAGGAGCAGCTTCTCTTGTTTACAATTATTTGATCGTGGAAGAACATGGAAAATTAATGTATCCGGAATCAATGGCTATTTCTGAAACCTTGGTTGCTTCGGAAGGTGCGAAAGATTCACTTAAGTTTATGGGAATCGGATTTGGAATAGGCGGTTTTATAACCATTTTGACCAGCTCATTCTTAAATATCACCAACAATGTGATAAGCTTTGTAAATGAGCCCTTTTACAAATGGAAATTTCAGCTGGAAGTGAACCCCCTTCTGCTGGGGATAGGCTTCATTGTTGGAATGCAGGTATCCGTGACCATGTTTGCCGGCTCCATATTATCCAACTTTGCCGTTACGCCTCTCATCGGCTATTTTGCTTCTTTAGGCAGCGGCGGCCCGGCCGTATGGAATAACCCTGCTGTCAGCGTAAACGGTATGGGTGTCGGCGATATAGCAGGCAGCTATGTAAAATATATCGGTGCAGGCATGATGCTTTCCGGCGGCCTGATAGGTGCGGTAAAACTGATTCCGACGGTTATCGCTTCTATAAAGGTTACCATGAATGCCAGAGGAAAAGGCTCCGGCGGCGCTGGATCTTCTGTTGAAACTGTTATATTACTGTCAGGTATTATCGTAGGCTTCATCGGCGGTTTCCTTGTGTCAGGGGGCAACATTGCCATGGCATTGCTTGGTGCTGTTTTATCTATGGTGCTGTCCTTGATGTTTGTTATCGTTTCCGGCCGTTTAACCGGCACCATCGGAACATCAAACCTTCCCGTATCCGGTATGACAATTGCTTCCATTGTAATCGTCACATTACTGTTTGTAGGATTGGGATGGAAGAGTGTGGATGATAACAAGGCTCTGCTGTTATTCGGTTCCTTTATTGTCACTGCAATCGCTGCAGCGGGCGGTTACTGCCAATCACAAAAAGTTTCTTTTATCATTGGCGGAAGCAAGAATGAGATGCAGAAATATTTTGCCATTGCTTCTGTGGTAGGTGTTGTGGTAGTTACCTGTGTCATATTATTGCTTTCAGATCAGCTCTCAATGACTGGTGACAATGTTGCGTTTGCATTGCCTCAGGCGAATTTAATGGCAACATTGACAGCAGGAATCATGTCGGGTCAATTACCCTGGGTTATGATCATCTGCGGCATTGTGATGGGAATCGTTTTGTTTTTGCTGGGACTCCCTGTAATGACAGTGGCAATCGGGTTTTATTTGCCCATATCCACAACTTCTATTATTTTGATAGGAGCCCTGGTTCGTTACTTTGCTGAGATGTATTCCAAAAATGAGAAAGAAAAGGAAGTGAAAGTTTCTAACGGTGTAAGCCTGTCGTCAGGGCTTGTTGCCGGCGGATCAATCATCGGACTGATCGGAATCGTTTTGCAGGTGACGGGAATTATCAAGGGCACCGGCCCAAGCGGATTTGCGAACTCAAATGGAATGGCATTTCTCTTACTGATCATTCTTGTAGTAGCGACCGCAATACCGATTTTTAAGAGTGAAGTGAAGAATGTTAAATAATAATGATGAGGTTTTAAATATAATATTTAAGATTTCCGATGAACTGGAATTTGAGGTTGACAAAAACGGCATTGTGACCATGCTTGAAAAACAGGATCACAAGATCCAGCGGGTTTTTAGAAAACTTGGTTTCAAAATTCCGGAATATAAAAGAATTACAATGGATGAGTATGGAAGCTGCGTCTTTCTTCAAATTGACGGCAGTAAGACCGTTGGGGAAATAGGTAAAAGCCTTGAAGATACGTATGGTGACAAGGTGGAGCCACTGTATGAAAGGCTGCTGTTATTTGTCAGTCACCTAGAGCAGCAATTTCACTATATCGAAAATACCAGCAGGGTGTAAGAAAGAGTCTGCAAAGCAGACTCTCGCACCGGAGGGGGGTCGCTTCAGCGACCATACGTTAGCGCAGAGAATTCAAAATGCAGATAAATCGGTGCCGGGAGTCTAGTCCTGGCACCGATCTTTTTATTATCAATAGCCCGCCTTTCCGATCCAACCGGGCTTTTCCTTTCAATTACAGCAGCCGGGGGTGTAGTAAATAACTCTTGACCGCTGCTGGCTGGAACGATATAATTATCATTAAATTATTTTACCGACTGGTCAGAAAGGACTTTGATGAAACCGAATAAATATATGTTTTTCTTTGTGCTCTTACTCCTTCCGCTTTTTTTGGCAGGCTGCGGGAGGCGGTACCCGGATTATAGCAGTCAATCCGGCGGCCTGAGCACGGAGGATTCAAAAACGGCTGCAAACGGGACAGATGCACACACTGCCGGTTCTACGGAAACCTCAATCCAAATATCCACCACAGAGCCTTCGGCTATGGAAGATACGGCCGGGCAGACGGATTCCTCCTCCGGCAGTGATCCCTATGAGGCAAGAGCCGGGGAACTGCTCTCCGGCATGTCCCTTGAGGAAAAGGTAGGGCAGGTGTTTTTTGTACGCCTGCGCAAAGCCAGTGCCGCTCAGGATATTGAGAAATATCATTTGGGCGGTTATATCCTTTTCGGAGACGATTTTAAGGATGAGACGCAAACCGGTATCCAGGATTTCATTAAAGGCTGCCAGAATGCCTCTCCCATCCCGTTGTTCATCGGAGTGGATGAGGAAGGCGGGACCGTGTGCCGTGTCAGTAAATACGGGGCTTTCCGATCCGAACCGTTTAAGTCTCCTCAGGATTTGTATAAACAGGGCGGCTTTGAAGCTATTCAGGCGGATACCAGGGAAAAGGCGGCCTTTCTGCTTGAACTTGGGATCAATGTTAATCTGGCTCCTGTCTGTGATGTCTCTATAAATCCGGATGATTTTATCTACCGCCGTTCTTTTGGCCGTGAGGCACGGGAGACGGCTGATTATGTCAGGACAGTTGTTCAGGAAATGGAAAAAGCGCGGATCGGAAGCACGCTGAAACATTTTCCCGGCTATGGCAGCAATGCGGATACCCATACGGGATCCGCGGTAGATACCAGAGATTATAAACAATTTGTCCAGAGTGACTTCCTTCCATTTGAGGCAGGGATTGAAGCCGGAGCCGACAGTGTTCTGGTTTCCCATAATATCGTAACTTCAATGGATGAGAAACATCCTGCCTCCCTTTCCCGTGCTGTTCATGATAAACTAAGGGAATCCTTAAACTTTAAGGGAGTGATTATGACGGATGACCTCAGTATGGATGCCATTAAGGAAAGTACATCGGATGCGGCTGTGCAGGCCATTGCCGCCGGGAATGACTTACTGGTTGCAACTGACTTTGACGTACAGATTCCGGCCGTCTTAGATGCCTTAAATAGCGGGAATCTGAAAGAAGAACAGATTGATGCTTCCGTAATCAGGATACTGGTCTGGAAGCTTAAATTGGGCATATTGCAGTGATTCATTCTGCCATTACGTTAGTGCCATTTAACTAAACGAAAAAAGTGCGCTTCCAGCCGGGAAACGCACTTTTTCCATATAACAAAACTTCTTATCAAGTTTAATCACCATAAACTACTTCAAAAAGGTTATTAATTTCCACCTGGCCATAACCCCATATGTTATTCGGATAAGTAATGGCCTTGTCACGCATTGCATACCAAATCAGCTGTCGGTTAACAAGACTGCCGGTCATCTGGATATAATTCTCTTTGACAATCCCCCATTCAAAAACCATCGCCATGACGCCTGCCGCGTGGGCCGCTGCGGCTCCTGTTCCTGTGGCAGTACCGTATTTATTTCCCGGAACCGCACACGGGATATGATAGCCCGGAGCTGCAATATCAGGCTTAATCGCACCTAGTCTTGTGTAGCCTCTGCCTGATTCTTCCAGAATGTAGTTATTGAACTGATTATAGGCGGTAACGGTCAACACGCTTAATGCGTTACCCGGAGAAGTGATAGTAACGTTTGGATCCGGGTTTATAAAGTATGTTTCGTCTGTTATCAAGTTTCCTGCTGGGAGCCATGCATGAAAGGAGAATGATTCATGATTATAATTTTCCAAATGAAAATTCCAGGTTCCCGGAAAGGTGTTTTCGAAACGCAGCAGGATAAGCTGGTCTCCGGTATTTTGCTCATAAATAATATTATTTATAAAGACGTTTGTCTGGCTTAAATTGAAATTATAATTTATGCAGCTATTAATTGAAGGAGGAATTAATCTTGTATTCTCCCGGGTGGGAGAGGTTATGCTGATAGACAGCTGAGCCGGGGAAGAGGCCCAAATTTCCATAAAGAACGTGCTGTCAGCATTTCCTGCATTTAACCCAAAGTCACTATAAAAGACTTCGGGTAAAGTAGCATTAAAATAATGTCTATTTTTGTTTCCTTCATTTCCGGCTGAGACTGCAACTCCAATTCCGGGAAGCTGTGCTAAGTAATCTAAATAGCTGCTTAAAGGGCCGTTTCCGTCATGTCCTCCCTGACTTGTTCCAAGGGCAATACAGATAACCATTGGCTTATTCAATTTTTGGGAGACAGCAGCCAGGTAACGTGCGGCAAGCATAATATCAGATTCCTGAAAACACAGAAGTTCATCCGGTATTAAAAAAATATCTTTTAAATTTTTTTTTGCATTTTTCAATTTTACAACTACCAGATCAGATTCCGGGACAACTCCGCGGAACCTTTGGTCATTGGTTTGGGTACCGGCCGCAATGCTGGAAATTGCCGTGCCATGACCATTGGTATCAACCGAAGGAACGATAGATAAAGGATCATCCGACTGTAAAGCTTTGTTTATTAAATCTCTGCCGTATTCGGAACCAAACGTAAAGCTCTCCGGGCGTTCTCCGTTTTGATCGGTCTGATCCCATATTGACTGAATGCGGGTGGTTCCGTCACTGTTTTTAAAAGCCTGATGCCGGTAGTCAATACCGGTATCTATAATTCCTATGAGTACGTCTTTTCCAAACAGGTTTAAATCAGGATCACTCTGAACCGCTGTAATACCGGATTTGTCTAAACTTACTATTGAATTTAGTGTGTAAATTGACGAAAAACTGTTGTAAGAATACAGCCCTAGGTTACAGGCGTTCATAGATTCTGCCGGGACATGTTCCAAAGAAAGCCTTTCATTGAGGTAGGTAATCTCATTGTCATTATGATGTAGCGGAATGAGAGCGTTATTTACGAACAGATCGTAATAATTATTGTCAAGAATTCTTTCCAAAATCAAGCCCCCTCTTTGTATTCTGGTGCCATACATATTTATGCAAAGAGATTCCAATTATGATTATTATAAAGAATGAGGCAATGAAGGAAATGAAGAAAGTTAATGGTTAAAGATCTTTGACGGTTTTTCATTAATAAGCAGCTTCTATTTCTTTGATCTTCTCATAAAGCATATCATTGACCGGAACCATTAATCCGTGTTTTGCAGCCAGACGGCGTACAGCTCCAGAAAACATTTCCACTTCGGAATACCGGCGGGCTATTCCATCCTGACGCATAGAGGGAACGCTTTCCGGAGAAAGGGTTTTGATCAGATTAATGTAGAAATCCATATCTTCTTCCGATAAGCCAACTCCTTCTTTTTTGGAAAGACCGATCACTTCCTTCATGGCCCCGATCAGGGCATCATAAGCCTCCCCAGGAGCAAGCACTCCGCCATAATTGGTTTCAAAGGCCATGCAGGTCTGGTTGATTCCCACATTCAGCATGAATTTTCCCCAAAGACGTTTTACAATATCGGCTTCAACCGTATAGGATACGCTGGCCATGTCAAAGTAACGGGTTAAGTCATTTAGTCTGGATTCCTGTCCTTCGGTCCTGGTTCCAAGTAAGAGCGTGCCCGGACGGGTGTATGTAAGACTGGAACCAAATCTCATGGCATCCATTCCCTGTGCAATGCAATAAAGTACTTTTTCCCTGCCGAACCGTTCCGCGATGATCTCCTCGCTGTCGATTCCATTCATAACCGATAGGATCGTGGTATCAGGACCAACGCTAGCCTCCATGGTATCCAGGGCAGAAGAGAGGGCGCCGTATTTGACTGCCACAATAATAAAATCCACCGGCCGGGCGTTTGTGCAGTCCTCTATCCGAAAGGAAAAGGGCTTGCCGTTTATGGTGAAGGGCATTTGCTGGTAACGCTCTATTCTTTCGCGGTCCCCAAGGAAGAATATGTTATCCGGGCCAAGGGAAGCGGAAATCTGGCTGGCGTAAAGCATTCCCAAAGCGCCCAGCCCTACAATTGCAGTTGTTTTAGAATGATCGCTCATAAAATCTCCTTTCAACTAAGGTTTGTCTACGGAATGAGGCATTGGTTTTTATCAATGCCTCCCGCATTCATGCTGTCCTCATATATTTTTTCCAATTCTTCCAGATGAAAAACCCCTTTAGATATTTCATAGAATTTTTTCGAATCCGCCAGATAGAACATGCCGTTTTCGTCCACATTAATTGCCGCAGTCTGGCCGTCGGTGTTAGAAAAATAAATCTGGTAGGTGGTGGCGCTGTCAAGAGCTCCGTCAGGAACTTCTTCTAAAGAGAAGCCGTGAAAGAGATCTGCGACCTTGGCTATGGTTTCCTTGCTCTCGTCAAAGAATGAATAACAGATGGAACCATAGTAAATGGAAACGGATTCGGTTTTTTCTGTGTCAATAGGAATGCCGGTAAGGTCCTCTGCCTCCTTTTTCTGGCTCTGGCATGCGGTAAGGGATAATATAAGAAGGATTAAAAGGATATAGATTCTCTGTATTTTTTTAATCATAGGAAACCTCTTTTTTTAATCTATATTACCACAAGTTCCTAAAAAAGCAAAGAAAAGGGAGGGGATCGGTAATTATGTTTGTTTTGTCTGGTAATATTCTGCCAGGATATCAAGATAATCCTTTGCGTACTTAGGCAGGTAGCGGTTTTTCTGATAGGCGGCTATGAGGGTGTTTTCAATCTTTTCTTTGCCAATGGAAAGGCAGACAGAGGATTTTGATTCCCTGTCTTTGAGATAATGATAGTAGCTTTCAGGGGCAAAGGCGGCTCCTAAGCCTTCCATGGCAAGGCGAATAGACATTTCGCTGTTTCTGGTATGAAGCAGAATATTTGGTTCCAGCCCGTAATCCTTAAAAAGCTTTAAAGCGAGGCCGCCTGTATTCTGGTCAGGATAGAGAAGAATAAAGGGTTCGTTTGAAAGAAGGCCCAGATCGATCCAGGGATATTGAAAGCCATCTTTTTTTTCTGCCATTTTTACCAGTGGATTTGATCCTGATAGAACGAGAACCATTTCTTCCTTTCCGATTACCTGATAATCCAGGCCGGTGGGAAATTCATGGATGTTGTAGATGGTCACGTCTACGGTGTAGTCGGTCAGGGTATGTTCTGCTACAAAGTTGACTTCCTCCATCATGTTGACCGTGACATGGGGATATAGCTTGTGGAAATTTGAAAGGGTGGGACCGATCAGGCTGTTTCCAAGCATGATGGGAATGGCGATATTTAACCGCCCGTGGTTTTGGTGCATAATGTCATCAAATTCCATGTCCCATTCTATTCCGGATTCTACGATTTTTTCGGCATAGTGGATGTAACGTTCTCCGATATAGGTTGGAGAATAGCAGCTTCCAACACGGTCAAAAAGACGGGCCCCAAGCTGATGCTCCAAGTTTTTTAAATATTTGCTTAAAGATGGCTGGGAGATGAAAAGAGTTTCTGCAGCTTTGCTGATGTTTTTTTGTCTGGCGATGGCCAGAATGTATCTTGCTTCCTTCAGTTCCATAAATATTCCCTCTTTGTGCAGGTGATCGTGTACCTTTATAACTTTACTGCATAGAAAATATAGATTATATGTATTTGACGTACAGTATATCATAATTTATAATAAAAGTATAGACATAAATTAACAGAACTTATAAGTAATAATAAGTTCATAATGATTGACGTATAAAAAGTATGGGGAGGTCTAAATGAAGAAAAGTAGTGCATTTATCATGGTGGTGCCAGGGCTTGTAATATTGGCAGTGTGTCTGTTTTTACCGCTTTTAAGGGTACTGATCCCGTCTTTTCGAACCGGAGACTATCCGTTCAGCGCTTACGTAGAATTTTTCCAGGATGAGTATTATCTTAAGATTTTTATGAGGACGGTAAAGGTTGCATTCCTGACTACGGTTGTCTGTATGGCAGCAGGAGTTCCGACCGCATATTTTATCAGCCGGTGCCAGAAGAAGTGGAGAGGGATTCTGCTGTCTGTTTCCATTTTTCCTCTGATGACCAATTCTGTAATCAGAAGCTTTGCCTGGATCAATATTTTAGGGAGCAACGGTATCATTAACCGGTTCCTTTTGGCGGCCGGCTTTGTGGAAAAGCCTGCGAAGCTGTTGTACACGGATTTCGCCATTATCATTGGTTCCGTTTACTTATTTCTTCCACTGATGATCGTTACAGTGGCCGGCATAATGGAAAATATTGAGGATGACATGATGGAGGCGGCTCTCAGCCTGGGGGCGGACAGGTTCAAGGCCTTTATGAAGGTGATTTTCCCCATAAGTCTTCCTGGAATCATCGTTGGAGGCATTCTGGTGTTTACCGGAACCTTGACGGCCTATACAACGCCTCAGCTTCTGGGGGGCAATAAACATATGGTCCTTGCCACTTTCATCTACCAGAGGGCCATGAGTGTGGGAGACTGGAATGGGGCCGCAGTCATCTCCCTGATCATGATCGCTACGACCCTGGCTGTGATCAAAGGTTTAAATGCCCTGTCAGCCAGACTGGACAGAAGAGGAGGAAATCATGCGTAAGAATAAAATACTGACTGCTTTTGCTGTGATGGTGTTTCTGTTTTTGGTTCTGCCGCTTGTCATCATTACAGTGACTGCCTTTGGGGAGGGCAGTGCCATCACCTTTCCCATCGACTCCTTCTCTTTTCGATGGTTTGTCAATGTATTTGCATTAAAGTCCTTCCGGGTTTCCTTTCTGACCAGTCTGGAAATCGCGCTGCTAGCGACCGTAGCCGCCCTGATTGCAGGGATTCCGGCTGCCTATGCTCTGGCAAGGTCCGGCATGAAGGGAAAGGGGATTTTAAAATCCGTGTTCCTTTCTCCGACCATTGTGCCTGGAATCGTAATCGGCTTTGTACTCTATCAGTTTTTGGTTTTGACTTTAAGAGTTCCAGTGTTTGCCGGACTTTTGGCCGGGCATTTTATGGTAACTCTGCCCTATGTGATCCGGGTAGTCGGCTCCAGTCTGGAACAGTTCGATTTTTCGGTGGAAGAGGCGGCCTGGAGTTTAGGGTGCACAAAGTCAGGGGCATTTTTCCGTGTGGTACTGCCTAATATCACATCGGGAATCTCCGCTGCCTTTATGCTGGCTTTTATTAACTCCTTTAATAACATTCCGGTTTCCATGTTTCTCTCCGGTCCCGGTGTGTCTACCTTCCCGGCGACTCTCATGGGTTACATCGAATATAATTATGATCCTACCGTATCGGCGGTTTCCGTACTTTTAATGGCCGTAACGGTCCTTATTATGGTAATTGTTGATAAGACACTGGGAATTGCAGCTTTGGCAAAATAGGAGGAGAAACCATGGCGTATATGACGTTGCAGGATATTGATGTCTGTTATGATAAGAAGAAACAGATTTTAAAGGGATTGAATTTAGAAGTGCAGGAAGGGGAGCTGGTTTCCCTTTTGGGGCCAAGCGGCTGCGGAAAGACTACGACCCTTCGGGTGGTAGCTGGGTTTATTGAGCCACAGAATGGAGTTTTCGCTCTGGATGGCGCAGACCTTACCAAGGTTCCGGTCCACAAGAGGAATTTTGGAATCGTATTTCAAAGCTATGCCCTGTTTCCTCATTTAAGTGTATATGACAATGTGGCATTTGGGCTTAAGATGAGAAAGCTTGATAAGGCGGAAATTGATAAAAAGGTGGATCAGATTTTAGAGGTCTGCGGTCTTACGGAATTTCGCGGGCGGTTTCCCCAGCAGATGTCCGGCGGGCAGAGGCAGAGAGTGGCCCTTGCAAGAGCGCTGGTAATTGAGCCAAAGCTTCTTCTCCTTGATGAGCCATTAAGCAACTTAGATGCAAAGCTCCGCATCAATATGCGCATGGAGATTAAGAGGATCCAGAAAAAGCTTGGCATTACCACCCTGTTTGTCACCCATGACCAGGAGGAGTGTTTTTCCATCTCGGATAAGGTGGCGGTTATGAATCAGGGAGTGATCGAACAGTTTGACACGCCGGAAAATATTTATCAAAAGCCAAATACGGAATTTGTTGCAAGATTTATTGGTTTTGAGAATTTTCTTCCTTTAAAGAGGCAGGGAGATGTATATAAAACGGAGACCGGCGCAGTATTTAACGTAGAAAGCGCACACAGGGAAGACACCTGTACCGGCACCATCCGCCCGGAGGATATCCGGGTGGCAGAGGAAGGGCAGGACAACAATATCCTGGAAGGTACAGTAGGCGTCCGGACATTTCTTGGAAAGGGCTATCAGTATGAGGTCCTTACAGCGGCAGGAAAGTTCCTGGTAAACAGGCCGGCAGAAGAAGCTTATGAAGAGGGCAGCCGGATCCGCCTTTATCTGCCGGAGTCAAAGTTGGTTCTTGTGCATTAAAGGGGCATCTGCCCAAAGGACATGGGCAGTAATAAGGTAACTACGGCTGATACAGCCGGTCAATTATAAAAAAGAGAGGATCATGATTATGAAGAAAGTATTGGCATTATCCCTGTGTGCAGCCATTGTACTGACGGGCTGCGGCGGTACCGGAACTACGGGAACAGCAGGAGAGAAAAAGAGCGGCACAGAAGAGAAGAAACTGGTTTTATCCACTTACGGCTTAAGTGAAGATATTTCTGAGGAAGAGGTGTACAAGCCCTTTGAGGACCAGTACAACTGCAAGATCGTTACAGAGACAGGAAGCACCAATGAGCGTTACACAAAGCTTTCTGCTGACTCGCAAACTACCATTGACGTAATAGAACTGTCCCAGGCCATGACGGCAAAGGGAATCGAAGAGGGCTTATTTGAGCCTCTGGATTTAAGTAAGATCGAGAACAGCCAATATTTGATCAAAGCGGCAAAGACCATGGCGGACGCCGGACAGGGAATTGCCTATACCATCAACAGCATCGGCATTATGTATGATCCGGAAGCGGTGGGTTTTGAGATTAAGAGCTTTGATGATTTATGGAAAGCGGAGCTGGAAGGAAGCGTTGCCATTCCGGATATCACGACTACCTTTGGTCCTGCCATGGTTTATATGGCAAGCGATTACAAGGGCGTTGATGTGACCAGTGACAAAGGAGCGGCCGCTTTTGAGGCATTGGAGGAATTAAAGCCAAACCTTGTAAAGACCTATGCAAAGTCTTCTGACTTAATCAATATGTTTACTTCCGGAGAAATCAAGGCCGCTATTGTAGGCGACTTCGGTGTACCAACCATTAGTGAAGCAAACCCGGGTCTGGTGTATGTGACTCCTGACGTGACCTATGCAAATTTCAATACCATCAGCATTACCAAGAACTGCAAGGACAAGGAACTGGCTTACGCATACATCAATTACCGATTAAGCAAAGAGCTTCAGGACAAAACCACCAAGGCTTTAAACGAAGCACCTACCAACAGCCAGGTGGAGGTTTCCAAGGAAGAGTCGGAAAATATGACTTATGGCCCTGCGGCAGAGAGTGCAAAGGTGTTAGATTATTCTTTTGTCAATCCGGTCTTAAGCGATTGGATTGATCAGTGGAACCGGACAATCAATAATTAAGGACAGAGGGAAAATGAAGGTTGACTTACTTGTTCAAAATGGATGGGTCTACCGGACATACAGGCAATGCTTTGAAAAAATGGACATTGCGGTTGTAGGGGAAAGGTTTTATGACATTTCCCCTTCTTCCTATTATGGGAACAAAAAGAGTGTTCCTTATGAGGCTGAATGTGTGGTGGATGGTACAGGAAAATATTTTATACCGGGACTGATCGATATTCACATGCATATCGAAAGCTCCATGACATATCCGGGAGAGTTTTCCAGGGCGGCCCTGCCCTGGGGGGTCACCTGCGTGGTGGCTGACCCTCATGAGATCGCCAATGTATTCGGGTTAGAAGGAATAAAAAGCTTTATGGAACAGGAAACGGAGCTGGATATATACTACGGAATTCCATCAAGTGTTCCTTCCACCGGAAGCAGCTTAGAAACCTCAGGCGGACAAATCAGGGAAGAGGAGGTCCGGGAGCTTTTAAAAGAGGATAAAGTCATCTGCCTTGGAGAGGTGATGAATGATTCAGACTTAGTCTCCGGGGAAGATACCCTGATTAAACGCATCATCAGGCTGTGTCAAAACGGGGAGCGCAGGCTTAAGATCGAGGGGCATTGCCCTGCCCTGTCAGGAGCAGAGCTTGCAGGCTTTATCCGGGGCGGCGTGGATGCGGACCATACCCAGCAGACACCAGAATCGGTTCTGGAAAAGACGGACATGGGCATGTTTCTGGAACTTCAGGCAAAATCCCTGACATTTGATGTGGTAGAAACGGTGGTATCCCATGGTCTTTATGAAAATGTGGCTCTTGTAACAGATGATACCATGCCGGATCATCTGGCAAAGGGCCATTTAAACCAGATCCTTAAATTGGCTGTGGAGCAGGGAATGCCGGCAGAGAAGGCTATTTACTGTGCGACCCTTACTCCTGCGCGGAGAATGGGCCTCGATGACAGGGGGATGATTGCGCCTGGAAAGCTGGCGGATTTCGTTGTACTTGATGATCTGGTAAGCTTTTGCCCTTCTGCGGTATACAAAAATGGAAATCAGCATATAAAAAGCCCGGATGCTCCAAAAGCAGTTTTCCCGGACCATTTTTACCAGTCTGTAAAATGCCGCCTGGCTCTGGCTTCCGATTTTAAACTGAACCGGTGCGAGATACGGGAGGGAACAGCAACCGTAAATGTCATGGAGATTCAGGACTTTGGAACAAGGGTCAGGCATGTGAAAAGGGAAATTCCCGTCAGGAACCGCTGCATATGCTGGCAAGAGGCAGGACTTTGTCTGGCAATGGTATTTGAACGCTACGGAAAGACAGGAGATGTTTCCTATGGGCTTGTGGAACATGCCTTAACGTCTCCCGGTGCGGTTGCAACCACCTGGAGTCATGACAGCCATAATCTGCTGGTGCTTGGAAATTCGGTGGAGGATATGGTACTTGCCCAGAACCGGGTGGTTCATATGCAGGGCGGTTATGTAACGGCCCGGGGAGGCAAAATCACAGCTTCTGCAGCCCTTCCCGTAGGAGGAATCCTCTCCGACGGAAGCCTTTTAAAGCTTTCGGAGGAACTGGCTGAGGTGAGGGGGGAAATTGAAGCCATGGGGTATGTGAACAGCAATGTCATCATGTCCATTTCTACCCTGACGCTTCTGGTTTCACCGGAATTAAAGATAAGCGACATGGGCCTGTTTGATGTAAAGACAAAGCAGAGGGTTCCTTTGGTGGAAAAATATGAGTCTTAATAAGGAAGTAATTTAAAGACATCCTACGGGTTAGGCGGGTGTACCTATGTGCCCCAAACCATGGGCAGTAATAAGGAAACACCCGTCGGGTATCCCTTTATGCCCAAGATACACGGGCAATAATAAGGAAAAGGTTGATAAATGTGAGAACGATAATCATAAATGTAACTGTGGTAACAATGAATGAACAGAGGGAAATCCACGATCCCGGTTTTTTGATATTTGAAAACGATATCATTACAGCAGTGGGAGCTATGAAGGATTTACCGGAAAAAGCCTGGTCCTTGGATGCGGTGACAGTGGACGGTAAGAACGGCATATTGATGCCGGGAATGGTGAATCTCCACACTCATATGGGGATGATCCCTTTCCGCGGACTTGGGGATGACTGCAAGGACCGGCTCCGGGTATTTTTGCTTCCAATGGAGCAGAAGGCCATGGATGAAGAACTTGTTTACCTGTCTTCCCGTTACGCGGCAGGGGAGATGCTTCTTGGCGGCGTGACCACAGCCCTTGATATGTATTACTTTGAGGAAGAAGCTGCAAAGGCTATGGATGAGATGGGAATGAGAGGGATTGCAGGGCAGACAGTGATGGAAGAAGGTGCCTGTGATTTTGACAATCCTTATCAGGCATTGGCTTATGGGGAAAAATTGATAAAAAAGTATCAGTCTCATCCCAGAATATCAGCCTGCATTGCTCCTCATGGAACCAGCACCTGCGGGGAAAAGCTGCTTATGGAAGCCTACCGTCTGGATTCGTCCTTAAAGGTTCCTTTTACTTTACATACGGCGGAAATGGATTATGAAATGGATTATTTCCAGAAGGAATACGGCATGTCCCCGGTTCAGTATTTGGACAGCATCGGGGTATTGGGAAAAGAGACTCTGGCAGCCCATTGCATCCATATGAAGGAAGAGGACCTTTTGCTATTAAAGGAACGGGGAGCAAGGGTGGCTCACTGCATCGGCTCCAATACAAAGGCGGCAAAGGGAGTAGCACCGGTAAGCTCCATGCTTCGGATGGGAATTCCGGTAGGCCTTGGAACGGATGGCCCTGCCAGCGGAAACACTCTGGATATTTTTACGCAAATGAAGCTTTGTGCCGATTTTCATAAAAATGAAACCAGGGACCGGAGTGCATTTCCGGCGGAAACCATTGTGTCAATGGCTACGGATCAGGGAACAAAGGCCCTGGGGCTTTATGACCATACAGGTTCCTTAGAACCTGGAAAGCAGGCGGATTTAGTTTTAGTTGAAACCCGTTCCGTTAACATGTTTCCGGTTTACAATCCCTATTCGGCCCTTGTTTACAGCGCTAATCCATCCAATGTGGAGGCTGTATACGTTGCAGGGGAATGTGTGGTGAAAGAGAAGAAGCTTGTAAAGGCAGATATGGCAGAAATCAGGAAAATGCTGTTAAAGAAAATGAAAAAAACGGATTTTGGAATTTATATGGAAAAAATGGGAAATATTTATTGAGGGAAGGGTTTGCATCGTGATTATAATACAACGATCAGAGGAATATTATATACAGATGCTTTAATTATAAATTCGCCGGTTGTTATTTATTAGAAATAATTGACAACCATATTGCCCTGTGGTAAACTGTATCAGTACAAATACGCGCCGATACTTGGTATTTCGGATACTCCAACCAATACTTGGTATGAGGTGAGACTTTAAGACTAAAGGAGGAAATCAACATGATTTCAAAGGAAAAGAAAGCAGCTATTATCGCTGAACATGGCAGAAAAGCCGGCGACACAGGTTCACCAGAAGTACAGATCGCAATTCTGACAGAAAGAATCACAGAATTAACCGATCATCTTCAGAAGAACCCAAAAGATCATCATTCCAGAAGAGGACTTCTGATGATGGTTGGACAGAGAAGAGGTCTTCTTGATTACTTAAAGAAGACAGACGTAGAAAGCTATCGTTCATTGATCGAGAAGTTAGGAATCAGAAAATAATAAACCATTTAGGGTGGAGGACATCTCCACCCTATCTGTCTATTAGGAAAAGAATATTAAAAGTAGAAGCATTCCCCGAGACCGCTGATGTGCGCGTAATAAGCAGAGCAAAGAGGCGGGAAGGGGGCGCGGATATGCTGGCATATCCGCGCCCCCTTCCGGTCTCTTGGCGAGCAACCGCGAATGAGGGACTAAAAGTCCCGAATTTGCGGCTGCGTATTCTGCCAAAGGCAGAATCTGCTTATGCCCCCCCCAGCGGGCTGCACAAGCAAACTCATTTTTTTGCGCGCAGATCAGTAGTTTCGGCGTCTTCTACTGTTAATATAAATTAAATATCCAGTAAAAGGAGATACCAGTATGTACAAGAGTTTTAGTATGGAACTGGCCGGCAGAACATTAACCGTTGATGTCGGCAGAGTAGCAAAGCAGGCAAGCGGCGCGGTGTTCATGCACTATGGCGATACCGTAGTATTAGCTACCGCGACTGCTTCTGACAAACCAAGAGATGGAATCGATTTCTTCCCACTGAGCGTAGAATATGAAGAAAAATTATACGCCGTAGGAAAGATCCCCGGAGGTTTCAATAAAAGAGAGGGAAAAGCATCTGAGAATGCAATTTTGACCTCCCGTGTCATTGACCGTCCCATGAGACCCCTGTTTCCAAAAGATTACCGCAACGATGTGACCTTAGATAACATCGTTATGTCCGTAGACCAGGACTGCAGTCCGGAGCTGACAGCCATGTTAGGCTCGGCCATTGCCACCTGCATTTCCGATATTCCCTTTGACGGACCCTGTGCTTCCACCCAGGTGGGACTTGTAGACGGAGAACTTGTCATCAATCCGACCCAGGCTCAGAAGCAGGTTTCCGACATGGCGCTTACGGTTGCATCTACAAGAGAAAAAGTCATCATGATCGAGGCCGGAGCCAATGAGGTGCCGGAAGATAAGATGATCGAGGCCATTTTCAAGGCTCATGAAGTAAACCAGGAAATCATCAAATTCATCGATACCATTGTAGCGGAGTACGGAAGGCCGAAGCACCAGTACACCAGCTGCGCAGTACCGGAAGAGTTATTTGCTGCCATCAAGGAAATCGTGACTCCGGAAGAGATGGAAGTTGCTGTATTTACCGATGAAAAGCAGATAAGAGAAGAAAACATCCGTAAGATCACCGCAAAACTGGAAGAAGCTTTTGCTGAAAAGGAAGAATGGCTGTCAGTGCTGGGAGAAGCCATTTACCAGTACCAGAAAAAGACTGTCCGTAAGATGATCTTAAAAGACCATAAGCGTCCTGATGGCCGTGCCATGGACCAGATCCGTCATCTGGCAGCAGAGATCGATATGCTCCCAAGAGTACATGGTTCCGCCATGTTCACCCGCGGCCAGACCCAGATTTTAAATATTTGTACCCTGGCGCCATTATCAGAAAGCCAGAGATTAGACGGTATTGATGATTTAGAAACTTCCAAGAGATATATGCACCACTACAATTTCCCGTCCTTCTCCGTAGGAGAGACAAGGCCTTCCAGAGGACCGGGACGCCGGGAGATCGGCCATGGTGCCCTGGCAGAGAGAGCATTGATTCCGGTTCTTCCGTCTGAGGAAGAATTCCCATATGCGATCCGTACCGTTTCCGAGACCATGGAATCCAATGGATCTACCTCCCAGGCAAGCATCTGTTCCTCCTCCATGTCCTTAATGGCGGCAGGTGTTCCTCTTAAAGCGGCTGTTGCAGGTATTTCCTGCGGTCTGGTTACCGGAGATTCCGATGACGATTATATTGTCCTGACCGATATCCAGGGACTGGAAGATTTCTTCGGCGATATGGACTTTAAGGTAGGCGGCACCCACAAGGGTATCACTGCGATCCAGATGGATATTAAGATCCACGGCCTTACAAGACCGATCATTGAGGAAGCCATCCGCACCACCAGAGAGGCAAGGCTTTACATTCTTGATGAGGTTATGGCAAAAGCCATTGCAGAGCCGCGTAAGGAAGTAGGCAAGTATGCTCCGAAGATCGACCAGATTTCCATTGATCCTCAGAAGATCGGTGATGTGGTCGGAAAGCAGGGGAAGGTGATCAATAAGATCATTGAAGAAACCGGCGTAAAGATCGACATTAACGATGACGGAAATGTATCCGTATGCGGAACCGATCAGACCATGATCGACCGTGCGATCCAGATCATTAAGAGCATTGTTACGGAAATCCAGGCAGGACAGATTTTCACAGGCAAGGTTGTCAGAATCATGAACTTTGGTGCTTTCGTTGAACTGGCTCCCAACAAGGATGGCATGGTTCACATTTCCAAGCTGTCTGATAAGAGGGTGGCAAAGGTTGAAGATGTTGTCAACATCGGTGACGAAGTGACCGTTAAGGTGATGGAAGTCGATAAGATGGGCAGAATCAACTTAAGCATGAAGCCGGGAGATCTGGCTGCAAAGGCAGAAGATAAGAAAGAAGAAAAAGAAGCAGAATAAAACAGCTATGCCTTGTGGCAGACAGCAGATAGGCCGATATCCGTCTGCTGTCTGTTTTTTTATTTAACAGGAAAGTTCTCCGGGCAGGATCCGCATGACGCGCCAGGGAAATTAGTCACTGAAGTGACAGTGCGTCAGCGCTGGAGTCTGGCAAGCCAGACTCTTTCTTATAACAAATTTTTAAGCAGTTACCAGATCAAGGGAGGAGGATATCATGGAAAAGCAGACACTGGCAGAAATTGCCGCCCAAAAATTGCTGCAGATAATACAGGTGGAAGGATATACCGCAGGAGACAAGCTGCCTACCGAGACGGAACTTTCTGAAGTTCTGGGGGTAGGGCGTAATACGGTCCGTGAGGCGTTAAGAATCCTGATGTCCCGGAACATTGTTACCATTCGTCAGGGATCAGGGACCTTTCTGTCGGATAAAAATGGCGTGGCCGATGATCCTCTGGGATTTACCATGATTGAAGACAGAAGAAAGCTGACAGAGGATCTAATCCAGATCCGGGTTATGCTGGAGCCTCCTATTGCAGCCCTGGCTGCCCAGAACGCGACTGGGGAGGACATCCTTTCCCTGGAGCAGATACTTTTGGAATTAGAAAAAAGGATGAAAAACCTGGAGGATTATTCGGAAAAGGATTCCCAGTTCCATGCCCAGATTGCCAACTGCAGCCATAATCTGGTCATGGCAAATCTGGTACCTGTCATTACGGATGGGGTCCGGGTCTTTGCCGGTTCGGTCCGGGAGACCGAATATGCCCAGACGCTATTGTCTCATCGCAGGATTTATGAGGCGATTAAGGACCGGAAACCTGTGGAGGCACAGCAGGCAATGTATTTCCATTTAATGTACAACGATAACCGCTATAAAGAAGAAGACCGGGAATGAAACTGATTTAAGACTCAGGCAGGAAAAGGGAAACGAAGGTCAGAACGCGTGCATTGAGAAAAGAGGCATATATTCATGGGATGAATATATGCCTCTTTTCTCAATTTTTCTTGACTTATCCCATGAAATATGATAAAAATAGAACATATTCATGGGATGAGTATTCGCCCTATAGTGGTCATTTTTTTCCTGGAGGTTAAAAAATTGAAACAATTATATGATGTACTTATTATCGGAGGCGGTGTCATTGGAAGCGCAATTGCGAGGGAAATGTCCAGATACCGCTTAAAAATAGGCGTTTTGGAAAAGAATCTGGATGTATGCTGTGAAACGAGCGGACGAAACTCCGGAGTGGTCCATGGAGGATTCGCATATGACACCGGTTCCCTGAAAGCAAAACTATGCGTGGAAGGAAATCAAATCATGGGACGACTTTCAGAAGAACTGGATTTTCCTTTTTACCGCTGCGGAAAGGTTCTGGTAGGAAATACACCAGAGGATCAGGAAACACTGGATCGGACCATGAAGCAGGGAAGGGCCAATGGGGTAAAAGGATTGGAGCTGATCGGAAAAGAGCGGCTCCATGAACTGGTACCTGCCGTTGTAGGAGAATTTGCCATGTATTCCGCGGAAAGCGGGATTGTAGATCCTTTCGGCTATACCATTGCCCTGGCTGAAAATGCCTCGGACAATGGTGTGGATTTTTTCTTTGACCGTGAGGTGACAGCCATTGAAAGAGATTCAGATTGCAATTATATGATTACCACGTCCGGCGGAACATTTTACAGCCGCTGGATAGTGAACAGCGCCGGTCTGGGCTGCGGGAAAATATCGGAGCTGCTGGGGATCAGCGGGTATAAGATCATAGGTTCCAAGGGAGATTACATCATCCTGGATAAGAGGACCGGCCCTTTGCTCCCGATGCCGGTATACCCGGTTCCAAGCAATACGTATATGGGGATCCATGTGACCAATACCACCGATGGCAATGTTATCGTCGGGCCCAATGCGGATCTGACAGAGAACTTTACATATTATGGCGTATCCCAGGAAAATATGGACTATTTAGCAAGAAGTGCATCTGACTTATGGCCCTGTATCCATAAGCAGGATTATATCCGCAACTATTCCGGAATCCTTCCCAAATGGGTAGATGAGCATGGAGCAATCCAGGATTTTAAAATTGAGGTGCAAGATTCAAAAGCGCCGAGGGCCATTAACCTGGTGGGTATAGAATCCCCCGGGCTGACTGCTGCTGTACCCATTGCCCTCTATGCAGTCGGTCTCATGGCGGAAAGGGAAAAGCTTACCCTTAATCCCTCCTTTCAACCCGTTCGCAAAGGTGTGGTGCGGTTTGCTGAGCTTTCAAAAGATGAGCAGAACTTAAAAATTCTGGAAAACCCCGATTACGGAGAAGTGATCTGCCGCTGCGAAAAGGTAACAAAAGCGGAAATCCTCCAGGCAATCCACAACCCTCTTGGAGTTGACACCCTGACTGGAATTAAATACAGAACCCGTTCTATGATGGGGCGCTGCCAGGGCGGTTACTGCCAGATGCGCATCGCGCAGTTGATGGAGCAGGAACTGGGAAAGAAAGAAGATCAAATCCAATATGCCAGAAAAGGCTCTTATATGTTCTATGGCAAAGTAAGGCAGGAGGTGGAGTCATGAATGCACAACAAAATGGGATTCAGGCAGAACATGTGGATGTAGTTATTATAGGCGGAGGACCTGCGGGACTGGCAGCAGCAGCAGAACTTCACCGCCGGGGAATTCATAAATTGCTGATCATTGAGCGGGAAAAGCAGTTGGGAGGCATCCTGCGCCAATGCATTCACGACGGGTTTGGACTGACACGCTTTCAGACTGCCTTAAGCGGCCCTGAATATGCACAGCGTTTCATTGACACAATAGAAGAACTGAATATTCCTTACATAACGGATGCAACTGTGACAGAGGTGACCAGCGAAAGACAAGTGACGGCGGTTTCCAGGGTAGGCATGAGAATGTGGCAGGCAAAGGCGGTAATACTGACCATGGGCTGCCGTGAGCGCACGAGGGGAGCCATAGGGCTTCCGGGAGAGCGGCCTGCAGGCGTATTTACAGCAGGCGTTGCCCAGGCTTATATGAATCTGTTTAATACCATGCCTGCCAGGGAAGTGGTAATCCTGGGCTCGGGAGATATCGGCATGATCATGGCGCGCAGGCTTACTCTGGAAGGGGCTCATGTAAAGGCTGTATTTGAAATCCAGCCTTATCCCAGCGGCCTGCCCCGGAATGTGGAGCAGTGTCTGGGAGATTACGGCATCCCTTTGTATCTAAGTCATGGCATAACCGCAATTCATGGAAATACCAGGCTTACCGGAGTTACTGTCTCTGAAGTGGATGAGAATTTAAAGCCCATTCCGGGGACAGAAAAAGAATATCAATGTGACACGCTCATCCTTTCCGTAGGCCTGATTCCGGAAAATGAATTGTCCCTGGATGCGGGAGTTATCCTGGATGAACGGACTAAGGGGGCCTTGGTAGACGAATATTTCCAGACTGGCACAGAAGGGATCTTTGCGGCAGGAAATGTCCTCCATGTTCATGATCTGGTTGATTTTGTATCCATGGAGGCGGAGAATCTGGCCGGTTCGGTGGTGGAATACGTAGAAAAAGGGAGCTTAAATCCGGCTGCTATTTCGATTAAAACGGATTGCAGCATCGGATATACGGTGCCTCAGAGAGTCAGCGGAACGACAGAATTCACATTGTCCTTAAGGGTAAAAAAACCGATGAAGGACTGCCGCATTGTTGTGCGTCAGGATGGAAGAGAAGTGGCTGTTAAAAAGATGAAAAAGGCCATACCGGCAGAAATGATCCGCTTTTGCATCTCTCATGAAAAGCTGGTATCCGGTTTAAATTTGGAGGTGAGCGTGGAATGATGAGGGAATTTACCTGTATTATCTGTCCAAATGGATGCGGGATAAGCGCAGACATAGAAATAGAAAGCGGAGTCAGCGTGATACGATCCATAGATGGCGCTCTCTGCCCCAGAGGGGAGACTTATGTGAGGCAGGAACTGATTGATCCCCGCCGCAACATTGCGACCTCAGTTCTGGTAAAAGGAGGAATTCTGCCGTTAGCCAGCGTACGCCTGACAAAACCGATCCCAAAAGACAGGATCTTTGATGCTATGGAAGAGATAAAGAAGTGCAGCCTGACGGCACCTGTTACCGCCGGTACGGTTATCGTGAAAAATGTTCTTGGATATGATGCAGATGTCATTGTAACAAAATCTGTGCCTGCCGGTGAATTGCTGAAATAATAGAAAATCAGGCAATATTACAGCAGCCGTAAAACAGAATTGTTTTACGGCTGCTTGTAGTGTAAAAATGTGGAATTATCTATTCAATGAAATAATCAGCAAATTCTTTCTTTAGTATGGTCTGATCTGCCAGTGCGGTGGATATGTGCCGGATCATGGCTTCGGAAGCTTTTTTCTTATCCTTTTCCTCGATGGCTTTGCAGATGGCGGAGTGATCGCTGATAACACGGTCTGACACATTGATCTGGTAACTCAGCTTTCGCTGCCTGTCAAAATGGGGCATAATGGTCTGCATGGTATTATAGATAAAGGACATTCCGCATATATCGTAAAATTCTTTATGAAAAGCAATATCCAGAGTCAAAAATTTCTCAAAATTCTCCCTAGGTCCATTGGACGCATAATCCTTTTGGAGCGTTATATAATCGTATAAATTATCTAAGTGCTCCTGGGTGATAAAATCGCAGCTCATTTCTGCCAGCGGCCCCTCTATCATTTTCCTCATGGTACAAACCTGTTCCACAATATTACAATCAATCAAAGAAATGAAAATTCCTTTTTGAGGATAGCTTTCGATCAAATGACCATTGGTCAGAGAAAGAATTGCTTCTCTGACCGGAGTCCGGCTGATGTTTAATTCTTTTGAAATTTCTATATCAGAGATTTTTTGTCCTGGCGTGAAATCCAGGTTGATGATCTGATCCAGAAGAAACCGAAGAGCATATTCGCGTGCGGATTCTCCCGGGTTTTGAGTAAATTTTTTCGTCATTTCTGCGCTCCTTTGGGTTACGGCGATGTCACGGTGAAATTCGGACATGGTATTTTAAATTAAAATCAATATATTACTTTGAAGAAAAATGGCACAATAGATACAGTATACGGTACAAACAATGTTTTTACCATGGATGAAAATAATAAATATAAATAAAAAAATAGACGTTTATTACATAGAAAACGATTATTTTGGTCAAAATGCATAAAATTTATATGTTTTTAATGGATAAAAGAAACAAAATCCTTGTTAAATAAATATCTATTATTGCTTTTCATTTACTGCTATAGTATACTAACGCCATAAAAATATATTACATAGCGACTAATATATTTTTAAATCAATTCAATTATATTCAGAATGCGCAAGAGGAGGATTACTACATGAGAAGGATGAAAAAAGTTTTATGCATGGCAATGGCGGTCGGTTTGACCGTCTCATCTCTGGCTGCCTGCAAAAGCAGTCCGTCAGGAGCGGCCAAAGCTTCCGCTGCAGGAGAAACTCAGGCAGGAGCCCAGTCAACAGCAACCGGTAAGCCGATCAAGGTGGGAGTTTCCAACATGGTAACAGGCCCCATGGCAGCGGGAGGGCTTCGTATGAAGCAGGCTGTAACTATGGCTTTTGAAGAAATCAATGCCAAAGGAGGAGTGCTGGGTGGAAGACCTTTGGAGATGGTTCTGGTTGATGATACAGGTACTCCCACAGGCGCGGTGAATGCAGTCAATAAGATCCTGGGAGAGAATGTTTCGGTGGCCATTGGTCCTCATACATCACCGATGGCATCTGCAACTCAGGAATTGTATCGGAAGGCAGCAGTTCCTTTTATCAGCGCAGCTACCTCACCGAAGCTTTTAGATGCACAGAATCCATACTTTTTCCGTATATCTGTTTCGGATGGGGCTGTTGGACCGGCTATGGTGGAGTTTGCCAAGGAACAGTTTAGTGCAGGAAAAGTAGGAGCTCTCTATGATACGGATGATTACGGTGTTGCAGCCGACAATGCTACAAAACAGTATTGTGAAAAGAATGGAATTGAGTATTACTCAGAAGGCTTTACAACAGGAGATAAGGACCTGACTTCACAGCTTTCCAAGCTAAAGGGCTGGGGACCGGATGTTATCTTTGACTTTACCCATGACGCTGAAGCGGCTTTGGTTGTACGCCAGCTGGACGAGCTTGGTATGGGAGATCTGCCTCACGTTGGACCCAATGCCCTGGCCCAGTCCCAGACCTATGATTTATGCGACGCAAAACAGCTGGAAGGGACTTATGCATCTACGGATTTCTATGCTGACCAGACCAATGATACCATGAAGAAATTCCTGGATGATTTTAAGGCACGCTGGGGAGCAGATGTGGAACGTTATGCAGCTATGTATTATACGGCAGCTTACTTAACGGCCGATGCCATTGAACGGGCCGGCTCCGATAAACCGGAAGATATCCGGAAGGCTCTTTCTGAAACAATGGATTTTAATGCGGTATTCGGCAAACTTAATTGCTCCGAGCAGGGAGAGATGAATACCAACCTTTATATTCTGGAGTTTGACGGGGAAAAGAATATGTCTGTAACCAAGCAGGTATCCTTAGACTGATTTTAGCAGGTGAATGAACGGCACCCGGCGGCTTATAACTGCCGGGTGCTAATAACGAGGAGGTACTACATATGCAGGTATTTGTACAGCTTCTCATTACCGGTATTGCCATGGGCTTTATCTATGCTCTGGTAGGTATTGAGTACACTCTTATCTGGAACGCAACAGGATTATTGAATTTCAGCCATGATAAGTTCATCTTATTTGGAGCTTATATGTTTGCCGGTACCTATGTGTTAGGTCTCGGGCTTCCGCCGGTATTGGGAATTCTTTTTGCTGTTCTTACCATGTTTTTGTTTGGAATTGTCAGCGCATTTGTGATTTTTAACCCGCTCAGCAAGCTTTCCACCAATTTATTCGCCGTTATCGGAACGGTCATTCTTGGAAGGATCATGATAGAATCGGTCCGTCTGATCTGGGGCCCGCTTCCCTTTACTCTGGACAATTTCTTAAGAGGATCTATTCACTTCGGTTCTGTGGTGGTTTCAAAAGCCCATCTGGTGATTATTGTGGTATGTTCCCTGATTACCGCCGGCCTGCAGATTTTCTTTAAAACAACCAAGACAGGAAAAGCCATGCGCTGTGTATCGGAAAATAAAACGGCGGCTTCCTTAATGGGAATCAATGTTCCCATGAACATCGCTTTTACCATTGGTTTATCAGCGATTGTCTGCGCCACCATCGGAATCCTGGTAATTCCTATCTTCAATGTGGAGCTTCAAATGTCCTCCATGATCGGTTTAAAAGGCTTTGCCTCCGGTGTTATCGGTGGTTTTGGCTACCTTCCGGGAGCAATTGTGGGCGGCATACTTTTAGGACTTGTTGAAATTTTTGGAAGTATGCTGATTCCGTCGGTTTATAAAGACTGCCTGTCATTTGTACTGTTAATTATCTTCTTGTTGGTGAGGCCGTCAGGAATTCTGGGAAATAAGAGATAAGCGAGGAGGAAAGCAATGAAAATAAATAAATCATCGGTATTAATTGCAATAGCTGCGATAGCTCTGGCAGCGGTCCTACCCATGTTTATTTCCAATAACTATCATCTGAATCTGATGATCCAGGTGCTGATTAATATCATTATTGTAGTGGGCCTTAATTTTATTACCGGTCTTACCGGGCAGATGAATCTGGGAACAGCCGGTATTTTCTCTATGGGAGCATATACGTCTTCCCTGCTGGCTACGAGACTTGGGATCAATCCATGGATTTGCTTAATAGCGGCCGTGGGCATGGGACTTTTAATAGGAATGGGTCTTGGCTATCCTTCCTTAAGGGTATCCGGAGTATATCTGGCCCTTACTACCATTGGATTTTCTGAAATCGTCCGTATTCTGATGACGAATTTAACAGGTCTGACAGGGGGCGCGTTAGGTGTGACGGGAATTCCTCCGTTTTCCATATTGGGCCATAAATTCCAGACCAATAAAGAGATTTATTATCTCTACCTGATCATAGCGGTAATTCTTATCTTCAACGCATACAGGATTGTTAATTCCAAATGGGGACGGGCCTTCCTGGCAGTTAAGGATAATCCGGATGCTGTGGAAGCAGGAGGAATCAACATTGCCTCCATTAAGATTCTGGCGTTTACCCTTGCGGCCGTCTATGCAACAGTGGCAGGAAGTCTTTATGCCCATTACGTTGGTTTCATCAACCCCAGTGCGTATAATTTGGAGTATTCCATTAATTACGTTGTCATGCTGGTAATCGGAGGATTAGGCTCTGTGCCAGGCAATGTCCTCGGTGCCATTCTGGTCACTCTTGTGCCGGAATTTTTAAGATTCATGGAAAATTACTACTGGCTTGTATTTTCGATCATCACTCTGCTGTTTGTCATCTTTATGCCAAATGGGATCGTTTCTCTGTTTAAGGGAAAGAAGTGGACGGCAAAAGCAGGGAAAGGAGAGCAGGTAAATGGCAGATAACAGAGAAGGAAAATCCATTTTAACCTTAAATCATGTAACAAAACGCTTTTCCGGGCTGGTTGCAGTAAATGATCTGTCTCTGGATATGAAGGAACGCACCATTCATGCGCTGATCGGTCCAAACGGGGCAGGCAAGTCAACCGCTATCAACATGATCACCGGCCTTCTTCCGCTTACGGAGGGTGAGATCTACCATGAGAATACGAAAATAAGTGGCATGAGTGCTCATCAGATCGCCCGAACCAACTGCAGCCGGACATTCCAGAATTTAAAATTATACCGTTCCATGACGGTAAAGGAAAACTTAATGATGGGAAATATGACAGACCGGAAGCAAGGGTTTGTGCCCTTTCTGTTTGATATTAAGAACGCTTACAGAGAAGAAAAGCTGATGAATGAAAAAGCGGATCAGATTCTGGAGTTTATGGGATTAAAGGATCTGGCAGAAGAGTATCCGTCCAATATGCCTTACGGGAAACAGAAACTTACGGAGCTTGCCAGGTCTCTCATGTCAGACCCCAGACTGTTGTTCTTAGATGAACCTGCCGCAGGGCTGAATCCTTCCGAGCGTGTGGAATTTGTAAACATTATGCTAAAGGTATTTGATTCCGGCATTGATATTTTCCTCATTGAGCACAATATGGATGTTATCATGAATATCAGCAATTACATCACTGTTATTAACTTCGGCGCTAAAATTGCAGAAGGCACACCGGAAGAGATACAGCAGGATCCGGTGGTAATAAAGGCGTATTTGGGCGACCGGTATAAACAGAATATGGCAAGGGGGGCTTCACATGCTTAAGGTAAATGGCATTGACGTATATTATGGCAAGGTTCAGGCTCTGTTTGACGTATCCATTGAAGTAGGTGACAAAGAAATCGTATCCATCATCGGGGCCAATGGGGCAGGAAAGACTACCCTGATGAAGTCCATCATGGGAATCAATAAGCCCAAAAAGGGTACCATCGAATACAACGGTCAGGTAATAAGCGGTCTTCCTCCCCACAAGGTGGTAGGCAAAAAAATTGTTTATATTCCGGAAGGACGGGAAATTTTCCCCAATATGACCGTTCAGGAGAACTTAGAAATGGGCGCTTATTCCGTAAAGATGTCAAAAACGGAAATGGAACGGCATTTAGAAGAACAGTACGATATTTTTCCAAGGCTAAAGGAGCGGGCAAAGCAAAAAGCCGGTTCTATGTCAGGAGGCGAGCAGCAGATGTTAGCCATCGCAAGAGGGCTGATGTCAGACCCCCAGCTTTTGATGTTGGATGAGCCAAGCCTTGGCCTTGCTCCGGTAATTGTTGATGATATGTTTGATGTGATTGTCCGCGTGAACAAGGTGAGAAATATACCGATTGCGATCGTGGAGCAGAATGCATTTATGGCCATGTCCATATCTGACAGGACCTATGTACTTGAGGTGGGCAGTCTGGTTACCTGTGGAGAAAGCAAATCTTTGATGGATTCGGATGAAATCAAAAAAGCCTATCTGGGTGGCTGATGGCTTGTTGTTGTTGACATAATTTATGGAGGTAAAGGAACTATGCGCGCTATCTATTTAGAAGAACCGTGGAAGGTTGCATGTATTGACATTGAAAGACCAGAGCCAAAGGAAGGGCAGGCTCTGATAAAAGTAAGGGCAGCAGGTATCTGTGGAAGTGATATAGGCGCTTTCCGGGGAACCAACCCTTTGGTATCCTATCCAAGGATCATCGGCCATGAGGTTGTGGGTGAGGTAATATCCATTCCGGAGGACAACAAAAATGGAATCAAGGCAGGAGACCATGTGATCGTAGATCCCTATCTCTTCTGTGGAGAGTGTTATCCCTGTTCGATTGGACGTACCAACTGCTGTACCGATTTAAAGGTGCTTGGCGTCCATGTGGAGGGAGGAATGTCCGACTATATGGTACATCCGGCAGATATGCTGTGGAAGCTTCCAAAAGATATGCCTTGGGATATCGCACCTATGGCAGAGCCTCTTACCATTGCCCTGCATGGAATACACAGAGGAGGCTTAAAGAAAGGCGAACATGTGGCTATCATAGGGGCCGGCCCCATAGGCCTTCTGGCAGCCATGTCAGCTCTTGCTTACGAGGCAGAGCCCATTGTCATTGACGTTGTAGAAGAGCGCCTTTCTTTTGCGAGAGAGCTTGGAGTAAAATATACGATTCATTCAGCAGAAGAAAATCTGACAGAAAAGGTACTGGAATATACAAACGGACGCATGGCAGAGCTTGTTATGGAGTGTTCCGGCGCTAACCCGGCAGTTCGTTCTGCTCTGGACATTACAGCAAACGCAGGCCGGATTACTCTTACCGGATGGCCGAAAAAGGAGACCCCGCTCCCTACCGATATGATCACCAGAAAAGAAATCGATATCCGAGGAGCCCGTACCAGTGCCAATGAGTTTGAAGAAGCCATTGATCTGATCCATACGGGCAGGGTAGATGTAAGAAAAATACTGACCAAAACCGTTACAATGGAAGAAACTCCGGCAGTGATTGCTGACATTGAGCAAAATTCCGGTAATTATATGAAGGTTAACGTAATGCTTTGACAGATAGCAGGAGAAATTGATTGTTGACAAATGAGCCATTAGAACGTATAATTGTCTGGATCGAAGACAGAAGTATCTGATTTATAACTGAATACGCTTCATTAAGAGGGAGTAGTTTTAATGCATCATCAACATCCTGATTGCCAAAGGGCAGTCTGGTGGTGCATGCCAGACAATGGTTACCAGACTTTTAATGTATTTATTCTGAACTTTTCATATTTTCAGAATAAGTGCATTAAAAGTCTTTTTCTTTTTCTTTTTGGGGCAATAATAAATCAGAGACGGTATGTACATGATGATGCAGGCTGTCCGTATGGGCAGCAGAATGGAGGAAAGTTTGAAAGACTGGTATCAGAAAACAGAGGAAGAAGTATTAGAAGAGCTTCATACGTCAAAGGAAGGATTGAGCACGGAGGAAGCTGCCGGACTTCTTGCCAGCAAGGGAGAAAATATTCTGGAGGAGGGAAAGAAAAAAAGCACCCTTCAAGTATTTGCCGAGCAGTTCCGGGATCTGCTGGTGGTCATTCTGATTGCAGCGGCCGTCATTTCCATGCTTTCGGGAAATGCGGAAAGTACCATCGTTATTGTAGCGGTTATTGTATTAAATGCGGTTCTTGGGACAGTGCAGCATGAAAAAGCCCAGAAGTCCCTGGCCAGCTTAAAATCCTTATCATCACCGACAGCCAAGGTGATCCGGGGCGGTCAAAAGATTGAGATCGCTTCAAGAGGCGTGGTTCCGGGAGATATCCTGCTTTTGGAAGCCGGAGATATGGTAGTGGCTGATGGAAGAATTATTAATAATTATTCCCTGCAGGTAAACGAAAGCTCCTTAACCGGCGAATCCACCAATGTGGATAAGGAAGAGGGGACTCTTGAAACAGAATCGACTTTGGCAGACCGGACCAATATGGTTTATTCCGGAAGCCTGGTTACTTACGGCAGAGCGGTTGTGGCTGTCACCGGAACAGGAATGGATACGGAGATCGGAAAGATCGCCAGCCTGATGAACGCTACAAAGGAGAAGAAAACTCCTTTGCAGGTCAGCTTAGACCAGTTCTCCAGCCGCCTTGCCATGGTCATCATGGTAATCTGCGCCCTGGTGTTCCTGTTAAGCATTTACCGCAAAATGCCGCTTTTAGATTCCCTGATGTTTGCGGTGGCTCTTGCAGTCGCTGCCATACCGGAGGCCTTAAGCTCCATCGTAACCATTGTTCAGGCAATGGGAACCCAGCGGATGGCAAAGGAAAACGCTATCATTAAAGAATTAAAGGCAGTAGAAAGTCTGGGCTGCGTTTCTGTCATCTGTTCCGATAAGACCGGAACCCTGACCCAGAATAAGATGACTGTACAGGAAATCTATGTGGACGGCAAAGTCTGTAAGCCGGATGAGTTAGATCTTCGCAACCAGCTCCACCGGTACCTTCTTTATGATGCGGTGCTGACCAATGATTCCTCCATTGTGGAGGGAAAGGGGATCGGAGATCCTACGGAGTATGCCCTTCTTGAAATGACGGGAAAAATCAGCTTAAGCCATGATCTCATCAGGGAAATGATGCACCGCTTAGAAGAGCTTCCCTTTGATTCCGACCGGAAGCTGATGAGCACCAAATATCATCTCCATGGGGTTCCTACCGTACTGACAAAGGGCGCGGTGGATGTATTGCTGTACCGGACCACCCGTATCCGTACCGCTGAGGGAGTCAGGGAACTGACAGAAAAGGACAGGGAGGAGATCCTTGAGCAGAATATGAGATTTTCAGAAAATGGACTTCGGGTGCTTGCCTTTGCCTATAAGGAAGTGGAAGAAGACCATGTGCTTTCTTTAAATTCTGAAAACGGTTTTATCTTCATTGGGCTCATTTCCATGGTCGATCCGCCGAGAGAGGAATCCAAAGAAGCGGTAGCCGATGCCAAACGGGCAGGAATCCGGCCGGTAATGATCACCGGAGATCATAAGATCACGGCGACTGCCATAGCAAGGCAGATCGGTATTTTCGAAAAAGGAGACATGGCTGTGACCGGCGCGGAATTAGACGCCATGAGTGATGAAGAGCTGGACTCAAATATTGCAAAGACCTCCGTATATGCCAGAGTATCGCCGGAAAATAAGATCCGGATTGTGGATGCATGGCAGCGGCGGGGAAATGTTGTTTCCATGACAGGAGACGGTGTCAATGATGCGCCTGCTTTAAAGAAGGCCGACATTGGAGTCGCTATGGGAATCACCGGTACAGAGGTTTCCAAGGATGCTGCGTCCATGATACTGGCAGATGACAATTTTGCAACCATTATAAAGGCAGTTGCCAACGGCCGTAATGTGTACAGGAACATAAAAAACGCCATTCAGTTTTTGCTTTCCGGAAACATGGCGGGAATCCTTTCCGTCCTTTATACATCCATTATGGCACTTCCTATCCCCTTTGCTCCGGTTCATCTGCTGTTCATTAACTTGCTTACGGACTCCCTTCCGGCAATCGCCATTGGTATGGAGCCTGCGGAGCATGGCTTGCTTAACAAGAAGCCAAGAGATCCTAAAGAGGGAATCTTATCCAAAGAATTTATGCTTAAGTTACTGGCACAGGGCACATTGATTGCCGTGTGTACCATGACGGCTTTCCATATTGGTTTAAATCAGGGCAGTGCAGCCACAGCCAGCACCATGGCTTTTTGTACCCTGACACTTTCCCGTTTGTTCCATGGATTTAACTGCAGAAGCCGCAGTTCCATTTTCCGGCTGGGCTTTGCAAGCAACTGGTACAGCCTGGGAGCATTCCTGGCAGGTGTTGTCCTGTTAAGTCTTGTCATGTTTGTACCTGTTCTTGAAAAGCTTTTTTCCGTTACGCCTCTATCGGCCGGCCAGATCGGCATTGTATATGGCCTTGCGGTCATCCCTACGGCAATCATACAGCTTGTAAAAGTCATAAAAGAAAACAGGAAATAATTTCTTGAAAAAAAGAGGTTCAGCCATGAAAAAAGTGTTGAACCTCTTTTCTAAAAATGATAAAATATTTCATAACCTAAAATCTAATATAGAAGAAAGGAACGACATGACAGGACAACTTTCATTAAAAGTAAGAAATTGCGGACCGCTGTCCAGGCGGACGAAATTCCAGATTCTTGCCCTGGTGCCGATTTATTTTATTGTTGCAGGCCTCTTGCTGCAGCCGTTTGATGAAATCTTTAAGGGTATCATTACGATTGTCAGGGAGCCGGATTTCCTGATTACGGATTATTTTGCTATTGGAGGCGTAGGAGCTGCGTTTGTCAACGCGGGTGTATTAACTTTATTAAGCATTGCAATTGTTTATTTTCTAGGTATGGAGATGAGCGGCCATACTATAACTTCATGCTTTCTTATGTTTGGTTTTTCCCTGTTTGGGAAAAATATCATGAACATATGGGCTATTATGATGGGTATCTGCCTGTATTCTTATTATCATAAAACTTCCATAACACGATATATTTATGTTGGCTTTTACGGGACTTGTCTGTCCCCGATCATCACTCAGACCATGCAGATCGGCCACCTTCCTTTGGCGGCCAGGCTGATTCTGAGTATTTTTATCGGATTGAGCATTGGATTTGTGCTCCCGCCCTTATCCACCCATACTCACGATGCCCATAAAGGGTATTCCCTTTATAATGTGGGTTTTTCCGCCGGAATCATTGCCACGGTCATTGTATCCCTGATGAAATCCTTCGGAATTTCCACAGAGGAAAGACTGATCTGGTTTGAGGGCGACAATGTGCTTTTTGCAAGGCTGCTTCTGTTTTTGTTCCTCAGTATGGTGATTTTTGCATTTCTGTTGTCCAAGAATGTTGGAAAGCGTTATCTGAACATACTTAAATCCTATGGTATCAGCGGAACCGATTATGTAAAGAGCGATGGATTTGCGCCTACGCTGCTGAACATGGGGGTTAACGGTATTGCAGCGACACTGCTCCTTCTCATGACAGGCGGAGCTTTAAACGGACCTACCATTGGCGGGATATTTACCATTGTAGGCTTCAGTGCAACAGGGAAACATCTTCGAAACATATTTCCCATCATGGTGGGAGTGATTCTCGGAGGGTATATCCAAAACTGGGAGATTACGGATCCAAGTGCCCTTTTAGCGCTTTTGCTGTCCACGACCCTGGCGCCGATTGCCGGTGAGTTCGGTATTGTTGCGGGTGTTATAGCCGGATTTCTTCATTCTGCCGTTGCCCTTAACGTGGGCATTGTTTACGGCGGTCTGAACCTTTATAATAATGGCTTTGCAGGAGGCCTTATTGCCACCTTTATGGTGCCGGTGCTCCAGTCCATCCGGGACAAAAGCGCGCGGGCCAAGGCCCATATGTCATTATAGTTTCATGAGATATGAAAGTTAAACAGAAAAAAATGTAAGAACAGAGGAATTTAAAAATGCTGTATCAGATAAAGGATGGGACTGTTACTGCCGGAGGCAGCCTGATCCTGTCACACATTGATTTTGAAATACACGGCAAGGAAAAGATCGCTGTGGTAGGAAACAATGGAGCCGGAAAAACCACGCTTTTAAGGCTGATAGCCGGAGAATTGGATATGGACCGGGATGACAAGCGGGAAGGCCCTGGAATCACCAGTTCCAGAAAACTGACCGTAGGATACTTAAAACAGCAGACGTTTGAGGATAAAGGCAGGACAGTAGAAGAAGAACTGCTGTCCTCTTGTCCGTATGGGGATTCTTTTGCTGTGGAGCGGTTTGAGTATGAACGGGAATATGATACGTTGTTTACCGGGTTTGGATTTACAAAGGAAGATAAGAAGAAAAGGATTTCCCAGTTTTCCGGCGGAGAGCAGACCAAGATTGCCCTTATCCGCCATTTGCTTTTAAAACCGGATATCCTGCTCTTAGACGAGCCTACCAATCATCTGGATATTCAGGCAACGGAATGGTTGGAGCAGTATATGGAGCAATATGAAAAATCAGTGGTAATGGTATCCCATGACCGCTTTTTCCTTGACCAGACGGCATCTGTGATATATGAACTGTCCGGAAAAAGGCTTACCCGGTACCCGGGAAACTATACCCATTACCGGGAGGAAAAGAGGAAGGCGGTCAAGATACAGACAAAGGCTTATGAACGGCAGCAGGAAGAGATCAAACGCTTAAATGATCTGGTGGAACGGTTTAAGAATAAGCCCCGCAAGGCTGCGTTTGCCAGGGCAAAAAGAAAGACAATAGAAAGGATGGGCCAGGCGGTAAAGCCGATGGAAGATGATATCCATATGTTCACAGGGCCTTTGGAACCGGCTTTCTTAGGCAGTAAATGGGTTTTTGAAGCAGAACACTTGAAAATCGGTTATGACCATCCTCTTATGGAGCTGACTATGAGGATCCGCAGGGGGCAGAAGATAGGGATCCTTGGCCCAAACGGGGCCGGAAAAAGCACCTTTTTGAAAACAGTGGCAGGTCTTATTCCTCCTGTTTCCGGAGATCATTCCCTGGGAAACCAGATTACCATCGGCTATTTTGACCAGCATTCTTCGGAAATTGATTCCGATAAATCCGTTGCCCGGCATTTCCATGATTTGTTCCCTTCCCTGACAGAAAAAGAAGTACGAAGCATATTGGGGTCATACTTGTTTGGAGGGAAAGAGGCTGGAAAACGAGTGGGCCTCCTGTCAGGAGGAGAAAAAGCAAGGCTTGTCCTGGCAGAGCTTTTGCAGAGCAGGCCAAATTTTCTGATTCTGGATGAACCCACCAACCACATGGATATCAGAGCAAAGGAAACCCTGGAATCCGCATTCCGGGCTTATACGGGCACCATTCTGTTTGTATCCCATGACCGCTATTTTTTAAGCCGGGTTGCTGAATCGGTCCTCATCTTTGAGAACCAGTCCGCTTTTTACTATCCATTCGGTTATGAGCATTATCTGGAACGGAGCAGAAGGGCAGAGAATGGAGAAGGCCTTGCAGCACAGATAAGAGCAGAGGAGCAGGCTCTGATCGCCGGAATACGGGGAGTCCCCAAGGCAGAAAAGCACAGGCTGAGAGAGATACCGGTGGAAGAAGCCTATTTGGACTGGAAGCTTGGGCTGGTCCTGGAACGGCTTTTGCCGGCAAGGGACAGGGTGATGGAATTGACTGCTGTAATGGCTGAGAGGAAGGAAAGGTGGCTGGAATCGGAAGGCTTCTGGAAGGAAGGCGAGTGGGAAGAGTCCGTCCGTTATGAGGAGCTAAAGGAAGAGCTGCAAAAGGCATGGGAGGCCTGGCATGAGCTGTGCCTGGAATGGTTTGATACGGCTTATGAGGAAGGGATGTGAAAGTCTGCCGAAGTATGTTTGTATAGTCAGCTTACACAATAAAACAGGTTTACGGCATAAAAAATGAGCTTTGAAATGGTTTTTAGACCAATCAAGGCTCATTTTTTTATATATTATATTACTTACTCAATCAATACTTGCCGGAATAATCATAGGCTGTTGCCGTTTTAGCATAAAATTCAGGTTCTGCGCTCTCAAAGGAAGGGACATATTCTTTATGAAAATCAACTTGCTCTCCGTTTAACTTAAATCTTCCGACTTCCTGCTGCAGTGTCTGGGACTGGGCAGCCAGCTCTTCGCTGGAAGCGGAGCTTTCTTCTGCGGTTGCTGCGTTTGTCTGTATTACTGCAGATACCTGTGACAGACCCTGGTTGATCTGTTCGATTGCCATGACCTGCTCGGAAGAAGCTGATTCGATTTCCTGGATCGCCTGCTCCACAAACCTTGACTTTTCCTCAACTTCCTTAAGGATTCTTGCAGTATCAACTGACATTTGTCTGCCTTCTGTAACGGCTTCTACGGAATGGACGATAAGGTTTGCCGTCTCTTTTGCCGCTTCAGCAGATTTGATTGCAAGGTTGCGCACTTCATCTGCCACCACTGCAAATCCTTTTCCGGCGCTGCCGGCACGTGCGGCTTCAATTGCGGCATTTAAGGCAAGAATATTTGTCTGGAAGGCAATGTCCTCAATCACTTTCGTTATGTTGGAAATTTCTTCGGAAGCTGCGTTAATCTTACTCATAGAATCGTTCAGGCTTTGCATGCGTGTATTGCTTTCATTGACTCCGGCTCCGTTTTGCTCTACGTACTTATATGCAACACGGACATTGTCTGCATTTTGGCTCGCCTGTCTTGATACTGTTGTAATGGCGGCGTTAAGTTCTTCCACGGTTGCGGCCTGTTCCGTTGAACCGGAAGCCAGAGCCTGTGCTGCGGAGGCCACCTGCCCTGCGCCGCTGCTGACCTGATCGGCGGCTGTGCTTATAAGAAGCAGGGTCCGGTTGAGATCCTTTTCAATTTTGCGAAGTGCAAGTCCAAGAACATCTTCCTCAGAACGAAGGGGAACTTCCTGTGTAAAATCCCCGTTGCTGATTTTTTCAGCGATGAGCACCTGATCCCGGATGCCAGCAAGCATGGCGGTAAAAGAGGAGGCAAGCTGACCGGTCTCATCTTTGGAGTTAACATCCTTTAAGTCAACATCCACATGTCCAAGAGCGATTTTGTCGGCAGCCTTTACAATCTGCCCGATAGGCAGGCTGATCATGCGGGAAATTCTTAAGCCCAGGTATATGGCAATGGCTGTTCCGGCTAAAAGGATGACGCATAGAACAACGGTCAGGATGATTGCGGTAGAATCGTTGGTTTTACTGGTCTCGTTAGCCACCCTCATCCGGACATCCACCAGCTTGTCAAAGTTATCAAACATCTTTTGGATGTTGTCCTTCTCATTATCAAAAGCGTGCAATGCCGTGTCTTTAGACCCCTGTTTAGCTACGTTTAAGCATTTTTGGATGGAGGGATCAAAGGAATCCGTAAATAATTGGGTTGCTTCATCTATTAAAGTGAGGGCTTCTGTATTCTTGATACTTGTCCGGTACTCGGCGGAACTGCTAAGAAAGTTGTTCTTTGCTTCCACATAGTTTTTTTCCAGAGATTGCAGTTCCATGGTATCACCGGCATGGCTGGCCATTGCGTTGGCATCTGCACGAAGCTGATACAGGTTTTTGGTGGCAATGATTAAGTCCTTCATGGGAACCGTCTGCTCTTTGTACAAATAGGTGTCCATCTTGTTGATTTGAGACATGCCCAAAATCCCTGTGATGCCGATCACAAGCATAATAAAGACCATGCTGAGAAAGGCTGTAAGTAATTTCCTGGTGATGCTGTAGTCATTGAATTTCTTCATATTGATACCTCCTAGTTTTTCGTCTGCAACTTATGTATGATTTTTCCATTTGGACTGTCATGTTCCTCAAAACACATATACATACGACGTCTGAAGCCCCGTTTTCGGTATACAATATGAACCCATATTTTGTGAACATCCCAAATCAGCAGTTTTACCAAAACCCTGCCATCCTTTTTTTGACAAATATCGACAATGTTCATTATATAATACATAATTATTGTTTGTCAATCTAAAGAAAAAGAGTGTTAAATATGGGGTTTTATTTTGTTTTGATAGAAAATAAAAAGTATTGCATGCAGATTTTAATATATTCAACATCAGAAATTTCGGCATAGAATAAAAGAGATGTTATTTTTAAAAATATTGTGCAATATACACATGACAATTGTCATATAACTCATTACATTAGTAATAAATGCATAAAAAATATTGACTTTTTCTCTGGAGTTGTTATGATGATTACAGAGAGAGGGGGTTAAACATGAATTATCAGGAAGGGAAGAAAAAAATTGTGGTGGCCGGACATATTTCCCTGGACATTACGCCGGTTTTTAAAAACAGCGGTGACCAGAAGTTTTCTGCGCTTTTGCGTCCGGGAAAGCTGCTGCGTGTGGGAAAGGCGCAGGTATCCACAGGAGGGGCTGTTTCCAATACGGGCCTGGGTCTTTATGCACTGGGAGCCGACGTACTTTTGATGGCAAAGGTTGGAAATGATGATTTTGGCCTGATATTAAAAGAAAAGATCAGACAAAGCGGATGTGAGAGCAGCATCCCGGCAGTGGAGGGGGAATCCTCATCTTATACGGTGGTGATAGCTCCAAAGGGATTTGACCGTTTTTTTCTCCATGATCCCGGGTGCAATGATACGTTTTGCTGCGATGATGTGGATTTTGAGCTGGTGTCCGGGGCGTCCCACTTTCATTTTGGATATCCCACGCTGATGCGCAGATTTTACCAGAATAACGGAAAAGAGCTGGCCTGCCTTTTCAAGCGGGTCAAGGAGCTTTCCCTTACCACATCCCTGGATTTAACGGCAGTTGACCCGGATTCTGAGGCGGCTGGCTGTGACTGGGAGCGGATTCTGGCATCTGTGCTTCCTTATGTGGATTTTTTTGTCCCAAGCATTGAAGAACTGGGATACATGCTTGACAGAAAGCTCTATGACAAATGGCAGGAAAAGGCAAGAGGGGAAGACATCACTTCCATACTTTCCCTAAGTGAGGATGTAGAGGTTTTAGCGGACCGGGCTTTGAGTCTGGGAGCAAAAACCGTATTGTTGAAATGCGGGGCGGCCGGCATGTTTTTAAAGACTGCACCGGAGCATTTTATGGAAGGATGGGACGGCATTGCCATTTTCCAGAACAGCTTTGTGCCTGACCGGATCCTTTCGGCAACCGGAGCAGGGGATACGAGCATTGCCGCATTTATAAAGGCCATGCTGGATGGATTAGGGCCAAAGGAGTGTCTGGAGCTTGCGGCCGCAACCGGAGCTTCCTGCGTGACGGCTTATGATGCCGTCAGCGGACTTCTGCCCTTTGAAGCCCTGAGGGAAAAGATACAAAACGGGTGGGAACAGCAGAAAATCATCCGCCCATAAAAAAATTATAAAACAGGAGGAAAAAGATATGCTGATCACGATGAAAGCCATATTAGAGCTGGCGGATGCAAAAAACATAGCAATAGGGGCATTTAACATTACTTCCCTGGAGGGGATCCAGGCAGTGCTTGAGGCTTCGGAAGAATTAAACCAGCCGGTAATCCTGCAGTTTGCCCCGGTACATGAAGCCATCATCCCCTTGTCAGTCATAGGTCCCATCATGCTCATGATGGCGGAAAATGCTGCGGTGCCGGTAGCAGTGCATCTGGATCACGGCGACGATTTAAGCATACTGAAGAAGGCCCTGGATATGGGATTTACTTCGGTCATGTATGACGGCTCTGCCCTGTCCTTTGAGGAGAATGCGGCCAACACAAGGATCGCAGTCCAGATGGCAGAGGTATATGGAGCATCCGTGGAGGCGGAGATCGGCGCCATGGGAAGACAGGAATTCTCCAGCATAGGTGAAGGGGAAGAGGGAGAAGCCACGGAAGGCTGCTACACAGACCCGGAACAGGCGGAGAGATTTGTAATGACAACGGGTATCGATGCCCTGGCATGCTCTTTTGGCACGGTACACGGACTTTACCTTACGGAACCAAAGCTGGATTTTGACCGGATCAGCCAGATACGGACCCGGATCGGACTTCCTATTGTTATGCATGGAGGCTCCGGCGTCAGTGACCAGGACTTCAAGAAGTGTATCGAAAACGGTGTCCGCAAGATCAATTACTATACATACTTAGCCAAGGCAGGCGGGATGCATGTAAAGGAAAAGGCCATGGAGGCGGAAGGATACGTATATTATCACGATGTGACCTTATGGGGCATTGAAGCCATGAAAATGGATGTGCTTCATACCATAAAGATATTTTCCAATTTGAAATAAGAAAGGGTTCAGGAGGTATCAGATGAAACGTTCAGAGATTAACAAAGCATTAAGGGATATGGAAGAGATGACAAAGGCATGCAGCTTTGCCCTTCCCCCCTTTTGCAGTTTTACGCCGGAGGAGTGGAAGGAAAAGGGCCATGACTATGATGAAATCCGCGACAACATGCTGGGTTGGGACATTACGGACTTTGGAATGAACGACTTTGATAAAGTGGGATTTTCCCTGATCACACTGCGAAACGGCAATGTGAACTTGGAGAAGTATGCAAAAACTTATGCGGAAAAGCTGCTTTATATAAAGAAAGGCCAAACCGCGGCCATGCATTTTCACTGGAATAAAATGGAGGATATTATCAACCGGGGCGGAGGCAATGTGCTCATCCGTGTCTATGAGTCAACAGCGGATGGGGAATTTGCGGATGGGGATGTGACCGTTCACAGCGACGGGCGGGAATACAAGGTGGCCGCAGGGACTCAGGTAAAGCTGTGTCCGGGGGAAAGCATTACCATCTATCCCGGACTGTATCACGATTTTGAGCTGGAGCCGGGAAGCGGTCCTGTTCTTTTGGGAGAGGTATCCATGTGCAATGATGACAATGGGGATAACCGGTTTTATCTGCCTGCCGGGCGATTCCCGGAAATAGAAGAGGATGAGCCTCCCTACCGCCTTCTTTGCAATGAATATCCGGCAGCAAAATGAGACTGGGAAAATAAAGATGTTACATTTGTCACATAAAACTCATTACATTGTGCACATGTTTTAAAAATAAACTCGTGATATGATAAAAATGTAGCAATTACAACAAACAAAATGTGTACAAGGAGGATGTAACATGAAAAAAAGCACAAAAAAATTAACTGCAATGTTGATTTGTGCAGCTCTTGCAGGAATTTCACTGGCAGGGTGTAGCAATGGGGAGCCAGAGACGAAAGCGCCTGAAACAACGGCAGCCGCCACTACGGCAGCAGAGACAACAGCCGCCGCCGCCGCAGAGACCAAGGCAGCGGTGAAATTCGACGCCGGTGTCAATATGGCTGATGCAAATGTGAAGAAAAAAGACCCAAGCAAACACTACAAATTCGGATATACCTGTATGGATGGCACAAACCCATTCTTCGTTACCATTGAGAAGACCATGAGGGAAATGGTTGAGGCCCAGGGCGATGAGCTTATTTCCGTGGACCCGGCCAATGATGTAACCCTTCAGATCACCCAGGTGGAAGATTTGATTTCCCAGAGTATTGATGCCATGTTTATGAACCCGGCCGAGGCAGAAGGCATTCTTCCGGCCCTGGACCAGTTAAAGGCGGCAAATGTTCCCATCGTAGGCTTTGATACGGAAGTGGCTGACTTATCCTATTTAATTTCCTATACAGGATCCGATAACTATAACGCCGGTTATGTATGCGGCGAGGATTTAGTTAAGAAATGCCCGGACGGCGGAGATATCATCGTGCTGGATTCCCCAACCATGAATTCAGTAACCGACAGAACCAACGGATTCTTAGATGCGATCAAAGGACATAACTTTAACATCGTGGCCCAGCAGGATGCAAAGGGCAATTTACAGGTTGCCATGGGCATTGCAGAAGACCTTCTTCAGGCACACGGTGATGTAGTTGCTATTTTCGGCGGCAACGATCCGACAGCACTTGGAGCCCTGGCAGCAGCCAATGCGGCAGGCATTAAGGACTGCAAGATTTACGGTGTTGACGGTTCTCCTGACATCAAGGCAGAAATGGCTACCGGCGATTCCCTCATTGAAGGAAGCGGCGCACAGTCACCGGTTAAGATCGCACAGTCTGCAGTAAATATTATGTATTCTTATTTAAATGGCGATAAAGTAGATGACCGTTATCCGGTAGAAACCTTCCTGATCACATCTGATAATGTAAAGGACTACGGAACTGACGGCTGGCAGTAACAGAAACTTTGAAAGTGCTGTGGGAGGGCGTCTCAAAACAGGAGAAACATTGGGTTTGGGACGCCCTCCGGGCGCTTTTTAACGGTAAATCCCAGAAGGCAAAGCAAAAGTGAGAACAGGCAGGTGAGTTTATGAGCGAAAAGATTCTGCTTCAGATGAAAAATATCCATAAATCCTTCCCAGGAGTAAAGGCGCTTTTGGGAGTGGATTTAGAACTCCGTACCGGTGAGGTCCATGCGCTTCTTGGGGAGAACGGAGCCGGCAAGTCAACGCTAATAAAGGTTTTGGGCGGCATTTATATAGCGGAAGAGGGAGATATTTTCATTGATGGCCAGAAGGTGATCATTGACGGAGTAAATACGTCCCATGCAAACGGTATCTCCATCATCCATCAGGAGCTGGTTCTGGTTCCTCATATGACCGTAGCGGAAAATATCTTTCTGGGACGGGAGCCAGGAAAGGGCGGCTGGATCAATCATGAGGCCATGGAAAAGGATGCCCAAAAATTACTTGATGCCTATCATATGAACATTGATGCCCAAGCACTCGTTAAAGATTTAACCATCGCCCAGCAGCAGATGGTGGAGATCGTAAAGGCGATTTCCTATAATTCCAGGATCCTGGTTATGGATGAGCCGACCTCCTCCATTTCGGATAAGGAAGTGGAATTTTTGTTCCAGACCATGCGGGCGCTGACAAAGAAAGGCGTAGGCATTGTTTACATTTCCCACAAAATGGATGAACTGGAGCAGATCTGTGACAGGGTGACCGTATTGCGGGATGGTGCATTTGTAGGAACGGAAGTCGTTAAGGACACCACGAGAGATAAGCTGATCGCCATGATGGTTGGCCGGGAGCTGACAAAATACTATACCCGTGATTATCTGGAGCCGGGCGAAGTGGTATTAAAATGTGAAAATATTGCAGACGGAAAAATGGTAAAGGGAGCCAGCTTTGAGCTGCGTAAAGGGGAAATCATAGGATTTGCAGGACTTGTGGGAGCAGGGCGCAGTGAAACCATGAAATGCATCTTCGGCCTTACTCCTGGTTCTACGGGAGAGATTTACGTGGAGGATAGGGAAGTGAAGATCAAATCCCCTGTTGATGCCATGAAATTCGGTATTGCCCTGGTGCCGGAGGACAGGAAGCAGGAGGGGCTTTACAAAGTGCAGACCGTCCGCTTTAACTCTACCATTGAAGTGCTTAAATCCTTTATAAAGGGAATCTGGGTGGATTCAAATAAGGAAGAGAAGATCACTCAGGAATATATTGATATGATGGACACCAGGACACCGTCCCAGGAGCAGTTAATTGGAAACTTATCCGGCGGAAACCAGCAGAAGGTCATGATCGGCAGATGGCTTGCAACCTCTCCTAAGATCCTGATTCTTGATGAGCCTACCAGAGGCGTGGACGTAGGGGCAAAATCAGAAATCTACGGGATCATGAACGAGCTGGTAAAGGATGGCGTGTCCATCATCATGATTTCCTCCGAGCTGCCTGAGATCTTAAACATGAGCGACCGGGTTTATGTCATGTGCGACGGCAGGATCACAGGCTGTTTCAGCCATGAGGAATGTGTCACCCAGGAAGAGATCATGAAGCTGGCAGCAAAGTAGGAAAGAGGGGAAAATCAAATGACAACAAGACTTCAAAAAAATATTAAGCAATACTTGAAAGACAATATCGGTATTATCGGGGCATTGCTGATTCTGTGTATTTTCTTATCCGTATTTCCAAAGACCAGCGGTGCCTTTCTCACACATAAGAACATGTTCAATGTGTTAAGGCAGATTTCATCCAACTTATTCCTGGCATGCGGCATGACCATGGTCATTATTTTGGGAGGCATCGATCTTTCTGTAGGCTCTATCATCGCTTTGTCCGGCTGTGTGGCGGCCGGCTGTGTGGCCCGCTATAATCTCCCCATTTTTGCAGCAATCATCATTGGCGTGCTCATCGGCATGGCGGTGGGCATGATGAACGGTGTGGTCATTTCCAAAACCACCATTCCTCCGTTTATCGTAACCCTTGCTACCATGAACGTGGCAAAGGGTCTGGCGTATGTATATACCGGCGGTTCACCGGTGCGGGTGGTTACGAAGGCATGGCAGTTTCTTGGTGCCGGTTACATCGGCGGAGTTCCCACGCCCGTCATACTTCTGGTATTTGTCCTGATCATAACGGCGGTTATCATGAATAAGACAAAGCTGGGGCGCCATATCTACGCGGTTGGCGGCAACGCCCAGGCGGCGAAGTTCTCCGGCATCAGCACCGCCAGGGTAAAGCTTCTGGTTCATACATACTCCGGCATCATGGCCGGCCTTGCCGGTGTGGTATTGGCCTCCCGCATGTACTCCGGGCAGCCCACAGCAGGTGACGGTGCGGAAATGGATGCCATCGCAGCAGTTGTGGTAGGGGGTACTTCCATGGCGGGCGGTTCCGGAAAGATCGGAGGAACCATTATCGGCGGCCTTATCATCGGTGTTTTAAACAACGGGCTGAATCTGATGAATGTCAATTCCTTCTGGCAGTATGTGGTGAAAGGCATCGTCATTCTTCTTGCCGTATTCATCGATTATTTAAGAAACAAAAAGAAGGATTAATATCATGTCCTTACAAAAGCGTTTCCTTAAAAAAGAGACGCTTTTTGTGGTATACTATCCAAAGCAATGAGCAGGATTCGTTCGCTGCACTTCGGTACAATAAATAGACCATATTAGGGAGTGAAACACATGAAGGTGAGGACAGGATTATTCGTTCTGGTCATTGGAATATTGGCCCTCTTACCCGGCTGCAGAAGAAATGAGGGGGAACCAAAGCAACACGAGGCTCTCCTTTTTGGGGCGACCTATATGACCAGGAACAACCCCTACTTTGACGTTTTAAACCAGGGGATCGAAGAGGTGGTTGAGGCCAATGGGGATATTCTTCTCACCAGGGATCCGCTGCAGGACCAGGAGAAACAGAATGAGCAGATAATGGAATTGATTCATGAAGGAATCTGCATGCTGTTTTTAAATCCGGTGGACTGGGAGGCTGTTTCCCCTGCCCTTGATGCGTGCAAAGAGGCTGGAGTTGCCGTCATCAATGTGGATACCGTGGTAAAGGACAGGGATTCTGTCATATCCATCATAGAGACGGATAATTATCAGGCAGGTCAGCTTTGTGCCCTGGATATGATGAAGCGGAAGAAATCCGCCAACATCATAATTCTGGACAACCCCATACAGATGTCCATCACCTACCGTTCCCAGGGGTTTACCGACGCCATTGCAGGCAACGAGAATTACCGGGTGGTGTACCGCCATGCGGCCGGCGGGGAAATTGAAGTGTCTTCCAAGGTAATGGAGGAGATTTTAAGAAAAAACATTGATTTTGATGTGATCCTTGGCGGCAATGATCCTACGGCCCTGGGGGCCCTGGCGGCTTTGCAGCAGGCCAAAAGAGAGGAAGGGATCCTGATCTACGGGATCGACGGTTCACCTGATTTTAAAGCAATCCTGGATATGGGCTATGTAACCGGGACCAGCGCCCAAAGTCCTAAGTCCATTGGCAGGGTTGCGGCAGAAACAGCATACCGGTATCTGGCAGGAGAGCCGGTGGATAAATACATAAGCCTGCCCAGTACCCTGATCACAAAGGACAGTCTTGATAATTACGAAATTGACGGTTGGCAGTAGGTAGAAGAGATGGAAGCAAAAAAATACAACAGCCGGATCGGCCTCCTCCAGGTGGGGATTCTGGCCCTGAACATGATCTCGGTCATGGGGATCAGCATATTTATTTACTGTACAATTGAAAAAATCCGCAGGGTGTACGCTGCAAGGGAATTTTTAAACGGGATCCAGGCGATTGTGTGGTATCCTTACGCAAAAATCTGGCTCTGCGCCCTTCTTTTGGTATTGCTTACCTTAAGCATGGTGATCCGGGACCGTTTGTTTCCCAATAACAGCAAGGTCATACTCACCAGCCTGGTGGCGGATTTTATCATATGTTTTATAATCATCATCCTTTTAAATTTCAATTATAACGGAATCCTGCTGCTGGTGTTTTCCAATGTCATCATGTATGTGAAGAATGGAAAATCCAGATATATCCTGGCCGCTGTTGCAATCGGAAGCTTCATATTGGCTGATTATGAGCTTTTGTCCATTTCCTACCGCCTCTATTCCATCCAGGATTATATCTCTTATTACAGCGTATCGGTGCAGCAGTACCTTTTAAGTGTATACAATATTTTAATATCCTTAAATGTCATTGTGTTTGTTGTGTACTGTGTCAATATCATCAACGAACAGCAGGGAAATTTAGATGAGATCCACGGACTCAATGAAAAGCTGCAGGAGGTCAATGAGCAGCTGCAAAAATATTCCCTTATGGCTGAAAAAATGGCTGAGACAAGGGAAAGGAACCGCCTGGCACGGGAGATTCATGACACCCTGGGCCATACCCTGACCGGGATTGCAGCAGGGATCGATGCCTGCCTTGCCATCATCGGAACTTCCCCGGAGCAGACGAAAAAGCAGCTGGAGCTGATCTCCATGGTCACCAGGGATGGGATAAAGGATATCCGCCGCTCGGTCAGCGAATTAAGGCCGGATGCCCTGGAGCGTTTCAGCCTGGAATATGCCATTAACAAAATGGTCACGGATATTAATGCTGTATCAGAAACCAGGATCTATTTTGATTGCAGGGTCCAGAATTTAAAGTTTGATGAAGATGAGGAAAATGCCATCTACCGTGTCGTTCAGGAAGGGATCACCAATGCCATCCGCCACGGACATGCCAGGGAAATCTGGATCACTGTGAAAAGAGAAAATCAGGACATCCTGGTTCAGATTAAGGACAACGGGATCGGCTGCGAGGAAATGAAAAACGGCTTCGGCACAAAGCATATGAAAGAGCGGATCAGGATGTTGAGCGGAGTTGTGACGTTTGATGGAAGCAATGGGTTTATTGTCAATGCAAGAATACCGATTCGGAGGGGAGAGACTTATGATTAAAGTATTGATCGCGGATGATCAGGAATTAATCCGTCAGAGCCTGCAGATCGTATTAAACAGCAGGCAGGACATGACGGTGACCGATGTGGCTGCAGACGGCCAGGAGGTGATCCGGTGCGTGAGAAAGAACGTGCCGGATGTGATTTTAATGGATGTGAGGATGCCAAAGATGGACGGAGTTCAGTGCACGAAGATCATAAAGGAAAGCTATCCACAGATCAAGATCATCATACTGACCACTTTTGACGATGATGAATACGTGTATAACGCGCTGAAATACGGGGCAAGCGGGTACATGTTAAAGGGTGTTTCCATGGATGAGTTAGTAGGAGCCATCACAACGGTTTACAATGGATGGGCAATGATCAATCCGGATATAGCGGCAAAGGTGCTGCGTTTCTTTTCACAGATGGCCCAGGCGGATGATACCATATCTGTCCGGGAGAAGAACATGGATGAACTGACCAGGACGGAATGGAAGATCATCGCCCAGGTGGAGAAGGGGGCCAGCAACAAGGAAATTGCAAAAACCTTAAACCTTTCCGAGGGAACGGTCCGCAATTACTTAAGCACGATTTTGAATAAGCTGGATTTTAGGGACCGTACACAGCTGGCCATCTGGGCTGTCCAGACCAATGTAAGAAAGCGGATAGAAACTTAGAAAGTAAAATAGAACAACAAAGGGGAAGCAGCAATGGGGAAGTGGAGAAAGCGCCTTTGCATCAGTACCATGATAGCGGCACTGATTACAGCGGCCTTGATTTACCGCGGTCAGCATAGGGAAATCATCCTTGAATTCGGCATGTTCACAGGGAGCAACTGGGATGTGGCCAGTGCCAACAGCTTTAAGATCATAGACAAGGCGGTCAGACGATTTGAGGAGTCACACCCGAATGTGAAGATCCATTATTACAGTGGAATCGCAAAGGAGGATTATTCGGAATGGTGCGCCCGCAAGCTGTTGGAAGGGGAGATGCCGGATGTGTTCATGATTCTGGATTCAGACTTTGACAAGTTTACCTCCCTGGGAGTCATGAAGGATCTGGATGATCTGATGAATGGGGACAACACATTTCATAAAGAGGATTTTTTCACCACGGCCTTAAATACGGGCCGGCGCAATGGACGCCAGTATGCCCTCCCCTACGAAACAGTTCCCACGCTCATGTTTGTAAACAAGTCTCTCCTGGCAAAGGAGATGATCCAGATGCCAAGGGAAGACTGGACCTGGGAGGATATGTACGGGATATGCAGGAGGGTGACAAAGGACACGGATAAGGACGGGCTTTTGGACCAGTTCGGTACTTATAATTACAGCTGGCGGGATGCATTTTATACCAGCGGGGGAAAGCTGTATGATGAGAGCCAGGACCAGCTGTCCTTTACAGATGGCCGGGTGCTGGACGCAATCAAATATATCAAACGGCTGAACGACTTAAACCAGGGGCAGAGCGTCACCCAGGAAGATTTTAATGAGGGAAGGGTAGCGTTTATGCCACTGACCTTTGCAGAATACCGCACCTACAAGACCTATCCCTACCGGATCAAGAAGTACACCAGATTCCAGTGGGACTGCATCACCTTCCCGGCGGGCAGGGAAGGAGAAAACATATCAAAGGTAGATGCCCTTTTGATGGGGATCAACAGCAGGACAAAGCATGAAAAATTGGCATGGGAATTCTTAAAACAGCTTACCTATACGGAAGAGATGCAGATGGATGTGTACCTGTATTCCCAGGGGGTCCCGGCCTTAAAGAGCGTAGCTTCTTCTAAGGAAGGAGCGAATATCATTCAGGAAGATATGGATGAGGGAGAGCAGGTCATCAGCAGCACGCTGCTGTATAATGTCATTGAGGAGGGCATTATTGAGCCTAAGTTATTGCAGTATCAGCAGGTCATGAATCTGGCTGATGGGGAGGTATCAAAGATTTTGCAGGAAAATAAAAATGTTGACAGCAGTATGAAAATATTCCAGAGGACGATCAGTAAATATCTTCAGCAGCAGAAGTGAAGATAAGACGCATGCCGTTGATTTGATATGTGCTCTTTCTTTTTGCAAAAAACGGGGATGCCGCAAAATTAACGTGAGTTGTTTTGCGGCATCCCTATCTGTTTCATATTCTGTTTTTGAATCTTGCAGTACAGATTACTTTATTACAAATGATTCAGCAATTATTTGTTAGTATATTTTCTCAGCAGTATGTTTGCAGATGCTGCCATGCCTAAAAGTGCCGAGATGCAAAGCAGGCCGTAAATAACCATATCGCCGGATACGTTGTCGCCGGTTTTTGGCAGACCATTTCTTCCGTATCTGGTTCCGGTAGGAATATTGCCGTTGATGTCAACCAATTCGTCGGGGGTTTTGCCTTCCATGTTGCCGGTAGGTGTACTGCCGTCTACGTTGACTGTGGGATCTGCCGGAACAGGAGCAGCAGGTGTTGTCGGTGTGTTAGGCTTGGCAGGCACCTTTGGATTGCCGCCACCGCCGCCACCGCCGCCTGAGCTGGTGGGTTTGCGGTATGTGTTTGTAAATGCAGCGGTTGATGATACAAGGGTGCGGATAGTGCCTGTGTCTCCTGTATTGGTGGTCGTGTATCTTTCAGAGGAATAGTTTGCCTCTGTCACCTGATATTCGGTTCCGTCAGGCAGTCCGGTGATGGTGATGCTTTCCCCATCTGCGAGAGAAATCTTATCGCCGCTCTTGATGGTTCCGTTGGAAACACCTTTTCCCGTATAGGAATAGGTACCGCCTGCTTTAAAGGTCACTGTAAAATCAAACTTCTTTTTGGTGTCGGCTCCACTTCCCGCAACTGTTTTGCTGATGGTCAGGCTTCCTGGCATAATCTTCGTGTTGATGAAGGAGGCTATTTGTTCCTCATCTGTCCGAATGGTGCCGGACGAGCCTGTAGAGGCAGTGGAAAATCCGTTATTGGAATAGTCTTCTTCAATTACCTCGTAGGTAATATCTTTTGGAAGTCCGGTGATGGTGATGCTCTGCCCATCCGCGAGAGAAATGGTATCCCCGCTCTTAATTGTTCCGTCAGGAACCCCGTTTCCTTTGTAGGAATAGGTGCCATCTGCTTTAAAAGTAACAGTGAAATTAAACTTCTTATTGGCTTCACCGCTGTTTCCGGCAACGGTTTTTTTGATGGTCAGGCTTCCTGGCAAGAAATTTGTGTTAATAAATTCGGCAATCTTCACCTCATCGGCTGCAATGGTGCCGGATTCGCCGTTACTGAAACTCTGATATCCATCACTGGAATAATCTTCTTCCGTTACCGCATAGGCCGTATCCTTTGGCAGTTCCAGAATGGTGATGCTTTGGTTATGGGCCAGAGATATGGTATCCCCGCTCTTGATGGATCCATTTGGAACTCCGATTCCGATGTAAGGATAGGTACCGGATATATCACTTAAGGTCAGTGTGAAATTAAATTTCTTATTGGTCTCTCCACCGTTTCCGTCCACTGTTTTTTTAATGGTCAGGCTTCCCACCGTATTATCATGGAAGTTTTTAACCGTGATAGTATTTGCATTTGCTCCGGATTTGCCATCAATGGAGGTAATGACTGTTTCACCGGTGGTCGTAACTGACAGAGTATGCTTGATTCCCTCCAGATTGTAGCCTGCTGGTGCTGCAGTCTCCAGAAGTATGTATTCTCCATCAGGAATGACCTTGAGCTTAAGTGTTCCGTCATTGGCAGTGATTCCTTTTTTTATGACAGTCACGCCGTCTAAGGCAAAAAGTGTAAATTCAGCACCTGGAAGACGTACGCCTGATCCATCAGTTTTTGTTATGGTGATATAACCATTTCTTTGCATGCTGGCACCGCCGTCAGCAGCAGTAATGGAATAGGGCTTACTTGTTTCTTCCTGTTTGGTGCTGTCTCCATATAAGGATACCTTATTGGATACGGAACCAGGTTCTCCTGTAATATCCGTAATATAGCTGAAGCAGTATGCTTTTTTGCTGTCAGGAATCATGAAGCTCAAAATCCTGGTTGTGTTATCGTAGGAAATATTTTCCCCCGGTATTAAGGTGACTTCATCTCCTGAGGCATAGGTGCCGTCAGCATTCAGGGTCATCTCATTAACCGTAATGTTTCCGCCGGTTAAGAGCAGAGCTCCGCTGGCGTTGGTTCGTAAATCGATTCCGGTTGGCAGCGTATCTTTTAGTACGGAACCTGTCTGCGGAAGATTATAAGGCTTGTAATACACGGTCCATTTCAGCTCCCCGGCTTTGGGAAGGGTATTGGATTTCTCAAGAATCTGGCTGTTAATGGTAACTTTCTGAGAACTGGGCACTTCCGGGGATTTGTCGGTCTTCAGGCTTAGATTATTAGTTACATTCGTTGCCTTATTGGTGTCAAAGTATCCGGCAGCCGTTTCGCTGGTTGGCCTTGCCTTGACCAGAATCACATATGGCTTATCAAGGGGATTAAACGTAAACGTGGCTGTTCCTCCGCTGAAACTGGAAGTAAGACCTGTGACTGTTACCGGTGCAGAGCCTGCCGCCTGAACACTTCCGCTTCCGTCAGGGTAATTGGTTCCTTCAAAAATCAGGTAATCCGATCCGTCTATTTTATCGAACACCCAGCCAGTGGGTAAAGTATCGGTAACGGTTGCCGTTCCCATTATCTCTCCGGCTGCATTTACCATGTTGGTCAGATCCATGCCGTTTGCGTTGACGCTTAAGCGGAAAATCACGGATTTGTCTTGATAATCAAATCCTTCCGAAGCGTTAGTGGTGCGGTTGTTGACTCCGGCGGCAGGATCAGCCATGGCTTCACGCTTTAACATCTCCTTGGAGAGCATCTTGCTTTGATAGCCGGGGGTTGCCGTTGCTTCATTCAGCTTTGCGTTGGAGCTGAAGAGAGAGGCGGTATTATAAACGGTTGACGATTGGTTTGTTGCAAATATTTCCGGGTCTAAAACCTGACTTTTAAAAGTAAAGGTGCTGGCACCGGAACCAGCGCCGGTGAGAAAACCGGTGATTTCTAATAAGTCGGCTACCGGAACGCCGCCCTGATCAATCTGGTGCACGGTCAGAGTGAGACCCGATCCTGAAAAGCTGTTTTCTATATACTTTTGGCCATAACGCGCCGTTAAATCGCCGGGAGTAATTCCAGCAGGAATCCCCGTAGCAGATGAGAGATCAAATCCACTTGAGCTGTTTCCATAAACAAGAAGGTCGTATACCTTGGGATCAGGTATTATCTGTTCCCTTGGATCAACGGTAACCTTCCAGGTGACCTCACCGGTGGACGGATTGGCAGTGCCTTCCTTCTTAATGGCATTATACCCGATACCGACACCAACATTGCCCGAGCCATAGCCGGGGCCTGTCAGACCATCCCATTTGATGTTTGCAGAGTTAGTAAAGGTGGTTACTCCGGTAGTAAGGTTTGTGTCCAGTACTTTCGTTACGATGGTAAGTTTAATTTGGGAGTTTATATCACCTATGACGTATTCACCGCTTGCTCCAGGATCAGGAAGATTTACATCATTGACCCAAACGGTACCGTTCCATGTCTGCCATTTTGCAGATAAAAACTGTAAACCGGAAGGAAGTACATCAGTGATAACAGCATTGTCAAGCTTTGCTCCATTGTGGTTAGCAGTTATGGACCAGGTGATCGTGCGGTTTGTAGGATCATAAATACCTGTACTGCCCTTGTCACTTGATTCGCCAGACTTCTCAATCCATTTCGGAGTCCATGAAACTGTAAATTGTCCTTCCTTTTTTAATGTATCCTCTTTATCCAGAAGCTGTGCTTTGTTACCGATTGTCTGTCTGGAAGAGGAATAGTAGGAAGCATCGGGTATTTCGGTTTTGAAGGTCACCTTTTTGGGGCTTGTTGAACCCGCAGGAAAGGTATAACTGATGACCTTGCCATTCTCCGCAGGAGTAACACCGGTATTATCTACCATAAATGAGCCTGGGATATATTCTCCTACGCTTGTTAAATCATCAGAAAATTTATAGCCCTCTAAATCAATGCCTTCGCCTGATTTGGCTGCGGAAATATTTACCGTCCATTCAATGCTTTTACTTGTCAGATCAACTTCTCCTGATTTTAACACATTATAAATGGTCTCAACCGGAGGTACCGTAACGGTGTAGGTTTTGTCTAAAATGGTTATGAGATGATCTCCTTCACTGCCGGCAGAGCCGCTGGAATCATACTTTAAAGTTGCGCTGAACTTACAGCGTACATTATTAAACACTTCATTGAAGACATCCGGGTTTCCATCAAAGTCAACCTGGGCATACATTGTACCTGAATCAGTGAAAAAGGTCACATGGCCGACCAAAGTGTTATTTTCACTTCTTAAATCAATATTTGTGCCGGAGACCAGCTTAAAGGCATTGCTCAGCTCAAAAATCGCTGTGTCGCCCAATTGTACTGTGGTGGGAGCAGGGGTTATGCCGCTGAAGTCATCCCCATCCACCGGTACTCGAAAGGAGACTTCCACAGAAATAGTATCCGTGCTTGTTAAAGTTTCCCCTTCGTTGATTATTTTTCCGTTTTGCTTGATGGTCTTTTTCAGTTCCATGAGTGCACTTGTTTTATCCTCTGAACTGAATGCCACCGGCAGAAGACTTACGCTGGAAGGTGTCGCCTTTGGTGCGCCTGATGTACCGCCTTTACCAGAATCCGTTGGATCCCTGTCTGCATTGGAAGGAGTTCCCGTGGGATCATCAGTTTTTTCATGATCGTTGACCACCGGATCCCGGTCCGCATTGGAAGGGGTTCCTGTGTTCACGTTGATTACGTCTTCACCAGATGTTCCCAGCCCTTCGGCCCATACATTGTTGAGCGGCGAAAACATGTTTAACGCGAGCATCAATACCAGCAGCCAGCTTACCAGCCGTCTATGTTTCCTTATTTTCAATCTCATTCCTCCTCTTGTTACTGCCTTTCATCTGTTTTTCAAGCGTACGCCTGAGAATGACGGCCTTATATTTGAAGTAATTCCTCCGCCTAAGGTTCCCGCCTCAGCGTAAAGAATCCTACAAAGATTATATAGGTAGGTTTTTCCTGATGCTTGAAAGTTTGGATAAAAAGTTACGGGAAAATAGACAGGAAAGAAAAAATATGTAACAATATTTTCCAGGAAAAGAAAAGAGAGGATGAAAACGTCACACTGAAATAGACAAAAGGAAAAAACCGTGTTACAATATTTTGCAAAACAGGAAATAGTGGGGGAGCAAGAGATGAAAACCGGTAAATTGCTGGAAGAGCTGATCGATATTGCACAGACGCCGAAAACAGACTTTGCAATCAGCATGAATATGACTCCTAGTGGATTAAGTAAGATCCTAAAAGGAGGCAGGCTGCCTTTTTTAAAGGAAAAGAGGGCATTCAGCAGGCAGGCTGCCGCCTATTTTGCCGAGGTTCTGTATGGCCACGGCTGTTATTTAAAATTTATGCACATCTTTCCGGTCCTTTATGATTTCAGTTCCAGATATGAACTGGAAATGTTTCTGGCCTATGCCATAGAATATGCTTTTGATAAAGATTTTGATGAAGAGAACAATGGAAATATGGGCTATCCTGACAGGGAGGCCAGCTTTTTGGGAAAAAAGACCATCCTGAACATGTTCTGTGTGCTTGTTTCCGATCATATTTTGGTCAATCATGATATCCCCCTGGAGTTTTACAGTACCATCCCTTTTTTTGACCAGTCTTATTCCGATATTTTCCAAAGGATAAAAATATCAAGCTCACAGAAGCGGGAAAGAGCTGCCTTTAACCACTTTTTTGATATGTCCGCTATTGAGGCGTCAGCCAGCGATAATAATACGGACCTTCTCTCCGCCATTGTCGAGGCACAGAAGTATGTGGATTTGAATTTATGGAAAGCCACAAAGGAAATGAATCACACCTTTTTGCTTTTGAAGGGACAATTTCTTCTGCTCTTCAGCCTGCAGCTGGATGGGATGCCTCTTATGACCTTTGTCAGTCATAAAGGCTATATAAATGTATTCTTTAATTCACTTGTAAAAAAGGACGCCAAGAAAATAAGCTATAGCGGAAGGGAGGCATCAGCGGCTTTAGAAGCAGACCCAACGATTCTGCCCAGGCAGATGGGCAGGCATGTAGATGCCGTATATAATTTTATATCCATCGGTTATTTAGTAGAAGAAAAGGACTTAGAGCCTGTAAATGGCAGGGAGGTCTCAAAAAGAGCCATTCTGGAACTTTTTCATAAAATTCTGGATAAGGAAACCACTTTTTTCGTGACGGTTGATGCGATGCTTGGCTTTTGTTCTACAGGAAAAGCCATTGTACCCCTTTTTGGTGCCATCGACTTTCCTCCCGAGAAACGTATCCCGTACCTGCAAAGGTTTAACACCTTTATTAGTGATAAAAGCTCTGACAAAGTCAGGATTATTAACAGTGAGCGGCCGAAAGCGGCAATCTTCTGTTTGCAGGGACTAAATCTGATTTACATAATTGATCATGATTATAAGACGGAAAAAATCCATTGCTTTGAAACGAATCTGTTCAATGATATTTTAAGCAGGGAAGCATCAGGAAACACCATGAAGTTACTGGATTTCAGCCCGGACTTATGGCTGGCTTATCTCGATGAAATGTCCAGGAACCTTGGGAGAACTGCTTTATAAAAATATACAGAAGATTTTAAAGGCTAAGGTATAATGCCGGAGACAGGCTTTGCTGATGTCAAAAATTATATAAATATTAACGTTCAAAGAAAACCGGTGCCAGGACACAAATCCTGGCACCGGTTTATTTGCTGATTTCTAATCAAAAGTCTGGTAATAAATATTCTGGTTTTTTATCCTTGGTATTCTGACATTTTTACCTGAAGTACGTAACCCCCAATTTTGGCGAAGTGATTTGGTTAATATGAAATTCAGTTCATTAAATACCTAATTAGATGCGTAATACCTCTTTTTGGTTTGATTTCTGATAAAATGTGTCAGATATAAATATGAGGTTTTCTTTAATGTTTTGCAAGATTAAGATAAGAATTTTATAGAAGAAAGGGTCAGAATATGGTAAGGAAATTTATATGAAGACAGTTGATGTCAGAAATGGAAAAGTACTGGCTTTCTAAATTATACTTGCTAAGTTAAGTTAATTTTAAATAGTTTAAAAAGGAGCCACCAATGCGTGTTTTCAAGGCATTACCAGTAGAAAGTTACGATAGAACAGTGGTGTAGTTTGGAGCAAAAAGACAGCTGTTTATACATTAATCAATACAAATTGAGTAAAATGGGATAAAGTAATTTTGAGAGAAATTGTTAATCGAAATAAGGGAAATAACCAAAATCTACATGCAGCAGGAAGTGGGTTTGTGCAAATATGGAAAGGTCAGGAAAAATTTATCAGCCAAAACATGCCGCAGTAACGAATTACTGCAGCCAGTCATTCTGGCTCTTACTTATAAAATGTACTGTGACTGCGGTGGCGGCAGCGGTGATTTTTAATACATTGTTTGGCATTGCAGTTGTATCGGGGACCTCGATGGAACCGACTCTTTATGATGGAGATGTAATCGTATTCTGGAAACATTCAAGTTCCTATGAAAGAGGAGATATTATTTTTATTAAGGCAAATGGACGGAAAGATTACGTCAAACGTATCTGCGGCATATCCGGAGATGTACTGGGGTTTGATGATGATAACGGACTTTTTCTCTTAAATGGAGAAGTACAAAGAGAGCCGTATATCTATGAAAGGTCTTATGGGAAGACGAAAGTAGGCTATCCGCTCATGCTTTACGAAGGCCAGTATTTCGTTATGGGAGATCACCGAAGTGATTCACTGGACTCCCGTAACTATGGCGCTGTAAGTAAAAAACAGATCAGTGGAAAGGCGCTCATCATATTTCGTGGTGGGTTATGAACGTATGAAATTTTTGGAAGCAGAGGTACAGTATGAGAAAAAAATGTAATTGGCACATTGGCCTTTCGCTGTTGCTGGTAGTGTTGCTGATTGTAGGACTGCTGCCTGTTACAGGTATTGCCCAGAATGACAATGAAGAGGAATTAATTATGTCCTTTGACATGCCTGTGACAGAAATCATTGTTCCATTAGGTACGGAAAGTGCAGATATTCCATTGCCTGAAACCCTGACAGCAACACTGGAGGGCGGCTCTGCGGTAAACATACCCGTAACATGGGGAATCAGTGGGTTATATCACAAGGATGAGGCGGGAACATATCTGTTTACTGCTGATATCGGAACCTATGTTTATGCACAGGCACGTCCCGTTGCTGTCGTAACAGTAGCACCTACAGACGAACTTTCCCCTGGCAATCGGATCAGCGGCAAGCTGTGGCTGGATGAAAATGGTGACGGTGTGATGGATGATGGCGAAAATGCTATCGCTGGTTATCCTGTCAGTCTTTATACAGCGGATGATAAGAGCATGGCAATACGGGATACGAAAACTATGTCGGATGGTACCTATCAGTTTGATAACGTGGAACCCGGCAGTTATGTGGTGGGAATAACATCTGAGACCATTGAAGAAACAGAATATCTTCTGCCGACGGCCGGAATTACCGGTGACAATCAATTTAAATTAGTACAGATAGACGAGGAAATTACAGCTGCTTACAGCGAAACAGTTGTGATCATGGAGGATGTTGATACTGCGGCTGAGAATATCAATGCGGGCCTGCACCGGGGTGCCAACCTGTTTCCTTTTGCCTCAGAAGCATTTATAAATCTGCCTTTAGGAGGAAATATACTTGCCAGCGGCGACACGGCCAAATTGGTTGTAATGGAAGCGGACGGGGATCCTGTAAGCGGCTATTATGAGGCATATACTGCAAATGAAAGCGGCCTGCGCGCGGCACTGCTTGGACTATATCAGAGAAATCAGGCAGAATGCGATTATATCATGTATCTTGGTTCCAATATTACGAGTCTGCCGGGTAATATTTTTAATAATACCGCCTCGGCAACCGGTACCGGGGATATCACATTTGCCTCCTTGCGTGGGAGGCTGAATACTCTTGTCCTGACAGGGAATCAGGAGGATCCGGTTACGGACACGCCGGCGGCTTCTGCTCCCTCCGATGCCAGCCTCATCTCGATTTCAGGCACTGGTGAGAGATATTTTGGCTGTAACATCATTCTCCGCAATGTCCGGCATACGTTCAATGCAGGCGAAAGCGGGACACAGGGTGTATATATGAACGGGTATGCCCTTATCCTGGGGGGAAACTCCTGGCAGACGACAGCCACCCGCTATTTTGGAGGAAGCAGCACCGGGTCTGTTACGCCTTATGAGGAAACTGCCTCCATAACGGTTTACTCTACCGGTAACGGGAGCTCTTACTTCATCGGCGGTATGAGGACAGGTACCTTAAATGGCAATGCTGCTGTTACAATTCTCGGTACCAGCGGCAATACCTTCAGCATCCGGGGCGGTGGTCTGGGCACTTCCGCCAGTGCTCCTGCCAATATTACCGGCAGTGTGACCAGCACCATCAGCAATATGGCCACCGGAAGCGGTGGATTGGAACGCTTCCTTGGCGGGGTGGAATATGGATCTGTAGGAGGTCCGATCACCAATGAAATCAGTGGGAACGGCCGGTTTTCATCCTCTGACACAGGCTATTTATGGGCTTCGGCAACAAGCCGATTTGTCGGAGGCTCCCTGTACGGTAATGTGGGAAGCGATGCCACGCTGGGGAGTGCTGTGGATACCTCCGACCTTTCGGGTCTTTTAGATACGGGCGATTACGTCATCAAGAACAATCTCGATACCAGTAATTTTACCTATGGAAGAGCGTGTTATATCGGTACCAACTACCAGTCCGGAATAGTAAAAGGTAATGTTATCAACCTTGTAAAGGCAGGTACGGACAACCGGGGATCCCTCAGTGTATTTTCCGGAGGCGCGGGTATCTACGCGGCCATCGGGGGCGCCTGGCAGAGCCAGTTCACGTATTATCCTTCCACCGCAAAGGTTACAAACGTGGAGGCCGGCCTTGCTGCAGCTAAGGCTGCTTCCGGTTACCAGCTATATGGAAATATTACAAATGTAATATATTCTGGCAGCATTTGCTACAGCGCAGACAATGAGCATTGGTTCCGCGGTGCCGGCTGGGGATATATGGAAGGAAATGCTTATTCAGAGGTTGGAACAGAGGGAATAGCCTATCTGGGAAACTCTAACAGTTACAGTTATTCCACCACCAATAGAACCCAGGGATACAATACGGGGTTTGATCTAGTCGGAGGCGGAGGAACTATCTCTTCCAACAACAGTTTTTGTATCAAGGGGGATACTACGCTGGTTACCAGGAATGTTCTTGCCCGCTGGACCTACGGCGGCAGCTTCGGCGGGGTGCAGGTAGGGGATTCTGTACGGATTCATCATGGCGGTGTGGTTGATACCTGCGAGGGAACCGGCTACAACAGCTTTATCCATGTAGGGGATGGCCGCGCAGAAGTGCACGGTGGACAGGTGGATTGGTTTCTCAGCGGCGGCGGCTGGAACGATTCGTATCAGGATGGGAATGTAAGCGTCGAAGTTTTTGATAAACCAAATGTTTACATAAATGCTTCAATGGGAGGCACCTATGGTTCTTCGACTACCCACTATATCAGCGGCGATTCGACGATAGTCGTACATGGAGGCAATTTTTCCGGGACGGCGCGTGCTGACGTTTTCCGGGGGTTTTCTGCGGGCCCGTCATATGCCGGGTATATTTACGGCAATGCAAGTGTTACGATCGACCTGCGCGGAAACCAGTATGGTTTTTCCATTGAGTCCGGTGACAGCATAAGTGGCGGACGAAGGCTAAACGCTGGTACAGGTTCTTATCTTGGTTCGGATGCGAATAATACGGTTACATTGAATGTTCTGACCGACAATTCCCAGACGGATTTACTGAACGGACTTAACATATACGGAGATTGTTCTCTTGATGCAGGCAGTGCGGGTAATACAAGGGCCGGGCATATTATCATCAATGTCAATGCACCCAATGCCATCATCGGAAATCTTTATGCTACGAATTACTCTAATCTTTCCGGAGGAACCTTAAGAAGAGATGTACAGGTCAATCTGGTTTCTGCGGGGACCATTACAGGACTTTGTGCCGGCAATGGAACGGAGAACATCACAAATGCCGTGGCCTCGGCAAGTGAACAAGCCGGTAAAAAAGCAGTAATAAACGTTGGACCGCAGTCTGCGGATACCAATGATATCCTGGGTGACAGGGAAACCGGCCAGACCCTTGACGGTCTGCCTCATCGGATTCAAATATCCACGAACGGCATCATCGGTTTTACCTCCATGGATATCCGGAATCGTTTGCTCGTCGCACAGAACGGTAATATTAAAAACGGATTAAATGCCACGGTATCCAATCACGGCACGTCCTATCATAGCTTTGGAGATGTGACCTTACATGCCGGGGAAGGAATGGAAGGTGCAGGCCTGGGTATTGCCTCTGCCGGTGCATCTTTCATTGCGGGTACAGCACGTGTGGAAGGTGAAGGCCAGGTATATATCCAGTCTACCGGTCAGGCAGACCAGATCGTTCTCACGGATATCATAACCACCGAAAATAACGCACTGACATGGCTGAAGGTGGGGAATGTAAGTGCGGACAGCAATCTGCAGACGAACTGGTTCGGAGTTAACAGCGGCTGGCGCGTCATTACCTTAAACCCGGATAAAGCAAAAGCAAAAGACAGGATAACCCCTGTGAATTTCAGAGGTTCTGAGGAATCCACCGGAAAAACGTTCATCGGGGACAGTGATACGCATTTCTCTGGAAATAATGGATATGCGGTTGCAATTCTCGGTTCGGTCTATAACTGGGAGGTAACGGAAGGATATGGCAAGGTCTCCCATAATGTTCCGGTATCTACAGCAGCGCCGTCCTCCGGGCAGTCTATAAGCGCTTATGGTACCGTTCCGGCAGATACGCCGTCTGTAAAAGGGTCCATTGCTCTTCCAAGTGCTTTGATACCAGGGACGGTTCCCTATCCGGTGTTTTCCTTTATCCCGGATTCCGCCTGCGGAGAACATGTGGAAGGCGTTGATATCTTCGGCTCTGACCGGTATATATCCTCAGCGCCGCATAATTACCACGTTGATGCAGGTGATGTGAATCAGATAAAAACCTGGACAGCAAGCGGTGACGACAAGGATTATAGCTTTGATATCAGAGCACAGTTTGCCCAGGGCGATACCCAGGTATCTGCCCGGGATGTCATTATCACGGAATCGGAGGCGGCGGCCATTAACAGTGCGGATGATGTCATCTCCTATACGCAGGCCAGCGGATCTCCTTTCTTCCAGAACAATATAACGGATCAGCTCCTTGAAGAGATCCGCGCATCTCTGGGGCAGGGTCAGACGTGGCGGTCCCATACGGTCAGCTATACAGCGGGAGATGAGGCGCTTACAGGGGGTCAGATACATACCGACGCCCGTGTGACAGTTGTGAGAGACGGGACGGCTGTTTCGGCGGACCGGCAGTATGCTCTCTATGCTAACGATGGGACGATGACACTGACCCAGGCCCAGGAGATAGGCGGCCAGACGGCTCTGGACAGCGGATATACCAAAGCTGCCGCGATTCTGGCCAATGGAACCACTGCGGTGCCGTCCATTGACAATGAAGCGATTCCTGCAATTACAGGCTCGACTGCCGCAACGGTTCCAAAAGACGTACCGGTCAGCTATTCGTATGCTCCGGATGGTCAGTCCCAGGCAGTTACGAAACAGGTAACCATACATATTAATGGTCCGAGTGAAGTAAATGTTACCATTTCCAAAAGAGTAGCAGGCGACTACGCCGACAAAACAAGGGAATTTTCGTTTGCAATATACTTCCGGGACAACAGCGGAGCCGCCCTTCCAGCCGGAACCCAGCTTTTGTATACGGGCAGCACCGTATCCGGTCCGGAAGCAGAGTCACCGGCCAACGGAACACTGACGCTTAACGAGGAAGGAAAAGCCACGTTCACTCTGAAACACGGCCAGCAGATTACTATTAAAGATCCTGTGCCCCAGGGCAGTGTCCAAATTGTGGAAACCGCCGATCCGAATTACAGCGTGTCTTTTACGGACACCACTACCACAGACACCACAAACGGTTCGGATACCGGGGAGGTCAGTCTGGCAGGAGCAGACAGAACGTTTGATTTCATCAACACAAGAATTTCTGCCGTACCGACCGGTGTATTGATGGGAGACATTCAGGGGCCGGCTCTTCTGGGGCTTTCCATGCTTCTGCTGATGGTACTGGTGAGCGTCGGTATGATCAATTACCGCAGGAAAAGGAGTCTGTGATATGACGGAAATACAAAAACAAGAAGAAATCAAAGCAGCAGGAAATAATTATGAATTTTCGGCAGAACCCTCGCTTGGAAAGGAAATCCTGTTTCTTCTGATTAAAATTGCTGCAATTATCCTTGCATTCCTTTTGGTGTTTACGTTTCTGTTTGGCCTTTGCCGCAATTCGGATGCATCCATGGTTCCGTCCGTTAAAGACGGAGATTTGGTGATGTTCTACCGACTGGACAAAAGCTATGTGGCCCAGGACACTCTTGTTCTGGAGTTTAAAGGAAAGAAACAGGTGCGCCGGGTGATCGCCACAGCAGGTGACACCGTGGATATCACGGAAGACGGGCTTCTGGTCAATGGCGCGCTTCAGCAGGAAGCAGAAATCTATACACTGACGCAGCGTTATGAGGATGGCGTAGAATTTCCGCTCACTGTAGGCGAAGGAGAAGTATTCGTTCTTGGTGACAGCAGGGGAAATGCCACAGACAGCCGTATATACGGGGCTGTGAGGGTAAAAGACACACTGGGGAAAGTGATGACGATTCTCAGACGGAGAAATATATAGCATACGTGGAACGGCAGGCGGCAGAATGTCAGAATTCTGCCCCGCCATCCCCGTGTTTTTATATAAAGTACAAGAAATAACAAATAAGGAGTGAAAAACGATGAAAAAAAAATCGAATGAGTTACGAGGGAGGATAGCGGCCATGGCGCTTACTGTGGTCATGTGCATTGGGACTGCCGCATCCGCATTTGCGGCCGGAAATCCGATCTTTGGTACAGAAGACGAACCTGCAACGGCCGCGATTACGAAAAATCTGATCATGCCGGCAGGGACTACAACACCTGATGCTGTTTTTACTTTTCAATTTTCACCGGTAAGCGTTGATGATAGAACAACGTCTGCTGATTTAGACACTATGCCGGCCGTTGGTCCAACGACAATTGCATTCTCAGCCAGCGATACAGGCACTGTTTCTACCGGCACCAAGACCATATTAAAGCAGTCCGGGAATGTGCTTTCCGGCGTTTCCTTCCCTCATGCGGGCGTATACGTATACACGATTCAGGAAAATCCGAGTGTGACTGGCTATACACCCGGGGAAAATGAAACGTATGTATTTTCTCCTGCTCAGTATACGCTTGCGGTTTATGTGAAAAATGGCGATAACGGGCTGTACGTGGCTGCTGTCGCTTCAAGTATTACAGTGAATGACAGCGGTAACCAAACCTCTGATCCCGGCGATAAGGTGGACCCGACTCCGCAGCCAGGTGACCCTAACATCACCGGCAATTACAGTAAAATAATCTTTACCAATACCTATTCCAAAACTGCAGGCGGCGTTGACCCTACGGATCCGAACAACCATGTTCTTACCATAGGAAAAGCTGTTTCCGGCGATTATGCTGATAGGTCCAAATATTTTGCATTTCAGATAACAGCGACTCAGCCTGGCGTTGTTCAAGGCTCTGTTACATATAAGGCATATGTTCTGAATTCATCCAATCAGGTGGTTACATCAGAAAACAATGCCTCGGACTTACAAACCGATGGCGAAGGTTATTCGTATATTGAATTTACGTCGGGAGCCGCAGAGACGGTCAATTTAAAACACGATCAAAAGCTGGTATTCACTGATCTGCACATTGGTGCAGACTATGTCGCGGTGGAAAGTGCGGTGGAACATTATACGGCATCCGCAATGGTCGTAGAAAACGGGATAGGTCCGGTCCAATATAACAATGTAATCGATAATACGTCTCTCAGTATTGGCACCAAACTGATTGGCGAAAATCAAAACAGTGCGGCATTTACCAATACCTACAGGACCATTACTCCTACAGGCGTGATCATTAACAACCTACCCTTTGTTATGATTTTGATTCTGGCAGCTGGGTCATTCGTGGTTTTTGTAGTAATAAAATCCCGTAAAAAGCGCAACCATGTTTCCCATCGCTAGGTTTGGACGGGAAAGCGGCCGGAATACTTATGATTAATATTTAACATACCGGAAAGGGGTCTCATATGGACATAGCAACAGTAAAAAATATAGGCAGAAAAGCAGTAAGAACCGCAAACAGTATTGTAGATTTCCTGGTACTGACTGTCATCCTACTGCTGGTCGCTGTAGCTGTTTATGCCATATGGGACTCGGATCAGGTATATCAGGCAGCTGACGCTGCCCAGTACTCCGTTTATAAGCCAGACACAGAAAAAGGCGGCATATCATTTGATGAACTTAAGGCAATTAATCCGGAGGTATTCAGCTGGCTCACGGTTTATGGCACGAATATTGACTATCCGGTAACACAGGGAAATGACAATGCGAAATATGTAAATACCAATGCATTCGGAGAATACTCCCTATCGGGAGCAATCTTCTTAGACTATTCCAACAGTAAGGATTTTCAGGATTTTAACAGTATTTTATACGGACATCACATGGAAAAACAGGCAATGTTTGGAGAACTTGGCTCATTCAGCAGTAAAAGTTTTTTTGACAGCCATGAATACGGCAATCTGTTTTATAACGGGAAAGATCACGGATTGGAATTTTTTGCTTTTATTAAAACAGATGCATACGATGGAGGGGTATTTGCACCTCGGGTCCAGGGAAAAGAGGCGCAGCAGGCATATCTGCAATATCTGTTGGATAAGGCAATTTACACCCGTGAAACCGGGGTGACCACAGAGGATCATATTCTGCTTCTGACCACCTGCGCTTCGGATGCCACCAATGGAAGAGATATCCTGGTAGCTAAAATCATGGAAGAATGTTACACCAATACGTTTGACAAGGAAATATCAGGCAATGCAGACGGACCGGTATCGGTGGACTTACAGGCCGGCCTGTGGGAAAGTCTTCCCCGGTGGCTGCAGATCATGCTTCCGGTGATACTGATCATTCTGTTTGCTATTGTAATTTATAATAAATTCAGAAAAAAAGCGAAAGGGGGTAATGGGGATGAGCTCCAAAATTAAAATGCATATGAAAGGCACAGCAGTATGGTATCTGCTTTTTCTCAGCCTTTTGGCTATCGCATTTCCCCTGGATATTCACGCAGGAACGGAGTCGGTTCCCGTTACGCTAAATGTAGATCAGGCTTTTATAAAAAACAGTACTGCGTCAGATGTGAACAATGTGTTTACATATGACCTTATTTCTCTGGATACAGGAAATCCAATGCCGTTTGGGAGCTTAAGCAGTGTCTATTCCTTTACGGCTGCCGGTACAAGCGTAAAAGAAGTCGGTCCCATCACCTTTTCTAACACCGGCATATATCGTTACGAAATCAAAGGGAATGCATCATCACCGGCCAGGGGGTATTCCTATGATACCCAGGTTTATTCTGTGGAAGTCTATGTGAAGCGGACGGAAGATGATCTTTCGGCTGAGATCATAGTAAAAAAAAGTGACGGCAACAAAGTGGGCGGTATTAAGTTTGAAAATATTTACACCCCTCTTGCAAGCGATCCCGAGATCATGGTAGACCCGCCTGTGAAAAAAACGGTATCTGGAAATCCATCCAGGACCAGCAGCTTCACCTTTTCCCTGACTGCCAAAGATAGAGCCAATCCCATGCCGGAAGGCAGCGTGAACGGTGTCAAGTATATGACCATTTATGGTTCCGGCGAAGAAGATTTCGGTACATGGAAGTATATCCGGGAAGGTACTTATTATTATACCATTTCTGAAGTAGTCTTTCCGGACACTGGATATACTTACGATAGCTCTGTTTACACGATCACCGATGTGGTAAAGGATGCAGATGGTCAGCTTGTGGTTATACGGACGGTGACAAACGGTTCGAATAAGCAGGTGGAATCCTGTACTTTTATCAATAAGTACAACGGAGGAGGCGGAAGTGGTGGTGGAGGCGGAGGCAGCGGAAGCGGCGGAAAAGGGAGCGGCGGTAACAACGCAGGCGGCCCTGGTGTCAAAGTCGACGAAAACAGTGACAGCATTCATTTTGATAATGGGGATACTCCGCTTGTAAGTTTTCCTGGCAGTGAAAGCAATTCCGGTGCTGGGACATACAGTCCGAAAACCGGTGATAATATCAATTACGAATTATATACAGCAATGCTTTGGACGGCTGTTGCCGTAGCGGCGGGCTGCATGATCTATTTAATCCTTGCCGCCGGCCGTAAAAAGAAGATTCAGCGGAAAGCTGATAGCAGTGAAAAAATGACAGGTGAAGCATGAGTAAGAGGCAAAAAGCAATTACAACAGCAGTATGGCTCCTTCTGATCGGTTCGATCTGTGTCATCGTGTTTTCCGGGTATAAGCTTAAGGAAAGCCTGCAGATTTATGCAGAAGGGGATCAAAACTATGAAAATCTGAAAGAGCAGGTCCGCCATCAGGAAAGCAGCAGTTCTTCTGATGATGCAGAGGATATCCCCCCGGTCTTCATCGATTTTGAAGCGCTGAAAAAGATCAATTCTGATGCAGCCGCATGGCTGTACTCCCCGGACACCATAATTGATTATCCGGTTATGCGTGCGCACGATTACGACTGGTATCTTCATCATCTTCCGGACGGTACCTATAATGCCAATGGTACCTTATTTCTCGATTACAACTGCCCGGAGGATTTCAGCGGAGGCCTAAGCATTATTTACGGACACCATATGAAATCCGGCGGGATGTTTGGCTCATTGACAGAGTACAAGGAGCAGGATTATTTTGAAGAGCACCCTTATCTGTACCTGTACACAGAGCAGAGAAGTTATCGGATTGATTTGAAATATGGCTGTGTCATCAGTGCTGGGGAATGGCGGGACCGGGCATTTATGTATGAGGTAAACCGGAAGGCATTGTTATCATATGCCTCGTCAAAGACAACGTTTGAGAGCAGTGCAGAATATACGGATCGTGACAGGCTCCTTGTGCTTTCCACTTGCAGCTATGAATTCGACGATGCCCGGTACGTTGTTATTGGTATTCTGCGACCGGAATACGGAGACTGGTGAGACAGAGGAAAGGAGTAAAAAATGGTACTGACGAAAGAAGCGATTGAAGCGGTTAAGCTGACAAAAAGATACAGAAAATGTTATGATGCCCGGGAAGTTGATATCCTCCTGGATGAGATTGGGGAGGCAGCGGAAGAGCTGTGCCAGGAACTGGAACACCTGCGCAGCGTGCGTACGGAATACAACCAAATGAAGAATCAGATTTCAGAAGCTCTGCTTTCCGCACAACAGACTGCAAAGGAAATGCTTGAGCAGACCCGGAATAAATGCAATGACGAGCTGGCAGCAATGCAGCAAAGAAGAATTAAGCTGCAGCTTGAGATTTCCGGCCTTGAGAGGTATAAGGCTCTTGAAATTGAGAAGATCCGGAAAGACCTTGAAAGACTGTTGGGAGATCCTGAATCAGATGAGTCGGCGCAAGAGGCAGCCGCATCAAAATAAGGAGGAATATCGAATGAAAAAATATACTTCATTTCTTATCTCTGCGGTGCTGTGTTTCAGCTTGATTACCGGGAAGATCGTTTTGGTATATGCACAGCAGGAGGAAGTAAGGCTGGAAGAATCGGAACAAGTGGATAATACGGAGCAGGAAACGGCTGAGTCAGATACGGATCAAAGCGAAGCAGAAACCCCCGAAAATTCTTCGGAATCGGAAATTCCCGATGGACCAGAAGTTCCTGATGGATCAGAAGTTCCCGGATCGGATCATGATCAGACAGAAGAGGAAGAGCAGCAGACAGATTCCGATGGAGACGAGGGAAGTGCCCCCCAGGAGGAAAGTGAAATCCTTAAGGAAAGCGAGACCCAGGAGGAAAGTAAGATTCCGGATGAAAACCAGGTTCCGGAGGAAACAAAGGTCCAGGAAGATAATGAAGGCAATCCGGATGTTGCGGCAGCCATGGAGGCTGCATACACCAGCTTTTACGATCACATCGGTGATATTGCCGGGCTGCTTGATATGTCAGACGACTATACGCTCATAGAGGGTGATGATAATTTTTGCGAAGCACTTGCCGTCTATGCCATAAAACATGATCAGACCGTGAATTATCCGTATGGTGTGGAAATAACAAGTGAGGCTGATTTTGACGAACTTCAATCCATCTATTGGAGACTGAATGTGGTAAACGGGGCTAAAAACGAAAAAGAATCGGTTATCCGTGTAACACGGCTGTCCGGTGTGGATGTATACGCCTTATCCGGTACCGATAAAAAAGTTTTTCAATCACTCAATACTGACAATAACAGAGAAAAAATCCGTACACTGCTTTCGGACTGATAGAAGAAAATCCGATAAACGTAGATATGAAAGAGGAGAGGGATTGTATGGTGAAAAATGAAGAAATACAGGACATCTGCCGCGGCATGACTGTAACGGACCGCATCAGCACAATGCTGATTTGTTTTCATGGAAAAGAAGGGGAAGATTTTTATGGTGAAATCCTTAACTGTTACATAGACAAGCCTGTCTGCTTTTTTGGTATCGGTGATCTGATTCTTAAATTAGATGAAATGTGCGACTGGATCGGTACCCCTCAGCCAACGACGGAGCCAAGGTTTCTTAATAAAAAAATGGCTAAGCAGTATGCGCTCAGGAGTAAGAAAAAAATTAGAATACCAGAAAAAGCTAGTATTCAGCTTCAGAACAGTACGGTACTGTGTTCACAGGCTAGCCGGGCGAAGAGCACGCTGTTGATCAAAATAGAGTATCGTCAGAATGCCAGCATGCAGGGAAGAGTGATCGGAAAGATAACCGCCCAAAATTATATAAGCTTCCGGAGTGCTTTGGAACTGATGCGTATGATAAAAGAAATTTCCATAAGGACAGAGAGCACTTATTTATAAGGCGGCTGTAAATCAGTGCTTTTATGGCATGCTGCCTGCAGTCTGAAATCCCCTGCATCTGCAATCAACCCAGATGCAGGGGATTTTGTCTTCTATCCTTACATTTTTCATCAGATCCGGATTCCTCCCCCCTATTCCAGGGTCTATCAAAGACTTCTTTATCCGGCTCCATAACTATCATGTGGCACATTCTGTACCAAGGTATCGGTAAAAATACATATGGAAAATGATGTAAAATGTGTTACAATGGCAGAAGCGGAAAAAGGAAATTTACGCTGAGAACGTTTCACCATAGGAGAGGTACACATGAAAGAAAAAAAGTCAATGATTAATGTTATGATCGATGGGATCTCAGGAATTTTCCTGCCTATTATCAATCTGTTAAGCGCGGCAGGAATATTAAAAGGCATATTGACCATTCTCACCGCGTCAAATATTGTGTCGGGAACAAGTGAGACTTATCTGGTGTTAAATGCCATGGCAGACAGCCTGTTTTATTTTCTGCCTATGGTACTGGCATTTACCGCGGCAAAAAAATTTGGCTGCGACCCATTTACTGCAGTGGTCATCGGCGGTGTGCTTTTGTATCCCTCCTTAACTAAAGTATTTGAGACAGGCACTAACATATTTTTTGCCGGAATTCCCATGAAGGCCGTTATATACCATTCCGGCGTAATCCCCATCATCCTGGCGGTGGGACTTCTTGTATATGTGGAACGGGTGGTATATAAAATACTGCCGGATTTAATAAAAGGTTTTTTTGCCCCTTTGATCTGCATTGTGGTAGTTGGACTGGTCACACTGTTTGTATTCGGGCCAATCGGGAATGTAATAGGAGACGGTCTGGCTGCGGCTTATGAATTTGTATATCAGATCAGCCCAATGATTGCCGGTGCAATATTAGGAGCGGTGATCCAGCCGATGGTCATATTTGGTTTTCACTGGAGTTTTGTACTGGTTGCAATGAATAATATTTCTATAAAAGGCTCTGATACCATATTGGCTTTGATCGGGCCGGCAGTATTTGCCCAGGCAGGTGCGGCACTTGCGGTGTGTTTGAGAAGTAAGGATAAGAAGTTCCGGTCCCTCTGCTTATCCGCCGTAGTGTCTGCCTGTTTCGGAGTTACAGAACCGGCCATGTTCGGCGTGAACCTGCCGCTAAAAAAGCCCATGATCGCGGTATGCATCGGCGGTGGGGTTGGAGGAGCCATAGCGGGATTTTCGGGAGCTCAGGCAATGACCTTTGCATTTCCAAGCATGATTACATTGCCTGTTTTTCTGGGAAAGGGATTTGGGCTGTTTGTTGTGAGCTGCTTTGTTGGGTTTTTAACGTCATTTTTGCTGACGATATTCCAGCCGGGGGTAGCTTACGACGGAATCCCTACAGAAGCCGCATGTTAAAGGGGTGTGATCTGACTTTTCATATTCATATACGAATTCACAAAAAAATCACAAATTTATGATGTAAAATTAAGGTTTGTTTCAGGTTCACATGGTAAATATGAAGCAGAAGCTAATTTTGAGTTGAAATGAGGAGGAATTTATATGTATATGTTAAAAAGGTGTGCAGCATTCATGACAGCAGTTGTTTTAGCAGCCGTTCCAATGACAGCGCTGGCGGCGACAGGGACTTCGATCAGCAGTGTTTCTCTTTACATATCATCAGAGATTGAGGCTGGAGAAAGCGGCGGTGATGTAACGGTCACTTCCAGTTCCAGTAAATTCGGCATCAATGATACTGAGGTTACAAATGAACCGGATGGTGAATGGAAGAATGGAAACAAACCCAAATTAAAGGTCACTTTAGAAGCAGAAGGCGATTATTACTTTGACTCAGGTTTTTCCAAAAGCAGTGTAAGTCTCAGCGGTTCTGACGGGACAGTCAGTTCTGTAAGCCGGAGCAGCAGTAAACTGATTGTGTATATAACGCTGGATGCTTTAGAGGATGATGAAGATGACCATGAGCTGGCTGTGAGCAACCTGGAGTGGGATGAAGGGAACGGTACAGCCTCCTGGGATGAATGTGAGGATGCCAATAAATATGAGGTGCGCCTTTACCGGGGAAGCAACGCAGTAACTTCCGTGCTCACGACCACCTATACCAGCTACGATTTTGCAAGCTATATAACTAACAGCGGCGATTATTCCTTTAAGGTACGGGGAGTATACAACTCATCCAATAAAGGCAGTTGGGAAGAATCTGACAGCTGGTATGTTTCATCCAATGAGGCTGAGGAGATCAGTTCTGCAAGCTCAAGCGGCGTATCAGGGCCGGGAAGCAGTACAGGAACCGGCGCATGGCTGAAGGACAGCACAGGCTGGTGGTATTGTAATGCGGACAGAAGCTATACCGTCAGTAACTGGCAGTATATTGATGATTGCTGGTATTATTTTAACCAGTCCGGATATATGGTTACTGGCTGGGTCAACTGGAACTCAAAGTGGTATTATTGCGGAGAAAGCGGGGCAATGCTCACAAGTACTACTACGCCGGATGGGTATAATGTAGGAAGTGGCGGCGCGTGGATCCAGTGATAAAACAGACAGAAAAGGGATGACGGCAAAAAGGACAGGCAGTTTATCTGCCTGTCCTTTCGTATGCCGGAAAATGGATAAGTATCAGTGAATCCTCATCATTTCATTGGCCCACACTGCCGCCAGATTCACTGCCCCCCGGAATCCCGCAAGGGGAGGCTCATAGGAATGCCGCCAGATGTCATCAGGTGTTGCAATCTGCAGGCTCTGGTCCCTTTTAGCCATTCGCAGCAGTTCGCCGCTGCCCATAAGGATGCCCCTTGAATCGTTGGCAATCCTCTCTTTTGCATCATCATCCAGATAGGCCATATGAGGGCCTGCCATATGAGGGCAGTCACAATAACAATCGGTCGTTGTAAAACCGAAACATTCTTTTCCGTATTCTCCGATTCCTTGAACGACATCGGCATGTCCGGCAAGAATCAGCCTGTTTTCCTCCCTGTGGACCCGCAGGAAACGTCCAAGCACAGCCTGTATGGGTGCGATCTGCTCCATGGCATTTTCTTTTTCCTGCCGGATAAATGCTTTGTCAGCGGGCCGGCCCCAAAGGGATGCCGCCGCCTCCAGCCAGTCAAGGGTTCCCTGTATCCCGTAGGGACGTGCCATCAGATAAGGTGTACCAAAGCGCTCTTTAAGATATTTCGCGGCGGCTTCGCCTTCCCGGCGGATAACAAAGTTCAAATGGGCCGCGCCCATTGTTTCCAGCTTGGAGATGCTTGTTCCGGAGGTCATAGTGCACAAATGCTCCATTCCCAAGGCACCTGACGCCAGCCGGGCGATCTCGGCGGAATCAGCATGAAAACGAAACATATCCGCACAGGAGCCGATGATGTTAAAGGAGGGCTGTTCCGATAGGGGCATTTCCTTTGGAAAGGTTTTGCAAAGCTCCAAAAGGGTCAATTCCACCCCCTTGTGTCCGCAGACATCAAATCCACCTGCAGTCAGAGGAATCAGACGTGTATCCGGGAATTGGGGCGACAGCTCCTGGGCCAGGGCTTTTAAGTCGATTCCGATTACCTCCGGTACGGAGGAGGGCAGCAGGAAAATCGTTTTTATACCCTGGGTTTCTGATACCCACTCCACCGCACATGTCAGCCGGCTGGTATCGCCCATGGCAATATCGGTTTCTCCGATATGGGTTGAATAGAGTTTTCCGCCAAAAGAACCCATCCGGTGAAGAAAGGTTCTTCCGTAGGCCATATGCCCCATGCAGCCAAATTCCACCACGGCTGACTGGGCGATGCCTGACAAACACCAAAGTGCACCCATCCGCCCTGACAGGGGCGGTGCTGTTTTATAAAGTCCCATTGCTCCTTTCCTCCTTTCCTGTCCTAAATGCTCTTGTAATTCGTTCCAGCAGTTCAATGGTTCTTTCATATCCAATGTGACCGTATAGGTCCAGTATGGGTACACTGGACGGATGGTTCTGCCCCCTGCCGCCCCAATCGCCCATTACCAAATCCGGGCCTAATGCTTCCATGATCTGCTTATCGGCCTGCTCGTTAAGCATCAGACAGATGATGGGGTTAATATCCCGCCCGGTCAGTATTTCTTTCCATTGAGTATCCGAGGGATAAAATTCCGCCAGGTGTATCATGATAGGAGACATTCCTAAGTCTGATAAATATGCCGACAAGGGCAGCGGCTGAACAGTTCCCAGGTTTGCGCTGATATACTGTAAGCTCTTTAACTGGGCAGCTGCCGCTTTCTGCGCTTTTTTCGCTTCTTTCCTCTGTCCGGCAAACTCTTGTGCCATCTCCAGGCCCAAATGCTGTCCGATCTGTGAATAAGTGTTTTCTATCTCCCGGACATTGTAAACATCATGGAGGCTGGCAAAGGGAATGTCATGCTCCTTAGCCATCCATTGGGCAAGAGGTTCCATAAACGGGGAAAGAACCAGATTCAGTCTTGCGTCCCCGGAGGATATAAAGTCATCCAGCGAAGAATCCGGCGCCAAAAAGCGCAGGGGCACATCCTGGCGTTCCAGTAACGAAATTAGATGAGGCATGGGAACATGTTCCTCCAGGGCACTGCGGCCAAGGACATTGACAGTCATTCCCTTACTTCCGGACTTCTCAATGGTTTTTCCCATTGCCAGAAGGGTTTTCCAATATCCCGGTTCGTAGCCGCCGCATTTGAAATTTCCAAGGGGAAGGTGAATGAGCATTGCTTTTACCTCTGTCTGCATCTCATGGCAGATGCTTTCCATGTCAAGGCCGATGAGCTCCGGCACACAGGTGGATAGGAGCAAAATAAGCCTTGCACCGGCTTTATCCATTTCCCGGATGGCCTCCATCAGCCCTTTCCGGAATCCAAATACCACCTCTTTGCTGTCCAGGACATAATTCCAATGCAATGCCTCCTCCCCATAAGGGGAAGAAAGGGGGACGTTGCGGCTGTAGTACCCGCATTCAGCGGTGCCGATAAGGAGCGTGGACACACCTCTTATTTTAGAGGCAAGGGCCAGTGCTGTGTGCATGGGGCAGTGGACGCCTGGAAAGGCAGCAGGTGTCAGCTGTCGGACAGCCGTCATGCTCCTGACAGCCGACAGGCATTTTAAATGCTTGATATCGTTCATGACAGTCCTCCTTCCAGAAGCAGGCGGGCCAGGTCCTGATACCTCTTTGCCATATGGCTGTCAGGAAATGCCTCCACCACTGTTTTTCCCTGTTCTTCCGAACGCTGCACATGGTGATCCCGGGGGATATGAAAAAGGATGGAGGTGTCTATTTCATCGGCGGCTTTTTGTACAAGCTCTTCCTCGCCCTCAAAGTTTTTTGCGTTAAAAATCAGACCCCGCAGGCCGGCATAGCCTCTGGGTGCAAAGCTCTTGACTGCCTGCGCGATGTTGGCGGCAGCGTAAAGACTCATCATTTCACCGGAAGTGACAATGCACACTTCGTCTGCATAGCCGCCCCGGATAGGCATGGCAAATCCTCCGCAAACCACGTCACCTAATACGTCGTACAGCACGACGTCAGGAGAAAACACGGCATAGGCATCCAACTCTTCCAGCTTTTCAAATGCAGTGATGATGCCCCGGCCGGCACAGCCCACGCCAGGAACCGGCCCGCCGGATTCTACACATAAAACACCGGTTTTACTTTTGTACACAATATCGTCTAGTTCTACATCTCCCTTATCCCGCAAATTGTCCAGCACAGTTGGGATGTTTTTTCCGCCTGTTAAGTTACGGGTGGAATCCGCTTTGGGGTCACAGCCGATTTGCAGTACGGTGAGTCCCAGTTTTGCCATGGCAGCAGATAGGTTGGAAACCGTCGTTGATTTTCCAATGCCGCCTTTGCCATAAATTGCAATTCGTTTCATATATTAAACCCCCTTATTAAATCAAATGGTATGAGATGCAGGCAGGCCTGCCGGTCCGTGGGTCGGCGGCGATCTCTGCATCGATATGGAAGGTATCCCGCAAAACCCCGGGCGTCATGATTTCCTCCGGCGTACCCTGTGCAACAATGCTTCCGCCCCGGATGGCCACAAGAAAATCTGAAAAGCGGGAGGCGAGGTTTAGGTCATGGAGCACCATGGCAATGGTACAATTCCGTTCCCTGTTAAGCTTTTCTAACAGTTCCAGAACCTCAAGCTGATAGGCCATGTCTAAGTAGGTGGTGGGCTCGTCAAGTAAAATCAAGTCGGTCTCCTGGGCAAGGGCCATGGCAATCCACACTCTTTGCCGCTGACCGCCGGAGAGGGCATCAACAGCCGCTGTTTCTAAACCGGAGAGCCGGGTCACCTCCATCGCCCATGTGATCATGTCTTCATCCTCTTTTTTTAGCTTGCCCAAACCCTGGCGGCGGGGAAAGCGCCCATAGGATACAAGTTCCCTTACGGTCAGCCCTGCTGGCGCAGTGGGTGTTTGGGGCAATATGGACATCCGCTTTGCCACCTCTCTTGTGGGAAGGGCCTGGATATCACTGCCGTTAAGAAACACCCAGCCTTTTTGCGGTTTAAGTATGCGGCCGACCGCCTTTAATATGGTGGATTTCCCGCAGCCATTGGGCCCTATGAGGGAAGTAACCTTCCCGCGGGGTATCATTAAATCCAGACAGTTCACCACCCGATGTCCATCATAGGCAAGCCTTAATTCTTTTGTTGTTATTGCATTCATTTTTATCGCCTCGTTTCTTTTTCACGCCGGGACAGCAGGTATATAAAATACGGTGCGCCGATCACGGATACCACGACACCAGTGGGTAAGGATGCCGGCTGGATAATGACCCGGGCAATGGTATCGGCTGCCGATACCAGCAGTGCTCCCACCAGAGCGCATACGGGCAGGGCGATGCCATGCCCCGGTCCAACCATGCGGCGGGTGATGTGGGGAGCCATAAGCCCCACAAAGCTGATGCTGCCGCTTACCGAAACACAGGCGCCGGCAAGGGCTGCCGCCATGAGCAGAAGTTTTCTCCGCTCCCTGTTCACGGAAACACCAAGACCGGCAGCAGTTTCATCCCCAAGATTCATGATATCCAGGATCCCTGCTTTGTAAAGGGAAGCGGGAATCAGGATGCACAGCCAGGGCAGAAGGGCTAATACAAACGTCCAGTTTGCCCCCCAGATGCTTCCTGTCTGCCAGGAGGAAACAAAGGCGTATTGGGTATCATCAAGCTTAACCACCAGCAGAGTGGTAAGGGCGGATAATCCAGCCTGAATCGCGATTCCGGTCATTACCATGGATACAGGCGCCGTACCAGCACCTTTTTTGCAGGAAAGGAAATAGACCAGAACTGCCGCACCGCCTGCTCCAAAAAGTGCCAGAACAGGAAGTGTAAAAATGGAAAACGGTGACAGGGGGCCAACGAAAAGGACATAAAGTACCACCATAAGCCCTGCGCCCGAATGGATGCCTAACAGCCCAGGATCTGCCAGGGGATTTTTTGTAACTCCCTGCAAGAGACAGCCGGATACCGCCAGTCCGGCCCCCACCAGCATGGAAAGGACAATGCGGGGAAGCCGGAAGGAGAAAAGGATCAGGTTTTCTTTTTCCCTGCCGCCTCCCATCATGGCGTGGAGGAGGTCTGTGGGAGACAACCTGCTGTAGCCGGTGCTTAGGCTGATAAGCCCGGACAGGATAAGAAGCGCAAGACATGTTCCTATTACCACCGTGTTACGTACCATGGTCTTTCTTTTTGTAAATATTTGTTTTTTCTGCGTCATTCAGACAACCCTCCTTTTTTATGTGACAGATACAGGAAGAAGGGAACCCCTATGAGGGATGTGATAACACCTAAGGGCACCTCAAAAGGCGGATTTACCGTCCTTGCACCTAAATCTGCCAGAACCAGCAGCAAGGCACCCAGAACAGCCGCGGAAGGGATTATCTTTTTATAGTCCACGCCTACCAGAAACCGGGCCCCATGGGGGATGATAAGACCCACAAAGGAAACTGACCCTACCACCGATACAGAAATACCTGCCAATGCAAGCACTGCAAGTGTGCAGAGACAATGGATAAGGGTTGTGTTAAGTCCAAGACCTGTGGCAACATCCTCGCCCATATTCAATATGGATACATAGGGCGAAAGCAAAAACGCGCCAGCCAAGGCAGCCGAAACCACAGGCGCAAGAATATAAAACTGCTGCCAGGTTACGCTGGCCACGCCGCCCACAGTCCAAAACAGCACGTCCCTGCCCACATGAAAGCTCAGGGCGATTCCCTGGCTCAGTGCCGTTAAAAGCGTACTGACTGCAGCGCCGGACAGCACCAGGCCCATAGGACTCCTTCCGCCTTTGTGGGACGCGGCAATGCCGTTAATCAGAAGCGCACCAAGGGCCGCACCAAGGAAGGCAAAAACAATCATCATGCCATAGCTTATACCCGGCATAAATGCAAAGCACAATGCGATGGCAAAACCTGCTCCGGCATTGATTCCCATAAGTCCTGAATCGGCCATGGGATTGCGGGTGGTTCCCTGCATAATTGCACCGGCTACGGCAAGAGCCGCGCCAATCAGTCCGCTGATGAGCACTCTGGGCAGCCGTAAGTCTATGATCATAAGGTGCTGGGGATTCCTGCTGTCAAAATGCGTGAAAGCATCAACGACAGTATCCATAGAAATATTTGCAGTGCCTTGTGTGATAGAAAAACATAAAAGAAGGATTAATAAAATCATGCCGGAAGTAATGAGAGGGCGCAGCGGGATGGAGCGCCTATTGCTGCCGCTTTTATTAGGTATGTATTTATTGATCATCATTTGATTGTATGCACCAGCTTATTGGCAGTTAAACTCATGGCTAAGGGGCCAAACGTGTTAAGGGAATCATCAAAATAAACCACATTGTCATTTTTTACGGCGCTCATATTCAGCCAGACAGATGAGGCTTCCTGGGATTTTACAAATCCTTTGGCAGTATCAACGTAGTCCATGAAGATGATGTAATCCGGGTCCATTTCCGCCACCGCTTCCAGGGAAAAGGTCTCATAGCCGAAGGTATATCCTTTGGGCGGGGTGATGCCGAAGGCGTCGTAATAGCTGCGGCTGCCCCGGGCAACAAATGCCTTGCCTCCATTGGTGCGGAAAAGAGCAACGGTTTTATCCTGTTTGCTTAACACTTCATGGGCTGATGCTATGGTGTCCTCGGTTTCCTTGATGATTTTCTCAGACACATCTTCCTTACCCACAATTTCTCCGCAGTCACGGGTCTGGTTCTGCCATGTGTCACTATAGTCCAACAGCACCACAGGGGCGATCTGATTTAACTGGTTATAGATTTCGTCCAGACCTGAGTGCCCGGCAAAAGTTACAATCACATCAGGTTTCGCTTCCAGAACCGCTTCCAGATTAATTTCCCGTGCGCTTCCAAGATCCATGATTTTTGCGGTTCCACCATAGGGAATCAGTGTTTCATAGGTGTCCAGAGCCTGCTGCGCCGTCCCTACCGAAGCGCCTGCCGAGGCGGCAACGGGGGTGCCAAGTGCAAAGAAGTATTCCAGATAGTTGGAATGGAGAATGGCAATGCGTTTGGGCTGGCTGGCCAGGGTTATTTTATGACCACCGGCGTCCATGATGGTGCGCGGCCACGAAGAATCTTTAGAAACGTCCGGATCCTGCGGTTTTTGGGATTCTTCTGCACCTATGTTTTCCGTTGGCTCGGGGTTTGACGCCTCCGGCTGCTGATGTCCCTTTGAACAAGCGGATAACAGTCCGGCAGATAAAAGCAGTGCAAGTAAAATAGAAATATGTTTTTTCAATGTAGCACCTCCTGAATTATTGGTTAGCCAAAACTAACTTCCGGTTAAATATATCAGACCACGATGCTTATGTGAATGGCTTTATCCGCAATTTATATGGACATATCCTGAATAGCAGTCAACAGCATAAAAAAACGCCCATGAAAAAAGTATGGGCGTTTCCTTGTACCTGGTGCTTATTCTTCCCTGAATTTGCTTGGAGGCACTCCAAAATGTCTCTTAAATATACGGCTGAAATACAGCGCATCCGGGTAGCCAGCTTGCTCCCCTATGGTTCCTATGGGAATGGAGGTCGTGACAAGCAGCTCCCGGGCACGGTTCATACGGTATGTCCGCAGGTAGTCTGCCGGCCCCATGCCCGCATACTTTTGAAAAACGTAAAACAACCGGTTTTCATTGACTCCGTTTTGCCTGGCCAGTGAACTTACGGTTAAACCATCCATGTAGTGGGTGTGGATGTACTCCGAAACCGATTCAAAAAGCTCCTGTGCACCGTATTTTGTTTGATTCCTGACACACAAAAACGTCTCCACCAGCGCCCGTCGGAACAAGGTTTCCGTTTGTAAAGCTGCCAGACCGCCTGGCCGGTTGGAGGTTGCGTACAGATGATGAAGCATATCGTATAGCTGGGGGCTTTGCCCGACGGTTAAGCTGAAATGGGTATTCTTTAATTTCATGAGTGGTGATTCGCCGCAGGTTTCATAAAGAACAGAAACGAATTCCCAGTCTTCGTCTCCAATAACACGCTTGCGTATGGCGGTGTCGGCCGAACCATGGACGACAACCCCTGGTTTGATGAAATAAGGCGTATCGTTAAACTGGTATTCCGCGCAGCCGGAAAGCGGGAATATAAACCCTGGATAAGGAGCAGTCTTTTGTATGCCCTTACTACCGGCTGGTATCTTATAACGGTAAACCCCTTGTACTTTAAAAAACGTGGATGCAAAATGATCCACAATCGTATTCAGTTCCATTGCCATGGCTCCACATCACATTCCTTAAATAATAAAAATATTGATAGTATCACATGATCTTTCCCTATCATCATACCACAGGTATTCTGTTATGAAAGAGGTATTCGCAGAAATATCATGATTTCAGTTGCAGGGGATAGGATATAGCGCGTAGAAAAGGAAATCAGCATGCTTATGGGAAGAACATTACAAAAAAGCTGTTGAGAAAAAGACTCATTCCTTCTTACATATCTTCATTGACAACAGATTACCTCCCCGATATACTGAGATGGCAATAGTTAGTTAAAACTAACTTGAAATAGGAGGATGCAATGGTTAAGAAAAAGTTGATTCAAAAAGCAGTGGCACCAATATTGACAGCCGCTTGTGTACTTTCCCAGTTTGGCATAGCCTGGGCGGGCGTAACAGGCAGTTCCCCGGCAATCAGAGAGAGGGGCATATACGCACAAGGCGACTGGAAATATGAAAATGAAAGCTGGAAACATTATGAGGTCTCAGGAACCTTAAGTGCCGGCTGGATCCAAAAGGCATCGGGCTGGTATTATCTTCGCCCGGAAGACGGAACCATGATGACAGGTTGGTTTCAGGATGAAAAGGGAATAAGGTACTATCTGAACACTTCCAATGATGGTACAGTGGGCCAGATGCGCTCCGGCTGGTACCAGGATGGAAACGGAACATGGTACTTTTTTAATACGGCTAATGAGGAAACCTTTGGGGCCATGAAGACAGGGTGGCAGTGGATTGACGGATATTGCTATTATTTTAATGCTGCTGACGGAACAGACATGGGAAAGATGTATACAGGCCAGACAACCCCGGATGGATATTTTGTGAATGGAGAAGGCCGCTGGGCAGAGTCTGACGGTAACGTCCATTATGAGGCGGGAAGAGGCTTAGCTTCAACGCCTGCAGCAGAAAACACAAAGAAAACAGCATCTTCCGGTGGGGGAAGCAGTTCCTCTGGCAGAAACGGTTCCTCAGGTGGAGGCAGTTCCTCCGGCAATGAGAATAACGGAAGCGGTACCAGCGGGAATGGGGGCAATCAAAACGAAGAAAGCAGCAACCAGGAAGGTAAGGCGGTTTTTGTCAATGAGGAAAAGACAAAGCTGATAGACTTAGGCTGGATACAATATGCAGTAATTGCATTCCAGGAAGGAAAGATAGACGATTATACCATTGATGTAGATGGGACAGATATTACGGATGTATGCACTAACGTAGACGATGACGGAACTGTGGTCAAATGGCAGACGACCTCATGGAAGCCGGGTACCATTACAGTTACCAGGATTTCTGACGGCAAAGAGCAGGGCGTAAAGGTTGGAAAGGGCTCTTTGGCAGAAGCGCCGGAGAGAGGCAGCCTTGATTTGGCTCCCGGCGCGATCCTGACCAACGGACCGATATCTGTCTTTGACTATTGGCTGGATAATTACGATAAAGACGGCAATGTACGCGTAAGACCTGAGAAGACTACTTTTCAGTTAAGCGGAGAGAGTCAGGAGGTTTCTTCTGAGGTGCCTGCCGATTATTACATACCTGATACCATGATTGATAAAGATGGAAAGGGCAGGATCCAGCTTAAGATGTCGTTAAAGACTCTGGCGCAGGAAAATTGGTTTGACCAGTTAAAAACCATTAAGGCTCTGGATTCTGAGAACTCTATTTTAAACAAGAACCTTGTTTTTACTACTGCAATCGAATCTGAATATGGAAAAACAGGGGTGATTACGATCCAGCTGCCTCAGACAAACCTTTTTGCCCGGGGGCGTTATCAGCTGAATCTGTCTTCCGGATCCAGCAAGGCAACCATGAATGTGCCCCTTCATCTTGTGGACAACAGGCTTTTTGTGATGAACTTAAATGCCCTGAACCCGAGTCCAAAGCAAGGAGAAGACTTTGCCTTTGAAATTGTGGGACCGGATGGTGAAAGCTTTGGAACAGAGATCCTGTCTCCGATTTACAGGGTAGATCTGACTACGCCGTCAGGAAACGTGAAGTCTCTTACAAAAATAAACCAATGGTACGAGATTGGCCCCATGCTTCATATCTGCGGTACAGATACGGATGGCAATGTGATTACTGATGAAAGCGGCATATATACGGTTACGGCATATGCAAATGGCTACCAGACAATGTCTAAGAAAGTGGAGGTGGGCGTCAATTCCCAGGTTGGGACAGATGACATTAAAATCTTTGCAATGGCAGAACCTTACGGTATTGACGCCATGTCAAGCGCTACTGTTGTCATACCGGATGGCGGCGGTACCGGAGGCTCTGGTACTTCCGGAGGTTCAAAGATGAACGGATTCCTGATATTTGACCATGACCTGCTGGCAAATGCATTGATCTTACATGAGATCAACGATGTAAGTGAGGACAGCGAGGCGGTAGTGCAGTGGTGGTATGACCAGAAGGCACTGGCGGTTATGGATGAAAACGCTGAAATTTTTTATGATTTTACCCATTATTTAAATGCGGTTAAAGATGGAAAGCTGGGGACAGGAGAATATCTTTCCTTTGAAAAATATAAAGAGATCCAGACCGGAGGAGAGACTGGAAACCGCCCATACCAGATCAAGAGGGTCCTGGAAGACGGAAAATTAGGAACCGTTGAAAGCCTTCTCTCTATGGTAGGAAAGACAGCGCCTGCCCTTAAGGGAACAGAAGGAAAGCTGGGTGAGGATCTGGTGCTGACCTCTGATAAGGATTTAGAATATATTTCGAAGATAACAGCCCTTTATCTGGATAATTCTGCAATAGCTCTTAGAAGTGACGATTACATTACAGCTTATAAGATCAGCGAGGCAAAGGAAAACGTTACCATTCTGTCAAAAACTGAAGGAACAGGCGGCGGTACGATCCAGCTTACGGAAGGAGAACACAAGCTGCGCATTGTGGCAGAGGGATACAAGGAGCAGACAGTTGTTTTACATGTGGTTAAGGAATTGGAAAGGTTTAAACTTTCTCTGGCTGATAACCCTGATAAGGCAGAGGCTGAGGAAGCGGCAGCTTACCATGTAGGACAGATGGTTACCATCAATGCTGCAGCCGATGAAGACGATGAAAGCCAGAAGAAGCTTCGCGGTGACTTTATGAAGAACTTAACAGGGGTGACCCTGACCGACCCGGAAGATAATACAAGGAAAGTGCTTTCCAAGGAACAGGGCGGAATGTTCAGCCAGGACAATTATGAAAAAGAAGATTATTCTTTCGCACTTCAGAAAAATCTGTTTCAGAAGGCCGGGCGGTATACGGTTCTGGTGACTGCTGAAGGGTACACTGCCAAGACCCTGACCTTTGAAATCCAAAAAGCTGCAGGGAAACCGGTCGAAAATGAAAAATCAGCTCCTGATGTGCAAACGTCAAATTACGTGAAAGCAACGAACTGGGATCCGGCATATTATCGTGTAACCTTTGATGCAACAGATGAGAAGGCGGCAAAAGAGTACCTGAATGCAGATAAAACAGTGATAGTTAACGGAATTCCTTATAAAAAGGCCATATTGTTGTCCAGTTCCAGACAAAATGAATTTAAAGTATCTAAGGATGAATCCTATGGAGTTGTGAAATATCTTGACTTCACGGCAGATAGCTTTACAGAAGAAGAAAATGAAGTGGTTATTGAGGTAAATGGCTACGAGACATTGACATTCATCGTCGAGTTATATGACCCTGAAACAGATATGGAAGGAAAGAGTGATCCTGAAGCCCTTAAGGAAGAGGTTGCAGAAACCAAGAAAGACAAGGCAGAAGAAACAAAGGAAGAACCGGTGGAGACCGAGGAAGAGAAAACAGAAGAAACAAAGGAAGAACCGGTAGAAGCCGAGGAAGAGAAAACAGAAGAAACAAAGGAAGAACCGGTAGAAGCCAAGGAAGATAAGACAGAAGAAACGAAGGCAGAACCGGTGGAAGCCGAGGAAGACAAAACAGAAGAAGCTAAGGAAGAACCGGTGGAAACAGTGGGAGACAAGACAGAAGGCACCAAGGAAGAAACCGTAGAAATCAAGGAGGAGGAAAACGCAAAAGAAGCTGCAGAGAGCAAGACAGAAGAAATTCAGAAAGATACTGCTAAGACCAAAGAGAAAGTTTCTGACAGCCTGGGAAAAAAGCCGGAGGAAGAAGTGTAAATTATAAAAATTGCTGATACGGCAGTCAAAGAATAAAAAGGTGGATTAAAAGACAGTGTAAAAGAGGGGTATTTTACCCCTCTTTTACAAAATGTAATTGTAAATGTATTCACCCGTTTTTCAAGAAGCGATATTCTGGACAAATATTTTCAGACAAAGCGTTTGCCAGATAAAGTATCGGTGAAACAATGCACAGCTCACGATGCTCATCACCACCAGATCCATGGGAAAGAAGTGATCGTACAATAAAACAGAATCAGGACCGGAGCGGATGGCAGCCATACCGTGCATAAGAAACGAATTGACAGAAATCTCTAGTCAAGAGTATAATCGATTCATAACAAAATACAAGTAATATGAATTGAAGGTAAGGAATATGGATTATATGAAAAGTAACAGCCAGCCGTTTTCCGCTGATTATGTTTTCCTCAACATCAGAAAACGTATTTTGAAGCTGGAATTAGAGCCTGGAACCAGGATCAGTGAAAATCAGATGGCAGAAGAATACGGGGTGTCAAGAACCATCATCCGTAACGCCTTTGCAAGGCTGAATCAGCTTGGGCTTCTTACGGTATACCCTCAGAGAGGAACTTATGTAAGCCTGATCGATTTAAAACTCATCGGAGACCTGTTGATTTTAAGGACTGCCGTGGAAAAGGAAGAGCTTTACGAGCTGTTGTCCCAGAGGGACGAAGAGAAAATTAAAAAACTGGTAAAAGAACTGGAGGATAATTTAGAAAAACAGGAGTCCTATCGGAATGTTGAAGGATATGACCTGGAGTTTCAAAAGCTGGATTCGGCATTCCACCGGGCCATTGCGGAAAGTGTGGAACGGTATAATCTTATAAAATTGCTGGAGGATTTAATGCTCCACATTTCAAGATGGCGGAATTTTGACGTGGCACTTGGCAAAAGGATGCCTTGCCTGATCGATGAACATCGGAAGATTGTTGACGAAATCAAAGGCGGCGATTTTGCCAAAGCCCAGCAGGCTATGGCAGATCATCTGGAAACCATATCTGAAATCAGGACTAAAGCAAAGGAAAGGTATCCACAGTATTTCTTAAACATTTAATCCGGCTGGATAAGAATAAATGGTCAGAAATCCTCAGTCATTTGAGGTTCAAGCCGTTTGCAGCAAAAACAGCCGATTATTTGTTTATAAGAAAAAGATCGTCACAAATTAGACGATTACAAAAGGAGAAGGAGAAGAGCATTGCTTGAATCAGGTTCCATATAATATCTAAACAATATCCTGATTTAAAAAAAGTTATTGACAAATTCGACAAATTTTGATAATCTATGCATGAAAAAGTGTATCTTATTACATTTAATTTTTTATATTAACTTGTATACAAGGATACACTTTTCCATACAGCAACTTGTATACATGTATACATATATATTTTTTTCGAAAAGATTGTTATAAAATAGACAAAGAAAGGAAGCAACCATGTTTACTTTAGGTGTTGACATAGGCTCTACCACCTCCAAAGCAGTCATTCTGAAAGAAGGACAGGAGATTCTGGCTACTTCCCTGATTGGGGCAGGGACAGGAACCGACGGGCCGGGCCGGGCAATAGAGGCAGTACTTGCCGCAGGGAGCCTGAAGCTGGAAGAGATAACTTCTGTTTATGCCACCGGTTACGGAAGGAAGCTGTTAAAAAATGCCGATGGAGAGATGAGTGAGCTTAGCTGCCACGCAAGGGGGGTCCATCATCTGCTTCCGGATGTACGGACCATCATCGACATCGGCGGTCAGGATGCAAAAGTACTTTCCCTGGGTGCCGACGGGCGCTTAACGGAATTTTTGATGAATGACAAATGTGCGGCAGGGACCGGACGGTTTCTGGACGTCATGGCAGGAATCCTGCAGCTGAGGATTGATGATTTAGAAAAGCAGGCGGCCCTGTCTAAGCATCCGGTCAAAATATCCAGTACCTGTACTGTATTTGCCGAATCCGAGGTCATTTCCCAACTGGCAAACGGAGTCGAGATTCCGGACCTGGTTGCCGGAATCTGCCAGTCCGTAGCCAGCAGAGTGGCGGCTCTTGCGAAACGGATCGGTGTGAAAGAAATGTTGTGTATGAGCGGCGGCGTTGCCCAAAATGGCGGAGTACGAAAAGCCATGGAGCAGGAGCTGGGTCTTGAAATTACCTATTCGCCAATGGCCCAGCTCATGGGTGCTTTAGGAGCAGCGCTTTACGCTTATGATAAATCATAAAAGGAGGAATTTTTCATGGGTGAAGGAGAAACAAAACCAAAATTTACCATTGACCCCAATTCAGCCAAGTTTAAGCTGAATGAGATCGTGGCAAAGCATTACAAGGAGATCCAGGAGGCAAAGGACAGGGGAGAAAAAATCGGCTGGTGCGCCAGCAATTTCCCTCAGGAAATTTTCCAGACTCTGGGCATTAAAGTATGCTATCCCGAGAATCAGGCGGCAGCCATTGCTGCGAGAGGAGCCGGGCAGCGGTTATGTGAAATTTCTGAGGCGGAAGGGTATTCCAATGACATCTGTGCTTATGCAAGAATCAGCCTGGCACATATGAAAACGGGGGAAACTCCGGAACAGAACATGCCTCTTCCAGACTTCGTGCTTTGCTGCAATAACATCTGCAACTGCATGATCAAATGGTATGAGAACATTGCAAAAGAACTGAATATACCGCTTATCCTCATTGACATTCCCTTTAATCCTGATTACGAGGTCTCAGATGCCCAGGTCGATTATGTCAAGAGCCAGTTTCTGGCGGCAATTGAACAGCTGGAGGAGATCACAGGTAAAAAGTGGAGTGATGAAAAATTCAGGGAGATCATGGAAATCTCAAACAGGACTTCCAGAGCATGGCTGGAGGCGACATCTTATACCAAGTATACCCCTTCCCCGCTTAATGGCTTTGACCTGCTAAACCATATGGCAGTGGCCGTCTGTGCCAGGGGAACCGTTGAAGCGGCCGAGGCCTTTGAAACCCTGTTGGAAGAATACAAAAAGGCGGTGAAAGAGGGAACCAGTACCTTCCGTGCAGAGGAGAAATACCGGATCATGTTTGAAGGAATCGCCTGCTGGCCTCATTTAAGAGCCACGGCTACCGGCTTAAAATCCAGGGGAATCAATATGGTGGCAACTATTTATGCCGATGCCTTTGGATTCATCTACGATGATTTTGACGGTCTGATCCGTGCCTATTGCAACGTACCCAATGCCATGAACTTAGAGCATGCCCGGGATAAGAGAGAAGCAATTGTAAACAAAACCCGTGCAGAAGGCCTTCTGGTACATACCAACCGGTCCTGTAAGCTTTGGAGCGGCTTCATGTATGAGATGAGCCGCCAGATCGGAGAAGACTGCCGGATACCGGTCACCTCATTTGACGGCGACCAGGCAGATCCGCGAAACTTCTCGGGAGCGCAGTATGAAACAAGAGTTCAGGGGCTGACGGAAATCATGGAATCCAACAAGAGGGGGTAAGACTGATGGCAACATTGAATGAATTATTAGAAAATTTTCATGAAATTGCGTATTCACCGAAAAAGCGGTTGAATGCTTATGTGGAACAGGGAGAAAAGGTTGTGGCCTGTGTCCCTGTCTACACTCCGGAAGAGCTGATCCACTCCATGGGGCTTGTTCCTATGGGAGCATGGGGAGCGGATATTGAGCTGAAAGAGTCAAAAAAATATTTTCCTGCATTTATCTGTTCCATCATGCAAAGCATTCTGGAGCTGGGAATTAAGGGAGAATACAAAGGCATTTCAGCCATTGTGATTCCTTCCCTCTGTGACTCTTTAAAATGTCTGGGGCAGAACTGGAAATATGCGGTGAAGGACATTCCTTTTATCCCCATGACCTATCCACAGAACCGGAAGCCGGAGGCGGGGAAAAAATTCACCAAAGCTTCCTATGAGCGTGTCATAAGAGACTTGGAGGCAGCGACCGGTGCAAAATTCAGCGAAGCTTCTCTGGCACGGTCCAATGAAATCTACAATGAACATAATGCGGCAATGAGAAAGCTGGCGGAGGTTTTAGAACAGCATCCTTCCATCACGGCAATCCAAAGAAGAGATATTTTTAAGAGTGCTTATTTCATGCGGAAGGAAGACCATACGGCACTGGTTAGCCAGCTGATGGAGGCTTTGTCACAGAAAGAGGAGAAGGAAAGCAAAATTAAGGTAATCACTACCGGAATTCTGGCCGACAGCGACGGGCTGTTAAAACTCTTTGATGAGCATGGGATGCAGATTGCAGCAGACGATGTTGCCCATGAATCCAGACAGTACCGTACGGATGTAAATCTGGAATTGGCACCTTTGGATGGACTTGCGGATAAGTTCTCCCGGATGGACCATTGCTCCGTTTTATACGATCCGGAAAAGAAGAGAGCCGGTTATATCGTTGATCTGGCAAAGAAATACAACGCAAGAGGTGTGGTGGTTCTGCTGACAAAATTCTGTGATCCGGAAGAATTTGATTATGTAATGGTGAAAAAAGCCTGTGATGGGGCAGGAATTCCTATGATACAAATGGAAGTCGACAGGCAAATGGTTAATTATGAGCAGGCAGGAACTATGATGGAAGCATTCAAGGATATGCTTTAACAGGAGGAGAAGGATATGATCGATAAAAATAAAATGCCGGTAGCGGTGGGCGTTGCATTCGTATGGTTTACCACACAGTTTGGCGGAGGATTTGCATCCGGTGCACAGCTGGTCCAGTATTTCGTTGCGTTCGGTATTTGGGCGCTTATTACCCCGATTCTTGCTCAGGCCATCGGAGCGGTGTTCCAGTGGTACGGGCTTCGGTTCGCGAAGCTTCATGATGCTTATGATTACAGAACCTTTAACAACAAATTTTATGGAAGATTTGCTCCCATTTTCTCCAACCTTTATGAGTTAGTATACATATTATTGCTGTGCCTGGCTCCCTCTGTTGCCTTTGCGACCGGAGGCTCCACCATGCAGTCCCTGACTGGAATTCCATATATGGTCTGTACTTTAGTCATTGGCTTATTTATCTTTGTGGTGACCATTTTCGGAACGGATTTTGTAAGAAAAGCGGCTTCCACATTGTCTGTGATCATCATTGCAGGTCTTTTGATTGTGTACATACCAAATATTATTGTCAGCTGGGGTGATATCGTAAGAAATATCAAGACTTTGGGTGCTGATCCTGCACCTGCCGGCCCTGCTCTCTGGAGCTGCTTTATCTATGGTTCCTTCCAGCTGGCTTCCATCGGATTGTTATATCAGCATGCGGAATCATTTAAATCAGAAAAAGAAGCCGGAACCAGCATGATTTACGGATTTATCGTAAACTCCGGATTGATTATGCTTTCCACTTTGGGACTTATGGCAGTTGCAACCAATCCGGATTTATCCAAGGATCCCCTTCCGGTTATTACTTTGATCAAAGGCGGAGTTGGAGCCAGCTTTATGAATCCGATGATTTCCATACTCATTATTTTAGGGGCGGTATCAACGGCGGTTAACATGATTGCCGGAGCAGTCCAGAGAGTTGTGGTTGCATTTGAAAAACCGGAGGAAAGAAGAAGTGACGGAAAGCCTTCGGCAAAGACCTTAATCTGCGCTTTGTTATGCACCATTCTTGCTTTCGCTATCGCCCAGTTCGGACTTCTTCCGCTGGTAAAGGTAGGGTATGGATATCTGGGTTATGTAACCATTGTAGTGGTACTGGTTCCGTTCCTGATCCGAATGATCGGAGAAGCCTTGGGAAAAGTCGAGAAATAACTGACAGAGACATGGGGCAGAGGTTAGCAGGAGAATAAATATGACAGGCCTTTTATCAGAAACAATCGGAGAACTGCTTCATAAAAGAGCTGTTCTTACGCCGAATGGAGCAGGAATCTGCTACCAGGACAGAAGCTATTCCTGGAAAGAGGCGGATGAAATTTCAGATTTTTGGGCAGCTGACTTTATGAAAAAAGGAATTTCACGCGGGAAACATGTCGCGTTGTGGGGGATTAACAGCCCGGAATGGATCATGGCGTATTTTGCTTTTATGAAGTCCGGGGCAATTGTGCTCCCGGTCAATACATGTTATAAGGAACAGGAATTAACCGGGGTTTTAAAAGAAGCGGATGCGGATTATCTGTTCTATGGGAAGGGCTGCAGGAATGCGGACTACGGACCGGTCATTTCAAAAGCAGGACTGGACCGTCCGGGCAGCTTCTTAAAAGGGATCGTATCCTTAGACCATCTGCCTGGCTATGAAATGGGTGAAGACAGGGAGGAAGATAAGCGGCTTTTAAATGAAGCAAAACGGAATCTGTCCTCAAAGGATACTGCCAACATCCTTTTCACCTCCGGTACCTCCGGCGTTCCCAAAGGAGTGATGTTAAGCCATGAAAACCTGGTCAACAATTCTGCCGAAATGGTACATTCCATGCATTGGAACGAGAGTGACCGCATGTGTTTATCTGTTCCCCTGTTTCACTGCTTTGGCATCACAGCGGGCATTCTGTCCGCTGTCCATGCCGGAGCGGCAATTTATATAAATCAGTATTATAAGTCCATTGGAGTTATGGAAAACATACAGAAAAATTCCTGCACCATTCTAAACGGTGTTCCCAGTATGTTCCTGGCTATGGTAAAGAATAGCAGGAGAAATGAATTCGATCTAAGTTCCTTAAAGAGCGGAATTATCGCGGGTTCCGCCATTCATCCGTCAGATTATATTAATATCTGTGAAGAGCTGAAGATGGAGCATCTGCAGCCTTCCTATGGGCAGACCGAGTCTTCCCCTGCGATTACCATGACCGGATATTCAGAACCAATCTGCCGAAAGGCCCTTACGGCAGGAAAAAAGATACCTTATACGGAATTAAGGATCTGGGATGAAAGAAGAAAGTGCGTTGCCAAAACAGGCAATGCCGGAGAAATCCAGTCACGGGGATATCACATCATGAAGGGCTATTACAACAGAACAAACGAAACAGAAAAAGTGCTGGATGAGGAGGGCTGGCTTCATACCGGGGACTGCGGTTATCTGGATGAAGAAGGCTGTCTTACTATAACCGGACGAAAAAAAGAGATGATTATCCGGGGCGGTGAAAACATAGCGCCGGTGGAAATTGAAAACTGCATCCTGGAGCTTCCGGAAATCAAGGATGTTAAGGTAGTAGGAGTCGAGGCCCAGGTTCTTCAGGAAGAAATCGCTGCCTGTATCATCACGGAGCCTGGAGCGGAGTTTTCTGTAGAAAGGGTCAGGGAACACGTCCGTCAGAATTTGGCAGATTATAAGGTTCCCAAATATGTTTGTCGGTTTGATTCATTTCCTTTTGGTAACAGCGGAAAGGTTAAGGTCCATGAGTTACGGCAGGAAGTCGAGAAACGGTTAGCGAAAAGAGGTTAAGGAGGAAACAACATGTATTTTACAAAACAGCATGAGCTTGTCCGGAAACTGGCGAGAGAGTTTGCGGAAAAAGAACTGACCAATGAAATCCTCGATGAGGTTGAGGAAAGCGGGACATTTCCGGAGGAAATCCTTTACAAAATGGGAAAGGCCGGATTTTTCGGCATTAAGACGCCAAAGGAATACGGAGGTTCAGGCGGTGATGCCCGCTGTTACGTGCTGGTGATGGAGGAAATGGCAAGAGTCAGCGGAGTTGCAAGCATTTATGTATCTTCCCCCAATTCCCTTTCCGGAGGTCCTCTGTTATTATCCGGCACAGAGGAGCAGAAACGGAAATACCTTCCCTCATTGATAAACGGGAGCAAAAAGCTTTGCTTTGCCCTGACAGAGCCGGGAGCAGGTTCCGATGCCGGCGGTATGCAGTCGACTGCGGTAAAGGAAGGGGATTCCTACATATTAAATGGTAGAAAGACCTTTATCACCATGGCGCCTCTGGCAGATTATGCGGTGGTCTACGCAAAGACGGATATGACAAAGGGAACAAAAGGAATCAGCGCATTTATCGTGGATATGAAAAATACTCCTGGAATTTCCTGCGGAAAGCCGGAACATAAAATGGGTGTCATCGGCTGTGCCACCAGCGATATCATTATGGATAATGCAAGAATTCCGGCAGAGAACCTTCTGGGTGAGGAGGGCATGGGCTTTATAAACGCCATGAAGACTCTGGATACCGGTCGCATGGGAGTAGCCGCCCAGTCCATCGGAGTTGCCCAGGGGGCTTTGGATGAGGCAATAAAATACGCAAAGGAAAGGAAACAGTTCGGAAGACGGATCGGGGATTTCCAGGCAATAGCCTTTATGATCGCAGATATGGCGACTAAGCTGGAGGCGGCAAAACAGTTGGTTTATAAGACTGCCTACTTAATGGATACCCATCAGCCTGCAACCTTGGAAGCTTCTATGGCTAAGTATTATGCTTCTGAAGTCTGCAATGAAATCGCTTCAAAATCCCTTCAGATCCATGGCGGTTACGGATTTATCAAAGATTATAAGATTGAGAGAATGTACAGGGATTGCCGTGTGTTCACCATTTATGAAGGTACCTCACAAATTCAGCAGCTGGTGATTTCCGGAAAACTGCTTAAGAAATAATGACTACACGGAAGGAGTAATGAAAACGATGAAAATTTTGGTTTGTGTGAAACAGGTACCGGATACCAATGAAGTAAAGATCGATCCGGTAAAGGGTACATTGATCCGTGACGGAGTTCCCAGCATTTTAAACCCTGATGATGCAAATGCCCTGGAAGAGGCATTGAAAATAAAAGATGAAAAGCCTGGAACAACGGTTTCCGTTATTACCATGGGGCCGCCTCAGGCTGATGATATGTTAAGGGAATGTCTGGCAATGGGAGCGGATGAGGCTTATCTGCTCAGTGACAGGGCTTTTGGCGGTGCCGATACCTGTGCCACCTCCACCACCATTGCTGCCGGCATCCAGAAAATCGGAGATTACGACATGATTTTCGCAGGACGCCAGGCCATTGACGGTGATACGGCCCAGGTAGGCCCCCAGGTAGCCTGGAGACTTGGCATCCCGGTTGTGACCTATGTTCAGGATGTAAAGCTCTGCGAAGAAAAGGTAATCGTACAAAGGCAGATGGAAAATGGATATGAAATTCTGGAAGTCCAGATGCCCTGTCTTCTCACGGCGGTAAAAGAGCTGAATGAGCCCCGTTACATGAGCATAGGCGGTATCATGGACGCTTATGCAAAAAAAGTTACCGTATGGAATCATGAGGATGTGGTACTGGATCCCAAAGACTGTGGTTTAAATGCTTCCCCCACCCAGGTTTTCCGTTCCTTTACTCCCGCTCCCAAGGGAAAAGGGGAGATGCTTAACGGAACAGTGACAGAAATGACAGAACTGCTGACAGAGAAACTGAAAGAGAAGCATTATCTTTAAGACCCAGGAAAAGGAGGAAGGTTCATATGGCTGTAAATGTAATAAAAGAAAAATGCAGGGGCTGTACGATCTGCGTAAAGAATTGCCCGTTTGAAGCAATTACAATGGAAAATAAGCTGGCCGTCATCGGTACTGCCTGTACCGGCTGCGGCGTTTGTGTAGAAAAGTGTCCGTTTGATGCTATAGAAAAGTCAGAAGAGCCAAAGGATACGGTTGATTTGTCGGAATACCGGGATGTATGGGTATTTGCGGAACAAAGAGAAGGGGCACTCATGCCAGTTGTAAAAGAACTTCTGGGTGAAGGGCGGAAACTGGCGGATGAGATTGGATGCAGCCTTTGTTCTGTATTATGCGGTAACCAGGTGGAAGGACTTGTGGATGAACTGTTTGAATATGGAGCAGATAAAGTTTATCTTGCGGATCATAAAGAACTGGAATCCTACCGCACCGACGCTTATACGGCTGTGATTCACGGCGCGATCAAATCTTATAAGCCTGAAATCGTCCTTTTGGGAGCTACCCACATCGGCCGTGACTTAGGTCCCTGTCTGGCTGTCCGCTGCAATACCGGACTGACTGCCGACTGCACCAAGCTGGAAATTGATGAGGAAGATAAGAAGATCAAGCAGACCCGCCCGGCCTTTGGCGGAAATTTAATGGCAACCATCGTTTGTCCAAACCACAGGCCTCAGATGTCCACGGTTCGTCCGGGAGTTATGGAAAAAGCCGAAAGGCAGGAGGGCCGTAAGGGCCAGGTCATTCCTGTTTCTGTAAGTTTTGAAAAAGACGATATAAGAACCCGTATCCTTGAAGTGGTTAAGGAGGCAGGAGAGGCGGTATCCTTAACTGATGCGGAAATCATTGTATCCGGCGGTATGGGTCTTGGCGGAGCCGAAGGCTTTGAACTGTTAAAGAAACTGGCGGATAAGCTGGGCGGTGTGGTTGCAGCAAGCCGTGCAGCAGTAGACGCAGGCTGGATCGACCATTCCTATCAGGTGGGGCAGACCGGAACCACGGTACGTCCTAAACTGTATTTTGCTTGCGGCATTTCCGGGGCGATTCAGCATGTGGCAGGTATGCAGAACTCAGAGCAGATCATTGCGATCAATAAAAACCCGGCAGCTCCGATCTTTGAAGTGGCCGATTACGGCATCGTAGGGGATTATAATCAGGTGATCCCTGCGCTTATAGAAGCACTGGACAAATAAAGGAGGGAATTAATATGGGAAAGAAACTGTTAGAAGGAATCAAAGTAGTGGAACTGGCAACCTTTATCGCGGCTGCAGGTGCAGGACGTTTTCTTGCAGACTGCGGAGCGGATGTCATAAAAATCGAATCTGCCAAGGGAGATCCGTTAAGACACACGGCTCCATCCGAAGGAAGGCCTTTGGATATGTATGAAAATACTACCTGGGACTTGGAAAATGGAAACAAGCGCTGCATTTCTCTTAATATGAAGGCACCTGAGGGCAAAGAAGCATTTTTTAAGCTTCTGGAAGATGCGGATGTGCTGATCACCAACTGGAGGGTCCAGGCTCTTGAACGGGCGGGGCTGGACTATGAAACGTTAAAAGAGAAATATCCCAAGCTGGTTTATGCCATGGTGACCGGTTATGGAGAATACGGTCCGGATAAAGATCTTCCGGGGTTTGATTTCACGGCATTCTTTGCAAGGGGCGGCTATCTCCATTCCCTCCGCCAGAGAGGAACGGTTCCAATGAATGTGGTTCCCGGAGTTGGGGACCATAACGTGGCCATGAACCTTGCAGCAGGGATCCTTGCGGCATTATACCATGCAAAAGAAACCGGACAGGGAGAAAAGGTAGAGACCAGTCTGTTTGAGACGGCTGTCTATAACATGGGAATGATGATCCAGGCAGCCAATTATGACGGCCCGGCAAGGGAATACCCCATTAATATCAGGGAGAGTGCCAACCCCTTTAATGCGGCATGGAGAACAAAGGATGACAGATTCATTCAGACCTGTATGCCTGATTATAACACCTACTATAAGCAGTTCATGAAAGCTCTGGGAAGAGATGATCTGATGGAAAATGAGAATTACTTCCCAATCCAAAACCTTCAGACCAAAGATCTGGGCACGGAGGTCTATGATATCTGTATGGAAGCAATGGAAAAGAAAACAGCCAAGGAATGGGTACCGGTTTTAAAGGAACACGACATCGCGTTCAGCGTTGCCCAGTCCTGGGAAGAAATTCTGGAAGATGAGCAGGCATGGGCCAATGATTGCTTTTATAAAATGCAGTACGACAATGGAAATGTACGTACACTGGTAAGACCGCCGGTCAAATTCCAGGAGATGGGCGTTCCCGAGTACAATGGCGGTCCTTTAATCGGAGAGCAGGGACCGGAGATCCTGGAAAATCTGGGGTACAGCAAAGAGGAAATCAAGGAGTTTCAGGAGAAGGGAATCCTTTATGTGTGGAAGGATGAGAAGAAAAATTAATCCGTATTTGAATAAATAAAAGCAGAAAAGGGGCACACGGTACCCCTTTTCTGCTTTTATAAGGTTATTTGAGAATATCGCACAGGGCTTTTTATTGCTGCCAATGATAGGAAAAGCCGGCATAACCCATTTTATCAGTAATTTATATCAGAAACCCATTTCACCTTGAAAATCAGGATGGTTGTAATGATGGCTGCCATGTAATTAGAAAACAGGTTGCCCCAGAACACCGAATAAAAGCTTAAGTAGTGCTCTGTTACCAATATAAATATGTACCGCAGGAGCCATACCCGCAGCAGGCTTATGAAGAGAGTGATCCGGGTCTTTCCCAGTCCGATAAAGGCTCCCTGCTGGACCATACAGATCCCAAAGCCGATCACGGAATACGTGTAAATATGAAGCGCTTGGTTCGCTACGGCAAGGACGGAAGCATCCCTGGTGAATAACACCGTAAGCCTTGAAGACAGTGGTACGACCAGGGCGATCAAAAGGGCAGCAGTAATGGCACTTATGACACAGCCAATCAAACAGGCTTTTTTTGCTTTTTCCGGCTGTTTTGCACCCACATTCATGCTGACCATGGTTGTGACGGCGGAACCGAAGGAAGAGGGCAGTATGAAGCAGATGGACGTAATGTTATTGGCAATTCCCTGCCCGTTTAAAACAACGGCCCCGTACTTTTCCACTTCATTATTGATGAGGAAGAAGCCCAGGTTGAGCATCAGGCTGGAAAGCATGGCAGGAAAGCCTATGCGTAAAAGGGTGTTGATGATGGACCAGTCAAACCGGAAGCCGGACAGAACATAGCGTTCCCCTGTTTTTTTTAAGAATAATTCAAAATACATCCACCCGGTAATTAAAAAGTTGGATGCCAGAGAGGCCATGACAGAGCCCACAAGTCCCCAGTGGAAGACCACAATAAAGAGGGCACTGAAAATGATTTTTAAAATCAGCATGATCACCATGCGGACGAACGTATCCTCCGGCTTGCCATTGGCATTCTTTATGGAATTATAAATAGATTCCATGAAGGAAAAGGGCGTCACACAGGCGCTAAGTGCAAGATAGACAAAGACATCGTGAGAAATCTCTTCATTTACATGGGCGGATATGGGAAAGGCAAGGGCAATCAGCAAGGGCGCCAGGATAAAACCCAGCAGAAAAGTAAAAACGATGATTTGAGTGGAAATCTTCCGGCTGTGCTTAAAGTCGCCGGTTCCATTGGACTGCCCGATAATGGCCATTCCAGCCACGCTCACTCCCTGAGCCAGGGCAGAGATCATATTTACAATGGGTGTGCAGTATGTAACGGCACTTGCCGCCTGGGTTCCTACGAGATTGTTAAGAAACAGACCATCGATGACCGGTATAGCGGATTGTATAAGACCCATCATAAGGGTGGGAACGGAAAGAAATAATATGGTCGCAGAAACGGAGCCGTTGAGAATTAAATCCCGCCGCTGCTCGGTGCTTTGTTTTAAAAAGTTTGATTGCATGGTCGATTCACCTGATTAGTAGATTTGCGGTAAAGCTTTCGGTCATTACCGTACAATTTTAAAATATACACTTGAAGAAATGGAAAGTCAAGTAAACTTTTTCTCTGGTAATAATTTTGACACTAATATGGAAGTGGTTTTGTCATCGGTCTAAAATGCTGTGTAATGCAGCGGTGGGAATAATTTATTTCCATTATACCATGAAAGGTGGGTTCTTCGGAATCTGCCTTTTTCAGTTAAATTAACAGAGCTGCTGGTCGTAGGTTTTTTGCTTTCAGGCACAAAACCCCTTTTGCTGTATATTGTTTATTTTATAACAAAGATGTCCGCAGTATGGGTAAAAAACTGGATTTAAAGGAAGAATCCAGGTCATATTTTGCAGGAAACCCTATGGATTATCTCCTTTAAATGCATTTGTAATTGCGGGTTTTGTCAGTAAAGGTAATAAAAACAGAATAAAAAACACGTATAAATATAATGTCTCCATAATAGACTTATAAATTATTGTATAAAATGCATAAAAAGTGGCATATAAAAATTCTATCGTTTATGATAAAGAACTAGTATTTTTAATTATTGAGAATAAGAGGTAAACTAGTATCAGGAACAATGTTAAAAAAATCACTAATAACAAGTAGGGAGGAACCCAAAATGAGTCAATTTATTCAGTCATTGGTAGAACGTTCCAGAAAAGCACAGCAGATCTTATGCACTTATGATCAGGAAAAGACGGACGAAATTGTAAAAATGTTCGCAAAAGTTGTTTTCGATCATGCACAGCCGCTGGCAAAGCTGGCTGCAGAAGAAAGCAGAATGGGTGTATACGAGGACAAGATTACTAAAAATAAGGGAAAATCAAGAATTATCTGGAACTCGCTCAAAGGAAAGAAATCCATCGGCATCATTGGAAGAGATGAGGAGGCAGGCCTCATCGAAGTAGCAAAGCCCATGGGAGTCATCGCAGCTGCGACTCCGTGCACCAACCCGGTTGTAACACCTATGTGCAATGCCATGTTTGCAGTCAAATGCCAGAATACCATTATCATAGCTCCTCATCCCCGTGGCAAAAAATGTGCTATGGCGCTGGCAGATCTATATTATAAGGAGTTAGACCGCATGGGTGTTCCCAGAGATATCTTCCTGGTGATAGAAGAGCCGACCATTGATTTGACAACAGAACTGATGTCAGCCTGCGATGCTGTCATAGCAACCGGAGGTATGGGGGTTGTGAAATCCGCTTATTCCAGCGGAAAACCCAGCTATGGGGTTGGGCCTGGAAATGTCCAGGGACTGATTGATGAAGGAATCGATTACAAGGCAGCAGCAGGCCGTATGATAGCCAGCCGTATCTTTGATAATGGAATTATCTGTTCCGGCACCCAGAGTATCATTGCCCCTGAAAAGGATTATGACTCCATTATCAGAGAGTTTGTGGCTCAGGGCGCTTATTATATCGATGACCCGGCAGTGGTTGCCAGTCTGTCAGAGGTTGTATTCCCGGGCGGCGTCATTAATAAAAACGTGGTTGGACAGTCGGTTAAGACCATCGCAGGATTGGCGGGCATTTCCATTCCTGAGGGAACAAAGGTCATTATCGTTAAGCCGGAAAGACATGGTACCGGTGTGGCATGGAGTAAGGAAAAGATGTGCCCCATGATGGCGGCCTACAGCTATAAGACATGGGAAGAGGCAGTGCAGATTGCTTATGATAACCTTTTGGTAGAAGGAGAAGGCCATTCGGCAGATATTCAGTCTGATGATAAAACACATATCGAATATGCAGGTTTGAAGCTGCCTGTAAGCCGTGTGGTTGTGAATCAGACCTGTTCCAGCATGGCCGGAGGTGCTTTTGCAAATGCATTGAACCCTACCACAACGCTCGGCTGCGGAAGCTGGGGGAACAATGCCATCAGCGAGAACCTCTTCTATACCCATCTGATGAATAAGAGCCGTATTGCATTTGTTAAGAAAAATTGGAAACAGCCGTCTGATGAAGAAATTTTTGCATAGGAGAGTCCGTTCATGAAGGAAGTTATTTTAAAATCCCAGATTTCATATTACGAAACCTGTTCTGAATTCGCTGCGGATTTTCATCTGGGAAGCGAAGATCTGGTATTGACCAATGAATACATATATAACCCGTATTTTGGTGCAATGGGCTTAAAGGTACATACAATCTTTCAGGAAACCTATGGTACCGGAGAACCTACGGATGTCATGGTGGATGCGATTTTAGAAGCAGCAGCGAAAACTGACTGCAAACGGATCGTCGCCATAGGCGGAGGTACGGTAATTGATATTGCAAAGATCCTGGCTGTGTCAGCAGGAGGATCCCTGGATTCTCTTTATGGGGAGCCGGAGAAGATTGAAAAGAAACGAGACCTGGTGATTCTTCCCACAACCTGCGGGACGGGAAGTGAAGTGACCAATATTTCCATCATTAACCGGACCAGACTGGGGACTAAGGTAGGACTGGTATCACCTCATATGTATGCGGATGATGCGGTGCTTGTACCGGAGCTTCTTAAGGGGCTTCCCTTTGGAGTATTTGCCACAAGCTCCATTGATGCACTGGTTCATGCAGTGGAATCCAGCCTTTCTCCAAAAGCCAACCCTTATACAAAGCTGTTTGGCTACAAAGCTATTGAGATGATTATCAGAGGATATCAAAAGATTGCGGCAGAGGGAAAAGAAGCAAGGATACCGATTATGAAGGATTTCCTGATTGCAAGCAACTATGCTGGAATTGCTTTTGGAACTGCAGGATGTGCGGCTGTTCATGCCACCAGCTATCCACTTGGAGGAACCTATCATGTGGCTCATGGGGAAAGCAATTATGCCATGTTTACAGGCGTTCTGAAAAATTACATGGAAATACGCCAGGATGGAGAAATTGCCGTGATGAACCAGCGCTTGGCAAAGCTTTTGGGGTGCGGGGTCAAAGAAGTTTATGACAAGTTAGATGAGCTGCTGGGGATGATTCTTCCCAAAAAGCCTCTTCATGAATACGGCGTAAAACCAGAAGATCTTGAGGTGTTTACAAAGAGTGTCATGGAGCGGCAGGGAAGGCTTATGGCAAATAATTTTGTGCCCTTAGATGCACGAAGAGTCCTTAAGATTTACAAGGAACTATTTTGATCTTAATGATGCAATCACACTTTAATCTCATCAAGCAGCGAAGCGGATTGCGAATATCCGATTGACAAGGCTGGAAGACAGTCTGCAAAGTTAAAAAAAGGAGAAATGGTTATGGCATTGATGACAGGGGAAGAGTATGTGGAAAGCATGCGCGAAATGAAACTGAATGTTTACATGTTTGGGGAAAAAATTGATGATCCCATTGAAAATCCGATTTTAAGACCGTCACTTAATTCTGTAAAGGCCACTTATGATCTGGCTCAGATGCCGGAATATGAAGATTTAATGACAGTGACGTTAGAAGATGGGCGCAAGATCAACCGGTTTTCGAATATTCACAGAAGTACGGATGATCTGATGAAAAAAGTAAAGATGCAGAGACTTTGCGGCCAGAAAACGGCTTCCTGCTTTCAGCGGTGTGTAGGTATGGATGCATTTAATGCGGAATGGTCCACCACCTATGAGATTGATAAAAAGCATGGAACCCATTATCACGAGAATTTTAAAAAATTTTTAAGAATGGTTCAGGATGAGGATTTAACCGTAGACGGAGCCATGACGGATCCAAAGGGTGACAGGGGGCTGGCTCCTCATGACCAGCCGGATCAGGATATGTATTTGAGAGTAGTGGAGCGTAAAAAAGACGGGATCGTTGTAAGAGGTGCCAAAGCACATCAGACCGGTATTATCAATTCCCAGGAAGTAATTGTAATGCCTACCGTTGCCATGGGGCCTGATGATAAGGAGTTTGCGGTATCCTTTGCGGTCCCAACGGATGCGGCTGGAATCACAATGATCATCGGAAGACAGTCCTGTGATACCAGAAAGCTGGAGGGAGGCCAGATCGATGTGGGCAACAGCGAATTCGGAGGAGTGGAAGCGCTGGTTGTATTTGACGATGTATTTGTCCCCAATGACCGCATCTTCCTGGATGGAGAATATGAATTTGCAGGTGTTCTGGTGGAACGCTTTGCAGGATACCACAGACAGTCCTACGGCGGGTGCAAGGTAGGCGTAGGGGATGTTTTAATCGGTGCAACTGCTTTGGCGGCAGATTACAATGGAGTACCTAAGGCTTCTCATATCAAGGATAAGCTGATTGAAATGACTCATTTAAATGAAACCCTGTATTGTTGCGGCATTGCCTGTTCCGCAGAAGGGACCCCGACAGAATCCGGAAATTACATCATTGACCTTCTGCTGGCCAATGTATGTAAGCAGAATGTTACCAGGTTCCCGTATGAGATTGCGCGTCTGGCAGAAGACATTGCCGGCGGCCTTATGGTAACGGCACCGTCTGAAAAGGATTTGAATGATCCGGTCATTGGCGGCTATGTGGAGAAGTACTTAAAGGGAGTTGAGGGAGTCTCTACAGAAAACCGTCTAAGGATTCTGCGTCTGATTGAAAATCTGACTCTTGGCACAGCGGCTGTGGGATACAGAACGGAGTCTCTCCATGGGGCTGGTTCTCCCCAGGCACAGAGAATCATGATTTCCCGCCAGGGCAACATTGGAAGAAAGAAAGCGCTTGCTAAAGCCATAGCCAAAATTGAGGATTAAATAGAAGCCTGAATGTATGCGGCTTATTGAGGAGGAATATCCGCCATAAACATATGGGACTGGATTTATGGCGGATATTTTTATATCAAAATATTGTGTCAGGGAGGTTACATAAGTATGAACTGGAAAGAGATATATCTATCAAGACTTAAAACCATGGAAGAAGCCGTGCAGCTAATAAAATCAGGTGACCGTGTGGTAATAGGGCATGCAGTAGGGGAGCCGATGAAGCTGGTTGACACAATGGTAGATTATGCGGTAAAGGCTGACTTAAAAGACATTGAAATTTTTCAGCAGGTGGATATGGGGCACTCCCTTTATGCCCAGCCTGGTATGGAAAAGCATTTCAGGGAAAACAGCCTGTTCCTGGGAGCAAAAACAAGAGACTGCGTAAACAGCGGCCGCGGGGATTTTACGCCATGCTATTTTTACCAGACTCCTTATTTTTATCAGAATGTGAAAAAGCCTGATGTGGTTTTGGTTACTTTATCCCTGCCAGATGAACATGGCTATTGCAGCTTTGGAGTATCCTGCGATTATACAAAGCCGGCAGCAGAGGCAGAAGGGGCAAAGGTGATCGCCGTAGTGAATCCCAATATGCCAAGGACCATGGGAGACAGCTTTATCCATGTGAGCGATATCGATGTGATTATAGAGGATGATACACCGATTCCGGAGCTTGGGCTTCCTCACATCGGCGATGTTGAGATGGCAATCGGAGAACACATCGCATCTTTGGTGCATGACGGCGACTGTCTGCAGCTTGGAATCGGAGCCATTCCGGATGCAGTTTTAAAATTCCTTGGAAATAAGAAAAATCTTGGCATTCATTCTGAAATGATTTCAGATGGTGTGATTGACCTTTATGAGCATGGAGTGATTAATTGCAGCGCAAAGAATTTTAACCGGGATAAAATGGTGGTGTCATTTCTTATGGGGACCCGGAAACTCTATGATTTTGCAGACGATAATCCAGGCCTATACATGGCGCCGGTGGATTATGTCAATCATCCTACGATCATTGGAAGAAATGATAATCTGGTTTCCATTAACTCGTCAGTGGAAGTAAATCTCATGGGAGAGGCCTGCTCTGAGGCCATGGGTTTAAAACAGTTTTCCGGAATCGGCGGGCAGGTTGACTTTATTCGCGGAGCATCATTTTCCAGGGGAGGAAGAGCTATATTAGCATTTCCTGCCACTGCGAAAAAAGGAAACATTTCAAAGATCGTGCCTTTCCTGACCCAGGGAGCCACGGTAACAACATCCAGAAATGATGTGGATTATATTGTAACAGAATATGGAATTGCAAAAATGAAGGGTAATACTTTAAGAGAAAGAGCACGTCAGCTGGTCCGTATTGCAGCGCCACAGTTTAAGGACGGATTGGCGGAGGAATTTGAAAGACGTTTTGCCGAAAAATATCAGGAGGTGTAGCTACATGGACTGGAAAAAAATCTATGCTTCAAAGGTGAAATCCCCTCAGGAAGCTGTAAAAATCATTCATTCAGGGGATACGGTGTTAATTGCTCATGCGGCAGCAGAACCGGATGTGCTTGTGAGTGCAATGGTTGATCATGTGGCTGAGAAGGATTTAAAGGGCATCCATATTGTTCAGCAGCATGATATGGGAGCCTGCAGGTTTTTTGAACCTGGAATGGAGAAACATTTTAAATACACCTCCCTGTTTGTAGGCACGCGCAGCAGAAGCTATATAGCAGAGGGAAAGGGCGATTTCACCCCTTGCTTCTTCAACCGGATACCAAATTACGTAACACAGACTGCTTCTGCGGATGTATTTTTAGTAACCTTATCAACACCCGATGAACACGGTTACTGCAGCTACGGCCTTTCCTGTGACTTTGCAAAAGAAGTGGGAGAACAGCCGGGCACCAGGGTAATCGCAGCGGTCAATCCCAATATGCCAAGGGTTATGGGAGATAATTTTATCCATGTCAGCAATTTGGAAGCCATTGTGGAAAGCAATGAGCCGATTCATGAGCATGGCCGTCCGGTCATCGGAGCAGTAGAGGAAAAGATAGGAGAAAACATCGCCGGTCTTGTGCGGGATGGAGACTGTCTCCAATTGGGAATCGGAGCAATTCCGGATGCAGTCTTAAAATTTCTCGGGGATAAGAGGGATCTGGGGATTCATTCGGAGATGATTTCTGACGGTATCATAGATCTTTATGAAAAAGGGGCAATCACCGGGAAAAAGAAAAACATTGGCAGAGGGAAAATGGTCGTAACTTTTATGATGGGTACCAGAAGACTGTATGATTTTGTTCACGACAATCCTGCTATTTGCATGATGCCAGTCAGCTATGTGAACGATCCCTTTGTCATAAGCCAGAATGATAACGTGGTATCCATAAATTCCGCATTGCAGATTGATCTCATGGGGCAGGTATGTGCGGAAGCCATTGGTCTAAAGCAATATTCAGCAGTAGGCGGACAGATGGACTTTGTAAGAGGGGCTTCTGCCTCAAAGGGAGGCCGGTCAATCATTGCCTTTGGCGCTACTACAAAGGGAGGAACCATCTCTAAGATTGTTCCGTTTCTGGCAGAGGGGGCAGCGGTTACCACCAGCAGAAACGATGTGGATTATATTGTAACGGAATATGGAATTGCCCATTTAAAAGGAAAATGCTTAAGGGAACGGGCAAGGGAACTGATAAAGATTGCTGCACCGGCATTCCGGGAAGAATTATCAGGAGAATTTGAAAAGCGATTTGGGGAAGTGCTTTTGGTGTAATGTAAATGAAGGAGGGGATATATGAATATCATTATGATTTCTAATTTGCTGGAAACGCTTATGATTGTATGCTTTGGCATATCCTGGCCGTTTTCCATTCATAAGTCTTATGTGTCTAAAACTGCAAAAGGGAAAAGCCTTTCTTTTGAAATTTTTATCTGGCTGGGATACATATTTGGAATTGTGAGAAAGTTTTTGCTGTATGGATCATCACCTTCAGGGAATGACTGGCTGTTTTTCCTATCCTGGTTCTTTTACTTTTTGAATTTTATTGAAATTACATTCGATATGTGGCTTTATAGCAAAAATGTAAAATTAGATAAAGAAAGAGAGAGAGCAGGGGAAGTAAGCGTTACCATTTGAAAGGCCCGGAATAAAATCCCCGGAATAAAATCCCGGGCCAGGATAACATGGATGTTCTGATATTCCATGAATTAAAAAGAGGGCCTTACCTTTGCATCAGGAAAAGATTCGGTTTGTGTAATTGTGGTATCCATAGTAACCTCCTTGGCATAGTAGTCTGCCAATGCAGGGACGGTTTGTCAATGGAGATTACTATATGAATATTTTATGAAAGAAGTGATGGTATGACTGCTAATTTTGAGCATTATAAAGTCTTTTACTATGTAGCCAAATACAAGAATTTCACCAGAGCCGCAAATGCCTTGGTAACGAGCCAGCCATCAGTTACATATTGCATGCAGAATCTTGAGAGCATGTTGGGGTGCAAGCTGTTTATACGATCCAGAAAAGGCGTCACGCTGACAGCCGAAGGAGAACATCTCTACAGCTATGTGGCTCCTGCATGCAAACAACTGATGCGGGGGGAAGAAACGCTGAGAGAATTGATGGGAGAGCAGCATGACCATATTAATGTAGGGGTAACTCAGGTGGCTATGCGGTCTTATCTGGTGGAGAAACTGAAAATCTTCCAGGAACAGTATCCTCAGGTGAAACTTAATATCTTCAATTGTAATACGACGCAGACTCTCAGTGAACTGAAAGCTGGAAAGATAGATCTGGCGATTATTACAACCCCTATTGACTATGAACAGAGGTTGAAGGTAGTTGAAGTCAAATCCTTTAAGAGCATTCTGGTGGGAGGAAGAATGTATGAGGAATATGGAGAGAGGAAAATGTTCCTCTCAGAGGTAGTGAAGCTTCCTCTTATCACCATGTCCAGTACCACCACTACCTTTGGTTTTCTTCAGGAGTTCTACCGTTCCTGCGGCCTTACCATGCAGTCAGCCATTGAGGTGGCTACTATGGATCTAATTATACCGGTTATCCGAAAGAATCTTGGAATCGGATTTGTGCCGGAGGAGTTTGCCGGACCATTCCTTGAGGCGAAGGATATTCTGGAAATAAAGCTTCATGAACAGATCCCTGAGCGTAAGATCTGCATTGTCAGTGATAGCAACAGGCCCTTAAGCACCGTGGCCGAGGAACTGCAAAGCATGCTGGAATGTCAGAAGTAGCCAGGTATTCGGAGGCGGAGATGGTAATTGGGATTAAGTACTGCGGGGGCTGCAATCCTGTGTATGACAGGGCAAAACGGGTGGGAAAATTAAGAGAATCAAACCCTGGGCATGAATACGTGACCCCAAAGGGAGACCAGGTCTGCGATTATTGGGTGGTGGTCTGCGGCTGCAGCAGAAGATGTGCGGAAGTGAAAAATTTAAAAGCACGTTACAAGGTGGCTGTGGTATGGGATGAAGAAAGCTTCAGACAGCTGGAGCAGGAGCTTTCAAAATCAAATGGGGAAACCCCCTCCCTGTCCCAGGAAAAAAGAGTGCTGTATCTTCATGAAACGGCAGCGGCAAAGAGAACCATAACGAAAGAGGATATAGAAATGTTTGCCAGGCTGACTCAGGATGAAAGCAGGCTTCACCAGGATACACAGGTCGCTTTAAAGACCGGATTTGACCGGCCGCTGGCTCATGGAATGTTCATTGATTCCCTGGTTTCCGCACTTATGGGAACAAGGATTCCCGGAAGCGGAACGGTGTACATGGAACACAATACCAGATTCATACGGCCGGTTTTCTGCGGGGATACGGTAGAAATTACCGTCCGGTTTGTTTCCTTTGAGGAACAGGAGGACTGCTACATCGGACTTTTCTTCAGTACCTGTAAAAATCAGCATGGGGAAAGAGTTCTTACGGTCAGAAGCAGGCAGATGATGAAGAAAACATTGTTTGCCGTAGCAGGAGAAAGGGAGTGAGATTTTATGACAAATTTAGAGACTTACAACCGGTTATTTATCCGGGCTTTAAGAGTAAAGGAAGAGGACCTTCCCGGTCTGAATTACAGAGGAACCCATTCCTGGGATTCACTGGGACATATGGATCTGATTTCAGATCTGGAGGAGACGTTTGATATCCATATCAGTACTTCGGATGTAATGGCTTTTTCATCCTATGAAAAAGGAAAGGAAGTTCTGGCAAAATACGGTGTTGTGATTTAAAAAAGGGGGGAAGCCATTTATTATGGATTATGATGGCATTCTGAACAGGAAGCCGTTTTCTACAGCAAAGGATGAGAAAAAACTGATGTACGGAGAATGGCTGACAGAACTGACGGATTATCACAGAAAGCACTGCCATTCATACGGACAATTGTTGAAACACCTTATGATCCCGGAACATAGTCACATGGGAGAAGAAGAGATCCCTATGCTGCCGGTTGGACTTTTTAAGGATATGGACTTAATCAGCATCCCAGGAAACAAGGTATTTAAGACCATGACTTCTTCCGGAACAAAAGGGCAGACGGTTTCAAGGATTTATCTGGATAGGGATACGGCAAATTACCAACAGAGGGCGCTGGCAAACATTGGAGGAGACTTTTGGGGAGAGGAAAGACTTCCTCTTCTTGTCCTGGACAGTCCGGATGTATTAAAAAATAGAAACTTATTTTCAGCCAGAGGAGCGGGAATCCTTGGATTTTCCATCTTTTCCTCCAGAATCTGTTATGGGCTGGACCAGGATATGAATCTTGATACGGAAAGAATCCAGCAATTTCTGGACCGTTATACGGGAAAACGGATCTTGATATTTGGTTTTACCTATATAATCTGGAAGTATTTCTATCAGGCCCTTGCAAAGTCCGTACAGAAGCTGGATCTTTCGGAAGGAATCCTGATCCATGGGGGAGGATTTAAAAAGCTTGAGGATCAATCGGTTTCCGCTCATGAATTTAAGGAGAGGATCAGGGAAGTGTCCAGTATAAAGGAAATCCATAATTATTATGGAATGGCAGAACAGACAGGCAGCATCTATATGGAATGTCCCAAGGGGCACCTCCATGCAAGCTTATATTCCGATATCATAACCAGACGGGGTAAGGATTTCAGTGTTTGTTCCCATGGAGAAAAAGGGATCATACAGGTACTTTCCCCTCTTGCACTTTCTTATCCCGGGCATTCCATACTTACGGAGGATGAGGGAATCATCCTGGGAGAGGATGATTGTCCCTGCGGCCGTCTGGGAAAATATTTTAATGTATTGGGGAGAATACACCAGGCTGAGATAAGGGGGTGCAGCGACACCTATGATGGATGATGTTACCTATCTGGCAGGGGTAAGCCAGCCGGAAGCTGAGCCGTTAAAACCTTTTTCCGAACCTGTTTTGGATTTTCTGGAACAGCTTTCTATTGAAATACGCAAAAGGAGAACGGAGCTTGAAACCTACCGTGAAATCCCGGCTTTTGGGTTCTGGTTAAGAAGGACCCATATGGAGGAATTTCGGATGCGGTACGAGGATAGAAAACTTCGCATAGGAAGAGGTGTGACATTTCATATTGTTTCTTCCAATGTCCCGGTGTTGTTTGCCTACAGTATGGTCATCGGTCTATTGGCTGGAAATAGCTGCGTGGTACGGATCTCTTCTAAGAGCCGGGATGAGGATCACAAACTTTGTGAAATAATTGATAATCTATTGGGCCGGCCGGAATTTTCTTTTGTCAGAAATCGGATTTCTGTTTTTTCCTGTAAAAGAGACAATGAAATCATCAAAAGCTGGCTGGAGGAATGCGATGGTCTTATGGTATGGGGAGGAGATCAGGCCATACAATCGGTCAGGGGAATGAAACTAAGACCGGATGCCGTACAGGTCATGTTTCCAGACCGGTATTCCATCTGTATACTGGATACAAAACGGATTGGAACGATTCCTGATGAAGTCCTTCAAACGCTGGCATACGGATTTGTAAAGGATGCTTATGCTATGGACCAGAATGCCTGCTCCAGTCCTCAGTTTGTCATATGGAACCAGGAAGAGGAAGCGGAAAAGGCAGAACAGATCCGCACAAGATGGTGGAACGCCGTGAGGAAAGAAGCAGCCGCTTATGAGTTAAGCCCTCATAAGGCCATGAAAAAATACGAGACCTTATGCAGATATGCCATGATAACGGAGGAAATCTTAAGGACAGAGCAATACGATAACCTGCTTTATACGGTCCTGCTTTCTAAAATTCCTCCAAATCCGGAACGGTACCGTGGGACCTGCGGATTGTTTTTTGAGTATCAGGGAGATTACCGGACGGCAGTCGGGCAATTGGCAGTCAGAAAACTTCAGACGGTGACGTATTACGGAATCCGCAGGAAGGAACTGACAGATTATATTATAAATAACCATTTATATGGAATCCACAGGGTGGTGCCCATAGGGGAAGCCTTGAATATGGATCTTGTATGGGATGGGCAGGATCTGATCGAGATACTGTCCAGGGAAATTGTCTGGGAGGAGTAATATGCGTCTGTTTCAGGAAGAAAAGACATACGGAGACCGGATGCTGGCAGCAGATGATGCCGGACAGACGGTGACATACCGGGATCTGGATTCTTTTGCAGAGGAGCTGTACCGGTATATCGGAGGGAAAAAACTGATTTTTATATTATGCCAGAATACCATTGGGTCTCTTCTTGGGTATCTGGGCTGTTTAAAAACAGGGGTGGTTCCTTTGATGCTGGAAAAACACATCAACCAGGAGCTTCTAATGCGGCTGATCCGTGAATACCACCCGGCTTTTCTATACATACCCCAGGACTGCCTTTTAAAGGCAGAGGAATGTGAGATCGTATGGAAAATACAGGGATACTGTCTGTGCCGCAGAAAGGAGAAGCTGCCGCCTTCCCTTTACGGAGAGCTTTCCCTGCTTCTTACTACATCAGGGAGTACAGGAAGTCCAAAGCTTGTGAGGCAGAGCGGAAGGAACATCGATGCCAATACAGAGTCCATATGTAAGTATCTTGATATCCATGAGAAGGAACGGCCAGTTACCACACTGCCCATGAATTACACCTATGGATTATCCATCATCAACAGCCACGTAAACGTGGGGGCAGCCCTTTTGCTTACGGTCCGCAGTATGGTAGAGCAGCCGTTTTGGGATTTTGTAAAGGAGAAAATGGCCACATCCTTTGGAGGAGTTCCCTATACCTACCAGGTTCTGAAACGGATCGGGTTTCTCCAGATGGACTTACCGGATTTACGGACCATGACACAGGCAGGAGGAAAGCTTCCCATGAACCTTCATAAGGAGTTTGCTTCCTATGCAGAAAAGACAGGAAAGCAATTTGTTGTAATGTATGGACAGACAGAGGCCACGGCTAGAATGGGGTATTTGCCCGCTGCAAAAGCAGTGGAGCGATGCGGGAGCATGGGAATTGCCATACCAGGAGGCAGGTTCTGGCTGGAGGATGATAAGGGAGAAGAAATCAAAGAACCGGATACCCAGGGAGAACTGGTATATGAAGGGGAAAATGTAGCCCTTGGATATGCCTGCTGCCCTGAGGATTTAAAAAAAGAAGATGAGTGGAAGGGCCTCCTGCATACCGGTGATATGGCAAAACGTGATCAGGACGGTTATTACTACATCACCGGAAGAAAGAAACGTTTCATCAAAATGTTTGGAAACAGGGTAAATCTTGATGAGGCAGAGCGGCTGTTAAAGGAACATTTTGATGGAATTGATTTTGCCTGTGTGGGAACAGATGACAATCTGGTCATTTATACAGATCACAGGGAGGAATCTGGAGAGGAGCTGATCCTGGAACATCTTTACCAGATGACAGGGATAAATTCCAGGGCAGCAGAGATTCGCCGGGTGGATAAGATTCCTAAAAACCAGTCAGGAAAAACTCTTTATAAGGAGCTTGAATAAAGAACGTAGCTTATGACATTGTTGTATTTGATGGAAAAGGAGGTCTTATTATGGGGGAAAGGGTTGTATTGGCAGGAGCCTGCCGCACGGCTATCGGAACCATGGGAGGAGCATTAAGCACAGTTCCTCCCCAGGATATGGGAGCAGCCGTTATCAATGAGGCATTAAAACGGGCAGGAGTCAAGCCGGATCAGGTTGATTTTGTCTATATGGGATGCGTGATTCAGGCTGGCCTGGGACAGAATGTGGCTCGCCAGGCTTCATTAAAGGCAGGGATTCCTGTGGAGACTCCTGCGGTTACCATCAATGTGGTATGTGGTTCCGGGTTAAACTGTGTAAATCTGGCAGCCCAGATGATCCAGTGCAAAGAAGCGGATATTGTAGTGGCCGGAGGAACGGAAAATATGTCCATGGCCCCTTATCTTTTAAAAGATGCCCGTTTCGGATACCGCATGAATCACGGCCAGCTCATTGATGCTATGGTAAATGACGCACTATGGGATGCATCCCATGATTACCATATGGGTGTAACGGCAGAAAATGTGGCAAAGCAGTGGGGGCTTACAAGAGAGGAGCTTGACCGTTTTGCGGCATCCAGCCAGTTGAAGGCATGTGCAGCCGTTGAATCCGGCCGTTTTCAGGAAGAGATTGTGCCAATGGAGATCAAAAAGAAAAAGGAAACCGTTGTCTTTGACCGGGATGAAGGTCCAAGGCCCGGAACAACGGCGGAAGGAATTTCAAAACTGCGCCCGGCCTTTCAAACGGAGGGAGTCGTTACGGCCGCCAATTCCTCCAGCATAAACGATGGTGCGGCAGCAATTGTAGTCATGAGTGAAGAAAAGGCAAAGGAGCTGGGCGTTAAGCCCATGGCATACTGGGAAGCAGGTACCCTTGCAGGCGTAGCACCTGAGATAATGGGCGTGGGTCCGGTGGCAGCAACCAGAAAGCTTCTTCAAAAGACGAATATGACGGTGGATGAGTTTGATCTCATTGAGGCCAATGAAGCATTTGCGGCCCAGTCATTAGCTGTGGCGAAAGATCTAAATCTTGATCTGTCAAAGGTAAATGTAAACGGCGGGGCCATTGCCCTTGGCCATCCGGTAGGAGCATCCGGATGCCGGATTCTTGTGACGCTGCTTCATGAGATGGAAAAACGGAATGCGAAAAAGGGGCTTGCCACCCTTTGCATCGGAGGCGGTATGGGCTGCGCCACCATCGTGAAAAGAGAATAAAACGGTTGACATAATAATGAAAGAAATGAGGTGCCGGTACATGGAATTTGTTACATACGAAGCGGAAGGACTGATAAGTATCATTACCATTAACCGTCCCAATGCTTTAAATGCTTTAAACAGCCAGGTTTTAGAGGAGCTTGACCAGATTCTTGACCAGATTGACACAGCTTCCGTCAGAGCAATGATTCTTACGGGAGCCGGAAATAAATCCTTTGTGGCAGGAGCGGACATTGCAGAAATGAGCACCTTCACAAAAAAGGAAGGAGAGGCCTTTGGAAAAAGGGGAAACCATATCTTCCGCCGTCTGGAAACCTTTCCCCTTCCTGTCATAGCTGCGGTAAATGGATTTGCCCTTGGCGGAGGCTGCGAACTCTGCTTAAGCTGCGACATACGGATCTGTTCTGAAAATGCCGTATTTGGACAGCCGGAAGCAGGTCTTGGCATTACCCCCGGTTTTGGAGGCACCCAGAGACTGGCAAGAATCATTGGCCCTGGAATGGCGAAACAGATGATGTTTACTGCAAGAAATATAAAGGCAGAGGAAGCTTACCGGATTGGCCTTGTCAATGCCGTATACCCTCAAGAGGACCTGCTTTCCGAGGCGAAAAAGATGGCAAAAGGAATTGCTGATAATGCTCCCATTGCGGTGAGAAATTGTAAAAAAGCCATCAATGATGGTCTTCAGGTGGATATGGATCAGGCGGTCGCCATTGAAGAACGGCTTTTCGGAGACTGCTTTGAGACCCTGGATCAAAAGGAAGGAATGGGAGCATTTCTTGAGAAACGGAAAGAAAGAACGTTTCTTATGAAGTAAGGCGAGGGGTGATTTGTCCCGACACATACAAACATAGAAGGAGGGATATGAAATGAAAGTCGGAATTATTGGTGCAGGGACCATGGGGTCAGGAATTGCCCAGGCATTTGCCCAGACAGAGGGGTATGAAGTATTTTTATGTGATATCAATGAGGCGTTTGCGGCAAATGGAAAAAAGAAAATTGCAAAGGGCCTGGAACGGAGAGCCGCAAAAGGAAAAATGACACAGGAAAGTGCTGATGCAGTTTTGTCCAAAATTCAAACAGGGGTAATCAGTATCTGCCAGGACTGTGATCTGGTGGTAGAAGCAGCCATTGAAGATATGGCAGTGAAAAAACAGACGTTTCAGGAACTCCAGGATATATGCAAAAAAGAAGCATTGTTTGTAAGCAATACGTCCTCACTCTCCATCACAGAGCTTGGGGCAGGGCTTGACCGGCCGGTTGCGGGAATGCATTTTTTTAATCCGGCGCCGGTTATGAAGCTGGTGGAGGTCATTGCAGGACTTAACACTCCTCCTGAAATGATCACAGAGATCAAGAAAATAGCCGCTGACATAGGAAAGGTTCCTGTACAGGCAGAGGAGGCCGCAGGGTTTGTGGTAAACAGGATTCTCATACCGATGATCAATGAGGGAATCGGAATTTATGCAGAAGGAGTTGCAGACCCGGAGGGCATTGACAGCGCCATGAAGCTGGGAGCCAACCATCCCATGGGACCTCTGGAACTGGGAGACTTAATCGGGCTTGACGTGGTCCTTGCCATTATGGAGGTGCTTTCTTCGGAAACAGGAGATCCCAAATACCGTCCTCATCCTTTGCTTAAGAAGATGGTGCGGGGCGGAAAGCTTGGACAGAAAACCGGAAGCGGTTTCTATCAATACAAAGGATAACGGATAGGGAGGAGAAAGAGATATGGCGGTTGTGCAGCTTCCCTTTGGAAGGGAAAAAATCAGTCTGAATATTCCTGACAGCAGATTAAACGGGTTACTTATGTCAGGAGCTCACAGCTATCAGGCAGATGGTGGGGAAGAGGATCTGGTCCGGAAAGCGATGGAACACCCCATCCACTCCCCAAGGCTGAAAGAACTGGTTAAGGGTAAGAAAAACATTGTTATGATAGCAAGCGACCATACCCGGCCGGTTCCAAGCCGGGTGATAGCACCTGCGGTCATAAAGGAAATCAAAGAAGGAAATCCCCAGGCACAGCTTACAATCCTTATTGCCACCGGATTTCACAGATCCACCACCAGGGAGGAGCTCATTGATAAGTTCGGCCAGGAAATTGCCGGCCGGACGGATATCCGCTTTGTTGTTCATGAAAGCCGAAAGGATGAGGATATGGTTTTCATAGACACCCTCCCCTCAGGGGGGAAGCTATTGATTAACCGGATAGCGGCAGAGGCAGATCTTCTAATCTCAGAAGGCTTTATCGAACCGCATTTTTTTGCGGGCTTTTCCGGCGGTAGAAAAAGCGTGCTGCCGGGAGTCTCAAGCGGGGTGACGGTCATGGCAAACCATTGCTCTGAGTTTATTGACAGTCCGTATGCAAGAACCGGTATTCTGGAGGGAAATCCCATACAAAGGGATATGGTTTATGCCGCAGAGCAGGCAAAGCTTGCTTTTATTGTCAATGTAGTGCTGGATGAAAATAAGAAAGTGATAAAGGCCTATGCGGGCCATTTTAACGAAGCTCATAAGGAAGGCTGTAAGTTTGTGGACCAGCTATCAGGAGTGGATGCCATTCCGGCGGATATTGTAATCACTACGAACGGCGGATATCCCCTGGACCAGAATATATACCAGTCGGTAAAAGGAATGACGGCAGCAGAGGCCACCTGCAATCCCGGGGGTGTCATCATCATGGTATCAAGCTGCAGCGACGGCCATGGAGGCCAGTCCCTTTACGATACTTTTGCAGGGGGAGAAGATAAGAATGCAATCATGAACCGGTTTCTTGATACGCCCCGGGATAAAACCGTACCGGATCAGTGGGAGGCACAGATTCTGTGCAGAATTCTCTTGAAATATAAGGTGATCATGGTCACCCAGGCTCCCAGGGAAATGGTCCGTAACATGCAGATGGATTATGCAGACAGCGTGGAAGAGGCAATTTCCATGGCAGATCACTATCTGGGTAAGGCTGATGGGAAGATTACGGTCATTCCTGACGGGGTTTCCGTAATCGTCAGGAGCAGACCGGCTTAGTAATTACCGTAAAGGAGAAATTAAGATGGAAGAAGTAACTTACAACAAAGTTACCCCGGAACTCATACAGGAATTTAAGAAAATCGTTCCGGGTAAGGTTCATGAGAAAGAAGAAATGAATGAGGATTATTTCCACGATGAGATGCCGATCTATGGAAAAGGCATTCCGGAGGTGGTAATTGATGCGACCAGTACGGAGGACATTGCTGCCATTGTGAAACTGTGCTTTTCAAACAATGTTCCAGTGATTCCAAGGGGAGCAGGAACCGGTCTAACGGGAGCGGCTGTGGCCCTTCACGGCGGAGTTTTACTTGATATGAGTAAGATGAACCAGATCCTTGATTATGACAGGGAAAACTTTGTTGTCCGTGTCCAGCCCGGCGTTCTGCTTAACGATCTTGCGGAGGATGCTAAGCGTCAGGGACTTTTATATCCGCCGGATCCAGGGGAGAAGTTTGCGACCCTGGGAGGTAATGTTTCAACAAATGCAGGGGGTATGAGGGCCGTCAAATACGGTTGTACCAGAGATTATGTAAGGGCCATGACCGTGGTGCTTCCTACGGGCGAAATCATCAGTCTGGGTGCGCCTGTTTCCAAGAGCTCTACCGGCTACAGCCTGATTCATTTAATGATCGGCTCGGAAGGAACCCTTGGGATTATCACCGAACTGACTCTTAAGGTAATTCCGGCGCCCAAAGAAACCATAAGCCTTATTGTCCCCTTTGAAAATCTTACGGACTGTATCGGGACGGTGCCTAAGATTTTCATGGCCGGCTTAAAGCCGCAGGCACTGGAGTTCATGGAGAAAGAAATTGTTCTTTCTTCGGAGCGGTATCTGGGAAAGAATGTATTTCCAAAAGAAGTTGACGGCGTTGATATCGGCGCATACTTACTCATCACCTTTGACGGTGATAAGCTGGAGCTTTTAGAAGAACTTTCGGAGCAGGCGGCAGAGGTGGTTTTGGAGGAAGGGGCCGTAGACGTACTGGTGGCGGATACGCCGGTGAAAAAGAAGGAAGCCTGGGAAGCCAGAAGTACCTTCCTTGAAGCCATTGAGGCGGAAACAAAGCTATTGGATGAGTGCGATGTGGTAGTGCCGGTAAATCAGATACCTTCCTATCTCTCCTTAGTTAAATCACTGGAAAACCGGTATGATTTTTCCATAAAGAGCTTTGGTCATGCAGGGGATGGAAACTTACACATCTATACCTGTGCCAATGAAATGGAGGAAGAGGCATTTAAACGGCAGGTAGCAGAATTTATGGATATTATATACAAAAAGGCGTCGGAATGCGGAGGACTTATTTCCGGTGAGCATGGCATTGGTTATGGCAAGATGGACTATCTGGCAGCATTTGCAGGTGAAACAAGCATGCGCTTGATGAAGGGCATCAAGGAAGTATTTGATCCAAAGATGATTTTGAATCCCGGAAAAATCTGCTATAAGCTTTAGAACATAAAATTCATTTATCCAGGAGGAGAGCAAAATGGCATATTTAATATCAGAAGAAGCGCAGGACCTATTACAGGATGTGAAAAATTTCTGCGAGAAAGAAGTAAAGGAGGCGTGTAAGGAATACGACGTATCCGGAGAATGGCCAAAGAGTATTTATGATAAGGCAATTGAGCAGGGCTATCAGGCTTTAGAGGTCCCGGAGGAATACGGAGGACCTGGATTAAGCCGTGTGGATGTGGCTGCTTTGATCGAGCAGATGGCAATTGCAGATGCAGGCTTTGCTACAACAATTTCGGCCAGCGGCCTTGCCTTAAAACCGGTGCTGATTGCAGGCAGCGAGGAACAGAAAGAACGTGTGTGTGAAATGGTTTTGGAAGGAGGTTTTGGCGCATTCTGCCTGACAGAACCAGGGGCAGGCTCCGATGCAGGAGCAGGCAAGACAACTGCTGTAAAGGATGGAGATAATTACATACTAAATGGTAGAAAGTGCTTCATCACCAACGGAGCAGTTGCCTCCTTTTATTGTGTCACTGCAATGACAGATAAAACAAAAGGGGTAAAAGGAATGTCCATGTTTCTAGTGGAAGCCGGTACTCCGGGACTTAGCACTGGGAAAGAAGAAGACAAAATGGGAATCAGGACCTCTAATACCTGTGACGTTGTGCTGGAGGATTTAAGGATACCGGCTTCCAATTTGATCGGTGAGGAAGGAAAGGGATTTTCCATTGCAATGAAGACACTGGATCAGGCCCGTACCTGGATGGGTTGTATTGCGGCAGGCATTGCACAAAGAGGCATTGATGAGGCTGTTGGGTATGGGAAAGAACGAATCCAGTTCGGGAAACCTGTCATCAAAAACCAGGCGATGCAGTTTAAAGTTGCCGATATGCAGATCAAGACGGAGACTGCCCGTCAGATGGTAGCCCATGCACTGACCAGGATGGATATGGGACTTTCCTATACCATGGAATCGGCCATTGCCAAGTGCTATGCCTCAGACATTGCCATGGAGGTAGCTTCAGAAGCCATCCAGATGTTTGGAGGTTATGGATACAGCCGGGAATATCCGGTTGAAAAGCTGTTAAGAGACGCGAAGATATTCCAGATCTTTGAGGGAACCAATGAAATCCAGAGAATTGTTATTGCTGGCAATATCATTGGGAAATAAAGAAGGAGCGTGCCAATCATGGAAATGTTAGTTTGTATCAAGCAGGTACCCGATGACTCCGTGGAAATCTCCCTGGATCCGGCTGCAAAATTACCGGATTTGGAGGGAGTGACGCCGGTGGTGAACGCCTTCGACACCTATGCCCTTGAAATGGCTGCCAGGTTAAAGGAAACTTTGGGCGGTGAAATCACAGTGGTTTCTATTGGTAATGAAGATGTAAAAAAATCTCTGAAAAACTGTCTCGCCGTGGGCGCAGACGGTGCATATCTGGTAAAGCATGAAAATGCAGAGTCTCTTGATCCCTTAAATATCGCAAGGATCTTAAGGAAAGCAGCCCATGAAATAGAAGAAAATTCAAGTAAAAAGTTTGATCTTATTTTCTGCGGAAAGGAATCCACGGACTATGCCTCCAGCCAGGTTGGACTTCTTTTGGCGAAAGAGCTTTCCCTGCCGGCAGCAACCAATGTGATCCAGGTAGAGCCTGGGGATGGCATTATAAAAATAAAGCAGGAAACAGAGGAAGGCTATCGGATTTTGGAATCCCCTGCTCCCTGTGTTGTTACGGTTCAAAAGCCTAATTACGATCCCAGGTATCCCACCATTAAAAGTAAGATGGCTGCCAGAAAAAAGGAGATTAAGGAATTAACACCTTCTGAGGAGGAAGACAGCATGCTGGAGGTTCTCCGGGTGTTCGAACCGGCAAAGCGGGCGGCAGGCATTAAAATAAAGGCGGATAGCCCGCAGGAGGCAGTTGCACAGGCGATGGCAGTCATGACAGAGGCCAGGATCTTTTAGGAGGTGAAAGAAATGAGTTTTTCAGATGGAAAAAATATTATGGTTTATGTTGAGACCGTTTCCGATACTCCTGTGGGCGGTGCGCTGGAGGTGCTTACAAAAGCCCATAAGCTGGCAGAAGCCAGGGGAAAAGAGGTAATTGCTGTTTTAATCGGCAGAGATCTGGTGGATGCGGCCCGTACAGCCATTATGGCAGGAGCAGACAAAGCGGTCATTGTAAAAAAAGAGAGTTATCAGATGGAGGAATACGGAACAGTCCTTACAAAACTGGCAGAGAAATTTAAGCCTTTCCTGATTCTTTCAGCAGGAACTCTTGTGGGAAAAGATCTTCTTTCCCTGGTTGCAGGAACACTTCATACAGGCTATACTGTGGATGTAATGGATATATCAGACAGAGATGAGCGTCTTATCTTTACCTGCCCGGTTTACGGGGGGACGATTCTCAATGATCTTGTCATAAAGGGGACACCGGCAGTTGCAGCCGTCAGACCAGGGGCCTTTGTAAAGGAACTTCTGGCGGAAAGAACCGGTAAAATTATGGAAGAGAAGGTGGAATCAGAAGAAGCTGTTCACACAAGGATCGTTGATGTGGTAAAAGAAATGGCAGAGGCGGTAAACCTTGAGGAAGCGGAGGTGATTGTATCCGGCGGCCGTGGGATGGGAAGCAAGGAGAATTTTAAACTGGTGGAGAACCTCGCGTCAGCCTGTCATGGTGTTGTGGGGGCGACAAGACCGGCCATTGAGGCAGAATGGGTACCTCGTTCCCATCAGGTGGGACAGTCAGGGAAAATTGTGGCGCCAAAACTATATATTGCCTGCGGGATATCAGGAGCGACCCAGCACGTATCCGGTATGGTTGGTTCAGGATATATTGTGGCAGTCAATAAAGATGAGGATGCTCCTATTTTTGATATTGCGGATGTGGGGATTGTCGGTGATGCAGTCAAGGTGATTCCTCTCCTGATAGAGGAGATCAAAAAGACCCGGTCACTGTAGGGAGAACCATGAAAGTTGTATGGGGGCGTTTATGAATATGATTATCTTTCTTTTGGCATTGGCACCTATTCTATGGCTTATGATTGCTTTGAGCCTGTTGAAGCTTCCGGCATTTAAAGCCTGTCCCATTGCACTGGCAATTGCCATTGTACTATCTATGTCCTTCTTTAAAATGCCGGCAGTAAATTGTCTGACCGGAGGCTTAGAGGGAATCGCTCTTGCGCTTTGGCCCATTAGCCTCGTGATTCTGGCAGCCATTTTTACCTATAATCTTTGCATTGCAACCGGAAGCATGGACTGCATCAAACAAATTCTGGCCGGAGTATCCGGGGATAAACGGATTCTGCTCCTGATCATCGGCTGGTGCTTTGGAGGCTTTATGGAAGGTATGGCAGGCTTTGGAACTGCAATTGCAATTCCGGCCAGTATGCTGTGCGGTATGGGCTTTCCTCCGATTGCGGTAACGGCAGCGTGTCTGGTTGCCAATGCATCTCCTACGGCATTTGGTTCGGTAGGAATTCCTACGGTCACTGCAGCCCAGATCGCAGAACTTCCAAGCGGGGAAGTGGCCTTTGCAGCAGCCCTTCAATTGACTCCGTTTCTATTGATCACACCCTTTCTTATGGTGTGCATCATCGGAAAATCGGTAAAGGCCTTAAAAGGAGTCTGGCCGGTTGCCCTTATTTCAGGAATATCTTTTGCGGTACCGGAGCTTTTGGCCGCAGCTTTTCTTGGGGCAGAGCTTCCGGTGATCATCGGTTCCATTTGTTCCATGGCAATTACCATAGGTGTTGTGAAGAAATGGTTTAAAAACCCGGATCCAGACTATGGGATTGATGAAAATAAATCCTGTGGGAAAAATAAAATAACGGGCAGGGAAGCAGCAAAAGCCTGGATGCCCTTCCTTTTGATCTTTGTATTTTTACTCCTTACTTCCCCAATGGTTCCCCCTGTAAATCAGATGCTTTCCGCTGTTAAAACATCAGTTTCCATTTACACAGGGGAGGGAGCAAAGCCATATACGTTTGTCTGGCTGGAAACACCGGGGGTTTTGATTGCAGCAGCGGCAGTGATCGGCGGTAAGATACAGGGAGCGGATTTCAGACTTATTGGGAAGGTATTTATCAGTACCATGAAACAGATGTGGAAAACCATCCTGACCATTGTTACCATTATGGCCATGTCAAAAATTATGGGATACAGCGGAATGATTGCCGCCATTGCTGGCACGATGCTGGCACTGACAGGAAGTTTCTATCCTTTTACAGCTCCTCTTGTGGGTGCGCTGGGGGCATTTGTAACAGGAAGCGGGACTTCTTCCAGTGTTCTGTTTGGCAGCCTGCAGGCTCAGACGGCTGCAAACCTGGGCGTCAGTCCGGTCTGGCTGGTTGCGTCAAGTACCGTAGGCGCCACCATCGGTAAAATCATATCCCCTCAGAGCATAGCCATTGGCGCTGCGGCAGCCAATTTGCTGGGCAGTGAGAGCAAGGTATTAAATCAGGCAGTAAAATACAGCGCTGCTTTCATTATAATTGCCGGCTGTATCGCGTATTTTGGAAGTAGGGTTTATTAGGAAAGGAAGAAAAAGAATGAAGATCCTTGTTTGCATCAAACAGGTACCTGACAGCAATAAAGTTGAGGTGGATCCTGTTACAGGCGTGTTAAAAAGAGACGGAGCGGCTTCAAAGATGAATCCCTATGACTTGTATGCCATTGAAACTGCTCTACGGATCAAAGAGAAAACGGGAGGTATTGTTGACGTCATTTCCATGGGACCTCCTCAGGCCATGCAGGTCATTAAAGAAGCGTTTTCCATGGGAGCAGACCATGGAACGCTTTTGTCAGACAGACGTTTTGGAGGGGCCGATGTCCTTGCGACCAGCTATACCCTGGCACAGGGAATTAAGGCAATGGGAGAGTATGACTTAATTCTTTGCGGCAAGCAGACCACAGACGGGGACACCGCGCAGGTAGGCCCGGAAATATCGGAATGGTTAAATCTTCCAAGCGTATCCAATGTGGTGAGGATCCGGAAGTTAGAAGAAGATGGAATTACGGTAGATATGGATCTTCCCGATGAGGTAGAGGTAGCTAAAGTAAAATTCCCATGCCTTTTAGCAGTGGATAAAGATATCTTTCAGCCAAGACTCCCGTCATATGTAAAAAAATCAGAGACAAAGGACAGACAGATTCAGGTCCTTACCCTTGATGATATGAAGGATAAGGACGAAATGAATTACGGTCTTAACGGATCGCCCACTCAGGTACAAAAGATCTTCCCTCCAGAAACAAACGATAAAAAGGAAGTGTGGGATGAGTCGGGAGATGTGCTTGCGAAAAAGCTGTTTAAAAAGATTGAAGAGCTGAAATTTGTTTAGGAGGTGAAGAAATGGCAAGATTAATCATACATCAGGAGAGAATTCCTGATCATCAGGAATTGATAAAGATCTGCCCCTTTGGAGCTTTGGAGGAGCAGGATGGAAAAGTTATCGTAAATGCTGCCTGCAAGATGTGCCGCCTTTGTGTAAAAAAGGGTCCTGAAGGCGCAGTAGAGTATGTGGAGGACGTAAAAAGAACCGGGATCAACAAAGATGAATGGAAGGGAATTGCTGTTTATGCAGACCATGTAGATGGCGCCGTTCATCCGGTCACCTTTGAACTGATTGGAAAGGCAAAGGAAATGGCAGCAGTCACCGGGCAGGAGGTATACGTTCTGTTCATGGGAAAAGATATCCGTGAAAAAAGTGAAGAAATCCTCCATTACGGAGCTGATAAAGTCTACCTCTATGATAAGGATGAGCTGGATCGTTTCAAAATAGAGCCCTATACAGCAGTCTTTGAAGATTTCATCAAAAAGGTCAAGCCCTCCTCCATTCTGGTAGGAGCAACCACCGTAGGACGTCAGCTTGCGCCAAGAGTGGCTGCCAGAATGAAAACCGGCCTGACTGCGGACTGTACCATTTTAGAAATGAATGAAAATACGGATTTATCCCAGATCCGGCCAGCCTTTGGCGGCAACATTATGGCTCATATCAAGACCCCGAACCATCGTCCTCAGATTGCTACCGTTCGGTATAAGATCATGAATGCCCCTGCCCGCTCGGAAGTAAAATCGGGAGAAATCGTGAATTCTGATATAGATAAGGGAAAGCTTGTCTGTCACATGGAGGTCATTGATATTCTGCCAAAGGAGAAGGAGACCTTCATTGAGAATTCTGAAGTTCTGGTAGTTGCCGGAAGAGGAGTGAAAAAAGAAGAGGATTTAAACATGCTCCGGGAGCTGGCAGATCTTATGGGAGGCCAGGTGGCATGCACCAGACCAATGGCAGAATCCGGCTGGCTGGATGCAAAATATCAGATTGGCTTAAGCGGCCGTACTGTCAGGCCGAAGCTGATCATCACCTGTGGAGTTTCCGGTGCCATTCAGTTTGTGGCCGGCATGAACCATTCAGATACTATATTTGCAATCAACAACGACCCCAAGGCGCCGATCTTCAAATCAGCTCACTATTGTCTGGTAGGCGATCTCTATGAAATTCTCCCGAAACTGATAACAAGGGTAAAAGAGAAGAAAGGAGTATAATCATGGGATATAAGAAACTGGATAAAGATGATATCGCTTACATAAAAAGTATCATTCTGGACGAGGAGCGTATACTGACCGGTGATTTTATTAATGAAGAGTACAGCCATGATGAATTAAGCGGTACCAGCAGCTATCCTGACATTGTAGTGAAAGCAAAATCAGCAGAAGAGATATCTGAAATTATGAAGTATGCCTATGAAAATGTCATCCCCGTGACTCCAAGAGGTGCCGGCACCGGCCTGGTAGGATCATCCGTAGCCATGGAACACGGGATCATGATAGATACCACGCTGATGAATCAGGTACTTGAACTGGATGAGGATAATCTGACAATTACGGTGGAGCCAGGTGTTCTGCTGATGGAGTTTTCTGCTTACGTGGAAGATCATGATCTGTTCTACCCGCCGGATCCAGGCGAAAAATCGGCTACCATTGGGGGTAACATCAGCACCAATGCAGGCGGCATGCGCGCCGTGAAATATGGAGTGACACGTGACTATGTAAGGGGTCTGGAAGTTGTCCTTCCAAGCGGTGAGATTACGGAATTCGGAGGGAAGGTCGTAAAAAACAGCTCCGGGTATGCCCTTAAGGATTTAATGGTCGGAGCTGAGGGGACTCTCGGTTTTATTACAAAAGCCACGTTAAAGCTGATTCCCCGCCCCAAGATGGTGATCAGCCTGCTGATTCCGTTCCCTACCCTGGATCATGCAATCAATACGGTTCCTTTAATTGTCAAATCAAAGACCATTCCCACAGCCATTGAATTCATGCAGCGGGAAGTTATTATTGATGCAGAGCAGTATTTAGGAAAGGCATTTCCGGATAAGCAGTCAGACGCTTATCTGCTCTTAAAATTTGACGGAAATTCGGTAGAAGAAATTGAAAAGGCATATGACAGCGTTGCAAAGCTCTGCCTGGAACAGGGTGCCTTAGATGTTCTGATTTCTGATACGGAGGAACGAGAAGAATCCATCTGGAAGGCCAGGGGAGCATTCCTGGAAGCCATCAAAGGTTCTACTACCTACATGGATGAGGTTGATATGGTTGTTCCAAGAAGCTCAGTCAATGAAATGGTCACCTATCTGCATAGCCTCCAAAAAGAGTGTGAGTTAAGGATCAAGAGTTTCGGACATGCGGGAGACGGGAACCTCCATGCCTATATGCTGAAAGATGATTTAAGCGATGAGGAATGGGAAAAACGTATGAGCAAAGCTATGGAGAAGGTTTATGAAAAGGCCAGGAAGCTGGGAGGCCAGGTGTCCGGAGAACATGGCATTGGGTTTGCTAAGAAGCCTTATCTTAGGGAATCTCTCCCGGAGGTGAATTTAATTCTGATGAACGGAATAAAAAAGGTGTTTGACCCTAATAATATTTTAAATCCTCACAAGATTGCCCAGATGTAACGGAATGAAGTATGTACGACGATTAATTGGCGTTAAGTTTAAAAAAAACTATATTGACCCCAATTGGCCTATCAAGGCGACTGTCTCTGAAAGTGGTTAGAGGTCAACCACTATATGTGTGATTTAGGAGCAACCTTGCTCGTTCCACCACCGATAGCCGGAGCAACTTTGGGGTGTCAACAGCTGGAACTAGGCTTGAAGTTAATCGTATCGGCTTTCCTGCTCAGCGAACAGCGCCTTGCGCACCAGCAGGCTGGGCAGCGGCTGATCTCTGCTCCGACAGTAACAAATCCACCATTCTGTCGTAGCTGTACACACCGTCCGCCTGGTTGTTCGCCTTCAGATACATGTCCATGACAGTTCTGGAAACATTTGAGATTATACCCTCATGCTGGCTCCAGAACTGTTTGTGCTGCACCATGTCGCGCTGCACCGCTTGGGACAGGCCGGATATTATTTCCGATGCCAACTCCGGATCGGCTTCCTCCAGAGCGGAGATGGAATGGTCAAACGCTAAAAAAAGCCCGCTGTAAAGCATCATTGGCTCATCCGACAGCTTACATGCCAGATAGGCTATGAAATTCGCCTCATCCTCGCGCATAAAGCCGCTCTGATGAGCTAGTTCGTGCGCCATAGTAGAGGGAAGCGTGAAGAATGGAGCGTTGACATTGATATTGGAAGTGAAGGGAACAAATACCCCTCCTATACCTGCATTTGACATTAGCTCCGACATCACCACTGGTTTGGGCGCAGAGTATAGCGACCTGTCCAGCACGGGATACTGCTCCGCCAGCATCTTCATCACCAGCACTGAGTGCTGCGCGTAGTAATCGAAGTCCCCCGGCCAGGGAGTGGAAAGGTCAGTATCATTTCCCAGTTGCTCCCTCACCAGCTCCATGTCCTCGGCAAGGGATGTGCACAGTTGCTCCAGTTCCTCTACGCTGGACTGCTCCACATCATATCCGGTGTAATATGTAAAGGTATACCGATGATAGTTCAGCCCACACAAAGCGGTAAAAACAAAATACACCATGCAGAATATTGCGACTGCCCCCACCACGCCACGGTATGCAGCCATACCACGCCCATCCTTGCTTATGATGACCTTGCGGACGTGATAAACGATATATCCCAGACAGAACAGCAAAAACAGCACCACCAGCCATTCAGTCACCGAAAAGCCTACCAGCGACGGCAAAAATCCCACCGCTGTGGACAGCACAGGATACACCGACAGGCTGTACACCTTCTCGGTCCAGTCGGGATTATACCGTGCATATTTTGTCACTATGTATGCGGCGGTTCCAGGTAGGATAAACAGCAACCGCTTGAGTAAGAACTTTTTCATAACGGCCTCCTATATACCAGCAATTGCAACAGGTTTTTCACCGTCACATATCAAGAGAGTATTTTCAACAATAGTTTCTTAATTTTATATCATCTACACATCATAGACTTTCAAAAAAACGCTATCTTTTAGAAAAAGGGAGGCGGGCATTCCCATCATTCGTTTTGTAACCGCTGCAAAATGTGACGGCGTATCAAAATTTGCAAGCATAGCTGCTTTGGTTATATTTTCACCATTCAACAATGCAAGAAAAGCTTTCTGCATCTGATGAAATTGAATATAACTTTTTAAAGGCATGCCAGTCTGTTCCCGAAATAAGTGCGACAATCTACTGGGTGATAACGCCACCTTATCAGCGAACGTTGAAATTGATTGCACATCACAATTACAGCACTCAATGTAACGCAGTAATTCCTTAATTCTATCATCGTATATCTTGACTTGCTCGTTTATACCCAGGCAGTCATATAGCCTGCTGATTAAACTGTGGTAAGCATCAAGTTCATTATTGTGTACAAGTTCATATGCAAGGTTTTGTGCTTCGACAATATCAGGATTATCGAAAATATAATAATCCTCACTCTTTATTATTTTTTCCAACTGGCTGGCCGTATCTGAGGCAGGCCCGATTATTATCGAAAAATGCAATCGGCTATCCGACGAAAAGCTATGACTGACGTTCCCATTTACAACCACACCTTTGCACCTGATTCTTTTTCCAGATATGCATATGTCCAGATTATCTTTAAGGCTTAGGAACAACTGCAGCGCCCAATGCTTATGTTCAACTGCATCGATCTGGTCTGTTAGCATTGATATTTTATCTTTATCCCAATATATTTTGATCATAATATTTTTGCACCTCTGTTATTTTTATATCTATCTACATTCCCAATCATCATAATAACATATCTAATGCGACATGTAGCTGTCGGATTGGAAAATATATTTTTTCTACCAAGACTTTGCCTTTTTCGTAGCCCTTTTCAGCAAACGGAGCGCCCACGGGAAAACCGCCTTTTTCGGGGGTTTCGTTAAACGGCAGGCAGGGCAAGTGTCAAGACACTTGCACGTTTATCAAATTTTCCGTAGTTGGAAAACTTGATAAACTCCGCTTGTTGGGGCAGCCGCCCCAAACCCTGCAACTTCGAGGTGTTGACAAATCCTATTATTAAACCCCTCTGATGTGATATAATAAGAGATAGAAAAAAGCCCGGAGGGCAAGCACATGATGACAAGAAACTGCGGTAAGCAGGTTAAATTCCATACATTGAACAATGAGAACCTCGTTCCTGAGTACCATTTCCTGCGAAAGCTGGTAGGACGCCAGCGCGTAAAAATCAAATATTGGGCTGAGTGCCGTTACTAAAAATAATAAAGGAGCTTTTAGCCTTATGAATCAATACCGATCCATAAGGTAAAAACTCCTCCTAAAAAACTAAAATTTAATTCTCTTCTCCAGCAAAGCAATCCCCTGATACAAAATCGCTGATACAATACACAGGATCACGATGCTCATGACTACCAGATCCATTTGGAAGAGATGCGGATACGAAATGATATGGTAGGGGATCGCTCTGTTTTTTATTAAAGTATCTCATAATGGGAATCATAAAGAATAATTGTTGATACTTATCGAGGTTCACACTGGCGTGCTTAATAGTCCTTCCCGAACTGTTTTCTTGTTTGTCGTATGCGTTCGTACAATTCCATTAGCTCTTTTTCAACTTCAGCTTTTTTCACCCTTTGAAATATGTTAAGTTTCATATTGATTGCTTCAAGTTCTTTTACTCGTTCTCGCAACGAGTGCATAGCATTGTTGAATTCTTTCTCTAAGCGCTGTCTTTCTTCCGTCTTTAAACGAGCCTCTTCTTTGAGCTTATTTGCCATAGTGCGACTTGAATTTGCTTTATTACCTGAATCTTTATATTCCTTTAAGCCATCAAACAATTCAGCAGCATCTAAATATTGTCTCTCCGTCTGGGCGTCCTTAATTTTACATAATCCCATTTGATATATACCCTCTATGCGTTCGTTTTCCAACCTATCCATAATTTTTTGGTTGTAACCCTCAACTGTTATTTTAAAATTGTTGTCAGAGAATCGAACCGCTTTTTGGTAGTCAGGATAATCATCAAGGGGTTTGTCGTGGGATATAATTTCTTCCGAATAATGCAGTTTCAACGTAGCTAAGAGTTTATAAAAATAAGCCTGTGAGTTTCTTGGTTCCAGGTCTAAAATTCGATTACAATACTCATTGGCTGATTGAAAATCACCATCTTCAAGAAAAAGGCTGACACGGTCTAACAATTGATTAACACCAGGTGTCAAAAAAGGCATATCCCCATTTGCCTGCGAATAACTGTCACTTTTCTCCACAGAAGAAGACAGCACTTTTGTTATACCACGTATTAAGTCCTGGATAAAGCCGATCTTTGTCATATCCTGGCTTTGAAGCATAGATAATTCTTCAGGTAAATCGTATGCGTCCATATCGCTGTAACAGGGAATCAAAAGCCTGCTTCTATCTTTTTTTGTCAACGTCAGATAGCGACTCCATTCATTTTTAACCCAAGTGGAATTAAAATATTCCTGCTTTGTACCTATAACGACCATAACCTTTGCACTGTTTAAAGCTGCAAATATGTATGGTTCATATTGTTGACCGAGTTTATCCTCTAATGTAATTCGAGAGAAAAACACTTTATATCCTTCATTTGTTAACTGGTAGTAGACATCTTGTGCAATTGTGCTGTCTTTTGTGCGGTTTCCACCGTCCGTGGTTTCCTTATAACAAATGAAAACATCATACGGTTTCTCTTTCGCGGATATTGAAAGTATACTCTTTTGAATTTCAGCAATGCGCTTTGCTTCTGACTCATAAAGCTTTTTGGTGTAGAGATCTTCTGCATTTTCAATCGCTGCAAGATAATCCGCATCTGCCAAAATCGAATCGCTATGTACACGATGGCAGGTAGGAATCCGTTCATGAGACTGAGGATCTTCCACATATTCGATTCCATATCTTGATAACACGAGACCCCAATGTGCCTCTGCTGATAAGGAATCAATATTAAGGATGCTCTCATATGCAATTACTGCTTTATCAAAGTCATTTTGGCGTCTAAAATGATTTGCTCGGTTATAGAGGTTTGTTATTTGCTCGTCAGTTGCTTTAGGTAGAGTCATTGTGCTGCCGCAATGGTCACAGGTTCCGTATGTTTGATTTGCGGCTGCTTCGATATCCCCACCGCACATTTTACATTTTAATAATGCCATAGTAATGTCTCCTCAATAATACACTATTTCATAGTTTTACATTTTCCATTACGTTCAGCGATTAGTTGCTGAAGTTCGTCACAACTTGATTTTATTATAGATGAATCATAAATAGCTATTGCATCTGTAAGACCAGCTACTTTTGATTCAATCTTGTTTTCGATTGCTGCGAGCTGTGGACTACTCATTGGATCGCTGTAGCGTATTGATTCGGCAAGATTTTTTAACATCTTTTTTGTAATTTCATCTGGGGCTTTGGTAATCAGGTTTTCTATATCTGTCTGCAAGGATTTATTGTGAAAAATTTTTTCTTTTACCTTTAAATCGATACGTTCAATTTCAACTTTTGCAATGTCAGTAGCAATCAAGCCAATTGTGCATGCTCCAAAGAGAATTGTATTTAGTACGATTCCATATTGGAATGGAACATCTGATAAAATCATCTCTAACACACCGATAATTAGTTGTGCTATTAGATAGCACCACACAAGAGAAAGCAGCGTACACCCATAGACTTTGCTTCTCAGGCCCTCTCGTCGGAATGCATAAAAGCCAACACCAGCAGTCAGTAAAATAGCCACCATTGAAAAAAAGTATCCGGTCCAAAACATTCTCCCATGGTTGAATGGGAGCATAAAAGCTATTATGTTATAAACAGCGAGTATGATAAAGACTATTACGAGAGATAAGCCCTTATTTTTTGAGATATTCATAAATATAAAACCTCCTTTGTAAATTGGTTTAATTACAGGCTGTTCAGTAGTTTTTTCTTTTCTTCATCAAATTCCGCATCAGAAATAATTTCCGCCTCTTTCATTAACTTCAGCTTTTCTAGCTTCTGCTTAAAAGAAGCCATTTCATCAGAATCATCCAATGGCCCTTCTCCAGATTCAGCAGGCGCGTCCGTTTGCGACATAACAGGGTGAATGGCTTCGTTAGTAATGCCAGCTACCACTGCGCTCATGCTACCAGCAATACCTCCCATCATTCCAAGACCAATGCCGGCACTGGAAAGATTCCCAACTCCTTCATTTTGGGCAACTTTTTCAGCGATATCATAACCTCGTTCCGATTGATAAGTATATCCTTCTTGCGCCCTTTTTTGAGCCATTGCAGCAGATTCAATGACTAATCTCTGTGCGCTGGTTTGTTGGTCGATTATACCAACCTTTTGTCTTAATTGTGCATTTGCAACATCAGCATATTGCCGGATATGTATATCCTGAAAGGACTCATATGCTTTATCTCCATCAGGCTTCACAATCGTTGTAACAAAAAAACGTTCAAGTGACAGGCCATAATCAGCAAAGTCGGGAGCCAATTGTTTGTGCAAAGCAGTTGAAAGCTCATCCATATGTGAATCAACTTCAAATATGCCGAATTCACTGTTCTGCATTGTTTGAGCAAGATATGGTTTAACTCTGGCCATTAGAAAAACACGGAACATCTGCGTAAGCTCTGCTTTATCAATGGATTTTTCCGCTCCAACAAGTTTCATAAGCATTTTTCTGGAATCGTCAACACGCAAGGACATTTCACCCGACGCCCCAATTTTTAAAGGGAATTTATAGGAGGGGTCCATGTACTGAACCTGACTATCTGTCCCCCATTTAATCGACATTAGCTCAGCTTTATTAATAAAATAGACTTCACAATGAAAAGGCGTCTGGTCATTCGTTGGTGCACTCAGAAACTTTCTTACTAAGGGAATATTTTGTGTTTCAAGTGTATGGCGTCCTGGACCAAATAAGTCTAACGCCTGACCATTCATAAAAAATATTGCTTCCTGAGACTCATGGACGATCAGTTGAGTTCCAGTGTTAAAATCTTCAATATCTGATTTCCATATAAAAGTGCTGTTATCTCCTTCATACTTGACAATCTGAAATATATTTGCCATTGCGTGCCCTCCCGTAATAGTACTTTTATTTAATAATCTTTTTAAACGATAGTTTTCCTTCTATATGAAACAATTAATGGGCTTTTGACATATCCACTTTGTGTTTGTAATGTTAAAGTCACATAAATGATAGCATATATAAATGAAGAAAACTCTTAGTATTAGTTATACATTATGTTATTAAATGTTTCAATATGTAATGGGGAATTTAAACACAAATAAGCTCTCATCACAGGAACTGTTCGCGCTGAGAGGTTTCGTGATGGAGCGTTACTGGACTACTTTAATAGCGGTTGTATAGCAAAATGACTGAACCGATTAAGGGAAATAGATTCTCAAATGTGTCATTGAGCAAACGCAATTATCGATAAAATCAACCAGATGGTTGTTGAAAAAATAAGGGTAAAAATTAGAACATAGATAAAAGGAACTTTTGCAGCATGGCTAATGAATATATGGCAAAAGCTCCTTTTATCAAGTGAAAAAGTTATAACTTAATTCTCTTTTCCAACAGGGAAATCCCCTGATATAAAACTGCCGATACAATACAAAGTATTACAATAGACATCACTACCAGATCCATCTTAAACACCTGGCTTCCATAGATAATCAAATATCCCAGTCCTTTATTCGCCGCCAAAAATTCTCCAATAATAACGCCGACCAGACAAAGTCCGATGTTGACCTTTGTATTGCTGATGATGAGAGGTACAGAACCAGGAAGCAGTACCTTGAAAAGAACATCCTTTTTCTTTCCGCCCAGAGAATAGATCAGCTTGATCATGTCAGGATCCACCTGGGAAAAGCCGGTATGGAGCGTCATGATGCATCCAAAAACGGCTACGGAAATGGAAGCGACGATAATTGTCTTAATATTGTTGCCCAGCCATACAATTAAAATGGGAGCAAGGGCAGATTTTGGAAGGCTGTTAAGCATGACAAGATAAGGCTCCAACACTTCCGACACACTGCGGCTGGACCATAAAAGAACAGCGATCAGCAGGCCGGAGACGGTGACCAGGGCAAAGCTTATGAGGGTTTCCATCACGGTTACCCCGATGTGCATAAAAATGCTTTTGTCCACTACCATATTAAGGAAGCAGGTGGTCACACGGGAAGGAGAGCTGAATATGAAGTCATTGATAATGCCCAGTCTTGCACACAGCTCCCAAAGGGAAAGAAGCAGTACCAGCAGCATGGTACGCCACACCCGTACATTGCGGCGGTGCAGCTTTTCCTTTTCAATAAACTCCTGTTGGGCTAAGGTGGGATGAGTCTCAATCATGATTCTGCAGCTCCTTCCATACCTGATTAAAGTAAACAGAAAATTCCGGCATGTTCCGCCGTGTCAAAGGCCGTATATCGTCATCTCCGAAGGAAACCGGTACGATGGCTTTTATTTTGCCCGGCCTGCTTGTCAGTACGATGACTCTGTCGGCAACACTGATGGCTTCAGAAAGGTCATGTGTGATGAGAATCGCAGTTTTATGAGTGCTTTTTATAATGGAACTGATGTCATCACAGACGGAAAGCCTGGTTTGATAGTCCAATGCAGAAAATGGTTCGTCTAATAAAAGAAGGTCCGGTTCCAGGGCCAGGGTGCGGACCAGTGCGGCACGCTGCCGCATGCCTCCGGACAGTTCAGACGGCTTTGCCTGCTCAAAGCTTCCAAGGCCGTAAGTATGGAGCATCTGATGCAGCTTTTCTTTGGAGCTTTTGTTTCGCTTTTTCTGAATTTCCAGCCCCAGTTCGGCATTTCCCATAATGGTACGCCATTCAAAAAGGTGATCCCGCTGCAGCATGTAACCGATATTGACGCCGGATTTTGCCTGTGAGACGCCGTCAATTATGATTTCTCCTTCGTCAGGTACTAATAATCCGCTAAGAAGAGATAGAAGAGTTGATTTCCCGCAGCCGGATGGACCGACAATTGCAAGGAATTCTCCGTTATCTGCAGTAAATGATATATTGGAAAGGGCCAGTGTCTCACCCTCAAGGGAATGATAGGAGTAACTGATCCCGCGAACTTCCAGTTTTGGCTTCATGGGTCCTCCTTATATGACAGATTTGATCTGATATAGTGTTATGATATGTACAAAAAAAAGGAGTGTGAAGGACTAAGCCTTCCGATCTTTGATACAACATGCACTATCGCTATTTTTTCCTTCCTTCATAGCCTGATAAAGACCCGGATGCAGGAATAGCCAAAAAAATGGTGGAATATATGGCGGAAATGCTGGAAAAATAAGAAAAAACCCTTGCAATGGAGAATAAACGGTGTTATACTATCTAGGATAACATGATAGTTAGACTGATAAAGAGTGGGCGAAAGTCCACTCTTTCAATTTGTTTGGAAAGGTGGGAGAAGGATGGCGAGGAGAGAAGAGTACGAGGCAAAGACAGAAAGCTTTTTGCTGCCACTTATGGAAGAAAATAATTATGAACTGGTTGATGTAGAGTACGTAAAAGAGGCAGGAAACTGGTATCTGCGGGCTTATATAGATAAAGAAGGCGGGATTACGGTAGATGATTGTGAAACCATAAGCCGCAGGCTGGGAGATTGGCTGGATGAAAAGGACTTTATTGCGGACAGTTATATTTTAGAAGTCAGCTCTCCAGGGCTTGGAAGACCGCTTAAAAAAGATAAGGATTTTAAGAGAAGTATCGGAAAAGATGTGGATATAAAGTTATATAAACCTTTAAACAAACAGAAGGATTTTACAGGGACGCTTTCATCCTATGACAGGGAAACAGTGACCATTACCCAGGAAGACGGAATAGAGCTTGTGTTGAACCGCCCGGAAATCGCTTTGATCCGGCTGGCATTTGATTTCTAAACAGTAAGATATATTAGGAGGATAAAAAAATGAATAAGGAACTGTTAGAAGCACTGAATATTCTGGAGAAAGAGAATAATATTAGCAAGGATACCCTGTTAGAGGCAATCGAAAATTCTCTCCTTACGGCGTGCAAGAACCATTTCGGAAAAGCGGATAATATCAAGGTCAGCATTAATCGTGAAACCTGTGATTTCAATGTATTTGCAGAAAAAGAAGTGGTGGAAACAGTTGAAGATCCCCTGCTGCAGATCAGCCTGGCAGATGCAAAGATGGCAGATCCGAAGTACGACATCGGTGATGTGATTCATTGCCAGATTGACTCCAAAAAGTTTGGAAGAATTGCCACACAGAATGCAAAGAACGTGATTCTGCAGAAGATCCGGGAGGAAGGCAGAAAATCTCTTTTTAACGACTGGTACTGCCAGGAGAGGGAAGTTGTCACAGGAATTGTGCAGAGATATTTGGGCAGGAATGTAAGCATTAATTTAGGCAAGGTGGATGCCATCCTGAATGAAACAGAAATGGTAAAAGGGGAAGTATTTAAGCCTACAGAGAGAATCAAGGTGTTCGTTCTGGAAGTAAAGGATACTCCCAAGGGCCCAAGAATTTCCGTATCCAGAACTCATCCGGATCTTATAAAGCGGCTGTTTGAATCCGAGGTCGCCGAGGTGAAGGACGGAACGGTAGAAATCAAGGCAATTGCAAGGGAGGCAGGGTCAAGGACAAAAATTGCTGTTAAATCCAATGATACCAATGTAGATCCGGTGGGTGCATGCGTAGGCTTAAACGGTGCAAGGGTTAATTCCATAGTGAATGAGTTAAGAGGAGAGAAAATCGATATCATTAACTGGGATGAGAATCCGGCCTACTTAATCGAAAACGCGTTAAGCCCGGCAAAGGTTATCTGTGTCGTTGCAGATGAGGAATCAAAGGAAGCACAGGTTATTGTTCCGGATTACCAGTTATCACTGGCCATCGGAAAGGAAGGACAGAACGCAAGGCTTGCAGCCCGGCTTACCGGATATAAGATTGACATTAAGAGTGAGACACAGGCAAGAGAACTCGGTCTGTTTGAAGAGCTGGGACTTGATTATCAGGACTCAGGAGCCGGATATGAAAGCTATGGAAATGAATACCATGACGGCGGAAACAGCGAAACGCAGTACTACCAGGAAGAGTATCAGAACGACTACCAGGAATAAGACCTGGCTGGTGATTACCAGAATAATAAGCAGGAAGTGATGGAAACGTGAGTACAAAGAAATTGCCGCTCAGACAGTGTATCGGCTGTGGTGAGATGAAAAATAAAAAAGAAATGATTCGTGTTCTGAAAACCTCAGAGGATGAGATCCTTCTTGACGCAACCGGACGTAAAAACGGACGGGGAGCTTATCTCTGCCCTTCTTTGGAATGTTTTAAGAAGGCAGTAAAAAGCAAGGGACTTGAGCGTTCCTTCAAGATGGCGATTCCGAAAGAAGTTTACGAAGCATTGGAAAAGGAGATGGAACAGTTTGAATGACAGACAAAAGATCCTTAATCTGATTGGTCTGGCCACAAAAGCAGGAAAGACTGTAAGCGGAGAATTCATGACAGAAAAGTCCGTAAAAACTGGGAAAGCATCGTTAGTGATCATATCTGAGGAGGCCTCGGAGAATACTAAAAAGATGTTTACCAATATGTGTACTTACTATGAGGTTCCAATCTACTTTCTTGGGGGAAAAGATGAACTGGGCCACGCTATGGGTAAGGAGATGAGAGCATCTCTTGCTATTGTGGATCATGGGTTTGCAAAGGCAGTCGTGAAACTGATGAATACAAAGGTCGGTAGTGAGTGTGAAGAGGACCTTTCACATCTACCGGTATGTGCTGCGGAGCGCGCACAGAATGGAGGAAAGCATGAGAGTATATGATCTGGCAAAAGAACTGGGAAAAGACAGTAGTAAGGAGATACTGGATATCTTGGAAAAACATAATATAAATTTAAAGAGTTCTTCTAACGTTACGGATGAGCAGGCGGCAATTGTGAAAAAAGAAGTTGGCGGTCACAACCGGGGACCTTCACCGGCACAATCCAATGCACCGGATGGGGATGACTCCGATGCGCCGAAGAAAAAGATTGCGGCAGTATTCAGACCGCAGAACGCGCAGATGAAGCCACAGGGACAGCATTCCCAGCCGCAGAATGGAAGAGAAGGAAGACCTTTTCAGTCTGACCGGCCGAGTGGGGAGCCAAGAAACCGTCAGGTAACAGAGCAGTCTTTATCTGGAACTACTGAAATTCCAAAAGAACAGAATACAGGAAGCCGGGAAGGCGGAAGACCGCAGGGAGGCTACCAGGGAAACCGTGACAACCGTGAGGGAAGACCGCAGGGAGGTTACCAGGGAAACCGTGACAACCGTGAGGGAAGACCACAGGGTCAGGGAGGCTATCAGGGTAACCGCGATGGAAGACCACAAGGCCAGGGAGGCTACCAGGGCAACCGTGATGGAAGACCACAGGGCCAGGGAGGCTACCAGGGCAACCGTGATGGAAGACCACAGGGTCAGGGAGGCTATCAGGGCAACCGTGATGGAAGACCACAGGGTCAGGGAGGCTACCAGGGAAATCGCCCACAGGGTCAGGGT
>NZ_BAAJYQ010000002.1:0-430712 GCF_057543815.1 Lacrimispora sp. YZC11 | reverse complement strand
TTTTATTAGAATTTTCAGGGTTTTACATACTGTTCAATCTTCTGTTTTCAAAGTGCTTTTTCTGTGTTACTGTCTCAGCAGCAACTTTTAAAGTTTATCATGTTCGGTTGTTTTTGTCAACCATTTTTTTCATTTTCTTCAAAACTTTTTTCATCGGTCATCGATGTGTTTTTGGGAAAATTTGCCGCCGTTTTCAGCGGCGAGTTATATCATACCAAAGCATTTGACAAAAGTCAACATTTATTTTGAAATTTTATCAAATTAATATTCTGGCCATTATATTGCAAGTCGGAATATGATATAATATGTTACAGATCAATGCCTTTCTACTATATATTAGCGTTTTAATGTCTGTATACTTATCTTTATTTCTCTGATATCACCCGTTAAATAAATCATTCCTGGCATGATACCTGTGTCATTTGAATGTGTTCTTGAGTAACCTCTTTATATCAATCGTCTTGTATTGGTTTGTCAAGCATCTGAAAGACTATGCCGCTTTATTCTTCATGCTCATTTCCTCAGCCATAACTTTAAATAGAAGTAAGTTCTTTGAATATCTGTTAAACATCTATCTCACTGGCGCAAAATTGGGGATACTGAGGCCTTCTTAAAAAACAAAAAAGATGAGCAGTATAAAAACTTTCATTGTTGCCCTATGATGGTTCTCTTCACTTTCTCATCTATTTTCCGGAAGGTGATTAAGAGTTTTTACTGATGCTGCTTGTTCCACCGGCTGACTTGAGGAATAGAATAACTATATTATACTCACCAAACCTCCAGGTACACTGATCGATAGCTACTAAATTTTATTAGAATTTTCCCGGCTTCATTATTTTTTCAATTATATGGAAGATATGGACTTTCCGTGGATCTGTTCGCATAGATAACCATGCTCCATGATCTTGACTATCGTCAGCCTGATTTCTCCATAACTATTTCATTTTTATGAGAATGGGCCGTACCTGGAAATTCTACGGAACCATTGCAAGAGCTTTTGTTTTATATTTACCGCGGAAAAATGCCTCCTTTTTCTTGACAATTTTACACTCAAATGGTATCATCTATGTTGTTGTAAGCGGGTATGGCGGAATTGGCAGACGCGCCAGATTTAGGTTCTGGTGGGAGACCGTGCAGGTTCAAGTCCTGTTACCCGCATGATTCACAATTCTATAGCAACACCTGAATTCCTTATAAATACTAGGGTTCCAGGTGTTGTTTTTTTATCTATAAGTATAAATATATATCTTTATATTGGTGAGATACGATTTGGATTTAAACTAATCTGCTACATCTTGGATAACAGATGGGTTATGGTAATTTAATATAAATAAAGGGCGGGCCCGAAATTTCGGATACCCACCATTTAATATTAACAACACTTACGTATATAATTTATCTCTTAAACTAACCTAAGATGTGGTTGACTTATTTAAATATAAATATTAAGCTTCTTCACCGATAGGATCATTAATCAAGGTGGCCACTCTAAAGTCATGAACGTGACCATCGCTCACTTCTGTTACGGATTCCAGAAAATGAACATGTCTGTCCCCTCCAACAGGAATTGCAAGCGATGTTTTGCCACGAAATTCATGAAAATGATTTTCATAAAAATCTGTTCTAAATTTCACTTCATGAAAGTGGTTCTTACCAGCAGGAATTGCTTCACCGGAAACCGTAGCAAAACGATGATTATGAGGATCTTCTTCGCGTTCTGCTATCTCTACGCTGCCTTGAACTTCATGAACATGTGCCTGCCGCTTATCATGGCAATCACAACATTCTTTAAACCAATCTTGTTTATAGTTATCCATATTGTTTTACTCCTGTACTCCAATATTAGGAAACTTTGTTCCCATAATTATTATATGAAAATAATGCAATTAGGTGTTGTCTCTTAGACGGCCTATCCGTTGGTAAAATGAAATAGTAATATAAATGATCTAGAAAAATAATTTTCAAAAAAGGCGGGCTCGGAATACCGAAGCCCGCTCTTATCATTAACTATCTCTCATACTCGTCATACTCTTCGTAATCTTCATACTTTTCATTCTTTTTACATTCGTCACATTCATTTTCTTTCCGTCTGCATTTTCTGCAGCCGTCTTTAAAACCTCTCCAGTAAGCTTCTTTTAATGCTTTTTCGGACCATTCGCAGTCCTTACCATGATCACGTTCGCGTTCGCATTCGCATTCGAATTCACGTTTCTTTTCGCATTCACGTTTCTTTTCGCATTCACATTCGCGTTTGGGTTCGCACTTTTCAAAGCATTTACATCTACATTTTAAAGTTTCACTACTCATATACTTAGACTCCTTTCATGCTGTACTCACAATATTATATGGGACAGGTATACAAGGTGTGAATTTCAAGAATGGCTTATATAGAAAGTGGACCCCAGGTCAAAGCACCGGAGCCCACTAAAATAGGAGTAATAAATAATTATCACATTATCACAATATATTATATGTAATACTTTTAATAATGGCCCTTTGTATTCGCTGATCACTCTGCCACTCCCTGATACTGCTATGCCTCGTTCTAATCCTGAATGGATAACAGATGTGTTATGGCGTTTTAATGAAATATGGCGGGCCCTGAATTCCGGATACCCGCCTATACATTACTCCATTATCTTAAATTTTCATGATTCCCGGACACCCATGCCATGAGGTACGTCATTTTCCATACATTCCTATTAATCTCTAATTATAAAGCATTTTTGTACTTAAATCATTTCCTACTATTTACAGGAATTGCAGTCATTCTCTACAATAATTGCGGAAAGTGATGCATGATTAATAGAAGTAACGCCAACCGTAGCAAGGCCGGCAACCCTAGCAACTACGCTGTAAGTGCAGCAGTCATCATTGCACAGATCACAGTCGCAAACGAAGAAGGTGAAGGTGTTACCTTCAGTAATAGCTGCAAGCCGTGAGAAAGTCCAGATTGGTCCTACGGGAATAGGAGTCGGCATATCTTTACACTGTTTGAATACCTGGAAATTCAGGGTGAGAACAGCAGCAGTTGTTACGATATTACTTGCAAATTCAAATTTAATACATCGGTTTTTTAAACCTTTTGAATCAACGTTTACAGTGGCCAGAGTAAAGGCAGCGCCGGCAACTGTTCCAACTGGCAGGGTTACTCCGCCCTGGCTGCCGCATTTTAATATTGTCCTATTTGGTTTAAGTTTTTTTTGATGGGTTTCACACACGCACTTAAAATGTCGTTCACATTCCTCGAATTCATCACTATTACATTCACGATCTTCAATATAACAATCACTCATAAAGTTACCTCCATATATTTATATAGACAGATAAACTAATATTTCTACCAACAGTCATATTCCATTATATTATAAAAAAAAGAGTATGCTACACTTTAGAAGGTACAATCTTTTTATGGACCCCAAATACTCGAACCTGCCTATACTTTACTCTGCCAGTCATGGATACCACAATGCCCCATCCTGATACGGCGTGAGCGTCACCGGCTCCGTGGCCATCTTGCCGTCCTGATCCAAGTAATACCACTTACCACCAGAAGCTTGTAATCCCATAACCATGGCCCCATCAGCTCCTAGGTAATACCAACCACCATTGTACTCATACCAAGTGCTTGAAACCATAATACCGGCTGCATTGAACCAGTACCACTTACCATCAGAATCAAGATACCATGCGTCACGAATAGGCTCTCCGGTGTTACCAAGATAGAATCTCCACCCGTTTGGCTCCTGGTTCCAGCCTGATAACTTAATCGGCTCCGGTACTGGCGCTACATCGTCCTGTATGTATCTACGCACGCATACAAGGCCCATTCGCCAGCCACCAGAGGCGAACGATACATAACGGCTCTTACAATATGCCACTATGTCCTTGTACGATGGTCTGCCGCTACCATGTCCACAGATAATACCGTTACCGTAATACATTTCTACATGGCCTATCTTAAGCGGTCTACTGGCATCTGATCCTGCAAACTCCAACATGTCCCCCTTACGTAGACGCGATATATCCGGGATTCCTGCGGCGATATCTGTATCTGTTCCGTTTTACCATGAGTCTCCTTCAAGTGTTATATCAAAAATGCTGTCGCTTACAGCTTTTACATGTACTACATTTTCCAACTGTGATGTATACTGTAAGATTTCTAATGTAACGGCTATATCAGCCGCCGCAGGCTCAATAATATTGCTCATTTAATACATCTGATTATACTCATTTAAGCGCATATCTTCTATAATAAAGCTAAGTCTCCTTCATATCCGTCAGCATTACAATCATTCCGCACCATTAGTAATATAACATTTATTAATATAACATTTAATAAAATTCTTTTGCAAAAGCAAGGACTGGCGTAAATACGCGCACTTCTTAGATGGATGAATTATAATTTAAGAGCGATCTACAAAATAAAGAAAAATCATATGCATGCCATAGCAAATATTCACGTGATATCTTACAGGGATATTTAAAATGCGGACAAAATCCGTTTATTCAGACTGGAATGAACAAACCGGGACAGGACAAACATGAGGAAAGGCATTAGTATATAAATACGAGGTGAAGGAAAATGGATTGTATTCAAAGCATACAAAAAGCAATTGAATATATGGAAGAACACATGCTGGAAAAAATAAGTTATGAAGAGGTGGCAAGCCAACTATACGTGTCAAACTATCATTTTCACAGGCTTTTCAGCATGATTACCGGGATAACGGCAAATGAATATATTCGAAACCGAAGGCTTTCAATGGCAGGCCAGGAATTGATCATGTCAGATAAAAGGGTAATTGATATTGCTCTCAAATATGGTTATGAATCTCCAGAAAGTTTTACAAAAGCTTTTTCAAGGTTTCATGGTGTGACCCCCAATGTGGCAAAACGGTCAGGAATACTCTTAAAATCCTTTAATCGCCTTGTAATAAAAATTAAATTTGAAGGTGGTGCAGCTATGGAGTATAAGATCGTAAAAAGAGAAAAGTTTCAGTTACTGGCAAAAGTCCAGGCATTCAGAAATGAATCTATTTCAGAGGAAGGAAATAATGAAATACCTGATTTTTGGAAACAGTGCGGTTCAAATGGAGTTTTTGATGTACTGAATAGGCAAGCGTCGAAACACGATATTTATGGTGTGTGCGCTTCAATTTCGAAAGAAAGCTCATTTTTTGATTACGGCATAGGGATTGAATATGAGGGCGGGGATATTCCGGAGGGATACCGCATTTGGGAGGTAAAACCTATCCTTTGGGCAGTATTTCAATGCATTGGAACTAATTCGGAATGCATTGGAGAAACATGGGATAAGATTTTCAAGGAGTTTTTACCAGGCTCCGATTACAATATGCTTGATGAAACAGATTTTGAATTGTATCCCGAAAACAGCCACCCGGACGTTTTTTGTGAGATATGGATTCCTGTTAAAAAAAGCAGTAAACTGCTGCAATGAGTGCGGGGTGGCGGCCCACCTCCCTCTCTCTACCATTTTGAGCAGGCTTCGGTCCGCATGTCTTGTACCGGACCTGTTGTTTACTTCTATAAGGCACCGTGGTAGAATAACCATACAGAAGGTTCCTATTATTTATAGCTTATGAGGTAATTTGCCATGCGAAGTGAAAAAGAAATGTTTGATTTGATCTTGAGGGTTGCACAAACAGAGGAACGCATCAGAGCGGTATTCATGAATGGTTCCCGAGCAAATCCTCTTGTTGTAAAAGATACTTATCAGGATTATGACATTGTTTTTGTCGTCACGGAAACAGAATCATTTTTATCGGATAAATCATGGGTAAATGTTTTTGGAGAGATTGCTGTCATGCAGGAACCGGATTCTAATGATTTCGGCTGGGGTGTGAGCTGCGACTTTTCCAAATCTTATGGATGGCTCATTTTATTTAAAGACGGAAATAGAATTGATCTGCGTATTATGACCAAAGAAAAATCCATTGAGCATTATCTTTCTGACAGCCTTACAGTGCCTTTGTTTGATAAGGATAATATCTTCCCGCAAATACCTCAGTCAAGCGATACAGGCTACTGGATTAAAGTTCCCACAAGACAAATGTATGACGGATGCTGCAACGAATTTTGGTGGTGTTTAAACAACGTTGCTAAAGGGATTAAAAGGGATCACATTCCATATGCAATGAGGATGTATACGGAGGTCATACACATTCAGCTTGATAAAATGGTAGAGTGGTATATCGCCATGAACCATGGATTTTCTGTTTCAACCGGAATGTGGGGGAAATACTATAAAAAATACCTGCCCCAGGATCTGTATGATAAATATTTGAAAACCTATTCCGATGGTAGTCCTGAAAATCTTTGGAATGCTGTCTTCACAGCCTGCGATTTGTTTCGTTTTCTTGCACAGGAGGTTTCCGGTTATTTGGGCTGTACCTACTGTATAACGGACGATGAAAACATGGTTAAATATATCACTAATGTTAAAAATGCTGCTCATTAAGCATAATCGGAACAGCATATAGTACCTCAATCTGATCAGATTGTCGTGCAAATTAATACCGACTGAATAATCAAGGGACACCCAAAAGCTGTTGGCCTGATATTATGGTCAGCAGCTTAATCGTCTCAGAGCAGGGATCTGCCGGATACCTAATCCAGGATTGTTTTCCAGTCTTGTTCCGAAAAAGCCTGAAAACACATTTTTATCTGTTCAGCATTATTCTTTTCCGCAGCAAGAGGGGGTAATTCTTCCAGTGAAAAATACCGGCTGTCTGTAGTTTCATTATTAGCTTTAAATGAACCGCCAAGAACGGTACACTGTATAAAAATTTTACAAACCTTGTAGGCATAGATGGGAAGATTATGTTTCTCTCGATCCTGTACGGCAATTACCTTTTCGACCTTGACATCAAGACCGGCCTCTTCCATAACTTCTTTTATGATATTCTCTTTTACCGATAAATTTACATCAACCCAGCCTCCTGGCAATGACCATTTTCCGTCGGCTTCTTTTACCAGGAGAATCCTGTTGTCCATAAAAATAGCAGCCCTGGAATCTATTTTGGGTGTCTGATATCCTGTTTCACAGCAAAATAAATCTTTGACTTTTTCAACAGGGATCTCTGATTGCCTGCTGATTATTTCGGCCGAAATCTCCCGGATCCTTTCATACCGTTCCTGATCAAAGCAATCCTTTGCATAATACAGACCGGCCTGTGCGATTGACTGCAACTCAACCGCCCATTCTAGCCAATTTTTATCTTCCATAATGCTTTCCTTTCCCAGTCTTTACTAAATAATATATTATCTCACATACCAAAAACTATCAAGATTATCTTTCTGGTATTTCCTCAGACAATGGATTAACCAAAGCATACTTGCAGCAAAATTAAAGGACGCTAACTATGATAGCCAGAAAGGGGAATCAATATGGATACAAGAACAATCATGATATTTCCAGAATTTCAAAACATGGATGTGATTCATTTCTATAGGGATCAATACGATCCATTATCCGCTCTTGTGAAGCCGCATATCACTTTAGTTTTTCCGTTCCAGAACGACATTAGTAATGAGAAACTATACAAGCATATAAATGATTCGCTTATGAATATTAAACCCTTTGAAATTATTCTGCGCGGAGTTTCAAAGCAGCCTGATGAATTCGGAAATTATTTACTTTTAAATATTATAGAAGGAAAGGAACATATTCTTGAAATCCATGAAAAGCTATATTCCAATTTATTGAAGGAGTATAACAACGGACATCCTTATTACCCCCATTTAACCCTTGGAAATTTGGACTCCATAGAAAAACTGGAAAGAGCCTATTTCGATGCTTCTAAGTGCAAGGAAACATTCAGGGCTATGATAGACACAATTTCAGTTGAAATGATAGGGGCAATGGGGGAATCCATTATAATAAGCGAACATAAGCTGAGGGAATAAGCTACCAAAAGGCAGGATTCCTCTTTCCTCTTCTTTTGTCCAGAACTGGAAAAACACCGAGATTTCTTGTAAATACAAGGCTTTCCGGTGTTTTTGCCTTTTGTAGAAAGTCTGTCGATCCATCTCTCATATTTTTTCATTTACTGCCATATCATTTAACAGGCATATCAGCCCAGCATCACTGCCGGGACATCCCATTTTTAGACAGCCACTCACCTTTTGTTTATACATGATTGCTGCTGTCAGTAACAGCAAGGAGACTTAACTGTGAATAAAATTTTGGATAATAATTATTATGATTTAATCATCACCAATCCAGTGATTTCAGCTCCCAGCGATAATAACATTACCTATTTGAATAACCGGCATTCCTTGCTGCATATCCCGACTGCCGACATAAACATTTGTGATTTGGTGAAGTATCCCTTTCACACCTTTCCGGCAATCTTTACCCCCACTTCCACGGTCAGTCTTGAGCAAACCGGCGTTGGGGAGGTGCAGCGGAATCCTGCCTTAGCCCTGTTCGGACAGGGCGTAATCGTTGTAGTTATTGATACAGGTATTGATTATCAGCATCCTGCTTTCCGCAACAGCGACGGTTCGACCCGTGTCCTTACCATATGGGACCAGACCCAGCAGGAAGGAACTCCTCCCAGTACGTTTACCTTTGGTACGGAATACAGCCGGGAGACAATTAATACTGCATTGAATTCTGAAGACCCTCTATCCGTTGTACCATCAACAGACACCAACGGACACGGAACGGCCATTGCAAGCGTTATTGCCGGTACACCCAACATATTGGAGGCCTTTAGCGGAGTGGTCCCTCAATCTGATCTGGTAATCGTAAAACTGAAGGAAGCAAAGCAGAATCTAAAGAGATTTTATTTTATTCCCGATGATGTTTTATGCTTTCAGGAATCCGATCTTATGCTTGGCTTCCGTTATTCCCTCACCATTCAGGAAAGATTTAACCGCCCTGTAGTTACCTGCTTCGCTGTAGGAAGCAACCAGGGAGGCCATGACGGAAGAGGCGCTCTTAGCGGTTACCTAAATGACCTTGCATTGCAGCCGGGTATCGGTATATCCGTCTCTGCCGGCAATGAAGGAAACAGCCAAAGGCACTATTTTAATTCCACTTTATTAGAGCCTTATTACAATGATTTCGAATTAAGAATAGGGGAAAAAGATAAAATGTTTGCCATGGAAATCTGGTCATATTCTCTTGGACGGCTTTCCATTGACATTTCCTCACCCAACAGGGAATCCACCCAGCAGGTTTATCCTGCAATCGGTGATTGCAGAGTATTCAACTTTGTTTTCACTCCTACCACCCTTTATGTCAACAACTATGTTTTTGAAGAAGAGACAGGAGACCAGATGATCCTGGTTCGCTTTCAGAACACCACTCCCGGAATCTGGCGTATACGTCTCAGGAGCGTTGAAAATGAACCATTGTCCTTTCATGCCTGGCTTCCTTCAGACGGTCTCATATCTAACCAAACCTTCTTTCTTAATTCCTCTCCGGATACCACCATCACTTCACCCGGAAACGGCAGGCGCCAGCTGACTGTGACCGCGTACAATCAGATTAATAACTCTACTCTTGGTGAATCAAGCAGGGGCTATACCAGAATCGGCCTTGTCAAACCTGATATTGCCGCTCCTGGTTACCAGCTCACCTGTGCGGTTCCCGGAGGCGGATATGGTTCCGTAACAGGAACAGGAGCTGCTGCTGCCCATGCAGCAGGCATCATTTCCATGGTTTTTGAGTGGGCCATTGTCAGGGAACATTACAGCACTATGAACGGCCTCGATGTCAGCAGGCTGATGATGAGAGGGGCTACGCGGCCCAGCTCATACACCTTTCCGAATAACATATGGGGATACGGCCAGGTGAATGTGACCAGTTTATTCAGGCAGCTTACCAGTATTTAATGAAATTGGGTTACAATTGTCTCTAAAACTAAATTTCTGCCATATATCCAGAATATTACATAAAATGAGCTTTACAATTGTTATATAATTTTCTGGGAGGTGATAGTATGAGACACTGGAATAAGAAATACGAAAAAAGTTTGGAGAAAGAATTCAACCGGTTAGAGGCTGCCAGCAGGGAGGTAATCCCCCCTTCTGCTCCTCCCGGTGAATTCGAAAACATCATGGCCGAAATGGAACGCAGAGGAATCGAACCCAAGATCAGAAAAGAACTGAAAAAAAGGAAATAGGCGGGCCGGGTTTCCGAAAACCCGCCATTTTTGATCAATGCGTCATATGATAAGGGCCCGGGCATATCCCAGACCCCTGTCACCAACGGCTTTCCCTTATTCTGTCTTACCTGATTGCTTAATCAGCTGATCAACGTACGTACTCAGCCCGGCAGCCAGGATTCCCTGAGTAATTGCGGTAAATGCAGCCGTAGCGATCTGCTGGATGGTATGCACCTCACACATGGAGATTACATAAACACCGCATAAAACAATGCCAACTGCTCCGTTAATCATCGGAATATATTTATCTTTAATCGTCTGGCTTTGCTTGATCCACTGCCCCAGCAGGTAAAGGACCACTGCCACTACGACCAGTTCTGGTTTCACATAATTTATGATCTCTTCCATAATAATCCTTTCCTTTCCCAATTCATGAATTCAGACTGATAATAATCACCTGATCTAATTGATGCTTTATTTTCCTCAAACGTTCCTCTTCTCCTTCCGGATACATGGCTGCTCCATCACAGAAAAGACCTTCAGACTGTCGGAGAAAATTCCCTGGTCTGAAGGTCTTGCTCTTAAATTGTTGTCAGCTGCCTGAACATATTTTGCGCATCCAGCTGCCCATATCCCCATACATTGTTTGGATAAATATACGACGATCCCCGCTTTGCCCCGCGTATCATCAGACGGTTGACCTGATAACCGGTAACAGCCGTATAGTTTCCTTTATTGTAAGCCCATTCCATAACCATGGCCGCGATCCCCGCCGCATGGGCGGCCGCAGCTCCGGTACCGGTAGCGGTCCCATATTGAAAGTCAGGCAGCGCACAGGGCAACAGGTAGCCGGGCGCACCTACATCAGGTTTTACCAGCCCCATTCTGGTATATCCTCTGCTGGATTCATTAAGAATATTTCCATCCAGAGTATTATATGCCGTAACAGTCAGAGGATGTATGGCATCCCCCTGGGCGGTTATGGTCGTATCCGGATTGGAGTCCAGGAAAAAGGTCTCATTTGATATCAGATTTCCAGAAGGCAGCCAGGCATGGAAGGAAAAAGATTCATTCTCAGTGCTGCCAACTCTAAAATACCAGGTTCCGCTGGCTATATTCTGAAAACGCACCAGAATCAGCTGGTCTCCGGTTTCTTCTTCAAAAATAATATTATTCACCCAGACAACGCTTTCTACGGATTGAAAAACAATTTTTTGGCATTCTCCAAATGTGGGATAAATGATCCGTGATGTCTCCCAGGTGGGAGTGGTGATCTCTATAAAAAGTCTGGAAGGTATGTACGGCCAGATTTCCATGGATAATCCCTTATCATTGGTTCCTACGTTTAACCGGAAGCTGTTTACATAAGGTGCTGACTGAGTGCTGTTGAAATAATGCCTTCTGCTGTTTCCTTCGTTTCCGGCAGCAACGACCACACCGATTTTAGGCTGCTGTACCAGATAATCCAGATAGATGCTGGAGGCTCCCCTTCCGTCGTGTCCTCCCTGACTGCTTCCAAGGGCAATGCATATTATAAGAGGCCGGTTCAACCTTTGGGCGGTAGTAACCAGATACCGGATTCCTAGGATGATGTCAGATTCCTGATAGCACAAAGCGCTTTCCGGGACAAAGAACAGATTTTTTAAGTTTTCTTTTGCTGTTTTTAGCTTCACTACCAAAAGATCCGCATCAGGAACAACACCGCTGAAGTTATAATCATCATTAGGCCGACCGGCAATGATGCTTGCAATGGCAGTTCCGTGACGTATCGTATCAACCGTGGGAACAATTGCAAAAGGATTTTCAGATATTAATGCAAAATTAATCAGTTCTCTGGTATATTCAGCTCCAAAGGTGAAACCTCTTGGAGGCGTACTTCCCACCTGGGTCTGATCCCATATGGATAGAATTCTGGTTGTTCTGTCATTAAACTTGAATGCCGGATGGCGGTAATCAATACCGGTATCCACAATACCGATGATTACCCCTCTCCCAATCAGACCAAGGCCAGGAGTTCTCTGGACAGCTCCAATGCCGGATTTCTCAATGCTGACCGATGACTCCAGGGTATATAATGCCGGAAAGGAATGATAAGGATTTACACCAAGATCACAGGCATCCATCTGATCCTTTGTTATATGCAGCAGGGAATTCATTTCATTCAGCATAGTAATGTTATCACCAGTATTATAGGTTGGAACCAAGGCATTACTTATGATCAGATCATAATACCGATTATCCAGTATTTTTTCCATTTTGCGGCCTCCTGCCTGTTTCAAATGAAGCATATGATATATTTTATGCAGCAAGGTTTCCAATATGAGCAGAAGAATCAGCCACAATCCAGAGAATAAAATGGCAATAGAGAAGTAACACGGATATTTATATTCTATATAGATAATTATGATATATTCACAAAATATTAACAGATTATCTATAAAGAATTACTTATTTCCCTTTACTTAATCGATTATTTGCGATATAATTTATATAACTCTTCTTAGGAGTGCCGTATTTCCCCAATCCTGCGGTGCTCCATTTTTTTATTCTCTCCTTTCACAATTTCTTCACATTTCCATCAAATTCTCAACACATTTCCACCGTATATTAATACCTGTAAACAGGCCAGAGAGACCTTTCATATACATTTTTTTCATACTTAGCCGACAGGACCCCCCTCCTGCCGGCTTCCTCTATTTCCTGAAGTATAAAACCTGTCTATTCTATTAAACCACCGGATTCCTTTTGACCGTACCATTCTGTTCCAGGGAAGGGTCCTGTGCACCGTTATCTTCCGAAGATCCACTGTCTTCTCCTACCGGCAAAGTTTCCTCGAATGCCTCCTCTCCAGTTTGATCCTGGTCATCATCCAGCTCAGTTTCCTCAGCTGGGGTCTCTTCTGTCAGATTTTCTTCCGGATCTCTCTCTTCCGGACCTTCCTCTGCAGGACTTTCCTCTGTCAGATTTTCTTCTTCAGACTTTTCTTCTTCAGACTTTTCTTCTTCGTTTTCTCCGTCCGTATTTACTTCTGAAGGCTTATTTTCTTCTTCTATTTCAGGATTCTCTGCTGCTTCTGCAACTGGTTTCTCCAGAATTAATTCCATTGCTTCCATATCCATATGATTTTGGCCTTCCGGAACTGTTACCGTTATTTCATATGGCGCATAATTGGAATACCCTGTATGGAGCATTCTTATGGAATGTTCTCCTGAAGTAAATTTCTTTGCTAAAATAGTCAGGCTGTACGGCGAACTATACGTATTCAGACTATAATCCGTATCACGGACCAGCTTCTCACCATCCAGATAAACCGTGTTGTAGGAGCTGTAAAAATAGCCGAACGTATCAGTGGAAAACTGCAGATCGCCATTTTCCAGCCACTCCTCTTCTATTTCCGGCGCTTTCTGGTACGGGCTGAAGGTGAGGCTGCAGGAACGGTAACCCGGCACTGAAATTGTTACGGTATAGCTATAGGAATATGACAATGAATCCTTTAAATCAATCGTTATCTGATCTGCAGAGCCTCTGGTAAATCCTGTAATCGTCTGACTGGAGGAAGAACGCTTTACGGAAATGTGGGACTGGTTCAGAGAATCCCACCATTCCTGGTCCTCATCAGCTACATTCAGAACAATTGCTTTTTCCTTATCTAAGGAACTTCCTGTTTCTATTTCCAGATTTGGTGCTGATTTAGCTGCAATATACCGGTCAAAGCTCATTTCCACCTTTTGGTAGGCATCATTATATAAAACCAGATGGTTTTTTTCTTCCGTAAGCAGCACAGCGGGAATATAAATCATTTTATTTCCGCTTGTCGTATATCCTGTACCTTTCACCAGTTCGGTTCCATTTAAGGATACGGTTATCTTGTCATAAAAATAGGAATCGCTGGCTGACAGTTCCAGGCGCCCTTCGTCATAATTTACAGTTCCTGTGACCGCAACTGTATTCAGGATCTTCGCTTCCGTCTGAGCCGTCCGGTAGCCATCTGCTTTTACCGTAATCGTATAAGTACCGGTATAAGAAAAATTACTGGAACTTAAAATTAGTTCATTCCCGTTTTTCGTATAATTGGCCGCGCTTCCGGAAGAGCCGGAGGAGCTTGCCACAGTTACTGAACGGATCTTGTCCAGCCATTTGCCTGCCTCTCCTGATACCTGCACTGTTACATCGCTTCCTTTTGGTACGGCTTCTGCCTTGAGTACCGGAGCTTCCAAAGGAGCTGCCAGTTCTGCAGGAGCTGTTCCTTCCAATACATTCAAAGCATAAGAAGATGCATAAAGCTCGATTTTATATAACTTTCCAGCAATAAAGTTATGGGCAAAAATTTCAATCCCATGATCATAGGAGGCCGTATAATCGGCGCTTTCTCCTTTTTTTAACTCCGTTCCATTTAAAATCACCTTTGTCACGTAGGAACTTAAGTAAGTGGCATTGGAAGAACTGGTAAGATTCAGGCTGTAATTTTCTAAGTTCCATTGCTGCGTCACAGCAGGCGCCGCTTTTACAGGAGTAAAGGTTATGGTTACTATGTCATATCCAGGTACAACGAACTGCATGGTATAATTGTTGTACGAAGACATTGCAGTCTTTTTCGCAGTGACCGTAAAGCTGCTTCCCTCTTTTGTAAGAGAAAGATCGGATACGCTTCCATATGATGAATATGACAGCTTAAGATGGCCGGCCTCCAAGTCCTGGAACCACTGCATCTCTTCGCTTCCCTCCTGGTAAGAACCGATATCAAACACCATAGAGTAAGAGCCGTCTATAACTTCTTTCGCCGTAACCGATGGTGCTTTCTTAGGCGTGATAAACGCTGACGGGGACTCGATCTCAAAGCTGGTATTCTCATACCCGTCTGCCTGGACTTCAAAGGTATTTTTCCCGTTTACCAGATAGCGGTAGGAAATATAAAGACTATTGATATCGCTTGAAAAACTGCCGGATTCCAGCCGGTTTCCATTAACAGTGACTGTTTTTACTCTATCTGTATAGTAAGTAAAATCTGCTTTTAATTTTAACCGGCTATTGCTGTCATCCCATGTAGGTGTAAAGTTAGGAGCCGGTTCTACTACAGAAAGAGTGCCTTTCACATCATCGAACCCAAAGGAATGAATCGTAACCTCATAAGTTCCGGTGTAATTCATCGGGCCGCTGATTGCCTCCACTCCCAGGGTTATGGCTTTCCCGTCTGCAGACAAGGTATTATTTTCCTGATAGTAGTGGGTTTTGGTTGCACTGTAAGGAATCTCAATTTCAGTAATGGAACGGTACCACGATTCATTTTCATCACTGAGCTGTATAACCGCACTCTTTCCTTTCAAAGATGGGGCAATGGTCAGCTCAGGCGGATTGGTATTGTCTGTTTTTCCTGTTAAAAGTTCTACTTTTGTTCCGTAGCCGCCTTTGTCTGTTAAATACTTCACATATCTGGGCAGCTCCCCAGCTTTCTTCCAATTTCTTGTTTTAAGGTCTTTCGCCTCTGTACTTAAGGTCAAGTCCTCATTTAACGCAGTTAATTTCTCCGAGGGTTCCCATTTAGACAGAAAGGCCTCTGCAGAAGAGGTTCCAATTCCCAGCTTATCTGCAATTATATTATTGGCTGCCAAATCAAACAATACAGCAATTGTGGCTGTCTCTTCCTTTCCCTCCAGACTGGCAGGGGGTGCGGTAGTAGCACTTGCGACCGCATCCGAAGCAAAGCTCTTAAGACCGGCCGTGGTCCGGTTATCTTCCTCTATCAGGATATCGCTTTCTTTCTCTTCCAGGCTTTGGCTCTGCACTTCATCCAGACCCTGGGCCTGCACGGTATCTACCGTAGTTGCAGAGGGTTTTATGAAGAGAGTATCGCCCTGCCGGATAAATTTCACATACTGGGTCAAAGGAATGGTTGCCTTTGTAAGCACCAAATAGGGTATATCCGATGGAAGGGAAAAGTTCGCTTCAACAAGCTCTTTCTCCGTTGCGGTACTCTTTCCCGGCTCCCTCAGCGCAACAACAGATACTGTCCACTTCCCGGAGGTTATGGCCAGTGTATGGGTATTTTCATCCGGCAAAGGTATTTTTACCGTCCTTCCTGAAGTTGTCACAGGGGTAACGGATGATGTGGCATCTTTTCCTGCTATGGAAAAACGGAACTCCTCCAGTCCCTCTGCCTGATCGGAAAAAGATATTACGGCATAGGGTAGCCCCAGAACAGATATGATCCCGGTTTGCTCCAGAATAACAGGGTTTTTGTTTTCCCAGGGATTTTCACCGCCCTCCGTTCCATTATTTCCGGAATTCTCATTTCCGCTGTTTCCTTCCTCCGGTTGATTGTTTCCGTTTTCCCCTGTATTGTTATTCCAGGAGGTTTTGTCGTCAGAACTGCTGTCCTCGTAGGAATTCCGGGATGACTTTCCGTTCCAGGCCCCGCTGCCGTCCACATAGTATCCATCGGGCGTGAAACCATTTACCAGAGCTTCTCCTGACTGCTTGTTAAGATAATACCACTTCCCTTTAATCTCCTTCCAGCCGGAAGCCATAGAACCGTCCGTCTCCATGTAATACCACTTTCCATTGATCTCTTTCCAGCCGGAAGCCATAGAACCGTCCGTCTCCAGATAATACCACTTCTGATCCGTGTCCTGGTACCATCCCGTTCTCATAATTCCGTTCTCATCAAAATGATACCATTTGCCGTCATCTGTTTTCAGCCACGAATTTATCTGTTCCCTGCCATCTTCCAGAATATAGCGCCACTTGTCCCCATTTTGCCTCCATTCCCCTGCTAAAGGCTGGATAGTAAACACCAGGTTCATGGCAGTCAGAGCCGCCAGTAATTTAACCTTATTTCTATTTCTCATAGATTCCTCCTTGCATATGATTGAGGTTAGCCATAACTAACTAATGTATTATAAAATATTCCCAACCGGTGGGCAAGCGGATAAACGAGAAAAATCTTCAACTAATGTCCAGTGATAATTTATCACCATTAAAAAAAGCAGGAAACCGCAAAGCGGTTTTCCTGCCTGGAAATCAGTTTTAACCCTTAATTCCTGTGGAAGCAATTCCTTCCACCAGATACTTCTGCATGGTTAAGAAAATTATAAAAATAGGAATCAGGGAAAAGGTTGCCATTGCAAACATTGCGCCCCAGTCTGAACCGGCTGTTGGGTCTGAGAACATTTTAAGCGCATAGCTGACTGGATATTTCAGAGGATCGCTTAAGAAAAGCAGAGCCGTCATGAAATCATCCCATCTCCACATAAAGGAGAAAATAGCACTCGTCACCAGAGACGGTTTAATGAGAGGAAGGATGATCCTTATGAATATGGAGTATATGGTGCATCCATCCATTCTGGCAGCCTCATCTAAATCCATGGGAATTCCCTTTATAAACTGTACATTTAAGAAAATGAAAAAGCCCTGACCAAAAAACTGAGGTACAATGATGGGAAGATAGCTTCCCACCCATCCCAATTTGTTAAAAATGATATACTGGGGAATCATGATGATCTGGAACGGAAGCATCATGGCAAGCAGCATACATGCGAACCAGAAGTTTTTAAACTTAAAATCAATACGGGCAAATCCATAGCCTATAATGGCGGATGAAACGACCGCCCCAACAGTGGAAAGGCCTGCAATAATAAATGAATTCTTAAAAAACGTTCCAAAACCATAACCGGCAAAGCCCTGCCAGCCTACGCGGTAATTTTCAAAGGAAAATTTATCAGGCAGCAGTTTTGCAGCAGTCCGGAATATTTCATTGGAGTTTTTAAAGGAACTCATCACCATCCACAAAAGCGGATATATCATAACACATGCCAGCAAAAAGGTGAACACATGATAAACCACTGTGGTGGCTATTTTTCTTTCTTTATATCCTGTTTTCATATTTTATCACCCTTCTGATTCATAATGTACCCATTTCTTCTGTGTCTTGAAAAGTATAAGGGTCAAGAGTCCAACTACGAACACCATGAACCATGCCATTGCACAGCCGTAGCCCAGCTTATTATACGTAAAGGAATTCTGGTACATGTATACTGTATAAAACAGTGTGGTATCCTTTGGTTTTCCCTGGGTGATAATATAGCTTTGGGTAAACGCCATAAAGCCGTTAATCAGCTGGTTAATGAGGTTAAAGAAAATAGTTGGTGTCAGCATTGGAATCGTAATCTTAAAGAAACGCTGAATGCCATTTGCGCCATCGACGGTAGCCGCCTCGTAAAGACTTATGGGAATCTGCTTTAACCCGGATAAAAATATGAGCATGGAAGAACCAAACTGCCAGACAGCAAGGATAATCAGGGTCCAGATCGCGGTATCCGCTCTTCCCAGCCATGCGATGTCGGAAGGAAGTCCAATGATCTTTGAAATTGCGTTTATTACACCATCACTGGCAAACAGCCGCTTCCAGAGAATCGCCACAGCCACGCTGGAGCCGATAATGGAAGGGAGATAATAAACAGCTCTGTAAAAACCGGACAATCTGCTGGTTTTTACAAGCAGCATAGCTACAAGCAGAGCCATGAGAAGCCGGAGGGGAACCGAAAACAGAACATAGTACATGGTCACGCCAAATACCTTCCAAAACTTTGGATCCGCTGTAAACATGGCCTTGTAATTTTCCAGACCTATAAAAACCGGTGATTTTAAAATATTATATCTGGTAAACGAAAACCCTAAAGAAAAAATCATTGGAACGGCTAAAAAGGCAAGAAAGCCTATGATGAAGGGCAGGATAAATACATATCCTGCAACCTTCGGTGTGTTCATGATCTGTGAAAATGATTTTTTTCTTTGGGGGATCATTTGATTGTTCTTCATCTTATTCCCTCCAGACTGTTCTGTCACTATTTCGCAGCTTCTTCCAAAATCTTCTTTGCTTCAGGAACAAAGCTGGCTGCCGCTTCCTCAGCGGTTGTATCGCCATAACGGATTGCTTCTACCACACTCTTGGTCAATGCCTCCACTTCGCCCTTGCCGGCTGGATCCGGAGCATCAATCGGAACTGCAATCTCTGAAACCTTTGCAACATAGTCAAATACCTTCTGGGCAACAGCATCTACCTTTGGTTTAATTGCATCCGCTACCTCAGTATTAATCGGGATTCCTCTTTCTGCCATAAGGATTTCATTACATTCCACGCTGTTGGTGAACCAGTCAATGAACTTTGCAGCTTCCTCTTTGTTCTTGGAAGTTTCAGCAATAGAGAAGAATTGGCTTGGCTTTAAATACATATTCTGTGTACCGTTTGTCAGAATCGGGTTCATAGTTACTTCTAACTCTCTTCCGGCTGCGTTTGAAAGGCTGATAAACTGATTGGAATATGGGAAGTCATTCCATGTGGTTTCATCCACAATCGGCTTTGTTTCAATGTTATCCGGGTTCTTTTCAACCAGAATATCTGGTGCAATGGAAAATTCTGCTTTCTGGAATTTCTCCACATTTGCGAAATGTATCTTTGTAGAATCTTCTTTGCCTGCAATTAACTCATCGAATATATGGGAATCATTGGTTCTTGCCGTCATCTGCAGCATATTGATCCAGCCGTCATATACGGTCTTTACGCCTGTTTTCTCGTAAATGGTTTTGGATATATCATATAATTCATCAAAGGTCATCTGCTCTGGAATGGTCACTCCGGCCTTTTCTACAATAGCCTTATCATAAACCATCAGAGGAGCATTGCTTCCAAGGCTGAGAGCATAGCATTTTCCATCGATAGAACCGCTCTCAATGATGCTTGAAGGAATCTTTGAAGTATCAATGACGCCGGCGGATATGAATTCGGATAAATCAGCCAGCTGTCCGCTCTTCTGGTACTGGTTTAAGTAGGAATAGTCCATCTGGATGATATCCGGTAAGTTGCCGCCGGCTGCCATAGCAGAAAGCTTGTCCCAGTAACCGCCCCAGTCAGTAAACTCAACTTTGATCTCCACATTTGGATTTTTACTCATGTATAAATCCGCAGCTTTTTTTGTTACGTCATTTCTGGTCTGATTGCCCCACCAGCAAATGTTAAGGGATACTTTATCCCCTGATGCTGTCTTTGCGCCGTCATCTGCCTTTGTAGTTGACGCCTCTGTTGCTGCAGCCGCTGTCGTTGTGGAATCCACTTTTTCTGTCTTGGAACCACAGCCGGCTAAAGATGTTGCTGCAATCAATGCAGCAAGTGATGTTGCTAGTAATCTCTTTCTCACTTGTAAAACCTCCCTTTTAATTTTTTTGTGATATCCACATTTTATGGCAAATATGCACAACGGTAAAGTTAAAATATGGCTTTTTATGATTAAAAAAACGGCTTTCTGTAATATTAGGCTGTTTTGCAATTTCTTTTTTTGTATTTTTACTATATAATACGATTACTTAGGAAAGGATATGTGATTATGAAGCGATGTACGTTCTGGCTTAACAACCTGTCATTATACAAAAAAATACTGACCATTTTCCTTCTGGCCCTGCTGGCGGTCTGTATTACCTTCCTTATCAGCATCAGGATTCTCACATCCCGCTATAATGAGGAGCTGTACCGCACCAATGCCAATTCCTTAAATCATGTAACTACTTATCTGGAATCGGAAATACAGCTGATCCAAAGCATATCATACAGCATGATCGGTGACCCAATCCTTCAGGATAATCTGGTGTTTTTGGCTGAGAAACCTTTCAGCAACCGCCGGGCCCAGGCGCGTCAGGATATTTACCAGCAGCTTTATTCCTATGTTTACCGCAGCAAATATATAAAATCCATTAACATTATCCTGTCTGACGGAACGAATATCTGTATGGGAAGCTCTGACGAAATCCTTAAATTCAACCTAAAGGAGCTTGACAAAACAACCGGTGACCTAAAGGGAAAAGCCACCTGGGCTCCGGGCATAGAACCGGGAGACGATACGGTATGCGCCAGACAGATATTAAAGCTGAAATATTTAAGCTTAAAAAAGCTGGCTGGGCTCTACATTACGGTGAATATGGAGCGAATGATTGAGGACGGCTTAAAAAGTGCCGGGAGCCTTGTGGAAAACTCCAATTTCATCCTGATGTCAGGGGATAAGAGGATTTACCCTGCAACCGCCTTTCACGATGCGTACTGTGCGGAAATCATTGCGGGCAACAAGCAGCAGGAAAACGCCTACATCATTTCCACATTGGACAATAAAAAGGAATTTATCATTTCCGGCCATGTTCCCTTTGTGGGCTGGGATTATATTTATTTCAGGGATTACGATCCGCTTTTTTACAGGATTCAGCTTGTGAGCCTTCAGATCATTATATTTACCGTCTTTATCATATTTATCACCGCGACCTATGTCAACCTGATTTTCCGCCATATCTTCCGCCACCTGGACTATTTGATTGAAAAGATCCAGAAGTTCGGCAGCGGGGAGTCCCTGGCCTGCGATGTAAAATGCTATGACTATGCAAACCGCCAGGACGAAATCGGCCAGCTTCACCGGAGCTTTGATGAAATGACCCACAGCGTCAAGGTCCTGCGGGATGAAAATTATGACAAGCAGCTTCTGCTACGGGATTCCACCATTAAGATGCTCCAGCAGCAGATCAATCCTCACTTTTTATATAATACCCTGGATACGATCAACTGGATGGCGCAGAAATACGGAGCCGAAGACATCTCTGTTATGGTACGTTCCCTTGGAAATCTGTTCCGGGCTTCCATTGCCGGACAAAAAGACATCATCCCCCTCGAAGATGAGCTGGAAGTGCTTGATAATTATATCCGCATTCAGGAAATACGTTTTAAGGACCGGCTGCACTTTGAACTTAAGATCCCTAAGAACATTTCCCATATTTTCGTTCCAAAGCTCTGTATTCAGCCCCTGGTTGAAAACGCCTTAAAGCATGCCATGGAGGATACGGATGAGATGTGCATGATACAGGTGGTCATCGAGGAAATGGAGAAGGAATATGAGATCCGGGTGTCTAACACCGGCTCCCGGTTTGAATCGGATCTTTTAGAAAAGATCAGGCACAAAGAGATCAAGCCTCAAGGCTCCGGTGTGGGCCTGACCAATATTCATTCCCGGTTAAAACTGCTCTATGGGGATCATTATGGCCTGAAATTTTATAACGAAAGAGATATGGCAGTGGTAATGCTGTCCATTCCTAAGGAGAAGGAGATTTGATATGCTGAGACTGATGATAGTAGATGATGAACAGATTATAAGAGAGGCCATTTCCCAAATGATCGACTATGAGTCCATCGGCTATGAACTCATCGCCACTGCGAAAAACGGAATGGAGGCCTACGATATCATCTGTGATGATTATCCGGATGTGGTGATTACTGATATCCGAATGCCCATCCTAAACGGCCTGGACTTAATTGAACGTTCCATAAAATCGGATTCCAATATCACCTTTATCCTTCTTTCCGGCTACAATGATTTTGAATATGCCAAACAGGCCATGAAATACGGGGTCCGGGATTATCTTTTAAAACCAACCGATAAAAATGAGCTGATCGAATCTCTGGTTTCCATAAGAAAGGAACGCCTTGAGGAAGAGGAAAGCAGGAAAATGCAGCAGCAGGATTTCTTAAGAAGCCTTCATTTTCCCCTGGAACAGAGCTTTATTATGGAGGCACTGGAGCACCAGGATTCCTTTCCAGCCGTATTCCGCAAATACCAGAGCCTTTTATCCCTTCCGAAGAACTGCATTTATGCCTGCATCTGTTCCTTTGTGGAAGAAAGCTATTTAAAAAGCTTTATCTGCGACGTCAGAAAGCTTTTAGAAGCTTCCAAGGTTCCTTTGCAGTTTTCCATACTTTATGTAAAAAACACTGCGGTCCTTATATTCCCCGCCTTTACTCTGGCGATCCAGGAACGGATCGAAAGTGCCATAACCAGGCTCCGGTATCCCGGTCAGTCCGTCACCTTTGAGGCGGAGTTCCTTCACAGGAATTCAGCGGAAAAGCTTTTTCAGGAAATCATTCAGAAGGTTTCCCGTTTTGAGCGGATTCTCCTCATCAGCGAAGGGGGAGAGGCCCATGAAATCAGAAACCACATTGCTTCCCCCTGGATGATCAGCAGGCTTGAGGATTCCATAACCTCTGCCGTGGATACCATACAGGCTGTGGAGCTCCTTGACTCTGTTTTTATGGACTCCATCCCATTAACAACTGCAAGAAATCTTGCACTAGGCCTATTCCTTCAGACCGGACCGGAACGGGAAAAGCTTCCCGTGGATGCTGCCTGTGATTTTTTCCGGCGTCTCTACTCCTGTGACACGGTGTCCGGGATCCGGGAGCTTCTTCGTGTGGTGCTGGTCCAGAAAGACAACTTATGCGGAGCTCATAAGGCGGGCTCCAACATCGCCCTTTTAAAAGCCTACATCAGGGAGCATTTATTCTCTGAAAATCTTTCCTTAAAATGGCTGGCTGAAAATTATCTTTTTGTAAGCGTCGGATATTTAAGCAAGCAGTTCGTAAAAGAAGAGGGGATGCGTTTTTCCGACTACTTAAACAAGGAGCGGATGGAGGAGGCTATCCGGCTGATGGCCTATTACCACAGCGATAACGTAAAACACATTGCCCGCCAGGTAGGGTTTGGCAGCAATCCCCAGTACTTCAGTCAGGTGTTCAAGCGGTATACCGGCTTTCCGCCGACCGAATATATAGAAAAGCTGAAAAACAAACTTTAAACAAACACGGAAAAGGAGAAAGAACAATGATTACTAACGACCAGCTATTAGAAAAGATCCATTTGGTTGTGGAGAAACTGATGAATCTTGGAGGATATGATTATAATAAAGACAAGAACGTCAGCAGCACTGACACAAAAAAAGGATTCATCCAAAGGGATTTCGGCATAGAGGAATGGGACTGGCCCCAGGGAGTCGGACTGTATGGCTTATATAGGCTCCAGGAATTTTACGGAGACGGCCGGTATCTCCCGTTCTTTGAAAAGTGGTACAGCGGCCATCAAAAGAAGGGCCTTCCTTCCAAGAACATCAATACCACCGCTCCATTTCTTCCCCTGTCCTTTTTATACGAAAGCCTTGACAATCCGGAGGAATTTTACAACTTGTGCGCTCAGAGGGCGGACTGGCTCATCAATGACCTTCCAAAAACCCCTGACAACGGATTCCAGCATGTGACCAGTGCCATCGGAAACCGGGATGGCGTAAGTCTAAATGACGGACAGATCTGGGTGGACACTCTGTTTATGTCCGTGCTTTTCTTAAACAGGATGGGATACATATCAGGGAACACCCTTTGGAAAGATGAAGCCCTTCATCAGTTCCTGGTTCACATCAAATATCTCTTTGACAAGCAGACCGGCCTTTTCCATCACGGCTTCAGCTTTGAGCGCATGGATAATTTCGGAGGCATCTTCTGGTGCAGAGGAAACTCCTGGTTTACCTACGGGATCATGGAATACTTAGATACCTGCGCAGAAGGATTAGATAAGGGGGTGAGGGCTTTCCTGACCGACACCTTCAAATCCCAGGCTTTAGCCCTTTTACGCCTTCAGTCCCCGTCCGGTTTGTGGAACACCGTTCTCACCGACGATTCCAGCTACGGCGAAGTCTCCGGCTCTGCAGCCATTGCCGCCGGGCTTTTAAGAGGAGTGAAGGCAGGGATTCTTGACGGTACCTACAAGGCTGCGGCTGACCGGGCCATTGAAGCCATCTGTGCCAATATTTCCGAAGATGGAACCGTGTTAAACGTATCGGCCGGGACCGGAATCGGCATGGATTCCGATCATTATAAGAACATTGCCCTCATGCCAATGGCCTATGGGCAGGCCCTTACCCTGACCGCTCTGTACGAGGCCCTGGATAAGGAATAACCTTCCGGCAACGCTGCCTGAAAAAGAAAGAAGGAACATGGCTCTGCTCTTGCCATGTTCCTTCTTTTTATGCCCTTCTATAAGCTACGTTAAGTACCGCTGCTTATGCCACCAGGCCCCTCCCCATCCTTTCTGTATCTTAACGGCGTCACATCCGTATGCTTTTTAAACACCCGTTCAAAATAGGTAATACTTTCAAATCCAAGGATTTCCGATATTTCCGTAATGGAATACCCGCTGTTTGCCAAAAGCTCTTTCGCCTTTCTCACTCTAGCCAGGTTCCGGTATTCATTTACGGAAAATCCGGTCACCTCCCGGAAGATTCTGCTTAAATAAGATTTGCTGATGAAGAAAGCCTCCGCCAGCTCCTCTAAGCTCTCTCCTGTCTCACAGTGAAGTGTTAAATATTCCGCCACCTCATGCACCTTTCCATGCTTTGCAGTCTGTACCGTCGGCGGCATCTCCTTAAGCACGGCTTTCTTCCTGCTGCGGTAGACCATCAATAAAATCTGGGAAAGCTTAAGCCTTACCATTATCTCATACCGCTCTCTCCGGTGGATCAGTTCCTCTGAAATCCCCAGCAAAAGTCCCTTCATTTCCTCCCATTCTCCCTGGGAAAGCCTGGCCACTCCATAATAATCTCCAAACAGCTTCTCAAGGGATGATACCCCTGCCTGCTTAAGCCATGGCTCCAAAACTCTCCCGCTTAACTGGAGAAGGATCCTGTCATGCCTCCTGCTTCCAGCCTGACTTGTCTTATGGACCTGTTCCCGGTTTACCAAAACGACATCCCCTGTTTTCACATAATAGGTTTCTTTCTCGATGAAATAGTAACGTTCTCCTTCCAGAAGAAAATAAAGCTCATAGGTATCATGAAAATGCTTCATGGTCATGGAATATTCCTGGTCCCGGACCACCTCATCAATGGTGATTCCCTCCATGCTTTCCGAAAATATTGTTTTTTCCATTCCTTCCTCCAAAATAGTAGCCAAAAGTATGATTTTATTAAAAAAAGCCCCAATTATATAAGATTTATAATACTATAATCCATTATAATATAACTTATCTGGACTTGCAACGCAAGTGAAGATAAAGGGCTGCTTAATAGCCCGTTCATCCGATTATCGAAAGTGCTCTTTACTTTCGATAATATGGAATATATAGTCCAAGAAACCGTTTACATAATATATTCTTTTAACAGGAGGAAACCCTTATGAACTATGCAAACAATAAAGTCAGCGATATAAATATCGCCTATATCGGAGGCGGCTCCAGAGGCTGGGCCTGGACCTTTATGACGGATCTTTCCATGGACGATTCCTTAAGCGGAACCATCCGTTTATATGACATCGATGAGGCAGCCGCAAAAAGTAATGAAATCATCGGCAACAAGCTGACAACCAGAGAGGAGGCCACTGGAAAATGGAATTACGTCACAGCATCATCCTTAGAAGAAGCTCTGACGGGCTGTGACTTTGCAGTCATCTCCATTCTCCCGGGAACCTTTGATGAGATGGATTCCGACGTCCATCTTCCTGAGAGGCTTGGCATCTACCAGTCCGTAGGTGATACCGCCGGTCCCGGAGGAATGGTCCGTGCCCTCCGCACCATCCCCATGTTTGTGACCATTGCAGAAGCCGTAAAAGAATATTCACCAAATGCCTGGATCATCAACTACACGAATCCAATGTCCCTGTGCGTTAAGACTCTTTACCACGTATTCCCCCGAATCAAGGCTTTCGGCTGCTGCCATGAAGTATTTGGCACACAGAAGGTTTTAAAGGGAATCTGTGAGGAAACCTTTGGATTTGAAAACGTTGACCGCAGGGACATCAATGTAAACGTTCTGGGAATCAATCATTTCACCTGGTTTGACCAGGCTTCCTACAAGGGCATCGACTTATTCCCTGTTTACCGTGATTATATTGACGCCCACTATGAGGAAGGTTACAATGAGCCGGATAAGAACTGGGCAAATAACAGCTTTGAATGCACTCACAGAGTAAAGTTTGATCTCTTCCGCCGCTTTGGCCTGATCGCCGCTGCCGGCGACCGCCACCTTGCGGAATTCATGCCTGGAAGCGATTACTTAAAAGACCCGGAAACCGTAAAGAGCTGGAAATTTGGTCTCACTACCGTTGCCTGGAGAAAAGAGGATTTAAAAAACCGTTTAGCCAAGAGCCACCGTCTTGCAGGGGGCGAAGAAGAAATTGAACTGAAAGCATCAGGAGAAGAAGGAATCCTTCTCATCAAAGCCCTGTGCGGTCTTGAAAAAACTGTGAGCAATGTCAATATCCCCAATTCTTTCTTACAGATTCCAAACCTGCCGGCAGAATCCGTTGTTGAAACCAACGCCCTGTTCAGCCGGGACAGCATTAAACCGGTGGTTGCAGGCTCCATACCAGAAAGCGTCCTTGAACTGATCAAGCCCCATGTTGCCAACCATCAGCGCATCCTGGAAGCTGCCCTCACTTATGACCGCTCCCTGGTGTACGAAGCCTTCTTAAACGATCCTCTGGTAAAAGACCGGGCCGGGGAAGAAGAAATCAAAAAGCTGGCAGACGACATGATCGAAAACACTCTGGCTTATCTGCCAAAAGGCTGGAATTAGTACGATAAAAAATAAGGTGCTGCTGCAAAATGGATAGATTCTTCCTTTTGCAGCAGCACCTTAATCGTTTATTTATCCAGAAATTTCAGGGTGAAATGTGCTTCCCCCTGTTCATCGATCTCCATTATCATATAGGAGGGTTTTCTCCCTTCCTGCCTGGGATAGGAAAGACTGCCCGGATTTAAGATCGTAATCCCATTATGTACCTCGTAAAAGGGCCTGTGGGTATGCCCGTACATGGCGATATCAAGACCTCTATCCGCCGCCTCCTGCTCCAGCCGCTCAACTCCAAGGGATACGTTATAATAATGACCATGGGTCAGCAAAGCCCGGTACTTCCCTATTTTCACTTCCCTTTCCCGTTCCAGATCCGAGAAAAAATCATTGTTGCCAAGTACCATCTGAAGTTCACAGCCTGCAGGAATCCAGCCGGCTATTTTATCTTCGCTGCCTTCCGAATCCCCCAGGTGAATCAGCATGTCCAGGGGTCCGATCTCAGCAATGATCTTATGTAAACTCTCATCTTTGCGGTGCGTATCACTGACAATCAGTATTTTCATTATTCTCCCCTCCTGTAAAAATTTCTTTGAGCTGACCTTTCATGGCCTCAAGAGCCTTTCCGCGGTGGCTGATTTTATTCTTCTGTTCCATGGTAAGCTGTGCACTGGTCACTCCGAATTCCGGTATATAGAGGATGGGATCATAGCCAAAGCCGCCCTGTCCGGCAGGCCGGTCAGCCAGAAGCCCTTCCATGGACTCTTCCGTATGGAGTACCTGTCCATCCGGCAGCACTGCAGCAATATTGCATACAAAACGTGCGCTTCTTTCCCCGCCCTTTGCATTGGCCGCTCTGTCAAGGATATTCTGGTTTTTGATCTCATAGGAAGTATCTTCTCCCATATATCTGGCAGAAAGGATTCCAGGTTCTCCGTTTAAGCAGTCCACAACCAGGCCGGAATCATCTGCAAGCACGATTCCTCCGGTTACTTTCCACACTTCTCTGGCCTTTATCTCGGCGTTATCCCCAAATGTAGCTCCATCCTCCACAATATCCAGGCATGCACCTGCCTCTTTCATGGAAAGGACCTTCATTCTTAAGTCTTTTAGGATCTCCCTGACTTCCCTCATTTTTCCATCATTTCCTGTGGCAAATACGATTTTTTTATCGCTCATCTCTTCCGTCCTCCATAAAACATTTTCACCGGTCTGTTGTATAAGCCTTTAAGCACAGGTTGCAGTTCTTTTCTTCGGCCCGTTCCCATGTCATGCCATCGGCACTGATATAACCTTCTCCATCTGAGATATTGACAAAGGTACGTCCATCTCCCGCATCATATTCAATGGCAGCAGGATGGACTGCATCCGGCGTGGTAATCTTTACGATTACTGCAAAGCGCTCCCCCGGGGAAAGCTCTAAGTCTTCCTGCCATGCTCCCTTAAGAGGCACCGTATAATATCCCCCATAGTCAAGGCTTCCCTTAGAAAGAAGAACTTTCCGGTCAAAATCCCGGCCTTCCAATATATTGGATTCTTTCCCCGCATGACGCACGACGTAAACCTCATAGGAGGTGCTGGGACCTGTGGCATAGAAACCTGCCGCTTCAAGGCGTTGGGAGGTTCCGGCCTCGTATACATTGGAAAACCACACAGTATCTTCCCCATATCCCAGCTGGCCGACCCAGCCCCGGAGATCCGACTGATAAATATGGTCATAATTATCAGTATCTTCCACAACCGAATAAACAACGTTATTTATTCCAATATTGGAATCATAATAGGATATATAAAAATATCCCTGGTCTCCGAATCCATCTCCCCAGCTATTCATACAGATAAATGCCCCATCTCCCTGAACTTCCCCTTGAAAGTTCTCCTTCGGATAAGCATCATCCCAGCCAATGATCACGGAATCATGGTTAGGGGGCTCCGGACCTGCGTAGCAATAGGCGAAGGCTTCCTCATTATAGGAATCCGACCGGCTTTCCTCAGCCACCAGAGAGGTGTAAAGGGAGCTTTGAACCCCGCCATACGTAAGAACAGCCTGCTTGATCTTCTCATAATCTTTGTCCGGAAGAATCCGGATTTCCTGGACATGCTTTTCCGCTTTTAAGCCATCGGGCGAAATGCCGTCGCCGTATGGGTCATCTGATTCCAGTACCGGCCCTCTCCATGACAACAGATATGCCATGGACATGGTATATTCCCCGCCTTCTTCCTGGGGGATGCAAAAGCCATTGTTTAAAGACATATGATCTTCTGAAAAATCATAGTTTTCACCTGGCAGCAGTGCTGCTTCCAATGCCTGCAGCGATGCAAAGGCCCAGCAGGTTCCAATAGAACCCTGGTTTTTCACAGAAGGAACCCGGCCTTCCTTTCTCCCATCATAGAAGGCCGGGAGCTGTGTGTTTAAAATTTCCGTTTTCGATGATGACATCCGGCTGTTTGCCTGCACACTTCCTGATTCTATTAAGTAATCCTGGCCTGCTTTATTTGCAGGAACAAGCTCCGGACTTAGAATCCTGAATCCTGCCGAAAAACAGATGATCATCAGAAGGAGGAAAAACCATTTTTTATTCTTCAACCGAATCTCCCACTTTTCTTCTTGGGGGCTTTGGCCCCATAAACTGATAGAAATAGGTTTTCATCATACCATTATAAATCTTCCGGTTTTTATCCGCTTTTCTGCCGATGTATTTCTCAGCTTCCTCATAGGCAGTGATCATGTATAAAGACCAGGCATCAAGAGTCTTATACCGTTCTCCAATCTGCCGGTACAGCTCAGGTAAATTCTTCTTTTCATCAATTCGTTCCCCGTAAGGCGGATTCGTAATAATAAAACCGTATTTTTTTGGATGGCTTAAGGCAGCCAGGGGTCTTTGCTGAAAGTGGATCATATGGTCCACTCCCGCTGACTCCGCATTGGATCTGGCGGCCTTTACAATCTCACCGTCAATGTCATAGCCCTGTATGTCCACTTTGGCATTGGAATCCAAAAGATCGCTTGCCTCATCCATTGTCTCATACCAGCACTTTCTTGGAATTAAGTTTTTCCAGTCTTCGGCAAGGAAGGAACGATTCATGCCGGGTGCCATATTGGCCGCCATCATAGCCGCTTCAATCACAAAAGTCCCGCTCCCGCAGAAAGGATCTACCAGGATCCGGTCTTTATTCCATGGAGTCAGCATAATAAGGGCAGCAGCAAGGGTTTCCGTGATCGGAGCCTTGCTGGTTAATGTACGGTATCCTCTCTTATGGAGGGAATCTCCCGTGGTATCGATGCCAACGGTCACCTCATCCTTATGGAGGAATACCCGCAGAGGATAGCTGCTTCCGCTCTCTGGAAACCACTCCACGCCATAAGCCCCTTTTAACCGTTCCACCATGGCTTTCTTCATGATGGACTGGATGTCTGAGGGGCTGAATAATTTACTTTTAATAGAGGAAGCCTTAGCGACCCAGAACTTACCATCCTGAGGAATAAAATCCTCCCAGCAAATTGCCCTGGTTCCCTGAAAAAGCTCTTCAAAGGATTCCGCATGAAAGCTTCCTACCTTTAGCAAAACTCTTTCTGCAGTACGCAGAAATACATTGGCACGGCAGATGGCCTCATCATCTCCAATAAAAATGACCCTTCCGTCCTCTACTGATGCAATGTCATAACCCAGATCTGTGATCTCTCTTTTTAAAACCGCTTCCATGCCAAAATGACAGGGTGCGATCAGCTCAAATGTTTTTTTCACTTTATTCTCCTAAGTTCATCTCTTTTATTACATTTCCGTCAAAATCCATGACTCGGAACACCTTATCCTCCAGCATTCCGTAAGTAGGAGGATTGCCGCCCTTTGGAATGGACACGGAACCTGGATTCAATATGGTAATGTCACCAAAACGCTCTGCGGTCAGGATATGAGTGTGCCCATGAAGCAGGATATCTCCTTTTTGTACCGGAGGCAGGTTTTCCTTATTGTAAATGTGCCCATGGGTAGCATAGATTGTCAGGCCGGGAGCAGCAAGCAGGGCATAGTCCCCAAGAATCGGAAATTCCAGTACCATCTGATCCACTTCTGTGTCACAGTTTCCCCGAACGCTATAGATCTGGTCCTTATAGGCATTTAACATGGAAATCACCTCTTTGGGGGCATATTCCCTTGGAAGGTCATTTCGGGGGCCATGGTAAAGAATGTCTCCTAACAGGATCAGCCTGCCTGCTCCGGAAGATTTATATACATCTAACAGCTTCCTGCAAAAATAGGCAGAACCATGAATGTCGGAAGCAATCATATACTTCATAAGTTGTTTTCTCCTTTTGTATTTAATAGATATATTTTAAGGCTAGCGGGGTATTTCTGTCAATGAATTTACCTATCCGCGAACCATATATTTTCCTTTGTAATATGCGATTCCATTGGCTATATTGACTACATTATATCCAGACTGCTCCAAATTCCTGCAGACCATCATGCTTTGTCCGCCCCGGGAACAGTAAAATAACAAAAGTTTATCCTTTGGCAAGCTACTCACCCAACGATCCATATCTTCATATGGCAGATTTACCGCTCCCTGAATATGGGACTGCCTGTAGGACGATTGACTGCGAAGATCTATGATCATAATATCACTGCTATAATTGATATAATGATCGACTTCCCAAATCGGTATGGTCCTGAACATACTATCACCTGTCCTTTCTAGTAATAATATATTCCATATTTTCAGGTTTGCCAAAATCACATAGAAGAAGGAAGATTTCAACAAAAAAACGCGGGAAAGGACCTCTTTGTCACTTTCCCACGCCTTTTCTCAAGAACAATTGGATCAGCTTTCGTTGTTAGTTGAATCTGTTGCGGTTGTTGTCTTTGCTGGAATCACGGCTGCTGTCTTTGCTGGAATCACGGCTGCTGTCCCTGCTGGAATCGCGGCTGCTGTCCTTGCTGGAGTTACGGCTGCTGTCCTTGCTGGAGTTACGGCTATTGTTCTGATTGTTGTTCTGATTGTTGTTCTGATTGTTGTTCTGATTGTTGTTCTGGGAGTTTCTGGAATTTTCCATATCATTGTAGTTATTCTTGGACATAATAAATACCTCCTGTCGGCGTTTTACGTTACAAAGTTAGTATGGCGTGATTCCGAAATTTTATACAATTGTTTTTTTATTTTAAAATTAAAGCATAAATGGTATATTATTCGAAAACGCGGCTGTATTTTGTAAAAATACTTTGCATTTTTATCACAGCTATATTATAATCAAAATGAGGGGTTTTTCCCCTCATCCTTATTAATTATTTATACTCCCCTCAGAAGCAGCCGAGATAGCTCCCCTATTCCGGCTGCTTCTCTTTTTTTAATATCTAAAGACCCCCGGCATAAAATGCCGAGGGTCTTATATCCCTTTCGAAAATCCGGTAATCCGCTATTTTATTAATCGCCAAGAACATTAACGATTTTTACAGGTGCCCGATAATTCCACGGTGAAGTCTTAATACCTGTACTATAAGTTGATGAATGTACTACTTGTCCATTGCCGATAAACATGGCAACATGGTTTATGGATGATCCGCTTCCATAAAAAATCAAATCGCCTGGGCGCATCTGATCTGCGCTGACTGCTTTTCCCTGGGAAGCCTGTCCACCTGAGGAACGGTTTAAGGTAAGGCCTGCTGCATGCTGCATCACATATCTGGTGAATCCAGAGCAGTCTACTCCGGTGCGTGGATCGCTGCCGCCATATGCATAACGTCCGCCTACAAACTGAAGTGCGTAATTAACAATGCTCTGTCTGAAATTAACAACCGCCTCTGCCTGAACCTTTACATCCAATGCAGCCAATGTTTCCTCATCAGTTGAGGATACGGTTGCATTGCCCTCTACCGGCATAAAGCCATATGTATCATTGATCTTAACCTTCATGCATCCGTCGCCCATATCCTGTACAACTTCAAAGGAAGATCCTTTGGAAGCGGTCATAAGCGCTTCCTGACCAGCTTCATCCTTGCTGATCGTTACATTATCTGCTTCAACGGTCACCATATAATTCCCATAACTGAGTCCTGGACCGGAAATTTCATCTGCTCTTACATCTGAAGGAACTGCTATTACCATTGCTCCGCAAAAAGCCATAAGGCCTAACGTTTTCCATGCATTATTTATCATCGGGAAATCTGCTCCTATTTTTTACTTTTTGATTTTCAAATGTTACGTAAGTATTAAATTCATTACGGTTATTATACAATTACTTTATCTTTTCGTCAAGTATTATTTAAAAATGCACGAATTTCAAAATATTTTAGTTTAAAACCCTGACAAATTTCACAGGTTTGCGATACATGACGTTTGTTACGATAATTCCGGTCTTTTCTGTGGAAGCATGGACTACCCGGCCGTCTCCCATGTATAATGCAACATGGTTAATGGAACCATTTTTTCCATAAAATACCAAATCTCCTGCGCGGGCTTCCTCGAAGCTGACACTGCGCCCTTCCCTTGACTGAGACTTAGAGCTATGGCTTAAATTTACGCCAGCCGCATTCCTTAACACATAACTGGTAAACCCGGAACAGTCTACTCCTGTTTTAGGATTGACTCCTCCGTAGACATAGCGTCCGCCCACAAACTGAAGCGCATAATCTACGATTTTCTGGCGCTGCAGAACAGACTTGTCCACCTTTTCCTGAGTTTTCTCAATCAGGGTTGCAGCACTGCTTTGTATGTAACCTTCTCCTTCAGGAGTCTTTATTTTAAGCCAACCATCCTTGGGGGATTCAACCACTTCATAAGTCTGGCCTTCCCCAGCCAGGGAAAGAGCCGTTCCCAACCTATCAGCGTCTTCTCTGACAGACACAGGCATATCCATCTTCGCATAAAGTGTTGTGCTGGTTTCTACAGCAATTTCCGCTGCTTTCGCCTCTACCTGGGGAACCCCGCTTAAACTTGTTAAAAGTCCTAAAAGCCCCATCGCCTTCCACATTTTATTCTTCATATTAAATCTCCTGTTTTTACGTTTTTCTGTCGTTCCCGCAAAACTTCGTTAAAATGTTACATAATTGTTACATTTCGAATTATATACTTATTCCCTGATTTTGTCAAGCAAAAACGGCAGTCATGGCGCTTTATGCGTCATAACTGCCGTCACACTTTCGTAATATTTATTTGAATATATTAAATATATTTAACTTTATCGTCTCGTTCCTCTTACAAACCAGACAATGAGAAATACCAAAAGCAAGGGGCCCATAATAGGCATCAGAAGGCTGAAAATCCCTGTAACAATGCTGGCAATCAGAAAGAAAAATAAAATAAGCACCACAACTCCCAAAAGCTTCCAGTACCATTTGCTCAAGTCAATGTAATGCATACGACGTCCGAAATTACCCGGATCCTCATACACATCCCGGTCCGCGCCGGAGTAGGATTCATAGTAAGTTCTTCCGGATCCGCTGCTCTTTGCATTCTCGGCCGCCTCAAGAATTGTCCTGGCAATCAGCCTGGGATCGCCGATGGAAGCTATCACCGCCTCTTCCGTAGAACCATTTCTCACTTCCGTGCTGATATATTCTTCATAGTACCTGATATTTTCTTCGATCACGCTTCCAGAAACATCACCTGATAAAGCCTCCCTTAAGCGCTGTAAAAACTCCTGTCTGCTCATCTGAGCCTCCTTCAATTAAGTAAATAGCTTTGATTATTGTATCATCCGACAGGGATTTCGTAAAGAAACCTTCTCTGAAATAATTCTTAAAATTTCATAATATAGCTTATCAGAAATCGTTTTTCAGATTTCTGATAAAAGACAGTGCTTTTTACTGCCGTCCTTCCGATTATGAAAACTATTTTTTGTTTTCATAATACAACAGACTACTCTACCTTCTCCTTAATTACGCCATCCCGGTATGCCTCCACCAGTTCCTTTAAATCTGCAATCCGCTCGGCCAGCTCAGCGCCCTTATCCGTATCCGCCACCATGACCCGGTTCTTCATGTTCTCGACAACCGAAACCTTTGGTGTGCTTTCTTTATTAGGATCAAAAGGCTTGTGCTCCGCGAGAGCCAGATGATTGGAGTTATAAATCAGCGTATAGCCTGCGATCCCTGTCTTGGTCTGGTAAGCCTTTGACAGCCCTCCATCTATGAGAAACAGCTTGCCTCCCGCCTTTACCGGAGATTCCCCTTCCTTTATTTTCACCGGAACGTGGCCGTTGATGATGTGGGAACCTTTTTTGGGAAGGCCGAATTCTTCCAATATCTTATCACAGTATTCTTCCTTCATGCTAAGCCTGTAATAAGGGTTCATAGGCTCCTTGAGAGTAGAAGAATCTCCGATAAAATAATGTTCAAAGGTCGTCATCTTCCCCTTGCCGTAAACCGGGGATTTGGCTCCGCACCATAAATACCACATGAAATCCCTGGCATCCTCACTTTCCGCGGAACCCTCGGGCATAAAATATGCATTTTGAACCTTCCGGTCCACATAATCCATTAACGCCTTTCCTGAATAAGCATGGTGATCCACCACGATCTCTTCAAAGGAGCCGTCCTCCCTCATGGGAATACAGCCATGGTACAGGAGGTTTGAATTGTAGCATTTATACATGCTTCCATGAGAATACAGAAAACGAATATGCTTATGAAGAAGCTCGTTATGCATGAAGGAAAGCTGAAGGGTGTGGAGAAGCTCTCTCTCCTCTTTGCTCAGCTTTAACGGTTCCTTGGGATCCACCGTTGGGAAAAACTTATCAAGCATAGGATATTCCTTGCCCTCCACGGTCACAACGCCCCGTTCAAAGTCAATGGCCTCAATCAGGATCCGGTCGCTCATCTCGTATTCCGGATGTCGTTTTATGATCTGTCCTTCTACCTTAAACTGAATGATTGCAATGGCCTTATGCATCTTAGCCGCCAGTCCCGGGTCCACCGCGTCATAGATGTTTTCATCAAGGATCTGGGGAATGAACTGATCGCAGGGATCCTCCCGGTAAACCCTGGCCGCAAACATGGATAAAGGACGCAGGTTTATGCCATATCCGTCCTCCAGCACATCAAAGCTGTTATAGCTTATGGCAATACGCAGTACGTTGCAGATACATGCCAGATTCCCGGTGGCTGCTCCCATCCAGGAAACGTCATGATTGCCCCACTGTATATCAACGTCATGAAATTGCAGCAGTTCATTCATAATGATATCCGCCCTTGGGCCACGGTCGAAAATATCCCCGATAATATGCAGGCTGTCAATGGTCAGATTCTGGATCAGCTCACATAAGGCTATGATAAACTTATCTCCGACCCGGATGTCAATGATGGACCTTATAATCTCATTATAGTATACACGTTTATTGTCATCATTATAATCCACATGAAGCAGCTCATCGATAATGTAGGCAAACTCCGGAGGCATTTTCTTCCTTACCTTGGATCTGGTATACTTTGATGAAACCACTTTACAAATCTGTACCAGCCGGTAAATGGTCACTCTCTGCCAGTCGCCGTCTGCCAGGCCCTTAAGCTCCAGCTGATTCATGATCCGCTCCGGATAGTAAATTAAGCTCCCTAACTCCACTTCTTCTTTCTCTGGTATGATGTGGCTGAAGGTTTCCGTGATTTTTTCACGGATAACGCCTGAGGCACTTTTTAATAAATGAACAAATGCCTCGTACTCGCCATGCAGGTCACTGAAAAAATATTCCGTTCCCTTTGGTAAGCCCTGAATGGCCGTAAGGTTGATGATCTCGCTGGAAGCAGCCTTAATCGTCGGATACTCCCTCGCCATCAGTTTTAAATACGCCAAACTTCTCATAATACCTCCCCTTCTCCCTGAAGCGATGCTGCACTTCTATAGAGCTATAGTAACATAAAAGATATCAATTTAAAACCCTTTTTAGCGTGGCATTCCCGGCAGCCACGTCCCAACATACTGAATCGGATTCATGATAATGAGAGTTAGCCAGCAAGTTTATAGCGGGCGTGGTGTCTCAATTATGAACTGCGTGAACCAATCAATCTTATCATAACAAAAAAAGAATAGGGGTTGATTTCCCTACTCTCATATAGCACGGTTCATTGATGCCGGCACCTGCATATAAGGCGCCGGTATCAATTTGGGGCATTACTGAATAAAGGTTCCGGACTTAATCTGGTCAACGGCTTCCTTATACTTCGTCTGGATATCATCCGGTACAAGATTAGAGAAGGTTCCGACGCTTAGACAACCATTGCTTAAATCTCCATAAATAGTCTTGCCGCCGAAAGAACCGGATACCACATCCTCCATGCAGGCTTTAAGCAAAGCCGCGTTGTCAGTGACTATGGAGCAGATGATAATCTTGTCGTCGGCAGAACCTAAATCTCCCGGCTGTCCGATACCGTATCTGCCTTCGGAAGCTGTCAGGGCTTCGCGGGCTCCCGTATCGACTGCAGATGCGTCACCAAACATTACATCAACATCATAGGTGGAGATCATAGAGGAAGCGATTTCCTTTCCTTTGGCCGTGTCACTGAAGGAGCCGGCGTAAGCAGAAGAAACCTTGATATCCGGATTTACCTTCTGAGCGGCCTTTTCGTAACATTCGAGCTTTGCTTTGGTTGTGTCAAGTTCCATGCCGCCGATGAAGCCGATGCTGCCTGTTTTGCTCATAAGGCCTGCCAGAGCGCCCGCCATATAACCGATCTGTTTTGCATCAGGAAGGATTGAGGTAATATTATCCGTTTCGACCGTTCCATTTAACAGAGCGAATTTAATATCCGGATATTCTGCTGCCACCTGCTTTACTGCATCGGTATACTGGTTGCCGGGAGCAAAGATAAGGTTATAGCCAAGTTCCGCATAATCAGTCATAACCGTGGCGAAATCTGCAGTTGCCACATTATCGGTATACACAGTCTCCCAACCACTTTCCTTGGAAGCGCCAACCATCGCCTGGTAACAGCTTGCGCCCCAGCCTCCGTCAGAAACAGAGGAGTCCAGAATCATGGCTACCTTAAAATCTTTCGCCTTTTCGGTTTCAGCCGGAGCGGCAGTTGTTCCGGCTGCTGATGTGCCGGCAGCGGTGGTACCTGCCGTAGTTGTCCCGGCAGAAGATGGAGCGGCGGAACTGCCGCATGCCGGCAAGCTCATGACCGCAAGGGCGGCTGCCAGAAGCAACGAAGCGGTTTTCATAGTCTTTTTCATAATTAAATCCTCCTTTTTACGTTTAAAGTAGTATATAACTTCAGGAAAAAATCCTGTAATTACCTTTATCGCTCTTCCCGGTAATAAGGCTGTCCGTTTGCTTTGGGACCGCTCTTTTTTATTCCGAAAAATGCCAGGACGAACAAGGTACATAGATAAGGAATCATCTGAAGGATCTGGTAGGGAGTGGAAGGGCTTATAAGCTGCAGGCGGATCTGCAGGGCGTCGCAGAATCCGAAGAGCAGGCATGCAGCCATAACTCCCGTAGGCATCCAACGGCCAAAAATAACGGCGGATAATGCTATGAAACCGCGTCCGGCGACGATTCCTTCCGAATAGGTGCTGGTATAGCAGATGGTTAAGTAAGCCCCCCCGATGCCTGCAAGGGCCCCGCAGATGATGCAGGCAATGTATTTTTGAAGGATTACATTGATACCCAGAGTCTCGGCTGCCTTTGGAAACTCTCCGACTGCCTTGTAATTCAGACCGGCTTTTGTCCGATTTAAGAAAACAGCAGTGGCTGGGACCAGAAGATAAGCAAAATATATCAGCGGAATATGGTTGAAAAAGACAGGTCCTGCAATTGGAATTTTGCTGAGCACCGGAATAGGCACGGCTTTCATGGATACTCCCTGGATCAGCGTGGAGGTATCTGAAAATGACAGACGGTAAATAAAGGAGGCCAGAGCCGGAGCAAGGATGTTGAGTGCCATGCCGTATACGATCTGGGGAGCACAGAGCTTAATGGTACAAAAGGCATAGATCATATTGATGGCTATTCCGGATAAAGCGCCGGCTGCGATTCCTGCCATAGGACTTCCGGTACGAAAGCCGATAAGAAAACCCACTAAGGCACCGAATGACATGATGCCATCCAGACCGATATTGACTAGGCCTGCCCGTTCGGAATAAGTCTCCGCCAGAGCCACAAATAAGATTGGAGTAGCCATACGAACAGTGGATAACAGCAGTTCCACAAGGAAATTCAAATTTAAAAAAGCTTCCATTAGTCGGTTCCCTCCTTTCTTACGAGTTGCCTGCTAAAATATTGTTTCATAGACGGCAATTTAAGGAGTGCGGTACCGGCGACAGCAAATATAATGACAAGTGCCTGAATGATGTCTACGATAGCGGTAGGCACCTGCATTCCGGTCTGCAGGGTGCTTGCTCCTTTTCTTAGGACAGCAAAGATAAATGCCACAATTGCCGATCCAATGGGATTTAACTGAGCAATGAGTGCAATTGCCACACCGTCAAAGCCGTACCCCTGGCCAAAGCCGCTCATAAGGCGGAGCTGCTTTCCGTGAAGCTCTACACTGCCGCCAAGGCCGGCCACTGCACCGGAGATGATAAAGGAAAAAAGGATATACCGGTTTACAGGAAAGCCGTTAAAAAATGCGGCGGTTGCATTCAGCCCCACTGCCCGCAGCTTAAAGCCTTTGGAGGTGTAAAAAAGGAAGTAATAGCCTGCGAAAGCCAGGAAAAGTGCAATTCCAATTCCCCAGTGTACGGGAAAGCCTTTGGAAATAACGGCAATTTTCGTGCTGTCTGGAATGGCGTAGGTCTGAGGGACACTACCATCCCGCAGCAGGGTGGTGTATACATAACCCATGAACAAAGTTGCCACATAATTCAGCATAATGCTGACGATCATCTCATTTAATCCCCGGGTGATTTTAAGAATTCCGGGAATCGCTCCCCATATGGCACCGCTTACCATACCGATAAGCAGGCTCACAAGAATACCCGGTATTCCCTCCATTCCGGATTTGGTGACAAAGAATATGCTGGCAACGGCACCTATAATAAACTGCCCCTCTCCTCCAAGATTAAAAACACCGCATTTATAGGAGAAGGCAGCGGTCAGACTTGTGAAGATCAGCGGACAGGCGATGACCAGTGTCTGAGCAACCTTTCTGCTGCTCCCGAAAGCACCGGAAAACAAGTAACCATATGCCTGGAATGGATTCTTCCCGAGGCATAGTATGATGACGCCGCCAATGACAAACGCGACCAGAATGGAAATGACCGGCACGATGATTTTAGCCAGGTTATCTTTTAGTTTCATGTCCTAGTTCCCCTTTCCGGCCATAGCCAGTGAGATTTCTTCGATGGGCGGGTTGTCTCCGGCATAAACCCCCATGACCCGGCCTTCAAACATAACAATGATCCGGTCGGAGAGATTTAAGATCTCGTCAAAGTCAGCACTGATTAAAAGGATGCCGCAGCCTTTGTCTCTGGCGGCAATCATGGTGTCGTGAACATATCTGGCTGCTCCGATATCCAGTCCTCTGGTGGGATGGACCGCCACCAGAAGTTCCGGATCATTTTCCATCTCTCTTGCCAGAATGATCTTTTGCTGGTTTCCGCCCGACAGATTGCGGACCTCCTGTTCAATGGAAGCGCAGCGGATGTCATTTTTTTTCTGCATGCCAAGAGCAAATGCTGTAATGGATTTTCTTTTTAACAGTGCGCCTCGGCCATAAGAGAAACGTTTTTCTTCTGTTGACTTTAATACTAAGTTTTCCCATACGGTCATATTGCCGATCAGCCCCATTTTGTTCCGGTCTTCCGGTACGTGGGAAACATGGGAAAGGATAAATCCGTTTGGAGCAAATTTTGAAATCCTGTCTGCTTTCAGCGTTACGGTGCCGGCATCCGGTGAGATGATTCCTGCAGCCAGCTGGGCCAGCTGGGATTGGCCGTTCCCATCTACGCCGGCAATGCCCAGAACTTCCCCCTTTTTTACGGTAAGGCTGACGTCATTTAAACCGCTGTGCTTGTGCAGTTTCTGGTAATCCACATGCTCTAAGTTCAATACCTCAGCTCCGGGGGCCGTGACCTTTTGGTAGTGGCTTGGAACCATTTCCCGCCCGATCATTAGATTAGCCAGCTGAATTCCGTCCGTCTTATCCTTGTCCAGAGTGGTAACTGTTTCTCCTGCCCTGAGTATGGTAACGCGGTCACTGATTGCAAGTACCTCACGCATTTTATGGGATATAAAGATAACAGATTTGTTTTCATCTGTCAGCTTTCGGATGATGGCAAAGAGTCCTTCCGCCTCAATGTCAGTGAGTGCGGCTGTAGGCTCGTCCAGGATGAGAAGTTCAGCTCCGCGGTATAGGGCCTTTAAAATTTCAACCCTTTGCTGGGCACCAACGGAAATTTCTGTAACAGGCTTGTCCAGCTCCACATCCAAACCATATTTTTGGGCAAGTTCAAGGATATCCTTTTTCAGCTGCTCCTTATTAATAAATATAGAAGAATCCTTTTTGCTGCCTAAAATAATATTTTCAAGAACAGTCATGGCTTCAACCAGCATAAAGTGCTGATGCACCATGCCAATTCCCAGCCGGACGGCAGCCTTGGGAGATTCGATCTTTACCTTCTCCCCGCGCAGATAGATTTCCCCGCCGGTAGGCTGGTATAAGCCGATGAGAATATTCATCAGGGTGCTTTTTCCGGCCCCGTTTTCGCCTAACAGGGTATGTACCTCTCCTTCCTGTACCGAGAGATTGATGTTGCGATTTGCATATACTTCACCAAAATGTTTTGTGATATGTTCCATTTTCAGCAATTCTTTCATGGAAACCTCCTATCCTTTGATTTCCTTTATCAGGATTTCCTTGCAGTATGCAAAATACAAATCCAGGTCAAATGCCTGCCTATCTGCCAGAAACTGAACCGCAGCCCCTTCCAGCAGGGAGACTGTAATGCCGGAAAGCAGATTCTGTTTTATGAGAGGCATCTCCGGCGCAAAACAGCTGATCATATCACGGATTTCCTGGCGCCAGCTTTCGTAAGAAAGGCAGAATTCCCGGTGCATGTCCGGTTCCAGACGTGACTGGTTCCAGAAATCCAGCTCTGCAACATCATACCTTTTTTCTTTACGAATGGTATATATCTTTTGGTTTATGAAAATGCCTAAGTGATCTTCAAGGGATAACTGGGAGTCGGCTTTTAGAAGGCTGATGGAATGCTGACGGATTTCACGGTAGCGGTTTAAGACTTTTTTCTGGACAGCAAGGAGAAGATCTTTTTTGCTGATAAAGTAGTATTGGATGTTGGACTGAACCATATCGGCTTTTTCTGCCACTAGTCTGATTCTGAGTCCACCTATGGTTTTTTCCTGAATGATATCAAGCGCTGCATCCAGTATCCGGTCTTCGGTAGAAGAACCCCGGCGTTTTTTTGATTCCTGATTATTTGTTTTCATAAGCATTCCCCCTTTTGGTCAGGTGATCAATTTCTTGCATTATACGGAAATGACTTTTGGGTGTCAACGATTAAAAGGAATAATTGCAAATGTTAAGTTATTGGTTAATATTATGAAATAAATCAATTCGAACTAAGCAAAATTCAAAAAAATAATAAGGAATAACTAAATTTTCTAAAGATAGATACAATAGAAAAAATACGGTTTAGGAGAAGTGAAAACAGAACCAGGGGGACTCACAATATCCAGCGGAAATGAAATCGTTTTATAGAACCATAAAAAAAGAGCTTATTCCGGATGCTCATTATGAGACTCCGGAACAAGCCCGAGATGATATTTTTCAAATACATCAATATTTTAATACCAAGAAACCTTCTCAATAGTAAGGGATCGCAGCCACACCAAAGAAACTCCTCTCCAGGCGGCTTCAATGAGCATCTGACGCATATCCCTGCTGTGAAACCGGCTTCCTATGTTTTCATGGCTCCACTTATGCATATCTTCCATGGAGTGTAATACTGTTTCCATTGGTCGGATGTCATACCCTGTTTTTCTATGAATATAGTCCCGGCTTCCGCCTAAAACAAAATGATTGTGCAAATCAGCCTTGGGAATCCTGCGAACGGAATAGTATCCAGTACCGCTTTATTCTTGTATCGTCCACACATATTTCCTTTTCAAATTCTCCGCCATTTGCAATAATTGTCTTTTCACTTGACACATTATCGTAATTGCAGGTAATCAGCACTTTTTCTAATCCATAGCTTTTACAATTTTCCAGGTTTTGCTTGAGCATTTCTGTTGCATAGCCCTGTTTTCTTTCAGATGGCCGGACAGAATACCCGATATGGCCGCCCCAAACACTTAAGACAGGATGATTGATGTGATGCCTGAAATCAATGATACCCACAATTTTATTGTCAGCCAGGCGGACAGCAAGGTACGTGTCGGAAGTGACCTTGTCTTTTGGACAGGTTTCTTCATGTTTAAGCATTTCAATGCCCTGAATCCATTCTTCTGCCGATGAGCACTCTCTTAAATTCCCGCAGCCAGCCATGCTGTCACCAGAATCGATAAAATCCTGGCGATACTTCATAATATCATCTGCATATTCCGCAGATGGTTTTATAAGCTTGATTTTATCCATAAACAAGACCTCCCTGATTTTTAATTTTATGAACCTTCATTATATTCGTTTACATAATGCAGTTTTCTATTAAGCAAAAAATCCCTGACAGGCCATATTTCCCGGGGATTTTCTTCATTTAACTCTATAGCTTCCAGCTTATGTCCGCATGGGTCAGCCGGTCATCATCGCTGGATTTACATACGATGCATTCTCACTCTTTGGTATACTAATTACATTGTGCTGCGGAATTCCTTCTGCATTCTATGTAGTCTTTCTATAATTATATAATACGAAAATCATGAAAGCAACCCTTTTAAGCCCGCTATCATTCCATTGTGGCCGATAAAACACTTCCGGAAATCCCAAACATTTTGGGGTCACTCCTTGATGCCGCATTTGGCAAATGATATAATCTCTTTATTACGGAGACAGGATGTAACGCTTGTGCAATCAGAATACCGTTATACGTTGACTCAATCTGTGTTTCCCATTGCACTCACTGTTATTGACGTTGTTATGATTGCATTAACTTATTCAGAATATAAGAGGATTAAATCCTTATTTACCGAAGTCGGTTGGAAAGGTGGTTAAACAACATGTGCGGCAGATATTACATTGAAATTGATGATTTTGAATTGCGTTCTATTATTGCTGAAGTAGAGAAAAAAACTGTGGTAAAAACCGGAGAGATATTTCCCACTAACCTTGCACCTGTCTTATCCTCAAATGGAATCATGACAGCAATGCGTTGGGGATTTCCTAAATATGACGGCAAAGGCGAGATAATTAACGCCCGAAGCGAAACTGCAGCGGAGAAAAATATGTTTCGGCGCCCGATGATGGAGGGACGCTGCCTGGTGCCCGCAAGCTGGTATTTTGAATGGGAACGCCGCGGTAAACAAAAGGTGAAGTATGCTCTGATGGCTCCGGAAAGAAGTCCGCTATGGATGGCAGGACTTTCAAAAACAGACTCACAAACCGGAGACTCCACTTTCGTTATTCTGACCCGTCCAGCCTGGTCCGGTATTTCATTTATTCATGACAGAATGCCGGTAATTCTCCCTCAAAAAAATCACGACGAATGGCTTAATGGACATAACCCAATAAGTACAATGAATCAAGCGGTTAGTGAGGTACAATATAAGGTTGTATAAGAGACCGGGCGGGTAATATTTCTTCCATAAGCGACATTTCCGGCTCAATCATAGTAATATTTAAAATTTACGCATATAATATAAAGATTATATAAAATCTCTAAGAGGCACAAATGCACATGAATGAATTTGGTACAATCACACAATTGGGACGAATACTGCAAGTTAATGATGCAATGGTTACAGAGGTTTTTACCCGCAGCAGAACTACCGGATATGTAAGCATTGCCACTATATCCGAGCCCTTAAGACTTAATGTAGACTTTTACACTGACATTCTGAATCCATTTGGTCAACATATGTGCTTATGTGACATCCAAGAAGGCATGCTGGCAGACGCTTTATTTTCTCCAATTATGGAAAGGCGCATTCCACCGCAAGCTAACGCTTATTTAATTGTTGCAAGGGAATACGATCAGCCACCATTGAGCTCTACTACGGCCCGGATCACAAATGTAGACATCGATAATTTTATTATCTATACTGACGATGCCGATAATCCAGGCAATCAAATAGAATTTAATATTGGCACTATGGCTACCATTCGTGATAAAAATGGCAACCCTGTTCCTTTCCGCTCACTTCGCCCTGATTTAATAGTAAACGTGACTCATTCCGATATTCAAACTGAGGTTATCCCGCATCGGGCTGATGCTTTCCATATTCAAACATTATAAATTTTACTTAATGGTGCCAGCAGGTCTCAGTCAGCCTGCTGGTTTTTTGATTTATAACACTAACTTCGATAGTTGTAGAAGTTACTTCTTTATTTTAGGCTTCCCTTTTATTTCCACTATTAATCGAACGTACATTCGATTATAATATACCCGAGGTGATTACATGAATAATGTCATATTTCATATCGATGTAAACTCCGCCTTTTTAAGTTGGGAAGCAGTATATCGGATCCATCATTTGGGGGGAAATTTAGACTTGCGGGATATACCGTCAGCGGTTGGCGGAGATACTACAAAAAGGCATGGTATTATACTTGCCAAAAGTGTGCCGGCAAAGAAGTATCATATAAAAACAGGGGAATCCGTGACTGAGGCACTAAGAAAGTGTCCTGACCTGGTTTTAGTTCCCCCAAACTACAACCTCTACCAGAAATCTTCATCTGCATTTATCCATATTCTGAAACAATATTCTCCCGTTGTGGAGCAGTATTCCATTGATGAGGCGTATATGGATATGACTGGTACTGACTCATTATTTGGAGATCCTTATAAGGCAGCAAATGACATAAGAGAACGTATACACAAAGAACTTGGCTTTACAGTAAACATTGGAATCTCAAACAATAAAGTCCTGGCCAAGATGGCATCAGACTTTAAAAAGCCTGACAAAGTGCATACGCTGTGGTTAAGTGAAATAAAAGAAAAAATGTGGCCATTATCTGTAGCAGAATTATTTTTTGTAGGCAGAGCAACATTTCAAAAATTACGAAGATTGGGAATCAAGACCATTGGAGAATTGGCGCAGACTGATTTATCAATCATCAAAAGTCATTTCGGCAAGTATGGTGAGGTTATATGGTCTTTTGCAAACGGAATAGATGTTTCAGCGGTAGAACCTGCTCCCCCGCCAAATAAAGGCTATGGGAATAGTACAACCACTGCATTTGATTTAGTGGATGCAGGCGCAGCCAAGTTGGTCCTGTTATCATTAGCAGAGACCGTATCTGCCAGATTAAGAGACGACAACGTGAAAATCAGCGTGATCTCCGTGGGAATAAAGGACTATGACTTTGTATATTATGGCCATCAAAAAACCCTTGATACGCCAACAAATATCACTTATGAAATTTATGAAGCCGCTTGCCAAATATTTGATGAGATGTGGAATAAGATACCTATCCGTCATTTAGGAATCCATACGGGCCACGTGACCACAGAGGACAGCCGCCAATTGAATATATTCGATAAAGTTGACTATGAAAAAATGGAGCGGCTGGATAAAGCAGTGGATGAGATCAGAAAGCGTTTCGGAATGGACTCAATTAAAAGAGCAAGCTTTTTAAATGCGAAAGCGGTCGATCACATGAGCGGCGGAATCAGCAGAGAAAAAAGGACCGTGGACTACAGCAAACAAAATATATTGTAGGTGACAGATATGGGAGTATTTGGAATTGGGACTAATGTAAAGGACATTAGCAGCAGAGAACCACAAGGTAAAATGTATCATGTGGCATGCAAGGTATGGTTTACCGCCAGCTGCAGCCCCAGACCTCTGAGTCTTAAGTTTGAAGGGGATGATGGCATGATACAAACAATATCCGGGATAACCATAAAATGTTGGGAAGATAAAAATTATAACGGAATTCCATCGAAAGAATTTCAATGTGATGCAATCATCGGCGGATTAAAAAGAGAATTTAAACTGATCTTTTATATGGAAGCCTGTAAATGGGTTATGATAATATAAAAAGGTGGGACCGGAATCCCGGATACCCACCTGAAATTTTGCTCTGATAGTCCCGGATTCTGCAGTTCCCTGCTATCCTATGGAGTGATTCTTACCACCACCAGTTACATCTATTATTACAGAATCCAAAGTTATTACAGAAGTTGCATCTGCAATTTCTTCGGCAGCATCTGTTAAAACAACACATATATTTCCCTCCTTTCAGACAATGATATATTATACTTTATGGAAAGAACAGACAAGATGTGAAAATCAGATCCCCAGGGGCAATACTGCCTTAAAGATTTCCCGGATCCTGGATACCATTATGATCCGTCTTTACCAGTTACTTCTTTGCATTCCATTTTTTATATATTACAATTGTGTTACATAAGTGTTACAATAAAGTTGTTTCAAGAAAGCAAAACGAAAAATAATAAGGAGGTTACGTATCATGTTTTTTGACTTCAGCTCATGTAACTTAAGCGATTTATTAGATTTAATTTCTCAGTTCTGCAAATAATTTTTTAAAAAAGGTTCAACCCTCACGGCTGAACCTTTTTTGTAGGCAAATCCAGTTTAATTATACATGGAGCACTTCCCCATATTTAATGGATTTTTTTCTAAAATATTGATATAATCAGCATAGAGTTATTCACATTACCTTTAAGGAGGTAACTATATGCAAAAAATGCCGGTATTATTTATTGGACATGGATCACCCATGAACGCAATTGAGGAAAACCAGTATTCTTCCCAATGGGAGAAGCTTCCTGCGCGGATTCCCAGGCCTCAGGCCATCCTTTCCGTTTCAGCCCATTGGTTTACGTCAGGTACCAGGGTTACGGATTCCCCTGCTCCGAAAATGATTTATGACATGTATGGCTTTCCTGACGAGCTGTACCAGGTTACATACAGTGCACCTGGTTCACCACATTTTGCTGCGCTGACAAAAGAGCTGCTCAAGGACAGTGTTTCGTTTGATAATACCTGGGGCCTGGATCATGGCTCCTGGTCTGTCTTGCGGCGGATCTATCCTCATGCCGATATCCCCGTATTTCAACTTAGTGTGGACAGATTAGCACCCGCCAAAATCCATTTTGAAATCGGACGTAAGCTCCGTGCCCTTCGCCATCAGGGTGTACTGATTTTGGGTAGCGGAAATATCGTCCATAACCTTTCCAGAGTAAACTGGGATATGAATGGGGGATACCATTGGGCAGAGGAATTTGACGATTATATCAAAAGCAATATCCTGAAGGGAAACTTTGAAAATGTTATTCACTATGAACAGGCCGGTGCATCTTCTACTTTTGCATTTTCCGCATTGGATCATTTTGCTCCGCTGCTGTATGTTTTGGGAGCATCTGACGAGAGTGACCATGCCACCGTCTTCAATGATTCCTGTGTACTTGGCGCTCTTTCCATGACCAGCTACCTATTTGAATAACATTGCAAATCTTTCCGGACATTGTAAGAGCTGCTGCACCACAGGCGATAAGCCAGCGGGGCAGCAGCTCCTTCTGTTAAAGCGAAAATCAAACTTCTGGCATCCCTTCATTCTTCAAAGTAATTTTCCAAAAGTGACTCACGCTCGTCCCCGGAGCCGCATATGATATAACAATAGAAAAGGCAAAGGAGTTTCTTATATGTGCTGCCCATGCAATTTTACCCCCTACCGCGATGTAAACTGCAAGGACCTGGCAATCTTCTTTGAAGCCACCAGGGAATTACGGGGCGCAACCTACAAGCCTTACCTGGTAGCCATTCAGGAAGCCCGGGGAATCAACTTCCGCTTTATCTGCAATTCCTTCATTATGACCCGCCCGCCGCAAAATGCCATAACCATGGTATCCATTTTCAAACCCTTTTGCAAAGAAGGAGAGAAAGAGGAAGCAAGGGCGGTTGTAACGAATATATGCAAAATGGGATGCTATAAAGGTTAGTGAAGGTCCGCAGAAAATATCAGGATGCTATATCCCCTTTACCTCGCTGCAGAACAGAAAGGTAAGGTGATTTTATGATATATATAATACCACATTTAAAAAATCGCAAAAATACAAGCTATAAAACCAAACCCAAGATCGGAGGTTGGATGTTATCCTGCCCCGATTTTCTTTCATTGGAGACGGCCTGCCTGATCATCAATCAAAGCAGGCCGCTTTTATGTGGCCATAAATAAGGAGCCTGGCAGAAGCTAGATAGCAGCCGCCCGAGGCAGCAGTTTACGCAAAGCCCTAAAACGCCAGCCGGTACACATCAATCATCTCCGGTTTCCCCAGTGACCGGATTCCGGGCAAGGTTCTGGTTCCGTAAAAGGAGCATTTATCCGCCAGAATTTCTAAATCCGTTTCCTTTATTCCCGCATTCAGTCCTCTTAAGCTGACAGGCATTCCAAGGCTCCTAAAAAATTCTTCCAATCTGTTGATCCCATTAAGAGCTGTTTTTAAAGGTTCTTCAAAGTTCATTTCCACATTCATCACCCGGACAGCCAGCTGGGCAAACCTCATAGGATCGTATTCACATACATATCTGGCCCAGGAACAGAACAGGGCAGACAAACCGGCGCCATGGGCAATGACCGGATACATCCCGGACAGCTCGTGCTCCAGTTGGTGAACCTGCATCATAAATTCCCTTCCCAGACCGGTTAGTTCATTATGGGAAAGGCTGCCCGCCCACATAAGAGTGGCACGTGCCTCATAATCCTTAAGATTCTTATCCGCCACGGTTCCCGCTTCCATAACGGAGGTTAAAAGCCCTTCTGCGATCCGGTCTGTCAAAGGTGTATCCTTTGTCGTTCCTCCCAGATACCGCTCCAGGGTGTGCATCATGATGTCCACAGTTCCGCAGCCGGTCTGAAATTTGTTAACCGTAAAGGTCAGCTCCGGATTGCAGATGGCAAACAGAGGACGATGGGTCGGACTGTTGAATCCCCGCTTCAAGTCCCCGTCTTCATTTGTGATGACGCAGGATAGGCTTGTCTCACTTCCTGAAGCGGACAGGGTAAGAATGTTTCCGTGGGGAAGGGCTTTTGCCGGAACTTCTTCTTTTAAAAAGAATTTCCATGGATCAATTTCCGGATTAGGCGCTCCGTCAGCAATGCACTTGGCTGAATCAATGACACTTCCGCCTCCCACTGCCAGAATGAACTCCACATTTTCCCTTCTGCATAATTCCATGCCTTCTTTTACCAGTGATAAAACTGGATTTGGCTGTACTCCTCCAAAAAGAACATATTCTATTCCATGCTCCCTTAAGGATTCTTCCACCAGTCCAAGCAAACCGCTTTCCTTTACGCTGCCGCCTCCATAATGAATCATGATCTTATGGAATCCATATTCAGAAATAATGGCTCCTGCCTTTTTATGGGTATCACGGCCGAATATCACCCTTGTAGGTACACAATACTCGAAATTATTCATTCCTAGCCTCACTTTCCGCTGCGGTTTAAGTCTTCATGTTCCGCATCATTTTTATTCTTAATGAAAATTATACCACGAACACTTATTTTTTCCAATATAGACTCTCCCCACCTGTTTCCCTTCATATTTTTTAATGCCTTTGCATATCTTATATAGGAAAGCCTTAGTAATCTGCTTTCCTTTTTCATATGTAAGAAGTTTGATTAACCTGGCGGCTCATCGAACGGCTGATCTGCTGTATTCAGACCGGGCCTGGCTTGCCCTTATTAAGTAAATCATGCCATGGAATGACAAGGAGAACGCTTATGAACCTATTCAAAAAAGATATCAGACTTTCCCATGTATCCAGACACCATATCATTATTTACATAGAAGTCATCATTCTGACATTTCTTCTGGTCTCCTTGTTTTTCATATCCCCAGGCGGGAAGCTATCATTTCCGGTGGTCAATCAGGACAGAAACGCCAGTCCCTCAGAAGCAAAAAAATACATAAAATGGGTGGATTTTGATGTGACCGCAAGGGCCATGCAGGAAGCCTTCCGGTATGATGTCAACACCTGTCAATCCGAACCCCATTTAAACTGGGTGGATCTGCTTGCTTATCTTGGCGCCAAGTATGGAGGAGATTTTTCCAGGTATTCCACCAAAGACTTGGATTCGCTGGCAGAACAGCTTCTTTCCGGCAAGACCATGGAAGAACTGACTGCAAAAATGAGCCATTATGCTTATTACCGAGAAGCCTATGGAGCTGTGCTGGATGGCCTTGTAGGCCAGTATGACATTCAGATTCCCTCCCAAAACGCTCCCCTTTACGCCACTCCTGCCCTTCTTCCCGACGGCAGCTTAGATCCGGATAAGGTCTGGGTAAAAAAGTATGGGCTGAAAGGCTTTTCTCCTATTGCTAAGGGTTTCCCCTACAATGATTTTGACGATTTTGGGGTTGCACGCTCTTATGGCTACAGACGGCAGCATCTGGGGCATGATATGATGGGGCAGGTGGGGACTCCCGTAATTGCAGTGGAAAGCGGCTATGTGGAGGCCATCGGATGGAACCAGTACGGTGGATGGCGTTTAGGAATCCGCAGCTTTGATGGCAAACGGTATTATTATTACGCCCATTTAAGAAAGAATTATCCTTATCATAAATCCTTAAGCCAGGGCAGCATCGTTACGGCGGGAGATGTGATCGGTTATCTGGGCCGTACCGGATACAGCCGGAATGAAAATACCAATAATATCAATGAACCTCATCTCCACTTTGGACTTCAGCTCATCTTTGATGAGTCTCAGAAGGAAGGGAACAACGAGATCTGGGTGAGCTGCTATGAACTGACCAAATTCCTTACCATGAACCGTTCCGAGACTTTTAAAAACCAGGAGACAAAGGAGTATAACCGGGTTTATGATATGACAGATCCCGGGATCCCTGATAATTTCATTCCACCGGAACCTCCTAAGGAAGAAAATTAACTCTTAAATAAGTACGGGGGCTGTTGCGGCAAGTGCAACAGCCCCCGTACAATGCATACATTCGAGGAGATATGTGTGATACGCTTTATTTTACTTTTGGCTGCTGCTGGGTAATGCAGTGGATATTTCCGCCGCCAAATGCAACCTCTTCGGTACGTACCCCAACTACTTTGCGGTCCGGGTACATCACCTGGATCTGCCTTAAGGCCAATGCATCGTTTTCATCGCCATACTGGGGAACGATCACTCCCCCGTTTACTACAAGGAAATTCATATAGGAAGCGATGGAAACCTCGCCGTCCTCTCTTGGAAGAGTTCCTTCTACCATATCAATGGCTTCTGAGCCGTGAAGCAGAACCGGCTTCTTGGTCAGGCAAAGCTTATGTACCTTTAATTTACGGCCCTTTGCGTCTACTGCTTCAGATAAGGTCTTATAAGCTTCCTGAGCTTCTCTATAGAAAGGATTCTCTTCATCCTCAGTCCAGATGCAGGCAACCTCTCCTGGTCCTACATACTGGGCAACATCGTCAACATGTCCATTGGTTTCGTTAGGATCAATGCCATCCTTAATCCAGATTACTTTTTGGCAGTTCAAGTATTCATCCAGCATCTTCTCGATTTCTTCCTTTGTCATATGAGGATTTCTTCCCTCACTTAACAGGCACATTTCTGTTGTAATAATGGTTCCTTCTCCATCTACATGGAAGGAACCGCCTTCCAGAACAAAGCCTTCGGTACGATAGGAATCGATTCCTTCGTTTTCACATACCTTATGGGCCACAAGATCATCCTGATCCCATGGGAAGTAAAGTCCGTCTACCAGACCGCCCCATGCATTAAAGGTCCAGTCGCAGCCTCTGATGCCGCCTTTATCATTGATGACAAAGGTAGGTCCGCAGTCACGGATCCAGGAATCATTGCTTGTCATTTCAACCACCCGGATTTCAGACGGAAGATGAGCGCGGCAGTTCTGAAATTGCGCCGGGGATACACAAACGGTAACCGGCTCAAACTGAAGGATCGCTTTAGCAACCTCAGTAAATACAGCCTGTGCAGGCTTTGCGCCGTTTCTCCAGTTATCCGGCCTTTCCGGCCATAACATCCAAATCTGTTCCTGCTCTTCAAATTCTGCAGGCATACGGTATCCGTCCTGCTTTGGAGTTGTGTTCTCAATTCTCTTTGCCATAATTTATCCCTTCTCTTTCTTATTTATCTCTTTTTCTGTTTACAATCAGCTCGCCAAGTATGAGGAATACTACCGCACCGATGGTGATCGGCAGGACTCCTGCCAGGGTGTCCGGATCAAAGCTTAAAGGAACTGCGGTGAAGATCAGCGCCACGATGATCAGTGTCATTGGGACGAATGCCAAAACCCTTAAGAAAGCGTTGTTTCCCGGAACCTTAAAGGGCCGTTCTGTATCCGGGTCTATCTTTCTGAGCTTTAAGAAGGCCGGAAATACAGGAATATAGGAAAGCAAAAACATAACCAGATTCAGTGCGAAGAAGCACCAGAACAGATCCTGATTAGGTATTAAGGGCGCGATGATTAAAACCGTGCTGGCTACCAGTCCATTCATAATGGCAGCGCCAGTGGGCATATCATTCTTTTTGCTTCTTATCTTAAATACCGCCGGCATATCCCCGTTCTCTGCCGAATAAGCCGCTACATTGTTTACTCCCAGTGACCAGGAAACCATATTTCCAAAAAGCGTAAGCAGGAAACCAATGGCAACCACTGTGACAATGATTCCTCTGGTGCTGCCGGTCAAAAGCTGGACACTTGCAACCAATCCGGTACTGGTACTGATCTGGTCGGCCGGAATCGCAACACCGATTCCGAATGCCATAAAGATATAGATAGCAGCAATGACAATACCTCCTGCAACAATGGCCTGAGGAATCTGCTTCTTGGGATTCTCCATATCATCCGCAAAGGTACAAACAACTTCAAATCCAAGACAGTTAAATAAAATAACTGATATGTAGGATAAGCTGTTTAAATCAAAGCTTGGAATCAATGAAGCTAAGGTGTATTCATTGGCAACTCCATGAGTCACCGCACCATAGATACCAAGGCAGCCCAGGATTACAGCTATGAGTATTTTAATTACTGCCGCCCCGTTTAAGATCCAGGCACTGTCACAAATCGAATGAAAGCTGATAAAAACAATGATCCATACAAAGGCAAGCTCTATGATCAAGGACGGGAAAAATCCCAGTTGTCCTCCGGTCAAAAGATTAATAACTTCGGGGAACATAAGCGCCAAAGAAGCCATCCAAAGCGGAAAGTTGATCCAGTAATACCAGGACACCCTTCCTCCCCATTTTTTACCAAAGGCTTTTGACACCCAGTCATATAATCCACCGTCACCCTCATAGGTTGTCCCCAGTTCTGAGGAGATCAAGCCATATGGCAGCAAAAATGCTATTAAGAGGAAAATCCACCAGAAATACTGGGAATTACCAATCGCCGCCACCGGACTTGCTGCTTCTGCCACAAATACAACGCATATTACAGTCATTATGGCATCAATTAACCGAAACTTCTTCTTTGGCGCGTCTGACATAATTCTCCCCCTATCTGATATTTCTATCATCCATGAATTTCTCTAACTGTTCCTTTGCTGCTGCGATCTGAAGCTCGCTTGGAGCCTGATCTCTCTGATACTGTGTAAAGTAAACAAGCAGACCTCTCATTGCTGTTAAGCGGTTTCCTGCCTCTAAGAATGCAATGGAGCTATCGCTGTCAATGACTTCATCGGTCACGTCTTCTCCTCTGGTAGCAGGCAGACAGTGCATGAATTTGCATCCGATATTTCCAAGAGACATTAAATCTCTGTTTACCTGGTAATCCTTGAATGTAGCAACGCGCTCTTCCTTTGGTGTCTCGTTTTCATACAGTCCATACCATACGTCTGTATAAATGAAATCTGCACCCTTTACGCTGTCACGGTTATCGGTTACTTCCCATGTACCGCCGGAGATCCTGCAGTTTTCTTCCATGATCTTTTTGTGCTCTTCTAAAAGCTGATTGTTCTTTGGTCCGTAATGAACGAAATGCATGCCAAGCTTTGTGGTGATAAATCCGAGAGAAGCGCATACCTGTGTTCCGTCGCCTACGAAAACAACCTTGCAGTCTTCCAGCTTTCTGCCTCTTGGAAGATGCTCTACGATTGTACAAAGATCGCCGATTTCCTGGGTTGGATGATTGTAATCACTCATACCGTTTAATACCGGGATCGTGCATGCTTTGGCTAACTCTACCACTGTGTTGTGTTCAACCACTCTGGTCATTACCACATCGATCATCTGGGAAAGCACTCTTCCTGTGTCGCCGATGGTTTCATGTCCGCCAAGCTGGATCATGCCAGGTCCTAAGTACTGGGCATGTCCGCCAAGCTGTTCCATCGCTGTTTCAAAGGAAACACGGGTTCTTGTTGAAGACTGCTGGAAAATCATTCCCAGTGTTTTTCCTTTTAACAGAGGAGGATTATAGCCTGCCTTGATACTTCTTTTAATTGCCAGAGACAGTTCAATGATGTCTAACAACTGCTCCTTGGTGAAATCGTTGGTGTCAATAAAATGTGTAATTCCGTTTGCTTTCATGGCAAAGTCTCCTTATATAAATTTTTATTGTTAATTAGTTAAATGTGAATATAGTGCCTGTCTTTCCGTCCAACGCTTCAACCGCATTGTCAAGAGAGGTGATGATCGCCCGTTTTGACGGATTGGATCTTACAAACTTCATAGCTGCCTGAACCTTTGGAAGCATGCTTCCCGGAGCAAACTGCCCTTCCTCACAATACCGGTTTGCTTCCATAAGGCTAAGATGGTCCAGATTCTTCTGATCCGGTTTCTTGTAATTGACTGCCACCTTTTCCACTTCCGTTAAAATCACCAGTATATCTGCCTCCACTTCTTCTGCCAGGAGTTCTGCTGCAAAATCCTTATCAATCACTGCTGCTGTTCCATGGAGAGCTCCGGTTGGATCTTCAATGACCGGAATTCCGCCTCCTCCGCAGGTTATGACAATTGCCTTTGGCCATAACTCTTTTACCGCCTCAATCTCCACAATCTTTTTAGGAATAGGAGACGCGACCACTCTGCGGTATCCCCGGCCGGCATCTTCTTTCATAACGTATCCCTTTTCCTCTTCCAGAGCGTGAGCCTCTTCTTTGGAATAGAAAGGTCCGATGGGTTTGGTCGGATTGTGAAAAGCCGGATCGTGTTCGTCTACAATCATCTGGGTAGCGATGGTGACAACAGGAAAGTTCTGATTCCTCTTATTGAGCGCATATTTCAGACCCTGCTGCAAATGATATCCGATATAACCCTGGGACATTGCCCCGCACACATCAAATGGCATAGGCGGTGTTACATCTTTTGCAGTTTCAGAGGCAAGCAAAATTCTGCCCACCTGAGGTCCGTTCCCATGTACAATGGCCATCTCATAGCCACGCTCATTTAATTCTGCTATATACTCACAAGTCTTATGAACGACTTCAAGCTGTGCCTGAGCAGTTGCTTCTCCCTTTCCTGACTGCAGCGCATTTCCGCCTAAAGCAAGGACTATTTTCTCTGCCATCAGTAAAACCTCCTTTTGTGATTTTTGTTCTGCCGTGATTTGCTTTTTGCTGCGTCGTCACAAGATGAAAATAACAGTTCTCACTCCGGTTGAGAATGCAACCAGAGGGTAGATATTTATAACACTTTTAACTCTAATCCACATAAACTTCTCTAAACTTTTGTGCATTGTGCACCAAAAAATAGGCTTCTCGTGAAATTTTGGAGTTGAAAAAACTTTTTTATTTGCTATACTGATGATGGACAGCATGCGGACGAACAACAATCAGGAGGAATTATGGAAAAAGGTATCGTATTCATTTACAATCTGGTTCTGATCATGGTATACTCAGGTATCTTTTGGATGTCTTTCTCTCTCTTTTTTAATGGGAAAGAAAAGATCCTGTTATGGATAGGGATTATATTCGGGGCAGTTTTAATGGATGATATTGTGATTTTTGCGTCAGAAATGTTTGGGAATTTTGCAGAAAATTATAATAGGCTTTTTATGATCGTTCCGACCCATAAGACAATGATCTACCTGATCCTTTCACTGGGCTACTTAACCATTTTCAAACGGTTGTTAAATAAAGCAATCAATTGGCGTGATTATATGATTTTAGTAATTTACGTGACTTTCATGCTGTTCATACCGATCATGGAAAACAGTGCCTGGAAGATATGGCTCTATTTCCTCCCAAGCCAGCTTTATAACGCCTATATTGGAACAGAATGCCTGGGGATAATAAAAAAGAACCCTGAGGAATATCAGGATCCTTTCTTTATATGGTGTAAAAGGCTTTTTTATTTTACGGTCATCATGAATATCTCCATCATTGCAGAAGATACCATTGTGATTTTTAACTTTGATACTTACTCAAAATATTATATTAATATGAATAACAGGAGTTTTAGCTCCGATATCTTATATCTTATTTATGCCATATTTTCTGCCGGGTATCTTATGTACTACTTAAAGATATTATTAAAGAATAATACCATTGTATCAGAGGTAACCAGCCATACCCGGGGAAATCTGCCCTCTGATATAGAAGAAAGTATTTTGTACCGTTTCAGCGAAGCTTTCCATCTTACCGCAAGGGAGAGGGAAATACTGAGAGTTCTTCTAATGGACAAAACCAACCAGGAGATAAGCGATGATTTATACATCTCTCTGGGAACAGCGAAAACGCATGTTCATAATATTTTTCAAAAAATAGAAGTTGTAAAACGCCCTCAGCTTCTGGAGGTTTACGCCACCTACCGCGATGAACAACTTAAAAAAGAACCTGAAAAAGAAACGCCGTCCCCATAGGCTTTTACCTGCCGGGGACGGCGTGTTTTATTTCAGAAGATGGATAAATAAACCGCTGCGGAGCTTTGGCTCGAACCATGTGGATTTAGGGGGCATCAAAAGCCCTGCATCCGCCACGGCAAATAGTTCCTGAATGGAGGTGGGGTACATGGAAAATGCAACCGCCATATCCTGGCTGCACCGTTTTTCCAGCTCCTTAAGACCACGGATCCCTCCGATAAAATCAATTCTCTTGTCCGTTCTTGGATCTCCGATTCCTAAAACAGGACCCAGCAGATTGTCCTGGAGGAGGGATACATCCAGGCCCTTTACCGGATCTGAAGATTTCAGGGAATTTAAAGCCCTCAAGCTATACCATTTCTGGTTTAAGTACATTCCAAAAGACCATTTATTCAAAGGGGCGAAAGCTTCAGTCCCCATACAGGCCACTTCAAAGGACTGCCCTGCTTTTTGAAGAAACTCATCTTCTGAAAGGCCGTTTAGATCCTTAACCACCCGGTTATATGGCATGATCATCAGCTGGTCATGGGGAAACAGCACGGAAAGGAAATAGTTAAAGGGTTCTTCCCCTGTATATTCCGGATTTTCCATGCGCCTCTTAAGCCCTACCTTTACGGCGGAAGCCGCCCTGTGATGTCCATCTGCGATATAGGTAGAGGGGATCGTGCGGAAAGCCTCTTCAATCACGGAAATCCTGTCTTTGTCATGGATCTGCCATACCCTATGGCTGATCCCGTCTTCCGCCATAAAATCATACATGGGCTCTGTACCTGTTACTAAATTCACAATCCCGTTGACCGCTTCATTGGAACGGTAGGCCAGGAAAATTGGGCCGGTCTGGGCATCGGTGGTATCCACATGTCGGATCCGGTCCACTTCCTTTTCTTCCCTTGTGTTTTCGTGCTTTTTAATAACTCCATTTACGTAATCATCAATGGAAGAACAGGCCACGATCCCGGTCTGACGCCTTCCGTCCATCGTCAGTTCATAGATATAATAGGCTTCCAGACAATCCTTCTTAAAAGTCCCGTCCTCTATCCAGTTTTTCAGCATCTCCCCGGCTTTTTCATAAACACGGTCATCATAGGTATCCACATCATCGGAAAACTGGGTTTCCGGTCTGTCAATGTTTAAAAATGACCTTGGGTTGGCTGCTGTCACCTGGCAAGCCTCCTTACGGCTGTACACGTCATAGGGAAGGGCTGCTACCTGATGAGCATACCGTTCATCAGGCCTAACGCACTGAAATGGTTTTACAATCGCCATAATATCTCCTTTATTTGTTTACAGTTCAATCATGCAGAAACATGTATGTAATTTGTGCGTGTGAGCTTGCTCACTAAGTACAAATCACATACATGTTTCTATAGGGCGGACGCCCGGCATGAATCATTTAGCGGCCTCTTCACTTACCTTTAGGATAAAACTTCTATCCGCTAAATGATGAATGGCATGGCTAAACTCCAACTCTATTTAACTACCCTTACCCGGAGTACGCCTTTGATGTCACTTAGTTTCTTTATGCTCTCTTCATCCGGGGCGCTCTCCAGATCAAGGAGGGTATATGCATATTTTTCACGGCTTTTGTTAGTCATATCGGAGATATTCACATCCCCTGCTGCCAGTGTTCCCGTAATCTGCCCGATCATGTTGGGGATATTTAAGTGAAGCACTGCAATACGGCTGACCGCCTTGCACACTCCCATGTCGCAGAAAGGAAAGTTAACGGAATTGCGGATGTTGCCGTTATCAATATAATCCACGATCTCCTCTACCGCCATTTTGGCGCAGTTATCCTCAGATTCCTCGGTAGAAGCGCCTAAGTGGGGGATAACGATGGCTCCCTCCATATGGCTGGACTTTGGATTTGGGAAATCGGTCACATATTTCTTTACCTTGCCGGATTTAAGGGCCTCTGCCATATCATCCTCATTCACCAGAACATCTCTTGAAAAGTTCAGGATTACAACGCCGTCCTTCATGTGGTCAAGGACAGCCTTATCCACCATTCCTTTTGTAGAATCAATTAAGGGCAGGTGAAGGGTTATGTAATCGCACTCCTGGTAAATGGTATCCGCGGAGGTAATGTGCTTGATGTTTCTGGACAGCTTCCATGCTGCGTTTATGGAAATAAAGGGATCGTACCCATAGACCTCCATCCCTAAGGAAGAGCAGGCATTTGCCACTTCCGAACCAATGGCTCCAAGGCCGATGACGCCCAGCTTCTTTCCCTTGATCTCACATCCTGCAAAGTCTTTTTTGGCTATTTCCGCAGATTTTGCAATGTTCTCATCATTCTTATTATCTTTACACCAGCGGATGCCTCCTTCAATATCCCTGGAAGCCAGCATAAGGCCAGCGATGACCAGTTCCTTGACTCCGTTTGCATTGGCTCCAGGGGTGTTGAACACCACGACCCCTTTTGCGGCACACTCATCCAGAGGGATATTATTGACTCCCGCCCCGGCTCTTGCAATGGCTAAAAGACCTTCCGGAAGTTCAAGCTCATGCATGGAAGCGCTTCGGACAAGGACGCCCTCCGCTTCTTTTATGTCATCTGTTAATGTATAATCTTCTGTCAGCAATGCGGTTCCGCAGCTGGAAACCGCATTGAGGCAATGAATTTTCCTCATTATGTCTCCTCTCCCGACCGTATGGTCATTTCCCATGCTTTGCTTCAAAATCCTTCATAAAGGAAACCAGCTTCTCCACACCTTCTAATGGCATGGCATTGTAGATGCTGGCCCGCATACCGCCCACGCTTCTGTGGCCTTTTAAGTTTTCAAAACCTGCCGCTTTTGACTCCTTAACAAACAGTGCATCCAGTTCCTCATTTCCGGTCACAAACGGAACATTCATCAGAGAACGGTCCTTCTTTACTACGGTACCGGTAAACATCTGGCTCTGGTCCAGGTAATCATAAAGGATGGCTGCCTTCTTTTCATTTAATTCTTTCATGGCCTCTAAGCCGCCCCGCTTCTTTAACCACTGAAATACCTTTCCGCAGATATAGATTCCATAAGCCGGCGGTGTATTATAAAGAGATTTCTCATCGGCATGAGTCTTATATCGGAGCATGGTAGGCGTTCCCGGAAGCACATCCTCTGTGATCAAGTCTTCCCGGATGATGGCGATGACCACGCCTGCAGGCCCTACGTTCTTCTGGGCGCCTGCAAAAATCAGGCCATATTTTGAAATGTCAACAGGTTCCGATAAGAAACAGGAGGAGAGATCAGCAACAAGTGTTTTTCCTTTTGTATTTGGCAATGTTTTGAACTTTGTACCGTAGATCGTGTTATTTTCACAGATATAAACGTAATCCGCATCATCGGAAATCGGCAGATCCGAAACATCCGGGATATAACTGAAGGTCTTGTCGGCGCTTGACGCAACCGCATTGGCCGTACCGAAAAGCTTCGCTTCCTGGTATGCCTTCTTTGCCCACTGACCTGTAATGATGTAATCTCCCACGCGGTTCTTGAATAAGTTCATGGGAACCATAGCAAACTGCTGGGAGGCTCCGCCCTGTAAAAACAACACCTTGTAATTGTCCGGAATCTTCAATAAATCCCTCAAATCCGCTTCTGCATCACCGATGATGGACTCGAACATCTTAGACCTGTGGCTCATCTCCATGACTGACATACCACAACCTTTGTAATCCATCATCTCTTGTGCGGCTTCTCTCAGGACTTCTTCCGGCAGCACAGCAGGTCCTGCGGAAAAATTGTACACTCTGCTCATAATCTTCCTCCTCATACTTTTGTCTTAAATCTTTAAGTCTTCTGCGTCAAACGCATCCTGGATGGGCGCTCCCGGGGATACCATCGGGAATACCTTGTCATCACAATGAATCTGACAATCTATAACAACAGGAACGTTTAACTCTATAGCTTCTCTGAGGACAGACTCAAATTCGTCCTTACTGGTCACCCGGTAAGCCTTGGCTCCCAATCCCTCTGCCACCTTTACAAAATCCACCTGATCATTAAGTACTGTATGTGAATACCGTTTTCCATAGAACAGGGTCTGCCACTGGCGGACCATGCCCAGTACATGATTGTTTAAAACTACCTGGATGATGGGGATATTGTAGCGGGTGGCTGTGGCGATCTCATTCATGTTCATACGGAAGCAGCCGTCTCCTGCTACATTAATGACCACCTTATCCTTACAGCCCAGCTTTGCTCCCAGAGAAGCCCCTAAGCCGTAGCCCATGGTTCCAAGACCGCCGGAGGAGAGGAAGCTTCTGGGGTATTTATACTGGTAGAACTGGGCAGCCCACATCTGATGCTGGCCTACCTCTGTTGTAATGATGGCATCTCCCTGAGTGATCTCATAGATCTTTTCAATGATATAAGGACCGGTCAGTATGCTTTTATCAAAGCGCATAGGATACATATCCTTCAACCGGTCAATGTGAGCTAGCCATTCTTCATGGTTGATGGGATCTAAACGGGCATTCAGCTTTTTTAAGATGACTTTTACATCACCCACAACGCTGGCAAAGGTCTTGACATTTTTATTGATCTCCGCCGGATCCACATCAAACTGAAGGATCTTCGCCTTCCTGGCAAACTTGGCGGCATTTCCTGTCACCCGGTCGCTGAAACGGGCGCCCACTACGATCAATAAGTCACATTCAGTAATTCCAAAATTAGAGGTCTTGGTTCCGTGCATTCCTACCATTCCGGTGTACAATTCATCGGTTCCGTTAAAGGCTCCTTTTCCCATAAGACTGTCTGCCACCGGGGCCTGGATCTTGTGGGCAAAGGAAGAAAGTTCTTCCGAGGCATTGGCTGCAACCGCACCTCCGCCTACGAAAATATACGGCTTCTGGGATTTCCGGATCAGCTGCAGTGCTGTCTCTAAATCCTCCTCGGTTATGGTATCCTCCTGCCTTTTAATAGGTTCCGGAGTCTGAGATTCATATTCAAAGGTACCGGCGGTCACATCCTTTGTGATGTCCACCAGCACAGGACCCGGTCTTCCGGTCTGCGCGATCTGGAATGCCCGGCGGATGGTATCCGCCAGCTTTGTTATATCTTTAACGATAAAGTTGTATTTTGTGATGGGCATGGTCACACCGGCAATATCTATCTCCTGGAAGCTATCCCGTCCAAGGAGGTTCATCGCCACGTTGCACGTAATTGCCACCATTGGGATGGAATCCATGAAGGCGGTTGCAATTCCGGTTACCAGGTTGGTTGCTCCAGGTCCTGAAGTAGCCAGGCAGACGCCCGTCTTGCCTGTGGCTCTTGCATATCCATCCGCCGCATGGGCTGCCCCCTGTTCATGGGAGGTCAGGATATGGGTTATCTCATCCTGATGCTTATAAAGGGCATCGTATATATTCAGGATCGTACCGCCCGGATAACCAAAAACAGTATCCACTCCCTGCTCTTTCAGGCATTCAATTACAATCTCTGCTCCTGTCAATGTTTTCATAGGCTGCTCCTTATCTTTTATATTTCAAGAATCGCTCCCCGGCTTGCCGGGGCTGCCATGGCCGCATAGCGGGCCAGGTATCCTGTGGTCACCTGAGGTTTCCTTGGCTGCCAGCTGGCCTTTCTTCTGGCCATTTCGACCTCAGATACCTTTACGTCTAACCGGTGGTTATCAATGTCAATGGAAATGATGTCTCCCTCTTCCACCAGGGCAATGGGGCCTCCCACTGCTGCTTCCGGACATGCATGCCCGATGGAGGCGCCTCTGGAAGCGCCGCTGAAGCGGCCGTCGGTAATGAGGGCCACCGTGGAACCAAGTCCCATGCCTGCAATGGCTGAGGTGGGATTTAACATCTCCCTCATGCCTGGGCCACCCTTGGGGCCTTCATAGCGGATAACAACCACGTCTCCTGCCACGATCTTTCCGTCCTTGATGGCTGCTATGGCATCCTCCTCACAGTCAAACACTCTTGCCGGGCCTTCATGCTTTAACATCTCAGGCGCCACTGCGGAGCGCTTAACCACTGCAGAATCAGGAGCCAGATTTCCCTTTAATATGGCTATGCCGCCGGTCTGGCTGTAGGGATCTTCCACAGGCCGGATCACTTCATGGTTCTTATTTATACAATTCTTTATATTTTCTCCAACCGTTTTTCCGGTTACAGTCATACACTCTAATTCCAGAAGTCCCAGCTTGCTGACCTCGTTCATAACAGCATAAATGCCGCCTGCTTCATTTAAATCTTCCATATAAGTGGGTCCTGCCGGAGCCAGATGGCAAAGGTTCGGAGTCTTTGCACTGATCTCATTTGCGATTTCCAGATTTAAATCCAATCCTGCCTCGTGGGCAATGGCCGGAAGATGAAGCATGCTGTTGGTGCTGCAGCCCAGAGCCATATCCATGGTCAGGGCATTGCGGAAAGCTTTTTCCGTCATGATGTCACGGGGACAGATATTCTTCTTAAGCATCTCCATAACCGCCATTCCCGCATGCTTTGCCAGCTTAAGGCGTTCCGAATAAACCGCCGGAATGGTTCCGTTGCCTTTAAGGCCCATTCCCAGGACCTCGGTAAGACAGTTCATACTGTTGGCCGTATACATGCCAGAGCAGGAGCCACAGGTAGGGCATGCATTTTGCTCGTATTCCCTCACATCCTCTTCTGTCATGTTTCCTGCGGTATAAGCTCCCACCGCCTCAAACATGCTGGAAAGGCTGGTTTTATGGCCGTGCACACGCCCTGCTAACATTGGTCCGCCACTGACGAACACTGTGGGTATGTTAATGCGGGCTGCTGCCATTAAGAGTCCAGGAACATTCTTATCACAGTTGGGTACCATGACCAGGGCGTCAAAGGCATGGGCTCTGGCAAGGCATTCTGTGGAATCTGCAACCAAGTCCCTGGTAACCAGGGAGTATTTCATGCCAATGTGTCCCATGGCAATTCCATCACATACCGCAATGGCCGGAACCATCACCGGTGTACCGCCTGCCATGGCGACTCCCATTTTAACGGCATCCACTATTTTGTCCAGGTTCATATGGCCTGGTACGATTTCATTATAAGAACTGACAATACCGATCAGAGGTCTTTCCATCTCTTCCTCTGTCATTCCCAGCGCGTGAAACAGGGAACGGTGAGGCGCCTGCTGCATACCTTTTTTTACTGAATCACTTTTCATGTGCTGCACACTCCTTTTCTTTTCCAATCCGTTCCGCAATTAAATCTCCCATCTCTGCGGTTGAGACTTTTTTACACATTTCCGAATAAATGTCTGCCGTCCGGTATCCTTCCTTCAACACCTGTTCCACTGCTGCCTCCACTGCTGCCGCTTCCCTGTCCAGATCAAAGGAATAGCGAAGCATCATAGCGGCGGAAAGAACCGTTGCGATGGGATTTGCAATATTTTTACCCGCAATATCCGGGGCAGAGCCATGACTTGGTTCATACATTCCAAACTTGCTTTCATTCATGCTGGCCGAGGAAAGCATTCCAATGGAGCCTGTTATCATGCTGGCTTCATCGGATAAGATATCGCCGAACATATTTTCCGTCAGGATCACATCAAACTGTCCAGGGTTCATGACAAGCTGCATGGCACAGTTATCCACCAGCATATGGGTTAACGTCACCTCCGGATAATCCTTTGCCACCTCTTCCACCACGTTTCTCCAAAGTCTGGAGGAATCCAGCACATTTGCCTTATCCACGCTGGTCACTTTTTTCCGGCGTTTCATGGCAATATCAAAAGCCTTAACGGCGATTCTTCTTATCTCATTTTCATTATAGGTTAGGGTATCCACGGCAGTCATAACGCCATCCACCTCTTTGGTATACCGCTCCCCGAAATACAGGCCTCCTGTCAGCTCTCTCATAATGACCATGTCAAACCCGTCTCCGATGATCTCCCTTTTTAAAGGGCAGGCATCAGACAGTTCTTTATACAGATAGGCAGGGCGGATATTGGCAAATAAATTAAGACCCTTACGGATGGCCAGCAGTCCCGCTTCAGGTCTCAGATTCGGTGCCACATCGTACCATCTTGAATTTCCTACATCTCCGCCAACTGCCCCAAGGAGAACGGAATCACTGTTTTTCGCTGTTTCAAGGGCTTCATCTGTTAAGGGAACGCCATATGCATCAATGGAAATACCGCCCATTAATACTTCTGTATACTGGAACTCATGACCGTATACACTTCCCACTTTATCAAGGACCTTTCTCGCCTCTCCAATGATTTCAGGCCCGATCCCGTCGCCGGGAATCACTGCAATGTTGTAATTCATCTCTACCTCTCCCTCTATGACACTGTACTATGCTAATATATTTCTTCTCATAATAGAACATTTATCGGGATTTTTCAACTAAAATAAAATAATTTTCGGGAAAAGAATATATGAGATTGGAATTGATACTATAAATTTAGGTTATAAGTAAAAAAATGGGAACCAATAATCTGGTTCCCTCTGACTGATTTTCTTTCTAATTTTCTTCTGGGCTCAATGCCTCAATTTTCCGGGCAATGTCCATTTCTTCTTTGATCAGCTCCTGGAAATGCCCGCATACTTCCCCGATGATTTCCCGGTTGTTCTGCCTGAAAGAAGCCTTATATAACCCATGTTTCACTGCCGTCCACTTTAAGAAATATTCCTTATGGAAATACCCGCCATATTTATCACTGGACAATGGAATGTTCTGAAGATAATGAAGATAAAGATACCGGTTGTTAATCAAAGCATCTATGTACTTTGCAAGCAGTTCCCCATTTTTCTGTTTTCCATTCGCACATTCCCCGATTTGTTCAAGGAGATTTTCCTGTGTTATCTGATGAGTGCGCAGAATTTCCTGTGCCTCCCGCCGGATTCCTATATTATACTGTTTTTCTGCAATCTTATGAATCCGGCAAATATCAGAGGCGTGGGAAATCATATCTTCATCTGTTATCTCCATATCCTTTTTATCATACGTAGGATCAAAACAGGAAAAAAACCCTTTTTCCTCCTTCCGGGCAATAAAATAATGGAAACTGTGTAATGTATGATAATAAGGAACCCACGGAATGAAAAATGCATCCATCTCAACTACATTCCATTGTCCAACGGTAAGACAGGATATATTTTTCTCCATTTCCTGTTTGGAACAGCAATTCAAAAATTTCAGGCTTACTCCCAAGGCTTCCAGATTCACAGGCATTCTTCTGGATAAATATAAATGATGGATCTGGTCATACGTAAAGTCTGTTTCCGACCATAAGTCAGCTAAAGCATTCCGGTAATCCACACCTATGAGAACAGCAGCATTTATCATGCTGCTGGTATAGCAGTTTAATCCCTGAAAATAAATCAGATTCATAGCTGCTCCCCTCTTCTCCTTTCATTTTTTCCAGATGCAGTTTTTCTGATTGCATCAACTATTTGTATTTTTCGAGGCTGTTTAAATCCTGACAAATGGACTTTGCAGTAAGCCCTGATTTCTTCCTTGATTTTTTCCTGGCAGACTAGTGGATCGGCTGGAACGATATCTGCGCATACGGCTTCAATTCCTAAAGTATCCGTTTCTCCATAAACAACGCAGTCATTTACAAGCAGACTGTTTAAGATACAGGCCTCCACTTCTTCCGGATATACGTTGAATCCTCTGACAATAATCACATTTTTCTTACGCCCGCAGATATACAAATAGCCGTCCTCATCCAGATAGCCAAGATCACCCGTATACAAATAGCCGTTTTTCAATACCTTCTTTGTTTCCTCTTCATTTCTGTAATATCCCGACATCACGTTAGGTCCCTTTACAAGGATTTCTCCATTGGTATGAGGAATATCCGTGATCCCCCCGTCAGCTTCTATGGATATTTTAACTCCTTTTATTGCCTTTCCTACGGAGTCCAGTTTCTCTAAACTGATTTTCGAGCATTTTGTAATTAACGGAGCAGCTTCTGTCATCCCGTAGCCTTGCCAAAGCTGGATTCCCGGATAGGCAGTTAAAAGTTTTTTCAATGTGGCACCGGAAACTTTGCTTCCTCCGAATCCGAAATATTTTAATAAATGAATATCATAAGGAACAGGCCTGCCTGCTGTCTGTTCCATCAAAAGAGGAACCGCTGCCCCACCCTCATAGTGGGTCACCCTGCTGTCCTGAGCCGTTTTATAAAAAGAATCCAAAGTAAAGTCTTCTTTAAGGAGAACCATGGGAAACGCTTTCATTAGACAGGCACATAGGATCATCAATCCGTATGCAGAAGAAAACGGAGCTGCAAGGATGTACCTGATATCCTTCTCATCCATGTCCTCAAAACACATTTTATCTATATATCCCAAAACGGAAGTTTCAACATTCCTCTCTGAAAGAGGTACAATTTTTACCCTGCCTGTAGAGCCAGATGTTGTTAACAGGATTATTGGTTCATCTGGTCCTGGGCTGCTTTCGAAAAGAATAGGCATAGATTCTTTAAGCAGGCATTCCTCAACGTAAATCACCCGTAAATCAGGAACTTCCATGGATTTTATCTCATCAAAAAACTGTTGGAATCTCATGGAAGTAATGATAATATCTGTGTCTGTCTGGTCCAGCAGAGGAATTACTTCGTGTTTTGTCAGACGGACACTTATAGGAAATGCTGTTTTCCCCAACAGGAATATCCCGAAAAGAGCAGCAATATAATCAATCCCATCCGGTAAAAATATTGCGGCATTTTCCCAATGGTTTCTGGGCAGGCAGACCTGAATTGCCACGGCTTTTTTAATTAGATCTTGAAACGTAATACTTGTTTCCCCGTCAATAATCGCTTGTTTTTGCAGGTTTGTTTGATTTATGAGCAAATCTCTAATCATTTTTTAATTTTTCTCCTTTACTTTCTTCTCAGCCAGTTCAATCATCCGGCCGACTTCCAGACAGGATTCCATTTCCGTAATATCAAAGGTAATGGAATACGTATCCTCTATCTTGAGTAAAAGATGGATAAAAGAAAGGGAGTCAAGCCCCAGATCCTTATACAGATTGGTCTTTCTGTCAGAAACCGGAAACTGGGCCGCTTCCTCTATCATACGGATAATTTCGTCATTGATCATCACAACCGGTTATCCCTCCTTCTCCCTTCGGATATTCCTTTTACAGAAAAAGGCCTGTATCATGCTGCAAGGCCGGATACAGGCCTTTTTCTATTGCTTATTCTAGCAAAATCCCGCCGCTTACAGAGAACCTGACGAATAGTTCTGAAGTAACACCTTCTGCTCTGCAACCGACAATAATTCCAACAAGGGACCCCGCCGGGATAGTGGCATTGATGTCTGTCAGGGAACCTCTTTCCAATGTATATTTGGGAACCTGCCCTCCTCCAGCCGGTGCTATAAACGGATCTGAATAAGTCAGGGTATCCTGAAGTATGGTAAACACCATCTCACCTGTCATCTGCCCCGGTGTATCTGAAGTTAAAACTGCAAGAGCCGCAAACGGAAACAGCGTAGATCCCTCCGGTAAAAATAGTGACATTTTAGCCCCAAATAGTACATAAATATTTTTTACGACTGCATCATAAGGCATAACAAAACAACTACGGTAAAATTGATCATAGTTAACGAAGTTAAATGTAATCGTTCCAGCCGCCCAATCACCCTCTTGAAGTTGTGTAGGCCTGCCTGAATTAATTGCATTTGCTTCAAATCCGGCAAATTGAATAATTGATGGATTGCCCAGGTCATCTGTGGAAACCTCGGCATATTCATCGTCAATGGCAAAGGGAATCACTCCTGACATATTGGTGCCCGTTCCTGCTGGTCCGGTAGGTCCAGTTGCCCCGGCAGGCCCAGTCGCTCCGGTTAGCCCTATGGGGCCGGTGGATCCGGTAGGTCCAGTGGATCCGGTAAGGCCGGTGGGACCAGTCGGTCCAGTTGCTCCGGTAGGTCCGGTGGGGCCAGTTGCTCCGGTAAGACCGGTGGGACCAGTCGGTCCAGTTGCTCCGGTAAGTCCTGTGGAACCAGTGGGGCCGGTAGGGCCGACGGTGCCAGTTGCTCCGGTAGGTCCGGTGGGGCCAGTTGCTCCGGCAGCTCCGGTGGGACCAGTCGGTCCAGTTGCTCCGGTGAGCCCTATGGGGCCAGTTGCTCCGGTAGGTCCGGTTGGGCCAGTTGCTCCGGCAGCTCCGGTTGGACCAGTCGGTCCAGTTGCTCCGGTGAGCCCTATGGGGCCAGTTGCTCCGGTAGGTCCGGTTGGGCCTCCGGCAGCTCCGGCGGGACCAGTCGGCCCAGTTGCTCCGGTAAGTCCTATGGAGCCAGTAGGTCCAGTCGGGCCGGCGAGGCCAGTTGCTCCAGTCGGCCCAGTTGCTCCGGTAAGTCCTATGGAGCCAGTAGGTCCGGTCGGGCCGGTAGCTCCAGAAGGTCCAACAGGTCCAGTCGGGCCAGTAGATCCAGTCGGGCCAATAAGTCCCCGTGGTCCCATTGGTCCCATCGGTCCAACAGGTCCTTGTGGTCCCATCGGTCCTTGAGCGCCAGTTGCCCCGGTTGGTCCAGTAGGTCCGGTTGGCCCTGGTATGCCTTGTGGTCCTGTTGGTCCCACGCAGCATCTGCAACCTTGCGATCCTGTTGAGTTACAGCAGCGATTTTCATCAAGGCAGCAATTTTCATTACAATTTCTACATTTATTCATTATAATCCTCTCCTGTTAGAGCGTGAATTACGGCTTTTACTTGTAAGACTATTGTGCAAAACGAAATCATAACATAAAGGGTTTTCTACCTCTTTATACATTAATATATGTATTTTTTCTCTTACTGTCTAATTCCCTTACTGCGTACCGCCTTTATTAAAAGGGTTTGCTGTCAGTTATGGCACCCATGGCATATCACAACAATGATTCTGTTGCAGCATAAAAGAAAAGTACCTGCCAAAATTGACAGGTACTTAACCTAAAAATAAAACCGGTATTTACTGATGAATCATATCCTGATAGAACTCATAGGCCTCCTTAGCAGTAAATCCTTCGTGTACGATCTTTCGGACAGCCGCACTCATCTCCACAGGGTTTTGGCTCTGGAAGATATTTCTTCCCATATCGACCCCTCTTGCACCCTGGCTGATGGAGTTGTACGCAAGCTCCAGGGCTTCATTCTCAGGAAGTTTCTTGCCTCCTGCTACCACAATGGGAACGGGGCAGGCAGATACTACTTCTTCGAAGTTTTCACAGTAATAGGTTTTTATAATATTGGCTCCTAACTCCGCCACAATACGGGTTGCCAGTTTAAAGAACCTGTCCGTGCGCTCCATCTGCTTTCCTACTGCAACAACTCCCATGGTAGGAATGCTGTAGCGCATTCCCAAGTTCACTGCCTTTGATAAATTGTCAAGACTTGAAAGCTGTCCATCCCCTCCGATAAAAGTCTGAACCGCCATACAATCCGCATTCATACGGATCACATCCTCTATGTCAACGGCAAGAACTTCATGGGACAAGTCCTCGTCAAGCATAGAAGAACCCGAGGTAACACGCAATGCAATGCCTTTCCTTCCTTCTGCCGGTACACAGCTCCTGATCGCTCCTCTTGTTCCCATTAAAACATCAATGTTGGGAAGCAGCCTGGGCACCACTAGATCCAGTCTTTCCAGACCAGATACAGAACCCATGAAATATCCATGATCAAATGCGAACATAACCGTATTTCCGCTGTTCTCATCAAAGATATTCGTTAAATGCTTCTTCATACCCCAATCCAGATGACCCGCTCCCTTTACATAAAAAGGCCTATTGTTCGCAAACGGTTCATCCGTGTGATATTCATGTTCCACCTTTATTCCATCCAGATCTGCCATATTCTTTCTCCTTTTGCTTCTATATTATTTGCTGTCATGACTCCTGGCGTTTCATCCGTGTTAGAAATCATAGTTGTTCATATTATCTTTATTAAATACGGTACGCTCCGGAAGGAGAACAACTCCATTGTTTACCTCACCGGTGGCGGCTCCCTCAACCAGACAGTCATTGGGCATTACTTCCACAGTACCGATTTCCGGAATATCAATCTTGTCTCCCACCTTTACCTGATTCCCTGCGGACAGATAGGCGCCAAGATAGCAGCCGATGGCACCCTGTACCTGGCAGTCCCAAAGCCCCCACTGTTCAATCACTCCCGCATTGCAGTAATCCTTAATGGACATCGGGGATGCAAAACCGGTAATGGTCACATCTTCTTTTGTAAGGCCCTTGTTCTGGGCTGCCTTACACTGGCCTGGAAGAGCTGTGGAATCATTGCAGATAATCAGGTCAATATCCGGGTTGGCTTCCAGAATAGAAGCGCCGATAGAAACCGCTTTTTCTGCATCCTGCTCGGAATAATAGTTATTCGGAGCCACATTCACCCAATTCGGAAAGTTCTCTTTGATATAGGCTTCTCCCGCGACCTGCCAGGAGTTCTGGTCCGCTACCGTTGCCTGGGAATAATGCCAGCAGTATTTCACCGCGTCAGCTTTGACATCCTTCCCCCGCTTTGTTAAAGAATCCACTCCCATATCTACCAGCATTTTCCCCAGCATCTCAGGAGTTCCCTGTGAAACCATTAACGTACGTACCGTATCTGAAACATCAGAATCCCATGTGACCACGGTCAAGCCCGCGTCAGTGGCCTCCTTTAACGCGGAGTCAAGCCCTGTTGCATCTACAGAGGAAACACAGAGGGCATCTACGCCGCTTGCCACCGCATTATTGATTACCTGAACCTGGTCTGCCACAGCCGCGTTTGCGCTTCCCTGGTAGTCAACGTTAATTCCCCAGGATTTTCCATACTTCTGTGCTCCCGCATTAGCGGATTCAAAAAATGCATTTCCCGTAAGTTTTGGAATAAATGCAACTGTTTTTCCAGAAATACTGGAAGAACCGGTATTGTCTTTGCTCTCTTCCGCTTTTAATTCTGTTTTCGTTTCCCCATCAGGTGCCTTAGTTGCCACAGCCGGCTTTCCTGAGCCACCGCAAGCTGTCAGCGATGCCGCCACCAGTCCAGCTAATACAAGTGTCATTGCTTTTCTCATAAATAAAATCCTCCTTATATGTATTTGATCGTTTTATATTAATGAGGTTTTCACCTCATGTTACCAATCACTTCCGTTCTCTTTTCAGAAAACGTGCTTTGAGAGCCGGATTATTCAGGACGGCCCTGCCTGTCACCACTGCCAGTAAAAGAAGCCCGGCTGGAATATCTAAATACTGCTGGCTCACCTTAAAGCACAGGGGAAGCCCGAATCTCAAGGTTCCAATGACTACCGCTGCGAGGGCCGTACCAGGTACGCTTCCTTTCCCTCCAGTACTTAAAGTACCGCCCAAAACCACTGCAGTGATGATGGGAAGGGTCAGAGTAGAGCCAATATCGCTTTTTGCCGTGCCAAGATATGAGGTCAGGACGATTCCGGCCACAGCCGCACTGATTCCAGACAGAACATACGTACTCATAATAATGAGTTTCGCATGAATACCTGAATATTCCGCTGCATTGGGATTTACCCCTACCAGAAACACCTGTCTTCCATACCTGGTTTTATGGAGAAGAAAATAAGCAAGTACTGCCAGGATAAGAAAAATGATCACCTGACTTGGAATGACGCCAAACAGCTTTACTTTAGAGATCTTTAAAAAGCTGTCCGGGAAACCGCTGATCCCTTTGTAGCTCTCTGTTGCTGACAAATTGGACACCAGAAGAGCAATTCCCGAGTACAGAAAACTTCCTCCAAGAGTGACCACCATGGGCTGCACGCTGCAGTATGCGATAAAATAGCCGGAAAGAGCGCCGCATAACCCTGCTGCAATCATAGCGATCAGGGAAGCAACCCAGATATTCACTCCGCCATCCTGCCAGGCAACTCCCAGGATAATGGAAGAAAGCCCTACAATGGAACCGGCCTGGATATCGATCCCTCCTGTGATCATGACAAAGGTGACAAACAGTGAAATGATACAAATGGAAATGATGTCATTCATACTGCCAAACAGCACTCTCGGCATAAGGAACTTACTGTTCTTTGATGCAAAAACAACGATTTCCAGAATTAAAATCAAAGAGAGTACAAATTCCCACTTTTTCCAGATAAGAGCTTTCATTTCTTCTCTCCTCCTTTTTCTGCAGTCCTGGCGGCCAGGATCCGGTGGCGGTTTTTCTCTGCCGCCCGGTTCTGTGCCACCGTATTAATTACAACAATGGTCAGAAGCATGACACCTGTGATCGTATTGTCATAATCAGAAGAAAATCCAAGAAAGACAAGAATTCGGCTGATGGAGGACATGATGACCGCACCGATGGAAGCGCCGGCCAGGCTTCCAATCCCGCCGTTTAAACTTAAACCTCCAAGAACGCAGGCAGCAATTGCCTTCATCTCATATCCGCTTCCTGCCGTAGGCGTGATAAAGCCAATGCGGGATGCATAAACCATACCTGCTGCGGAAGCAAACACTCCGCACAGGACATAAGCTGCAATCTTCGTTTTATCTGCCGGTATTCCCACCAAGGTTGCACCAGCCGCATGATCTCCGACTGCAATAAAATATTTTCCCTTTTTCGTTTTTGTCAAAATAAGATGGGCAGTCAAGACCACAAGAACTGCCAGCGCATAAAAAACAGTTAAGTTTCCCATCAGGATGCGGTTTGACATTCTGGTAAATTCAGCCGGAAGGTTTTCTACCCAGGCACCCTTTGTGTATACATAAATCATCCCCCGCACAACACCGTTAACGCCCAGAGTAAAAATCAGAGAGGGAATGTGAAATACCGCCACGCCGACTCCATTGACCAGTCCTGTAAGAATACCGATAGCAAGAGCGGCTGCCGTAGCCGTTACCACCCCATATCCATCCCTTAAGAAAGCGGCTCCCACGGCTGCCGATAAGCCCAGCACCGCCCCAATGGAAACATCGATTTCTCCCGTCAAGATCACAAATGCAATTCCTGCCGACAGAAGAGTAAATACAACGCTGTCATTAAAGCAGTTCCATATGGCTGCCGGCTGCCAGAAACTCCTATTCACCAGGCCCACCAGAAAAATCAATCCTGCCAGAAACAGAAAACTATTTAACTCACGGATTTTTCCAATCTTCTTCATGCTTCCACCTGCTTTCCTTCTGTCACGCCAAAAGATGCCGCCATAAGGCTTGCCTGGGTGATCTCATGTCTGCCTAATTCTCCTCTAAGCCGCCCTTGAAAGACCACAACTGCCCTGTCTGAAAGCTCTACAATCTCTTCCATATCAGAAGAAATCAGCATAACCGCCACTCCCTGCTTTTTCAGTTCATGGATAATTGCATACACATCTCCCCGTGCCGCCGCATCAATACCACGTGTTGGCTCGTCCAGAATCACCAGCTTGGGATTGGTAGACAGAGACCGGCCAATTACGATTTTCTGCTGATTGCCGCCAGAAAGGCTTCCCGCAATCTGATCCTGCCCCGTAATCTTGATGCGGAAATCCTCCACATATTTCCGGGTGATAAGCTGCTCCGCCTTCCTATTTAAAAATATCCGCCCAAGGGATTTCCCCGGAACCAAAGCGGAGGTGGTATTAGCCGCAACATCGCTGATTCCAAACAGGCCATTTAAGCGGCGGTCCTCCGGTACATAATTGATACCGGTTTTTAAAACCTCCCTGGTAGAAAGGCCTGTCACATCTTTTCCATCCAGAAAAGCCTTCCCTCCAAGAACCTTATCTTTACCAAAAATCGTGACTGCGAGTTCGGTACGCCCGGCTCCCACAACTCCTGCAACCCCAAGAATCTCTCCCGGATAAATCTTAAGGTTTATGTCCCGGAATCCGTAACCGGAGTATCCCTTCAGTTCAAATACCGGCTCCAGTACAGAGTAATCCAGATCACAGGATTCTTTTTCCCCAGCTCTCTGCTGCCCATCCATATTGGGAGGAAGCAGCCCCTTAACCAGCATCTCCCTGGTAAAGTCCGAGGACTTTCCCTTTAATGTGATCACGCCGTCCCTCATAATTGCCACATGAGTGGCGATCTGAAATACCTCAGCCAGACGGTGAGTAATATAGATGATCCCAATGCCCTTCTTCTTTAAATCCTCTACAATCCGGAAAAGGCTTTCTACCTCATCAAAGGTCAGTGCGCTGGTAGGTTCATCTAAAATCAGAAGCTTAGCCTGCCTTAGAAGCCCTCTTAAAAGCTCCACCAGCTGCTGTTCTGCGATAGAAAGGCTCATTGCCTTCCGATCCGTATCCAGATGCCAGCCGATCTCATCCATGATGTGCCGCAGACGCTTCCGAAGAACAGCCGTATTTTCACTAAAACCGATCAGGATATTCTCTTCAACAGTCATATTGGGAAACAGCATGGGTTCCTGGGGAACCATATAAATCCCTTTTGAAAGAGCAACAGACGGTTTGAATACCGAAAGCATGTCCCCTGCAACCGTTACATTTCCTGCATCCGGTTGGTAGATACCCATTATGATTTTCATCAAGGTGCTTTTTCCCGCTCCGTTACCGCCAATCAGGGCAAGTACTTCTCCCTCTCCTACGCTTAAATCGATGCCTTTTAAAACAGCATTGGAGCCAAATGATTTGACAATACCGCTGACAGAAAACAGTGTCTGTTCTAAACGGGCTGCTTCTGATTGTTTCATATTTCCTCCCACCCATCATACTTGATATTTTTGTTCGCATCACCAACTTTTGTTCATGCCCATATCATACATGACCCAAAACAGGTTGTCAATAGTTTTTTCAGAAATTTATGGTGTTTTTGAACTAATTTAAGCGTTATATTATGTATTATTTATCATATATTACACATCAATTTCATGATTTCATTTTTTGATCCGGCACTATTGACATATGAAATTCCATTTGTTATACTAAAGAAAATTCGAAACATTTTATTCAATGCGAAACATTTGTTTAGAATAATAAAGAACAGGAGACCTAAAAATGAATTATGAAGATTCCCTTATTATTAAAACAGCATGGTACTATTATATAGAAAATATGACCCAGCAAAAGATTTCTGAAAAACTTGGAATATCCCGTATGAAAGTGATTAAGCTTTTGGAGAAAGCCAGGCAGGATGGAGTGATCCAGTTTCAGATTTCCCAGGAACGGAGCCGTCACTTAAAAGTCGAACAGGAATTAATCCGCAGATGGAATTTAAAAGATGCATTTGTAGTTCCCTCTGCACCAGGTATTTCCGCCCTCAACGATACCATCGCCAAAGCCGCCGCTATGTACATCAGTGACCGGATTACAGAAAACACATACATCAATATTGGATACGGAGATACTCTTGGCCGGGTTATCAATCATCTGGCCACCATAACGGAAGCACCTCTGTCTGCCGTATCTTTAACTGGAGGAGTCAGCTATTATCTTCCAAATACATTTTCCAGCAAATTTAATGCAAAACTGTTTCTGTATCCTGCACCGCTCGTTGTTTCTACTAAGGAGCTTTGCAGCGCTATGCAGAACGAACCTTCCGTTCAGGAAATTTCCCGCATGGTGAATCTGGCTTCCATGACAGTCGTAGGCATAGGAGGGATCAGAGAAGACGCAACCATAATCAAGAATGGGATCTTCACAAAGAATGACTTTCTCTATTTATCCATGCAGGGAGCCGTAGGTGATATCCTGAGCCATTTCATCGATCAGGACGGAAATCCCATTCATACCGATATTGAAGACCGGCTTTTAAGCACATCTCTTGCAACCCTGCGCACCCTGCCCAATGTCATTGGAGTCGCCGCAGGAGACAGCAAATTAAAAGCCATACGTGCTTCTTTAAAAGGCGGCTATTTAAATGTGCTGATCACAGATGAACAAACTGCATTAAACCTGATGGAAGAAGATCCCGACTCACCGATATGAAAATAGAATGGAGGAATGGATATGTCATCAAATTACCTTTTAGCCATTGATGCAGGCACCGGCAGCATCCGTGCCGTACTTTTTGACAGCAAGGGCAATCAGATCTCTTGTATTCAAGAGGAATGGGAACACAGGGAAGATCCCAGGTATCCGGGGAGTATGGATTTTGACTGGGTACATAACTGGGAGCTTGCCGCCTCCTGCATCCGAAGGGTCTTATGCACGAGCGCCGTCGATCCTTATGAGATAGCCGCAATCTCCACCACCTGCATGAGAGAAGGTATTGTTCTTTACGACAAGGAAGGAAAAGAAATCTGGGCCTGCGCCAATGTAGATGCCCGGAGCAATGAGGAAGTAGAACAACTGATCCGCAGAGACCCAGAGCTTGAACGCCTCCTCTATCAGGAAACAGGACAGTCATATGCCCTGGATGCCCTTCCCAGGCTTCTCTGGGTAAAGAATAAAATGCCTGATATTTATAAACGGATCGCATACATTGGAATGTTCAATGACTGGCTTATGTTTAAGCTGACCGGACTCCTTGCCGTAGAGCCAAGCAACGGATCAACAACAGGATTGTTTGATTTAAAAACCCGCTGCTGGAATCCGGAGATTGCCGGACGGTGTGGGCTACGGACAGATATTTTTCCCCTTGTAAGGGAATGCGGGACCGTAATCGGGAAAACCACTTCCTGTTGCAAAGACCAGACAGGACTGCCGGAAGGAATTCCTGTCGTCGTTGGCGGAGGAGATGCCCAGCTAGGCAGTATTGGTGTAGGTGTGGTACATGCCGGGGAAGCCGCGGTATTCGGAGGCAGCTTCTGGCAGTACGAATACAACACTGACAAGCCGGACACGGATCCGGACTGCCGTGTCCGTGTAAACTGTCATGCCATACCAGGCATCTGGCAATTTGAAGCTCTTGCCTTTCAGCCGGGCCTTGTCATGCGATGGTATCGGGACAGCTTCTGCCATGCAGAAAAAAAGCTTGCCGGGGAAACAGGCACGAACATCTATGATTTGATGAATGAGGAAGCAGAGAAAATACCGGCAGGGTGTTATGGAATGATGTGTACTTTTTCCGATGTGATGAACTTTATTAACTGGAAACACGCCGCACCGACTTTCTCCAACTTTGGCCTTGATCCCGGGAAATATAACCATTATACCTTTTACCGGGCAATTTTAGAGAATGCGGCTTTGGTTACAAAAGGACATTTAAATCTGGTCCAGGATGCCATCGGCCATCTTCCAAGAGAAATCACTTTTGCAGGCGGAGCCGCTAACAGTTCCCTCTGGGCTCAGATCCTGTCTGATGTTCTGGGGCTTCCTGTAAAGGTTCCTAAGGTAAAGGAAGCAACAGCACTGGGCGCCGCCATCCTGGCCGGATATGGAATTGGCATGTATCATGATATTGCTGAAACTGCAAAAGAACTGGTGACTATAGAGAAGCAGTTTATTCCAAACATGGAAAATCACAGGATTTATAATGAGATCTATGGGAAATGGAGAGAATTTTATCAGGCTCAGCTGGTTCTCTGCGACCGAAAAATCACCAAAAACATGTGGATTGCGCCCGGTTTATAAGTGAATAAAAAGGAGAGAAAAATATGTTCATCATCAATGAATCAGAAAAAGAATTCCGTTTTGGGGACAGCGGCCCAAAATATTTAATGAAAGGCCCCCGCATGAATTTTGCAGTCGTGCAGTTCCAGCCAGGGGAGGATTTTACCGCTCACTATCATAACGTGATGGAGGAAGATTTCTTCATCCTGGAGGGAGAGATCAATATTGTTGTAGATGGAGTCGTCCACCATTTAAAGCAGGGGGACTTCATCCACATTGAGCCTTCGGAGGTTCATTATTGCTTTAATCCCTACCAGAACAAAGTAAAGATGATATCCACGCTGGCGCCGTTCCAGGAAGTAGATAAGATAGAAGTAAAAGACTATACGTTTTAGTCATTATAAACTGTACCCTGATGGCTGGATATAGAAAAAGAGGCTGTTTGCCTCTTTTCTACCTCTTACGATCGGGGTACAGTTTATTTTTTTATGAAATACCTTTGTCTACCGTCAGACATTTATCAATGGAAGCTTTTTCTATTTCATTGATATTGGAAGAATTTTCTGTACGAGTGTAATAGCAGGTGGAATCACTGTTTAAAGAGCCTATGGACAAAGTAAAGGTTTCTTCCGAACCGTTCTTATCATAAGCATAGGTAATGACCGCAGACGGCTGATCAAGGCCATATCCTGCCAGTTCATTTTCCTGCACCTTATAATTAGGACAGCTTTTTACCTTTAAGCTGCTTAAGGAATCTGCCAGTACATTTAAGCCGGAATTATCGGAAACCTTATTGTCCGGCAGATCCACAGAGTCCCTGTACCATTCAATGGACCCATCTTTATCATCCAACTTCTTTTTTACAAAATGTTCACTGGAGTCTGCCTTAGTTATTGTAATGCTTTTTATGTCAGCTCCGGAAACAGCCGGAAATTCCTCCAGGGCCATCAGATCATTTAGTCCGGTGTTGGTTTCGTTGTACAACGTGGCGCTGATGAGATATGGGGTATCCTGCCCCTCCAGGGCGGCATAATAATCCTCGTCCCCGGCGGCATTGCCAAGGAGGATTACGGATCTCGTCCCATCTTCTGCAGTTGCGGCGATCCTTCTTATAGGCTGATCCAGGCCATAGGCGCTTAAGCTGTCCCCTCCTTCCAGTTTCCGCAGGGCTTCAAGCTTTGAAACCGTGGAAGCAAGTGCATCCACTTCCGCCTGTTTTACCGGAAAAAGTTCATCCCCGTCATAGTTCCATTTGCCATCCTTTTTTGTAAAGGACAGCTCCTTGCCGTCAAAATCATAGGAAAGGCTGGAAACATTGGTAAGATCGGTGAGATGGATTATATCTCCCCCCTTTTTCTCCTTTGCCTGTTCCTGGGAGCGGTTCATATACTGACCCACTCCCACATAAACCACACACAGAACCGCCAGAGCGGCCGTTCCGTATAAAAGGCCTCTTTTCTTTTTCATGTTTTAGCCTCCTTTTACAGACGTTTGCGCTTCAGCCAGATCACAAGCCCGGCTGCCAGCGTCACCACCGGGATAACAAAAATAAACAGGATTCCCCACATGCCTCCATGGGTAACAGTGTTATAAGTTACATCCAGGCTCTTGGCTGGTATGGATACATTTGAAACGTCATCGAAATTGGCTGTAACCGCATTCATGAAAAGATTTAAATTGGTTAAGTTGGTAAAGCTGGTGTTAAGACCTTCATCAATAAGGGAAGGGGTGCTGAATACGGTCAAACGTGCCGTTCCGGAACTCAAAGTCTTCTCAGATACGGCTCCCAGGATATAGGTTCCTTCTGTCTGCTTATCGGCCGTTACCAGCATACCTCCGTCACTGGTCTCCATAAATGGGGTCACTTCCACGCCTTCCGGCAAATCCTCCTTCTGGGTCAGGGCGGCGGACTGAAGGACAAGAGCCGCGCTTTTTTCGTCAATGCCGTTTGTCACTTCACTTCCTGCCTGAATGGTTGGAAAGATATAGTAGGGATTGTTCTGATAAAACTTCTTGGTATCTGCTGCAAGACCGTTTTCCAGATTCAGGCCATAATCGTTCATAAGCGCATTTAAATTTGTACGGTCCTTCTCTGAATAGCCTGCAAGGATCATAACCCTGCCGCCTTTATCCAGGTAATCGGAAATCATCTTCTTTTCATCATTAGCCAGGTCTGATACCGGCGCATTAATGAGCAAAAGTTCACAATCCTCAGGAATGCTGCCGCCTGTCAGGAGATTTAAGGAATTCACGGTTAAATTGGATTTTTTCAACATATCAGAAGCCGTGGCCCCAAGAGCCGGTTCTCCATGGCCTTCTGTCACGTAAACCGTTTTCTGTACATTGTTGATCACATGGGAAATAGCCCCGGTAAGCTGGCCTTCTCCATCAAATTCTGTTTCCTTGGACTGTCCGTAATAATAGTATGACATTTCATCCATTTTAATGATATCCGTCAGGGCGATGGATTCTGTCCTGCCTGTAGAATCACAGCTTACTAAAAGCGTGTTGTCTTGCGCATTCAGCTGTTTTACCTGGTCTGGATGAAGGACGGAATCCACGGTCACTACCTTGACATGGCTGGATAAATCCTCGTAGCGTTTTATAAAGCTTGTAATCCGCTTATCCACAGACTCAGGTGCTGCCACCACATAAATCGTAATATCCTTATCAAGTCCCTTAACAAGATTCTCTGTGGTTCCTCCCAGGGTGTAGATCCGGCTGCTGCTCATATCCCATTGCCGTACCTTCTCCGGAAGACGGCCTACGATCAAGTTTAATATTACTACGGCTGCTATGACGATCAGGGAAAGGATCGCCGTATAGCCACCTTTTTTTAATTTTCTTGTCATTTCCATCCTCCTAACTCCATCTGCGTTTCTCTATGGACTGCACGGTCAAGAATATCAGCAGGAATATGATGCTGATATAGTAAACCAGACCGCCTGCATCAAAGATGTCATGACTGGCAAAGTTCTGGAACACGTCGGTCACTGCGATCTTTTCCAGCACATTTGTCAGGGCGCGGTCAAAAAGACCTCTTTTCACGAGGTACAGCACCGCGATGCAAAGGACTCCTGCTGTTTCTAAAAAAGCCGCAAGGGGACCATGACTTGTTACACGGTAGACAGCAAAAACAATTCCGGTCCAGAGGATCAAAAACCCTGCTGCAGAACCGATCGCCGATGTGGGCAAAAATCCTACAAGGCTGGGCCATAAAAGCAGCAAAAGGATGATTCCAAAGGTTCCCACCGCTGCGATGATCTGGCTTTCAGTTAAGGAAGAAATAAACATCCCCACGGCAATATAGACGCCTCCCAGCAGGAAAAAGGCCAGTATGGAAGCATAATCCGCCTTTAAATTCGCATTTCCGTTGAGCTTGATGATGAGAGGACAGATTCCGGAAAGCAGTACCGGAACAGCGTAGACAGTTATCATGGAAAGATATTTTCCAAGAACCATCTGGGTAACGGATACCGGGGAGGTGAGTAAAAGCTGGTCTGTTTTCGTCTTCCGGTCATCCGCAAAGCTTCTCATGGTAAGCACCGGAATGCCGATCATGATAATGGTCACCATACCGGACAGGGTATAGGAAAAATAGGGGTATCCGCTCATCATGTTATAAGCCATAAAGTAAATTCCTATGAACAGCACCATAAAAGCGATAAATACATAACCGGTCATGGACTGAAAATATGCCTTCAGTTCCCTTCTATAAATAGCTGCCATTATTCTTCATCCCCCTCTCCGTCTACATCCTCTTCCTTAAGATCCTCCTCTGAAGGCTCCTCTTCAAAATCATCTGCTTCAGGGCTTTCGCCTGTTTCTATAACCTCTGCGGCCCCTTCACCTGTCAGTTCAAGGAACACCTCTTCCAGAGACGCCCTTGTGACCTGCATGGAAAGAATGGGAAGTCTTTGGCCGGCAAACGCAAAGAAAATGGTTTCCCTGATATCCTCTCCATCTCCTTCCTCTTCTGTGCAGATACGGAAATTCACCCTGCTTATTCCTTCTTCTCCGCTCTCCTGTACCGATACATCGGCTGCCTGGGGAATGGTTTCCAGAATTTCAAGGATCTGTTCTGGATTTCCTTTCACCAAAAGTTCCATTCCGGCGGTTCCGGCCATCTGGCGTTCTAAATTTTCCGGCGTATCGCTGGCAATCAGCTTTCCCTTATTAATGATCATGATGTGATCGCATACCGCGCTGACCTCGGAAAGGATATGGGAGCTTAAAATAACCGTATGCTTCTGCCCCAGCTTACGTATGGTATCCCGGATCTCGATGATCTGCTTAGGATCCAGTCCCACGGTAGGCTCATCTAAAATAATGACCGGGGGAAATCCTAAAACTGCCTGAGCCAGACCCACACGCTGCCTGTAGCCTTTTGATAAGTTGCGGATCAAACGGCCTTTTACATCTTCCAGTCTGGCAAGCTCCATGACCTGGTAAACAGCCTCATCTCTCTCTTTTTTCGGTATTTTCTTTAATTCCGCAGCAAACAGCAGCTGCTCTTCCACAGTCATATCCACATAAAGCGGAGGAAGCTCCGGCAGATAGCCAATGCACTTCTTTGCTTCCTCCCCATCTTCCAATATATTATGGCCGTTGATCAGCACATCACCTCCCGTAGCGCCGATGTACCCAGTCATAATGTTCATTGTCGTGGATTTTCCGGCTCCATTTGGCCCTAGAAATCCATATATCTGGCCATCGTTGATGGTAAAGCTCAAATGGTCCACAGCCAGATGGCCGCCGTAATCCTTTACCAGATTCCTGACTTCAATCAACTCTCTCTCCTCCTGTTCTTTCATGCATTTTGCATCTTTACTTAGGGTAAAAGGGAATTGTGAAAATTGTGTGATATATTTTTGTTAATTGTGTGATGAAAGTATGAAATATTTCGACAAACTTAAAAATAAAAAAGCCGTACACAGGAATGACTGCATTCCTGCATATGGCTCATGCTGCAAGAGTCAAACACCTCTCAGCTTGCTTCGGGGTATTTGATTTATCTTATAATAAAACATATACTGCTGAAGGATTCCGGCATATCCCTGATACCGCTCCAAGGGAAAGCCCTTAGGATAGTGAAGCTCTAAAATCTGCTTTACGTGGGTATCCACAGGAAAAGCCCCCACATGGTGAAGCCCGAACAGGCAGACGCAGTCTGCGACCTTTCTTCCAATCCCATACTGCTCCATCAGCATGCTGTGGGCGCTTTTATAATCCGTTTCTTTTAAGCGCAAAAGCCATTCCCTTCCCTCCGGCCCGCTGCAGATTTCTGCAATCGACAGGATGTATTTATCCCGGTAACCAAGGCCCAGGCCGGACAGTCCCTTTAGGCCTGCCGAGGAAAGGCTCTCCGGCCCCGGAAAGGCATTATAGTCTCTTTCAGTTTCTTTCCAGCTTCCGTCAGGAGACATAGTCAGACCCAGACCTTTCCTTTTGTCACCGAATTGCTTGCACAGTTCCTTAACACTGCCCGTAATGCGGGTGATATTATTATTCTGAGAAATCAAAAAGGTCACCAGCATTTCCCACAGATCCTGATGAAGGATCCGGACTCCCCAGCCCCATTCCATGGCTTCCCGAAGATAAGAATCCTCAGAATCCACTCGCCTTTTATAACCGCCGTAATCGGTCTGTAAGTCAAAATAGCCGGCCCACGTTTCTTTAAACTCCCTTTCCCCGCAGGAAAACAGGAAGCCGTCTTCTTCTTTCACTGCTTCCACGTATTCTCCCGCTGCCGCGATCATCCAGACCCCATTTTCGTCCTCTCGGCCTTCCATACGGAAGCACTGGCCGGACCTGGCAATCTGTTCGAAATCCATATCCTTTATCTGAATCCGGTACATAATAAGCGTTTCTCCATTTCATTGTAAAACCACAAAACTTTATGATTCCAGGCTATTTCTAGTTATCATTGATATGGGTCAAAAATTCTTTCAGCCGTTTCACATCTCCGTCCTCAAAACAGTACCCATCCATACCGCAGGCTCTTGCCCCCTCAATGTTCATGGGCAAGTCGTCAATAAAAAAGCATTCCTCCGGCTTTAAGTGGAACCGCTCAAACAAATGGCTGTACATTTCCTTTTGAGGCTTCAAACACTTTACTTCAGCGGAAAATAATATCCCGTCAAAATGTTCAATCCCTGGAATGATATTATAACACGTCTGCAGGCGGAGAGAAGCATTGGAGCAAAGATAGATGCCATATCCATTTTCCTTAAGCTGTCCTACCAGTTTTCCCATCTCTTCATCAGGCCACATATTGTATTCATGCCAGTGCTCCAGGCAAAGGGCGGCCATATCCCTGGCATGGGCGGTGTCCAGACGTGCCTGCATCTTCTTTAAAGCCTCTTCCTCTGAGATCAGCCCCATATCCAGAAACAGCCACTCCTGAGACTCAAAAACAGCGATCCTTACTGCCTTCCGCTCCGCCTCATCCTCAATAAAATGTCTGCAGACAATGTCTCCATCATAATGTACCAGCACTCTGCCCATGTCAAATACTATATTTTTAATCATTATTTTTCTCCTGTAATAATTCATTTTTCTTTTTAAACCAGAAATAATAGGGAACCTCATAAAGCAGCATACAGGCCCAGCCAGCCAGGCAGGCATAGGGAACGCCATTCATTCCCATGGACGGAACCAGCAGGATGACCAATGCCACCCGGACGGAAATCTGGATCAAGGTGGAGATCAGGGTGATGGACATATTTCCCATTCCCCGGAAAAATCCCTGGATCCCATTGGTAAAGGCAGGCAGCAGATAGAAAAAAGCCATGAGGGTCAAATATTCCGCCCCAATCCTTACCATGGTCCCATCCCCATTGGGCACAAATAATCTCATCACCGGTTCCTTCACCAGCAGGATGACAATGCATATGATCACCCAGTAACCTGCTTCTATGAAAAGCCCGGTCCGAAAGCCTTTCCTCACCCGTTCTCCGTTACCGGCTCCCCGGTTTTGGGCCACAAAGGTCATCATTCCGCTGGAAATGCTTTGTTCCGGAGTAAAAGCAAAATCATCCACCCGGTTCACCGCCTGAAACGCCGCTATGGTGCTGACGCCCAAAGGATTTATGACTCCCTGTATCAAAAGCTTGCCAATAGGCTGGCAGGATTGCTGCAATGCCGTGACCGCTCCCTGCTTTACCGTAAGTCCTAAAAGCTCCCGGTCCATACGGAATTCCTTTGGCTTAAGTTTAAGAAGAGGAACCTTCTTATATATGTAAGAAATGCACAGGATTGCAGAAACCGCCTCCGCAATGACAGTAGACAGTGCAGCCCCAAAAACTCCCATGTGAAACCCTGCCACAAATACCAGATCCAATAATGCGTTTAAAACCGAGGCCATAGCCAGGAAGCGGACCGGGGTTTTTGAATCGCCCACGCTCCGGAGGGCAGAGGCCACTCCATTGTAAAAAAAGGTAAAGGGCGTTCCTATTAATATAACCCTTAAATACACAGCTGCATCCTCCGTGATCTCATCCGGCACACGGAGAAGCCTTATGATCCCGCCGGACAAAAACAGCCCCAGGCATACAATGGCCAGAGAAAAATAAAGTCCAAACAAAAGGGTGGTGGCTATCTCCTGCTTTAGCTTCTCATGGCTTCCTGCGCCGAAGAACTCACTCATCAGCACCGAAGCCCCGATGCAGATTCCCGTAATCCCAAGGATCACAATGTTCATAACCGGGCCGGCCGCGCCAACTGCTGCCAGCGCCTCTTCCCCCGCAAACCGTCCTACCACTATGGAATCCACCGCATTATAGGTGAGCTGGAATAAATTTCCCAAAACCAGAGGAATGGAAAACCGTATCAGTTGAGAGGAAATGCTTCCTCTAGTCATATCCTTCATCATATCAGCCTGTCCTTTTGGCAGATCAATAGCTTCTCAGCTTGTCACTGTCATCGTCCTTTGTATTTTCCAGGCGTTTCACCACTACGTAGTAGCCTGCCTTGTCATTGACCTTTACATAGACCCGGTCGCCTACCTTATGCCCCATAACGGCCCTCCCCAAAGGGGATTCAGAGCTGATAAGGCCTTTTATGGAATTCCCGCGGACTGTTGTCACAAGCTTGTAGGTCTCTTCCTCGTCATCATCCTCAAAATACAGGTCAACCGTATTATAAAGCCCGACCTCATCATCCTTGGATTCATCGGTTATGATCTGGGCAGTCTTTATCATCTTCTCCAGATAACGGATCCTGCTTTCGTTCTGATTCTTGTCCTTTTTTGCGGCATGGTACTCAAAGTTTTCACTTAGATCTCCATGGGCTCTTGCCTCTTTTACCGCTTCCAGGGCTTCTTTCCGGACGACCAGCTTCCGGTGTACTATTTCTTCCTGCATTTTCTTAATATCATTCTCCGTTAATTTGTCAAACACGTTATCCCTTCCTTTTTCTGCATTCTCCTATAGGAACTGTCATTCTTTCTTTTGGGCAATCACCTCAATGCGTCCGGAAGCAGTCCCTACATGACGGTATGATCGAATGGAAAGTCCGCATTTTTCCGCCAGAGCATCTATGCCCCTGTCCGTCAGGCAGACCTCTGCCACCTCCCCCTTCCACATGGAAGCTCCCTTTTTTTCCAGATTTTTAATGGATTTATCCAGATCCGGCCCATCAAACCAGAGAATCCCGTCATCTGCCAGGTACTCCGCCGCCTGAGCCAGGATCAGCTTCATATCCTGAGTGCGTGGGATCCGGTCAATGAGGACGATCCGGTATGCTTCCTCACTGCCTTCTAACCGGTCTCCGGCTTCTTCCAGAGACATGGCCTCAGGATCATACCCGGCCTTTCTGGCTTCTTTATATAATGGGCTTTTCTCTTCTCCAATAAACAGCATGGTTCCTTCCGCCGCAAATACACCAATATCTGCTAAAAGCTGTTCACATCTTGCCTTTGTGCGGCGGGAGCCCTTCTTTCCGTTTACAAACCGGCTTTCTTCCTTTGTAAGATAATAATTTCCGCACTCCCTGCACTTCATAAAGACCCGGACCGGCTCCAGCACGTATTGATCCGTCTCCTCGTCTTCCATATAGAGCACCGCTCCATAATGGGGGACGCCTTTTCCTGAGCAGACGGGACACCGTTCTATTTCTGCTGTCATTAAGTTCCGAAGCTCCTTTAACGTTGAAAAATACCAGCGGTACAGCCTGTTTTTAAATTCCTGGTCATAAACAAACAGCCAGTTCTTTATGACTTCCGCCATCCATTTCGTTTCATGGATCACGGTTTTATCTGCCTTAAATACTCTTAAATTATCCTCCAAAGTGAAAAGCCCTGTAACAGTATCCTCTTTCAGCCGTTCATTTTCCTCATAGGCCATAAGGTGTTCAATTCCTTCCACAACACTGCCGCATAAATTGACCATTACCAACAGCTGATTCATTCTGCCTGTTGTCATATCATTTCCTTTCTTTCAGTTGCCTGTCTTGTCCATGCATACTCTTTTATATTAGCATTTTTAAGGGGTGAAAAGCAAGATGCAATCAGGAAAACCGAAAATCAGTACATGGAAACCGCCTGGCATGGTTCCCATGTACTGATTTTACTGAAACAATATAAAGCCTATGAAAGCAACTTATCTTAAGTAATATTTCTGCTGAATAGATCAGTTTCTTCCAGCAGGCTTTCAATGCTGTCCAGGTTTAGGCGGTGCAGCAGCTCGATCACATATGGATTCTCAGCCGGATGCCCATAAGTCGCCTTTTCTCCATAATCATTGACCAGCTCCGTTCCCTGATCCACTCCCAAAATGGATCTTGGTCCGCCGACGCAGCCGCCCACACAGCCCATGCCTTCATAAAAATTTGCCTCGATCTTTCCTTCCATGATATCCTGGATCATCTTCCGGCACGCAGGCACTCCATCCGCCTGTTTGGTGCGGATCTCTGTTTTTTTATTGGGATTAATGGCTCTTACCGTACTCTCGACCGCTTCGCTGACTCCGCCCTTTCTGGCGTAAATCCTTCCGGCTCTTGAGGAATGGTCCTTTTCACTCTCTTCCATAACAGCCGGATCGATTCCAAGGGCATCAAAGATATTCTTTACCTCCTGGAATGTGAGCACATAGTCAACCGCACCCGCCAGATCCTTTTCCCGGGCTTCCGCCTTCTTGGCAAGACATGGTCCGATGAATACGGTCATAGCATCAGGATGAAGCGCTTTTACCACTCTTGCGCAGGCAACCATGGGTGATACCGAGCCAGGAACATGAGGAACCAGCTGGTGATAGACTTTACGGATCATGCCGATCCACATGGGACAGCAGCAGCTTGTCAGCTGGTAATCATTGATATCATTGATATTTTTATCAAATTCGAGAGCTTCTTTTAATGTAAGGATGTCCGCAAACAGGGCAACCTCCAGCATTCCGTCAAACCCAACTGCTTTTAATGCCGATCTTAACTTTCCAGGAGTGACCTCCTTTGAAAACTGGCCTAAAAATGCGGGAGCTATCATTGCATATACCAGTCCCTTGGAGCTTCTTATCGCTTTTAAAGCCGGGATAATATCCGTACTGGCTGTCAGTTTTTCCGGTGCGCAGCCTTCAATGCAATCTTCACAGCCCAGACATAGCTCCGGATCAACAGTGACCCCATCCTTATCGATTCCCAATGCCCCGAAAGGACAGCGCTTTAAGCATTCCTCCCGTTCCTCTTTGGAACAGGTGCAGGTTCCGGTACGGATCACCACCGGATGCTTCGTCGGATTCAAAAGGCAATCCAGATGATGAGGATCATATGAAGTTTCTAAGTCCTTCACCGGATCCGAATCATTATTTAATACGGACTTCACCAAACTTTCATACAACTGCTTAAATGTCTGCATAAGATACCTCCCGCAAGTACGTTTTGATTTTCTTTGTAGTACTGTGATTTTTGTCGGTTCTGTGATTTTATTATAGCTATTATTATAATACTTTTTCTTCTTCCTTACCATACCATTCATGGGGAAGATGACAATTTCAGGAAAATTTTGGCTGTATAAATGAATCATGGTTTCATATCCGCTCCTGTCATCCATCCAGGCATGGTCCGGCTGTGCGTGACGTACAAAATATACTCTTGCCATTATGCTTTATTCTCTCTCCCCTGTCTGCTATTTATAACATGATTTTCCGAATTATTATTTAAGTTGGAAACCAATCATTTACAATTTCTGTTAGTCATTTCATGGTACTATGGAGTCAGCCTGTTAATATCTCTTGGAAACAGGGTAGAAAGACGTACATTCTCCTGTCCAAGAAGTTTACTTGTAAAACGTTCCAGGCCCAGACCCAGTCCACCATGAGGCGGCATCCCATATTTATGCATCATAAGATAGCTTTCAAATAATTCTGTATTCATCCCTCTTCGTTCCATTTTCTGAGTCTGATCTTCATACCCATGAATTCTCTGACCGCCTGTCGTTATTTCCAGTCCCCGGAATAAAAGGTCAAAGCTTAATGTTTCCTCTTTATTCTCCACGCTATCCATCGCATAAAAAGGTCTCTTTTGGCTTGGATAATGAGTTACAAATACAAATTCACTCCCTGTCTTCTGCTTAATCAGCTCATAAAGCAGTTTTTCTTCTTCCGGCTCAAAATCATCAAAATCCTTGATGGGTCTATTATATTCCATTGAAATCAATTCTTTTGCTTCCTTAAATTTAATTGCCGGAATTTCTTTGATTACGGGCATGTTCACTTTTAACAGTTTTATTTCATCTTCATATTGTTTATTCAAATACTCCATTACATGTTTTAACATCATCGTTTCCATCTGCATAATATCTTCAAAGCTGTCAATGTACCCCATTTCAAAATCTACGCTGGTATATTCATTCAGATGCCTGGAGGTATCATGTTTTTCCGCCCGGAATACCGGAGCAATTTCATATACCCTTTCAAAAACGCCTACCATCATCTGCTTGTAAAATTGCGGGCTTTGAGCTAAATATGCCTCTCTGTCAAAATAGTCTATACGGAAAATATTTGCTCCGCCTTCGGCACCTGCATAAACGATTTTAGGCGTACGGATTTCCGTAAATTTTTCCTTTTTTAAGAACTCACGTATTCCATAGGTGATTCCCTCCTGAAGCTTAAAAATACCCCGTTCTCTTTCGTTACGAAGTGTAACCGGCCTGAAATTAAGCAGAGTTTCCATAGAAGTATCTACACATTTATTATTTATTACAACTGGGCTCGGCTCTTTCGGTTTTGATAATACCTCTATCTCAATCATCGAAAGGTCATAGCCTGTTTTGGATCTCTCTTCCCCTTTGACACAGGCAGTTACTATGACACTGCTCTCTTCCTTTATTTCATCAAGAGAAAATAGAGAAATTTCCTTTGAATAAATGCACTGGACTACTTTCCTTTTTGTTCTCAATAGTACAAAAGCAAAATCGCTCATTTTCCTGATTTTATAGATGCTGCCATGAATCCTTATGGTTTCTCCGATATGGTTTATCAACTCCTCCGCTTCAACGGTCATCTCTTTGATCTCTCCAATGATACTCTTCATTGTTTATTCCTCCTGAATTATAATTATTTGATTTTCATTGCTATCTAATATATCCATGAGGACATCATCAATATGTCCCATACGATCACAACCTTTCCCTTTCCCGCATGGGTAAAAAAATAGAACCACACGGGCAAATTAAATTTACCAATGTGGTCCCTAAAATATTCTATCCACACAGGCGCAACGCTTTAAGCGCTTGCACCTGCGGTTCGTCACAGATACAAGCGCTATCAATCGTCGTCCCAATTCAACTTTTTAAGAAGTTGATGCTGATTCATAATAGCTGCCTCCATTTATAATTTGATTCAGGTTATCATAATGAGCTTGTTTTGTCAAATAAAATATTCAATGGTATCTGCCGGTTTCTTCTGTGTCACGCTGTTAAAAATGATGACAGCCTCTCTTGTTTCCTTGGGTCCAAGGGCATAAGTGCCTTTTCCGGTGTCATTAAACATTTCCCATGGCACGCACCGGTTCCTATGGTAAGGCATATCTGTGATCAGCTCCAAACCCTTTTGCTTAAAAGGCTTCTTTCTAAAATAAGGATCAAACAAATAAACGTTCTGACCATCGGCACCTGTCAGCAATACATAGTGCCAGCAGCCATACATCACCCGTGCCACCACAACACCGCCCTGCTGCAGACCATATATGACCTTACTGTTTTCCCCTATAAACACTTCGTCTCCCGTCAGATAATCGCTTTGAACAGGAAATTTTTTCATCTTGCCGAATTGGTTGATCCAGTTGCTAAAAAACATCATCGCCATACGCGAGGTTCCGTTTTTCCCAAACTCCCCCTTCGCATTATAGGAATCGAGACAAAAAAGCATAATATGTTTGATGATATCCGGCGGAATCTGATCTCTGGTGAAGAGAAAGCTCATTGCATTAAGTAATGTGGTCGGGCCGCAGTCATATTCCGTGATCTGATAGTTTAGTGGATTTTTCATATTATATTCACTTCCTTGTCCTTAAGCGTATTTTATACCTGTCTTTAATAATACTCATTGTCATTCCAGGCATCAAACAATCTCTTCAAAAGTATGCCATCCGCATTTCTTTCTTATAAACATTATTTGTATCATTTAAAGATGATGTTGTCAATATATTTGTAACCGTATTATTACCTTGCCTCTGTCATCTCTACCTTACTTCATACTTGTAATGTTACAGGAGAAGTATCATAATGTCAGAAATTTGCGCCGAGATGTCTGCTCTTTTATTCTTCCAGCACAGTCACGATTCTATCCTGGCAGAAAATATGATAAAATAGCTCACTTATAACATTGTACCGCTGGATTTATTCGTAATAACATAAACATAATGGCATGATATTAATTAATAAGGAAAGGAAACGTTATGGTAGTGAAAAAGCTTCCTGCAATTCGCAGGCAATCCTTAAGTCTTTGATAGCTTTTATGAGAGCTTAAGTTAAAAGTTTATATTTTCCAATTTCCACCACCACTTTACATCGCAGTCCAGTAGCAACCGGATCATCAAACCAAAGAGTATAGACCTGTAAGACATTTGTATCTATTAATTGATTAAGACCACTAAGATTCTCAATAACGTAGATTCCATGCTTCTCCAGCATTCTGTCAGCAGGCTCATGCTCTTTTCCATGGCGTATTCCTGAACAGTCTATTCCCAAAAAGCGAATTGGCTGATTTGAAAGCCACTGGATCAACTCTTTAGATAACTGCGGATGTTCCCGAAAATAATCAGGTGTACCATACTTTTCTTTTTCACTTCGGCCAGTGCGTATTAGAAGAAATGCATTTTCTGGTATATTTAAATTCTCAATATCCGAAAGTGAAATCTCTCGGTTTTCTGCAATATCTGATACATCCCAAAGAACGCCTGGGCAAGTCATGTAATCGAGTGGGATAACACTTTTCTCATAGGTATCTAAATGCGTACCCACATGTCCTGTGGCTAAATGACGGTTTTCCTGTGCAGAGAGCCATTGCTCCATTAAACGCAGATCCACTTGTGTTGTTAAGTCATATTTCATTGTGATTCCTCCTGTATTTTTGCTTGCAGATAGTTATTAAATTTTTGCAGAAAGTCAAGTATTACTTCTTGCTCCTTTATGGGAACAGAATATAAAAAGGCAATATCTCGCTCTTCCCATTTTGTATGAGCAACTTCATGTTCCTTATATAGAACCTTTCCTATAGAGGTCAACCGATAGTAAATTTCTTTTTTATTATCAGGAAGAACATAACGTTCTATAAGACCATCCTGCAGCAATCGCTTCGCCAGCCTGGTAACAGCCCCCCGGGTCATTGAGAGAATCGCAGCGAGCTGCACTCCATTTGGGTGATCAAGCTTTCCGATCGCTTCAATACAATGCAATTCTGAATTACTATATCGTGAGTTTAAGCCACTATTTATAAGATTGCTAAGTATGTCTTGATTGTTATAAAGCTGCGTAAATTGTTGAAGTATCTTTTGCTCCATTTAATATCTCCTTTTTGTTTCCTGGTAAGCAATAATATAATAGCATGTCAAAATATTGTTGTCAAGTCAACAAAAAGTAAAATAACACGTTATTGAATAGCGTTTTGCGGTTTTTATGATGAATGTACGAATGGATGCGTTCGATAAGAATGAATGATTGATTGAAGAAAGAACCCGATTGTGAAAATAGCTTTCCAATGTTTCCATACTGACCCTTTTAACTAAAAATGAGCTGGATTTTGATTACGCTTCATTTTATCAACGTAATCTTAATCCAGCCCATTTTAATCTTAAATCAACCTTAAACGACTAATCAGAAGGTAGATGTATCTCAAATCCCCATCTCATCCTTTACGCATTTAAAGCATTCTACTGCAAAATCCAAATCCTCCCTGGTATGGGCAGCGGATATCTGTGTACGGATTCTTGCCTTTCCTTTTGGTACCACCGGATAGCAGAAGCCGATGACGTATACTCCACGTTCCAGCATCCTTGCTGCAAATTCCACGGCCGTCTTTGCATCATACAGCATAATCGCCACAATCGGATGATCACTCTCTATAATATCAAATCCCACCTCTTTTATCTTCTCCCTGAAATAACGGGTATTTTCATGAACGCGGTCCCTGTACTCCGTGCTCCGCTCCAGAATTTCAAAGGTCTTTAAGGCCCCGCCGGCGATTGCTGGTGCTACGGTATTGGAAAACAGATATGGTCTGCTCTTCTGGCGGAGCAAATCCACGATTTCCTGCCTGGCGCTGGTATATCCGCCGCTGGCTCCACCCAGGGCCTTGCCCAGTGTACCGGTGATGATATCCACCCGGCCCATGACGCCGCAGTGCTCGGGTGTGCCTTTGCCAAGCCTTCCCATAAATCCTACCGCATGGCTGTCATCAACCATAACCAGCGCGTCGTACTTGTCAGCCAGATCACAGACGGCTTCTAAATCTGCCACAATGCCGTCCATGGAAAATACACCGTCTGTGGCAATCAGACGTATCCTGGCATCCTGGGAATCCTTTAAGCACTGTTCTAACTCCTCCATATTATTATTGGCATAACGAAAGCGCTTTGCCCTGCATAAACGCACGCCGTCGATGATGCTGGCATGATTTAACGCATCGCTGATCACCGCATCTTCCTCCGTCAGCAGTGTCTCAAATAAGCCTCCGTTGGCATCGAAGCAGGAGGAGTACAAAATCGTATCATCCATGCCCAGGAAGGAAGAGATTTTTGCTTCCAGTTCTTTGTGTATCCCCTGGGTTCCGCAGATGAAACGTACGGAAGACAAGCCGTATCCCCATGTATCATAAGTGGCTTTGGCCGCCTCTATAATCTCCTGGTTGTCAGAAAGTCCAAGATAATTGTTGGCACACATATTGATGACATTTTCTGTCTTCGTAGTATTGATTCTGCTCCTCTGGGGAGTTGTGATAATGCGCTCCTCCTTGTAAGTTCCGTCTCCCTTGGCCTGCTCTACCGCTTCTTTAAAATAGTTTAATGCTTTTTTCAACATATAACTTCTCTCCTATCGTTTTTTTCCAAGTCCGGCTGAATAACCTCACCCTTGTCAATTCGTTCTTCCCTTCCTCTTTCAGACCTTCGTCCAGTCCAGAACAACCTTTCCGCACTGTCCGCTGTTCATTACGTCAAAGCCCTTCTGGAACTCCCGGAAATCGAATTTGTGGGTGATTATCTTCTCTATCTCAAGACCGCTGTTTAACATGGCCATCATCTTGTACCAGGTTTCAAACATTTCTCTTCCATAAATTCCCTTTAACTGCAGACAGTTAATCACGATCTTATTCCATGGCACCACGGTATCGCTTCCCTGAAGTCCCAGAACCGCAATCTTGCCGCCGTTGTACATATGGTCAATCATTGAATTAAACGCCTGACCACTGCCGGACATCTCAAGTCCGATATCAAAACCTTCCTCGATATGAAGCTCCCGCATCTTATCTTCTAAGCTCTCCCTGGCTACATTGACAGTATGGGCATCGCAGATTTCCCGGACCAGGTTCAGCCGGTAATCATTGACATCCGTGATCACCACATGTTTGGCTCCCACATGGCGGCAAATCGCCGCAGCCATGATTCCGATAGGACCGGCTCCTGTGATCAGCACATCCTCTCCCACCATATCAAAGGATAAAGCGGTATGTACCGCATTGCCCAACGGATCAAAGGATGAGCATAATTCCTGGGGAATTCCCGGCTCACAGACGATGACATTGGTCTGTGGAATCACCAGATACTGTGCAAATGCTCCGTCACGGTTTACCCCTACGCCGACGGTATTTTTGCAGAGATGTCGTTTTCCTGCTTTACAGTTACGGCAGTGCCCACATACGATATGGCCCTCACCTGATACGATATCGCCGATTTTAAATTCCTTCACCAGGCTGCCCATCTCCACGATTTCACCAACAAATTCGTGTCCGATGGTCATCGGCGGTTTTATCGTTTCCTGAGACCACTTATCCCAGTTATAGATATGTAAATCCGTACCGCAGATTGATGTGTAGTGAATCTTTATCTTCACATCATTTTCCCCCGTAACGGGAATGGGTACCTCTCTGAGCGCCAGACCACTCGCCGCCTGTTCTTTTACAATTGCAAACATCATTCTTTCTTTCATTGTAAACCTCCACCTTTCTTATTACTTTATATGTCTTTGTGAGACGAAAAATGTCTTTTATGCGCAGACACTTTCCCTTTTAATGTCTCCCCCTCAGGGACATAATAACATGAATGCAGGTAGATTGCAATCCCTTTTTCTTATGATTTCCGTTAGGAAATTTAGGGTGAAACAACGAAAGACCATGACCATTTAGTTGGAGGTTATTACGAAAAAAACTTCGCCTGCAGGACCTCCCCCATGCCGAGCAAACAAAAAAAGAGACGGCTTCCAAAATGGAAATACTCCAATCTCTTTATCATCTAATTTCATAAATTCCAACGCATCCGAATTGTTTTCAAATTTACTATTTGTAAAAACCTGATACAACGTATATTTCATCCATAAATAGTCCAATGTACCAAACGGAGATAATCCTTCTATGTTACTTTTAGGATAACCCATATAAAATCGCTCCTTTACAAACCACGCAATGCGTGGTATATTTATCTTAGAAAAGGAACAACCGCCCACAAGGGGTTGACCGATTATATGAGAAGCAAAGCCACCCTTAACCGTCCAAAGTTTATAGGGTGGTTTTTGCTATGTATAGCTACTTACAAAACGTAAAAACGAATGTAAGTAATGCCAAAAGGAATAGACCAAAGGTCATTAAATCCTTAAAATCAAAATGATTTTTCATAGGCATCACCCCCATTCTTTTAGAATGAGGTCAACACACCCTGTAACACGATTGTCCTTGTGCTCATCCTATCATAATCAGTGTCTTCATACAATCTACATTTTTGCTATTTCAATTTTTATCGCCTATTTCACATACCCTTTCTATTTGCTAGTTATGTGTTAGCTACTTGTCAGTTACGAAGAAGATTTGATACATTTTCAAGCTATTTCATTATTGTTGAAAATATAAAAAACCCTTGAAAATATCGCATTTTCAAGGGTTCTACTATTTCTCTTATTAAATTTCTTATTATCTCTTTGAGAACTGTGGAGCACGACGAGCTGCCTTTAAGCCGTACTTCTTTCTTTCTTTCATTCTTGGATCTCTTGTTAAGAAGCCTGCCTTCTTAAGAATCGGGCGATACTCTGCATCTGCCTGAAGCAATGCTCTTGAGATACCGTGTCTGATCGCACCGGCCTGTCCAGTAAATCCACCGCCGTGAACGTTTACAAGAACGTCAAACTTATCAACTGTCTCTGTAGCAACTAACGGCTGACGAACAACAAGCTTTAATGTTTCAAGACCCAAATACTGGTCAATATCTCTCTTATTGATGGTTACCTTACCTGTACCTGGTACTAAATATACTCTAGCGATAGACTTTTTTCTTCTACCTGTTCCGTAAAATTTTGCATTAGCCATGATAACTTCCTCCTTTCAGCACCTCTGATTAAAATTTGAATTCTAAAACTTCTGGTTTCTGAGCTGCATGACTATGCTCTGCACCTGCATATGCGTGAAGTTTTGTTATCATACTTCTTCCTAAAGGTCCCTTTGGAAGCATACCCTTAACAGCCAGTTCAATAACTCTTTCAGGCTTCTTAGCCATCATTTCTCTTAAAGTTGTTTCCTTCATACCACCGACATATTCAGAGTGGTTGTAGTAGATCTTCTGATCTAATTTCTTACCGGTTACGGTAATCTTATCTGCATTTACAACGATCACATAATCGCCGCAATCCATATGCGGTGTGTAGATCGGTTTATTTTTACCTCTTAATACTTTAGCTACTTCTGAAGCCAAACGTCCTAATGTATATCCTGTAGCGTCAACTACGTACCATTTTCTTTCAATTGTTGCTGGACTAGCCATAAAAGTCTTCATTGGACTACCTCCTGTAAATTATGGTGTTTTTAAGCATAACTATATTACAAAATGCTCACTCCGGGGCTTTGGCTGAACATTTTCGTCTAACGTCACAGTTATACATTATATTACATTCAGCCGGATGTGTCAACCTCTTTTCCCATAATACATGAAGAAATACGCTATGCGAGCCTCTTCATGTTGCTGCGGCAGTTGCCAAATAGATATGCAAGCACATTCACTTCGCTCGTTGCAGCACAAATCAAAATTTTTCGGCTTATTTTTGCGTTATGCACCACTCCTGGTTCTCAGGATTAGCCTGAAAAATATAAAATCCATAGGGCTTTCCTAAAATGATCCTTCCGTCCTTCTCCTCGTCCCGTACAAAAATGGTTTTAGCACCGTTTTGCACCGCCTGATGGACCACACGTATCAAAAGCCTTTGAAAGTCCTCTTCCCTGCACCGGTGAATATGAAGCCAGGCTTTTCCTTCCGAAACAATCTTATCCTGAAAAAGAGTATAGCTCCATTCCTTATTCTCTCCCTGGATCTGTTTCTTAAGTGACCTTTCATAATCAAGGCTTACCAGAGTAAGTCCTTTTGCCGCAGCCTTTGGCCCGGCCACCTTCCGGTCCCTGGCATCGAGGATTTCTTCCACATGAGCCGGCGGATACGCTCCCATGCCGACCTTCATTAGCGTCCCGGCGATGATCCGTACCATGTTGTACAGGAAACCGCTTCCCTTGATGCGGATTGTAATGAGATCCCCGCTCTTTTCGATGTCCAGGCTATAAATGGTACGTACGGTTTCTTCCGCCTGTCCACGGGCCGTACAGAAGCTTTTAAAATCATGTTCTCCCACCAGGTAAGCCCCGCCTTCCCGCATTTGTTCCACATCAAGGGGAATGTAACAGAAATAGCTGTAAAGCCTCATGGTAGGTACTTCGATTTTCCTGTTCATGATTTTATATTCATAGGTTTTAACACAGTTTTGCTTTCTCGGATGATAATCCGGCGCTACCTCCTCAGACTGCAGGATCCGGATATCATCCGGCAGCCTCTGGTTTAAGGCAAAGCTTATTTTGTCGGCAGGCATCCGGTTTTCCGTATCAAAAACCGCCACATTTCCCTCAGAGTGAACCCCGGAATCGGTTCTGCTTGCCCCGATTACGGTTATAGGCTCCTTTAAAAGACAAGTCAGCTCCTTATTAAGAACTTCTTCAATGGTGATTCCGTTATTCTGGATCTGCCAGCCGCAGTAATTGGTTCCGTCATAGGCCGCAATCATTTTAACCCGTTTCATACATCCTCCTATATTATGGGAACCTTATCCCATGATTCGAAGTCCTGCGATAGCGGCCAGATATACCAGAAACACCAGATAGGCGATCCCGTCCTGTTTTCCATACCGGAGCGGCTTCATTTTAGTTCTTCCCTCCCCGCCCCGGTAGCATCTGGCTTCCATAGCCATTGCCAGATCCGTTGCGCGGCGGAATGCAGAGATAAATAAGGGAACCAGAAGGGGAATCATATTTTTTGCTTTCTGGATCAGATTTCCTGTTTCAAAATCAGCACCCCTTGCCATCTGTGCCTTCATGATCTTATCAGTTTCTTCTACAAGGATGGGAATGAATCTTAAGGCAATGGACATCATCATAGATACCTCATGGACCGGAACTCCCACTTTCTTTAAAAATCCCAGACTCTTTTCCAGGCCATCGGTCAGCTGGTTTGGTGTGGTGGTAAGGGTCATGATGGAAGAGCCAACCACCAGGTAAATGAGCCGGACTCCCATGAGGCCCGCCGTTTTCACACCTTCCTTTGTCAATTTCAAAAATCCCAGTTGGAAGATCGGCTCTCCCGGAGTCAGGAACAGATTAAAGCTGACACTGATGAGCAAGAGAAACACAATCGCCTTTAACCCGCGTACCATGAACTTAAAAGGAACCTGACTTAATCGGATCGCTGCGATAAGAAAAAAAGTGGCGATCAAATACGCCCATATATCATTTGCAATAAAAAGGGATATGATGAAAACCATAGTCCCAAACAGCTTTGTCCGGGGATCCAGCCTGTGCAGCTTTGAGTCCACCGGATAATACTGCCCTAATGTAATATCTTTCAGCATAATATCTCCCGACCTATTTTCCAAGAAGCCGTAAAATTTCGTCTCTGGCTTCTTCTACGGTTGTAATGTTATCATCAACAGGGACTCCGTGATCCCGCAGCGAATGGACCACATAGGTGATCTGAGGCGCCGCAAGGCCGATGGCTTCCAGCTCCTTATAGTGCTTGAATACTTCCTTCGGAGTATCATCAAACACCTTTTCCCCGTGATTCATAACCAGAATCCGATCCACATACCGGGCGATGTCCTCCATGCTGTGAGAAACCAGAATAATGGTCATATTCCTCTCCTTGTGAAGCCGCTCAATCTGGTCTAAGATCTCGTCCCTTCCCCTTGGGTCAAGGCCTGCAGTAGGCTCATCCAGTATGAGCACCTCCGGCTTCATGGCCAGTACACCTGCGATGGCTACCCGCCTTTTCTGTCCGCCGGAAAGCTCAAAGGGCGAACGGGCATAAAAGCTTTCATCAAGCCCTACCATGGTGAGTGCTTCCCTTGCCCGCGTCTCGGCATCCTTCCTTGAAAGCCCCTGATTCTTTGGCCCGAAGCAAACATCCGTAAACACATTGATCTCAAAAAGCTGATGCTCCGGATACTGGAATACAAGCCCTACCTTACTTCTTAAGGCCCGCAAATTGTATCCTTCCTCATAAATGTTTCTTCCATTATAACAGATGGTGCCGTCAGTGGCTTTCATCAATCCGTTCAAATGCTGGATCAGGGTAGATTTCCCGGAACCTGTGTGTCCGATAAGGCCAACAAATTCCCCATCGTTTATTTCCAGATCCACATCCTTTAACGCACGCTGCTCAAAGGCTGTTCCAGGCCCGTAAACATAACTCAAATGCTCTGCTTTAATTGCCATCTTTTGCTCCATTCCCCAGAGTTACCTTTCCAGGAAAACGCTCTGCGAACTCTGGCAGAAGATTTTCCATCAGTTCTTCCAGTGTCAGTATCCCATCCGGTAAGTCCACGCCATTCTTCTGAAGCTCATAGGCCAGCTCTGTTACCTGGGGAACATCCAAGCGGTAGGATTTAAGCTCCTCAACCCTTGAAAAGATCTCTTTTGGAGTTCCGTCCATGACCACCTTACCGTTGTCCATGACAATGACCCGGTCCGCGTCTATGACCTCTTCCATATAGTGGGTGATCAGAAGGACCGTAATTCCTTCCTTCCTGTTTAATTCCCTGACCGTTTTCACAACTTCCTTCCGTCCGTTAGGATCCAGCATGGCCGTAGGCTCGTCTAAGACAATGCACTGAGGCCGCATTGCCATAACGCCGGCAATGGCAACCCTTTGCTTCTGGCCTCCGGACAGCCTGTTCGGGGATTTTAAGCGAAATGCAGCCATTCCAACACTCTCCAGGCTCTCATTCACCCGCTTCCATATCTCCTCCGTAGGAACGCCCAGGTTTTCAGGGCCAAACCCCACATCTTCCTCCACGATATTTCCGATGATCTGATTATCAGGGTTCTGGAATACCATTCCGGTCCTTTTCCGTACTTCCCACAAATTTTCTTCCACAGAAGTGTCCATTCCCTGAATCCACACAGTCCCATCCGTTGGAAGCAGGATCGCATCCAGATGCTTTGCAAAGGTAGACTTACCGGAACCGTTATGTCCAAGAATGGCTACAAACTGCCCTGCCTTAATATCCAGACTGACACCGTCAATGGCACGTTTAATCTCTTCAATATTTTCTTCCTCATCTCTTCTGATATAGTCATATATCAGCTTTGAAGTTTTTATTATTCCCATAGCAGACCTTTCTCTGATAAATTCGAACAATCATATGCCACATAATTTTAGATGAATATTTCATAACAGTCAAGCATCGGCGCAAATCTTTTGCAAATTCATGGGTACGGCAAGGCAGTAAAATGGAGTATCTGGGAGAAAAATTGAAAATATGGTATAATTAAGATGGTTTTGGTCAAATAGATGGATCGCAACTGACAGTTGCGGAAGTTCAAGGTTGGTTTGGTGGATTGCTAGATAATTTCTTTAGGAATTATCTTTGCAGGCTTGATCATCATATTCGTCGGATGGCGGACCTGGCAAACTCTTATTCCTGTAGGGTTAGGGATTTTGGTACAGCTAGCTGGCTGCATGACTTTTGCGGTGTTCCATCCCTTAAGTATGTCAGATGTGCAAGAGCAGGGAATAAATAAGCCCGGAAAGTACTATACGATAGGAGCATGGCTGCTTTTCCCGATTCCTGTGTGTGCATTCGTGTTCGGAGCCTTTCATTTTTATCCTCGCCCCTATATATTCTTTTACACCGTATATTTTATCTTTTACCATATATCTTACGCTGGCAATAACCGCGACAATTATCATTCAAAGGAACATGAAGTAAAATACAATAGAGGTAAAAAAAGACACAGATGCAGCCATCTGTGCCTTTTTTATTACGGAACCCAAAGTCCGGAAGCATCAATGTGGTAAATACCGTCGACCTTCGTATTCACCGCCAGGCTGCCGTCACTATAGAGATAATACCACTTTCCAGGCTGAGGCTGGATCCAGCCGATAGCCATGTCTCCGTCAGCGTTTAAATAATACCACTTTCCGTTTATCTGCTGCCAGCCGGTCATCATCTGGGCGTTAGCTCCCATATAATACCATTTGTCGCCTATTAACTGCCAGCCTGCAACTGCGTAGCCATCTTTGTTAAAATAATACCATTTTCCGCTGACCATCTTCCATTGGCTGACAACGTAATTACCGTCCTCACCCCTGTACTTTTTTCCATTCTGATACTCTGCCCAGGTTCCCGAAGTATCTCCCAGTTCCTGAACCACAGAATCATCGGAGGTAGTCACTTCTCCTTCTTTTAGATAATCTTCCTCAGAAGAATCTTTTAGGATTGCCTTTACGGTATAGTAATATTTATAACCTCCATCCATATATTGCAAAAGGTCCACAGAAGTAGTTGAGGTGGTCAGGCTTTTGATCCAGATGCCGCCTTCCTTATAGAGGACCACCTGATACCTGGATGCAAAAGGAACCTTTTTCCAGGAAGCCTTCGTCTTTGCACTGTCGCTCCAACCTGCCTTTTCCGGGCTTTCAAGCATTGCTACCGGAACGTAGGAAACCTTTATTTCGGTTTCACCGTCTTCTGCCTTTACTGAAACCAGGCTTCCACCATAAATCGTGCAATCAGATCTGGTAAACGTGCCGTTCACTGTTATGGTGCCGGTGATCTTCTTACCGGGAACCCAATCGTCTGCCTCCTCCTTGCTCCATTTCGGACTTACCTCAGAATAGTTGACAGTTACATCAGGAACCTGTATTCCTGCCGTCCAACTGCTCTTACTCCCATGATCCAGGCGGATCTTCAAGCTTCCGGAAGCCGGGACCGTCATCCCTGTTCCCAGAACCATAAAGGCGCATAAAAGCACCAGCCACTTCCCTTTCCCCTGCATCCATTTCATTGATATCTACTTCCTTTCCTGCTATTACTTGCGCCAGATACCGTTGCCATCTACCGGAAAACCACTGATCGTGGTATTGACAGCTTTTGAGCCTTCACCTGGATAGAAGTAGTACCAGTTTCCGTCTACCTGCTTCCAGCCTTCCTGCATGGCTCCGGTGGAATCCGTATAATACCATTTATTATTGTAATTGATCCAGCCAATGCTCATGGCCCCCTCTACTCCGCTTGTAGTAGATGGATTTAGATAATACCATTTGTTATTAGAAACAACCCAGCCGGTTGTCATCGTACCATCGCTGTTTATGAAATACCATACATTATTTCTCTGCTGCCAGCCAGTCACCATACCGCCGTTGGCATCAAATAAATACCACTTATTATTGATCTTAGCCCAGTTGTTCTTTTGATAGGTTCCATCAGGATATCGGTAATACCAGACGTTTCCGGTCTTAATCCATCCAACCTGCCCGTTTGCTGCAGTGTTGTCATCCTGGCCGCTTCCATCTGATACCTTTTCCTGGGGCAGATATACTTCGTCAGATTCTGTCCAGTCACTGTTCTTCCCATACTTCTGCTCGCTTTCCGTATAAGGTACAGTACGGACTTTAAAGCTATAGGTTCCCGCTTTTGTCATATAAGGATAGAAATTGTACGTGGTGGCCTTTAGCTTCTCCACCTTCTTTACCACATTGCTTCCCCGGTATAAATAAACATCATAGGCGCCTGAAGTATTATCTACAGAGCTCCACTTGGCATTGCCATATCCGGACTCTCTCCAATAAGCATCCTCCGGTGAATCATAAGTGCCCTTTATGGGCTTAAAAGTAAATGTGACATACAGAGTGTCCGACCCTGAACGGCTGGCAGAAACATAGGTTCCTCCCTTAATGGATACGTTGCTGGACTGATACCCGCCCTTAAAAGCATAATCATCGGAGTTTGTCGCTCTTAAAGTCACCTTCATCTTAGGTTCGGAACCAACCTTCATTTCCTTGCTGTCAGATGTGACCCAGTCTAAATCCGTCACTTCGTATCTGTCGTTATTGGTATAAACGTAATTTCCTGTTCCTTCATTCGTTTTAAAACTACTCTCCGCTGGCAGAGTCTCTCCTGAGGCAATCTCTTCCAATCCTGCGTAAATGGTCACTGATGTTATGGTCTTTACAGCAGCCAGGGATTCAAATGGGATGCTGAGTCCCAACAGGCTTACCATAGAAGCCAAAGCAACTAACCGTTTAAAGTGTCTCATAAAAAAAACCTCCCACTATAAATTAACGTAATTTGACAAAACAGTCATCTACTTCTTCTACTGACATTATATCCCTAAAAGCAATTATCCGTCAACTTACGATATTCTTTCTTTATTCTTGCATTTCTGTATGGATGAACAGAAAAACAAAAAATCCCCATAGAGAGTATGCTCCTATACCGGGATAAGTCTGCAGCGTGAGCTGGCAAATAGTAGGATTTGCCAGCTCACAGGCATTACCCTATGAAGAAAGGTTCGATAAAACTTTCTTATGTGCAAGCACAACGAAAATTTTATCGAACCTCTCTTCAACACTGCTCATTGCTTTCGTGCTTTATACCAGTTCAAGAACCACAGCCATAGCTCCGTCACCCTTACGCTGGCCGATCTTTACGATACGTGTGTAACCACCGTTGCGGGATACGTACTTTGGTGCAACTTCTTCAAACAGTTTTTTTGGCAGATCAACAGATTTTGTATTTTTCTTTCTTCCTGCAGCTTCTGCCGGAACTTCTGTTACATCATAAAGAACCTTTAACATCTGTCTTCTTGCGTGAAGTCTGGAAGGAAGGTCTTTCTTGATCTCTTTCTCTACTTCATCGTAAACGGTAACTTTCTTGCCGTTTACAACTTCTTTTACTCTCTTGCCGTCTTTATCTTTACGTGCAACCTTTGCGGTAACCTTAACAGTCTCAAAGTTGTCTTTCTCTTTTACCGCTAAAGCGATGAGGCCTTCAGCCACCTTGCGGATTTCTTTTGCTCTTGCCTCTGTTGTCACGATTTTGCCATTATATAATAATGCAGTTACCTGACTTCTGATTAATGCTTTTCTCTGGCTGGAAGTTTTTCCCAGCTTTCTATATCCTGCCATTTTAATATTCCTCCATTTGTGGAACACAGGTACATGCTTCTTCGGACTTACTGTACCGGCGCTTAATCTCCATAAATCAGCTACTTCAAGCGGTCCAGTTATACACCGGCATCATCACTTGGGTTAAGCTGCAAACCTAACTCTTTTAATTTGGCCAGCACTTCTTCTAAAGACTTGCGGCCCAGGTTACGAACCTTCATCATGTCTTCAGAGGTGCGGTTACATAATTCTTCTACTGTATTGATACCGGCTCTCTTCAGACAATTGTATGAACGGACGGAAAGCTCCAGTTCATCGATGTTCATCTCCAGAACCTTTTCCTTTTCATTATCCTCTTTTTCTACCATGACTTCTGCAGTCTTGGCGTTCTCAGATAAATCAATGAACAGGTTCAAGTGCTCGCTGAGCACCTTTGCGGCAAGGCTAACCGCCTCATCCGGTGCCGAAGTACCATTTGTAAATACATCTAATGTCAGCTTATCGTAATCGGTAACCTGACCTACTCGGGTGTTTTCTACCGTCATGTTGACGCGCTCGACTGGTGTATAGATAGAATCAACGGCAATCACGCCAATCGGTAAATCTTCACTCTTATTCTTGTCTGCGCTTACATAGCCGCGGCCCTTGGTGATAGTAAGTTCCATATAGAACTTGCTGTCCGTACCGCCGCTGAGGGTTGCAATGATCTGCTCCGGGTTCATAACTTCAATATCCGGATCCGCCTGAATGTCCGCAGCCGTTATTACGCCTTCGCCTTCAAACTCAATGTATGCAACCTTAGCTTCGTTGGTATCGCTGTTATTTTTAATAGATAAGCTCTTGATGTTCATGATGATCTCAGTCACATCTTCCTTAACTCCTGGAATAGAACTGAATTCATGCAACACGCCGTCGATTTTTACCTGACTGACTGCAGCGCCCGGTAAGGAAGAAAGCATGATTCTTCTTAAGGAATTTCCTAAAGTCGTGCCATAACCTCTTTCAAGCGGTTCAACTACAAACTTGCCATATTTCTTGTCTTCTGAGATTTCAGCAATCTCAATGTTTGGTTTTTCAAAATCGAACACTAATAGCCCCTCCTTTTGGGTGTTTTGTATCGAGGGTCTTATACTCAAACCTTGCCCAGGGGCCACCCCCTGGGCGAAAGCCGGCTTCAATCAACAGACTTTCAATTATTTGGAGTACAACTCGACGATAAGCATTTCATTCACCGGAACATCAATCTCATCTCTTGTTGGTAACTCTTTTACAGTACCACGTAAATTCTCATGGTCAACATCAAGCCATGCCGGAACCATACGTCCTGCGGTTGTTTCCTGAACACTTTTGAATCTTGCATTGGCTTTGCACTTCTCTTTTACTTCGATCACATCTCCAGCCTTAATTAAATAGGAAGGAATGTTTACGCATTTGCCGTTTACAAGAATGCTCTTGTGATCAACCATCTGTCTGGTCTCTCTTCTTGTTCTTCCGAATCCCAAACGGAATACTACATTGTCAAGTCTTCTCTCCAGAAGGATCATCAGGTTTTCACCCACAAGACCATTCATTCTGGAAGCCTTGGCATAGTAGTTACGGAAAGGTTTCTCAAGAACTCCGTAGATGAATTTGGCTTTCTGCTTTTCTCTAAGCTGAATACCGTACTCACTCATCTTTCTGTTAGCTCTTTTTAATTCTCTGTTGGATTTTTTATCTATTCCTAAATAGATTGGATCAAGACCAAGGGATCTACATCTTTTAAGAACAGGAACTCTATCAACTGCCACTGTAATTACCTCCTAATTAGACTCTTCTACGTTTTGGTGGACGACAACCGTTATGTGGAACTGGGGTTACATCCTTAATGCTGGTTACCTCTAATCCGCATGCCTGAAGTGCGCGAATAGCTGCTTCACGGCCTGAACCAGGACCTTTAACCATAACGTCTACTGATTTTAAACCATGTATAAGAGCTGCCTTAGTTGCAGTTTCTGCCGCCATCTGAGCTGCATATGGAGTAGATTTCCTTGAACCTCTAAAGCCAAGACCACCAGCACTTGCCCAGGATAATGCATTACCCTGTGTATCTGTTAATGTCACGATCGTGTTATTAAAAGATGACTGGATATGTGCTTGTCCGCGTTCAACGTTTTTCTTTACGCGCTTTTTTGTCACTTTTTTAGTAGTGGACATTTTTTTAGCCATTTTAAACTAACCTACTTTCTTTTTACTTGCATCTGAATCCTGTTATTCCTGTTTTTAAAACATGTAACGTGATTCGCTGTTATTGGGTGTGGATATTCTTATTTCTTCTTGTTTGCTACAGTCTTTCTAGGACCCTTGCGAGTTCTTGCGTTGGTCTTTGTCTTCTGACCACGAACTGGCAGGCTCTTTCTATGACGGATTCCACGGTAGCATCCGATTTCCTGAAGTCTCTTGATGTTCATAGCGATCTCTCTACGTAAATCACCTTCAACAATCTGAGAATCAGTAATTACTGTTGAAATTCTCTTTACTTCGTCGTCTGTCAAGTCCTTAACACGAGTATCAGGACTAACGCCAGCCTCTGTCAGGATGCGGTTTGAACTTGTTCTGCCGATACCGTAGATATAGGTCAAGCCGATCTCAACACGTTTTTCTCTTGGTAAATCAACACCTGAAATACGAGCCATTTGTGTATTACACCTCCATTAATTTTTTTAACCTTGTCTCTGCTTATGCTTAGGATTTTCACAGATTACTCTGATACTGCCTTTTCTCTTTATGATTTTGCATTTTTCGCAAATTGGTTTGACTGATGATCTAACCTTCACAGCAATTCTCCTTTCCGTTATGCGCCCTTTCACATGAAGCACTTGCCGTCTTTTTTCGGACGTTTCCGCGCGAAAGCGCTCCCCCGCACCCGGCCGGCTCTTTTACGAGCCTGGTGGCGATGGAGCTCTTTTTGGAAAGAGCCTTCTGAGTATACCCGCAGTGTGTTTTATCGTAAAACCAGTGCTGCCCATAAGGGCATAATACACCCAGTATTTCAACAAAGTCGCTATAGCATTATAACACTGTTTATTTTAAAATGCAAGCACTTTTTCCTATATATTTATTAACCCTTTACCCTGGCGTGTCGCATTTAAGAAACAGGCAGTGTTTTATGAAACAGCACCTTATTTGTCTCTCCAGATGATTCTTCCCTTGCTTAAATCATAGGGGGACATCTCAATGGTCACTTTATCTCCCGGTAAAATACGAATGTAGTTCATGCGAAGTTTTCCGCTGATGTGAGCAAGTACCTGATGGCCATTCTCCAGTTCTACCTGGAACATGGCGTTGGGAAGCTTCTCCACAACGGTTCCTTCAATTTCAATAACATCTGCTTTTGACATAAAGCTTACCTCCTAACAACCTGTTCTTCTCTTTTGAAACATCTGATAAAATGTTTGATTTCTTCATCGGTGACTGATTTATTTTCCCGGATCTTCAGTCCGGGAGAATGTTTCTCCCATAAAAGGGGTTCCACATGCTTTTTCTTTTTCTTCTTCGGGCAGTTTAAACGTCTGCTTTTTCCGTCCACCAGATATATATATTCGCCTACCTCCCGCAATATGAGGAAATAACCGCCTTTATCGTGTCCCGCCGCAGACTTTACCAATGCTCCGGTACTTAATTCCATGGGCATTTCCTCAGCGGTCATGGGAAACCAGACTAAGAATCTCCGGTTCACCTTCCGTAATCAATACGGTATTTTCATAATGGGCGGAAAGGCTTCCATCCTCTGTTACTACGGTCCAGTCATCATCAAGCCATACGACCTCCGGTGTTCCCCCATTGATCATGGGTTCGATGGCCAAGGTCATTCCCGGCTTTAATTTGATTCCCCGCCTTTTCCGTGCAAAGTTCGGCACCTCCGGCTCCTCATGGAGATGAGAGCCAATTCCATGGCCCACCAGATCCCGGACAACTCCAAATCCAAATTTTTCCGCATGGGTCTGGATTGCGACAGATATATCATTCAGATGATTGCCAGATTTTGCAAATTTAATCCCTTCAAAGAAACATTGTCTTGTCACTTCTATGAGCTGCCCTGCGAAAGGAGTGATCTCCCCGATTCCGTAAGTCCTTGCCGCATCGGAATGATATCCTTTGTAAATAACCCCGGCATCCAGGCTCACGATATCGCCCTCCATTAAAACCCGTTTCTTATTTGGAATCCCATGAACCACTTCATCGTTTACAGAAACGCAGATAGAGGCAGGATAACCATTATAGTTCAGGAATGAAGGCGTACAGCCGTAGCTCCTTATGATTTCTTCTCCCAGATGATCAATATCCCAGGTTGTCATCCCCGGCTTCAAGGCTTTTGAAAGCTCTTCGTGAGTTTTACAAAGAATCTTTCCCGCCTCTCTCATAAGTTCTATCTCTCTTGCAGATTTAATCGTAACTGACATAAACTATGCTCCTAATAGGACAGCGATGTCCGTAAACACCTTATTTAATTCCTGTGTTCCATCAATATTCACCAGTACACCAGCTTCCTTATAATATTCGATCAGAGGCTTTGTCTGATCATGGTAGACCGACAAACGCTTTTTAACGGTCTCCGGCTTATCATCATCCCGCAGAACAAGCTCTGCACCGCACACGTCGCATACATCGGGAACCCTGCTTGGATTATACACAATATGATATGTAGCTCCACAGGCAATACAAGCACGTCGGCCTGCCATTCTGCCTATAATTATCTCATCCGGTACTTCCACATTAATCGCAAAGTCAATCTTCTGTCCCATCTCAGAAAGCGCCTTTTTAAGGCTTTCCGCCTGGGGAATGGTTCTTGGAAAACCATCCAGCACGTATCCGTTTACACAGTCATCATTCTGAATACGGTCCATCAGCATGCCAATGGTCAGTTCATCCGGCACAAGAGCGCCCTGATCCATGTATTCCTTTGCCTTCCTGCCTAACTCTGTTCCTTCTTTAATATTGGAGCGGAAAATATCTCCAGTAGAAATGTGGGGAATCTGATACTTTTCAGCAATTTTTTTTGCCTGGGTACCTTTGCCGGCACCAGGAGCACCTAACATGATAATTCTCATATACAGTCCCTCCCTTGCATCTATAAGGTCAACTATAAGAAACACGCTTTGTGTGTTTCTTATAATTATCGCGGCAGTCGCCGAATGAACGTACAAGCATGATCACCCGGCTCATTGCTCGCGTAAATAACACAAATTCCAAGAGAAACACGCCGTGCGTGTTTCTCTTGGTTTGTCCTCTAATCGTTTAAAAAGCCTTTATAATAGCGCACAAGCATCTGAGATTCAATCGCCTTCAACGTTTCTAAAACTACGCTGACAATGATGATTAAGGATGTACCTCCAAAGGATAAACGGCTTACACTGAATATGCCGGAAACCATGATAGGAATGATACAGATGATCGTCAAGCCGCATGCGCCTATAAATACGATATAGTTCAAAATAGAATTGAGATAATCACTGGTTGGTTTTCCTGGGCGGATACCCGGGATAAAACCACCGGACTTTTTCATGTTATTCGCAACTTCAAGCGGGTTAAACGTAATTGATGTATAAAAATAAGCGAATATAATGATAAGTGCCACGTATACAAGCAGACCAATGGTATATAACGGTCTCTCCGGTTTAAACCAGCTGGAAGAATTCAGCGCCGATAAAATGTGGCCTCCAATGCTGTTGTAGTCGATCCTAGCCCCAAAGAACTGGGAAATCACTACCGGGAACGACATAATGGAGGAAGCGAAGATAACCGGGATAACGCCGGCCGTATTCACCTTTAACGGAATGTTGGTGGCTTGACCGCCGACCATCTTCCGTCCCTGCATCTTTTTAGAATACTGCACAGGAATTCTTCTCTCACCATTCTGAAGGATAACAACAAATACAACTATCGCTATGATAACAGCGACGATAATAATGCCGGCAACTGCTGCTACGGCAACCGACTTTCCAGACATGAATCTGGTATATAAGGTTGACGCATCGGACGGAAAGCTGGAAATAATGTTAAAGGTCAGGACAATGGAAATACCGTTTCCCACACCTTTTTCCGTAATACGCTCACCGATCCACATCAGAAGAGCACTACCTGCCGTCATAGTTGCAACAGCAATGATAATACTTAATACGTTAAATTCTCTTAACAGACCCTGGCCGCCGAATCCGATCGCCATAGCGACGGACTCGATTAAAGCCAGACCAACTGTTACGTAACGGGTGTATTCTGCAATCTTTTTTCTTCCATCTTCCCCATCTCGCTGCATTTCCTCAAGCTTTGGAATCGCTATCGTCAAAAGCTGCATGATGATGGAAGATGTGATGTAAGGGGTAATGCTTAAGGCAAATACGGACATGTTGGTAAAGGAGCTACCTGTCATAGCGTTGAAGAATCCAAACGCATCGTTATTCTGCCGAGCAAAAAAATCTTTAAAGAAGCTTGTTTCAACTCCTGGAATCGGCAATTGAGAACCAATCCTAGTAACCACCAGCATCAGGAACGTAAAGATGAGTTTCTTTCTTACGTCCTTGATCTTGAATGCATTACGGAGTGTTTTTAACATATTAGATCACCTCGCAGGTTCCACCTAAAGCCTCGATTTTGGTTTTTGCGCCTTCGCTGAAAGCATCTACCTTTACTGTAAGCTTTTTGGTTAATTCTCCATTTCCAAGGATCTTAACACCGTCACGCGGATTCTTTACAATACCGCTCTCTAATAAAGTTTCAACAGTAATAACTGCACCATTGTCAAAGCACTCTAAAGCGCCTACATTGATACCGATAATTATTTTTGTATTTCTATTTGTAAAGCCTCTCTTAGGAATACGTCTGTATAAAGGCATCTGACCGCCTTCAAAACCTGGTCTGGTTGCACCGGAACGTGCTTTCTGTCCCTTATGACCCTTACCTGCTGTCTTGCCGTTTCCTGAACCATGTCCGCGGCCTCTTCTAAAGTTGTCGCTGTGTTTGGAACCTAACGCAGGCTGTAAATTTGATAAATCCATCGCTTGCACCTCCTTACTGTATTCTCTTAAATCTCTTCAACTTTTACTAAATGACGTACGTTGGCGATCATACCTCTTACTGCGCCATTGTCCGGCATCTCAACTGTCTTGTGAAGCTTCTTTAAGCCTAATGCTTCAACGGTTGCTTTGTGCTTCGGAACTGCGCCGATCGGGGATTTCACCAATGTGACTTTTAATTTATCTGCCATCTTCTTATCCTCCTTAGCCTAAAATCTCTTCTACAGTTTTGCCGCGAAGCTTTGCAACTTCTTCAGGAGTCTTTAACTTAGTCAATCCTTCAATGGTAGCAAGAACTACGTTAGTCTTATTATTGGAACCTAAAGACTTTGAATGGATATTCTTAACACCTGCAAGCTCTAAAACTGCACGTGCAGGGCCTCCTGCGATAACTCCTGTACCTTCGTTAGCTCTCTTAAGAAGTACGGATGCACTTCCGAATTTGCCGATCAGGTCATGAGGAATGCTGCTGTTCTCATCGATGGGAACTGCAACCATATTCTTAACGGCAGCCTCTTTTCCTTTACGGATTGCTTCTGGAACTTCACCGGCTTTGCCAAGACCAGCACCTACGTGGCCATTGCCATCACCCACGACTACTAAAGCAGAGAATCTCATGGTACGTCCACCCTTAACGGTTTTAGATACACGCTTGATAGCAACTACTCTGTCGTTTAATTCTAACTGATTTGCATCAAAAATAGTACGTTTCACGTTGTCATTCTCCTCTCTACTTAAAATTCCAGACCAGCTTCTCTTGCTGCGTCTGCTAATGCCTGAATTTTACCATGATATATAAAACCGCCTCTGTCAAAGACAACTCCCTTAATTCCTTTTTCAAGGGCTCTCTTTGCTACTACGGTACCTACATATGCTGCAGCATCAACGTTGTTAGTTTTCTCTAATTCTGCCTTTACTTCTTTTTCTACTGTAGAAGCAGTGACTAAAGTCTTACCAACTGTATCGTCAATAATTTGAGCATACACATGATTATTGCTTCTAAACACAGCTAAACGCGGTCTTTCTGCAGTGCCTGCAAAACGGTTACGTATTCTGTTGTGCTTTTTAACGCGAACTTCGCTTCTTGACTGTTTGCTAACCATCTTTACACTCTCCTTAATTATTTCTTACCAGTCTTACCAACTTTACGTCTGATCACTTCGTCAGCATACTTGATACCCTTGCCCTTATACGGTTCAGGTCTTCTCTTATCTCTGATTTCAGCAGCGTACTGGCCAACTTTTTCTTTATCGATACCTTTAATAATGATGACGTTCTGTCCTTCCATGGTAGCTTCGACGCCTTCCGGGTCTTCCATCTCTACCGGGTGGGAATAGCCAAGAGAAAGAACCAGTTTCTTGCCCTGCTTCTGTGCTCTGTAGCCAACACCATTAATTTCCAGTTTCTTCTCATAACCGTTGGTAACACCAACGACCATGTTGTTTACTAATGTTCTTGTCAGACCGTGTAAGGATTTCATTTTCTTTAAATCATTAGGTCTTGTAACAACGATATGACCATCTTCTTCTTTGATTGTCATCTCAGATGGCAACACTCTTTCAAGAGTTCCCTTAGGACCTTTTACAGTCACTTTGTTATTTTCTGCGATTGCAACAGTTACGCCTGCCGGAACCGCGATAGGCATTCTTCCTATACGTGACATGCCGTCTACCTCCTTAAATTTTCGGAAGAAGCGCAGAGCTTCTTCTGTTTTCAGATGTTTCCTTTAATTACCAAACAAACGCCAATACTTCTCCGCCGATGCCAATGGTGCGCGCTTCCTTATCGGTAACAACGCCCTGGTTGGTGGAGATGATAGCAGTTCCTAAACCGCCAAGTACTCTTGGTAATTCTTCCTTGTTTGCGTATACACGTAAACCTGGCTTGGAGATTCTCTTAATACCTGTGATGATTTTCTCATTTTTATCTTTACCGTATTTTAAGGTGATCCTGATGGTCTGGAATGCACCGTCTTCTACGACATCATATTTTTTAATGTAGCCCTCTTTTACAAGGATATCAGCAATAGCTAATTTCATCTTAGATGAAGGTACATCTACTGTATCATGTTTTGCAGTATTTGCATTACGGATTCTTGTAAGCATATCTGCGATTGGATCGCTCATAGTCATTTTGAAATTGCCTCCTTCCTTATTTTACCAGCTTGCTTTTCTAACGCCTGGGATCTGACCCTTGTATGCTAATTCACGGAAGCAGATTCTGCAGATTCCGTATTTTCTTAAATAAGCATGTGGACGACCACAGATTCTGCAACGATTGTATTCTCTTGAAGAGAATTTTGCAGGTCTCTGCTGTTTGATCTTCATTGAAGTCTTTGCCATGGATTATTCCTCCTACTATTTTGCAAATGGCATATTGAATAATGTCAAAAGTTCACGGGCTTCTTCGTCTGTCTTAGCGGTAGTAACGAAAATTACGTCCATACCTCTTACCTTGTCAACTTTATCGTACTCAATCTCAGGGAAAATAAGCTGTTCCTTGATGCCAAGAGCGTAGTTCCCTCTGCCGTCAAATGCGTTAGGATTTACACCTCTGAAGTCACGTACACGAGGAAGTGCAAGGTTGATCAGACGATCAGCAAATTCATACATTCTCTGGCCGCGTAAGGTTACTTTGCAGCCGATTGGCATACCTTCTCTGATTTTGAAGTTAGCAACTGATTTTTTAGCCTTTGTTAAGACTGCCTTCTGACCGGAGATGATTTCTAAATCTCTTACTGCAGAGTCTAAAATCTTGGCATTTTCCTTTGCTTCACCAATACCCATATTGATGACGATCTTATTTAACTTCGGCACTTCCATGACGTTCTTATATCCAAATTTCTTGACCATACCTTCTACGATCTCTGTCTGGTATATCTCTTTTAATCTAGCCAATTTTTATTCCTCCTCTCCGAATTAATCAATTACTTTACCGGTTGCTTTTGCAACGCGGACTTTTTTGCCGTCTTTTATCTCAAAACCAACTCTGGTTGCTTTTCCGTCAACAACAAGCATTACATTAGAGATATCAAGTGCAGCTTCCTTCTGAACAATACCACCCTGTGGGTTGCCTGCGCCTGGTTTCACATGCTTTGTAATCATGTTAATACCTTCCACTACCACTCTGTTATTCTTCGTATCTATGTGAAGAATCTTGCCCTGTTTGTCTTTATCTTTTCCTGCGATAACCTTTACCAGGTCGTCTCTTTTAATTTTATGCACAGTCCGACACCTCCTTATAATACTTCCGGAGCTAAGGAAACAATCTTCATAAACTGCTTCTCTCTTAACTCTCTGGCAACCGGTCCAAAGATACGAGTTCCTTTTGGAGTCTTGTCATCTTTGATAATTACGGCAGCATTCTCATCGAACTTGATATAAGAACCGTCTTTGCGTCGTGCGCCCTTAACGGTGCGTACAACAACGGCCTTTACAACGTCGCCCTTTTTAACAACACCACCAGGCGTTGCATCTTTTACGCTGGCAACGATAACATCACCAATATTAGCATATCTTCTTGTAGAGCCGCCCATAACACGGATACAAAGAATCTCTTTTGCACCGGTATTGTCGGCAACCCTTAATCTGGTTTCCTGCTGAATCATACCTGTTACTCCTTCCTGGAAATAAATTATTTCGCTCTTTCGATAATCTCAACAAGTCTCCATCTCTTGTCTTTTGACAACGGTCTTGTTTCCATTACTTTTACTGTATCGCCCATATTGCAATCGTTTTTCTCATCATGGGCTTTTAATTTATACGTTCTTTTTACGATCTTGCCGTATAAAGGATGTTCTACATGGTCTTCAATCGCTACAACGATGGTCTTATCCATCTTGCTGCTCACAACCTTACCAGTACGGGTTTTTCTAAGATTTCTTTCCACGTTCGGTATTCTCCTTTCGAGTTTTGGCCCTGGCGGCCGAATCTATAAGTTTACACACGCTCGTGTGTGTCGTGTTTTTTTAAAAACCGCAACTTAAGCTAATTTAGCCTTCTCAGTTATAACAGTCTGAATTCTGGCAATGTTCTTGCGTACCTCTTTAATCCTGCTTGTGTTGTCAAGCTGGTTGGTCGCGTTCTGGAATCTTAAGTTGAAAAGTTCTTTCTTTGCAGCTACTAATTCTTCATTCAGTTCTGCAGCTGATTTACCTTTTAATTCTTCAACATACTTATCAATTTTCACTGTCATTCACCGCCTTCTAAATCTGCTTTAGCAGCAATCTTACACTTGCACGGTAACTTATGCATAGCAAGACGTAATGCTTCACGTGCTGTTTCTTCAGGTACTCCAGCGATTTCGAATAATACACGGCCTGGCTTTACTACTGCTACCCAGTATTCCAGAGCGCCCTTACCGGAACCCATACGGGTTTCTGCTGGTTTTGCTGTTACAGGTTTATCCGGGAAAATCTTGATCCAGACTTTACCGCCACGCTTGATATAACGGGTCATTGCAACACGGGCAGCCTCAATCTGGTTAGATTTAATCCAGCATGGTTCCATGGAAACTAAACCAAACTCACCGTTGCTGATGGTATTGCCTCTTAACGCTTTACCAGCCATGGATCCACGGAACTGTTTACGACGTTTAACTCTTTTAGGCATTAACATTATTTTCCGCTCCCTTCCTTGTTTCCTTTAGTTGGAAGTATTTCGCCATTGTAGATCCATACCTTAACACCGATCTTACCGAAGGTTGTATCTGCTTCAGCGAAACCATAGTCAATATCTGCTCTAAGTGTCTGTAACGGAATGGTTCCTTCGCTGTAGAACTCAGTACGAGCCATATCAGCACCGCCAAGACGTCCTGCAACTGCAGTCTTGATGCCCTTTATGCCAGACTTCATGGAACGGCCCATGGTGGACTTCATAGCCCGGCGGAAGGATACACGGTTTTCTAACTGCTGTGCGATGGATTCAGCTACTAACTGAGCGTCTTTATCAGGTCTTTTGATTTCCTTGATGTCAACAAATAACTTTTTATCTGTAAGCTTCTGAACTTCAGCTTTTACTTTTTCAATCTCAGATCCGCCCTTACCGATAACAACACCCGGTTTTGCAGTGTGAATTATAACTTTCACACGGTCAGATGCTCTCTCAATTTCAATATCAGAAATGCCAGCGCTGTATAATTTCTTCTTAAGGAACTTTCTGATCGCATAATCTTCAACCAGGTTATCTGCGAAATCAGCTTCAGCATACCATTTTGAGTTCCAGTCTTTAATAACACCGACTCTTAAGCCGTGTGGATTAACTTTCTGTCCCATTATTTGCCTCCTTATCTTTCATTAAGCACGATGGTGATGTGGCTCATTCTCTTTTCGATCCTGTAAGCGCGGCCCTGTGCTCTCGGTTTTACTCTTTTCATTGTCGGTCCCTTGTTTGCAAAGCATTCCTCTACATAAAGTTTTGCAGGGTCCATACCATTGTTATTCTCAGCGTTAGCAACTGCTGATTTTAATATTTTCTCGATTAAAGTAGAAGCATATCTGGGATTGTACGTCACAATACCAAGTGCTGTCATAACGTCTTTGCCTCTGATGGCATCTAATACGAAGCATGCTTTCTGAACAGAAACCCTAGCATAGGATAACTTTGCTGATGGTCTGGTGTCCTTCACGGCATTTCTTTCTCTTTTAATCTGGCTTCTATGTCCCTTAGCCATTGGTGAATCCTCCTTTCAACTTAAACGCCCCTGGGAATCCGGAAGAATGCCCGGAGGAGTTTGCTTCTATCTACTTACGGCCTGATTTTTTCTCGTCCTTACCATGTCCTCTGTAGGTTCTTGTGGCAACAAATTCACCCAGCTTATGTCCAACCATATCCTCTGTAACATATACCGGAACGTGCTTTCTGCCATCGTGAACTGCAATTGTATGTCCAACCATCTGCGGAAAGATTGTAGAACGGCGAGACCAGGTCTTAATTACCTGTTTCTGTCCTGCTGCGTTCATAACATCTACTTTTTTCAGTAAATGCGCATCTGCAAATGGTCCTTTTTTAAGTGAGCGAGCCATAGATTCTAACCTCCTTTAATTATTTAACGGTCTTTCCATCTCTTCTTCTAACGATCAGTCTGTTAGATTGCTTGTTTTTCTTTCTGGTCTTTAAGCCAAGCGCAGGTTTGCCCCATGGTGTACTTGGACCTGGGCGTCCGATACCGGTCTTGCCTTCACCACCACCGTGAGGATGGTCATTAGGGTTCATTACGGAACCACGTACTGTAGGTCTAAAGCCCATGTGACGTTTTCTACCAGCTTTACCGATGTTGATTAAGTTATGATCTCCGTTGCCTACAACGCCGATAGTAGCTCTGCAGTTGATTGGAACCATTCTCATTTCGCCGGAAGGTAAACGAAGGGTTGCATATTTGCCTTCTTTTGCCATTAACTGAGCTGCATTTCCTGCGGAACGAACCAACTGTCCGCCTTTTCCAGGATAAAGCTCAATGTTGTGAACCTGAGCACCAACCGGGATCTGGCTTAATGGTAAGCAGTTGCCAACTTTTGCTTCTGCCATCTCACCGCTCATAACCTTCATGCCGTCTGTCAAACCAGCCGGAGCAAGGATATAAGCCTTTGTACCATCTTCATAGCAGATCAGCGCGATGTTAGCAGTTCTGTTTGGATCGTATTCGATACCAATAACAGTTGCTGCAATGCCGTCTTTGCTGTTTCTCTTAAAGTCGATGATTCTATATTTTCTCTTAACGCCGCCTCCGCGATGTCTTACCGTGATCTTACCCTGGTTATTACGGCCGGCTGTCTTATTGATTGTCTTGCTGATTAAGGACTTCTCAGGAGCTGACTTTGTGACTTCGCCGAAATCAGAACCGGTCATGTGTCTTCTGGAAGGGGTATATGGGTTATACTTTTTAATTCCCATGATATTTCTCCTTTCTTCTTTATTGTCCATGCTTTTGGACATAAAGGTATGCCATTGGCGCTTCTGCTTTATTCCCGCGTTCCCGGGGCATAAAGACCAGTAGTGCAACGCCGCCTAGCGTATCTCAATTATCGTGATATAATGTTCATCACATAGAAAACTGAAAACCGTTTACGCCGGGCTCGAATGAATTCTCACCAAGCGCCCCGATCTTACAGTCCTTCGAAGATTTCGATGTCTTTGCTGTCAGCTGTCAGCTGAACGATAGCCTTCTTTGTCTTAGAAGTCTTACCAAAAGTTGTACCTCTTCTTTTGGTCTTTCCGTCTAAGTTCATGGTGTTCACGCTGGCAACCTTTGTACCTGGGAACATCTTTTCAACAGCTTCTTTGATCATAGCCTTATTAGCATCTGTGTGCACAATAAATGTGTACTTCTTGGACGTCATAGCGTTCATGCTCTTCTCAGTTACTACAGGCTTCTGGATTACGTCGTAATACTTAATTTCTGCCATTATGCGTACACCTCCTCGATTGCTGCAACAGCAGTCTTGGTAGCAACAACTGTGTTGTACTTTAAGATATCGTATACGTTGATGGTGTTAACGAAAGCAGTCTTAATAGCAGTGATGTTTCTAGCGCTCATTACTGCGTTTGTACTGTCGTCGCCAACAACTACAAGAGCTTTGGATACCTTTAAGTTATTTAAAACAGTCTGGAATTTCTTTGTCTTGATCTCATCAAACTTTAACTCGTCAACAACGATGAACTTGTTGTCATTTACTCTGCTGGTCAGAGCGGATTTAAGAGCAAGTCTTCTTTCCTTCTTGTTAAGTCTGATTGTATAATCTCTTGGTGCAGGAGCAAAAACAACTCCACCGCCTGTCCACTGAGGAGATCTTGTTGAACCCTGTCTTGCATGACCGGTTCCTTTCTGCTTCCACGGTTTTCTTCCGCCGCCAGATACTTCTGCACGTGTCTTTGCTTTCTGTGTGCCCTGGCGCTTATTTGCAAGCTGGCTTACGACTGCCATGTGTACGAGATGCTCATTTACATCTACACCGAACACTGCATCGTTTAACTCTACTGTGCCAACTTCTTTACCTTCCATATTGTAAACAGATACGTTTGCCATCTGTATGATCCTCCTTTCTGATAAAAGCATTATTTAGATGCTTTTACTGTTTCCTTGATTGTTACTAAAGACTTCTTAGGTCCTGGTATAGCACCCTTAACCAGAATCAGGTTGTTTTCTGCATCAACCTTAACGATTTCGAGGTTCTGGATTGTTACCTTCTTGTTACCCATCTGGCCAGGCATCTTTTTGCCCTTGAATACCTTGCTGGGATCAGAAGCTGCACCGTTGGAACCTGCATGGCGGTGGAACTTGGAACCGTGAGCCATAGGTCCTCTGGACTGTCCGTGTCTCTTAATAGCACCCTGGAAACCTTTACCTTTGGAGATTGCGGTTGCATCGATCTTGTCGCCTGCTGCAAAGATCTCAGCTTTGATTTCATCTTTTACAGAATACTGGTCAACATTCTCAAGCTTAAACTCTCTTACGTATCTTTTGTAAGATACACCGGCCTTATCAAAATGGCCCTTAATTGGCTTGCTGACAAGCTTTTCTCTCTTATCAACGTAACCAACCTGTACTGCACTGTAACCATCGTTCTCAACAGTCTTAACCTGTGTTACTACACAAGGACCTGCCTGAAGAACTGTTACCGGAGTTAAGACTCCGTTCTCATTGAAGATCTGTGTCATTCCGACTTTGGTAGCTAAAATACCCTTCTTCATGTTTTTACCTCCTGTTTGTTAATTCTACAGCGGATTGCTTTCGCAATCATCCTAGAACAGCCCAATATACGTGGAACACTATGACTCCGCCTGGCGGAGATGTTGATTCCTTACAGGAAAAAGTGTTGCTTCTATATTAAAACCCTTCAGGACATGCATGGAACAATTTCCATAATGGTTCTGATGAAGATTATTTATTCTTCATCTTGATATCGATGTACACACCTGCCGGCATTTCCAGTCTGGATAATGCATCAACAGTCTTCTGGCTTGGTGTAATGATATCAATGAGTCTCTTATGCGTTCTCTGCTCGAACTGCTCTCTTGAATCTTTGTATTTGTGGACCGCCCTTAAGATAGTTACCACTTCCTTCTTGGTTGGTAACGGCACCGGTCCGCTCACTTTAGATCCTGTCTTTTTTACAGTGTCGATGATCTTGCCCGCAGACTGATCAACCAACTGATGATCATACGCTTTTAATGTGATTCTCATTACTTGACTTGCCATAAAAAAAGTCGCCTCCTTTTCGCACTTAGTAGAAGTACGACAAGCGGTGACTGTACACGTTCCCGTGTGTGTCCTTCAGGATCACACACTGACCTCCTGTTTAAATAAACAGAACTTTAAATTGTACAGTGACTTGTCGCCAGTTTCCTAACTTGACATTCGCTCCACGGAAAACCTGCTTTTATAAGCAGCAACCTCACGTTTCACAGCTATCATGCCACAGCCTTTGTATAATAACATATTTTTTTTTACATTGCAAGCATTTTTTTCAAAAAAATGGCGCAAAATCTGATTTTCCAGGTTTCACGCCATTGATCGCTCTTTTCCTAATTCCAGGCCGGTTCTGTAGGGGTTCTGCCCTCTCCGCTTGGGTTTTCATCATCTACCTTTAATAAATTCCCGTTGCCCCCGGTCTTATACTTCACTCCATCGGAATTCTTTACCGTGGTACTTTTGGCCACCTTGCCGGAAGTATTCACCACATAGGTCGTGGTAGTGCTTCCTGTAGGAATCGCAATGGCTTCATATTTGGTTCCTTCATCCGCACACTGAAGCTTTCCCATATAATAGAGGGAACCATCCTTAACTCCGGTATAACCGCGGCCGCTGTCACTGAAATAATAGGTGGCATCGCTGCCGTCTCCCTCGATTACCTTTACCTTGCCCTTTTGCATGGTGCTGGCTTTCTTATCCCCGAAATAGAATGCCGTATATTCTGAAGTATTTCCAATCATCACCTTCTGCAGTCCATATACAGGATTGCCCAGGCTATTAAACAGATAGGTTTTATCATTAATTTTAGTTATATTCTGAGTGGTGGCATTTCCTTCCTTCGGACCGGTCTTTGGAACACCTGAACTTGAAAAATAAAACCATTCCACGCTCTCTTCATAACCGGAAATATCCTGAGGCGGTTCCACGGAATACCAGCCCACTCTCAGCTTTCCATTGCTGTCATAATATTTATAATTCTGGATTTCATACTCGGCATTTTCAATTCCGACGTTCTTCCAGCCTGTCTGAAGCGCTCCGTCTGAGTCAAAGCAATAAGCAACTCCGTCAATCTTATAGGAAGCATAATCCCCGGACACATCCTTTGGAGCATACTTTTTGCCGCTGTCATTAAAATAATACCAGGATTTTCCGTCGTCATTATCCCCAGGAGTGACACGGTCTCCGTCGTAATTGCTGTCCGGTGAGAAAAGCTTCTGCCAGCCGGTGCGCATGGCTCCGTCGGTTCCGCAATAATACAGGTTATCAAGGACCCATCCGGTCTGCATCTCACCATTGGAATCAAAGTAATACCACTTGTTATTAATCTTAGACCAATTGTCCATAATAGCTTTTCCGCTGCTGCCGAAATAATACCACTTGTACTGGGAATTGCCTGAATCCTGGAACTTCATCCACTTATCCGTGACCAGGATTCCGTTGGAGTCCATATAATAGGTGTTTTCCACCCAGGTATTTACGGCCATCTCACCATTGCTGTTTAGATAACGCCAAAGGTTGTCCGCTCCCTTTTTCCAGGTATTTGTAACTTTGCTTCCGCTTTCATCTTTATAAATCCATGCATTCCCCGAACCAGACTGTTCCCAACCAGCCCAAGCTTCCATGGATAAAGTACCAATTGCCAGCATAGCCGCAGCAGCTAACACAATGAGACCTTTTCTTTTCATATCTTCACTCCTTACAGGGATTTCCTTTTTTGCTAATATTTATTTTAACAATTAATCTAAGATTATTCAACTGTTTTAATCTTTCAATTCTATTACGAATTTATTTCCCCTGCTTTTTTAGCATCTTTACTTCAAAAATGAACAGTAAATGGAGATTTCCGTCATGGTAAATTTCCTCGGCCTTCAAAAGATAGAATTGTTTGCAGACTAATAGGACGGAGTTCTGTACAATACAGAACTCCGTCCTATAAAGCTACTTAATTAAAAGCTCCTGCATTTCCTGAAACCAAAGCTTTTAAATTCTTTTTAGGTCAATTACAGCGATTGTTACAGCCCCAGTTACCACAACATCGATTGCACCGGTTGCAACAACCCTGATTACAGCTATTATTACAGCTATTATTACAGCTATTATTACAGCCCCAGTTACAGCCGTTGCTCCAGCCCCAGTTGCAGCCATTGTTACAGCCCCAGTTGCAGCCATTATTACAGCCCCAATTGCATCGGTTGAAGCAGCCATTATTGATTCCACAGTTCCACCCGCAGCCGCAGTTACCGGCAGTGAATCCTATATTAAAACAACACATAAATTTTACACCTCATTATTTAAAATTATACTATATTATATAGGACAAAAGACAAGGTGTGATTACAGCCCGTTTACCAGCAATTCTCACGTACTTGACGCTCCCGGCTCCATCCAGTATAATCAAGGAAGTTCAAATTGGAATCATTTGAGAAAACTACTATTATCTATTTATGGAAAGGGCGGCACCAATTATGTGGATTGCAGACGGCTGGAAAGATTATGAAGTGATAGACTGTTCAGAAGGAGAAAAGCTTGAACGCTGGGGAAATTATCTCCTTGTTCGTCCTGACCCACAGGTTATCTGGTCCACTCCCAGGACAGAAAAAGGCTGGAAGAAGATGAACGGCCACTATCACCGGAGCGTAAAGGGCGGCGGCGAGTGGGAATTTTTCAATCTTCCGGAACAATGGACAATCAGTTATAAGGATTTAACCTTTCAATTAAAGCCTTTCAGTTTTAAGCATACAGGTCTTTTTCCTGAGCAGGCAGCAAACTGGGACTGGTTCAGTGAAAAAATAAAACAGGCCGGACGGCCTGTAAAAGTGCTTAACTTATTCGCCTACACCGGAGGAGCTACCCTGGCAGCGGCAAAAGCCGGAGCTTCTGTCACTCATGTAGATGCGTCCAAGGGAATGGTCGGCTGGGCCAAAGAAAATGCCCGTTCCTCCAATTTAGAATCCGCTTCTATCCGCTGGATCGTGGATGACTGTGTAAAATTCGTTGAAAGAGAAATCAGAAGGGGAAGCCATTACGATGCGATCATTATGGATCCTCCTTCCTATGGAAGAGGACCAAAGGGTGAAATCTGGAAAATAGAAGATGCCATTCATCCTCTTGTTCAATTGTGCGCCCAGCTTTTATCCGAGAAGCCGCTGTTTTTCCTTATCAATTCCTATACCACAGGATTGGCTCCTTCCGTATTAACCTACATGCTTTCCATTGAGGTGAAGCAAAAATACGGTGGTGCTGTCCAGTCAGGGGAAATAGGGCTTCCGGTAACAAGCACCGGTCTTCTCCTGCCCTGCGGCGCATCCGGCCGATGGTCGGCGGATGCTTAAAACTCGTTCAGCGCCCACCGTTTAACAGACGCCACAGGCCCGGAAGAAAATGTCTTAAAAACCGACCGATCTGATAACTGAAGAAAACACAAAAAAGCGGCATGAGCAGAAAAAGTCCAAACGGCACTGCCGAAACAGTCGGGAGCAGCAATGCTCCCGTTTTGTTCATCAGCCTTACCATGGCAAAGTGAGTGGCGTACAGAAAAAAATTCTGCTTCATCCATTCCTTTGCCTCTATCAGATGCCTTTCCGGTACCATGAGCCATAATCCTACCGGAACAAGAAGGCGGAAACATACATCAGAGGCAGCCATCTCCCCTTTGATATCTCCTGGAAAATCAACCCAATGAAGAAAAAAGGCTGCGATAAGAACCGCTGCACCTGCTTCAAGGTATTTTAAATTCCAGAGCCCTTCTACGATCTTTTTCCCATGTACGGCTGCAAAGGCGCCGAAAGAATAATAAAACAAGGCATCCAAATTTAAAAAGGGAAGCACACCTCCCATATAGATTGCCGCCAAAATTCCCGCTAGAAACAAACTTCCTGTTACCTTCCGCTTCACAATGATATAAATAAGGGGAGCCAGAAGGATCAACTGGATCAATTGGTTTAAATACCAGAATACATAATTATACGTATAATGAAGGACCGATTCCGCTGCCATGGAAAATGTAAAAGGAACTTTTCCCTTTCCAATAACATCAGAAAGCACCGGGATACGGCTGCCGATGACATATCCAAGATAATAAAGGAAATTCCATAGGATATAGGGGACCAACACACTCCGTATCCTGGAATTCCACTTTACCCAAAGGCGGTCTAAGGTAAAGCCGCGAAAGAAAAGATAGGAAGAAATCAGGAAGAAACCCGGTACGGCAATCTGTGCTACCGAGCCTCCTAAAAACCGTTCCATCCAGTCTGTCTTGTAAGCCAGCCTTGTGCTGCCTAAGAACAGCACTGCGTTGTAGGAGTGGACCCATATGACCAGAAAACTATATAGAAATGTAAACCATGTGATTTTATTTCGAAAATATTTTTCTTCCATGAAAGCCCTCCTCTCTGCATTTTTATATTTTATCACAGGACAAGAAGCTTTATCAAACTATTTTCATCAAAACAATTCTGATTGGTCAAATGAAGTATTTCATAGATACTTTAACCAAAAAATGTAAAATTTTCAAATTTTTCACATGTTTTTCCAACCTACTGCGTAGGGTATATGGTATAATAGGAACAATTTCAAAGATTGTTTTATATATAAGGAGATAGAAACCATGAAAAAAATAACTCGCGCTGCCTGTCTGATCCTAGCCCTCCTTCTAGCAGGCCTGCCCTTTTTTAACAGCCCCGATTCCGGGAAAGGATTTAATAAGACCTTAACCAGCGCACTTCAGACATATTCTTCCGACAGTGGACAAGCCCTGCAGACTATGGCCCTTGGCCCCGGCCTTGTAAACTTATCTCCCTCGGATGAATTTTCCACTTACCAGTGGGGATTAAAAAATGACGGAGAATTCCGTCTGATAGAGCTAAAATCCAGATTCAAATCCGTTGATAATATTTACGATGGGCGGAAATCTAAAGACGGGGCTTTAAAACCCGGCCCCGGAGATTATGAATCTACAGTGATCGGCGCTGTTACGGGAATTGATATTAACATACAGCCTGCCTGGAAGCTTTATGACCAGGGTGAAAACAAGCGTTCCGTCATTGTTGCCGTCATCGATACCGGCATTGACATCAATCATCAGGAGCTTAAAGATGCCATATGGACCAATCCCGGAGAGATTGACGGCGATGGAGTCGATAACGACGGCGACGGATATGTGGATGATGTTCACGGCTGGAATTTTTATTCCGGGAACAACCAGGTCTTTACCGGCAGCGAGGACAGCCATGGAACCCATGCGGCAGGAACCATCAGCGCCGCACGCGGATCCTACGGCATTGCCGGGATCACGGATAATAACTACGTAAAGATCATGCCCTTAAAGGCCCTTGGAGGCGAAGACGGGCTGGGGTCACCGGATGCGGTGATCCAGGCCATTCATTATGCCGAAGCACACGGGGCTTCCATCTGCAATCTGAGCATGGGTACCACTGCTTACAGTGAAGAACTGGCCCTGACTATGAAAAATTCCAAAATGCTGTTTGTGGTTTCCTGCGGAAACGGCGGGATCTCCGGGCTTGGATATGATACAGATACCTACCCTGTTTATCCGGCTTCCCTCCCATATGACAACATCATTTCCGTGGCAAACCTCCTGTTTGACGGAAGCTTAAGCAAGGATTCCAACTATGGTGCAAACAGCGTTGATATCGCCGCCCCTGGAAGCTACATTTTAAGCACGGTTCCAGGAAACGCCTACGGTTTTATGAGCGGCACTTCCATGGCAGCTCCCATGGTAACAGGTGTGGCCGCTATGCTCTATTCCTACCGGCAGGACATTTCTCTGACTGATGTGAAAAATATTCTTTTAAATTCCAGCAGGAAGCTGGATGCGCTTACAGGAAAGACGGTGAGCGGAGGCCTTTTGGATGCCTATGCCGCCCTGACCTGGCAATAAAAAGACAGGAACGCTGTTTTGCATTGGCTGATAAAAATTATAAATGTAAAAAAGTCTGTAACCCGGTTTCACCAATGGTTACAGACTTTTTTAATAGTTATATCAGCTTTACCCCAAGCCCCTTTTGAATATAGGGCAAATATTTCATATGAGAGTCATGTACCTGTCCGATGACATTTACCCTGTCCTCTCCGGGCAAATCAACTCTGGCAATTTCAAGTTCTCCCATATACCTTAAATAATTAACATTGGAGATACAGATACTTCCCTGCTTCCTTACTTGTGACTGATTCTCATGATCAGGCTTGATTTCCTGCTTATATTGTCTTGATTCCTGGGAACGGAAAACGTATTCGCTGGAATCCGGCCTGTCATGATGGATGATGTCTCTTACAAATTCATAGGAAGAAAGTATGTCTGCCTTAAGCTCCACATAATCATGGCTTAAGCATTGAATATCCTTCCAGTCCTTTTCTTCCACATCCACATCACCGGTCAGAACCACATCACAGGAACCTTCATAATAAAGCTCCAGCATGTTCAAAAGCACCTGGCCTTTCCTCCCCCGGTGTTCCTCCACCGTGGGAAGGCCCTCAAATAAAGGTCCTCTCAGCTCCAGATTTCCAGGCACAAAGGCCATGGTAGTAAAGCCAAGATATTGAAGCCTCTGATTCATTTCCTTTGTCCGTTTTAAGGACAGAGCCGTGAACTGCTTGGGATAAAAATTATGGCATGCTGTAAATCTGGTAAAATCAGCCCCATACTTTTTCCACTCCAAAAGTTCTTCCTCCATAATGGTGGAGGCATTAAATACCACATAGAAGTCCTTGGAAATCTCTACCGTCTCTTTTGCATCAAAGCCATAATCAAGACGGACATGGGTGATTCCAAGCTCCTTCAGCTCTGTAATGCTTTCTGTTCCAAGCTTTTCTAAGGTTTCCGGGCCAACATCCACAATGAGATTTAACCCGCCTTCCCTGCACATGCCCAGAAGCTTTTGCACATCAGAACGGTAATCAACTCCTGTTTCCTCAGGAATGTGGAGTGAAGTAAACGCATATTTCACTCCGCTCTTTACCGCTTTTTTTATTAAGCGTTCATTTTTTTCCATTCCGCTTGAAAAATAGATTGAAATTCCTGTATTCATTTATTCTCCATATACCTCGTTGATTCTGTCTTCATCTACTCCGAAGAAATAGGTTACCAGGAAGCCGCCTGCATAAGCAATGAGCATGGATATTATGTAGCCTACCTGCTGTCCCGGCTGAACAATCAGTAAACCAAACAAACCGGATACGCCCTGGGATACGGTACCAATGTGCATGAGAGCTGCAACAGCTCCTCCAAATCCCGCACCGACACAGGCTGTGATAAAGGATCTGCCAAGAGGCAGAGTTACCGCATACATCATGGGCTCTCCGATTCCAAGAATACCTACTGGTATGGAATCCCGAATATATCTCTTTAACTTTACGTTCTTTGTCTTTACATACAATGCGATACCGGCACCCACCTGTCCGCCGCCTGCCATCATAAGGATCGGAAGGAGATAGTTGATACCTTTTGTTGCTCCTGCAGGGTCATTTAACAGGGCATGGATCGGGGTCAAGGCCTGGTGTAAGCCTACTGCTACCAGAGGAAGGAAACCTGCTGATAAAATGTATCCGCCCACAACGCCCATTTTTTCATATACAAAGCTTAAGATGGCAAAGATCACCTTTGTTAAACCTGCACCCAGAGGCTGAATTACCAGCAGTGCAACGATACCTCCAATGATAAGCACTAAAAGAGGGCTTATAAAGGTATCAATTAAGTCAGGCATACGTTTTCTGATATTCTTTTCAAGGTAGGCAAAGAACGCACCTGCAATCAGAGCCGCTAAAAGTCCGCCGGAAGCCGGATTAAATGCCGTATTCGTAATAGGAAGAAGAATCTGGGCATCATTTACCGTTGCAAGCAGGGGCATACCCGGATTGGCAATGGACATGGCACCAGCAATCGCTCCAAGAACTCCTGAACCGCCGAATTCCTTTGCAGCATTGTATCCAACCAGAATAGGCAGGTAAGCAAACAGCGCCCAGCCCATCGTACGGATGCATTGATACCACCATACTCCTGAAAGTGCTCCACCGGTAGAAACATTAATAACATTACAGATACCATTGATCAAGCCTGCTGCAATGATGCCGGGAAGCAGCGCTACGAAAATATTAGAGATCTTCTTTAAAAATCTCTGCACCGGCTTATCATATTTCGCCTTTTGAAGAGCCTTATTTTCCTTTGCAACCTCATTAATATTCTGATCCGGGCCATTCTCAGCCTGGCCTTTTGCAAGCCCTGTAAGCTTATAAAATTCGTCCAATACCTTATTTACTTTCCCCGGTCCAAATACAATCTGGAGCGTGTCACTCTCAACCACTCCAAGAACTCCCTCTACCTTTTTCACACCTTCAATATCGGCCTTAGATGTATCCCTTAAACCGACACGAAGCCTTGTCATGCAGGCAGCATTGGAAGTTATGTTCGCTTTTCCCCCAAGCAGCGTTAATAATTGTTCACTGATTTGCTTGTAATTCACGATAATCCTCCTTCATAAATGTATTTTGTTACTTAAAATAACCCTTAAAACTCTTTTCTTTTATCTCAAAGCCTCTCGGATCTTCCCTACGGCTTGTGATAACTTCTGTCTTGCATCCTCTGGGGCACAGTCCAGCAATATCATGGTTATAGCAGTTTTAACATGTCCTTCTGCCAGCTTTAATACCTTTTCGGCCGCTTCCCTGGTGCAGCCTGTTGCTGTCATCACAATGTTCTGTGACCTCACCACCAGCTTTTCATTGCTCTGCTTTACATCCACCATAAGATTTTCATAGGCTTTCCCGATTCCAACCATGCTTCCTGTTGAAATCATATTGAGGATCATCTTCTGTGCTGTTCCTGCCTTTAATCTGGTTGATCCTGTCAATACCTCAGGTCCGGTCACCGGTTCAATGGCAAGCTTTGCTTTTTTACCTACATCAGATCCTTTATTACATGAAATGGCCACGGTGTGACATCCTGTTTTATTCGCATAATCAAGACCGTAGATTACATAGGGCGTTCTGCCAGATGCCGCCAGGCCGATCACAATATCTTCTGAAGTAAGGCCGATCTCCTTTAAATCTGCCTCACATAAAGTCTCACTGTCCTCAGCTCCTTCTACCGCCTCTACAAAAGCTTTGTCCCCGCCTGCGATCAAGCCTACCACCAGTTCCCTGGGAACGCCGAAGGTGGGCGGACATTCTACCGCATCCAGTACTCCCAGACGACCGGATGTCCCTGCGCCAATATATATGATACGGCCCCCTGCTTTCAGGCTGTCTGTTGCCCATTCAATCGCTGTGGCGATCTGGGGGAGCACTTCCTCCACGGCTTTTACAGCCTTTTCATCTTCCTGGTTCATGATGGCCGCAATTTGAAGCGGTGTCATTTCATCCAGGTTCATGGTATCCGGATTTCGGGACTCTGTTGTCAGCACTGACAAATCAATCATGCTCTGTACTTCCTTTCTTCTGTATATAATTTTTAGTAAATTTGCTCATACACACTTCATAATTTCGATTAACATAAGCAGTAAAAAAAATGTCTATTACATTTAATTGTGAAATACGGGAAGACATGGCGCCGCTTCGGTGTATCAGCTCTGTTGCCGCAACGGGAAGGACGAAATCAGCCTCCGAAGCCAGTTCCGATTCCACTGCCCTTGTTATAGCAATCACCTTTGCCCCATTTCCCTTCGCTTCCTTCATACATTGAAGTATTTCTTCCGTAAGTCCTGAGTAACTGATGGCAATAGCCAGGTCGTCTTTCCTTAAATTTCTGGCAGCCAGCAGTTGTGTATGCCAGTCATCACAGACATTGCATAGCACATCAGCCCTAAGGAGCTTCAAGTATAAATCTCTTGCAGCCAAAAGGGAGGTTCCAAGTCCAAATAAGGTAACGCTTCTGCTGTTTTCCAGCAGCTTCACACATTCTATTACAACCTTAGGTTCAATCAGCTTTTGGGTGGTTTCCAGGGATTCAATATTTTTCTTTGTGACCTTATAAATAATATCCTCTATGGAATCTTCCCGTGTGATCTTCTGAAACGCAATATCCCTGCTCTCCCGGAATAATGCCACCTCATAAGCAAGGGTATTCTGAAAATCCTTATATCCTTTACAGCCCAGCTTTTTGCAAAGCCTTACAACGGTTGCCGGAGATGTATAAGTTTCCCTGGCAATCTCCTTAATACTCTTTCGGAGGACTGATTCAGGATTTTTGTGCAGTCTTTTCATCAGCTCTTTTTCCGCTTCTCCCGCATCCTGGAGATAGCTGTCAATCCTTACAAGTAGACCCTTCATGCATTTCTTCTCCTTTCTTTAAAGCCAGAAGAAATTTAACATATTTTTTACCTAATATCATTCTAGCTTTGTTGTATCGTTTTTTCAAGATATCCATGGATTTATGAAACTTTTTTTCATACTATGATGTTTTAAAAAGGAATCAATATGTTTATGATCTTTTAGAAGCCCGACGGAATCATTATGTTCCTTCCTTTTATAATATACAAAAAACCGCCTTTAAAATTATTTTAAAGGCGGTTTCCATGCTTGAAAAGCCAAATATTCATGACTCAATTGTCAGTTTTATTTCTCCAGGGATCTCCACCGGAAGTTTGGTACGACATCAGACCATTTCTCAATTCCTATAATGGATTTAGCGAACTCCGTTGATTCCAGTGTGTATTTCTTTTTGTCAATATCCCTGAATACCTGCCAGATTTTACGGCGCCTTGTTGCTACAATGTCATCTCCCCGGTCCATGGAGCATTCCCAAAGTCCGAAGGATAAGCCGCTTCTCACTTCCAGAGGGGCATCCACCTGACGGCTTAAGATATAAGCATCAATATATGGATTGCTGTCAACCATGTAATAGGAATACGCATAAGCGGCAGCCTGAATCTGAGCTACATTGCCTCTTGTCTGGCTAGTTGCCGTAAATCCCTGCTCTGTCAGTATGATGTGGCGCACATGGCCGGTGGGGGATTTTAAGGAATCCTGAGCCATGTAATCCGTCAGAGTGGTAAGGTTCTTAAAGTTAATAACCGGAGAGTTAAAATCATTGGTGATTAATCCGGTCTGCTCATCATCCCAGAATTCCGGTTCTGTCATCGGACAGGGATATGGATGATAGGACAGCCCCCAATCCATCTGCCCCTGTTCATTGGCAATGGAATTAAAGGTATCTACAATCGCTCTTCCGCCGTATTTCAGCTTGTTATCAATCTCATTGTTCCAGTTATAATCCAGGGAGTAATAAACCCTGTCATTGGCACTGGTACTCTTAATGGCCGTGTAGAAAATCCGGAAAGCATCCTGGTAAGCCTGTACGTAGCTGGTAATATCCCGGGATCCCATATGATTCCACTGCTGGTTGTTGATCTCATTCCCAATGATCCAGTTGGATATCTTTCCATGGTTTGGATTGGAACCGCTGTAGCGCTCTGCCAAGAAAGCAGCAATGGCTCTTGTCTGGTCCAGCCCTTCCTGGGTCGCCGGATTGAACATGTAGTAAAATGCATTGGCATTTTTCTTTGTTCCAGGATAGATCAGATTTGGTTCGGCATCATTCCACCCATTCAATATAATGGCAGTTACTGTCATCCCTTTCCCGGATAAAGCACTGATCGTCTCGTCATAGCTTGTGATGGCATTCTTATCAAAATGATAGGTCTTTCCATCGTACTGGTAATCAATTCCCTGGCCCAGGATCTGATGAAAAGAGATATTGGTGGCAACGTGCTTCACGCCTAATTCAAAAGCATCGCCAAGCATGTTAAGCTGAATGTTTAAGCCCTTCTTGGTAAGAGGATCATTAAATGGCTGGGTATTTGCTGCAACCATCTCAGGGTTTGTAATATAATGAGGTTTACTGATTTCAATATATTTTGTTCCATCCCAGACAGCAATGACGAATTTGCTGTAAAGTCTGTCCTGGGCCGTATTACGGTTTAATGGAAATGTAAAGGTAACCCTGTTTCCCGGTGCTGTGGAAGCCGCATAATCCGTTCTGCCGTCAAGATTATTCTGGTAAGGCTGAAGCTCAACCAGGTAGAGGACGCCATCCGTTCCCCCCATATCAGCATTGCTGTCTGCCTGAACCGTCACGCTGTTCTTGTCAGAATTGACCAAACAGGACTGAATCGTTGCCTGCACTCCGGCTGCGCCTACATCTGCCAGCGCAACAATGGCAGAGGCACAGCATAAAAATGCAGCGGTAAAAAGTCCGGTCATGACCCTGCCTATATTTATTTCCTTCATCTTCGCATCCCTCCATGTTGTCTTAATCAGGTTCCATACAATAATAACCAATTTTCCTGCTTTTTACAATAACGTTTTTATTACGTATTCGTAAACAAACCGTAAGGACCAAATAAATTCCTTTACAATGGTGCTTTCAGCAAGGGGTGGAGCAGGAGAGATTCACATATATTACTTTGGAACGTAATGGCCCAGCTTTCGTAGCCGGTGGTGTTAGCTATGGTGCGCGGCCGCCCGGGACTATATAACTACTGCAAAATAACGGTCATTGGGAAGTATCTTTCATATAAAAAGCGGATGCGGCATCTTCCTGCCCCATCCGCCTTTTTTATCTGATTTTTCCGGTAACAGCCCACCCTGGCTTATTTGTCGGTATCCAGAGAAAACATTTCCTTATACTTTTTTCCATCAAAGATGTGGTTATACACCAGATATTCATAGTCCATGATCAAGTCCCTGTACGGACTTTCCGGATCCTGTAAAGCCTCCCAGGAATAGTAGGTTCCTTCTTTATTAAAACATCCGATGGGGTGTACCACAGGAAAGGTCTCTTCCATTGTCAGGAGAAACTGCTGATAAGGTGTCATATTGACTCCGGCTCTCTTTAACACCTCTGAGGAAAGATAAATAGCTCCCATTTTCCCCTTTTCCTCTGCCCGTGTCTCATAATTCGTCCAGATCATAAACGGGGTCTGGTACCACATCAGCCGATCCTTATTCTTCACAAGGTTGCTGGGTGTCCCTGAAATTTCATCAAAAAATTCATCTTCCACACTGGGCTGATGATCCCCGAAAAAAACGACCATAGTAGGCTCCGTGCTTTTCTCAAAATAAGAGATCAAATATTCCAGTGCTTCATCCGACCGCTTCATAAGAGATAAATACTGGTCAGCCTTTGGGTATTTACCCTTCAGTTTTCCGGTCAGCCATACCTCCTGGTCAAAATTATCATACAGGGTCTCATAGCCTCCATGATTCTGCATGGTCACATTAAAAAGAAACAGTTTATCCTCCGAATTTTCCTTGGATTCCACCCTTTCTATCAACTTTTCGTAATCCGCACGGTCACTGACATAGTTTCTAAGCAGCTCACTGTCCTCATAATCTTCTATATCCAGAAATTCATCAATCCCCATGTTCCGGTAGCACTCCTGACGATTCCAATTCTCTTTTGGATAAGGGTGCATGGCAACAGTCTCATAGCCCTGGGATTTTAAAGTACTTACAAGGCTGTATGTATTGGGCTTGACATTAAACTGGTAAGCAATGCTGTTAGCCGGAAGTAAGGAAACGGAATCTCCCGTAAGAAATTCAAACTCAGAGTTGCTGGTCAAAGAGCCGAATACAGGAACGCTAAGGCTTCCCTTCATCGTATTTTCCTTCAGACTGTTTAAAAAAGGAAAATATTCCTGGTTCGTTTCAAACTCTCCTGCCACTTTTAAATCGGAAAAGCTTTCATTCATAATGCATATAATATTGACCGGCGTTGTCTTACCTTCTCCCTCCACGTCAACATCTCCCGCAGAAGCCAGAAGGACCTGATTGTCCTCTCTCACAGAATCATAAATCTGCTTTACTTTTGAAAAGCTGTAGCCCTTCGGCTTTTTCTTCACCGCATAATTAAGAGAAACAGCCGTTGAAAGCACATATCCGTATTCCTGATAGGTCTCACCTACCTCCCACATATTAATTTCAAGTCCTTTGTATGGGATTAAGCATGTATAAAACCATAAAATAAAGCTCAGGACAACACCTGTACTTCCCCCGGCAAAAACCAGGCGCTTGTTCCTGCCCTTTACCCTTTTAGGGAATATCAGGGCAAAGATACAGATTGCCTGGACTCCCAGACAGGCAAGGTACATTTCCTCAGTTAAAACAAATTCATAATTTCCTGCCACACTCATGGCGGTCCGAAGAGCCAAAACGTCCCAGATCATGATGGGTCTTCCCCGGAAGCCTAAAACCAGGTATTCTGCTACAGAAACAATATACAGAAAAACTGCTGTAAGCGGGATTCCTATCCTGGTGCTTCCGCTGACAGTAAAAGCAGCAAGATACAACAAGTAGATCCAGCCTATATTTAAAACAGCCATGGACAGGGGGATTGTCGGCAAATTGCCGGTTACATATTCAAACAGAATATAAGATGCGCAGGGAATTAAAAGTATGATGACAGTGGTTATAAACATCCCTGCGGTTTTACACCACTTAAGCAGCCGTTCTCTTATCACTTAAACATCCTCTTTTTCCATATTAGATTGATTTAATGGTACCACAAAGAGACCTTGCCATCAATAGACAATTTATGACAATCCCCTGTTAACTGTACCATCCTTCCACCATGGGCAGCACATCCCAACATCTTTATAACCGGACGGTAGACCGGTATAAGTAAGCAAAAAACACTAATTTATTAACCCATTCATCGGCTTCAAATTAACACTCTGGAATTTACAATTTACTGTATTTTCAATAAACGGTACATGTCTTCCAGGGATTTTTCCCTCTCCTTAAGATCCGGCCACGCATGAATACCATCGTCATCTTTTCTTGGAATTATATGAAAATGAAAATGGGGTACAGACTGCTGCGCACTTGTCCCGCTGGCATTTAATAAGTTCACTCCGGAATAGCCGCAATGGTCTGCATAGTGGTTTGAGATGGATTTTACAGCATTCATGACATGTCCCAGCATTTCCTCATCACAGTCAAGAATATTAGTTAAATGGGTTTTAGGGATGACGATTGTGTGCCCGTCTGCTTCGTTCCCAATATCCAGAAATGCCAGTGTGTGTTCATCCTCAAATATTTTATAGCTTGGGAGCTCCCCGTTAATTATTTTACAGAAAATGCATTCTTTCATGATATTCTCCCAATTCTCTTTTATATAATTATTCAATCCTATGCTTTTTTCCTTCTGTGTAGTATAATAGAGAAAATCAAAATTTATTTGAGGAGGTATTCGCGTTATGGATGATGAACTGAAAATCAAAATGTACTCATTTACATTGGATTGTAAAGACGCGCATGAATTAGCAAAATTCTATGCGGAGTTACTCAAGTGGGAAATAGCGTTTTATGATGAAGAATGGGCATGTGTATGCGCTCCGGGAACGGGTCAGGGGACGTATCCTGGTATATTGTTTCAACAGAATCCAGAGTATAAACCACCTGTGTGGCCGGGAGAGCCCGAGGCGCAACAGCAAATGGCACATCTGGACTTCGCTGTTAATGATTTAGAAAAAGCAGTTCAATATGCAATCCATTGTGGAGCAACAATTGCGAATGAGCAATTTTCTGATAATTGGAGAGTTATGTTTGACCCCGCCGGACATCCTTTTTGCTTATGTCAAATGAAAGACATTTTCGGGAGTGCCCATTTTGCTTTGTTATAGAAATTCATATTTAATAGGGAACAAATAAGACACCAGATATAGCAATGATCTGGTGTCTTGTATTTTTTAAACAAAATCTGTATAAAACAAATTAGAAATATGGTTTATTTACAGAGCTAAGGGTTTTTCGTGGTTTATAGATTTTTAGGTCCGAATCCCATTGGCAGCAATTCCTTTAAATAAAATATCTTATACTCTTCTCTTCCAGCCGCTAATATAATCCGGAATGTTTCCGGGTCGCAAAACTCCATCATCACCTGACGGCAGACTCCGCAGGGAGCCGTGAGCCCTGTAGGGATTCCCTCTTTACCTCCGACGATGCAGATAGCTTTAAATTCCTTCTCCCCCTGGCTGACCGCCTTAAAAAAAGCCGTGCGTTCCGCGCAGTTGCTGGGAGTATATGCAGCATTTTCGATATTGCATCCCTGATACAAAGTGCCGTCAGCAGATAAAAGTGCCGCTCCCACCTTAAATCCCGAATATGGGGTATACGCTCTGCCCATGGCCTCGAATGCCTGGTCAATCATTTCCTTTACAGGAAGTTCTGTTCCGGCTAAAGCCTCGCCCAGCCCAGCACTTTTTACTGTTTCTTCTTTCATTTCCAGCCTCCTGTCCACCACCCTCTCCCGAAAACCGGAGCCGGGATTTTCTGTAATCTACAATTCCAGGGCGATTTCTATCATTTTTCCAAATCCAAGCTGCCGTTCCTCTGCGCTTAGTTTTTCCTCTCCATAAACAAGATCGGAAATCGTCAGCATGCAGAGAGCTTTTTTCCCGGCCGCAGCTGCATTCATGTATAAAGCCGCCGTTTCCATTTCAACGGCCAGAACTCCCATATTGCGCCACTTGTCATTAACCCCGCTGTCAGCATGATAGAAAATATCACTGGAAAGCACATTGCCTACAACCGCTTTTTTTCCCTGCCTTCCGGCCGCATCCACCGCTTTCGCCAAAAGTTCATAATCGGCAATAGGCGCAAATGTTCCCGGAAGTCCATATTGGTAAGCATAATTGGAATCCGTGCACGCGCCCATGGCGATGACCACATCCATAAGCTCCACTTTATCCTGCAGGGAACCGGCGGAACCAATGCGGATAATCTGGTCAACTTCATAAAAATGATACAGCTCATAGGAATAAATTCCCATGGACGGCATTCCCATTCCGCCTCCCATAACGGAAATTTCCTTTCCCTTATAGGTTCCGGTAAACCCAAGCATATTCCGGACCGATGTTACCTGTACCGGATTTTCCAGATACGTTTCCGCAATATACTTTGCCCGCAAAGGATCCCCCGGCATCAAAACTGTTTTTGCTATTTCTCCTTTTTTTGCCCCATTATGGGGAGTTGGTGTCAACTCCATTTGATTTCCTCCTCTTTTTATGATTCATCCTGCTGTATCATCAGACGGATGGCCTCTACCGCTGTACAGATGGCTCCATCCGTATCATGTACGATGGGATTTTCAAGGCCGAGTCTGGCTCGTTCCTGATTGGCTATTACAAGGAATACGGAACCTGCCCTCACCTTAAGCGCACTTGCCACTATAAACAGAGCTGCCGACTCCATCTCCGAAGCCTTGCAGCCAAGCTTCATCCATGCCTCCCATTTGTCTAAGAGTTCATGGGATACCGGTTTTGTCTCCGGAGAATGCTGCCCATAAAAGGAATCCTTACACTGGACAACTCCCACATGATACGGCTTTTCCAGGGCTTTTGCCGCAGCCGCCAGCGCGCCTGTCACTTTAAAGTCCGGGACTGCCGGAAACTCAATGGGCGCGTACTCCCGGCTGGTTCCTTCCATGCGGATTGCTCCGTTTGCAATGACCAAATCTCCGCTTTTCACCTCTACATCCATTCCGCCGCAGGTACCGACGCGGATGAAGGTGTCAGCACCGGACATCACCAGTTCCTCCATGGCAATTGCCGCCGAAGGCCCACCGATCCCCGTAGATGTGACGCTGACCAACTTGCCGTCTAACGTACCGGTGTAGGTCACGAACTCCCTGCTGTCCGCTATCAGCCTGGGATTGTCAAAATACTTTGCTATAAGGGCACAACGCTTGGGGTCTCCGGGCAGAATGACATATCTGCCCACGTCCCCTTTCCCCACCTGGAGGTGATACTGTTTTCCTTCTGTTTCTGAATAATTTGTCATACTTAATCCACCCTTCTCTATATCTCATTCTCATCAATTTTTTCTGCAACCACCGCCTTAATCCGCCGGTATTGCTCTTCATCGATTACAATGGTCCTTCCTTCCCGAGAAATATATCCTTTCTCCTCCATCTGGCTGATACACCGGTTTACGGTTTTTATGCAAAGACCGGTGCTGTTTGAGAGATCTTTTCTTGCAAGCTGTATGCGGCAGGTTCCGCGGTGGGATGATTTCCGGTAAATCTCCATAAAGAGCAGAAACAGCCTGTCGCTTCCCTGTAAAAACAAAAACAGACGTTCCTTCCTGACCTGCTCTAAAAGATAGACGCCCATAGCCTTCACCTGCTCCAAAACCGCATGGATATCTGAAAGCATCCAGCGGCTGAACTGGTCCTTGGACACGCAGAGGAACCGGCAGTCTGTCTCTGTCACCAGAGTGGTCCGGTAGAGATCAAAGCCCATGAGAAATTCCATGGCTCCAAACACCTCCACCGGATAGAATCTGGTATAGTCGTAGGCGATTTCCTGAACCCGGTAATCCGTAGCCTTTACGACACCTTCCACCAAAATATAAATGGTATCCACATTTTCATTTTCGTGAATAAAGGTGGCGCCCTTTTTTAAGTTTACTATCTTAAAGGCTTCCAGGAGCCATTTAGGCGCATTGGCCAGATAATTATTTAAGTATTCCCGCGGCTCACTGCGAAGTTCATTGATTAAAGACATAGCATCGTTCACGATCTTGCTCCTTCCATTTCTTTCTCTTTGATTTCTTCATATCACGTTTATGATCCGCCGGGAATCATCTTATCTCTAAGCTCTTACCTTGCATCCTTTTCGTATGGCTGCCCGCTGGCTTTCGGCGCAGAGGATTTCCCCACAAACAGGATCAGTATCACGATAGTAATGAGATACGGAAGCATAGCCAGAATGGACGAAGGAACCGCAAATCTTCCCCCTCCCAGGGTAACGGTAAGGGCCTGGGCTGCTCCAAATAACAGGCAGGCGCCATAAGCCCCGTGAGGAGTCCATTTTCCAAAAATCACAGCCGCCAGTGCAATAAATCCCTGGCCGCTGATCGCGGTGGGCGTAAACTGAGGGATGATGGCCAGAGTCATGGACGCCCCACCCAGTCCGGCTAAAATGCCGGAAACCAGCACACAGATATACCTGATTTTATATACGTTAAGTCCCATGGTATCCGCTGCTGCCGGATGCTCTCCGACTGCCCGGATATGAAGCCCCCACTTCGTCTTATAAAGAAAGAACCAGATAAAAACGGCCAGTGCTAATGCGATGACAACCGTCACATCAACATTTAAATTCTGAAACGCCTTTGAGTTTAAGCTCCCAAACACCTTTGGGATTTTATGAGGCACCGGCAACGACATGGTAGCGCCGTCAAAAAGCAGGCGGCAGACAAACAGAGCCACACCGGGGCCGATCAAATTGATGGCAATACCGGAAATCGTCTGGTCTGCCTTGCATGTAATTGACGCAAAGGCATGGAGAAGGGCAATAACGCCTCCAGCCAGACCGGCTGCAAAAAATCCTACCCAGGCACTTCCTGAATAATAACCCACAGTAGCACCTGTAACCGCTCCGATGGTCATCATTCCTTCAATACCGATATTGGTAACGCCGGACCGCTCCGACACCACTCCACCCAATGCTGCAAATACCAAAGGAGTGGAATACATAAGTGTAATGCCTACAAATAGCATCAGACTGTTAAGCATGTTTCTTACCTCCCTTCGAAAACCGGTCCACCAGCGGCGGAATGATACGGGTCAGCGCCACAAAAAATACGATGACACCGATAACGATGTTGATAATTTCTGACGGAGCCCCCACCTCGTACTGCAACGACTGGCCGCCATATATCAGACCGCCAAACAGCAGCCCTGCAAAAATACAACCGATTGGTGAACTGGCAGCAATCAGACAGACTGATAATCCGTTAAAGCCCGTGTTTTCAAAGGCTGCCAATGTGGCAATCCCATGAGGAGAATTTCCGGTAATGTAAAGAGATGCAGCCAGCCCGCAGATAGCCCCGGAAATAAGCATGGAATGCAGGATGTTTCTGTTTACATAAATTCCAGAAAATTCCGCTGCGCTCTTATTGAATCCTACCGCTCTGAGTTCAAATCCCTTAGCCGTTTTATATAGAAGGAACCATATAAACACAGCCAGAATGACTGCAATAATAATTCCCACGTTTACATCTGTTTTCAGAATGGTGCTGCGAAGAAATTCGTTCTGTGCAAGGGCCGCCTTTCCCGCCTCCGTGGTCTTGTAATTTCCCAGAATCATCGTATAGCCGGAACGGTTGATCGGGTACGTTCCAATGGTATCCGGCTTATGGAACCGGTTTAAGGTACATATATAATTGGAGAAATAAAGCGCAATCCAGTTCAGCATAATGCTGGTAAGAACCTCATGGATTCCGAACCTCGCCTTTAAGAAACCTGCAATCCCGCCATACACTGCCCCGGCTGCCACGCCTGCAAGGACAACGAGAGGAATCTGGATCACCGGAGGAAAATCAAACAGAATGCCGACTACGGTAGATGCCACACACCCCATAATAAACTGGCCTTCGGCTCCGATGTTGAAAAGTCCGGTCTTAAACGCAAATGCAACGCCGATTCCCGTGAGAATGATAGGCGTACTCTTGATGATTACATTGGAAATGTGTTTCGGACTGGAAAAGACTCCGTCAAACAAGACGGCTAGTGAATGAACCGGCGGATATCCCGCCGCCGCGAGTATGATCCCCGCTACGATAAATCCAAAGAAAACAGCGATCAGAGTCATTGTTAATGGTTTTTTTAAAATCTTTACAGCTTTATCCATGATTATTTCCTCCTGCCATTAACAGACCGATCGTATTTTCATCTACTGTTCCCTGTTGAAACGTATCTTGAATTTTTCCGTCGTAAATCACCGCTATGGTATCGGAAACATTCATGACCTCGTCCAATTCAAAAGAGATCAAAAGCACCGCTTTTCCTTTATCCCTTTCACGGATCAGAGTCTTATGCACGGTTTCAATGGCCCCTACGTCAAGTCCTCTGGTCGGCTGTACCGCAATCAGTATATCCGGATTCATGGCGACTTCACGTCCGATAATAACCTTCTGCTGATTTCCACCTGAAAGCTCCCCCACCCGTCTGGAACCGCAGTCATCCGGCCGGACATCATACGCCTCGATGAGGGTTTGGGTAAACTCTTCCATTTTCTTTCTGTTTAAGATCCCTTTTCTGGAAAATGGCTCTTTGCGGCACCGTTCCAATACCGCGTTCTCATTTACAGTGAAGTCAAGGACTAGGCCCCTTTTCTGCCGGTCCTCAGGAATGATGCTGACTCCGCTGTCTATGACCGTCCTTGGGTTTGTGTTGAGGATCGGTTTCCCGCAGACCGTAATGCTTCCCTTCTCCGCAGGAACCAGGCTGCTGATCGCTTCCACCAGCTCCTTCTGCCCATTTCCGTCAATACCGGCGATCCCCACGATTTCTCCTTTTCGGACCGTTAAGTTAAGCCCCTTTACTGCTTCAAGCTTTCTCTCATTTTTCACAACAAGATCTTTTATTTCCAATACCGTTTCTCCTGGCTTTGCCGGGGTCTTATCCACCACCAGCTTTACTTCATGGCCCACCATCAGCGCAGCCAGCTCTTGTCCGGAAACCTTCTCTACCGGGACCGTATCAATATATTCGCCGCGGCGGATGATGGTACAGGTATCGGAAGATGCCTTGATTTCCTTCAATTTATGAGTGATGATGATAATGGCCTTTCCGTCATCTACCAGATTGTGCATGATGGACAGAAGATCTTCAATTTCCTGAGGAGTCAAGACGGCGGTAGGCTCATCAAGAATTAATAATTCCGCTCCCCGGTACAACGCCTTTAATATTTCCACCCTCTGCTGCATTCCCACAGAAATATCGCAGATTCTGGCATCCGGATCTACTTCCAGGCCGTATTTTTCAACGATTTCCAGGATCTGTTTCCTGGCCTTCTTCATATCTACAATACCTGCGCGGGATGTCGTTTCATTTCCTAAAATAATATTCTGTGTGACCGTGAAATCTTCTACCAGCATAAAATGCTGATGAACCATGCCGATGCCGTTTGCTATGGCCACATTAGGATTTTTTATGTCCACTTTATTCCCATTGATAAAGATTTCTCCCTCATCGGCCTGATATAATCCGTACAGTACATTCATCAGCGTCGACTTCCCCGCACCGTTTTCACCCAGAAGAGAATGAATGCTGCCCTTCTTAACATCCAGACTCATATCCTTCAAAGCGTAAAATGCCCCGAACCGTTTTGTGATTCCGTGCATCTGGACCGCATAATCGCTGCTTACCGTGACCATGACAACTTTCTCCTTTCGTTTTTACACCGCAGGCTCTTTCGATATCCTGCGGTGTAAAATTTTTTCTCTTCTATTTAGCGATAAACGCTTCATATTCCTCTTTTGTGGTCGGCGGTGTCAGTTCTCCGTTCTTAATTTTATCCTTCACCTTTAAGGTATCCTCATAAACACCTTCCGGCATGTTGCTATGCTCCTCAGGAATTCCCACACAGTCTTCCTGTAAGCCGAAGGTCAGGGTCTGACCGCCGATTTCCTGGCCGTTCATTGCTTTTTCAGATACTTCCTGTACTGCTTTTCCAACTAATTTGAGTGCAGATGTCAACACGTTTTCCGGTGCCAGATACGCCTGATCACGGTCTACTCCGATTACCCACTTGTCCGCCTCCTTGGCAGCCTCGATAACACCGGTTCCTGTGCCGCCTGCTGCGTGGTAGATAACGTCACATCCATCTGAATACATTCTTGCAGCAATGGCCTTTCCCTTGGCCGCATCACTAAAGCTTTCTGCATACTGTACGGAAATATCAATATCTTTCCCGAGTTCTTTTGCCGCATACTTTACGCCGGCTTCATAGCCGAACTGGAACTGGTCGATTAAGCCTGAGGAAATTCCGCCGACAAAACCTACCTTTCCGGTCTGTGTAGTCCGTCCTGCCACATATCCAACCAGGAAGGATGGTTCCTGGGCACGGAACATAACTCCAGTCACATTGGAAGGGGTATCCTGATAAGCATTGTCAATGATCGCATACTGGATATCCGGATTGCTTCCGGCTGCCTCCAGCACTGCGTCAGCACAGGCGTAGCCTACGCCCCATAGCAGATTGGCACCGCTGTCTCCCAGCCTTTCTAAATTCGTTACGAAATCCGATGCCTGCTTTGATTCGATGTAGTTAACCTCTGCACCGGTCTTGTTTTTTAACTCGGTAAGACCTTCCCATGCTGACTGGTTAAAGGACTGGTCATTGATTCCGCCTGTATCCGTAATCATTGCAACGGAAAAGCTGCTCTTTCCTCCGGTAGTTTCCTCCTGGGCTTTTGTAGTCTCTGTTTTTCCGCCTCCGCAAGCCGTAAGTGACAGCACCATAGCCGCTGTTAAACCAAATACAATACCTTTTCTCATCATAACCTGAATCCTCCATTTTTCATTCTATACAATTTGTATATCTTTAAACCCACATTGAACCGCCAGTTCCTTTAATTTCTCCATTTGGTCCTGTGTAGGGCTTTTTCTTTTTTCCATTTTGCCTCTCACCCCATAATTGCGGAATGTAATAAGCTTTAACTTAAATTCCTCCAGATAAGGGGTCACTTCGGCGGCAACTCCTCTGATGACCTCCTCCATATCCACATCTTTGTCTTCTGCAAGACCGGAAGAAGATTCTTTATCCAGACATACAAGCCTTACCTCATATAATTTTCCTGCCTGGGCCAAATATTTTAAATTCTTTTTAACAATACTATTATCTCCGCCTGTCAGCCGGTAAAATACATGGGAGTCCCACGCTTTTACATCCAGCATGACTTTATCCGTTACCGCCATGAGCCCCGGATGCTTTGTGAAATCCACGCAGCCATTGCTGTCCAGAAAACAGGATAACCCGGCTTTCCCTGCAAGCGTAAACAAATCTGTTAAAAATTCCGGATACAGGCCGCATTCGCCGCCTGATACCGTGATCCCCTGAATAAAAGGTGTGTTTTTTGAAATCTGTTCCCAGACGTCCATAGCCTCCATCCACCGCACCTTTGGAGATGAATGATTGGGACAGACCTGGATGCAATTATCACACTGAGTACAGACCGCTTCATCCCATATTACATGTTTCCCTGAAAGGGACAAAGCGCCTGCAGGGCACTGGCTTACGCAAATGCCGCAGCCATTGCATAACCTCTGCGTCTCCGGGTTATGGCAGTAAGCGCAGGCGATATTGCAGCCCTGGACAAACACCGAAGTCCGGCAGCCCGGCCCGTCTACTACACTTAAGGGGATCATTTTGTTGATCGCGGCTCTCACTGCAGCCCCCTTACCTTCCGGTTCTCAAGATGGGCATTGCGGTAATTGTCACCGCCCAGATGTACCGTATTCTGGAGTACGGCTTCGCCTTCATAATATTTTTCCATCTCGCTCCGCTTGACCAGATAGCCCGTTATCCGGACCAGATCGCTGTCAGAGGCATAGAAGCTTATATATTTGTCTCCCAGTGAAAAAGCTCCCTTTACGATATCCAGCATGGCAGCCGGATTGTTTCTTCCTGTGGGATCAAAGGAGAAAATATCCGCGCAGCCAGTTGGGAAAAACTTGTGGAACCTGGCACTGTGACGAAGATGGTCAAACATGAGCTCCGGCTCCATCCCTACCGGGATCCGCACGCCAGAGGTAATGCCGTGGTCCGAATCGATGCCGACCTGGGCGTGAAGCGCAAAATGATTATCAAAAACCTCTGAATATAAGGCTTTTGCAGTACCTGCATAATCTGCAATCACCTGCATGATCTGCTCTGCCAGATCATCGGCTTCTTCATTGTGACCATATGTTTTCTCCGGATCTTCCATCAGCATGTTGGTGCATTCCGCCAGCCCTACGACTCCGAACATGGCAAGAAATTTTTCCCTGGAAATAAAGCCTTCTCTAGAGAGGAAAGAGGTTTCAAAGAAATTGGATTCTTCTACAAGGAATCGGATTCTTTCATTCATGTAGTCTCCCATGCGGGTAAGACAATCAGGCAATAACTCTGTTAAAAACTGTTCCCTGCTCTTTGCTTCCGCCGCCAGCTTAGGAAGGACGATTCTCGCCAATGTGTAGGAACCGCCTCCAATGGGAAGGATATTATAGCAGCTTGATATTCCGTAATCGCCGTAAGTGTCCTTGTGCATCTTGTGATTGCAGATAGCCGGGTTTGCACAGTACAGGGAGGTATAAAGGGCAAGCTCTGCATAAGAATCCGGCGTAATGTCCCTGTCATATTTCAGCGTCAAATTGGGAACTGCATTTTGAAGTTCTTTTTCAAGCTTTAAAATCAGGCGGCCCGCTCTCGTCTCTTCCGGCCCCAAATTGGCATGGCAGAAGCCATCGGTTATGGTCCGGTCCAAATAAACAAGGAAAAGCTTCAGTTTTTTTTCCGCTTCCTCATCCGTCACCCCTTCAAGAAACGGCTCAATCAGTTTATCAATATCGCCAAGATAAACGGGATAGCTGGTGATAGAGGGAACATGGCGGTAGAGAATCGTCAGAAACTGCAATACTTCGTCCAGGTCCTTAGGCGCCTCCATCTGTAAAAATTCACAGCCGTTTTTTACTGCTTTTTCGTAGTCCGGCATCACATATCTGGGACGGTAAGGCGCGTGCCCCTCATCCAGATCGCAAATCGCACCGGTGTCCATGTAATGACGGGTTATTTCCGGTATAGAAAGCACCTCCAGACTATTTTCCGCCGCATGGGCCAAGGCTACGACTTTCTGCTCATAAGTCAGGTTCTTTGATGTAACAATGTCTAAAATTTTATTCATGCATCCTACCTCTTTCATTTCAAGTCTTATCCATCATAAAAGGACTTATATCTCTGATACCCCTGAAATATTCACATTATAGCAATTACTTTTTACTATCTAAAGGACTTATGTCCTTTTTGATGCAAATATAATACGATTTGTACATAAGTAACATTTTTACATGCAGAATTTTAGTAATAAATACAACAAAATTTGAGTGAATTTGTACATTCTGCGTTAAAATATTCGCATGATTCCAAGCTTTAACTGGCAATTAGTGCCATTTTAGCGCAAAAAAAGAGCCAAAGCTCTTTGTGAACAAAGGGTTTGACTCTCAATTTTAATTATTCAACGATAGTAGCAACTCTGCCTGAACCTACTGTACGGCCGCCTTCACGGATAGCGAAACGAAGACCCTGCTCCATAGCTATCGGATGAATCAGCTCTACAGACATTTCTACGTTATCGCCAGGCATACACATCTCTGTGCCAGCTGGTAAATCGCAAACGCCGGTAACATCAGTTGTTCTGAAATAGAACTGAGGTCTGTAGTTGTTGAAGAAAGGAGTATGACGTCCACCTTCATCTTTTGTTAAAACGTAAACCTGAGCGGTAAACTTCTTGTGGCACTTTACAGAACCTGGCTTAACCAGACACTGTCCTCTTTCGATTTCAGTTCTCTGAACACCACGAAGTAATGCTCCGATGTTATCACCAGCCCTAGCTTCATCAAGCAGCTTACGGAACATTTCAATACCGGTTACAACAACCTTACGTGTCTCTTCATGGATACCAATGATTTCAACTTCATCAGATACGTGTAAGGTACCACGCTCTACTCTACCAGTAGCAACGGTACCACGGCCTGTGATGGAGAAAACGTCCTCGATTGGCATTAAGAATGGCTTATCTGTTTCACGTACAGGATCTGGAATCCACTCATCTACTGCCTTCATTAATTCAAGCACCTTGTCGCCCCAAGAGCTGGTAGGATCTTCAAGAGCCTTTAAAGCAGAACCCTGGATGATTGGTGTATCATCGCCTGGGAATTCATACTCGTTTAACAGCTCACGGATTTCCATGTCTACTAATTCAAGTAATTCTTCATCGTCAACCATATCGCACTTGTTCATGAATACAACGATGTAAGGAACGCCTACCTGGCGGGAAAGCAGGATGTGCTCTCTTGTCTGAGCCATAACACCATCGGTAGCAGCTACAACTAAGATAGCGCCGTCCATCTGAGCAGCACCAGTGATCATGTTCTTAACGTAGTCAGCATGTCCTGGGCAGTCAACGTGTGCATAGTGTCTCTTCTCTGTCTCGTACTCAACGTGAGAAGTAGAAATTGTGATACCACGCTCTCTCTCTTCTGGAGCCTTATCGATATTCTCGAAAGCTACTGCCTGTCCAGTACCTAATCTTTCATGAAGAGTCTTTGTGATAGCAGCTGTTAAAGTAGTTTTACCGTGGTCTACGTGACCAATGGTACCGATGTTACAATGGGTTTTGTTTCTTTCAAACTTAGCTTTAGCCATTTTATAACGTCCTCCTTAATTTATGCTCTATTTGAGCTTTAATTTTTATGTTAGGCTGTTTTTTATTATATGCTATTTGTGCACTATTTTCAAGCCTATTTGATGGATTCCAGACAGTCATTGCCGCCTGGAACCCAGTGGAACCAGTTAGGAATTATTTGCCCTTTTTATCTGCAAGAACTTTTTCCTGTACGCTCTTCGGTACCTGCTCATATTTCTCAAAGAACATGGAGTAGTTACCGCGTCCCTGTGTTCTGGAACGTAAGTCTGTGGAATAACCGAACATCTCTGCCAACGGAACATATGCTTTTACCATCTTTCCGCCGCCGATGTCTTCCATACCTTCGATACGGCCGCGACGGGAGTTGATATCACCGATAACATCGCCCATATAATCCTCTGGCATAGTTACTTCTACCTTCATGATCGGCTCAAGAAGGATGGCGCCGCCCTTGTTCATAGCATCCTTAAACGCCATGGAACCGGCGATGTGGAATGCCATTTCACTGGAGTCTACCTCATGGTAGGAACCGTCGTATACGTTCGCCCTAACACCCAGTACCGGGAATCCACCCAGAATACCGGACTTAGTAGCTTCCTCGATACCTTGGCCAACTGCCGGAATGTATTCCTTGGGAATCGCACCACCGACAACAGAAGACTCGAACTTAAAGGTCTCTTCGCCGTTAGGATCCATCGGCTGAAAACGAACCTTACAGTGTCCGTACTGACCACGTCCACCAGACTGCTTTGCATACTTGCTGTCAACTTCAACTGATTTTGTAAATGTCTCCTTATAAGCAACCTGAGGAGCACCTACATTGGCTTCTACGTTGAATTCACGAAGAAGACGGTCTACGATGATCTCCAGATGAAGCTCTCCCATACCGGAAATGATAACCTGGCCAGTTTCCTGGTTGGTCTTTGCGCGGAAGGTAGGATCTTCTTCTGCAAGCTTTGCTAAAGCTTCGCCCATCTTGCCCTGACCAGCTTTGGTCTTTGGCTCGATAGCAATATCGATAACCGGCTCTGGGAATTCCATGGATTCCAGAATAACCGGATGCTGCTCGTCACAGATCGTATCACCTGTTGTTGTTACTTTAAAACCAACGGCAGCAGCGATATCACCGGAATATACTTTGTCCAGCTCGGATCTCTTGTTGGCATGCATCTGAAGGATACGTCCAACACGCTCTTTCTTGCCCTTGGTCGCATTCAGCACGTAGGAACCGGAATTCATAACACCGGAATATACGCGGAAGAATGCCAGCTTTCCAACAAACGGGTCTGTCATAATCTTAAATGCCAGAGCTGAAAATGGCTCTTCATCAGAAGAATGACGCTCGATTTCATTGCCGTCCATGTCAACACCCTTAATAGAAGGAATGTCAGTAGGAGCCGGCATAAATTCAAGAACTGCATCAAGGAGCTTCTGAACACCCTTGTTTCTGTATGCGCTTCCGCAGCATACAGGAATGGCCGTACAATTGCAGGTTGCAGCTCTTAATGCTTTCTTTAATTCTTCTACGGAAGGTTCTTCCCCTTCCAGGTACATCATCATTAAGTCATCATCTAACTCGCAGATTTTCTCAACTAATTCACCGCGATAAAGTTCTGCATCATCCTGCATATCCGCTGGGATATCAATGATAGAAACGTCATCGCCCTTGTCACCGTTGAAGATATAAGCCTTCATTTCAAACAGATCTACGATTCCCTTGAATTCATCTTCTGCACCGATAGGCAGCTGAATGCAGATTGCATTCTTGCCCAGACGGGTTTTGATCTGTTCAACAGCGCCGTAGAAATTTGCACCCATGATATCCATCTTATTAATGAATGCCATACGGGGTACGTTATAGGTATCAGCCTGACGCCATACGTTCTCGGACTGTGGTTCAACACCGCCCTTTGCACAGAATACGCCTACGGCGCCATCAAGTACACGTAAGGAACGTTCAACCTCTACTGTAAAGTCAACGTGTCCTGGAGTATCAATGATGTTGATACGATACTCAGGAGCGCCTGGCTTCACCTGGCAATTTTCATGCATGGTCCAGTGGCAGGTTGTAGCAGCTGAAGTAATTGTGATACCTCTTTCCTGTTCCTGCTCCATCCAGTCCATGGTGGCAGTACCTTCATGAGTATCACCAATTTTGTAGTTTACACCAGTATAATAGAGGATACGCTCGGTCAATGTAGTTTTACCTGCATCGATGTGGGCCATAATACCAATATTTCTGGTTCTCTCTAATGGATATTCTCTTCCAGCCAAAGCTTTTTCCTCCTCTTAGAATCTATAATGAGAGAATGCCTTGTTTGCCTCAGCCATCTTGTGCATATCTTCTTTCTTCTTTACAGCAGCACCTGTGTTGTTGGCAGCATCCATCAGCTCATTAGCAAGTCTTTCTTCCTGAGTCTTTTCGCCTCTCTTACGAGAGTACAGAGTAATCCATCTTAAGGCTAATGTTTGTCTTCTCTCCGGTCTTACTTCGATCGGCACCTGATAGGTAGCTCCGCCGATACGTTTTGCCTTTACCTCAAGTACAGGCATAATGTTGTTCATCGCCTCTTCGAATACTTCAACGGCTGGTTTGCCAGTCTTTTCTTCCACACGGGTAAATGCGCCGTATACGATCTTCTGAGCAACACCCTTTTTACCATCATACATGATGTTGTTGATCAGCTTTGTAACAACTTTATTATTATAAAGCGGATCTACTAATACGTCTCTTTTTTGAGTATGTCCTTTACGTGGCACGTTACTTCCCTCCTTAATATGGCCGTTCAGCCTATACTGACCAATCGGCTATTCATTAGATCCTAGGTACTCACAAACATTCAAGTTGCGTTCGCGCTCGGTTTCTATATATATAACCCTGCAACCTACAGGTTCAATATCTAAAGTCCGGCACTAGAAATTCAAATGTGTGGTTCTAATTATTTTTTATCTTTCGGTCTCTTTGCACCATACTTGGAGCGAGCCTGTCTTCTGTTAGCTACACCTGCAGTATCCAGTGTACCTCTGACGATATGGTATCTTGTACCTGGTAAGTCTTTTACTCTACCGCCACGGATTAAAACAACGCTATGCTCCTGAAGGTTATGACCTTCGCCTGGGATGTAACTTGTTACTTCGATACCATTAGAAAGACGTACTCTGGCGATCTTTCTAAGTGCTGAGTTAGGTTTTTTAGGTGTAGCAGTCTTAACTGCCGTGCAGACGCCCCTCTTCTGTGGAGCAGAAATATCAGTTGCCTTTTTCTGTAAAGAGTTGTAACCCTTCTGCAGAGCTGGTGCCTGAGATTTCTTTGCGCTTGTCTGTCTACCCTTTCTTACTAACTGGTTAAATGTTGGCATTCCATTCACCTCCTGTGATATTGTCTGTTGGTTGCTGTTATCTTCAGCTTAATTTACGCACAAAAACTTGACGCGTTAATGCACGCCTAATTATTATATACATATTGTATTTTTCTGTCAAGGTTTTTTTAAAAATAAAACATTTCATAATATAAACCCGGAGCTTAAATTCCTGATGACATTCCTGCTCCGGGTTTTATAAATGATGAATTAATTCAGTTCCTTCAGTGTATCAGTGATCAGCCCATCCATTTCTTCTGCATACTGGTCTACAGTCAGTTTTCCTGCCAGCACCTCGATAAGCTTATCCCTCAAATCACTCTGGACAGCTCCGGTAAATGCCTGATACCCCCATTCCGCTCCTGGCTGGGAATCCGTAGCAGCCAGTTCCTTTGAAAAAATTTCAAAAAATTCTTTTCCATATTCATAATCCAGACTTTCATTTCCTTTTACCTGGGATAGGTAGCTGTTTTCCTTGCAATACCTGGCATTATTCTCTGCCTTTGAAATCCATTCAATGAACTGGGCAGCCTCTTTTTCTACTCCCGTGTTCTGGAATGCAGCCAGATACTTTCCTCCCGGCACGGAGGAGCGTCTTACTTCCTTTGGAAGATAAGTTACACCCCATTCAAAATCAGTGATCTGGTCTTTGTAGTTTGAAATCATCCAGCTGCCGGCAAAATGCATGGCAACCTGACCGGTCCGGAATAAATTATTTGGATTTTCAGAACCAAGCCATACCGATGACGGAATGATTTCTTCGTCATGAAGTTCCTTAAAGAAGCTCACCGCGCTTCTGGTTTCTGGTGTATTGAAATTGGAAGCATTTAAATCCTTATTTAACAGGCTTCCCCCTGCCTCGTAAAGAAGTGTGCTGAATCGCTGGGGGGATTTGTCATATACAAGGCCGTATTTGCAGTCACTTTTCTCCATAACTGTTTTCATGGCGTCCTTCCATTCTTCCCACGTCCATACCTCTTCCTCTGACTGGGGAACTAACACACCGGCCTTCTCAAAAGCCGTCTTGTTGTAGATCAAACCATTGGATGTCACATCCATGGGAGCAGCCAGAACCTTATCATCAAAAACAAATTTCAGCCCTTCGCCAAAGCTGTTTACAAAGGCGTTCTTATCCGAAACATACTGTCCTAAATCCACCAGCTGATTCTGGAACGGACCTAAATTAGTAAGCCTGGCCAGTGCCGGAGCCTCTTTGCCGTTGAGCATATTTTTAATTTTACTCTCCAAATCCGCATAGGGAACCTCGATCAGTTCAATTTTGATGTCGGGATGCTCCGACATATACTGATCTGCCAGCTTCAGGAAGGATTCCCCCTCCTTTCCGTCACTGAACCATACTACATCCAGAGTTTTCACTTCACTGTCCGCCTTTTTTCCCCCTCCGGAACAGCCGGTGAGTGCACCAAGCGCCAATACCCCTGCTAATACCAATGATACCGCTTTCTTCATAAATAACCTCTCCTTTTCATTTTTTCGCCCGGTTTTCGGGCATATAATTGATATTCCCATTCCATCGGCTGAACCTGTATAAAAGCTGCGTATTAAGAACAGGAAATCATTCATGGTTGCTTTTTCTGGACTGCGCATATTTTTTCGGCGTAATCCCGGTCAGCTTTTTAAAAACCTCAATAAAATGGCTGTCACTGTTGTAGGAAAGCTTCAAGGCCACATCCGTCACCGAATTTCCTTCCTTTAACAGGGCTTTTGCTGCGATGATCTTCTGATTCGACACATACTGCATGAGTGTAAAGCCTGTTTCCTTTTTAAAATAATGGCTCAGATAATAACGGCTTATATAAAATTCCCGGGAGATTTCATCAAGATCCAGCCTCTCCTCCACATGAGTTGCAATGTACTTTTTCAGCTGTTCAACCCTTTCCCTATATAAAATAGGGTCCTTAAACTCCTGCTTCTGTTTCTCCTCTCCCCAGCCCCTGATGCTTTTGTTTTTCTCTTCTTCCATAAAAAACCGGTACATTTCATTAATGGCGGTTATGGCTTCCAGAATAGCAATTTTAAGACGGACCGTGGACTCGGCACTGTTTTTATGGTCGGAATTTATATTCCTTTCAATTTTCCCAAACGATTTTTCTACCTTCTCAAGCTTTTCCCCGGAAAGGTGGAGCCTGTGGATAAACTGTTCCGGCCGGTTCTCAAAAAACATGGAAAAATCGTAGTGAAATGCTGCTCCCATATGCACAAGAAGTTCCGGCTCAAACATAAGGACATAACGGTTGTGGGCCTTTCCTTCCGCCCCGCTGGTCCTGTGATATTCCTTATTGTTAATAAAAAACAAATCCCCGGCTTTTACGTGATAAGCACGGTTTCCGATTTCCATCAATGCCCCGTCCGTAAGGAACAGGATGATTTCATACTGGTTGTGAAAATGGAAGCCCTTCATGGCCCAGTTTTCGGAACTTCCATGAAAATAGTACAATGATTCAAATTCTTCAAAGAATACCCTTTCTTTCATTTTCGCAACCAATCCTTTCTATGGCATGTTATTCTTAGTGAAGTCTGGCGCAGCCCGGCCGGACTTAGAAAAATGGCCGTTCGGTGAGCCGTCAGGCGAGTGGAACTGCTAGCTCCAATACGGCTGCAGCGCCTCCTGAAGCACCAGGATCATAAGAGCCTGACCATAAGTCATGGGACAGCGTGGAATTGTTTTATAAAAGTCTTCATCCATTCCAATAGGGGTGCCATAGGATACGTTTGATACTGTCCCATCCTCTTCAATATAATCCATAAGGCTTTCCATGGCTTTTTCAATCAGTTCTCCAAATTCTTCCCTGTTTAATATCCCCAGCCGGACGCCCTTCATGATACCGTAAAGAAAGGCGGCGCTTGCGGATAATTCGATATAGGAGGAAGCATCGTTAATGACCGTATGCCACAATCCCTTTTCCGGATCTGCATACCTTTTCAGTGCCTTGACCTGATTCTCATATACATTGAGGAAATAGCGTTTTAACCCTCCATCAAGCTCTATCTCGCCAATGAGCTCCATAATGACAATGGTATACCAACAGTTCCCTCTTCCCCATAAAATGCCTCCGTAGTTATCTCTTCGCTTAAAATTAAAGCCATGATAAAAGAGCCCCTCCTTCTTATTCAGAAGATATTTGATATGGCTTAATATCTGATAGCCGGCCTCTTCCATGTAATCCCGGCGTTTTAGCAATTTACCTGCCCGCGCTAAAAACAGCACCGTCATAAAAAGGGTATCTATTAAAATTTCATCCTCGTTGGGATCACCTGTGATCATATGCTGAAAACAACCGTCACCTGTCCTGATCAGCATTTTATCCTTCATGATCCAGTCCGCCCAGTCCTGAATGAAAGCCAGGTACTTGTGATTCCCTGTTTTCTCATAAAGATAAGTAAGGGTCAGCATGGGAGATGTGGTATTCACATTCCGTTCCAGGATTCCTTCTTCCAACCTCTTATCATACCAGTCTACCAGGAAATCCAGTATCTCTTCCCTTCCACTGACTTCATAATATTTATAAAGTCCGAAAAGCCCTACACCCTGTGGCCACTCCCAGCAATTGATGTCAATGAGGCTGATGGGATATTTCTCTTTCATCCCATTGTTCTTAAGTACCATCATCCTTCCGGATACAAGATTCAATTTTTCATCAACCGCCTGTTTGTCAATCACGTCTTTTCTTCTCCCTTAATGTTATTTTTCCTTCCACTCCCAGGGGATAATCATATACCGCTTTTCCATTTACCCTTAAAAGAGATTCTTCATCTACCAGATAACAATCTCCTCTGTCATCGACTACTCTGGTTTCTTTACCCTCCATAGCAATCTCTATTTTCTGGAAGGCCTCAAAAACTCCGTCAAGACTTCCGTACTCCTCCATGCTGCCCACTCTCATCACCCATACATTATCCCTGCCCCTGCTGATGAACTCACGGAACCGGTTCGGGCCCTCTTCCTGTATGTTCAGGCCATTGAAAGCTTTTACAGCCAGATATGCCCCGTCTTTTTCCAGCACAAGCACGCCGCCTTCCCCCTTATAGCGGGAAAATGCGCTGATAGGGATATAGGCATGGGTATAATCAATTCTTTCTTCCTCGTGGATATGGTATCTTAAAATCCCCGTGTCTCCATACTGCACTCCCAGAGGAAGCACCCCATTGCCTGCCCAGAAATTAGGCCTTCCGCTTCCATAAGGAAAGGATTCTCCCGGGTGATTGATAAAAGCCTGGGCTACTTCGTCGATCACTGCCTGCATGATATGTTCCTGATACCCCTTTTGGAAAGGCTTAAACCCTACAGCAGTGGATAAAAGCCCGTAACTGTCCTTATACAGATAAAGGTTCACATGGCCTTCAAATCCCTGGGTATTTTCAAATATCATTTCCTGGCCTTTTTCCATTACCGCATAATCCTTATACTCTTTTGGAGCTTCATAATCCCCCAGAACCAACGAGATGTAACCTATACAGGCCCTGTTTAAATAACCGGCATTGTATGCAATATACAAAAGAGAAGTGGTTCCGGCATTATAATTTCCCTTCATTTCTTTCTCATAGGTCCGTCCAAAGCTGGTCATAACAGCACCCTTATGGGCATTTAAGGCAATGGAACGGAAAATCATATCAAGAGCTTTCTTTGCCTTTTTATGAAGGGAGCTTTCCCGGTCCGTCAGGTTATAAAGAGTGCCGATTCCCAATACATCCACAGGTATGTAGGCATTGGAGTTCCATTCCGTTATGAACTCCCGGAAGAATTCATCAAACCACTGATGAAGCAGTTCTTCTCCTCTTTCCTTTGCTTCTGCTCCGGTCCTGCCGCTGTTTGTGAAGACGTAGTCCGGCAGATAGGAACCGGCCAGATACTGACAGCAATGGAACAGTAGGGCATGGTTTTCACTGAAAAACCACATCACGTCATCTCCCGGCTCATCGATCCAGTACCGGTAATTTACCATAGCATCTTCCAGGGCAGCTTTTAAGGTTTCAGATATCCCGTCATAATAAGTGCCGTAAATATAAAGCATGATGATAAAATGAAAATCCGAGCAGTCTTTCCTGTTTCTGACTCCTTCCAGTTCTTCCAGAAGAATGCGTTCCGCCCTCTGGTATTCCCTTCCGGCCTGGAACAGTGCTGCCGCCTTATAAGTGTTTTCCGGAGCAAACCGGATTATGGTTTCTAAGGCATGGCGTTTCCTGACCATTACATCAGACTCGTGATATGTGAGAAATTCCTTCCTAACCAGCTGGTTTCCGATCTTTCTCTTCAAGGAAATTCCCTTATAGTCCAGGGAGACCGTAAAATAATAATATCCCGGCGGCATCTCATCCGTCTCGAATAAGTAAAGGCCCTTTTGTTCTGGTTCCATGGTGTAATGCTTTGTTTTTATCATTTTCCAGGCTTCCTGCATCTTTTCAACAAATTCACCTGGAGCTATGATGACATCAAGCTCCAAAGGGATATCAAAGGGATTGTTCAGATTCATTTTTAAGGGCTCGCTGATATAAGCTTCCTTGTCAAAGCTCATTCCATTCAGCATACGTTCCATTCCGGCAAGCACTGTTTCCTCTGTCTCTTCGCCGACAGGAAGCATAAGCTTTAAGGTTGCATCTCCCAGCCGTTTTATGCGGAAGTAATAATCCGTATCCCTCTCAGCCAGATCATCCAGGCAGACAATCACCTTATTATGCCCCTGCAAAAGCGGTACGGACACCACAGTCTTCTTCACCAGGTTCCGCGTAAACGGAGTAAAATCTGTAACCAGTCGGTCATTGACCCACAAAGTGAGCCCTCCGCATGTCTCCAGTTCAAAATCCACGGTTTCCTCTTTTTCTGCACAAAGCTCCACATAACCATACAACCGCAGATAAGTAGGCTGGTAATAAAATCCGGAAGCATCCACCCCGGTGTTGCCAAATGGAAAATACATCTTCACAGGGCTTGTCTGGTCAAATACGGTGATTTCATCACCATGCTTGATTCCGCAAAAATCAGGACAGGGCGGCAGTTCTTCTTTTCTTTTTGCCGCAAATTCCTTCCTGCAGGGATTTTCGTGAATGGCAAACCCTTTCTTTAACCATTCGTTTACCCGTCCGCTTAAGGTAGTTTTCGTAAACTGCTGGATCTGGGTGTACACTCCTGTGACTAAAAAACGGTTTACAAACCCTTCCGCAAATAGCGGATATTCCAGATATTTCATGTCTTCTCTTCCTCTCCAATCATTCTTTTACTCCGCCGGCCGTCATGCCGCCGATGATGTATTTCTGCAATGTAATAAAAACAATAATAACCGGTATCATGGAAACCACCGACATGGCAAGTAAGCTGTTCCAATCCACGGAATATTCTCCCGAATAATTTGCCAGTGCCAGCTGAATGGTGTAACGCTCCTTGCTGTTAATAACCAGTTTAGGCCAGAGATAATCATTCCATCTCCACATAAAAGAAAAAATACAGAGCACGGAAATGACTGGTTTTGCAAGAGGAAGCATGACCCTCATCAATATATTCAGCTCAGAAGCACCGTCGATCCTTGCGGCCTCCATATAGGCGTCAGGAATACCCACATAATACTGTCTTACCAGAAAAACTGCCGTGGGCGACGCCACCGCCGGAATGATCAGACCCCATAAGCTGTTATAAAGATTAACAGCTACGATCACCTTGAAAATCGGAATCATGATGACCTCTAAGGGCACCATCAGGGTTGCCAGAACGATGCCGAAAAGCAGCTTTTCCCCCTTAAAGTGATACTTGGCAAAGGCATAGCCGGACATTACATTTACCACAATAGTCAGACATGTGGCAATCACGCTGGCAAACACGGTGTTAAAAAAGTAAATACCAAAACGACCTTCTGCCATAGCCCTCCGGTAGTTGCCAAGAGAGGGGCTCTTTCCAAATAAGCTGGGCGGCCAGGCAAACAGCTCTCCCGTGCTTTTAAAGGAAGAGCAGATGACCCAGACAACGGGCATCAAAAACAGGAAGGTGAGAAGCAGTAAAAGCACCCATGTGATCCCTGCCGAAAATCTTTTTTTCATATCAGTCTGCATCCTGTTCTCCTCCCTTGTTAATCTTAAATTGCAAAACAGTAAACATAGCTAAAAGGAGAAACAAGATCATGGTCATAGCACTGGCATACCCCATCTGGTTCTTTTCAAAACCTGTCTCCTGAATGGCCTGAACCATGAATTTTGTAGCTCCTGCCGGACCTCCCTGTGTCAGGGCATATACAAGAGGATAGGTTTTAATAATGGTGACCGTGGAGAGAACAATGACCAGCAGGCTGGTAGGCTTTAAAAGGGGCAGGGTAATATAGCGGAACTGATGCCATGCCCCTGCGCCATCGATTCTGGAAGCTTCATAATAAGTCTCAGAGATAGACTTAATGCCGGAAACGAACATGACCATATAGTAACCGGACATGCTCCAGGCCGTGACAAATATCACAACTCCCATGGCATTATTCTGATCGGTCAGCCACTTGACCGGAACCTTGCCCCATGAAGTCAGCAGATAATTGATGACCCCAAAATCCTCGCCCAGCAGAAATCTCCAGGTTAATCCTACGATAATACTGGAAATCATGGTCGGCCAGTAAAACACTGCCCGAAAAAAATCACTTCCCTTAATATTTCCGGTCAAAAGCACAGCCAGTCCCAGAGAAGATACATAAACAAAGGGAACTGAAACTGCGGTAAAAAATATGGTCCGGAAAAAGGATCCCCAGAAGCTCCGGTCTGACAAAAGCTTAACATAGTTTTGAATTCCTATAAATTTCTGAGGATTCACTCCATCCCATTTTGTCAGGGAAATCCACATTCCATTGATAGCGGGAAAGAACAGAAACAGCCCGAAAATTACCAGAGTCGGCGCCAGCAAAAGATATGGAAATACTTTCTGTTCAACACTTTTCATTTTCTTTACCTCCTCTTTTTTATAATTATAGCATGGGGAAATAAAGAAAAATTTTGTTTTCTTATGCAAATACCATAAATTATTGCCATTAAAAAAGCCCCTGGCAGTCTAATCCTGCCAAGGGCTATCTCATTGCTTATTCTTCTATTATATTCTCGTCAATATCCAGAACCTCTTCCGCCTCATTAAATCCATCTTCTGTCAGCAGGATCTCATCCTCATCCTCTGACAACTTGATCTCATCCTTTTCCTCGAAAGCAGAATCTGTATTCAGTCTGATGGTACGGTAACGCTTCATACCGGTACCTGCCGGAATCGGCTTACCGATGATTACGTTCTCCTTCAGACCAATTAAGTGGTCCACCTTGCCGTTAATGGCAGCTTCGGTCAGAACCTTTGTGGTCTCCTGGAAGGAGGCAGCGGATAAGAAGGAATCAGTAGCCAGAGATGCTTTTGTAATACCAAGCATAACCTGTTTTCCATCTGCCGGGTTCTTTCCTTCTGCAAGAAGGGCTTCATTTAAGTCATTGTAATCCAGAACATCCATGGAGGTTCCCGGAAGCACATCACTGTCTCCGCTCTCCTCGATCTTGATCTTCTTAAGCATCTGTCTTACGATCATCTCAACATGCTTGTCATTGATTTCTACACCCTGCAAGCGGTATACACGCTGTACTTCCTGGATCATGTAATCCTGGACCGCACGAACGCCCTTGATCTTTAAGATATCGTGTGGGTTCACACTACCTTCCGTCAGCTCATCACCGGCCTCGAGCACCTGGCCATCCTGAACCTTGATTCTGGATCCGTAAGGGATCAAATAGGTCTTGGAGTTGCCTGTTTCGTTCTCCGTCACAATGATCTCCCGCTTTTTCTTAGTGTCCTTAATGGCCACTACGCCGCCGAACTCTGCGATGATTGCAAGGCCCTTAGGCTTACGAGCCTCAAAAAGCTCCTCAACACGTGGAAGACCCTGTGTGATATCGCCACCGGCAACACCGCCGGTATGGAACGTACGCATGGTAAGCTGGGTACCTGGCTCACCGATGGACTGGGCAGCGATGATGCCGACTGCTTCGCCTACCTGAACCGGCTGTCCGGTAGCCATGTTGGCACCGTAACATTTTGCACAAACACCCATATGGGATTTACAGGTCAAAACAGTACGGATCTTCACGGAATCACGGCCAAGCTTCTTTAACACGTTCATAACCATTACCGCACGCTTAGGCGTACACATGTGGTTCGCTTTCACAATCACTTCTCCGGTATCCGGATCTGTTATGGTTTCCGCAATGAACCGTCCTGTGAGACGCTCCTGCAGGCTCTCAATGGTTTCCTCACCATCCGTAAATGCCTTGATTTCCATAAACGGATTATCTTTGCCTTCGCAGCAGTCGATCTCACGGATAATCATATCCTGGGAAACGTCTACCAGACGTCTGGTCAGATAACCGGAGTCAGCGGTACGGAGAGCCGTATCGGAAAGTCCTTTACGTGCACCGTGAGCGGAGATAAAGTACTCCAGTACGTCAAGACCTTCACGGAAGTTGGACTTGATAGGAAGTTCAATGGTGTGGCCTGTGGTATCGGCCATAAGTCCACGCATACCTGCCAGCTGTTTGATCTGCTTATCAGAACCACGGGCTCCGGAATCGGCCATCATATAGATGTTGTTATACTTATCAAGTCCGGTCAGCAGGTCATGGGTCAACTGGTCATCAGTGACTTTCCATGTGTCAATTACTTCTTTATAGCGCTCTTCCTCCGTAATAAGTCCGCGGCGGAAGTTCTTTGCAATCTGGTCAACCGTTGCCTGTGCGTCAGCAATCAGCTTCGGTTTGCTCTCCGGCACTGTCATGTCGGAAATGGATACGGTCATAGCGGCTTTGGTAGAGTACTTATAACCAATGGCCTTGATGTCATCTAAGGTTTCCGCAGTCTGAACTGCACCATGGACGTTAATGACCTTTTCAAGAATCTGCTTTAACTGCTTCTTTCCTACATGGAAATCAACTTCCATCAGAAGCTCGTTGCCTGGAATAGACCGGTCAACAAAGCCAAGGTCCTGAGGAACGATCTCATTGAAGATGAAACGGCCTACGGTTGATTCCACAGAACCGGTTTTTACGGTTCCGTCTGCCATTTTTTTGCTCACTCTGGCCTTAATTCTGGAATGAAGGGTAACTGCCTGGTTTTCATAAGCGAGAATTGCTTCATTCACGCTCTTAAATACCATTCCTTCGCCCTTGGCTCCCGGCCTTTCCTGAGTAAGGTAGTAAATTCCCAGAACCATATCCTGAGAAGGAACTGCCACAGGGCCGCCGTCTGACGGCTTTAATAAGTTGTTGGGTGATAGCAGAAGGAAACGGCATTCTGCCTGGGCTTCCACGGAAAGAGGCAGATGGACCGCCATCTGGTCTCCATCAAAGTCGGCGTTGAACGCAGTACAAACCAGAGGGTGAAGCTTAATGGCTTTACCTTCTACCAGAATTGGCTCAAATGCCTGGATACCAAGTCTGTGAAGGGTAGGCGCACGGTTTAACATAACCGGATGTTCCTTGATTACATCTTCCAGCACATCCCAAACTTCTGTCTGTAGACGCTCCACCATCTTTTTTGCATTCTTTATATTGTGAGCGGTTCCGTTGGAAACAAGCTCTTTCATAACAAAAGGTTTAAACAGCTCGATAGCCATTTCTTTTGGCAGACCGCACTGGTAAATCTTAAGTTCCGGTCCGACTACGATAACGGAACGGCCGGAATAGTCCACACGCTTTCCTAAAAGGTTCTGACGGAAACGGCCCTGTTTTCCCTTAAGCATATCGGAAAGGGACTTTAAGGCACGGTTTCCTGGTCCGGTTACCGGCCTTCCCCGTCTGCCGTTATCAATGAGGGCGTCCACCGCTTCCTGAAGCATACGCTTTTCGTTGCGGACAATGATGTCCGGAGCTCCCAGCTCCAAGAGACGGGCCAGACGGTTGTTACGGTTTATGATCCTTCTGTATAAATCATTTAAGTCGGAAGTTGCAAAACGGCCGCCGTCAAGCTGTACCATGGGACGGATATCCGGCGGAATTACCGGAACCACCGTCATGATCATCCACTCCGGTAAGTTGCCGGAATTGCGGAATGCCTCTACAACTTCCAGCCTCTTGATAATTCTGGCACGTTTCTGTCCGGTAGCTTCCTTTAACCCTTTCTTTAACTCCTCAGAGTCCTTTTCAAGGTCAATGGAATGTAAAAGTTCCAGAATGGCTTCTGCTCCCATTCCTACACGGAATGAGCCGTAGCCGTATTTCTCAACTTCTTCCCGGAATTCCTTTTCTGATAAAACCTGCTTATACTGCAGTCCCGTATTGCCGGCATCAAGCACCACATAAGATGCAAAATACAGCACCTTTTCCAGGGTTCTTGGAGAAATGTCCAGGATCAGACCCATGCGGCTGGGGATCCCCTTAAAATACCAGATATGGGAAACAGGAGCCGCAAGCTGTATATGACCCATACGCTCTCTGCGGACACTGGCCTTGGTTACTTCAACGCCGCATCGGTCACAGATAACGCCTTTGTACCGGATTTTCTTATATTTACCACAATGGCATTCCCAGTCCTTGCTAGGTCCAAAGATCCGTTCACAGAACAAACCGTCTTTTTCCGGCTTTAAGGTTCTGTAGTTGATTGTCTCAGGCTTTTTCACCTCACCATGGGACCATTCCAGAATCTTCTCCGGAGATGCCAAACCGATCTTTATGGCATCAAATGTCATTGGGTGGTAAGTTTCATTGTTTTCAGGCATAAGCGGTTCTCCCTTCTATTATTCTTCGTCTGAATCTTCAAATTCTGCGTCATCGAACTCCTCAAAAGAATCGTCGATACCGTCTGCTTCTGCTTCCTCTAATTCCTCTATTTCCTCTATTTCCTCTATTTCCTCTTCTTCCACACTTACCAGCTCTGCATCCTTGAATTCCTGCTTCTGGTAACCGTGGTTGCTAAAGGACTCTTCTTCCCGGTAATGTCTGTCGCCCTCGATGATGGATCTTAAATCAGTTTCTTCATATTCGGTGCTTTCCGCAATCTGAACCTCCGTATTGTCGTCACGCAGCACTCTTACATCCAGTGCCAGAGACTGAAGCTCTTTTAACAATACCTTGAAGGATTCCGGAATTCCTGGCTCAGGAATATTATCGCCTTTGATAATAGCCTCGTAGGTCTTCACACGTCCTACCACGTCATCGGATTTCACGGTCATGATTTCCTGCAGCGTATAGGAAGCGCCATATGCCTCCAGAGCCCAAACCTCCATCTCTCCGAAACGCTGGCCGCCGAACTGGGCTTTACCGCCGAGTGGCTGCTGGGTAACCAGAGAATATGGTCCTGTGGAACGGGCATGGATCTTATCGTCAACCAGATGGTGCAGCTTCAGATAATGCATGTGGCCGATGGTAACCGGGCTGTCAAAATACTCGCCGGTACGTCCGTCGCGAAGGCGTACTTTACCGTCACGGTTGACGGGAACACCCTTCCACAGCTCCTTGTGCTCCAGGTGATCGCCCAGATACTCGATAACTTCAGGCTTTAAGGTTTCATTATATTTCTCCTGGAAATCTTCCCAATCTGTGTTTACATAGTCGTTGGCTACATCCAGGGTATCCATAATGTCGATTTCGTTTGCGCCGTCAAATACCGGGGTGGATACGTTAAATCCAAGAGCCCTTGCTGCAAGGCTTAAGTGGATTTCAAGCACCTGCCCGATGTTCATACGGGACGGCACGCCCAGAGGGTTTAAAACGATATCAAGCGGACGTCCATTGGGGAGGAACGGCATATCTTCTACAGGAAGCACGCGGGAAACAACACCCTTGTTTCCGTGACGGCCGGCCATCTTATCACCTACAGAGATTTTTCTCTTCTGGGCAATGTAAATGCGGACGGTCTGATTCACGCCTGGGGAAAGCTCATCGCCGTTTTCTCTTGTAAATACTTTAGCATCCACGATAATACCATAAGCGCCGTGAGGAACTTTTAAGGAGGTATCGCGGACTTCTCTTGCCTTCTCGCCGAAGATGGCACGCAGCAGCCGCTCCTCTGCGGTCAGCTCGGTCTCTCCCTTAGGAGTAACCTTCCCAACCAGAATATCACCAGCACGGACTTCCGCACCGATTCTTATGATTCCTCTTTCATCAAGATCCTTTAAGGCATCCTCGCCAACGCCGGGAACATCCCTCGTGATCTCTTCCGGCCCTAACTTGGTGTCACGGGCTTCCGCCTCATATTCCTCAATATGAACAGAGGTATAAACATCCTCCTGCACCAGCTTCTCGCTTAAGAGAACCGCATCCTCGTAGTTGTAACCCTCCCAGGTCATGAATCCGATCAGAGGATTCTTACCGAGAGCAATCTCGCCGTTCTGAGTGGACGGGCCGTCTGCAATAACTTCACCCTTTTCCACATGGCTGTTCTTATATACGATTGGCTTCTGGTTGTAACAGTTAGACTGGTTGCTTCTTTTAAATTTAGTCAGGCGGTAAACATCTTTTCCTCCGTCTGAATCTCTCTTTACGATGATTTCATTGGATGCGGAACGTTCTACAACGCCGGCATTTCTGGCAACAACACAAACACCGGAGTCTACCGCTGCCTTAGATTCCATACCGGTTCCTACTACAGGGGTCTCTGTTGTCAGCAGAGGCACGGCCTGACGCTGCATGTTGGATCCCATGAGGGCACGGTTGGCATCGTCGTTTTCAAGGAAGGGAATCATGGCAGTTGCAACGGAAAATACCATCTTTGGAGAAACGTCCATGAGGTCAATATTTTTCCTCTGGAATTCGGAAGTTTCTTCACGGAAACGTCCGGAAATATTCTTATGAACGAAATGACCGTCATCATCCAAAGGTTCATTCGCCTGTGCGACTACGAAATTATCCTCTTCGTCAGCAGTCAGGTAAATGACTTCATCGGTAACCACCGGATTCTGGACATTGGTTTTATCCACCAAACGGTAAGGAGCCTCTACAAATCCGTACTGGTTTACCCTTGCATAAGTAGCAAGAGAGTTGATCAGACCGATGTTAGGACCTTCCGGCGTCTCAATTGGGCACATACGTCCATAATGGGTATAGTGAACGTCTCGGACCTCAAATCCGGCACGGTCTCTGGAAAGACCTCCAGGTCCCAATGCAGATAAACGCCTCTTATGGGTCAGCTCTGCCAGCGGGTTGTTCTGATCCATGAACTGTGACAGCTGAGAGCTTCCAAAGAACTCCTTTACTGCTGCGGTGACTGGCTTGATATTGATCAGGGATTGGGGGGTGATGCCATCCATATCCTGTGTTGTCATACGTTCCCTGACCACACGCTCCATTCTGGAAAGACCGATGCGGTACTGGTTCTGCAAAAGCTCGCCAACAGCACGGATTCTACGATTTCCCAAATGATCGATATCGTCAGCCGCTCCCACTTCTTCTTCCAGGTGCATGTTGTAATTGATGGAAGCCAAAATATCTTCCTTTGTAATATGTTTTGGAATCAGTTCGTTTATATTTCTGTGAAGGGCTTTCTTAAGGGTCTCTTCATCCTCGCTGCCAGCTTCTGCCAGAATTTTTTCAAGGGCAGGATAGAATACTAACTCTGTAATACCCGCTTCCTTTGGATCAAAGTTAACAAAAGAAGTCAGATCAACCATTAAGTTGGAAAGGACCTTCTGCTTATGCTCCACTCCTTCCAGCCAGACAAAAGGAACAGCCGCGTTCTGAATATCGATTGCAAGCTGCTTGTCTACTGTGGTCCCGGACTCTGCCAGAATCTCTCCGGTTGTGGTATCTACCACATCCTCAGCAAGTACATGGCCTGCAATGCGGTTTTTAAAATGAAGCTTTTTATTGAATTTATATCTTCCGACCTTTGCAAGATCGTATCTTCTGGGGTCAAAAAACATACTATTTAACAAACTTTCAGCACTATCAACAGATAAAGGTTCACCTGGGCGGATCTTCTTATATAACTCCAATAAGCCATCCTGGTAATTGTCGGACGTATCCTTACCAAAGCTGGCCAATAATTTTGGTTCTTCACCGAACAGTTCAATAATCTCAGCGTTGGTGCCAAAGCCCAGGGCACGAATCAGCACGGTTACCGGAACCTTTCTGGTTCTGTCTACACGCACGTAGAAGATGTCATTGGAGTCCGTTTCATACTCCAGCCATGCACCCCTGTTCGGGATTACCGTACAGGCATAAAGCTCCTTCCCTACCTTGTCATGTTCGATGCCATAATATATACCTGGGGAACGTACCAACTGGCTAACAATAACTCGCTCGGCACCGTTGATCACAAAGGAACCGGTATCTGTCATAAGCGGAAGATCACCCATGAAGATCTCATGTTCATTAATCTCATCTTTATCTTTATTGCAGAGCCTTACCTTTACCTTTAAAGGAGCCGCATAAGTTGCATCTCTTTCCTTGCATTCTTCTATTGTGTACTTGATGTCGTCTTTACATAAAGTAAAATTGACAAAATCAAGACTTAAGTGTCCTGCAAAGTCTGCAATCGGAGAGATGTCTTCAAAGACTTCCTTTAACCCTTCATCAAGGAACCACTGATAGGAATTCTTTTGAATCTCAATCAGGTTTGGCATCTCAAGCACTTCTTTTTGTCTTGAGAAGCTCATTCTCAGGCTCTTACCGGCTGGGACCGGACGCATTCTGCTTTTCTCCATTGACGTTTCACCCCTGTTTTCTTTCTATTTGTTTCTGTTTTTGGGCATAAATATGCCTTTAAGGCACACAAATCCACAATAGTGCACATTCCATAATATCATGAGACTGTCAAGGTGTCAAGCATTTTTTGCTTGTATTTTCCAAGAAAATGTGTTATACTATTGCAGATAGGCCCAATTTTACAAAATGAACTATTGGAGGTATTCCCGGTGAGCACATTTTTAAACGTATTATTAGTGATTCTTTTCATCGCAGCCGTGGCTCTGGCAGTCCTTTATTTTCTTGGAAGAAAGCTGGAAAAGCGTCAGGTGGAACAGCAGCAGGCATTGGAAGCTGCGGCACAGGCCGTATCCATGCTGGTAATCGATAAAAAGAAAATGAAGCTAAAGGATGCAGGGCTTCCTAAGATCGTGTACGAACAAACCCCCTGGTATATGCGCCGCACAAAGCTGCCCATTGTAAAGGCAAAGGTTGGCCCAAAGGTTATGACACTGATCGCTGACGCCAAGGTATTCGAAGTGCTTCCGGTCAAAACAGAAGCTAAGGTTGTGGTAAGCGGCATCTACATAACCGAGATCAAGAGCCTTAGGGGCAAAGCAGTTCCTCCGGCGCCGAAAAAGAAAAAATTCCTGGACAGGTTTAAAAAGGGCAGAAAGTAAGATATCTGGTTTCTGTATTTACGAATACATCAATACCCGATTTTTAGAAAATGATCTGTATCATAAGAGGATCTGTGCAGAATGCCGGAGCGCGATTGAAATCGTACTCCGGCATTTTTTGTTATTAAAAATGGATTCTTGGGTTATAAGATATTATTTTGTCGTTTCTTTGCAGAAAACGGGCTCATGAAAAATACTGGCTCTGCTTTTATATATAATAAGAAGAAACGCCCAACGCTTTTCGACATTAAAAAACATATATATCATTATTCTTATTTGAAAATATCTTTCAACACTATCCTGTCAATGATTTAAAAATATAAATTGCAATTTTCTTTTAATTCGACTTGAATCTCACATTAATCTCATTCTTAGAACATATTTTTGACAAATATCACCATCATGGTTGTTTTCAATTAAATTTTAAAAAACCGATTGACAAAACCGTATATATGATATACAATTAAGCCACAAGGTAGTTAGTTATAACTAACCCCTTTATAAGATAACCAATTCCATATAAAATAAAAATTAGAAACGAAAGGAGAACTACTATGTTTAATCAAATACAATTACCTTACGCATATGACGCTTTAGAACCCCATATCGATGCTCTCACAATGGAGACTCATTATTCCAAGCATCATGCAGCTTACACCAAAAACTTAAATGACGCTGCTCAGAAGGCGGGTGTTGCAGATAAAGAAATCACCTCCCTGCTCTCTTCTCTGGACAGCATCTCCGACGAAGCGCTCAGGAAGGCCATCCGCAACAATGGAGGCGGCTTCTACAATCACAACCTCTATTTTTCCACTATGAGCCCTGATGGCGGCGGAGAGCCTGTGGGTCCCTTAAAAGATGCCTTGGAAAAAGCTTTCGGAAGTTTTTCCGACTTTCAGAATCAGTTAAGCGGCCTGGCTGCCGGTCAGTTTGGCTCCGGCTGGGGCTGGCTGTCGGCAAACCGGGAGGGCAGGCTGGTCCTTTCCGCCAGTGCCAATCAAGACAACCCCCTTATGGAAGGCGGAGGCTTTGTCCCAATTCTGGGCATTGACGTTTGGGAACACGCCTACTACTTAAAATATAAGAATCTCAGAGCTGACTATATTAAAGCATTTTTCAATGTAATTGATTGGAAAGCTGTTGCTACCAACTATGAAAACATTATGAACAGCTAAGAAAAGGAGGATTGTAATGAGCAAGAATTTATTTGATAAACTTAATGAGTATCTGGCCAATCAGCAGGTCATGTATATGAAACTTCATAACCTTCACTGGTATGTGAAAGGCCGCAGCTTCTTCACACTCCACGCAAAGCTGGAAGAGCTGTATGACCAGACCGCCCAGATCATGGATGATGTTGCGGAGCGGCTGCTGGCTTTGGGTGGTTCCCCAGTAGCCAGCTTAAAGAAGGCACTGGCACTCTCTTCCGTAAAAGAGCTGGAGGACGTTCCTATCTCCTCAGATGAAACCATTAAAAGCCTGATTTCGGATGTAGAATACTGGATCCGGGATACAAAGGAAATCGTCAAGCTTGCCGAAGACGATGACGATGGAGCAACCGCAGATCAATTTAATGGCTATTTGGCCGAATATCAGAAACTTTTGTGGATGCTGAAATCGTATATCAGCTAAATAAATTCCTATAAACCTGGAAATGCCGCTTCCTGACAGTAATATCGACAGGAAGCGGTATTTTTATATTGATTTCCTCATAAAAACGGGGGCCGCTGCCCCAGGTTGATTTCTCAACAATGGTACAACGGCCCTTGAAAAGTAACTGAAATTATTTCATTTAATAATGAATTAATCTTCTACAAATACAGCTGTGATCACTTTGCTGCTTTCTACTTTGTAGCAACGATCATCGCCATCTTTTGCTTTGCTCTTGCTCTTCTGAACATTACCAGAGGTATTAACCAGTCTGTATACTACAGTCTTATTACCATCTTTCTTATCTGCAGCATCAATCTCATAATACTCGGAATATCCAGGTTTGTTTACTTTCTCATAAGTTACATCATCTAAGAATTTCTCTGTTGTCAGAAGCTTAATCTCTGTATATTCTCCATCGACTGTAGTGGCCTTAACTACAGAATACTTGTCATCCTTATCAGCCTTTAACAGCATGCCTCCAAGGTAATATTTGTCACTATCTACGCCAAATTTACCCTGTCCCTTTGAGCTTCCGGATTTATTTAATAAGAACTGGAAAGTATCTCCGTCAATGCTAACATTCTGCTTGCCAGTCTTCATAGAACCGTCATCACCGCCGCCAAAATAGTACAGCCTGTAATCTGCTTTTGTATACAGATCAGATACATTATCCTTAAATTCATCTTCTGTATCAAAGTTGTAATCATCTAAGTCGTCATCACCTGCAACATCTGCAATGTCAGTTGTACTGTTTCCAACAAACTTAATAGCAACCAGGCCATCTTTCATTACGCCATAGGAATCAAATGCATATTTCTTTCCATTAATGGTCTTGATTTCAGATGCAACTAATTTACCATCTTTATCAGAATAGTACCAGCTGTTCTCGTCATCATCATAATCACCCTTGTTCAGGTAAGAATCAGGCACAACCTGGAACCAACCCTTGGTTACTCTGGCGCCATCCTCTGGACTTCCATAATATCTGAATCCTCTGGTATATACAGCATTTCCCTGGCTGGAAGTAGCTGTGCTGTCTGTTGCCTCGTTAGGCGTAGCTTCCCAGTTAACCCACTCAGCATTCATACGGCCATCTGCATCAAAGCTGTACTTCTTACCATTAATGGTCTTGCCTTTTTCGTCGGTCATCTTCTTACCATTGGTCTTGAAATAGAAATAACGAGTCTGGTCTTCATCATCAAACAGGTTATCGCTGGAAACACCAGGATCAACCGCGCTATCATAGCTATTATCAACGATATCTAAATACGCCCACTCGCCAACTCTCTGAGCACCATCGTTCTCATCGCCGCAATAGTAAATGCCGTCGCGCCATTTGTCATCACCAGTTACCCGTTCTCCGGTTTCGTCAATCCAGCCATACAACATCTTGCCTTCATCATCAAAAACATATTTCTTCCCGTTGACTGTCTTGAAAGAAGCATTGTTTCCGGTAGTAGAACTCTTAAAAGCTTTACCGTTAGATCCGAAATAGTACCAGTGGTTCATCGGTTCTTCATCATCATCATCGCCACCGTCATAATCATCATTCTCAACGGAAACCCACTTATTGGTTACCATGGCACCATTCTCATCTACATAATAGTAGTTGTCACTGTATTCAACGACAACATCAGTAGCCATCTCACCGTCTTCGTTTAAGTAGAACCAGTTATCTCCTGATTTTTCCCACTTCTCTGTTTCTAAGTCGCCGCTCTTGTCATAGTACACCCATGTACCATTTTCTTCCTGCCAGCCTGTTGCTGCGAAAGAGGACATGGAAGCGCCTAATGCCAGCAGTGCTGCTGTGGATAATACAGCAACTAATTTAGTCTGCTTTCTCATAATTAATGCACTCTCCTTTTTTCTTTTTGAAATACTCTTCGAAATTCCTAATTGCATTACGAGGTAATTATACTTCTAATATTGGAAATTATCGAAAGCAACGCGTACTTTAGATGCATTTAATCGTTATTTTATACATTTTTTTCGAAATTTTCTTGCTTATTTTTCGTATTACATATATACTTGTATAAAACTGTTTTTGCATCATTACATAAGGAGTGAAAAAGATATGATAAAGGAAAATACTTTAACTGGTTCAGAAGCAGAAAATAAAAGTGTCGTCGAACAAAGCCTTGATGATTTTCAAAGCTATCTGGAATTTAACAACATGTCCTCCAATACCATTCATGTGTATTTATTCGCAGTAAAACAATTTCTTGGTTTATATCATGTGATCAGCCATGATAATCTCATGCTTTATAAATGTTATCTTATGGAACATTACAAGCCCCAGACAGTCAACTTAAGAATCAGGGCACTTAATTGCTTCACGGAGTCTTTAAAGCTGTCCTCTTCCAAAATGCTGATGATACGGGTCCAGCAGAAAACATTCCTGGAAAACGTTATCAGCCAGGCAGATTATGAATACTTAAAAAAGTGTCTGATACGTTCCGGGAACATGCTGTATTATTTTGTAATACGTTTTATGGCAGCCACAGGCGTCCGGGTCAGCGAGCTGGTCCAGATTAAAGTAGAGCACGTAAAACGCGGTTATATGGATATTTACTCCAAGGATAATAAAATAAGAAGAATCTACATACCCAAAAACCTCCGTGACGATGCACTGAAATGGCTTCGCCAGATTGACCGTGTAAGCGGATACGTGTTCTTAAACCGCTATGGGGATCCGATCACGCCTGCCGGAATCCGGGGCCAGCTAAAAAAATTTACCGTCCTATATGATTTGGATCCCAAAGTGGTTTATCCTCATTCTTTCCGTCACCGTTTTGCAAAGAATTTTATTGAAAGTTGCGGGGACATTTCCATGCTTTCAGATATTTTAGGACATGAGAGTATCGAAACCACAAGGATCTATCTTCACCGAAGCAGCACGGAACAAAAACAGATCGTTAATCAAATTGTGAATTGGTAGGATATTATGTTAAATGAAGAATTGTTAATTGATTTTAAGAAGTTTTTGAAAAAAAAGAATTTATCAAGTAATACCATCACAGCCTATGCAGGCAGCGTCCGGCTTTTTTACAGCATGTACAAGGAAATCACACCGGAAAGCCTTCAGCGTTATAAGAACTACCTGATTACCCGCTACCGTCCTGCAACCATCAACCAGCGGATCTATGCCATGAATCATTATTCCCGCTTTTTGGCGGAAACCTATGGAGAGGAATTCATTTTAGTCGCCTCTTACCACTTACCTTCCGTGAAAGTCCAGCAAAAAACATTTCTGGATACCGTTATTTCAAATGAAGATTATGATCTCTTTAAAAACAAATTAAAAGAAGAGAAAAATTATTTCTGGTATTTTATCGTCCGCTTTCTGGCAACAACAGGCGCCAGGGTCAGTGAACTGATTCAAATCAAGGTAGAGCATTTAAACCTGGGCTATCTGGATCTTTATTCCAAGGGCGGAAAGCTGCGCCGCATCTATTTCCCTGATTCTCTATGCGAAGAGGCACTGGAATGGTGCCACAGCAAGGGCAAGAAAAGCGGTTTCCTCTTTTTAAATAAAGATGGACGTCTGATCACCCCACGGGGGATTAATTTTCAGCTAAAACATCTGGCAAGGCGTTATGGGATAGATCCTGACACGGTTTATCCTCATTCCTTCCGCCACCGTTTTGCAAAAAACTTTTTGGCCTGTTTTAACGATATTTCTCTTTTGGCGGATTTAATGGGGCATGAAAGCATCGAGACTACGAGAATTTATCTCACCCGTTCCAGCCAGGAGCAACAGCAGCTCCTTGACGAAATTATCACATGGTAGACAACTTTTTTGTATTCTTATTTATTTTTACACACTTTTACAGTATAATCTCGTAAAGGAGGATAATAAACCATGATAATTTCTTTTCGTTTTAAAAACTTCCGTTCCTTTCTGGATGAAACTTTTATTGATATGAGGGCAGTTAATTATAAGGAACACCCAAACCATTTGGTAATGGCAGGCAACAAGAAACTGATTAAGACTCTGGCCGTATATGGAGCAAACTCCAGTGGTAAAACCAATCTTTTTCTCGCTTTTACCAGCTTTCATTCTTTTATTTTCTGGCAGCTTTTTTCAATGGAGGACATTCCAAGAAAACATTTTATGTCGCTCCTGCAGATCAGCTCCTTGGACAAGATCCTTCCGTTCCTGGATGAGAGAGCCAATTCCCAGCCCACGGAAATGGAGCTTTCCTTTATCAGCGAAAAGCGGGTCTATGAATACGGCTTCTCTGTCCTCGACAGGAAAATTCTCTCGGAAAATCTGGCCGTGGATAACCATGTGGTATTCACACGGAATGACGATGAGATTACCATTGGACGCCAATATGAAAAGGCCTTACGCCAGAAGGCAGGGATCCGCCCTCACGAGGACCGGTTATTCTGTTCTATTTTATCATGCCTGGATATTCCCGAAATCACGGCAATCATGGAACCTTTTGAAACCTTTTTTTCGAAGCAGATTGCCTATTACTGCGACTTCCTTGAACCATTCCAGCTTGCAGGTCACTTAATCATGGATGGAAGGGTATACAAAGCCCTTGAAAACCCGGAGGCTCTTAATTATGCATTGGCGCAGCTAAGAAAGCTGGGAATCCCGGCAGAAGAATTTATTATTGAAAAGGGAATCCCTAAGCTTGGATACCGTGTGAAATCCCGGGAAACCGGCGAGTACAAGATGCAATATATGGACTACACAAAGGTTTCCCTGGGCACAATGAAATACCTTCAACTATTTATACAGGTTTACCATCTGTCCCAAAGAGGTGGTGTTCTGATCATAGATAACATATCAAACGAATTCCATCCGGCTGTTACTAAATTTTTTATTGATTCTTTTCAGCAGGATAAAAATTTAAACATACAGATTCTTTTCACGACTTATGATATCTCTATATTAAATAATCAGCAGTTCCGCCGTGATGAAGTAGCTTTTGTGGATATAAACGAATATCAGGAATCCAGGCTCTACACCTTAGCAGACATAAAGGTCCGGTCTGACGCCAGCTTTTCCAAAGATTATCTCTTAGGCAAATATGGGGCAATTCCGCTTCTTAAAGAATGCATTTTTTAAAATAATTAAAAGGCATACTGCTAATTGAACTGACCTCTGCCAAGTAGACAGACAAAATATTTAAAAAGTTTTTATATTTAAACTGTCTACTTTAGAGGTACCATATCAAATGGCATATGTCTTTTTTTAATTTAAAAGGCGAATATCCGCTGTGGCTTTGGAATGAATATCCAGCACAATGTTGCATTCCGTCACATGCTGGTAATTGATATCCAGAGAATAAGCCACCCGTACCTTTAAGCTGTCCTCTTCCTCATTAATCTGGATATCCTTTGTGCTGATCCCGATCATTAGTTCTCCAAAGGGCGTGGCATAGCATGACATATTTTTTTTATCCTTTTCAAATGTCATATGAACGCTGGAGCTGCCGCGTTTGATGATATCCAGACCAGACCGGTGGATTTTAATGGTGTTCTTGGTCACTCCCCCTGCTTCCTCCTGGATCTCGTCATACAGAATGTAGTGATTGCCGTTTTTCAGGAAATAATCACCGGCTGTTATCATCTCAACCGAATTGCTGTCATCTTCTGCAATCTGCATCCCGCTGATGCTAATGAGAACATCTCTTGTCATAGTAAAAACTCCTTTAGTACTCCTCAATATTGATTTGCTTTGTCTCTTTCACCTGTCCCGGAAGGATGGAAGCGGCAAAACTGGTGAACTTTTCTGCCAGATCACTGACATAGAAATGGTACTTTTCCAGATCACTGCTTTTCTGCACGCATAAAAGGTCATTTTCTTCCAAAACCTGTTTTAACTCTAAGGCCGTTTCATAGGCGGGGTTTACCAATGTCACCTCCGGCCCCATAAGCCTTCCCACGGTAGAACGCAGAAGGGGATAATGGGTACAGCCAAGTACCAGTGTGTCAATATATTTTCCCTTTAATTCACTTAAATATCTGGAAGCGATCTCATCGGTAACAGAATCGTGCAAAAGCCCTTCTTCCACAAGAGGAACCAAAAGAGGGCATGGCTTTCCGGTCACTTCAATATCTTCTTTCATTTCCTTCATCACTCTGGTGTATACTCCGCTCCGAATGGTACCTTCTGTTCCAATGATGCCGATCTTCCCGTTTTTCGTAGATTCTACGGCGGTTCTTGCCCCTGCATGGATTACACCCAGAATGGGAATATCTACTTCCTTTTCCACGGCCTCAAGGGCGCAGGCGGTGGCAGTATTACAGGCAATCACGATAGCCTTCACATCCTGGGTCATAAGAAAGCGTATGATCTGTCTGGTAAAACGGACCACCGTGCTGCAGGATTTACTGCCATAGGGCACTCTTGCCGTATCTCCAAAATATACAATTCTTTCATCCGGCATCTGCCGCATGATCTCACGGGCAACCGTAAGCCCGCCAACGCCGGAATCAAATATTCCAATGGGGGAATTTCTGTCTGCCATTAAATTTCCTCTTTCCTGCCCTGCTATACCCGGCCGCGGTCCATTGCATGCTCCATCAGCCGGTCAACCAGTCGGTCCTTATTCATACCAGCCGCTTCCCAAAGCATGGGATACATGCTGATCGCCGTAAATCCAGGCATGGTATTGATTTCATTGAATACTACACCGCCGTCCTTTTTCACAAAAAAGTCGACTCTTGCCAGGCCATAGCCGTCTACTGCCTGGAAAATGGCCTTAGCGGCTTCTCTTACCCGCTCTGTTGCCCCCTCCGGCAGGACCGGGTCTACAACCGTCCTGGAGTCAGAGTTGTAATACTTTGCATCAAAATCATAGAATTCCGCTGCCGCAAGGATCTCCCCTACTCCGGAAGCTTCCACCGGCGCGTTTCCGCCTCCAAATACGGCGCATTCGATTTCCCGGCCAACAATCATCTCTTCTACCAGAATCTTGCGGTCATGTTTTCCAGCTTCCACCAAAGCCTCCATAAGCTCCTGACCGTCGCCCGCCCGGCTAACTCCCTTGGAAGAGCCTGCATTGGAGGGCTTTACAAACACCGGGTAAGAGAACTTTTCCTCCACCTTTCCTACAACTGCCTCTATGTCCTTTAAGTCATGGCGCATCACCGGCACATAAGCTGCCTGAGTGACCCCCAGATCCTCTACAACGATCTTTGTATATAATTTATCCATGGAAATTGAAGAAGCCAGTACTCCGCAGCCCACATATGGAATTCCCGCCAGCTCAAGCAGCCCCTGGACGGTCCCATCCTCTCCAAACAATCCATGAAGCACAGGGAATACCACATCAACTCTGATGACCTCTGTCTTTTCCCCATCCATCAGGATAACACCACCCATGGTTGCATCAGGAGAGATAACAGCAGAAACCGAACCTTCTTTCCATGTGCCTTTTTCTATATCTTCAACAGAATCCGCTTTAATCCAGCGGCCCTCTTCTGTAATCCCAATTAAAATTACATTGTATTTCTCTCTATTAATATGGTTAATAACATTGACCACCGACATACAGGATACAATATGCTCCGATGACTGGCCGCCGAATAGTACAACCGCAGTTTTTCTATCCATTTTGCTCTCCTTATTAATTTCTCAATTTACAGTGTTTATATTATAGCACATATGGTAACAATTACAAATAGATTCCAGAAAAAGGAGGAACTCTAATGAAACAGAGACGTGATTTATTTCTATGTATCACCTGTCTTCTGATCGCATTTTTGCTTACCCTGTCAGACGGAAGGCAAAAGGATGAAGCCCTGGCCGCACGGATCGCCCCGGAAATCCTGCGTTTTCACGTACTGGCTAACAGCGACAGCTCAGAAGATCAAACCCTGAAATTAAAAGTGCGCACCATGCTGCTCAATTCAATATATGAGGATCTTGGCGAAAAAGCATCCCTTGAGGAAACAAAAGAATATGTCCTCTCTCACAAGGACAGCCTGGAAAGACAAGCAGAACACTACATGACAAAACTGGGATATGATTATCCCGCACATATGGAACTGACCAATTGTTACTTTCCCACCAAAACCTATGGAGACATGGTATTTCCCTGCGGCAATTATGAGGCCGTCCGGGTAAAAATAGGCGAAGGAAAAGGACGCAACTGGTGGTGCGTCCTTTATCCTCCGCTTTGCTTTACAGATTCTTCTTATGCGGTTGTGCCGGATACTTCCAAAGCAATACTGAAAAGCTCCATGGATGAATCTGATTATAAGATGATCAGCCGGGAAAATCCGAAGATCCATATCCGTTTCAAGCTGGCTGATCTGCTATCCAAGCCGGAACCTACTGCTCAGAAGACGTTACAATCCCCTTAACCGCCCACTGGTAGGTATTATACGCCTGATACAGGGTGTTATAGGCGCTCTGTTTTTCTCCCTCTGCCTGTGAAAATGCCATCTGGGCCTGCAAATAGTTTATCTTGCTCAGCATGCCCAGCTGATAGGAACGGTCAGCCTTCTGCTTTTCCAACACTGCCTTTTCATAAGCGGTGGAGGCGGCGTCATAGGCGGATTTAGACTGAAGGATCTCCTGATAATAGGACTGCATGGTAACCGTAAGGTTTTGCTCAGCCTCTGAAATACCGGCATCCTTGTTCTTTACACCGGTAGTTGTCTGGTTGGAAGCTCCGTGACGGTTTTCAATCAGGTCGTAATTATTTCCGATCGCTTTTGCTGTATCCGCTGCCAGGTCCAGGGTGGTAATAACGGAAAGATCCAACTGGGGGACCTCTCCGATCTGGACTGCCCCATCCGCCGGATACCCGGTCATCAGGCATAAGGAGCGCTTCAGGCCGTCAATGGTGTTGTCAAGCTGCTCAAGAGCCGCCTGGGCTGCCAGGACCCCTTTATTGGCTGCCAGAACATCTGCTTCTGTTGCCATGCCCTGTTTCTGACTTAGGGACTGTGCCTCATAACCTGCCATGCTTACGTCCAGCGCTTTTTGAACCACATCCCGATTGGCCAAGGCGCTGCTATAACCTATCATGATCTGGTCTGCGGCAGAAGAAAAGGTTTTTGAGTAGCGGTCAACATTTTTCTTGACCCCTGCGTTAATGCGTTTGATTCCTTTATTCATCATCTCCGCCCTGACATCCAGCCCCTTTGCCGTGTCTTTTAAGTTCTCGTATATCTCCATCCCCTCCTTGCTGTCTGTGGCTCCTGAATCTTTCATCGCTTGAGCATTGTCATTGAGATCCCGGATAGACATTCTCATTTCGTCATAGACATACTGCTGGTTGCTTAACTCATTTCCGGCCGAATCGGCTATGTTCTGAACATCAGGGTTAAAATACCTCACCAGATCAGAAAGCTCATCAAATTCTATGGTCTGATCGTAAAGTCTGTTCCACGTTTCCTCTGCCATTCCGTCAGGAATAGCCGTTCCCGTACTGCCGGGGCCTGCTGCCCCGTAAACCGGCAGGGCAGTGGAAAGAGCGAGCGTCACTGCCATACAGGCAGATAAGTAGCCTTTTTTTCTCATATCTTATAAACCTCCCGCCGAAGCCAGTCCGTTTACTGCATTATCATAATTCTGAACCGCCTGGAACAAGGTAAGTTCTGCTGTCTTTATGGCTAGATTCTTCGTGTCATACGCATTTTTCTGTTTCAGGTAATCTAGTTTGCTTAAAGAACCCAGGTCATATTTCCTCTGGGCAGTATCCATATTTTTACTTTCAAGAGCAAACTCCGCTCCTGCCTGGTCATACGCTGCCTTTGCCTGCAGAACCGCCCGGTAGCGCTTTGTCAAATCGGAACCGATATTCTGCTCATTGTTTGCAATCGTCCGGTTCAAGGTCTGTTTAGTCACATCCCCAACGGCATTTTCCAGCTTTCTCTTATTAATTTTTAAGGTATAGCTGTTGCTAAGGGCGGATTCCTTATCTGTGTCGGGGCTCATGGCGGCCATGCGTTCCATATTTACAGCCGGAATTTCAAGGATCTCAGGTACGTCGTTGTATTTCCAGCCCAGCATGACGCAAAGTTTTTGCCTGGTCTCCTCAACGGAAGATGTCAGCTTCTCAATGGAAGCCTGGGTGCTCTGAACACTTTCTAAGGCTCCCAGCACATCCACCTGGGTTGCCATTCCTGCATTTTGCCTTACCAGCGTAGACTGGTACACAGCCTCTAAAAGCTCTAAGCTGCTCTTTGCACTTTCCAGCTCATACTTCTGCTGATAATAGGCAACCATGGAGGACTGGGCCGTTGCCACAAGATTGGCTTCCTCTTGGTCATAGGTAAGCTGATATACCTTTAAATCCTCCACATTGGTATCTGCCATGGCTTCCGCCCGGTTGGCACTGGCCGCACCGCTTGCATCAGACACCGGGTCATCTCCGGTAATTGTGTTTCTGTAATCGTTTGCCGCATCCCGGTAATATTGGGCATTTTGGTCACTGGTAACCCGGTCATCTTTTTTCTTATCATTAATATCCAGCTGGTTTTTCTGAACCGTCACGTTATATTCACGGATCAGGCCGGCCAGTTCATCGTATTCCATCACATTATCCCTAAGCCTTGCCCACTCTTCAGGGGTTCTTGCAAACTCCGGGCTGCCGGCCCAGGCTGTTGCCGCCGGTCCTGAGACCGTCAACGCTGCTGCAAGGCAGTACGCACAAATATGTTTCCATCTTCTCATCCTTAATCCTCCTTAACTGGGATTTTTATGCTATATATCTGTCATTATCTTATCATATCCTGCTTGAAACATGAAATCCACTTTCTTCCATAAGGGAACCGGATTTCCCGAAGGTCCGGCTCCCTGCTGCCTCTTAATCCGGCAATAAACTCTTATCCGTCTTACCGCTCATAATGGAATAATATACCGGAAGCATGAGCAGCGATAAGATGGTGGAAGCTGTCAAACCACCCACGTTTACTAATGCAAGACCCTGCATGGTCTCCCCATTCTTTCCGACGGCCATAGCCATAGGAACCATGGACACCACTGTAGTGAGTGTTGTCATGAGGATGGGGCGGAGTCTGGTCGCTCCTGCTTCGATCAGGGCTGTGCGCTTATCCATGGTTGAGCGGTACTGGTTCACCGTATCCACATAAAGGATACCTGAATTCACCACCGTACCGATGAGCATCAAAAAGCCAAGGAGTGATGGCATGCTGATAGCAACTCCCGCAGCCGCCAGGAATCCAAAGGAGCCGATCAGGCTGAAGGGGATGGTCGTCATGACCATCAGTGAGAATTTGGGGGACTCAAACTGGGCAGCCATAACGATGAAGATCAGGAATATAGCCGTAGCGATCGCTTTAAACAGGCTGGAAAACTCCTCCTGCATGGATTCATCTTCACTGTTCTTTGCCCTTGTAACGATATCATTTAAATACTTATTTACAATCTTTTCATCAATATCCTTGTTTGCAGCTTCTTTATCCTTTTTCGTTTTAACTACATCGGTAAAGGAGCCTGTTATGGTAACCAGGTATTGTTTGTTCTTCCTGCTAATTGCGGAAGGACTGTCTTCATAAACGATATCAGCAATATCCGTAAGAGCCACAGAGCCGCCATAATTGTTTGGAACCATGATTCCCTCTACTTTATCAAGAGTATCATAGGAATCCTTTGGATATTCCACTTTAATATCAACTTCCTGGCCTTCCACATCCATGGTGGATGCTTTCGTACCGCTCAGCATGCTGTTTAATAAGCCACCCATATTGGCGGGTACAACGCCTTCTGCCGCTGCCTTTATAGGGTCAACCCGGACTTTTATTACAGGCGCCGCATTTTCCAGGTCCGAATGGACCTTAATGAGCTGTGGACTTTCGATCAGCTCTGCTACCATCTGGTTTGAAACGCTTTTCAGTTTATCCAGCTGGGAGCTTTGAAGAATTACCTCAAAATCATTTTTACTGCTCATTTCGCTCATGGAGGAGGTGGACTCTACCGTAACATTGCAGTCAGCAAGTTGGTTCATCTCCTTTTTCCACTTGTTTACAATCTCCTTGGTGGACAGCTTTCGGTCATCCTTTAAGTAAGCGGTTAAGGTTCCCTTCTTACCTCCACTAAAGCTTAGGCCGCTCCCTCCATAGTTTACCATATAGGACTTTAAATCTTCCTCACTGGTAACAATATCTTCCAGTTTCTTTAGGATTCTATCCGCCTCATCCACCTTAAGCCCAGGTTTCATCTCTGCAGAAACAGTGACCGTTCCCTGATCCACCTCGGGCATCAACTCAAAGCCCAGTCTGGTAGCCAGGGCAATGGAGGCAATCAAAAGCAGAACCGACACGATCATAACCATAGCACGTCTGTTAAGCAGCCTATCCACGATCCTTCGGTAGCCATTCTGCATTGCTTTTACAATTCCTCCCATAGGAGAATTTTGCTTTTCGATAGGACGGAACCGGCTGTAGCACAGAGGAACAATGGTAATAGCCGAAAGCAGAGACGCCAGCATACAGAATACAATTGTGTAGCCCAGCGGCTTAAAGAGCTGGCCTGTAAGGCCTTCCAAGAGTGCCAGAGGGATGAATACGACACAGGTGGTAATGGTTCCTCCAAGTATGGACTGCAGCACAACTCCTGTTCCTTCCAGCGAAGCCTGCATGTATTCCCTAAACCCGGTGCCTTTTTGGGAACGGAAACAGCTCTCCATAACCACTATTGAGTTATCCACCATCATACCTACACCAAGAACAATACTGCTCATGGTGATGACGTTTAAGGAAAAGCCCATGGCCGCCATTAAGATCAGCGACACCAGAATAGATACCGGAATGGAACTTCCTACAATTAGAGATGCCTTGATATCTCCAAAGAACAGGAAAATAATAATCATGGAAATGATAACCGCCATGATCATGGTGTCCTTAACACTGTTAAGGGCTGATGTGATCTGGTCACTGGTATCATCAACTACTACAATATCCAGATTGGGATATTCTCTTTTTAAAGTTTCAATGGTTTTTGTCACGGCCTTGGAAACATCCACTGCACTGTTTTTCTGCTGCTTATTAATGGATAAGGTAATGGTATCTTCCCCATTATACCGACCGATGGCTTCCTGATTTTCAGAGGTTTCCGTAATATCGGCAATATCCTCCATATAAATGGTCTTTCCATCGCCAGCCACTACAGGGACCTTTTTAAGACTTTCAATGTTCCCTACTTCTACCCCGGTGCTGACAGATAAATCACGCTTTCCCACTCCGGTACTTCCTGCCGGGTATGTAAAATCAGCTGCTTTGATGGCCTGGCTGATGGAATTCATGGTAAGATGATACTGATTCATCTTTTCCGGAATCAGCCGGACACTCACATAGCCCTTTTGGCCTCCGCTAACACCTATACTTGCAACGGAAGAGATTTTCTCAAATTCAGGTACAATCTTATTGTTCACATAGTTGTAAAGATTATTCTGGGATGAGTCCTTTACAGCCAGAGTCACCACCGGCATTTCATTGATATTGAACTCCATAACACTGGGAGTTTCCACATCGTCAGGGAGATCAACATTATCCATTTTCTTTTTCAGATCCGAATACGCCTTATTCATATCCGTACCATATTCATACTCCAGCATCACGATGGAGACATTCTCCTGGGAGCTGGACTGAACATTCTTAATACCCGACAGGGTACCTACGGCTTCTTCCACCGGCCTGGTGACCAGATCGTTCACATCCTCCGGGTTGGCTCCGGCATAAACGCTGCTGATCAGCAGCATCGGAAAGTTCATTTCCGGCGTCAGTTCCAATTTTGAGGACAAAACAGAGGACAAACCAAATACAATCAAGCATAATATTGCTAAGACGGTGGTTACGGGCCGCTTTAAAACGCCTTTTGTAATTCCCATTTTACCGCCCCCTTACTGTGCAGGATCCGAAGGTTCTGCTCCAGTTCCTTCTTCTGCCATGCCTTGTGCTGTCTGGGATTCGTTTTCATTCCCGCCTGCTAAAGTAACCCGGGATCCATCATATAATTCACTGGTCCATGTTGTCACTACCTGATCCTCGGCAGTGATGCCGCTTTGGACTTCCATATACTCATTGTTCGCCAGTCCTACGGTTACCGCATTCTTCTTAAGTGATCCATCTGCATATGTATAAATGAATGGGTTCCCGCCCTCATAATAAACGCTGTCAACCGGAACTGTAAGGACATTCTCCGCTCTTTGGGCGATTACGTAAAGCTTTACGGAAGTCCCCGTAGCCAGGGTATCTCCATCCGGAATGGAAGCTTTTACCTTGAATAAGCCGCTTGCCTGATCAATCATTGTGCTCACTTCTGTAATTGCTGCTTCATGATCGGTTCCATTCTTTTCTACCCTTATGGAATCTCCTGCCTTCAATCCTCCTACAATACGCTCCGAAACATAAAAGGTCAGGGATTTCCCTCCTTCCCCTGAAATAACGCAAAGGGTGGTCTGAGGGGAGACCATATCATGAACGCTGATGTTAAAGCTTTCCACACGTCCTGCAATAGGAGCCGTCACCTGGCTGCTTTCCATTTGGATCTTATATGCGATCTTGGCATTTTCATATTGAAGCCTTGCCATCTCCACTTTATCAGCCAGAGACTGATAATCTGCTTCCGCTACATCACCCGCTGCATAAAGAACCGAATAACGGTCCAGATTCTTCTTGGCGTCTTCATAAGTGATCCGTGCGGTTTCAGTGGTGATCCGTGTGCTTTCCACCTGTTTTGTGTCAATAACACAGAGTAGCTGGCCCGCAGATACCACGTCGCCGGTCTTAACTCCTACACTTGTAACTTCTCCTGCTCCAAGAGGCATGACATGGACAATGCTGTCAGGCTCAATTGTTCCGATCAGCTCATTGCTTATCTCAATGGTCCTGGTCTCGGGTTTTTCCGCAGTTACTGCCGGCGGAACCTCTGCTACAAGCTCTTCCTTCTTTCCCTCCAATACCTTTGGAAGAGTCAATCCTGCCACGGCCGCTACAATTACAACCGCCCCTGCAATGATGAATGTTTTTTTCTTAGTCATAGTAACTCCTTATTTGGCCATATTAAGATTGTAATGTTTGTTTACGAATTCCATATTGCAGAATTTCTAATTTTTCCTGGAAAATTTTCTTAATTTTTTCTTCATCTTCCTGATGATGATAATACCAGCCCATACAATGAGCAAGTTCCAAGAAGATCATGGATACCAGCTTGCCAAAAGTTTCTATACTCTTATCCTTAAAATCAGAGGTATCGATGGAACGGTACATCACTTCCTGCAGTTCCTGCTGGCCCCGGGTATTTTCCTTGCATAACTGATGGGTCATGCCAAACAATTTTTCGCTGTCGGCAATGTTCTTAATCAGCTGCAATACATTTTCTTTTGCATTGGCCATGCTGTATTGCAAAAACGTTTCGGCAGTCTTCCATAGATCACCCTTATTTTTTTCAGCGCAGTTCACCCAGCTATTCTGAAAGTTTTCAGTGGCATCTTCAAAAATATATCCCAGAACATCACGTTTATCTACAAAATAAGTATAAAAACTTCCTCTCGATATCCCTGCTGCCTGGATGATTTTATTGATAGAAGCTTTTTCAAACGGCACCCGTATAAACTCCTCCACCGCTGCATCGCGGATGGTTTTCTTTTTTCCTGCCGGAAGATTATAAAACCGCTCCGTTGGCATCTTTTCTTCTCTCCTTTCCCTTTTTCCATGTGAATCCTGCGACCACACAAAAAGGTGACAATATGCCATTTATTATAATGACACGTTGTCACCTTGTCAAGAAAGGTTATATTTATTTAATAATTTTTCTAATTCTGTTTATGATTACCAATTTCCTGCCATAATTTCAGGCAGGCACGCCCCGCTTTATTGGATGCAAGGGTAAGACAGCAGCTCGTTCCTATCTCCTGTCCAAAAGCTCCTTTAAGGCTTCATCGCTCTCTTCAATCCACACATCCTCTTCCTCTCCACTCAGGCCGAGAAACCGGGCAAGAGTTTCGGCTGTGCCGCTGTTATTCCATTCTTCAATAAAATCATCAATGGCCTCAAATTCTATCTCACCGGCCAGATACCTCTCCTTAAATGTCATAAAACACCTCTCTTCTCATTCCTGTTCCTTGATATTCTTTGATACGGTGATCTCCTGGTTATCAATATGCTCCCGCATTGCTTCCTTGGCTTCCTGTACTTTCCGCTGTCTGACCGCCTTTAATATGTTGTCGTGCTCCAGCAGAAGGATCTGGCGTTTGTCCTCATCCTTGATATATTCCAAACGGTAACGGTACATCTGCTCTCTTAAATTGTTGATCATCTGCACCAGCCTGTCATTGCAGGTACCTTTATAAATCACATCATGATAAGCTTCATCCGTCTCCGCAATCTCCATGGCATTGCCCTTTTCAACGGCCTCTTTAAATTCTTCCTGCTTAATTTCAAGCTCCTCTACGGCCTCCGGGGTCATTCGCAGGCAGGCCAGTTCAATGGCCAGCTCCTCTAAGGATCTGCGGACTTCCAATACATCCCTTAAGCTCTTTTCCGAAATCTTTGCAACCTCGGCTCCCTTTCTGGGCACCATTAATACCAGCCCTTCCAGTTCCAGCTTCCGGATGGCTTCCCGGATAGGGGTACGGCTGACTCCAAGCCGTTCCGCAAGCTGGATCTCCATAAGGCGCTCTCCCGGTGCAAGTTCTCCTTTTAAAATCGCCTGGCGCAGTGTGTTAAAGACTACATCCCGAAGCGGTAAATATTCATTCATATTAACCTTTAAATCATTGCTCATTTGTAACCTCCCTGGTATTGTAAAAATTCGTCAGATAAACCTGTTTTGCAAGACACTTTGCCTCGCCGTACCTCAATTCCTCATAAGCCCTTTCAGCGGCCCTTGGACTGGTAAAAATGCCAAAAACCGTGGGGCCGCTACCGCTCATCAAGGCGTTCACCGCACCCAATTCATTCATTTTGTCCTTAATCTGTGCTATCACCGGATATTCCGGAATTGTAACCGTTTCAAGCACATTTCCAAGCCGCTCTGATATCTGGTATATGTTGTGATTCCCAATGGCTTCGATCATGCCGTCAATATCCGGATGGTCCTCTTTTTGTAAGGCGGATAAATCCAGATGCTCATAGACGAACTTCGTGGATACGCTGACCCCAGGCTTTGCTATGAGCACCTGGCACTGGGGCATATCAGGAAGGGGCGTTAAAATTTCTCCGATTCCTTCGCTTAGTGCAGTTCCTCTCATCAGACAATAGGGGACATCCGCTCCGATCTTTACTCCCCGTTCCATCAGTTCTTCTCTTGTCAGCCCAAGCTGGAACATCTTGTTGACCCCGAACAGAACCGCCGCCGCATCGCTGCTGCCGCCGGCCATGCCGGCAGAAACAGGAATGAATTTATTTAAGTGAATGCGGATGCCGTGAAGGACGTGAAACTCTTCCATAAGAAGCTTGGCGGCTTTATAAACCAGGTTGTTTTCATTCGCCGGAAGATAATAGAGATTTGTCACAACTTCAATTCCCGGAGTCTCTTTTAAGTAAATATCAATCTTATCATAAAGGCCTACGGTCTGCATGATCATTCGTACCTCATGGTATCCGTCTTCCCGTTTTCTCAAAACATCAAGTCCCAGATTAACCTTACCATATGCTTTTAACCCCAGATGTCTTATCATAGGCAAACATCCCTCACTTTTTATTCCTTAGGATTGTATTTTTTTATTTTTTTGTATACAGTATTTATTATATAACAAAACAAGGAAAAGTACAAGCCTTTTATTCTCATATGTGCTTCCTGTTCTTGTTAACTTTTTACAAAATTTTCGTTTAACTCCTCTCAAAAATTTATTTGACAGAAAACATAAGACGTGTATAATATTGTTATACTGAACAAGGGCGTTCCAAAACTGGAATTGCCCTTTTTTTCTGTAAACAAAATAGAGGAGGTCGCGCTGTATGAAAAAATTGGAGATTATCATCAAACCAGAAAAGCTTGAAAGTCTGAAGACGATCCTGGAAGGCTGCAAGGTCAATGGACTAATGATCAGCAACGTCATGGGATATGGTAATCAGAAAGGCTACACACAGATGTACCGCGGTACCAAGTATAATGTGAACCTGCTTCCAAAGGTTAAGGTGGAAACCGTTGTGCCAAAGGAATTGGCAGATCTGATTATTGATGCGGTTGTAAAGGAAATCAATACAGGCAATTACGGGGACGGCAAGATTTTCATTTACGACGTGCAGGATGCGGTGCGGATCCGAACCGGGGAACATGGCCGGGAAGCTCTGTAGTTCCCAATAAGAGCGGACATTTAATTTCATACAGAACGGAAATAATCTATCAACGGGGATAATTGCTTTCTTAAGCGGTTATTCCCGATTTTTATTCTCGTGATGTTAATGAGTCAAAGTCAGGTTTACTTAATCTTGACGGCTGCCCTCAGGGCATTTGGTTTATAATTCTGTAATGATCCCAGCAAAGAATATAAGGAGGAGTTATGATTATGGAAAATACAACTTTATTACTGAATATTATTTGGACCATGCTGGCCGCAATTCTGGTCTATTTCATGCAGGCCGGTTTTGCCCTGGTAGAAACAGGGTTCACAAGAGCAAAAAATGCAGGGAACATCTGCATGAAGAACATGATGGACTTTGTTATCGGATCCCTCTTCTACTTTATCCTGGGTTTCCCCCTCATGTTCGGAAACAATTTGGCAGGCCTTTTCGGCAGTTCCGGGTTCTTTAACCCTTATTCTCTGGCTGACGGAAACGGCTTATTCAACGGCCTTCCCATCGCCGTTTTCATGATTTTCCAGACCGTATTCTGTGCCACCTCCGCCACCATCGTCTCCGGAGCTATGGCAGAGCGCACAAAATTTTCCTCTTACCTGGTCTACTCAGCAGCCATCAGCGTGGTCATTTATCCCATAACCGGACACTGGATCTGGGGAGGCGGCTGGTTAGCAGACTTAGGATTCCATGATTTTGCAGGCTCTACTGCGGTTCATATGGTGGGTGGCATCTGCGCCCTGGTAGGAGCTAAAATCGTCGGCCCCCGCATTGGGAAATACAATGAGGACGGGACTGCAAACGCAATTCCCGGCCACAACATTCCCCTGGGAGTTCTCGGCGTTTTCATTCTCTGGTTCTGCTGGTTTGGGTTTAACTGCGGCTCCACTACTGCTGCCACAACCACTCTCGGCAACATCGCCATGACAACTAACCTGGCTGCTGCTGCTTCTACTCTAACCACTCTCCTGTTTACCTGGGTGCGTTACGGTAAGCCAGACGTATCCATGACATTGAACGGTTCCCTGGCCGGTCTGGTGGCTGTTACTGCAGGCTGTGATGTGGTGACGCCCTACGAAGCCATCATCATCGGAGCAATTGCAGGTTTTGCAGTGGTTCTTGCCATTGAATTCATTGATAAGAAAGCCAAAATCGATGACCCGGTGGGCGCTGTGGGCGTCCATGGATTCTGCGGGCTTCTGGGCACGCTGCTGACCGGTATCTTTGGAGAGGGCTGCAATTTCCTGACACAGTTAATGGGCGTTGCTTCTGTTCTAGTCTATACGGCCATAACGGCATTTATCATCTTTACTCTGCTTAAGAAAACCATAGGCTTAAGAGTTTCCGACCAGGAACAGCTGGACGGCCTGGATTTACATGAACACGGTATGACCGCCTATTCAGGCTTCCGGATCGATAAATAACCTGCTTTTCCTCATATTTATAATACATACTTCCTAAATCTCCCGGCGTAACACTGCCGGGGGAATCTTCCTACGAAATATTTATGCCGGACGTCTTCCCATCTTACCGCGTTCTTATCGTATGGAAATCAGAGAAATCCCTCCATCTCTTCCTCCATCTGCCTTAAGGCTATGGCATACTTCTTAAATTCCTCTGCTGCCTGTTCCTTTTCTTCTCCCTTATAGCAGATACGATGCTCCATACTGGCCCATAGGTCCATGGACATGGTGCGCAGTTGTATTTCTACCGGATAATATTCCATGCCATCGGTGTGATAGACAGGAACTCCAAAAACAATGTGATAACTTCTGTACCCATTGGGCTTTGGATTGGCAATATAATCACTTTCCTTTATAATTACAATATCCGACTGCTTCTTAAACAGGCAGACAATATCATAGATATCCCTTACAAAATAGCAGATGACCCGGATTCCGGCAATATCCGTCAGATAGTTTCTGGCTAGATCCGCGCTGGCCTCAAATCCGTTCTTTCCCAGCTTGTTCTCAATGCTTTCCTTTTGCTTGATTCTGTGCTGGATATGATGGATGGGGTAATTCTGGTTCTTTCTTCTGTAATCATTATTCAGCACATCCACTCTCACACGGATGTTTTTAAGCGCATCCTCATAGGGCTGGATAAAACAGAGATACTCTTCTTCAGTCATATTCCACCTCCCAGGCATTTCCTTATCACAATTATAAAGTATATCTTTTTTTTGTGTCCATACAGTGACCATAGTATGAACTCATCATAAAAGCCTCTATGGGTATTCTTAAGAATTTTCCTGATATACAAAAAAACAGCCGGATAGGGATGCATGTGCGATCCCCGGCCGGCTGTCAGCAGGATTTAATCCTGTTCGTCTTGCGTTTCTTTCACTTCTGTCTCTTCGGTCTTAAGCATCTCTTCCCGGTGCTCGTCACCCTTTGCCATCAAAATGCTGCTCACAGACTCTTCCTCATCCGCAAACAGCGGCCTTAGCTCGTCCGATTTTTGTTCCTCCTCAGGAATATACAGACTAAATACGGGAGCCAGAATATAGGAATTGATAAATGCCAGCAGCGGAAATCCGAACAGCATGAATACCATCAGCATCGGCGGTATCATAAATACGAATGCGGCCGCAATCAGTACCCCATCAATCGTGATCAATCCAATGGTGCGGAATAAATGTCGCAGGGACATAAAAAAGGCATTGAAAAAGGTGCGCTTTACTGTGTTGAAAAATCTGGCCTGAAGCGGAAAAATATACGTAAAAACAGCCGCATAAATAAGAACCATTGCCAGGAATACGGTAAGCATCACCGTCCGGAAGGACCCGGACCCTGTATACAATCTGGTAAAGAAGTACAAATCGACTCCAAGAATCATACCCACGGCCAGAAGGATGAGCCAGATTGCCGTGGACTGCTTAAAGTTTTCTTTAAAAGACTTAAAAAAAGAGCGGATGGTATACCCATCGTCATCTCTTACAAGCTTCAGGGTTACATAATATACGGCTGTGGTAGAGGCACCTATGGTAAAAATAGGAATGCTGCATACCAGCCACAAGATATTTAAAATAATCAGATCTCCAAATTTACCGATAAACCGCCATACCGGATTATCATAATTAAAAAAACCAGATAACATATGTTATTCCCCTTCTCATAGTTGCATTAAAGGATATTATAGCGGATTTGCCATTAAAATGCAAACGTTCTTTCTTATTTCACCAAAATTTTATTTTTATTTTAATGAAAATCCATCGTTGTATGATATAATTAGAAAAGTATCTGTAATAACAAAGAAAGAGGCGTAAATCATGACCCCATACGAAGACAAGAACCTGAAGGACTCCCTGCGTGAGGAACGGGACAAGCTGAAAAATATGAGCTTAAAAGACAGGCTCTGGTATATCTGGGAATATTACAAGATTCCCATCATCATTGCCGTTGTGGCCGTAGTCTTTATCTCCTCCATCGGTTCAGCCGTGTATAATAACCGGTTTGAAACCGCTCTTTCCTGCGTCATTATAAACAGCAGCCCTACCGGTGAAACCGATTCCGTAGATGATTACTTTAACCAGGGCTTCCGTCAGTACATCGACCTTAAGGAAGATGCAAAGATCGATGTGGACTACTCCATGTCCCTCACCTTTGACGAATCCTCCATGAATGAGTTTACCTATGCCCAGATGGCCAAAATCACCGCCATGATATCCAGCAAGAGCCTGGATGTTATGATCGGGAAGCCGGATACCATAGATCACTTCGGCGAAATGGGCGGATTTGTTGATTTAAAGGAACTCCTCCCTGCCGACGTTTACGACAAGGCAAAAGAGAACTTCTATTTTGTGACCAATCAGGAAACCGGTGAAAAAGCGGCCTGCGGCATTCTCATCGGCAACACGGACTTCTGCAAGAAAACCGGTCTTATTATAGATGATCCGATTCTTGCCGTCATGAGCAATTCCACTCATACAGACACTGCCGTGGAACTGATCCGCTATGTGTTCGGGCAATAAGCCGGAACCCCAGATCCTCTGCCAGCTTTATTGACGTAAGGTTCTGTTCATCGATCCTTGCGTAGATTCTCTCTGAAACAGCCAGGGCAGCGTAGGAAAGAATGGCCATACAAGCCTCTTTCCCATATCCCTGCTGCCTGTATGGGGAAAAAATGTGATATCCCAGTTCCACCGGGGTATCATTATTTTTTATCGCCCTTAAAAACTCTTCCTGTCCGGTAAGTTCCAGGTTGGTGATCCCTGCCTTTCCCACAAGCCGCCCGGTAACATGGTCAACCACAGCCCAGATACCGTACTCATAAAAAACGTATTGATGCCTGATGTAATCTTTCAGGGTTTCTTCCTTTAAAAAAATGGCTCCCGGCTTCCCGGCCTCAGGCTCATACGGGATATCAGTAAAGTCCTGAGGGACAAACTCCCGGATTGTCAGGCGCTGGGTTTTGGCAATATTCCACGGAAGTCCCGCTCTTCTCCGGACGACCCGCTCTATAAATGCATCATCAAGGTCCTCAAGGTTCTCCACCACATAGGCGGCAGGTGCAAGGTTCTGGTCCGCTCTTTCCCGGTCCCATAAACCAACAACAGCCCTGCCTTCCGCAAAAGCAGAACGCAGGGCCTCATGATTATCGGATATGGTAACCTGGAAAATCTTTCCTTCTACTGTGATTTCCCTTTCCCAGATCATTGCCTTAGAGAGTCTCCGGTTCCGGATATTCTTCCCCAAAGGTTTCCACGGTAATGGACTGGATCTTCTGCTCTTTCATTGGACGGTCATTGTAATCCGTTTTCACATCGGCGATTTTGTTCACAATATCCATACCCTCTGTGATCTTACCGAATGCAGCATAGGCGCCATCCAAATGAGGAGAAACCTTGTGCATGATGAAGAACTGGGAACCTGCAGAATCGGGATTCATGGCTCTTGCCATGGAAAGCACTCCCTCTGAATGCTTGAAAGCATTGGAAAAGCCGTTTTGGCTGAATTCTCCTTTAATAGAATAGCCTGGGCCTCCCATTCCGCTTCCTTCCGGGCATCCACCCTGAAGCATAAATCCATTGATAACTCTGTGAAAGATCAGACCGTTATAAAAACCTTTTTTTACCAGACTGATAAAATTATTTACTGTGTTTGGTGCAATTTCCGGATAAAGCTCTGCTTTCATCACATCGCCGTTATCCATTGTAATCGTTATAACCGGATTTTTCATGTTTTCTCCCTTTCTTTTTTCCTGTCCGTGTTATCCGGACATGAAGGTATGCCTGACGTCTCTTGCGTCAGACTCCACATATGGCTATATTCTATCAAATCCTTATGCGTTTGTATAGTCCTTTAAGTGCAGAAAATCCTAAAGCAGTTCCCCATATCTTCTGACAAAAAGCTTTTTAAAAATTGTCACCAGAACCATATAAAGGAGTATGGTCAGCGCCAGCCAGGCAAAGTATACGGGCGGCAGCGCGGCCAGACCAATTGACGCGCCAAGGGCGGTAAAGGGTATAATGGTCAGGACGGCAATTCCGGTAAAGGTGAGCAGCGTCACCGGCAGCGATGCACGGCTCTGGATAAACGGAATTTTCGGCGTACGGATCATGTGTATGACAAGCGTTTGGCTCCACATGGATTCCACGAACCAGCCAGCCTGGAAAACGGCAATATAGTACGCCTGCATCGCCGGGTCGGTAAGCTGGTGGAACAACTGTCCGCCGCTCATGGCGGGGCATATGATAAAGTACATCAGTAAGTATGTTGTGATATCAAATACTGAGCTTGTAGGGCCTATCCATACCATGAACTTACCTATAGAGGAAGCATCCCACTTTCTCGGCACTGCAAGAAAGTCTTTATCCACATTGTCCCACGGAATTGCGGTACAGCTTAAATCATAAATCAGGTTAAGCAGTATCAGATGAATCGGCATCATCGGCATAAAGGGCAGGAAAGCGCTGGCCGCCAGCACTGAGAACATATTTCCGAAATTGGAGCTTGCCGTCATCTTGATGTACTTGATCATGTTGGCATAGGTTATGCGGCCTTCGATGATCCCTTTTTCCAGCACCATTAAATCTTTTTCCAGCAGGATAACATCAGCGGATTCTTTGGCAATGTCCACGGCGGTATCCACCGAAATGCCCACATCGGAAGCCTTCATAGCCGCTGCGTCGTTAATGCCGTCGCCCATATAGCCGACACCGTGACCGTTATTCCGTAAAACAGTGATGACACGTGCCTTTTGCTGGGGCGATAACTTGGCAAAAACACTTACTTTCTCAGCAGCTTCCCCTAATGCTTCGTCAGTCATGTGATCCAAATCAGAGCCGAGCAGAATGTGGTCAACAGGGATGCCCACCTGGCGGCAGACGCAGCGCGTCACCTTGTCGTTGTCCCCGGTTAGGATTTTCACATCTACGCCATGGGCATTCAAGGCTTTTACCGCTGCAGCCGTCGAATCCTTCGGCGGGTCAAGAAATGCCAGATAACCCATCAATACCATTTCCGATTCATCGGCTACTGAGAACGCACCTACAGGGGATGGATTGGTCTTTTGTGCCACGGCGATAACACGCATCCCATCCTCATTGAGTTCATCCACTTTTTTGAGGATATAGGCCCGGATATCGTCGGTCAGCGGCAGAACCTTTCCCTCATATTCAGCAAAGCTGCAAATTGACAGCATTTCCTCTACCGCACCCTTTGTTATCATCTGCGTTTTGCCGTTTTTCACCACTACGCTCATGCGGCGGCGTTCGAAATCGAAGGGGATCTCATCCACCTTTGTGAATCTGTCCGTAAGGCCGCGCAGTTCCTCCACAGCATCCTGTTCCTGCTGTGTCCGCTCAATGATAGCAATGTCCATGAGGTTTTTAAGCCCCGTCTGGTAATAACTGTTAAGGAACGCATGGCGCAGCACCCGTGCATCTTCTTGCCCGTGGATGTTTAGATGGTACTCAAGCACTACCTTATCTTGTGTCAGCGTACCCGTTTTGTCTGTGCATAATATATCTATGGAACCAATGTTCTGTATGGAATTTAAGTTCTTGATAATCGTTTTTTCCTTAGACATAGCCACCGCACCTTTGGCAAGGCAGGTGGTGACAATCATCGGCAGCATTTCTGGTGTAAGCCCCACCGCAATGGAAAGGGCAAATAAGACGGCTTCCATCCAGTCGCCCTTTGTGAAGCCGTTGATAAACAACACCACCGGCACCATCACAAGCATAAAGCGGATGAGCAGCCATGACACCGAATTTACACCTTTTTCAAAACTGGTTTGAACAGACTCTTCGCTGACGTTTTTCGCCATATTGCCAAAAATCGTGTCATCGCCCGTTGCCACTACTACACCAATGGCACTGCCGCTGATAACGTTGGAACCCATAAAGGCAAGGTTCGGGCATTCGGTCACCGTATCGGAACCGTCTCTGCCGGGGTCAGGAAACTTCTCCACCGCCTCGCTTTCACCGGTCAGGGCCGACTGGCTGACGAATAAGTCTTTGGCATGCAGAATACGCATATCAGCTGGAATCATATCGCCTGCCGCCAGATGCACAATATCACCCACCACCGCATCTTCAAGAGGAATTTCCTCTTTTCCGGACTCCTGCCTCTGGACGCAGATGGTGGTTTTAATCATTTTTAAAAGGCTTTCCGCCGAGTTCCCGCTTCTTGTTTCCTGAACCAGCCGTAAAGCACCTGATATCATCACCATTGTCATAATAATAATGACGGTCATGGGATCGGCATCTCCCGGATCCGCTAAAATAATGTCGGTGAAAGCCGATACTGCCGCCAGCCCGATTAGGATAGCGGTAAATGGATTGATAAATGCCGTGCAGATACGATGAAACAGGGACTTCTTTTTACCATGGGTGACCTTGTTGTCACCATATTTCTCGCGGGAGGCCTCCACAAGGTCATTATCCAATCCCCCTTGGGCTGTCCCCAGCTTGTCGAGCAAAATATCAGTTTTTGAAGCGGCGGCAAAGGTTAGTCTGTCGTTCACCTCGTTGCGGCGAACCATTTCCGCGAGCATTTTTTTTGATTCAATACGATTGTTTTTGTTTTTCATTGGTCTGTACCTCCATTTCTTGATTTTAAAAAGATGGTTGGAAGCACAGCCCGTAACTGATGAGCTACATCATTATTTCATGGTGGCGGAACAGAAACCACGTTTTTATTCCATACCATATTTGTTGCTGCCCGTCAGGATCAGGGCTGCCTTGACTTCCGGTTTCCATTCCGTTCACCTCTCTTATTTTTAAAATATCTATATAAAACCCTAACAGGGTGTTGCCGAGTATCTTAGCGCCCTAAAAAGGGCATGAAAAAACCACCGTTTAAAAACCAAACGATGGCATAAGGAGATATCCTGCCGGCCTAAAGGCCAGCAGGTGTATCAAATTAAGGCGGCCACGGACACGCGGCGGCCATGCGCCTCCTGAAAAGGCGCCCTCCTCATATAACCATCATTTAGATATTGTTTATAACTACTGCCGCTATCCATAACCTCACCTCCTTACAAAAAAAATCCTCTGTTAACGTTTCATAACGACAACGATAACAGAGGATATATCCTCATACATACAACGCCTCACTGTTCGAAAAGCGTTTCCTCGCCATCGTACAAGTTTTAGCTTCACAGGGCGATGAAGTTACGTTATTCCATGCCTTGGATTCGACATGGACTGTTTAACCTACTCATAGTGTCTCCACTACTCCGCGGCAGCAACCCGTATCCCTGTGGTAGCCTCACCTACCGAAACGGAAAAATTATTCCAAAAATAGTATATTTCCGAAATTCTGACTTGTCAACCCCTTTTTTTATATTTTTACAACAGGCATAGCCTGATTCTCCGCAAAAGTATCATAACGCAATTGTCCGGTCGTTCATATTTTGTTTAAATTTCATTCAAAAACCTTTTACACAAACAACATGATTTCTTCATGTTTCATGGATATACTTAAAACATAGAACACAAATTGCTTATAAGATTTTTTTCATAATACTCGAGCTGGTAATTTATTATCAGCTCTCCTCCCTTTTTGAAATAACTTTTTGCATGACGTATTGCATGACTGATCCTGTAATTCAGCCATGCAATACGTCATTTTTTTTCGTACTCCCTTTGATCCGGTATAAATTTATAACTGGCCATCGTCAACAATCCCAATCCCCCCCAGATTCACAAGCTCCGGAAATTGGGCGCAATTCTCAAAAAGGCTCGCCGTTCCTACCTGTATATTGTCATAGGTCTTGAAAAAGTATTCACAGGTTGCGGTATTGATAAAAGCCGTATATTTGGTGTAATCATAAGAATTCCGGCTTGTTACGACGGCTCCTTTTGGTATGGAAACACTCTCCATAACGTGAAAGCATGAAACAACCGCTTCCATACGGCTTTCAGGTGTTGGAATAAATGATTTTAAATAAGCGGTCCTTACAAATCGCTCCGGAGATGTAAACCCTCCCGGAAGAGTCTGGGTACCTCCCGCCTGTCCAAATGGAGTCAGCCGGACATTTCCCCAGGCAGCCTCCTTGGACTGATAGGGAGAGACCTCCATGTAATTTCTTAAATTCGTCATATGCCACCGGAAATCAGGGCTGTTAGACATAACGCCAATCGGATTTGCCATTATTTCCATGCCTCTTTCCGTCTGCTCTATGACAACGCACTCCCCGCTATGGTCTACCGCCATCCAGTGCAATGGGGCCACGGTCTGTGTCACCGGATCTTCAAGACCAACGATTGAGAGATTCTTCAGTAATTCCCGTAAATCAGCTATATTGGCGCATCTTCCCAAAATATAATGAAGGAAATCAGTGGATGCAATTTGTTCTCCGGACCCCGAATCCTGCATGGTATTATATTGGGCATAGCCCGCAAAATAAAGAACCGCCGCCGCAAACCCCATTTCATTGATCCCGTCAAAAAATCCTAGGATCCCATCCTGTTCCTGTCCAATGCCGATAAAGCAGTAGATATCATAGATTTTTTCCATATTTAATGCATTATTCCATTCATAATTCTTTGGAACAATGTAAAAGTGAGGGTCAATATCATAAGAAAAATCCATATTCCTTCCAAAAAAGGTTTCACCTTGCCGGGTTTTTAAGGTAAATGCCGTGCACATATAAACTACCTCCCATATTGTAAATTGCTTATTTATTTATATGGGAGCCGGTGGTTTTTATGTATAAATATGGGATTAGCCTTGCTCAAAAAGTATGCAAAAAATGAGCCTTGATTGGTTTTAAATCCATTTTCAAAGCTCATCTTCTGCGAAAAACATGATTTTATTTATTTTATCTGCCATTACAAATTTCTTTCGCAGCACTCCCTTTAGGCTACAGGGATTGCAGCACTGTTTTTAATTCTTCCAAGCCTTCTACAGGCTTCATGCATGCCCCATTACGGCAAACATAATAGTTGCTTCCCGCAGACGGAATCGGATAATCCGCAGTAAACGGAGCGGCTTCCGACAGGGCCTCCTGGTTCAGAGGGGTTTTTAAAATTACGCTTACATCAGGCGTCCGGCTTCTTTGCAGGCTCTGTATTTCTTCTAATATAGAACCCTCAGCGGAAACACATACAATTTCCGTAGTAGGATAAAGGATGCTTTGGAAAGCCAGCAGAGAAAAGCAGTAATTTGCGGGGCTTTTTTCCACCTCCTGCGTCAGGTAAGAAATCTGTTTTTCAAGAACGCTCTGCCATTTGATTTTTCCGGTAAGGTGATAGAGCCTGCTTAGCACATATGCTGCCACGGAATTCCCTGAAGGAAGCGCGCCGTCGTAAAGCTCCTTTGGACGGCTTATCAGCTTATCTCTGTCATGAGCATACATATAAAAGCCTCCCTGGTCTTCATCGAAAAACAGTTCAAGCATCTTTTCTGAAATTTCAGAGGATATATTAAGATACCTGATATCAAAAGAAGCTTCATAAAGTTCCAGTAAGCCAAAGGCATAAAATGCGTAATCGTCTAGCTGCCCATCGTGAACTGCCTGGCCCTCCCGGTAACGGATGAAGAGCCTGCCCATATCAGAGGTTAAATTTTTCTCTATAAACGCTTGCGCATTCTTTGCCGCTTCAAGACACCAATCATCTCCCAAAACCTCATATGATTTTGCAAGTGCTCCGATCATAAGTCCATTCCAGGAAGTCAATATCTTATCATCCGTATGAAGGGTTGTCCTAGTTATCCGGTAATCATAAAGCTTTCTACACAGATCTTCCAACTCTTCGCTGCCATCACCGTAATTTTCATTTTCAATGAGATTTGGAATATTTTTACCCTCAAAATTGCCCTTTTCCGAAATTCCAAACCATTTACAGAATTCATCTGCATCACCTTTAAGGACCTTTTCGATCTCTTCCTTCCGGAACGTATAAAACTTTCCTTCCACCCCTTCACTGTCAGCGTCCTGACCGCAGTAAAATCCACCCTGCTCATCCGTCAGCACATCCCGGACGTATCGAAGGATTCCCCGGGAAACCCCGGCATAAAGGTTATCTCCCGTTGTGGCAAAAGCTTCCGTATAGGCATACAGCAAAAGCGCATTGTCGTACAGCATCTTTTCAAAATGAGGTACCAGCCATTTTTCATCGGTGGAATAGCGGGAAAAACCGCCTCCAATGTGGTCATAAATTCCGCCCCGGTACATCTGCCTAAGGGTTTTTTCCGCAGCCAAAAGAGCGTCTTTATCTTTTTCAAAGAAATGATGTCTTAAAAGGAATAGCAGATTATGAGGCATGGGAAATTTAGGCGCTCTTCCAAAGCCCCCCCATCTCTTATCAAAAGACCGGTTTAATAAATCCGCGGCTGACAGAAACAATTCCTTTGAAGGCTCCCTGCCCTCATTATTAAATGTCCCTTCTTTGTTTAAATAACCGGTTATCTCATCTCCTGCTTCCAGAAGCTTATGTTTTTCATTTTCCCAAAGTTTCCGGATGGAGGTTAAAACATCCAGAAGGCCGGCGGATCCCCATCTTGAATGTTTAGGCAGATAGGTCCCTGCGTAAAAAGGTTTTTGTTCCGGCGTCATAATGATCGTGAGAGGCCATCCACCGGAGCCGGTGAGCGCCTGGCAGACCGACATATATACGGAATCAATATCCGGCCGCTCTTCCCTGTCCACCTTTATCGCAACATAATACTTATTAATAATCTCTGCAGCCTCCTGGTCCTCAAAGGACTCATGAGCCATGACATGACACCAATGACAAGTCGACTATAGCAGACAAGTTACGAATACCCAATAGATAGGAAAACAGGCTTATCTTCTTGCCTTGCTTTCTCAAATGCTTCCTCTCCCCATGGATACCAATTCACAGGATTATAAGCATGCTGTAATAGGTAGGGGGATTTTTCATTGATTAATCTATTGGGTATTTTTTTATAATTGTCCACGTGGCCACCTCCTTTCAAAATTACACATATTTTTTCAGTGTTCTATCGAAATTTATCGTCTCCACTTCTATACTATATTATACTTTCCAAAATGGTGCGGCACAAGCTGCTTCTGTTCTATTTATTTACCAAAAAATACTCATCTTTAATTAACTTAATTAATTTTTTCCTTACACGATTCACATATTGTCTTGATATTCCAAACTTCTTAGCTATCTCAGCATCAGTCTCTTCATTAAATATCATCGTATAAAAGATTTGATACTGCTTACCACTTACTTTTAACAGTAATTTACTTAAATCTTCTTTTATCAGAATGTCTTCGTATTCCGTTTGTTTGCTATACAGACTGTCAAAATATTCTTCATCTACATCAACCTTATTATCAAAATATCTTCTACTTTTTTTATACAATTCATAAAACCTGTTTTTTATGGCTTGGCTCAAAAAATAGACACATTGACCCTCGTCTTCGTAATATTCCATCTTATTTACGGACTCAAGAAGATAAAGCACCAAATCTGAATATATATCTTCTTTTTCATCTTTATATAATAGACGTGCGTATTTTTTAATCAAAGGTTCCATCTTGTCTAAAATAAATAGAAATTTCTCATTATCACCTCTCTTATATTCTTGTATTAGTGTACTTAGCTTTTCTCCCATATTTTTCTTCCTCCTAAAAGGAAAAAAGAAAAAAGGGAAGTAAATGTAAACCTTGACAGGATTAAATATTTTTTATAGCGATTTAATTGTATATGAAAAAAACACCCGATTTCTTCAGGTGTAATAAACAGACTCATCGCTGGCAAAACTTCGTCAATTTGTATAAAAATTGTTTTATAATAATTTATTTTTTCACAAATAAATCATATCTTTCCTTATTTATTTGTCTAGTCACCTTTGATTCTTAAAAAATATACAATTTTCCTCTTAGGCAATGTTTTACTCAGGGATACCTATCAACATAAAAATTCCAGTATTCCAAATTTGAAATGTCTTGGGGAACACTTTGAAGGCCTATGAAAATCTTTGCCCCGAAAAATTTTCGCCCAAAAAAAGAGAATGCCTTAGGGACATCCTCTTTGCAACTGAGCCTGTTCTTTATTACTTATTGTAAACCAATCATTTCAGATAATAAAAAAGAGAAATTTAAAATCTGGATTTATTATCAATATCATTTTGCAATTCTGTCAAAATTTTCTTAAGAAAATTAGGTAATTTTGCCCCCATGCGTCCAGCGTTTTCTAAAATTGATAATAACTCATTAATAATTAACCAAACAGAAACCAGGAGTGTAAATATTGATGTATATTTATAATTGACTCCAATCTCTCCCGCAAATTTATGGAGCATAAAGTCAGTACTAATTGATACCAGAATTATTAGAATATAACTAACCTTTTTGTAAATTCCAATGATACTCTTTTTACTGCTCCACCCGTATCTTTTATTATTAGGGTGTTCGATTGCTTCTTTTTTTGCCGCAAGCATTCCTGAAATATAATCTATTACCATTAATATCATCAATAGAATTATCGCTGGAAACAGTAAACTATACTTATCCATAATCCAAGTGCCAATTATTCCAGTTATCCCCACTTCAAATTTTTTCTTATCCATAAAGCACTCTCCTTTCATATAATTTATTCCATAGATAAAACACCCTGATTGAATATTAACCTATTTTTTAAAAATCTTTTTTTACGCAATCGCCGGTATTTACTTATATAAATATATAAAGGTATTTCATCCTGATATGTAAACCCGGTTTCACATTCATTTGTTCATTTTATTGCTTTATTGATCTTTGAATCATCCAGATCCTAATTAAAAAATTGCCATTTTCTTTTCCGAGGAAAATTTGGCTCTTCCTAGTATAATAATCATCAGAAGATGAATAAGGTATAATATTGAATCAAAGAATCACTTAGGAGGCCTTCATGAATTATTTACATTTTTCTAAGAGAACAGCTGCTATCCTGTTCTCGTCCGTACTTCTGCTCACTCTTAGTTCCTGTTCACATAATAGCGGCGTTTCCAGTTCGCCTTCCAGTTCTGCCCCCCCTTCCAGCCAACCTGATTCTACCCAGACACCAAGTGAAAAGCCACTACAACCAGCCCCCGGTTCAGGCGCTGCCAAAGAACAAAGCAGCGGTATAAAATCGGCAGCCGAAACGTACAAAATATTGGTTTATACAGAAGCACCCAATAAAGATAGCTCAATTAAAATTCAATATCCAAGTTTTTCCGGAAATGGTTTCGATGCATTAAATACATTGATCTATCATAAAGTTCAAAGCTTTGCAAAAATTGATACATCACTATTCTCAAGTGATACCGGTTTAACCATCGATTATCAGACCGCAGTTACACTGCAAAACAGTAAAATAGTGAGTATTGTTTTTTGGGGTTCAAGCTATGCCGAGGGTGGCGCATATCCGATCAATAACCTGGTCCCACTCAATATCGATTTACAGTCTTTGAAAGAAATTACTCTCAAAGATTTGTATGCAGCCAATGCAGACTTTGAAAAGGTGTTTTTTGATAAAGCCTTTTTCCCTGAGAATCCAATAACCTCATATGATAAAACCAGTTTTCCGGTAATGCTCAAACTCCAATCGCCGGATTATCAAACAATAGACCCTTTTAGCATACCGGATAATGTTTCCTGTTTTCTTAAGCCTGACGGCATTGTGCTAAGTATGCCTGCTGTACACGCAACCGGATGCGATCACTTCGAAGCTCAGCTTAAATACAGTGATATACAGCAGTTCTATCTGCTCAGCCAGAATTATTGGGAAAATAAATAATCGGCCAAAGTGTTTTACCTTTGACCGATTATTTGCGTTTATAGCATTATGTAAACTATTGATTTTAATTTAATGCATTATACCAATAGGTCGCCTGATTCCCCCGTGTCTGATCCTGGGAAGCATTTGCCGGTCTTTCGTAATTATGCAAAAATGCACAGGCAAGGTAATAAGCACTTTCTGTAGAACGGGTAAACTGTGTGAAAGACATATTATATGTAGAAGTAGCATAAAACTGCAGACCTGCACTTACCTCATACAGAATACGTTTCAATTCACTGTCCATATCAGCAACCGGCAATTTGTTGCTCTGGGCCCAGTTTATATAATTTGTCGCCGGTGTCCACTGAACCAAACCAAAACCACCACTCATGTTATTCTCTTTCAGACTCTGCCAGATACCTGGATTAATTGTACTTTCTGTCTGCATATTTCCAAGCATACCGCAGATAGCATTTTTAGTCCAACCCTTGCCGCGTAAATAATTTAGGATATATTGAGCATTTACGGTCATTTGACTCTGTGTCAGATAGCTGTTACTGCAATATATTGTTCCATTTCCGGAGGACGGATAAGTAGTATAGCCAAAAAGAAACTGCCAGGTGGTGGGACCAATAATACCATCGGCCGAAATCCCCATCTTCTGCTGGAAATTTTTTGCAACAGTTACAGAGTTAGCACCGAAAGCGCCGTCCACAGTGATGGTTTCAAATTTGCTCAGCAGATACTGCGCTGCTCTGGCTGCGTAGTTGTTGGTTCCATTCTGCACTGTGACGACCAGAGCAGACAGGGTGCCCGCCCCTGCAATTCCGTCAGCCGCGAGGCCTTTGCTCTTTTGGAAATTGGTCACAGCAGTTTTGGTACCTGAACCAAAACTTCCGTCTATCGTGAGAGAATACCCTTGGTAAGTCAGCAAGCACTGTAAGGCGCTTACGTCTTTCCCTGAACTGCCTGTCTGTAAAACAGGCCAAGCTGGAGTCGCTGCCATAATTTTTACCTTCTTTCATAGATTAATTGAAGCACCCCTAAAGTGTCGCGCGCCGTTTCAGAAGCGTCTTCTAACAGATAGAAAGAAAGATAGATTCAAAATAGAAACTCCCCGTTCAAACTTTTTTAAATAAGGAGCCGCTGTAACATAGGTGAGTGATCATCTATCTTACGGCAGCTCCTTTATTTAATACATTGGGTATATAAGGTTTACATTTTCGGTTAACGGTTCTTTCTATTTTGTGTAACTGGTTACAAGTTGAAAAAATAGAAAAGGAGAAAAAAAATGAAACTTAACACAACAGGATTAGATTTTATCAAAAAATGGGAGGGTTATAAGGATACCGTTTACAAAGACTTAGCAGGATATCTTACCGTGGGCTATGGCCATAAGGTCACAAGTTCGGATAATTTGAAGCTAGGTGATAAGATTACGGAAAAGAAGGCCACTGATTTCTTAACTGCAGATGTTAAGAAAGCAGAAGATGCCGTAAACTCTCATCCTAAGATTTCTAAAATGAGTCAGAATATGTTTAATGCGGTAACTTCCTTAGTTTTTAATGTAGGGCCAGACCCGGTAAAAACTAAAACGAATGATCTTTATAAGGCATTAAATGATGACAACACCTATAAATCACCTATTTCAACCTCTTGTAAGAATGCTGTGGTTACAGGCTTTACATATACCAAAGCCGGCGGTAATAGAGTTGAAGGTTTAGTAAACAGAAGAAATGCAGAATTGAATGTATTCTTAGGAACCACTGACAAAGTATATATTTCCATGAAATAAAGTAAGAAAAAAGAGCGTGCCGTTCAATAGCTTAAAGTCTATTTTACGGCACGCTCTTTTTCTATGCATATTATGATTTAAATTTACTTTACTTCAGTTCTGTTTTATTATCCTGGTGTTATTCCATACCCTTCCCCATCTTTTGGCATTTCACCATTTCCGCTGTTAATAGCTATAATCTTAAGCTTTCCATCTGATGAATCATTAGCAAACCATATATCTCCATTCCCTATTATATATCCAACCGAATTTCCCCATACATTCTCTGTGTCTGCATCCTTTATTTGTAACTTAAATTTATCATTAAATATTAAGCTGTAGTTTTCAAGAAATGCATCTTTATCTTTAATATATATCTTTTTTCCATCCAGATTAATGTTAAGTGGATATTGAATGATGTCCGCTAGTTCCTGTCTTTCATCATTCTCGATTAATTCAATAACCTTTTTTGCAAAATCTTCTATTTCGTCCTTGCTGTGCCCACTATCTTTTGAATCGTTATCATTCAATGTTATATCTTGCTTTTTTTCAATGTCTGATTCATTGATTTGTTCTGGAGCTGAATTTTCATTTTTTATGATATCTTTTTCTGATACGGCTGTTTCATTATTTCCTTGATCAATATTTACACTTTCTTTCCTGCATCCAGTCAAACAAATACAGATGCAAAAAAATATAACAACTTTTTTTAACATAATAGATCTCTCCCATCCGTCTTTTACTAATATGCCCTCCCCCATCAAAAAAATCATTCTGTTAAACGCCCTGCAGCATAGCCTTTAACTAAATGATTTTTTTGATGAAGTGATTATACTGCCAAAAGATATTATTCACGCAATTCCTTATATTTACCAACAAGCATCGTAATAACCATTAGAAAAAAAGTAACCATCATTAAAAGCAGATATTTATCACTTTTTAAAATCAGAAATACAATGGCTAAAGCAGCATCTGCCAGCAAATATCGTTTGAGCTGTTTCTTAAAATATATTTCTTCACCCCTATCTATAGGCCGATTCATATGCTTTACCGGATACATTACCCATACTGCCGCAATAAAAACAGATAAAAGCAATATGGAAAAAAGCATAGGCACAGCAATGAGCTTAACAATCAACAGAATTCCTGCATATGTAAGGTTAGATAATATCAAGCAATATGAATAATGTTCTAAATGCATCCCCCCTGCATAAGATCTTAATGGTATAAATATTGCCAAAAATAATAGTCCTTCAAGCAGCATATGTCCTAAGGCTGCTATCACAATACTAATTAGGAAGCTCAATGAAACTTCTAACCCTGTCTGAAAGCCATACTCATATACTTTCCTTTCTTCTTCTTTCACCACTCCTTTATAAACAACATAATTAGTTAGCTTTATTGCAAGTTTCTGCATATTAAAATTTTCTATACTTTTTTACTTCTTCTGGCAGTTTAGGCTGGTGAAAAATATATGCACATTGTGTGCTCACTCCTAAAGCCACCATATGTACTGCAAATAATGCCATAACGTTAGCTACCTTGATTTTAGCATTTAATTTTTTCATATCCTTCATCCTCTCTTCATACATTAATATTGTTAAGTAGTTGACAAATCGATTATATCACTTAATAACTACCATTTAAAACAAGTGTCATAATTACTGGTTTTGCTGTCAAAATTAATTAAATATTTAAAATAACTGTCAAGGTAAATACTCCGTTTTCTGTCTCGACATTTACAGATCCTTGATATTTCTCCACTGTCTTTCTAATAAAACTCACACCATACCCATGACTGGCATTCTCTGTTTTCGTTGTTTTTAAGTTTCCCCTGTCATCCCACTTTAAGGTATGATTGTAAGGATTTATAATGACAAGCACAAAAGCCCTCTTCTTTATTCCCATGTATATCTGGATCGTTCTCTTATGTTCGTCACATATCCTTGTTGCCTCTATCGCATTATCTAAAGAATTTCCTAAAATAATACTCAAGTCACTTTGCTGAATTGGAATATCTTCCGGAATAAAGCTCTTGATCTTAAAATCAATTCCCATTTTCTTAGCATAAGAGTATTTAAAATTGATCAAGGTATCTATTACATTATTACCGCTATTCAATATCCGCTTTTCATCTTCTGAAGATATCTGAAGCAAATGATTTAAATCATTAATAGCCTCTTCATTTCTGCCATACTTTACATTCTCTCTTAGTAGTATTAACTGGTTTATAAGGTTATGCTTTTCTTTATAAAAATTGTCCATGGCTCTTTTTTGATCATCGGTATTCATCGCCAACAATTCAATCTGTTGTTCGTAAATAATATTTTCTTTTTGTATCACAAAACTCTCGGCTAGCTTTCCATAGATTTCAAAGATTATTAAATTAATGAGCAGGATTATATTAAGTGTGATCATAACGGCTATTTTATGGTCATTTCCTCCTAAAAGGAAAATGTTGTGTACTATAAAAGCACTGCTGACCGGGATAAATAACATAAGTAAATAATAAATGGTTGGGATCGTTGTTTTATCCTTTGAACGGAACCTTATGCTCATGATGCTAACTAACATTATTACAATTAATTTAGATATACCCGAACCCAGGGTAGCAAATTCCATATTTCCTACCGGTAATAATTTGAGGAAATTATAGCAAAATAATTCTATGATCATCCAAAACACATATAATAACACTACATATAAAACTTTTTTATTTCCTGCCTTATGAAAACCAATTACAGCAATAAGCGAAACTAAAACAACATTTATCACTAAAATCCATATGGAGGCATTCCCGCTATCATGTTCTACTGCAACCTGGAATACATAAAACAAAGTCCATATTAATTTATTATACAGCTTATTTTTCTTCTTTTCAAAAAAAGCAGATAAATATTTGTATATAATCCACATTGTAATAAATGCCATTGTTATATCAAATAAAATGTCTGTATGGTTATACACTAATTTCATCTTTCAGCAATCTCCCATATATTTGTGAAAAACTTTTTTGTCTTTCTTCACTTATTGGCAGTTCTTGTCCATTTATTATGATTACGCTCGTCTTTGTACGCGCTGCTATGTAATGATAATTTACAAGGAACGACTGATGGATCCGTAAAAATGGAATTTTACCTGTATACATCCGTTCTTCAACTGCATTAAGTTTATCGTTAAAAATTTCTATTCCTCCATGCCTCATATGAATCTGCACCTGTCTGCCTTTACTTTCAAAATAAACTATATCACTGCAAAGGATCTTATGCTCCGTATTTTTATATTGAAAAGGAAAGTAAACCTTTTTACTGCATATCCTTTCATTTGCGGCAAAAAATGTTTTTATAAAAATATCCTGCTGAATTGGTTTCTTTATAAAGTCAAATACATCTAAGCGAAATAATTCCATCAAATATTTATCGTAACTTGATACATAAATGATTAACAAGTTTTGGTCCATCTTTCTGATATTTTGAGCTGCCAGTATACCACTCTCCCCCTTCATATGAATATCCAGATAGAGTAAGTCGTATTGTGATTCATTTTGCATCGCTTTTTCTAAATCCTCCCCGCAGTAAAAAGCATCAATATCTAAAGGGATATGATTCGTTTTGCTTATATCCAAAAGCATTTTCTCAATTAAACTTACAACTTTATCCTCATCATCACAAATAGCGATTTTTATCATAGCATCCACCTCTTTTTGTAATTTATCTCTTCCACTCAACCCCTGGTATTCTCCTCAAATAACTTCCACATGTTGTATTTGTTCCTTCTTATAATACTTTTTATAATATCTGATTAAATTAACTGTTTCCTTATATAACGTGAAAACTTTTGATTTGTGACGGCTTTTGCACATTCAATTTCAATTATATCATCTTACCAGCCATAAGATTGAAATATATTTTGTCTTATATTATTGAAGTCGGAAGTATGTACAAGTAAAATAAGTAAGTCCATAACCGCCATCACACGAATACCCCAATCGTCCAAAAGAGTTTTTACTGTAACCAAAAGAGCGCCACTTGTCAGGCATAATCAGCCGACAAATAGCGCTTTTAAAAGTCTACCAGCAATTTCTTATTTGTTCTTAATGCGGTTTACCTGTTCAACCAGCATAATCATAACCACTGCAAATATCATCAGGTAATAGGGGTATAACCGGATCGTCACGTATTCTGCTATGATTCCCATTAAAAGAGGCATAAGGGCTGCACCAACGTATGCACAGGCCATCTGTATGCCCATAATCGCCTGTGATAAATCCTTGCCAAAGTTCTCCGGGGTCTCATGAAGCAGACAGGGATAAACGGGCGCACAGCCCATTCCGATTAATATGAATCCTGCACACAGGAATGAGCTTCCCTTCGCCAGTAATATTGCCAGGATACCCAGGATGATAATTCCCTGTCCTATGCGGATCATTTCTTTATTGGATAATTTCATAGCTGCGAAACCATTTAAAAATCTTCCAAAGGTGATGCCAAAGAAAAATAAAGAAGCCCATTTTGCCGCTGCATCCGGAGATATCCCTTTTTCCATTACCATATAGCTGCTGCTCCATAGCCCTGTAGTGGACTCCAAGGCACAATAGCAGAAGAAAGCAGCAAGCACAGGCTTTGCTCCTTTAAGTCTTAGTAATTCTTTTATGGTTAAATGCTGACTCTCCTTGGCTTCCTCTTCTGCTTCCTGATGGCTTTTCTTCCAGAGAGGCAGAGAAACTACCAGCATCCCGGTCAATACCATTTGGATGAAAGAAATGGAACGGTATCCCATGGACCATGACATGCCGCCGGTCAGGAAATGTCCCATAATGTACGGGCCAAGTGTCGCCCCGACACCCCAAAAACAATGAAGCCAACTCATATGCCTTGCCTTGTAATGAAGTGCTACAAAATTATTCAGCGCTGCATCCACAGAACCTGCACCCAATCCATAAGGGATTGCCCACAAACACAAGGCCGGAAAAGAAGGAGAAACCGAAAATCCCCACAAAGCGGCGGCTGTCATCCCCACGCTGGCTGCGGTTACTTTTCCCGTACCAAACTTCTTTATAAGGCGGTCGCTGTTTAAGCTTGAGATAACGGTGCCTCCTATTATAATCGTAGAAATAATACCGGCATAGGATATAGGAACCTGAAGCTGCCGGTACATAGTAGGCCATGCAGACCCCAGCAGCGAATCCGGTAATCCCAGACTGATAAAGGATATGTAAATAATGACAAGTAATAAGGATAGCATATAGTTTCCTCCCGCAATATAGTAACCTTCCAGCAAGTCCGTGTAATTATGGTTTGCTTTTCATTTGATGTTTTGATATTATAACATGGTATATAAGTATTTTCCTATATAATACTATTGTGATCTGATATTATTGCATGATGTTCTCATATAAGCCGGGGAGGGATTCGTTTGGAACCTTATTTGCTGTCGTCACAAAAGCAGGATGTGAACCACGGAACCATCCTTTCACCTTATGCCCATTACCACTGCATCATACCGACGGTTTTGCCTGACGTATTGCTTCACTGGCATGTGGAAGCTGAAATAACCCTGGTTTTAGAAGGAAGTGCCATATATAAAATCGGTGAGGAAACTTTTCATTCCAGAAAAGGGGATTTCATTTTTGTGGCACCTAACACGCTGCATTCTGTCCAGCCTTTGCCGGGAATCACACATATTTCCGATACTTTGGTTTTTCATCTTGACATGCTGGGATATTCTCTTATGGACCAATACAGCTTGACTTATCTCCATCCAATATATAACGGTTTTCTCCGCCCGATTTCCCATATGAGCCAAAATCATCCCTTATATCCGGAATTTTCCGAATGTGCTGAACAGATTTTTCTTTGTGTGAAAAATAAAGATATTTATTTTGAAATGTTCCTGAAGGAACAATTACACCATCTTTTTTACCTGTTATTTAAATATCAATGCTTTACAAATACGGATGCTGCTGTTCCCGCAAATACACATATGGATAAAGTAAAAGAAGCGGTTAAGTATATTCAGGAGAATTATCAGGAGCCCATTTCTATCTGTGAATTGGCAGACTTATGCCATTTCAGCAAAACCCATTTTATGAATTTTTTTAAACAGACCGTGGGGATTACTTGCGTGGAATATATGATTCAGCACCGCCTTAAAGTAGCTGCCAACCTTTTAAGGGCGTCAGGGTCATCCATATCGGAGATTGCTTTTGAAAGCGGCTTCCACAATTTGTCTAATTTCAACCGTAAATTTAAAAACCATTATCATATGACGCCGTTAGAATACCGCAGGCAGCAGATCACCTGATCCGTTTTAGGAATAATAAAAAACCCGCTTACGGCTGCCTTGTCAGATCGCCGTAAGCGGGTTTCCCGTATCAATGTTCCGGTATCACCTGCGGCATAATAGAATTTCATCAATTAAGCCGTACTCTTTTGCTTCCTCAGCCGTCAGATAATGATCCCGTTCCATATCTTCCTCAATTTTTTTCAGTGGCTGGCCTGTAAGTTCACTGTATATCCCATTGAGTTTTTCCTTTGTCTTTTCAAGCCAATCACTATGGATTTTAATATCCGTGGCCTGTCCCTGCAGCCCGCCGGATAATGACGGCTGGTGGATCAATATTTCACTGTTTTTAAGGGCAAAACGCTTTCCTTTCTTCCCCGATGCCAGTATCAGGGAGGCAGCACTTCCCGATTGGCCTATGCTAATGGTGGAGATATCGCATTTGATGTTGTTCATGGTGTCCATAATCGCGAATCCATCCGTTACGGACCCTCCTGGGCTATTGATATATAAGTGAATGTCTTTGCTGCTGTCAGCGGATTCCAGAAAAAGAATCTGCGCTATAATCAGGCTTGCCGTATCATTGGTCACTACGCCGTTCAGCATGATAATGCGGTCGTTCAGCAGCCTGGAAAAAATGTCATAGGACCGCTCTCCGCGGGCTGTCTGTTCAATTACCATTGGAATAAGATTGTTCATAGAAACCTCCTGGGTTATTATGCGGCCATATTCATGTTTTTGTTGAAGCGGCAGCTGAGATTGATCACTTGATCAGAGGAATTGCCGCCATACCTTCTCCGGTATTTCCCCGGTGTCAGACCATAAATCTTTAAAAAAGCTCTTGAAAAGGATTCCTGGGAAGCATACTGGTATTCCAGGGCAATGTCAATAATCGGCCTGTCTGTCCGGGCAAGCTCTCCCGCAGCTTTCTCCATCCGCCTTTTGGTGATATATCTGGTAACGGATTCTCCTGATACTTTATGAAAAATCCTATGATAGTGATATTTTGACAGATAAGCTCTTTTTGCAAGATCATCAAGGTCAATCTTATGATTTAAATTTTCATCAATATATTTAAGTGAATCCCTCACCTTTGTATGATAATCCATATACCTGCTCCTTTCCCAAAATATATTATCATTATATACTCCTTTGAAAATTAATTCTTGATAATTTTTGCTCAAAAAATGTTTCGGTCCATGCCTGATAGGAATTGTGGAATTGTGATGCGGTATATGATATGATAACGGCAAGCGGAAACTCATAGAAACCAATAAGGAGAACCGATTAAAATGAACTTTAAAATAACTGATAAAATAAAAAAACAAGATGAGGAACTCATTTACCAGGGCTTATTGGACTATAATTTAGCCAGAATTGAAGACAAGAATCCAAGGGATTTAGGAGTCTATCTGCAGGACGAGGCTGGAGAAAAGGTTGGGGGACTGATCGGAAATACACACGGCAACTGGTTGTTTGTGAAATATTTGTGGGTCAGGGAAGACTTACGGGGACAAAACATTGGCAGTGAGCTTTTAAAACAGGCAGAAGAAACCGCGAAGGAACGAGGGTGCAGGTATGCATTTCTGGATACTTTCAGTTTTCAGGCGCCTTCCTTCTATGAAAAGCACGGTTACAAGAATGTATTTGTGCTGGAAGAATATCCTGTGACAGGAAAACGCTACTATTTTACGAAAACTTTGTAAATGCTTTTCTTAATGTCACATGTTTTTATAACAGAGAAAGGGGGAAACGATCATTGAGGAACATTTATAGAATAGAATTCCATACAGGAAGCAAAGAAGAATTATTACCTGATTTTGCACAAGACTTTCCATACATTGCCTCCTGCTCCCAATTGGATAAATTTATAGGGCGTTTTGTTCCTTGGCATTGGCATAAAACCGTGGAGCTATTTTATATGGAAAGCGGGAGAATGGAATATTGTACGCCTAAAGGAACCATGATATTTCCCGCAGGTTCCGGCGGAATGGTCAATTCCAATGTGCTTCACATGGCAAGGCCGCAAGCGGAATCAGAAAAAAACATACAGTTCCTCCATCTTTTTGACCCCTCTTTCATAGCCGGCCAACACGGCAGCCGGATAGAGCAAAAATACGTTACGCCGATTACCGCAGCCCCGCAGGCAGAGATTATTGCCTTATATCCTGATGATCCGGAACAGGCAAAAATTTTAGATAGCATTCGAGAATCTTTTCACCTTTCCGAAAATGATTTCGGATATGAGATAAAACTGCGGGAGACGTTATCTGACATATGGATCCGGCTTTTCGCCATAGCGCGTCCTCTATTGGAAGAAAAAGGGTATTCCAACAAAACAAATGATAAAATAAAATCAATGATGGTATATGTCCATGAGCATTATGCAGAAAAAATTTCTATTCCAGAGATTGCCGCCGCCGCTTATTCCAGCGAACGTGAATGTTTTCGGGTATTCCAAGACTGCCTGCACATGACACCGGTGGAATATATCAAAAACTACCGTTTACAAACGGCCTGCCATATGCTGGCAAACAGCAGGGAAACAATTACGTATATAAGCCATGCCTGCGGATTGGGAAGCAGCAGCTACTTTGGAAAGGTCTTTCGGGAATATACTGGCTGCACGCCCTTAGAATACCGCCGCAAATGGCAGGATAATGATATATAAAGGCAGAAATAATATATTTATTCAAAGAAGATTGCACTATAATGATACCTGTAAAGGTAATAGGGCAATCTTTTTATTATAAAATCATTGTCATTACCATGGAATCACTGTTTTTCACAATGGAGGGTTTGTAATGATAAAACTGAATATCTTGGATATGGATAACTTTTTACAAACAGTAAATGCGTGCAGTGATGCGGTCAATTTGCTGTACCCTGACGGTAGAAAAGAAAATATCAACAAACACTATGGACTCCAGAACGAGCTGCTTCATCAGTACAGGGAAAATAAAAACTTCCTGTGTCTTTCACTGGATATTCCGGCTCCAAAGGATTATATGAGCATTATCTCCTACTATACAGGAGATTGCTGACCATTTGCTTGCAACTAATTCATCATAAAGGGGTCTGACCGCTATTTAGGTCAGGCCCCTTCCCCATTCACCGGCGGGTGTATTTCAGTGCCCGTTTTTCAGCATTTCCAGGAACCGTTACCTCCTTCATCAGGAAAATAATGGCAATGATATTAGGAAGTGCCATCAGTCCATTCCAGATATCGGAAAATTCCCACACAGTCTCCAGCTTTGCCAGACACCCAAGGAACACGGCCCCCAGATAAAGAAGCGTATAGACCTTTCCTCTTAATATGCGCTGCAGTATGTAAAGGGATCTGCGTTTTTTTAAGCTCTCCGCCAGATACATGGCCGCCTGACGCCCCAGATAATACCATGCAATGATGGTAGCAAAGGCAAAAATCAGCATGGCTCCTGATACCACATATTCCCCAAGTGGCCCCAAGCGCTTTGAAAAACAAAAGGCTGTCAGAGCCGCTCCGTCATAGCCGGAACCGGCAGCATCCCCTTCCGTCATGCACAGGATCACAAAGGCTGTCATGGTGCAGATTAAAATGGTATCAAAAAACACCTCAAACATGGCCCACATTCCCTGCTGCTCAGGTGTCGTATCCTCTGCCGCGCCGTGAAGGACTGCCATGCTCCCAAGTCCTGCTTCATTGGAAAATACTCCCCTGGATATGCCGTACTGAAGACTTTTGCTGATTTGATAGCCCGCAGCTCCTGAAAAGACGGAAACCGGACGGAAAGCATCCTGAAATATGCATTGAAAGATATACGGGATCTTATCGTAACAGGACATGATCACAACCATGGAAAACAGCATATAGGCGCCGGCTGAGATAGGAATAAGCCGCTCAGAGACAAAAGCAATCCTTGCGATTCCACCCAGAACCACCAGTAATACAGTTCCTGTCAGCAGGATACCAATAGGAATTGGCGGTATGCCAAAGGAATATTCAAGAGTTTCCGCAATGGAATTGGACTGGACCATGCTTCCCATTCCAAGAGAAACCATGATGCAAAGAAAGCTGTATATCATGCCAAGCCCCGGAAGCTTTAGCCCCCGTTCCAAGTAAACCATTGGCCCGCATATCCAGGCACCGTTTCTGTCCCGGTAGCGGTACCTGATTCCCAGCATGGTCTCCGCATAGCCTGTCATCATACCGATTGCAGCAGAAACCCACATCCAGAATATGGCTCCAGGCCCACCAGCTGTGAGTGCGGTAGCCACACCGGCGATATTTCCGGTCCCAATGGTAGCCGCCAGAGCCGTACAGGCTGTCTGGAATTTTGTCACTTCCCCTTTTTCTTCCCCTTCATCCTCCTGTATGCTTCCAATGGTCTGTTTCCACCAAAAAGGGAATTTTCTGATCTGAAAAAAACCTGATTTTACCGTGAAAAAGATTCCGGTTCCCAGAAACAGAACCAAAAGCCACGGTCCCCACACCAACTCATGGATACGATGTATCATAGGATCAGCTCCTGAACGCTCTCCTTAACACTTATTCGGCCTGGCCGGGTAGTATGAAAATTTCCAGTGATTTTTATACAAAATAAAATTTCCTATGGTATAATCTATTTATATGGTTACTGTTCAGCCATGCCATTTATAATTTGGCGGTTAGAATTTATTTCTGAAAGGCGCATGCTTATGCCGAACTGTAACAAATTGTATATTTGATGCGAGGTGATCAATATGCCTGGTTTTACCACTCACTATCTGCTGGGAGTCAGGGTCTTTAATGACATGCCAAACACTCCTTTAAAGCGTATAATCTCCAAATACCGATGGCTTTACCAGCTTGGTCTCCAGGGACCGGATATTTTTTTTTATAATATACCAATTCTCCGCCACCGGGATTACCGCAACGTAGGTTCCTATATGCACGAAAACCATGTACATGATTTCTTTGTTTCCTGCTTAAACCACTTGTCCCAGATCGAGTCCAAGCAGCAGAGAGAACAGGCCATTTCTTATATGAGCGGCTACTTCTGCCATTACATCGGAGACTCCATCTGCCACCCTTACGTGTACGGCAGGATTGAATATGATGTTAAAAACTCCGGCAACTATCATCACGGGCTTCATGCCATGCTGGAAAACGATATTGATGCATTGCTTTTAATGAAGTACAAAAAGAAAAAGCCATCTCAGTTCAACCAGGCGGCTACCATCTGCTTAAACGGCCAGGAGCAGCAGTTCATCTCCGGGTTTTTATCTGTAAGCATCAATGAAGCCTATTATCCTTTAAATTACCGGAATAACTTCCGGGTAACCTCCCAGATGGTATCCCGCTCCATTCTGGCTATGCGCTTAGGGTGCCGGACTCTTGCCGATCCTTCCAGCCGCAAGAAAAACAGCATTGAATTTATGGAATCTCTTTTCTTGCGTACGCACCTTGCTTCCCGGAAACTGGTTACGGACATCCCGCCGGATCCCGTCGTCACTATGAATTTAAACCATGAAACCTGGTGTAATCCCTGGAACCGACGCCTTGCATCCCAGGCCTCTTTTCCCGAGCTCTTCCATCAGTCCATGGTAAAATGCAATGACGTGTTCTTTCTGCTGAACGAGGAACTGGCCTCGCCGGTACCACTAAATAGTCTGGATCACAATAAGCTTTTAAAGGAGCTTGGCAATTATTCCTACCACAGCGGGCTGGCGGTTGATCCATAACAGGCAGACAAAAAAGGAACAATAAAAAAACATGGCTGAGGAGTGATTTGCAAGCCAACCTCATCCATGTTTTTTAATGTCTGTGTTAAAAATCTATTGATCTGATTCCGAGCTTTCAGTATCCGTCTCCGTCTCCTCATCCTCAGCGGTGGTCTCCATGATAACTGCACCTTCCTTTGGAACAATCTTTTCATCAGATCCCTTGGGGATGTCCATATCTACCAGCCAATACTTCTCTTCATTCATCGTATAATCCGGCATAACAATAAGATGCATATCATAAGTCTTGAAAAATCCGCCATAAGAGGTACCACTTGATTTTTCAAAGGAAAAATCCTGCATAGCTGCCTCATCGTTTAAATGCCGAACCGCTGCATTTGCAAATACGACTGCTTCCTCGGGCGTGGTTCCTTCTTTTACTATTAACGTCAAATTGATGCTTTTCTTCTCCTGATCTACATTGTAATTGACGCTTAACGCCATAGGATATTCTTCATTGTCCACGAATTCATCGTCCATATCATTTCCAATCTGAGCCCAATCCAGGACAATCCCTTGCTGAGTTTCAAAAACTGGCTCTGCCGGACCTCCTGAAGAAAGAATGTGGCTTTCCGTGCAGCCGGTCAGTAACATTACTGACATCGCACATATCATTAGAGCTTTGTTCTTCATCATAATTTCCTCCTTATTGAACATCTAACATTATATCGGATGTAATCCATTTTTTGTAGTGGTTTCTGTAAAATGTCAGAAAATCTTCACAAATACGTCAGTGTTTTTACTGGAATGAATGCCTTGTTCTTCCTTTTTCATGCCCGTTTCCAGGACTTAAAGAAAAAGGCTGCTTCCAAACTAAAAATAAAGGTAGTAATGCAAAAGGAAATCTTCTCATTTAATTCTTGCATTTTCTGGATATCCATGGTATCATGTTCAATATTGATATTGATTTTAAATTTTTGAACACTTTAGGAGGCTACTTACATGGACCACAATGAGAAAAAGGCTTTGTTTAAAAAGCTGGACTGGGTAACAACCCTGATTCCTTTTATGATCATCATTCTTTTATGCCTTGTTTTCACCATATATCCCGGCAAATCTGCGGATACACTGGCTGCTATCCGGTCATTTCTAGGAGATGAGCTGGGAAGCTACTACCTTATCATCGGACTTTTTACCTTCCTGTGCTCCCTTTACATCGCTTTTTCCAAATACGGTACCATCAAGCTTGGAAACCTGGAAAAACCTCAATATTCAAATTTTAAATGGGGCACTATGATGTTTACCGCCGGCCTGGCTGCCGATATCCTGTTCTATTCCCTTTGTGAATGGCTCCTCTACGCAGGGGAACCCCATATCGCGGATCTGGGAGCCATGCAGGACTGGGCCTCCACCTACCCGCTGTTTCACTGGGGTCCTATCCCCTGGAGCTTTTATATGATATTGGCCGCCGCATTCGGCTTCATGCTCCATGTTAAAAAACGGACAAAGCAAAAATATTCGGAAGCCTGCCGCCCTCTTTTAGGAAAGCATGTAGACGGGCTTTGCGGAAAGCTCATTGACTTAATTGCCGTATTTGCCTTATTGGCCGGCACTGCAACCACGTTTTCCCTGGCGACACCCCTTCTTTCCATGGCAGTCAGCAGGGTAACCGGTCTTCCAGAGTCCAGACTACTGACCATTGCAATCCTGGTCGTTATATGTGTCGTTTATACTGTTACGGTTTATTTTGGCATGAAGGGCATTGCAAAGCTGGCTGCTTCCTGTACATACCTGTTCTTTGGCCTGCTTCTCTATGTGCTGATCGGCGGAGGAGAAGCCAGGTATACCGTTGAAACAGGGATTACAGCAGTGGGGAACCTGGTGCAGAACTTTATCGGCCTGTCCACCTGGACCGATGCCCTGCGTACCTCCTCCTTCCCCCAGAACTGGACCATTTTTTACTGGGCTTACTGGATGGTATGGTGTGTGGCCACACCTTTCTTTATCGGAACCATCAGCAAAGGACGCACCATTAAGCAGACCATCCTCGGAGGATATATCTGTGGTATTTGCGGAACCTTTACCTCCTTTATTATATTAGGAAATTACAGCCTGGCCCTTCAGACAAAGGGAGTGTTAGATGTGATGGGTATTTATTCGTCCACAGGAGACTTGTACCAGACAATCATGGCAATCTTTGAGACCTTGCCGCTTGCAAAGCTTGGATTGATCCTTTTGGCAATTACTATGGTGGCTTTTTACGCAACTACCTTTGATGCCCTGGCTCTGGTTGCTTCCTCTTATTCTTATAAGGAGCTTCCCGAGGACGCTGAGCCGGATAAACACGTAAAGCTGTTCTGGTCTGTGCTTTTAATGCTGTTTCCCATTGCCCTTATATTTTCCAAGAATTCCATGGCCAATCTGCAAACCGTATCTATCATTGCGGCATTTCCTATAGGAATTATCATACTCCTGATAATATTCAGTTTCTTTAAAGATGCTAAGGAATATTTAAACCAGCAATAAGCATTCGGATGATTTGGCAATAAAGCTAATAAGACAAAAAAATCCGCATTGAAATGGCTTTTCATAAGCCCGATCAATGCGGATTTTTATATGGCAACTTCTTATAGCTGCATTCTAATGATATATTTTTATTTCCATACTGGAATGGGAGGGTACCCGTTGCTCTTCCGGCGGAAGCTTCTTATAATCACCGTAGATCCAGGTGAGAACCTCATGCCAGCCTTTAGGGGCCATCAGCCTGGTATCTTCGAATTCCAGGTCCACAGTTTCTTCACACCATTCCTTCTTAAGCGACACATAAAGATAATCCGGCTGGTAGTTGCTGTAATACCTAAGGCTGCTCTTTCCCTTCTGATCCTTGACTGCTGCCATATGCTGCAGCTTTCTCAAGGTTTTCATTGGAATTATTTTTCCCAAGGAAGCCAGTATGCCGATAACGATTTTATTGCCCAGGCTGTGCTTCTTAAAATCCAAGCGGTAACGATGGCCCATGGCCATACCGTAAATTACAGTATGAAGAAGACGGGTAAGGACGGAAGACGCTTTGCCTTCCGGAAGCTCATCAATGGTGAATAAGTCCACCCACAGATGATTTAATTTTCCTTCATAAAACCTCATCTCTTCCGAGTCCGCATGAGTCCGGCTGTTTTTATAGATGATCCTGGTTGTGAAATCATAAAATGCAGTTCCGCCTCTTAAATCCTTAGGTTCAAGAAGTTCCATCTCTTCCGGAAGCTCCCGGCGCACTACCTTTAAAAAGGCATCATAATTGGAACGGGTAAATGCCACATCCGCGTCATCATCCCAGGGAATAAAGCCTTTGTGCCTTACTGCGCCTAAAAGCGTTCCTGCATCCAGAAGATATTTAATCTTGTATTTCCGGCAGATACGGTCAATTTCCTTTAAAATAGCCAGGTTCGCCTGATGTACCTCCGTCAAATCGTACTCCTTCATGTTTCCTCTTTCCTGCCCACGTTCTTTGGGCATAAAGGTATAAAACCCGTTAAAGGATCACTGCCTCCTTAATGGTCTTTGCCATAAAATCGATCATCTCATCAGTCATTCCAGGATATACTCCTACCCAGAAAGTATCCTCCATGATCCGGTCGGTATTGGTCAGCTGACCAACAATCCGGTATCCTTCTCCGGACTCTCTCATCTGATCAAAGCAAGGATGTTTTGTTAAATTACCGGCAAACAGCATTCTTGTCTGAATGCCCTTGGATTCCACATACTGTACCACCTGGTTCCGGCTTACGCCTTCTTTGCAGGATATCAGAAAACCGAACCAGCTTGGCTTGGAGCCTGGACAGGCCTCGGGAAGGATCAGCTTGTCGGAAACCTCTTCAAGACCTTTATAAAGGCGGTCAAAATTATGGCGTCTTCTCTCCACAAAAGATGGGAACTTTTCGATCTGAGCGCAGCCGATGGCAGCCTGCATGTCAGTGGCTTTTAAATTGTAGCCAAAATGGGAGTAAACATATTTATGGTCATAACCTACGGGAAGCTCCCCGTACTGGCGGTCAAACCGGTGTCCGCATAAGTTGTCACGTCCGGAAGGACACACACAGTCCCGGCCCCAATCACGGAATGAGCGGGTTATTTTATTTAACAGTGAGTTGTTCGTATAAACCGCCCCCCCCTCTCCCATTGTCATATGGTGAGGCGGATAAAAGCTGGAGGTTCCTATATCACCGATGGTACCGGAGAAACGTTCTTCCCCGTTTATGGTGTAAGTTGTTCCCAGGGCATCACAGTTATCCTCTACAAGCCACAACTGGTACTTATCACAGAATTCCTTAACCGCAGAAAGGTCAAAGGGATTTCCCAGAGTATGGGCGATCATGACTGCCTTGGTCTTTTCAGAACGGGCAGCTTCAAGCATGTTCACATCAATGTTATACTGGGGAATGGTAACATCCACAAATACAGGAACCGCTCCATACTGGATCATAGGGGTCACAGTCGTTGGAAATCCGGCTGCTACCGTGATCACTTCATCACCCCGCTTTATCTGACGTTCCTTTAATAGCGGTGATGTAAGGGTCATGAATGCCAACAGATTCGCCGATGAACCGGAATTCACAAGGGAACAGAACCTGACTTCTAAATATTTTGCCAGCTTTTTCTCAAATTCATCGGTATACCGCCCGGATGTAAGCCAGAACTCCAGAGAGCTGTCCACCAGGTTTACCATTTCCTGATGATCGTACACACGGGAAGCATAGGAAATGCGGTCCCCTTCTTTAAACGGATCTTTTTGATTGTGGTAGGTGCTGCAGTATTCCTTTACAAGAGAAAGGATCTCCTCCCGCGCATCTTTTTCTGTCTTGTTCTCAAACATTCTATTTTTTCCTCTTTCCTGCCAATGTTTTATGGGCATAAAGGTATACCCGGAGGGTTCTTCCTCTCAAATCAAATTAATTGAAAAATTCTTTTATCTGCAAGTCCATGAATGTAAGCATATCGGCCCCTTCCAAATGAGCCTTGGTCCATTCCACGGTCTTTTCCACCGCTTCCTTTACCTCATATCTGGGACGCCAGTCAAAAACCTTCTTGATCTTGGAACAGTCCAGCTTTAAGAAGCTGGCTTCATGGGGGCCTCCTTCAAACTTGTCTATCCACTTAATCCCCTGGCCCCAGGCACCGCAGAATAAATCCGCCAGCTCCCCTGTAGTCACGCAGTCTCTGTCATCCGGGCCTACGTTATAATATCCCTGGAACTGGGAATCCTTATACTGCTTCATTGCAATCGTCATATAAATGGCCAAAGGTTCCAGCACATGCTGATACGGCCTTGTTGAATGGGGATTTCTTACGATGATGTCCTGCCCTGCCGCTGCCGCCCGGATACAGTCCGGAATGATCCTGTCATTGGCAAAATCTCCACCTCCGATCACATTGCCGGCACGGGATGTGGAGATGGCCACACGTCCATCGGAAAAAAAGGACTTGGCATAGCTGTGGGTCACCAGCTCAGAACATGATTTACTGTTGGAATAAGGATCATAGCCATCTAATGGATCGGTTTCCCGGTATCCGTACTCCCATTCCTTATTTTCATACACCTTGTCAGTTGTAACATTTAAGAAGGATTTGACCGAAGGGGTCAGGCGAATGCATTCCAGTATATTTACCGTACCCATGACGTTCGTTTCATAGGTATAGACCGGATCCTTGTAGGAGTCCCTGACTATTGGCTGAGCGGCCAGGTGAAACACGATTTCCGGCTCCTCCTGTAAAAACACCTTTTTCAAATGCTCTAAATCCCGAATATCCCCGATTACGGAATTTACGGTATCAGAAAGTCCGATTACTTCAAACAGGTTTGGGTCAGTGGAAGGCATGAGGGAATACCCCGTTACCGATGCACCGGCCTTTACAAGGAGCCGGCTGAGCCAGCTTCCCTTAAAGCCTGTATGCCCTGTGATCAGAACCTTTTTTCCTTTATAAAAATCACAAAATTCGTTCCACTTAATACTTGTCCAGCTTGTCATGTCATTTCTCCCAAATCTTCCATGGCGCCTGTCCGGACTGCCACAAGTCTTCCAGCTTCTTCATTTCCCGCTGAGTATCCATGCACTGCCAGAAGCCATTGTGATGGAAGCTCATAAGCTGCCCCTCTGCCGCCAGGCTCTGCAACGGTTCCTTTTCAAATACGGTGGCATCATCCTTTAAATAGGAAAAGATCTCAGGATTTAAAACCATGAAGCCCCCGTTGATCAGGCTGTTATCCGCCTCATCCTTCTCCCGGAAGGAACGGACCACATCGCTTTCGTCAATATCCAGGACTCCTTTTAGCTGGGCGATATTGACGGTAGTCATGGTAGCCGTCTTTCCATGGTCCTGATGGAATTTTAACAAACCCTTTAAATCCACGTCGCAGACTCCGTCTCCATAGGTCATCATAAAGGGCTCATCGCCGATGTAAGGCTGGATGCGCTTAATACGCCCGCCGGTCATGGTATTTAGCCCCGTATCCACCAGGGTCACCTTCCATGGTTCCGAATAATTGTTATGTACCTCCATCTTATTATTGGCAAGATCAAAGGTCACATCTGACGTATGCAGAAAATAATCTGCGAAAAATTCCTTTACAATATACTGCTTATAACCAAGGCAAATGACAAAATCGTGAAAGCCATATTGGGAATAATACTTCATGATATGCCACAGAATAGGCTTTTCCCCGATCTCAATCATCGGCTTTGGCTTTAAATGGCTCTGCTCGCTGATCCTGCTGCCAAAACCTCCCGCTAATAATACTACCTTCATCACTTCATCCTCCAAATGTTCTTTTATTCATACTCTTTATAAGCCTTCCGGTAAAAGTGCATCAACACCTTTACAACCGGTCCCGGCCACATCTTTGAAAACATATGGGCTTCTTCCCGGAGACGGCTGTTGTCCGCAATACAGGCCTTTGTCGTGGCCTCCCCGTGAACCCTGTAATACAGGATGGGTTTTTCCACGCTAATAAATCGTCCCGGCAGCCCGGCTAACTGATATAGCGTATCCCAATCCAACGCAAACTGATAGGGAGAGTTGAAAAGAGACTCACCTAATCTTTCCTTATTATATGCACACGCAGGACAGCAGATGGAATTGCCGAACATCAAAACGCTTTTTTTAACCCAGGTTAAGTGGCTGATACGCCGGTAACGCAAAGGAAGCCTGAGAAAACGTTTGATAAACTCCACCTTTTCAAAAACAGCGGGCTGGTTCCCCCTGATTACCGTATATCCACCTGTAAACAGCGTCATATCCGGGTATTTTTCATAACATTCCAGAAGTTTCTTCACATAATCCTTCCGGTATAAATCATCCTGGTGGGCGATTGTAACAAAACGGGCAGTAGCCTGGTTATAGGCAAAGTTCCAGTCTTCCCGTATATTGCTTTTCCCATACCGCACAAACAGCGGGACTCCGTACTTGTCCGCCATTTTTTCAATATATGGGCTGGGCGTTGATGTGCATATTATGACCTCCGATTTAACGCTTTGTTTTAAAAGGGAACGGAGGCAGGCTTCAAGATATGGCGAATCCTTATATGCACAGACCGCAAATGCATGTGGTTTCATATTTTGTCTCCTAATGAATCAAGCGGATATGATGCATATCCAGTTGATGCCCAGTAAAGCAGGGCATGCTGTTCACAAACTCAAGGTTGAAAGACGTTTTTCTTTCAACCTTGCTCCTCAAATGGGCTTATTATTATCTGGCTATGATTATACCATAAAAACCTCAAAACATTCCACCATATTCATTATTTTGAAAGAATTTGTCTATCAGGCTGTAAACTTGAAATTTTTGCAGGATTTTGCAGATTGAAGAAAGAATCTTGTATTATCAGAACATCCGGGAGTCCCGCTCCCACACTGTCAGTGAAAGAACGGGATCCCGGTAAAGATTTGAAGGCAAACGCCTATTAAAAACCATGGCATAACTTGTTCCAATGCTCTGGCAGCCCAGGGGGAATCCAATGACCGTGCAGACATTAAGCTACTCGATACCCCACCCCTAAAATACTGACAGCAGCTTCCTGACCGCCAGATCGGAATCAACCCGGATACAGTACTGGATCTCATCATGATCATAGACCGGAATAAAATCTTCATCTCTCTTAATCATGCCGCGGAATTCTTCATTTTCATACTCTACCGCAGCCCTTACCATACGGTATTCGCCGATGGATGGATCCTCGGCAATCACCATGGCCAGCGGGTCATGGACCACACAGCGGTCATGGCACCCCATGGACTCATAGCTGAACTGGAAATAGTATTCCATGGCAGACTGCATGTACCGTACAATCTCCCGGTTCTCCTCCTTGCAATACTTGCCCAGCAGGAAAATATCCTGAGCGGATATAAATGTCTCCATTGTAACATCAAGGCCTACCACGGTCATGGGAAAGCCTGCCCGGAATACAAGATCCGCGGCTTTCGCATCTCCGTATATATTCGCTTCCGCATAAGCACTGATATTGCCGGGCTTATGGAAGGCTCCTCCCATGACTACCAAATGCTTAATTTTATATGGAAGCCTTGGATCCTTTTCCAAAGCTGCGGCGATATTAGTCAGACGTCCCAAGGCAACAATGGTTAAATCACCGCGTAGTTCCTCCGCCTTTCTTATTATAAAGTCCGAAGCATCTTCGTTCAAAGGCTTTTGCTCTGATTCCGGCAATTCTACATTGCCGATCCCATTGTCCCCATGGATATGAACGGGGTAAGGCTCTACGACACCGGTCATGCTCTGGTTTGCACCCACAATTACCGGTATGTCATAGCCGCATTCAGCCAGTTTTATTAACCGCAGTGTGTTTTCTGCCGCCTGTATGGACGATGTATTTCCATACACAGTGGTAACCCCCTCCACATGAAGTCTTTTACTCTTTAAGGCGTATAGTATGGCTATTGAATCATCGATACCCGTATCGCAATCCACTATAATATGTTTCATCCGTTATGCTTCCTTTCCCATTGCTTACAAAATCGCTAAAAATTAATTACTTCTATTAATAAACTTCCGGAAGCTCTCCTGGGCGGAGTTCTGGGTTCTTTCCTCATCTATGGTGACCAGACGCCCCTTCTCCACTGCGATTCTTCCATTGATTACCGTATAGTCAACCGGTCCTTTCAGCCCCACCGTTGCCAGGACTGATTTGGGGTCTTCCATGGCTCCCACCAGTTCAAACCGTCTGGTATCCACAAGGAAAAAATCTGCTGCCTTTCCCGGTTCCAGAGTGCCGATGTCGTTCCTTCCCAATATCCTGGCCCCGCCTGCAGTGGCAAGCTTTAACAGCTCATATCCGCTGGGTGCCTTGTGACCATACTGCAGTCTGTGCAGCAGATACCCCACTCTCATTTCCTCCAGCATATTGGAACCGTCGTTGCTTGCGCTGCCATCCACGGCAAGACCTACGGGGACACTTAAGTCCAACATCTCCGGGATCCTGGCAACCCCGGAGGACAGCTTCATATTTGAAACCGGACAATGGGCGACTCCCGTCTGTGTCCTGGCAAGTGTTTTCAATTCTTCCTCATTAAAATGGATCCCGTGGGCAAACCATACATCCTTTCCCAGCCAGCCCAGGCTTTCCATATATTCCAAAGGCCTCATTCCGTAAGTACCAACCGTAAACCGCTCTTCATCCTTTGTCTCTGCTAAGTGGGTGTGCAGACGCACGCCAAGGCTTCTGGCCAGCTTTGCCGACTCCCTCATTAAATCAGGAGTTACGCTAAAGGGGGAGCAGGGAGCAAGGGCTACCTGCCTCATGGAAAAAGGAGCCGGATCGTGAAACTGTTCTGCCAGCCTCATGGAATCCTTTAATATAACATCAATCGCCTGGACCACAGTATCCGGAGGCAGGCCTCCATCCTTTTTACTTAAGGACATGCTTCCTCTGGATGCATGCATCCGTATTCCCAGCTCACCTGCCGCTTCAAACTGAGCCTCAATGATACCGTTTCTTCCTTCCGGAAATACGTAGTGATGATCGAAACAGGTAGTACAGCCATTTTTCATTAATTCTCCCATTCCCAGGAGCGAAGTAAAATAGACTACCTCTTCGTCAAGGTTCTTCCAAAGCTCATAAAGGGTTATGAGCCATGGAAAAAGTTCCATGGACTGGACCTTGGGTAGATTTCGGGTAAAAATCTGGTATAAATGATGGTGGGTATTGACCAACCCCGGATACATGGACATGTTGGTTCCGTCAAGTATTGTATCTGCCTGCCATTCTTTATCGCTGATATCAGCGATCCTGCCATTTTCTATGTATACATTGGTGTTCTCCAGTACCCTGTCCTGGGAATCACATGTCACGATATAACGGACATTTTTCAACAATATTGAATTCTTCATTGTTCCCTCTTTTCCATCCGGTTCCGGTGCAGCCTCTTACAGCACCATTTTAACGGCCTGCCATGTCCTTCTTAATTATCTGTGTCATTGCTTCAATTCCCACCTGGATCGCTCTGTCTTCCCATTCCCGGGGATAATCCTTATCGTCATTGCTATAGCTTTTGTAATTGGTCGCGCTGATCATGACAGAGGACATTCTGATGTCAAGGGAGGCAGCTACCAGAAACAGAGTTGCGCACTCCATGCTGGAATTGGTGGCCCCACCCTTTTCATAAGCTTCCCATTTGTTCTTTAACTCATAATACACCGGCTTTGTCTCAGGAGAAACTTCCGTATAAAAGGAGTCCTTTGTGATAGTCACCCCGATATTATAAGGAATGTCAAGCTTCTTTGCCGCAGCTTCCAGTTCTTTCACCATCCCATAATCCGGAACAGCGGGGAATTCCTCAGGCAGATAATGAATCCCTGTTCCCTCCATCCTCACTGCTCCGTTGGGAATGACAACATCCCCCACCTTAACCTTTGGGGAGGTGGAAGCACAGGAGCCGATCCTCATCATGGTGTGAGCACCGCATTCATACAATTCCTCTACCGCAATGGCCGCAGAAGGTCCGCCGATTCCTGTGCTGGTAACGGAAACAGGCACTCCTGCCAGGGTTCCCGTATAAGTCAGATACTCTCTGTGATGGGCTATTTTTACGGGATTATCAAAATAAGCTGCTATTTTGGCTGCCCGCTCCACGCTTCCCGGCAAGAATACATATTGTCCTACCTGATCTTTGGTAATGTTCAAATGCATCATCTTTTTTTCCTGCATGTCCTGTTTTCTCCTGTCTTTTCATATTCATTGCCCATGCTTTCCGGGCAGAGAGGGATACCCTTACCGGTTCTCCCGGTCAAAACGGTAAATCGCCTCTAAAACAACCCGGATCTCATCATCCCATCCGGCTGCCAGACCCGTATTCTCGGTTTCATAGATCACGTCGCCTGTAACAATATTGCCGGATACGGCACTGATCATGGCTCCTCTGACCTTCCGGCGGTGACAGACCGTATAAAGGGCGGAGCTTTCCATCTCAACATTTAAGCAGCCAAGCTTTGATAATTTCCCGATCCATTCCTCTGTTTCACCGTAAAACGCATCATCGCTGGCATTGATTCCATAATAGAGACTGCCGGAAATTTCATCTTTCATATCTTTTGCCGTGTCAATCAGCACTCTTGTCAAGTCAAAATCCGGTACCGCAGGGAAACAATCCGGCACGTAAAATCTGGAGGTTCCTTCATTTTTCATGGAAGCGGTGGAAATCATTAAATCGCCGATTTTGATCCCTTCCTGTAAGGCTGCGCTGCTTCCAATGCGGATAAGGCATTTTGCGCCGATATTGATCAGCTCTTCCGCTGCAATGGCTGCCGACGGGCAGCCCATTCCCGTTGATGTAACAGAAACCTTTACCCCCTTATAGTACCCGGTAAAGGTGCGGTGCTCCCGGTTATTGGCTACCAGCCGGGCATCTTCCAGATACTTTGCCACACGGTCGGAACGGGCCGGATCGCCGGGAAGCAAAACATAGTCGCCGATATCTCCGGGATTCAAATGGATGTGGTACTGTCTTTTACCAAGGGTTTTTTCATCTTTATTTAATGACATTTTGCTGTATCTCCTTATTTTTTTTATTTTTCTGCCGCTGCTTTTGGATGGAGTAAACGGTCAAACCTAAAATGGTCGCCCCATAAGGCAGCATCTGCACAAATTCTGATGGAATCTGCAAAAGCTGCAGGATATTGGAAAGGCCGTCAAAGAAGGAAAATACCATGGAAGAAATTAAGGCTCCCACAGGATTTGCCTGTCCCATGGCGCAGGCCGCAAGTGCGATAAACCCGCGTCCGGCCACCATATCCCTGGTAAACATGGATAAGTAACCCATGGATAAATACATTCCTCCCATTCCTGCCATAACACCGCATAATAAAATAGCCAGAAACCGGATCTTAACTACATTTTGCCCTACGCTGGAAGCTGCACTGGGATTTTCCCCTACGGCCCTCATACGAAGCCCCATTGGAGTACGGTATAAAAAGACTGAGATCACGATCACCATGAGGAAGGCAAAATAGGTGATCACATTGTGGCCGGATAAAATATCTCCAAGTACAGGAATGTCCTTTATAATAGGAATGTTTACTGCTGGAAAGCTATAGCTTTTTAAGGATGAACTGGACCCTTTTTCCCCTGTTGCAAGCTGGAGCACAAAGACCGTAAGCCCGCCGGCTATGGTGTTAACTGCCGTACCGCACAAAACGGCGTTGGCCTTTAGCATCAGATGGAAGTATGCGAAAACCCCGCTTACGATTAAGGCCGCACCAATACCTGCCATAAGCCCCCAAAACAGATTTCCTCCCCATGCACTTCCCAGAACCCCGAACAAAGCTGAAATGAGCATGATCCCATCTAATCCAAGATTGACCACTCCCGTTCTTTCACAGATCACCGCGCCCAAAGAAGTAAGTAATATAGGAGTTGCCACACGAATCCACATAAAAAGGAAATCCACGATAAATGAATAATCAATCATTTACTACATCTCCTTTCATTCCAGTTTCTGCCTTTGCAGCTTCTACGATCATTCTCTGCTTCCATTTCTTAAGCAAAGCCTCGGCCGCGATCATCAGGATCATGACCCCCTGGATGATCTTTACCACCTCACTGCTGACATCGCTGTTTCTGGCCATAATGTTTGCTCCCACATTTAAATACCCCATAAAAAGAGCTGCCAGGGGCACCAGGAGGGGATTATTTCTGGCAAGCAAGGCGACGGCAATGCCGGTCCACCCATATCCCGGACTTGAGGTCCATTTAAAACGGGTATACATGCCCAAAAGTTCCGCGCCTCCGCCCACTCCTGCCAGGGCACCGGCAATTACCTGTGAGGCTACCATGATGCCGGTGACCTTTATCCCCGAGTAGTTTGCAAACTTGGGATTGTTTCCCACAATTCTTAACTTCATTCCAAAGGTTGTACGGAAGAGCAGAAAATAAGTGAGCAGGCAGAGAACAACCGCAAGGATAATTCCGGCGTGGATCCTGGTGCCTCCTATGATTACCGGCAGCAGGGAAGTGTCCAGAAATGCGATGGAGGCAAGGCTTGAACTGCTGATCTCACGGAAATAGTAGCTTACCATATAGATGGCAAAAAACTGGACGATGTAGTTAAGCATCAGTGAGGTAACCACTTCTGAAACCTGCCATTTCATTTTTAACAGCGCAGGAATCAGGGCTACGGCAGCGCCCATGGCTGCCGCTACCAGCAATGCCACTGCGGAATGGATTCCCGGTGGCAGAGGAACAGAGGTCGCAACCATCATTGCACCAAGGGTTCCGATGAAAAAAGCGCCCTCTGCGATCATAGAAAACTGACCTGCTCCGAAGATCAAGATAACGGCCAGCGCCGTAAACATTAACGGGGAAGCTGCCTCCACAATATTGCCGATGCGGCGGAAGGAGGTAAAGGGACCGATAAAAAAGCTGAAAAAAGCATTCATCGGTTCAGAACTGGTTCCTAATACAATTGCCGTGACCAGACCGCAGGACACCAAAATTGCTATCATCAGTTTTGTCATATCCACGATTAAGTGAATCCGTTTATTACTGTCCATGACAAGCCTCCTTTATCTCTGCTTCAGACTGCTTTTCAATACCAAGCATATATTTTCCAAGTTCGAGCTCGCTGATCTTCCCTGCATCCGGGAAATACGCCACAATCTGTCCTTCATGCATGACAATGATGCTGTCGGATAATCCCAGCACTTCATTTAAATCTGAGCTGATGAGCAATACGGATTTTTTGCTGTCTCTCATTTTGATCAGCCGTTTGCGGATGAATTCGGTTGCGCCTACGTCCACGCCCCTGGTAGGCTGGTTGGCAATGATGACCTTGGGATCGCTGGACAGTTCCCGGGCAAGTACTGCCTTTTGGATATTGCCGCCGGAGAGGCTGTCGATCCTGACATCCGGATTTTTGCACAGCACCTGATAATCTTTTGCCATATCAAGCCCGTATTGCTTTATCCTTCGTTTGTCGATGACCCCGTGTTTTGAAAACTTCTTTGAGGAAATTTTATCTGAAAGAGTATTTTCCGTGATGGACAGAGCAGGGGCCACGCCGGTGGTCATGCGGTCCTCCGGAATATGGGAAACAGAAAGTGCCCGGATATCCTTAATATTGCAGCCGGAAATCTCCCTGCCGCACATCTCGATGGAACCGGAATTATACTTTCGGAGCCCTGTCAGAGCTTCCGCCAGCTCAGACTGGCCGTTGCCCTCTACACCTGCAATTCCAAGGATCTCTCCTTCTCTTAAAGATAAGGATAATTTATTTACATAAGTTTTCCCGTTCTCACCGGAAATGCTTAAATCCTTTACCAGGATGGTGGGATCTCCGATCTCCGGCAGCTTTTTCTCTATGTTCAGTATTACATCCCTTCCCACCATAAGGTTTGATATGTCCTGTTCCGTTACATCCTTCATATCATACAGGCCCATGGACCTTCCCTGGCGTATGATGGAAATCCTGTCACAAAGTTCTTTTACTTCGTTCAGCTTATGGGAAATGAAAATTATAGTATAGCCATTGCTCTTAAGCCTCTTTAATTCCTCAAATAATTCGGTGGTTTCCTGGGGGGTCAAGACTGCGGTAGGTTCATCTAAAATCAGGATCCTCGCTCCCCGGAACAATGCTTTTAGTATCTCCACCTTTTGCTTTTGGCCAACTGTCAGCTCTTCGATCCTTGCCCTTGGACTAACCTGCATGTTGAATTTGTCCGCCATCTCTTCTACCTGCCTGTTAGCATTCTTTCTATTGATCAGCAGGCCTTTTCTTGGTTCAACGCCCAGAATGACATTCTCCGCAACCGTAAGCGAGGGAACCAGCATGAAATGCTGGTGTACCATTCCGATTCCCAGGCTGATCGCTGATTGAGGAGAAGTAATGATGGTTTTTTCGCCATTGACGTAGATATCCCCTGAGGTCGGCTGCTCTTCGCCAAAAATGATTTTCATTAAAGTGGATTTACCCGCTCCGTTTTCTCCGGACAAAGCATGGATTTCTCCGGCAAGAACAGAGAAGTTGATCCCCTTATTCGCCATTACGCCATTGGAGTATACTTTAACGATATTTTCCATCCGCAATACTTCTTTTTTCTCTTCCATCCTCTTACTCCTTAAAAATCCTTTTGGAAAGGGCAGCAGCAAAGGCGACCTTATATTATGCTGCTGCCCCATGGATCACCGGTGCCCTATGGTTTCAAAAACAGGCTTATTTCATGCTGTCACGTAATGCGGAGACTTCTTCCGTCGTCATTTTCATAGCGCTTCCTACCGTAATATCACCCTTAATGATCTTGTCCTTTACCGTATCAAGATTCTTCTTGATATCCTCCGGGACGATGGTGTTAAAGTTATCATTCTGAGCCAGACCCACTGCACCGCTGTCAAGGCCAAGAGCATATGTCTTGTCACAGGTCATGGAGTTGTCCAAAAGGCCTTTGACTGCCGTTACCAGGGAATCACCTACATTTTTTAAGGTAGAGGTCAAAATGTTTTTTGCGATGTCAGGATTCGTATCCTTTAACTGGGTATACAGATCCTGGTCACAGGCGATTAAGTATTTGTCAACGTTGCTTGCCGCAGTTGCTGCGCCGAGAATACTTTGAGACGCCGGCGCATATACGATCTGAGCGCCCTGATTGTATAACTGCGTGGTCATTTCAAGACATTTGGGAACATCTTCAAATGAACCCACATAGGAAGGGATCACCTTGATGTTTGGATCTACGTATTTCACGCCTTCCAGATATCCTACCAGGAAGTCATTGATATTTGCCACATCCATGGAACCGATAAAGCCTAAGGTTCTCTTTGAAGCATCGATCTTTGCATCTCCGGAATCAAGCATCTGGGCAGCCAGGACACCGGCTAAAAAAGAGCCCTGATTGGAATTGTATGTAATGCCCATCATATTTCCGTCAGCAACAATCGCCCGGTCCACATCGCTGTCAAAGAATATATACTTTTTGTCAGGATACTGTGCGGCCGTATTTTGCGCCACCTCTTTCACGGACCAGGTACCTGCGATGATGACATCCCAATCCTGTTCGGATACGTCCGTGAAATGTCCTTCATAGCTGGTCTCGTCGCGGCCCATTTCAACCACCTTGATATCGGCTCCCAGTTCATCCCTCATACGGTAAAGGCCGCTTGCCGCAGAGTCATAAAAGCCTTTGTCCCCTAAGTTTCCGTTTACCAAATACACGGCCTTTATCGGTTTTTCCGGAGTCTTCTCCCCGTTTGCTGTATCCGACCCCTCTGTCTGTTCCTGTTTTCCTGCAGTCGTTTGTACGCTGCCATTTGTTTTGCCGCATGCAGTGAGCATGGCGCAGGCAAGTACCCCTGCCAGAATCAATTGAAACGTTTTTTTCATACCTTTCTCCTTTCTGTTGCTTCGTTGCTTGTGTTTGATTTTCAGTATATTTGAAAAGAGCTTTCCGTATTTTTACAAGGCTCTTGGACCGGTCTGCTCTTTTTCAATTACATATGAGACTTTCGTTCCATGGAGAAGCGGTACATGCTTCCGAGAAGCTGGTGCTTGGCATAGCTGAGCTGCTTATCCCCCTCATCCACCAGGATCTCTTCCACTATAATGACCGGCTCATTTTTATTAATTCCTGCAATATAGGAATCCGCATCTGCATTCAGCACATTGAATACGGTCTTGGCATGCTTTGCCAGCCGGTACAGTCCATAAGTGCTGAACTCCCTCATCTTTTCCAAATCATTCATATCCAGCTGGAATCTCTCCATGTATTCCGCATCGAAAATCGTGACCGTGTTTGCCACCTGGCGCCCGTTGGAAAAATAATCTGTGCTGGTGAAAACCATTAAATCTCCCGGCTTTTTATATCCCAGCTCATGAGCAACGTAAACGCCGCAGGGCTGGTACTGGGCGGAAATCTTAATTTCATCAATGGCATCCACGCAATTCTCAATGCACGGGTTAAACAACCACTGGAATCCGTCCTTGTATTGCAGCGCATGTGTTGAAACTACCGCCTGCTTCCCCTGGGTCTTATTTATGTATCCATCCTCTTCTAACTTTCTCATAGCCATTCTGACCGTACCGCGGCTGACCTTCCAGTAATTAGCCAACTTATTTTCACTTGGAACAACATCTCCTGCTTTGATCACGCCTTCCACGATCAAATTAAAAATAATATCATAAATTTTTACGTAGTTCGGAATCACCAGGTTCTCTGAAATATCTTCCTCCAGAAGCGGCAGCTTATTATAGTCCATCATACCAATCACCCCACCAAATCATTTTTTATTACGGCTCTCATCGCCTCAATGCCAACCAGAATCACTCTGTTTTCCAATTCCGTAAGCGGTACCCTGTCCTTTTCCGGGGAATTCTTATAATCTGTGGCACTTACTAAAACGGAAGCTGCCCGTATTCCTAAGCTGGCCGCTACCAGAAACAGGGTGGAGCATTCCATGCTTGTAGAGGTGGCTCCGCCTGCCTCGTATGCACTCCATTTATGAAGGATCTCATCCTTTACCGGCTTTTTCTCCGGCTGTGTCTGACTGTAAAAGGAGGCTTTTGTGATGGTAACTCCCACATTATAGGGCATATTCAGCCGTTGGGAAGCGGCCTCCAGCTCTTTTATCATGGAAAAGTCCGGAACCGCAGGGAATTCCACCGGCAAATAATGATTGCTCACGCCTTCCATCCGGATTGCTCCGTTGGGAATCACAATGTCCCCTGTCTTCACCTTTTCTGAAGTTGAAGCGCCGGAACCGATGCGAAGCATGGTATCCGCACCGCACTGGTAAAGCTCCTCCACGGCAATGGCGGCAGAAGGTCCTCCGATTCCGGTGCTGGTAACTGCCACTCTCGTTCCATCCAGTTCCCCCACAAAGGTTCTGAACTCACGGTTGTATGCAATTTCCCTTGGATTGTCAAAATGTGCGGCTATTTTTTCCGCCCTCTCCGGACTCCCCGGTAAAAAAACATACCTTCCGACATCGCCTTTCGAGATTCCAATATGCATCATTTTCAATTTTTCCATATTCTCCTCCTCTTATATTATTTTTATCGTTTTTAACTTGGCAGCCAAGTTGTTGGCATTAGAATATCACTTGGCAGCCAAGTTGTCAATATGTTTTCTTTCGAAATTTATTTTTTTAAGTGCAAAACATACAAAAACAGACAAATGTCTTTAATTTTAATGGGTATATTTTAGATATATAGAATGATTGTCCTTAGAATAATTGTGCAAATCATTGTATTAATTGGATCAATATCAGAAAAAACATGGCAAACTCCATTATTCAACTTCTGTAGGAGGGACGGGTGTCATCCCCTTGAAGCATACGATACCCGAAACATTTCGCCTCGGTGTCGGGAGAAAATGAAAAGACCTCATTGTTAAAAGTTATATGTGGGGTTTGTAAAAAGGAGGGGAAGAAACCTGATAAAAGATAGGAAAACTGATGAAATTAGGGCTCTCCGGCCCCTCTTCATTGACGAACAGTCAAATTTAGGATAAGCTAAGTATGAGAACAAGAATACATAACCAGACAAAGGAGATTACTTGCTATGAGCATCCGACTGATCGCCTCCGATATGGACGGCACCCTTTTAAACCCTCAGACCAATATCTCAAAAGCCAATGTAGATGCGATCCGCAGACTTGAGCGCGCAGGCATAGAATTTTTAATCTGCAGCGGACGGGATTATCAAGAAGCAAAAGCCGTTATGGATGCTTGTGATATCACTTGCAGCTACATCTGCTTAAGCGGGGCTGCCGTATACAGTCAGGATGGTGAAATACTGAGTGAGATTCCTCTTACTTCCCGGAACCTTGTAGATATAGATCGGATCCTTACAGAGCAGCAGGCAGATATGGATATTCTGACTTCCTTGGGGCGGTATACCACTACTCCAAAAGAGCGTAAATTAAACGAGATATACTCCTTCTTAAAAAAGAAATTCAGCTCTCCTGCTCATATTTCCCAAGAGCTGGAAGCTGCTGTGCAAAACCGGATGGAATCCACGACCTTTATTTCTTCTCTTAAAGAGCTTCCTGAGGATAGCGATGTATTTAAAATATGCAGCAACGGACTTCCTGTCCAAAAGGCTGCAGAATTAAAAGAAATCTTCGCAGACTTTCCGGATCTGGCTGCGGCCTCCTCTTTCCCTGACAATATTGAGCTGACCAATCAGGCTGCCCAGAAAGGGCTGATTCTGAAAGCATACGCAGAACAAAAGGGAATCTCTCTTAAGGATGTGATGGTGATTGGAGACAGCGACAATGATCTGTCCATGTTCACACCGGAATTCGGGTGGACTGTCGCCATGGAAAATGCCATGCCCTGTATCCGGGATGCAGCAAAATATCATACCAAATCCAATACAGAGGATGGGGTTGCCTGGGCTATTCGCAGACTTGTGTTTCAGGAAAATAGTTGAAGTACTTAAATTAAGAAATAGGGCATTCCTACTGGTCTTTGATGATAAATTTCAAAAACGGCGCACACCTGAATCATATCAGATGTACGCCGTATTTCTCATCAACAGATTTTCAGTTATCTGATGGAGAGTCTACTCCATTTGCAGCAATAATAAATGGCGCCCATATTGCAAAGGCAACAGCCATATTGACAGCAGTAAGCACCAGCGAACGCCAGTCGCCTGCTGTAGCGAGGAATCCGCTCAAGAATACAGGCATCACCCATGGAACACTGATAACCACCGGGCTTACCAGACCCCAGATCGTTGCAAAATATGAAATGGTTGCTGTTGCAAGCGGAGCCAAAATAAACGGCACAATCAGCAGAGGATTAAGAACTACAGGTATACCAAACATGATTGGTTCGTTAATATTAAATAATCCCGGTCCCAGACCTAACTTGCCCACCATTTTATAATCTGCACGTTTTGACAGGATTAAAATAGAAACAATAAGAGCAATTGTAACACCTGCACCACCAGGCCACACAAATGCCTCGAAAGAACCTGAAACCCATTTATAAGGAATCTCAGCGCCAGACTCGTAAGCAGCTAAATTTTGCAGTTGAGCAACACCATAAGTACTATTCAAAACAGCACCCATTATATTTGTGCCATGTAATCCGAAAAACCACAATAAGTGCACTAGCAATACAATGATAAATACCGAACCATAGCCCTGTGATATGCCCAGCAATGGCTGTTGTATATGTTCTGTAATCCAGTCACTGACAGGTTGAGTCCCTAATGCCCAGCTTTGTTTCAGCACGAAATAGATGATAGCCGATCCATAAAGTGATAAAACACCTGGTATGATGGCAGAAAAAGCACGAGACACTGCAGGCGGAACAGATTCAGGAAGTTTTATTGTAATATTTTTCTTCATCAGCTTCGCAAAAATTATTACCGATAAAAAAGAGAACAATATAACAGTAAACATTCCCGTTGCTCCAAAGTAACCTGAAAAGTTAAAAAATCCCCAGGCACTGCCTGTAACTGTTATGGTGGACACACCATCGGCTGTAGCGATTGTTGCTCCTGAAGCCTGAATCATGTCTGCAATATTAGCAGGCAGCACATCACTCAAAGTAAGGGTGGTGGAAGTACTGGCGCTTTGAGGCAATCCCATAAGATATGCCGCAAGTGAAACACTAGCGCCGGCTACCTTGTTTACATCATAGGATTTTGCTATCGTATAACCCAGGGTAATTGAAAGCATGATGCCCATAACCGCCAGCGTTCCCCCCCAGACAATCCCGTTTAAAGAAATAATCCATGCAACAAGTGGAAAAGTAGTGACCCCGTTACCGGTGCCCAGATATGTATTTGGTATATCGCGCAAAAGCGCATTTAAAAGAACGGCCATGGAACCAGCCATAGTCAGGGGCATCAAATTGATGAATGCATCTCTAAGAGCCAGTAAATGCTTTTGAGAACCTATTACGACAGCTACAGGTAAAAATTTTCTTTCTATAAAATTTACAATTGTATTCATGAAAGTCCTCCTGCTATCTATAATTTTTTAATCAACAGGTTTCATAACCACTATACAGCCTGTGCTTGAAAATAAAGAACCTTGCCCCAAGTTGTATTTTTAATTAATTCCTTTGCTTTTATTGCAGCATCCGCCGGATTACCGGTAACTTCAAAAAAGAGTTTTATGCCCTCTTTTTTGCTGAAAGTAAATGTTACATCACCTTCCCTGTAATTAGATAATAGTTCTTTAATATTATCCTGCTGCATGGGACTGGAAATGGTAATCATATAAACCTCCTTTTAGTTATGAAGTAACTATGTTTAATATCTCTCTCCAGAGACCGTGAAAAGGCTGTCGTTATATGCCTGCATGAATCATGCAAATCATACTTCTGTAAAACCAAACAATTTCCAGGGTTTAATGTAATCAAGCAGTACCAGTTCATAATCAGGTACATGGCCGATCACATTCTTTCTTCCGTCATTAGGCATATCCTTTAAAACAACATGCAGCTCTCCCTTATAACGGGAATAACCGTCATTTAAAATCACAACATCCCCCCGTTTTAAATCCCGGGTATTGGCAGGATGAATAGACTTGTCAGCAAAGACTACTCTCGGCCAGGTGGACCGTATCATATATTCGCTGATATCGCCTCTGATGGCATGCTGCCGGTCAAAGTAAAGAATCTCCCGCTCTGTTTCCGTCAATTCTTTTTCCAGGCAAAGACCAAACATCAGCTTTCCAGGTGTCACTGAGGCACAGGCCTTTAACTCCTCTTCTGAAGCATAGGCATTGGCGATGATCACATCATCTACCATACGGGTTGCAAGCAGATGCCGTACCTGTGCATCCACAGGCAGGCCCCGGTGCATCTCCAGAGTACACAATCCCTCATTCACAGGCCAGGGGCCAAAGGTATTCTCATTGTTGCTGGATACAAAGGCCGCAACCTTAAGGCCGTGCTTTTTCATTTCCCGGTTACAGTAATCAAAATGCTCCAGACTGATTCCCGTATATTTCTGAGGATAAAAGTTGTGGCAGGTAATGATCCTTTCCGGCACCGGATGATGATTCATTATATTTGACACATAGCTTGGATCGGTGCTGGCGTTCAGCTCGATCTTCATTCCCTCGTTGTTATAGCTCATAGCAGCTTCCTTCATACCGTCAAAGCCTACATCCAGCCGGATCCCGTCTGCATGCAGTTCTTTAAAGGGAGCCAGATTGTCATAGGAAGCCCCCAGTGCTTCAAAAGCAGGAGGCGCCACGTCCAGTATTACTTCCATACCGGATTCATGGGCTGTATCAATCATATCCCGAAATTCATTGATCATCTCATCTTTGTTTTTATTCCCCACGCTCAACAAGCAGGTGAAAATCCGCTGAAACCCGTATTTACCGGCCAGCCGGATATATTCCTTATCCCGTTCCGGAGTGGAATGCTCCGGATAGAGGGAGATACCAAGTCTTCCCATAATTAAACACCTTTCCACTTTCCTGCCCAGCTTTTTGGGCATAATGGTATACCCGCAGGGTATTTCCTCTTTCCTGCCTATTTTTTGCGGATTATGGTATACTGCGGGTATTTCAACTATGTGGTTATCTCAATTATTTTTTCAATTGGGTTGTTAAATTCTCTGATATACACGACCGGGCTGCCGCTTTTGCTTACAATGGTGCTCTCAACCATAATAATCGGAGTATTCAGCTTTACGTGAAGCAGATTAATATATTTTACAGGCACTATAATAGGAAGAAACTTCTGTGTAACCGATCCATCGTCAATGTATCCTTTCAGATCCAAAAGCTTATTTAAGTTGTTGTAATCATTGTCATTGATCAGGCTTTGGATCAAATAGATTTCTTCAACACTTACAGGCTTTCCATTCTTCCGGTTTAAGCGCACGATCCGGATCATCCGGTCTTCAGATCCGATTTCCAGACAGGAAGCGACCTTCTCATCGGAAAAGCAGGAACTGAAATAGATCACATTGTAATCATAGGTATCATCCATGGGCTTATTTAAAGTCTCTGCAGACGTATTTTTTTTCATAAGCCTTTGGTCTGCAACAAAAGTTCCTTTATTTTTATCTCTATATAATACTCCCTCTTCCACCAGTTCATTTAAAGCGTTGCGCACGGTCATACGGCTGGCATTATACCGACCGGCCAGTTCCCGTTCTGATGCAATAGGGGTATTGACAGACGCGTCCTTAATTTCTTCCATAAGGTCCTGTTTTATTTTTTGATATTTCGGAGCCCCCATTGTATCACCTCTTATCACCTTTAATTCTCTTTTGCCCTTTGTCCCTTAATGAAGCTTTCCATGGATGAAAGCATCCTGGAAACCCTCTTTTTGGAACCTTTTTGATAAAACCAGGAGACAATTTTATAGTTTAAGGAGTAGGAAGTACTCTCCCCCTCAAATCCCTCCCTGTAGTGTACCATACTGTTTCCGTCTTTACTATCTTCGATCTCGTAAGAAATAACATTTGTCCCATGGGAGGTGCGGAAACTTGCCTCATAGCAGCTGGGAGAGACAAACTGCTTGATCACCACATCAACATGGTTTTCCTGTCCCATTTTATTTTTCATCTTCTTTTTATAGCGAAAACCGGAATAAATCTGGTCTGGATTTACCTTTTTCCCTGTGGCCTGGCTGATATCATAGGCAACCGAAGACGCCAGGGCATTGAAGAATTCCTTTGCCTCTACATTCAGTTTTTGACTTACTTCCATATGTCTCTCCTATTTGCCCGTTTCAAAACCGTTGTTTTTAAGCAGCTCCTGATACCAATAACCCGACTTTTTTATGGTCCGTTTCTGGGTTTCCAAATCCAGCTCCACAAGCCCGTAACGGTTCTTATAAGCATTGAGCCATGACCAGCAGTCCACAAAGGTCCACACATGATATCCAATGCAATTGCTTCCTTCTGCTATCCCCTTATGAAGCCAGGTCAAATGCTCCTCATAGAACTCAATACGGTAATCATCATGTATCATACCGTCTGTCTTAAAACGTCCCTCATTTTCCACGCCCATGCCATTTTCTGTGACCATCCATTCAATGTTCCCGTAGTTGTCACGGATATTGACAGCAATGTCATATAAGCCTCTGGGATAGATTTCCCAGCCCCTGTATGGGTTCATCCGTTTGCCAGGCATATCATAGATATCAAAATAATATTCCGGCGTAAACGGAGCTGCCGGATTGGGAATACTGGCCTTTGCGCAGACACGGAACGGATGATAGTAGTTTACTCCCAGAAAATCCACCGTATTTTGACGGATGATCTCCAAGTCCTCCTTAGAAGCCTCCGGCAGCAATCCGTGCTTTTCTATGAGAGCAACCAGTTCCGGATCATAAGTTCCCTTAACGGCAGGATCCAGAAAACTCTTATTCTGGAACAGCTCGGCAATCTTTGCCGCCTTCTCATCCTCTGGATGGGAGCTTCTGGGATAAGCCGGGGTCAGGTTTAAGACAATCCCGATCTTTCCTCCCTGCTTCATGCTGTAATATTCCTTCACCGCGAAAGCACTGGCAAGGGCTGTATGATAAGCAACCGAAACAGCCGCTTTGGGATCCACCTTGCAGGGATAGTGATAGCCTTGCAGATATCCGCATTCCACATGGACGATGGGCTCATTAAAGGTAAACCAGTGTTTCACTAAATCTCCGAATAAGTTAAAGCAGGTCCAGGCATATTCCTTATAATAATCTACGACCTTTCTGTTTTCCCAGCCTCCCAGCTCCTGCAGCTTTACCGGCATGTCAAAATGGTACAGATTAACAAATGGTTCGATCCCGTTTTCCCTTAATTCCAGAAACAGGCTGCGGTAAAAATCAGCCGCTTTTTCGTTCACCTCTCCAAACCCCTCCGGAAACAGGCGGGACCAGCTGATGGATGTCCGGAAAGAATTATGGCCCGTCTGCTTCATCAGCTGAATATCTTCTTTATAATTCTGGTAGAAGGAAGAGGTAATGCCCGGGCCAATGGCTCCATGAAATTTATAGCCTTCTTCCTCATACCACAAATCCCAGATATTTTTCCCTCTCCCGTCATTATCTACGCCTCCCTCACACTGGGTGGCGCTGGTTGCACTTCCAAAGTAAAACCCTTCCGGAAACTCAAGTTTCATATCTCATACCCCCTTATTTCCTTTTCTTTATCAGCATGACTGCACCCAACAGTACAAATACCAGACCAACGGTCATATACATGGCAGGGGCTGGAAGCTGGGGTGATACAGTGATGAACAGGCAGCCTATGGCGATTAAAAATATGGTCCAGCTTTTCACGGAGCTCTCCCCCTTCTTTCTCTGCTAAACTTAAGAACTGCCAAATCAGTTCTGTCAGGACATCCCCTGTGAACTGGTCTGGCAGCTCCTTCTTAATCTATGTTACTATTCGCTTTTCATCTTATTTGCCATCATTACAAATGGTGTCCAGATGGCAAAAGATATAAACAGATTAAACAATGATACAAGTGCTGCCATAAAGCTTCCGCCTGTTGCAAGGAAGGCATAGATGCCTGCAGGCATTACCCAGGGTACAGCTACGAAAACCGGAGGGATCAGGCCTATGGCAGTTGCGCCGTATGCGATGGTCGCACATACCGGAGGAACGATCAGCCATGGAATCAAATACACCGGGTTCAATACGATAGGCATACCGAAGATGATCGGCTCATTGATATTAAATACACCCATGGGCCAGGATAACTTTGCAATGGCTTTCTGGTCATCCCTCTTAGAAAACAGGAAGATTGCGATAATAAGGCCTAAGGTAATTCCGGAACCGCCCATCTGGCAGTAGGCATCAAAGGAACCGCGGGTCCATAAGTATGGAAGATTCGCAGTGCTCTGGCTGGTGGTAAATGCCTCAATGTTCTGGTTTAATGCCGTTAAATAAATACCGTCCATGATAGGAGCCAGTACGTTGTGTCCATGGAGACCAAAGAACCATAACAGCTGGATTAAGAATACCATGAAGATTACGCTGAAGAAGCCCTGTGACAAACTGAGGAGCGGTCTCTGGATATATCTGAGAACCATATCATTAATGGTGGAGCCTGTTGCGGTTATGCAGATCTGGGTCAAGATACCTGCAACATAAATGGCGATTACACCTGGAACAATTGCTGCAAATGCTTTGCTTACTGCTGGCGGTACAGAATCCGGAAGGTTGATGGTAACCTTCTTCTGCATCAGCTTTATGTAAATCATGGTACAGATAAAGCCCATAATCAGTGCGGTAAACAGACCACCGGAACCGGTGTATCCGGAACCTAAGTATCCCCAGCCGCTGACTCCGTTTAATGCAACACCGCCGCCTGGTGTAGCAGCTACATTAAGTCCAAGACCTTTCAGCTGGTCGGCAGCTGCCGCTGCAACACCTGGAAGCTCATAGTCGAAGGTAGCGCTTTGTCCCATACAGGTGACTAAGCTTGCAAATGCGATGACTCCTCCTGCAATGGCGTTTACATCGTAGGTTTTTGAAAGATTGTAGCCCAGAGCAAAAACAAATGCCAGAGCAAGAATTACGATAGAGCCAAAATATACGTTGCCATTAACACTGATGATCGGAGACATGGCCTGGACAAAACCAGTCATACCTGCCTGATTTGGAAGGTCTCTTAAAAATACATTAAGTAAAACTGCTATGGAACCAACCATGGTAATTGGCATGATGGCAATAAAGGCATCACGAATGGCAACCAGATGTTTCTGGGAACCAATTCTAGCTGCGATTGGCATAAATTTTGCTTCCATGAATGAATTAAATGCACCCATAACTTTTTCTCCCTCTTTTATCCTCCCCTAAACCATTGGAACGGGGAGCTTCTTTTTCATACTTACCCGTTTAACTTCCCCAGCGCCTGATCCAGTACCTTGGCGCCATTCATTGTGCCGTAAGCCATCATATCGATGACAAGCACAGGTTTCTCATTTTTCACTCTCTCGTTCATCTTCTTCTCAAGATAACGAACCTGAGGCCCCAATAAAATAATATCTGCCTTTTTCACTTCATCAATAGATTCAGCATCTCCCACCGCCCAAATGGTGGCCTCCACGCCTTTTTCTGATGCTGCATCCTGCATTTTTTTTACAAGCATGCTTGTAGACATTCCTGCTGAGCAAACTAATAAAATATGATACATCCTCGCACCCCTTTCTGTGGTCTAGACCACTTCTTCTTACCCATATGATACTATATCATATGCAAAAACACAAGCAAATTCTAAAATAAAAATAAACTTTTTATTTAATAATTAATAATTTCTCCTTCAACCATACATTTTATTCGTTATAACGCCATAAAAAAAGCTGTGAAACAGACTTTTTCAGTCAATTTCACAGCTTTTTCCTATTCTTGCCTTTCGTTTTTAAAGAATTGAGGGAGGTATTCTTTATGGGCCTCCAGCAATTCATGAATGACAGCATTGGCATCGTGATCGCTTGCGCAAAGAGGATTCATGTTCAGAGCCGTCACTGCCAAATCCCGGTTTCCGGTGACCGCCGCTTCGCAGACCAGGCGCTCAAAGGTCTTGATGGTTTGAATGGTCCCGTTAATCTGGGGCTTTAACTCGCCTACGGCAATGGGCTTTGGACCGCCGCTTGTGATGATGCAGGCGGCTTCTACCGCACTGTCTGCCGGGAGGTTTGTGATCGTCCCGTTGTTCCGTACATCTACATACTGGATATCACCGGTATTGTTGTGCAGGGAGCAGATTAAGTTGCAGGCAGCATCGCTGTATCTGGCGCCGCCTCTCATCTCCAGCTGCTTTGGTTTTACATCCAGGTTCTCATCCTTGTACAGCTCAAACAGTTCCTCCTCTACCTTTTTCACCACTTCGCCCCGGACCCGGCCTTCCTTGTATTCCTTTAACTCCTCTTCCAGCTGTTCTTTGGTAAAGTAATAATAGTTGTGATAGGGGCAGGGGATGCAGTGAAGTCCCCGGATAAACTCCGGTGAAAACGGCAGGGTGGAAAAGTTCTTCATGGAAATAGCATCTTCTGCGCTGATGTGCTGATAGATTTCCAGAATCTCTTCCAGCCTTGACTGTCCATCCACAAATACATCGGTTGCAAAAATATGGTGGTTTAAGCCGGACAGCTCCATCGTCACCCGCTCCGGCTCCACATCTAAGAGTCTGGCAAAACCATTTACCATATTGACCGGCACATTGCAAAGACCGATCACCTTTTTATAATCCGTATATCTTAACACAGCCTCTGTGATCATTCCCGCAGGATTGGTGAAGTTGATCATCCATGCCTCCGGGCAAAGTTCTTTCATGTCCTTTACAATATCCAGAATTACCGGAATGGTTCGGAATGCCTTGAACATGCCTGCCGCTCCGTTAGTTTCCTGACCGATCATGCCGTGGCTTAAGGGGATCCGTTCATCCTTAATTCTGGCATCCAATAGCCCCACTCTCATCTGAGTCGTCACATAATCCGCATCTTTTAAAGCTTCCCGCCTGTCATAAGACAGAATCACCTTCATGGGAAGTCCAGCTTTTTTTACCATGCGCTGCGCAAGGGCGCCTACGGTCTCCAGCTTTTCCCTTCCCTCTTCAATATCCACCAGCCAAAGCTCTCTTACGGGCAGTTTTTCATAACGTTTGATAAACCCTTCCACCAGCTCCGGCGTATAAGAGGAGCCGCCCCCGATGGTAACGATTTTGATCCCTTCCATAATGTCTCTCCTTTTCCTGGATTGTAATAAGCCTTCTTACTCCTGAGATTTTGTCAGTGTGCAAGAAGGCTGTTTTTCGGCAAACGCTTATTTACTTTTCAATGGCATCCTTTAAATCCTTGATCATACGGTAAAGGTTTAAAACCTCCGCTGCCTGATCCTTTGCCATCATGGCCATGGTTAAATGATCCTGGGCATGTACCAAAATGATGTTTACATCAATAGGATTCCCCTGGGCTTCCTGCTGGATCAAATCAATCTGGGACTGATGGGCGGACCTCATCTCAAGCTCCGCCTCTTTTATATATTTTTCCGCTTCCTCAAAGTTAAATTCTCTGGCAGACTCCATCGCCATCATGGAAAGCGATTTTGAATTTCCTGCGTTCATAATGAGCTGAAATGCTACAGCATAATTCTCATCCATGGTATACTCCTCCCCTATTTCAAATTTTTCTATATACTAGCACAAGCATCTTTTTTTTGCAAGAGAATTTCTTAAAGCCTGTCGGAAAATGGAAGGCCAATATACCCTTCAATCAGCTTTAAGGTCTGTTCCAAGCCTTTCTCATGGGTCCGTTCGGTCCCATGGGAAGCGTGGACTCCCGGGCCGATCAACGCCCCGCGGATGTCATGTCCGCCCCTAATGGCGCTTCCTACATCAGAGCCGTAGTGAGGGAATACATCCACCGCAAAATCCAGCCCCCTCTCCTTTGCAACGGCAATGAGGCGGTTTGTCATTTCATAGTCATAAGGCCCGGTGGAATCCTGGGCGCAGATGGATACCTTTTTTTCATCTCCGGTTAAGTCATCCCCCAAAGCCCCCATGTCCACGGCAATAAACTCCTCTATATCCTCCGGAATCCAGCTTGCACCATATCCCACCTCTTCGTAATTGCTGATCACGATTTTAAGGGTCTTTTCCGGCTTATGCCCGGAATCCCATAAATCCTTTAATACTCCCATAAGGACTGCCACAGAAGCCTTGTCATCTAAGTGGCGGGATTTGATAAATCCGTTTTCCGTATGGACGAACATGGGGTCAAAGCTGATGTAATCCCCAGGGGATATTTCAAGCTTCTTTACATCATCGGCGTTTTCTACCAACTCGTCCAGGCGTATCTCCATATTTTTTGCCTTCCTCTCCAGGGTTTTGGCATTGTCATAGGTGTGGACGGATGGCTCTTTTGTGAGAATAGTCCCGGTGTAGGTTTTACCGGTTCTGGTGTGTATTTTGCAGTACATGCCTTCAATGGTCTCCATCATGAAACCTCCCACCGGCACAAGGGTGAGCATCCCTGAATCAGTGATGGAACGGACCATGGCACCTAAGGTATCCACATGGGCGGATAGGCCTAAAACCTCCTGTTTCTCCCCTGGAACCTTAATGATGAGACCGCCTTTCTTGTTAAAAACGGAAGAATATCCGAATTTTGCGGCCTCTTCCTGTATCGCTTTCATTACTTCCCTGGTGTAGCCGCTGGGGCTTGGAATATTTACGATCTTTTCCAGAATTGATGTGACATATGACATTGTCTCCATGGTGATCTACCTTCTTCTTTCTTTTTTTCTTTTTGTGCTCTTTTTAATGTAAATGTAAATTCCTGTATTGGCTGGGAGTGCATCCATAGCTTCGTAAAAACAGCTTGGAGTAATAGCTGAGATGATTAAAACCACAGGCAATCGCAACTTGGGTAATGCTGTCGGCAGTGTCTTTTAGAAGGACGCGGCTGACCTCCAGCCTATAGGAATTTAAAAAATCAATGGGGGACTGCTGCAGATATCGTTTGAAAATAATGCAGCATTTGCTCCGGCATATGCTGCCGGATGCCGCAATATCAGACAAGGACAGCTTTTCCCCATAATGCTGGTGAACAAAAGATACCATATCCTTCTGGACCGATAGATCCGAGCCACCCTGGCCGACGTTTTCAGGGAATATGGCTTCGCAGCGCTCACAGAGCCGTTTCCATAACGCGAGCATGATCCCTATCACCTCTATCTCGTAGGCAACGGCCGCCTGCACCTTTAAAAAATAAATATGATCAAGCAGGGCTGACGTATCTCTTCCATCGCTGCTAGAACCGTCAAAAAAAATATATTCCATGCCTTGATTTTCCATAATCGGTGCTATGTATTTTTGGAAAATCAGTTTATTTCCGGTAAATAACTGGGGGTGGAACAGAATGCGGATGAATTCTAAGTCCTCATGCCAGTGGCAAAGGGCCTTCCAATCCGGATAATCCGACAACTTATCCCTTTGGATATAGAGCGGAATCCCCATCTGGTCATAACGGAAGATTTCAGAGGCATCCTGCATGACATTGGTATCTATCATCAAATTTCCTCACCTTCTCTAAATACGATTGTTATAATAAATAAAAATAATTGTGTTAGATAAGTGGGTCTCAGTGCATTATCATTATATCATATAAATCAAAAACCGGCAAAGACGGTTAAAAGAAAAATTCATTCATATACAAAAATGAGGATGGAGGAACAGAGCATGCTGTCAGATTATCATATACACACTTATTTCAGCGATGATTCCCAGTGCCCTATGGAGGAAATGGTACAAAGGGCAATACTTGTAGGACTTGATGAAATTGCATTTACGGAACATGTGGATTATGGGGTAAAAACAGACTTAAATTGCAATTATGAAAATTATTTTAAAGAAATAGAAATGATGAAAGAAAAATACAAAGGAAAATTAACCATAAAAGCAGGAATCGAATTCGGGGTACAGTCCCACACCATCCCTCTTTTCCAGAAGGATTATGAAAAATATCCTTTTGATTTTATCATCTTGAGCAATCATCAGGTGGACGATAAGGAATTCTGGAATTACCAGTTCCAGGAGGGAAGGAGCCAGGAAGAATTTCAAAAGGCTTATTATGAGGCCATCTATGAGGTTGTACAAAAATACAAGCAATATTCTGTCCTGGGCCACTTAGATATGATCAAGCGGTATGATACCTACAGGGACTATCCGGACAGCAATATCATGGATACGGTGGAAAAAATACTTCGCTGCATTATTGCCGATGGAAAAGGGATCGAGGTCAACACCTCCTGTTTTAAATATGGTCTTAAAGACTTAACGCCGTCCAGAGAAATCTTAAAACGCTATCTCCAATTAGGCGGCACCCTCCTTACCATTGGCTCGGATACTCACGATTCGGAGCATTTAGGAGACCACATTCTTGAGGTAAGAGGGATCTTAAAAGACATTGGCTTCAAACAATTCTGTACCTTTGAGCGCATGCGGCCCATTTATTGGGAGCTATGAAAAAAGGTGCTGCCCTGAGCCCAGGACAGCACCTTTTTTCATAGCCGCCGTCATCATACTTCGAAGATTAAGTCTCCGTAGCTTGGCATTGGCCAAAATTCTTTATCTACTATCATTTCCAGCTTATCGGCAGGAGCGCGGAGAGCTATCATGGCGGGTACTACCTCATCCCGGAAAGCATTTGCCCGTTCTTTGTTCCCTTCGATTGCCGAGCATTTCTCATCAGCATCTGACAGAGCGGAAAGGGCTATTTTCATATCGGAAAGATAAGCGCTTACCTCTATGAGAAGCTCTTCCTGAACGCTGGTATCGGCTGCCGGGCACGCTGCTTTTACTTTTCCCAGGGAATCTGCCAACAGGGACGCATATTTAACAGCAGAAGGTATGATCTGTTTTCCGGCCATATCGATCATGGTTCTGGCCTCGATATTAATGGCTTTGCTGTAAGCCTCATATTCGATCTCAACCCGGGATTCCAGCTCAGCTTTTGTGAATACCTTAAACTCCTCAAACATCTTCACCGATGCATCTGTGGTAAGAGCAGGAATCGCCTCAACCATTGATTTAAGGTTTGGAAGCCCTCTTCTTTCCGCCTCATCCACCCAGGCCTGGGAATATCCGTTGCCATTGAAAATAATCCTTCTATGGGCTGCCAGCTGCTCTTTAATCATGTCATGGACTGCTGTATCAAAGTCAGCCGCCTTCTCAAGAACATCTGCTGCTTCTTTTAACGCCTCAGCCGAAATGGTGTTTAAAACCACATTGGGAGAAGAAATGGAATCAGAGGAACCAACCATGCGGAACTCGAACTTATTGCCTGTAAATGCAAATGGAGAAGTTCTGTTTCTGTCCGTGGCATCCTTGAATAAATCAGGCAAGGTTCTTACCCCTGTTTTTAAGGTGCCGCCCGCCTTGGAACGGGTAGCCTCTCCGGTGCTGCAAAGCTGATCTACAACATCCTCCAGCTGTTCGCCGATGAATATGGAGATAATGGCCGGCGGTGCTTCGTTTGCCCCAAGCCTGTGGTCATTTCCTACATCAGCGGCGGATTCCCGGAGCAGATCCGCATGGCGGTCAACCGCTTTTAAGATACAGGACAGCACCAAAAGGAACTGGATGTTCTCATGGGGCGTTTCCCCTGGATTTAGCAGGTTGATTCCATCGTCAGTGGTTAAGGACCAGTTGTTGTGCTTACCGGAACCATTGACCCCTGCAAACGGTTTTTCATGAAGCAGGCAGTTTAATCCATGACGGCCTGCAACCTTTTTTAAAGTTTCCATAACCAACTGGTTATGATCAACGGCCACGTTTGCCTGTTCATAGATGGGAGCCAGCTCATGCTGGGCGGGAGCGACTTCATTATGCTGGGTTTTTGCCGGTACTCCCAGCTTCCAGAGCTCTTCATTCACTTCCTTCATGAAGGCCGCAATCCTTTCACGGATGGAACCAAAGTAGTGGTCCTCCAGCTCCTGTCCCTTAGGGGGCATTGCACCGAACAGGGTGCGTCCTGCATAGATTAAATCTTTTCTCTGTAAGTACTTTTCATGATCAACCAGGAAATATTCCTGCTCTGCACCAACGGAAGGGATAATCCTTTTTGAGGTGGTATTTCCGAATAATCTTAAGATTCTTAAAGCCTGCTCATCTACAGCTTCCATGGATCTTAAGAGAGGTGTTTTTTTGTCAAGAGCTTCTCCTGTATAAGAGCAGAAGGCGGTGGGAATGCAGAGGGTAACACCGATGGCATCTTCTCTTAAGAATGCCGGAGAAGTGCAATCCCAGGCTGTATAGCCTCTTGCTTCAAAGGTCGCTCTTAAGCCTCCGGACGGGAAAGAAGAAGCATCAGGCTCTCCCTTTACCAGCTCCTTACCGGAAAACTCCATAATTACCTTTCCATCCGATGTAGGAGCGGAGATGAAGGAATCATGCTTTTCAGCGGTAATTCCGGTAAGAGGCTGAAACCAGTGGGTATAGTGAGTTGCGCCTCGTTCAATGGCCCAGTCTTTCATGGCATGGGAAACCACGTCAGCAATCGACGGATCCAATACTGCGCCATCCTCAATCGTTTTCTTTAATTTTTTAAAAACAGATTTCGGTAAGCGCTCTCTCATTACGGTTTCGTTAAATACATTCCTACCAAACAGCTCAGCTACGTTTACAACTTCGCTCATAAATTATCCATCCTCCCATATTTTGATAAGTCAAATTGCCTTTATAGTCTCCTCGCGATCTGAATATGCGCATAAATCAGAAAAGGCGTCCTCCCGGTATAAGGAGAACGCCATCGTTCTTAAATTAAATTAAACCATTTTTCCCAAAAAATCAAGTACTTTTTTGAAAAATATTTTACTTAAGCTTTTCCAACGGATCCAAATAATTCCATTTTCTCTTTCACAGTGGCTTTAATGGCCTCTGTACCGGGGGCGAGAAGCTTACGGGGATCAAAGCCCTTGCCTTCTAAATCCTTGCCTGCTTCAATGTACTTACGGGTAGCTTCTGCAAAGGTAAGCTGGCACTCTGTATTCACATTGATCTTTGCAACGCCAAGGCTGATGGCCTTCTTGATCTGGTCTTCCGGGATGCCTGTACCACCGTGAAGCACTAAAGGCATGTCGCCTACTTTATCTTTTATAGCGGCCAGGGTATCAAAGCTTAAGCCAGCCCAGTTTTCCGGATATTTTCCGTGAATGTTGCCGATTCCTGCTGCCAGCATGGTTACACCTAAGTCCGCAACCTGCTTGCACTCATCAGGATCTGCACATTCGCCCATACCCACAACGCCGTCTTCTTCGCCGCCGATGGAACCGACCTCTGCTTCAAGAGAAATTCCTTTTTCTGCACAGACCTTCACAAGCTCCGTGGTTTTTTCCACGTTCTCAGCGATGGGGTAATGGGAACCGTCAAACATAATGGACGAAAATCCGGCTTCAATGCACTTATAGCAGCCTTCATAGGAACCATGATCCAGATGAAGCGCTACGGGAGCAGTAATATTTAATTCTTCAATCATGGCTTTCACCATAGCTGTTACGGTCTTATAGCCTGTCATGTATTTGCCAGCGCCTTCGGAAACACCCAGGATAACCGGGGATTTCAGTTCTTCGGCTGTCTGTAAAACAGCTTTTGTCCACTCAAGGTTGTTGATGTTGAACTGTCCAACTGCATATTTTCCGTCTCTTGCCTTTTCAAGCATATCTTTTGCTGAAACTAACATATCACAAACCTCCAATTAATTTTTTTCTCGTACGTCTTTATTATTATATACCATCTTACCCTATTTGGAAAGAATAATTTTTCCAGATTGTCTTTTTTATAACAAAGTTACATTTTGCTTTTATCACAACTATGCCTTATAATGGGGACAGGTTCTAAATACATATTAGGAGATTTTTTATGAGACGAAAGATGACACAAGGTATTTTCCGCCGCCCCAGCTCTGAAACCACAGAAATGCAGGAACATCAGGAAAAACCGGATATGTTTTCCAGCAAACAGCTGCGCCAGTTGATTTTTCCCCTGGTCATAGAGCAGATACTGGCTGTTTTTATGGGTATGGCAGATATCATTATGGTAGCCTCATGCGGCGAAGAAGCCGTATCCGGCATATCCATCGTGGATACCATAAACGTCCTTTTGATCGGATTGTTCGGGGCAATGGCTGCAGGAGGATCCGTTGTGACGGCTCAGTACATCGGACGGAAAGATGAAAAAAGTGTTGCCAAGGCCTCCGGCCAGCTGTTCCTTGCCGTTGGCGGGCTTTCCATGGCTATTATGGCAGTGACCCTAATCTTTAACGGGCCGCTTCTAAGGCTTATATACGGAGAGATCGGCCAGGAGGTCATGCATAACGGGAGAATTTATTTCTACATATCCTCCCTCTCCTATCCGTTCCTGGCATTTTATAACAGCAGCGCAGCCCTTTTCAGGACAGCCGGAAACTCCAAGGTATCCATGCAGGTCTCCCTGGGTGCCAACCTCTGCAATATCGCAGGAAATTTCCTGTTAATCTACGTGTTTCAAATGGGCGTGGCAGGTGCCGGGCTTTCTACCCTGTTTTCCAGGATCTTATCCGCAGTGGTCATGCTGCTCCTTCTTAAAAAGCAGAGTAATTTCCCCATTGAATTCCGTCTGCGCGCTGATAGGAACATGCTGCGCCAGATCCTCTACATCGGTATTCCTAATGGTCTGGAAAACAGCATTTTCCAGCTTGGAAAGCTTTTACTGTCCAGTCTGACCGCCAGCTTCGGCACCATGGCCATCGCTGCAAATGCGGTGGCAGGCACCATCTGCAGCCTGGAAACCATCCCTGCCAGTGCCATAGGCATCGCCCTGGTAACGGTTGTGGGGCAGTGTGTAGGGGCCGGGGAACTGAAACAGGCCCGCAAATATATGGGGAAGCTTTTAAAAACGGCATATATCTGTCTGTGGGTATTAAACCTTTCCATCATACCGTTTTTAAATCCCATATGCAGCCTGTTTCATCTGTCGGGTGAAACCAGCGCCCTGGCTTACAAGCTGATGCTTTACCACAGCATCTGCTGCATGATCATTCATCCCCTGTCCTTTTGCCTGACCAACGGCTTGCGGGCTGCCAATGACGTCCGATTTACCATGACCGTTTCCATCTGTTCCATGTGGATCTGCCGGATCGTCCTGGCTTACATACTCAGCCTCTATTTTGGCCTTGGCCTTATGGGAATCTGGATCGCCATGACCATTGACTGGCTGGTGCGCGCCATTTTCTTCTCCACCCGCGTCTTAAGCGGAAAATGGTGCCGGTATGCCAACCGGAACACCTGTTAGCTTAAAAAGCTTTCAACAGCTTCCTTCATCTTATCCCCATCGCATTCTGTATCGTGGCGTACAGGTGCGGTGCGGATTTCTTCTACTGCCGGTGGTATAAGGACCTTGGATATCTCTGACAAATGATCAATGATCCGGAATTCATCCGGCTCCTCCTGTTGTCCTTCAATGGCTTCCAGAACACTTCCCGCGAACTTATAAGGGCTTGCCGTGGAGGCAATGATGTTCTTCGTCTGATCCTTTGTCTCTGTCTTGTATTGGCCATATACGCAGGCTGCAACGCCGGTATGGGGATCAATCAGATATCCGGTATCATCAAAAACCTTCTTAATGGCTTCCCTGGTTTCCTCTTCTCCCGCATAACCTCCCTTAAAATCTTCCATAAAGCGCTTCATTCCGGCTGTTACCGCATAGCTGCCTTGATCTCCCAGCTCCTTCATAAGGGCTGCATTTGCCTCTGCATCGCATCCTGCGCTTAAATAGATCAGTCGCTCTAAGTTGCTGGAAATCAAAATATCCATGGACGGAGAACTGGTAAGAATAAAATCCCGGTTTCTGTCATAGGTTCCTGTCTGGAAGAAATCATAAAGAACCTTATTTTCATTGGAGGCACAGATAAGGGTCTTAATGGGAACACCCATCTGCTTTGCTAAGTAGGCAGCAAGAATGTTTCCAAAGTTTCCCGTAGGCACGGTAACATTAATTTCTTCTCCATCAGAAATCTCTTCACAGGCAAGGAGCTTTGCATAGGCATAAACATAATATACCACCTGAGGAACCAGTCTTCCGATGTTGATTGAATTGGCGGAGGACAGCTGAAATCCCTTTTCATCAAGCCTGCGGGCAAACTCCTTATCTCCGAATATCTTTTTTACCCCTGTCTGGGCATCGTCAAAGTTTCCATGAATGGCAGCCACATGGGTGTTTTCCCCTTTCTGGGTCACCATCTGAAGCTCCTGGACACGGCTTACGCCATCCTTTGGATAAAATACGATAATTTCGGTTCCCTCCACATCGGCAAAACCGGCCATAGCAGCCTTTCCTGTATCGCCGGAGGTGGCGGTAAGGATCACGATTTTATTTTTTACCTGGTTCTTTTTTGCAGCAACTGTCATCAGATGAGGAAGTATGGAAAGTGCCATATCCTTAAATGCAATGGTGCTTCCATGGTATAATTCCAGATAATAAGCCCCGTCAGCCTTGGCCAGAGGAGCGATTTCCTCTGTATCGAATTTACTGTCATAGGCCCGTTCAATGCAGGTCTTTAACTCCTCAGAACTGTAATCCGTGAGATACAGCTTCATGACCTCATAGGCTGTTTCCTGGTATGTCATTGCCGACAATTCCTTCATGGACTTGTCAAGCTTTGGGATAAAACACGGCATAAACAGGCCGCCGTCTGCCGCCAGACCCTTTAAGATTGCCTGGGAAGCCGTCACACCGGTCTCGCCGCCCCTTGTACTTTGATAGGATATTTCCATGGTATTTTATTCCTTTCCTGCTCTCTCATAATCAATGGATCAAAAACCTTGCCAGCATTGTAGCATACTTTTCTTAAGGGCGCAAGAAAAAAGGACAAAAAAGTTTCCAACCAGCGCACAGATGTGTTCACTTCAAAGACACAAGGATTCCATTTTTATTCTCCTTGTGGTAAAATACCCTTGGATACAGAAAGGAGAGATAACTTCATTGAGATACGAACACATGCTGACAGGGACCTTTTTAAGCCGCCCCAACCGTTTTATTGCCCACGTCCTGATTGCAAAAAAAAGCCATGGGGAAGAAGAGGTGATCTGTCATGTTAAAAATACAGGACGCTGCCGGGAGCTGCTCATCCCCGGTGTTAAGGTGCTGGTGCAGTTTCATCCGGAGGCCGCGGCCCTGGGAAGAAAAACAGAATACTCTTTGATCGGCGTATGGAAAGAACGGGAAAGGGGAGGGCCGCTCCTCATCAACATGGATTCCCAGGCCCCCAATCAGGCGGCTTACGAATGGCTGCAATCCATCCGGGAAAATCCGCCACTGCCTTTTCATCAGGCTGTGGAGAACCCTTCCATTTATCACCCTGCCATAAAAAACATCAGACGGGAAATCACCTATGACCAGTCACGGTTCGACCTGGCTTTTCAGGCGGTGCTGCCGGGAAGATGTGAGGAGCACCAAGAGGAAATCCCTGCATTCATGGAAGTTAAGGGAGTCACTCTGGAAGAAAACGGACTTGCCATGTTTCCCGATGCGCCGACGTTGCGGGGAGTAAAGCACATGCAGGAGCTTATAAACGCCCACAGTGAAGGGTATGAAGCCTACATCCTGTTTGTTATCCAGATGAAAGAGATGGAAGCATTTACGCCAAATAGAAAAACGCATCCGGAATTTGCGGAAGCGTTAAAAAGTGCGAAGGAGGCCGGTGTCCATATTTTAGCTTATGACTGTGTCATTACGGAGGATTCCATTTCCTTAGACATGCCCATTCCGGTATATCTGGCCTGATAAATGAAGGGTTTTCATAGAATATCATCCATCAAGCACAAAAACCTGCTAAAAAAGTTTTGACTTTTATCAGCAGGTTTTTGTGTTTGTTTTTCAGGGAGAAAATCTTTTATTAAAATTTCCGTCCCCCGCCCCCCATGGTGTGTCCTGAGGAGGTGTGGGTGGTACTCCTGCCGCCGGAGGAAAAACCGCCGCCGCCATTGCCTCCATTCCCCTGATTCCGTGGAATTATCATAAAGGTCACAGTCTTGTTCACCAGATGGTCGTACTGGTCCGAATACCGGAACTGACAGTTTGCACGATAGGCCATCAATGAGTTTCTGGCCCCGCCTCTCTCCTTTTTCATGGAATACCGGCTGGTCACTCCACCGCAGGCAGCGGCCGCTGCAATCAGCCCGATGAGAGCTGCCAACGCTGCCTCATACCACCGGATGCTGCGGTAAACGCTTATTTTCCCTGTCTCCTTATCATAATTATACTGTCCTCCGGGAATCCCGGCCTTGTAATATTTAGCCACGCCGTCCAGAAAGCTCCCAGCACAGGCAACGTAGTTCTGGCCGCTTACTTCTTCATAGGCGGCATCCAAAATGGAATTCCAACGTTTATCCGTTAAAAAGCGGTTCATTTTTCCTACGGGAAGGATGTAAATCTCACGGTTATCCATGTCTATCAGGAACAACGCTCCGCTGTAATCCTTTCCAACTCCAAAGGCTCCTCTTATGTAGAAATCCTCCGCATATTCCCCGGCTGTCTTTCCGCCTGCCCGGTCTGTGGTTGTGATCACCACATCCATGTTCATCTCTACTCTCAACGCCTGGATCCGGGATTCCAGCGCTTCTGTTTCCTCTCTGGAAAAGAGTCCCGCTTCATCATAGACCCGCTTTTCCCCGGAAACACCTTCAGGGCTCCCGCTTTCGGCATAAGCTTTCATGCCTCCGGAAAGAAAGGTCAGAAGCAGAAGAACCACGGGCAGAAATACAGCCACCCGGCATATCCGAAGAAACAATCCCTTTGTTTTCATCATATCAGATACCCCACAATCAGCATGGCAAAAAATACGGGCAGGAATATTTCAAGAAACAAAAGCATCAGCTTATTACGGTCCACAGGAAGCTTACCGCATACCTTACCTGTCTGCCCATTCACTGTAAAATAATACATCTGGTCTTTTGCTCCGTCATGGTAGGTAAGGGTCCACACAGGCAAAAGAGCATACTCCCACTTTTCTTCATCCAGATGGACGGTTTGATTCTGAACTCTCACAGAATCATAGGATGTAATGCTGCTTTTTAAGGACTCTTCGGCAAAATGGCGCACCTCTGACTTTACTTCTTCAGAAAATTCCTGCTCTCCCATATCCCGCCGTTCTGCCACAAAGCCGGAAAGAAACCCCATGGTAAAGGGTTTCATTTTCTCTGTTTCAAAGGGCAGTACCCCCTCCACCAGCTCCCGGTTGGATTTTTTCAAGGCATTGCGGGGCACGAATTTCACTGGCATGGTGCCTTCTCTGCGGACATCATAGGTCTGGGTCTCCGTATAGCGGCGGTCACCGCTTACCCATACCCGCAGACGGTCTGCTTTTGCATCCAGGCTTCCCTCCGCCCGGCAGCTGTAAAGCATGTAAGGAAAATATACGCCGGAGATTTTCTCGATCTGGTCTTCACTGTAAAAAGCCTTTGGAACAAACCGCTTCTTTTTCATCCATTGTTCAAAGATTTCCACAGCCCGCTTCTTTTCCATTGCAAACGGAATTACATAATCCGGATGGAATTCGCCGGAAAGCCTGCCCGAAAGGATCACCGGGTTATGGCAATAATAGCAGAAGGTCGCAGCGGTTGTTTCATCCGTTACGATCTCGGCCCCGCAGCTGGGGCAGGTATATAATACAGGCTCTCCGCCCTCTTTTTTCTTTCCTGCCTCAGGCTCCTGCGGCTCCCCGCTTTCTGTTTCTTTCTGGTTGAATTCTGATAAACAGTATTCACAGGCATACTTCTGCTTTTTCGGATCAAAGATAAGCGGCCCGCCGCAATTTGGACATTTATAACTTATGATCTCACTCATGGTCTTGGTTTTCCACACTCCGAACAAAATCTGCCATTGTTTACAGTTTTACATTCACAGGTCCATGTTTCTGCCGGCTTTGGATTTCCGCATTCCGGACAGAATTTTCCTGTGTTAACATTTCCGCAGCTGCAGGTCCATGGGCTGTCAGAGGGGCTTTCGGCCTTACTCTCTCCGCCTGCTGCCGTCCGTTCCCCAGGATTTCCCTGCTGGGTCCGATCCATCTGCATCTGCTGAAAGTTGGTGCTTGAAGCTGCTCCCATAAAGCCGCCTCCTGCATTCATTCCCATGCCCATACCCATAAATCCTGCCATGGAACCATTGGCATTGCTTCCTGCCGCTTCTAAGCCTCTGGCCACTGCTCCCTGCACATAACCCTCCCTGACACCGGGATCGCTTAACATGGCCCCCTGGTTGCGAAGGTGGATCAGCTCCTTTGATTCCTCATCATAGGAAATACTGGCAATACCTACGGACTGTATCTCTATTCCTCTCTGGATCTTCCACTCATCATCAAGAATATCAGCCATATACTGGCCCAGCTCTCTTCCCTTGGAAGCTACATAAGAAATCCGGATGCCATCGGCGGACATCTGGTTTATGGAAGACTGAAGAGCCTCTAAAAATTCAGATAAATACTGGGCGTTGATGTCATCCACTTCAACCCGGGAAGTATTTTTCGGTATGGCCTCCGCATAGAACTGCAGAGGGTCTGTCACCTTGATGGAATACGTTCCATGTGCCCGTAAAAACAATTCCGCATTATAGAACTGGTCAAAGTAGTTAATTGGATTTGGGGTACCGAACTTGATTCCTTTAATCTCCTGTAGATTGATAAAATATACTTTCTGGGCAGTGGGCGTCTGACCGCCAAAGCGGATCCGGTCAAAGGATTCCTTTAACGCCTCATCAAACTGGCCGTTAAAGAGGGAGGGAAGGGAAGAGTTCTTCACGGTAAAATAGCCTGGTTCCCCTGTGTAATCGATCACCTTTCCGCCATCTACCAAAAGCATGAACTGATTGGGGTAAACGTGAATGACGGAACCGTCGGATACGGTATAATCTGTGCTCTTGGTATTGGATCCCTTGCGGATCTTCACTCCGCCTGCGAATACGGTCTGGTCTCCCATATTGCCTGCTTCTATCACTTCAAGCCACTGGTCTGCCAGTGAACCTCCTACTGCGGTAGTAAGTGCCTTAACAATTCCCATGTCATTTCCTCCTTAACGGTTATTTATTTTTATGCGGTTCTTAATCGGCATTCGCCGTTCGCGCCGATGAGCAAGCTCATCTTCGCTCTCTTTCGCTCTATATATCACGAACCTGCGGTTCCTGATCGTCATTCGCCGTTCGTGCCGATGAGCAAGCTCATCTTCACTCTCTTTCGCTCATTATACTACACCATTAACTGGTTGGCTATACCGTTCCTCTCATCATGGATATTTCTTTCGCATACCCGGAAAGGTCATTGGGCGTTTCCAGATAAAAAGGAAGGCCCTTTAAAGCCGGGTGAACCGTCATCCGCTTCAGCGCCTCAAAACCGATAAAGCCCTCTCCGATTTTTGCATGGCGGTCCTTGTGGGCCCCCAGAGGGTTCTGGCTGTCATTTAAATGGATTGCCTTTAATTTATCCAGGCCGATAATCCGGTCAAACCGGTTTAAGACTCCGTCTAAATCACCGGAAATATCATAGCCCGCATCCCATACGTGGCACGTATCCAGGCAGACTCCTATGTGGTCCTTTTGTTCTACCCGGTCCAGGATCTCCCGCAGCTCCTCAAATTCCCGTCCTATCTCACTGCCCTTGCCGGACATGGTTTCTAAAAGGACCGTGGTATGATGTTCCGGAGTCAGAATCTGATTTAACATATCTGAAATATAGCCGATCCCCGTTTCCGCCCCCTGACCTACATGGCTTCCCGGGTGAAAATTATAGCAGTTTCCTGGAGTGTATTCCATCCGTTCTAAATCATCCTTCATGGTGTCTATGGCAAGGGCCCGAAGCCCTTCATCCGCGGAGCAGGCATTTAAAGTATAGGGCGCATGGGCCAGAATCCGGTTAATTCCATGTTCCTTGGCAAAGGCCAGGAAACGGTCCACATCCTCAGGATTCATGGCCTTGGCCCTGGTTCCCCTGGGATTTCTTGTAAAGAACTGAAAGGTGTTGGCATCAATCTTCACAGCCTCCTTCCCCATGGCTAAATAGCCTTTTGAGGAAGACAGATGACATCCGATTGTAAGCATAAAAACCTCCTGTCATTTTATTTTTCTTATTTTTTTCCCTTTGGCCGGACTGATGGCCTTCACGGCGATGAACATAAATATGGCGGCCAGAGCCAGCTGGATGAAAATGCTTAAGACCACCCAGTTTTCCATGATAAAGTTATCCGGATGGGGACCGAACCAGCTGTTTAAACTCCTTACCACCTGATTATCCCCTGTCTGGCCGTTGATCATGGCATAAAAGGTAGCTACCGGGTTTAACAGGAGCAGATACAAGCATGCGCCGGAATTGGTCTGGTCTGCCATGCCGCCAACGGTCATGGCATAGGTGCTGCTCATATTCATCCGTGCCATGGACAGTGCAAAGACATTGATCGCATAGGTACCTGCGGCAATGACAACCAGCACCCCATAGCTTACCACGGTGGCAATGGTGGACCGCTTGAACAGGGTAGAAAAACAGATTCCCATGCTTCCGCAGAGAAGGGCAACAGCCAGGTAGCAGAAAAGCAAGAGTAATACGTCGTAAACCATCACTCCCCCATATACAAATGATACGGCCAGAAGAGGAAAACTGGACATGATCATGAGGAACATGGTACTAAAGGATGAGGTAAACTTCCCCACTATGATCTCCCATGGTTTCAAGGTGGTGGTAAGAAGAAGGTCAAGGGTCTGGCGTTCCCTTTCTCCGCTGATGCTTCCTGCGGTCAGCGCCGGCATGATGAACATCAGCATCACAAATTCCACCGCAGCTACGAATACATACAAATTGGTAAAAGAAGAATACTGGATTTCCGCAGTGAGTTTTACTCTCTCTACCACGGAATACATATTAAGCAGAACCACCAAAGCCAGAATCGTATTAAAAAGAGCCAGGATCAGCGCCAGACGGAAGCTTCTGGAGCTGACCGTTGTCTCCCTCTTATAAACCGGATTCAATTTCATGTACAAGCACCGCCTTTTCTTTATCATGATCCGTGATCTGCATAAACAGGGATTCCAAGCTTCCCTGTTCTCTGCAGAATCCATGTACCAGCACTTCGGCATCCACCAACTGCTGCAAAAGAAGGGCCTCATCCTGCTCATCTCCAATGAAATTCACCCGGATGTCCTCGTCCTTCACCGCGATGGTCTGGACGCAGGGCTGGCTTTTTAAGATGGTCAGCGCTTTTTCCTTATTTCCTAGAACAGAGATAACCAGAGGATTGGAAGCATTGACCCTGCGCAGGATCTCCTCCATGCTGCCGCTTAAGATCATCTTTCCCTGGTCAATGATCCCAATGTCCGTACACAGTTCGGAAAGTTCGGAAAGCACATGGGAGCTGATGAATATGGTTTTTCCCTGCTCCTTTAATTCCTTTAAGATTTCTTTAAATTCAAACCTGGTTCGTGGGTCCAGCCCTGAGGCCGGTTCATCAAGGACCAGCAAAAGGGGATCGTGGATTAAAGCCCTTGCCAGGCACAGGCGCTGCTTCATTCCTCTTGATAAGCTGTCTACGTAAAAATTCACCTTATCCTCTAACCCCACCTGATCCAAAAGGGTCATATATCTGGTCCTGCCTTTAAGCCCGTCGATCCCGTAGCAGGAGGCAAAAAACTCCATATATTCATTGACTTTCAAATTGTCATAAACGCCGAAAAAGTCCGGCACATAGCCGATCTTCAGCTTTAATTCATTTAAGCCCCTGGACACATCCACGCCGTCGATCATCACCTTACCGCTGTCGGCAAAAAGAAGCCCTGTCATGATCTTGATGGTGGTGGTCTTTCCTGCTCCATTAGGCCCTACAAAGCCATAAAGAGATCCTTGGGGGATATGAAGATCCAGGCCGTTTAACGCATGGAATTTTCCAAACTTTTTCCGCAAATCCTTAATCTCTAACATCATTTATCCCTTCCTGCCACAGTCAGCATTGGCAGAGTCACATACCAGTTATTCTCAGATGTATTGTCACATACATATTTTACGGTCAGCGTGTTGCCGGGAGACAGATAAGGGGTAAGCTCCCAGGCTTTATACACGGTTTTATCTGGCTCCATGGCATCGTAATTCCCCGTATCGTGATTATAGAAATAAATATTCCCCTTAAAGATGGTGGTATAGTAAAAGTTTTCGCTGTTTAAAAATTCATCAGATGGGTTTTCAAAGGTCAGCTTTTCCACCTCCATATCATTTCCGAGAAAATACTCCAGGGATACCGGGTCTACGCCGTAAATGGCGTTAGAATCCGCATAATACTGCCCGCTTACCACCGTAGGAGTCTTCATAAGAGCAGAACGGGAGGTTTCCCCATCTTTTTTTGTCTTTACATTAATGGTAGACGTAAACATGGACATGCCGTAAGTCTCATAATTTCCCCCGGCAAGAAACTGGCTGTCTGACTGGTCCTTGCTGAAAGCCACGATCCTGGCTTCCGGATTATAGAATGAGGAATATTTATCAAGGTAAAAGCTTAAAATATTGGTTCTTGATAAAGCCAGCATATAAGCCGGGTCTTCAATATCCGCTTTTGGATATTGATAGCTTCCCGTTACCCGTGCAGATACCAGGAAGGAATTATTAATGGGATAGTTGATGACAGGCAGCCCGTTAAGGTTCATGGTCTCTCCCGGCTTCAGTTCATCAATGACCACCATTTTCCCGTACATCAGGATTCCCACCTTTTCTACCTGGAAAGGATATTCATTGGTCACAGTGCCGTATACGTTTCCCTCAAACAGGGTGATGTCCCCCAAAAGACCCTTATGCTCTGTATTAGAAGTTCTTTTCCTTAAGGAATAATATTTGGGGGTAAAGGCAGCTGCATTCTGGGCCGAAATCCTGGTGTCCTTATCTCCATAGGATATCTTCACCTTATAGTCCTCACTTCCCATAAATCTGGGAACCGGCTTCATCTCATAGGAACTGCTTCTGGTAATGGGAAGCAGATCGTATGACGGATCCAGGGCGATGGTATATGCCTTGTTGTAAGGTGTCCTCATGTTGATATAGGTATATTCATCTACATAGTTTTCCGTGGTGTCCAGAATGGTCGCATAAGTAAAAAAGGTGTCCTTAAACCTGGTTCCTACTCCCATTAAATAAACCACTGCCGAAAAAGACAGGGAAACCGTCACAACCGCGGTCCGGTAAAACCTTCTCCGTTCCTGCTTCTTCAAAAACAGGTACAGTCCCGGGCCCACTAAAACAATGTATCCCAGAATTACTGCGGTATAAAGAACCAGGTTCGGCAGCTTATCTACATTTCCGGTATTTAGCATATTCTGCACGGACCAGAACTGGCCGGAATTGCCGCTGTAAAGGTATGAGGATAAATCATTTAACTTGGTTTCTCCCAAAAGCGCCGTGAAAAGCTTATCCACATAGGAACGCTGGACCTGGCAGAAAGAAGCAATATCCACAAAATCATAGGCAGCCACACCTACTCTCCCTTTTCCCTTTGAGACGGAGGTAAGGACAGGGAATTCATCGTTGGACAGAACACCGGTCCCTCCTTTTAGGGAAACGTCTGCGCAAACCAGATTCATGAAGGAATCCCCCGGACCGTTGGAGGAATATTCCACTCCCATGTCCACGGATTTTTCCGATGGGGGAGCATAATCCTCCTCCAGGATATCGGACCGGAAGGCATAAAGGGTGTCATCCACCCGGCTGCCTGTTCCAAGAAGAAGGGTTCCCCCTTCCTTCACCCATTCCCAGATTGCAGATACCTGGTCGGTTGACAGTCTTTTGGTATCGTAATCCGTAATGACCAGCACATCCAGAAGGTCCAGCCCGATGACTTTATCGGGCATCTTTTCTGTATCCATCTCAAAGGTCTTGATCTTGACAGAGCTGTAATTCACTCCCACCCCATCCATATAGGACATAGTCTCCGGCTCATCGGATAAAACCCCAACAAACAGTTCCGCAATATCTGACGTAACATTCATTTTTAAGCGTTTGCGGATCAGCTCTCTTCCCTGGGAGTCCAGAAGCTTCACATAAAGAACATCTGCCCTTCCCACCGGAATATCTAAGGATTCCTCCGAAGCTTCAAAGGCCTTTAAGGAAACCGGATATTCATACTGGTAAATGTCGTAATCGGATTCCATGGCAATGGCCTGGACCGTCCCTTGAAATTCGGAATCCAGCTGGTTTTTGAACGAAAAATTTACCGGTACGTAGCGGCCGCTTTTTGCATTCCCCTCATAGCCGTAGGAAACATCCATGGAAACGCCGGAATTAAAAGCCGCATAATTTCCGTCTGTAAAGGAATTCCCTGCCTCCATTCCAGCCGTTGTTTCATATGCCATACCGAAAGCAGGCAGCGTTACGCTGCCTGCTATGGTGACCGCCATGGCACAAATCAGGGATATCTTTCTGAATTTCATTCTCTGTCACCCAATCTTTCCAAAGTTCTCTTTATTTATATCAAAATCCACCTGCAGCTTTATCGTAAATACCGTTCCGGATAAATCACTGGTCACTTGAATGGTTCCGCCGTGCATATCCACAATATTCTTTGCGATGGCAAGCCCCAGCCCTGTTCCTCCCGTATTGGTAGACCGGGACTGTTCCACACGGTAAAACTTATTGAAGATAAGAGGCAGCTCTTCCTCCGGGATTACGTAACCATAATTGATCACCTGGATGGTAACCAGTTCTTCGCTGCCATGGACCTTAACCAGGATGCGCTTTCCATCCGCTCCGTATTTGATGGCATTGTTGATCAGATTATCAAACAGACGGGCCAGAAGGTTGCCATCCGCTGAGATTATTTGGGCGGGAACATTGCTTTGAAGCTCATAAGATAGGTTCTTATCCACAAAACTGGGATAAAATTCTTCCAGAAGCTGACTTAAAATCTTCACCACATCCACCTTGGATACGTGCATGGAGATCTTTCCATAGTTCAGCTTTGTAAATCCGAATAAATCCTCGATCAGCTTTTCCAGCCGCTTTGTCTTCACGTATGCAATGCCTATGTACTTTTTCTGGACTTCCGGATCAAGCTTCGTCTCTCCGGACAAAAGCTCCAGATACCCGATGATGGATGTCAATGGAGTCCTTAGGTCATGAGCAATATTGGTGATGAGCTCGTTCTTGGTCCGCTCCGCCTCCCGTTCCTTATCCATGAGGCCTCTTAAATCTCCAACCATCTTATTTAAACTGGCAGCCATGACGGAGAATTCATCATCTCCCTCAATGTCAACCGTAATATTTAAATCTCCCTCAGAAATACTCTGCATGGCATCAGAAATCCGGCTGATGTAACGCATCGATTTTTCCTGGAGGAGGAGAAATGTGACCGTGAATATTCCGATCCCGAAAACCACATAAATCAGGATCACCACCACATCAAAGGAGGTCAGCATCTCCACAAATGCATTGTCCTTTTCTGTGTTTCTCATGTAGGAGGCTACCAAAGATACGTTGGTTACCAGAAATATCTCGATCAGGACCGTGACCACTGCACTGTAAAAAATATTGGCAATGACCCGTGTATGAAAACGGCGGTTAAGATCACTTTTCAATTTTGTATCCTACCCCCCAAACAGTGGTGATGATCTTGTTCTGTCTGGTATCCTCCTTCATCTTACCCCGCAGCCGTCTGATATGTACCATTACTGTGTTGTTTGCCTCATAAACCTTTTCATTCCACACCTTTTCAAAAATCTCATCGGTGCTGAACACCCTTCCGGGGTTGGAGGCCAGTAAGTAGAGGATGTCAAACTCAATGGGGGTGAGCTTGATCTCTTCCCCATAAACAGTCACCTTATGGTTATCCTTGTTAATGGTCAGTCCTCTTATTGCGATTTCATTCTTAGCTGATTCGTTTACTGCGCTGTTGGGGTTTAACTGGGTATAACGGCGAAGCTGGGATTTTACCCGCGCCGTCAGCTCCAGGGGGTTAAAGGGCTTTGTCACGTAATCATCCGCCCCTGTTCCAAGTCCCAGAATTTTGTCCAGATCCGTGGACTTGGCGCTGAGCATGATGATGGGGATGTTATTGGTCTCCCTTATTTTCTTGCACATTTGCAGGCCATCCATACCAGGCATCATGATGTCTAAAAGTACCAGATGGATCTGGTTCTTTTCCAGAATTCCCAGTCCTTCTTCCGCATTATCCGCTTTAAAAACTTTATATCCATCACTGACCAGGTAGATCTCCACCAGGTCTGCAATTTCTTTCTCATCATCCACAACCAGAATGTTTATTGTTTCGGACATGAAAAATACCTCCCTTGTCGTTATGTAAGCAGCTTTTCTTTTTATATTAAGGAAAAGCCTGCATCCATTTTACCACAAGAAAGGTATCTTTGCCTTACTATTTTCTTACAAAAAAGCTATAATTCGGTAACTTTGGAGAGCTTTCCCTTTGGCTTATCCCTGACTTTCCGTAGGAATAAATATCCGGCTGCCTACCGGATCTGACTTGCCAAGCTCCGCCTTAACGTTCTGGATTGCCTCTTCACAGAACTGTTCCTGACTATTGACCAGGATCTTGCCCCTTTTATCAGGTTTTTCATAGGTTCCGTCGGGTTTTAAGATATGGGCCTTCACGTTATCCTGAAACTGCACCTTAAGAACATGGAGGATCTGCTCTGCCAATATTTCATCCTCTACAGGGAACATGATCTCCACCCTTCGGTCTAAGTTTCTTGGCATCCAGTCGGCGCTTCCCATATAAAGCTCCGGGCTGTTGTCATTTTCAAAATAAAAAATCCGGGCATGCTCCAGGAAATTTCCAACAATGGAATGAACCGTAATATTTTCACTTAAGCCCGGGACCCCCGCCTTTAAGCTGCATATCCCGCGGACGATCAATCCGATCTTCACTCCCGCACAGGAGGCTTCATAAAGGGCCGCTATGATCTCCTTGTCGCAAAGGGAATTCATCTTGGCCATAATATGAGCCGTTTTCCCGCTTTCCGCATTTCTCGTCTCCCTGCGGATCATCCTTAAGAACCTGGCCCGCAGCCAGATGGGAGCCAGCACCAGCTTATTCCAGTGAAGAGGCTCCGAATAGCCTGAAAGCATGTTGAATACGGCGGTGGCGTCTTCCCCGATCTGAGGATTGCAGGTCATAAGGCCGAAATCCGTATAAAGCTTTGCCGTGGAATCATTGTAATTTCCAGTACCCAAATGAACATAACGGCGGATGCCATCCTCTTCCCTTCTCACCACCAGAGTGATCTTACTGTGGGTTTTTAGGCCTACCAGCCCATAGATGACGTGGCAGCCGGCCTTTTCCAGCTTTTTTGCCCAGTTAATATTATTTTCCTCATCAAAGCGGGCTTTTAATTCCACCAGAACCGATACCTGTTTTCCATTGTCGGCAGCCTCTGCCAAAGCGGCAATGATGGGGGAATTTCCGCTGACCCTGTAAAGGGTCTGTTTAATCGCAAGGACCGACCGGTCAATGGCAGCGGTTTTTACGAAATTTACCACAGGATCAAAGGATTCAAAAGGGTGGTGAAGCAAAATGTCGCCTCCCCGGATGTTGGTAAATATGTCCTCCTCATTCATAAGCCTTGGAACCTGCTGGGGAATATAGGGAACGGCCTTTAAATGGTTAAAGCCTTTCATTCCATACATCTTCATGAGAAAGGTCAGATCCAGAGGACCTGCGATCTCAAAGATATCGACGGAGCTGATGCTCAGCTCCCGCTTGAGTATTTTTAACAGGCGTTTATCCATCTTTTCTTCCACTTCCAGACGGATGGCCTCGCCCCACTGCCGCTTCTTAAGCTGTTTCTGGATCTCCTCTAAAAGGTCCTCCGCTTCCTCCTCGTCAATGGTGAGATCCGAATTTCTCATGATGCGGAAGGGATGGGCGGTAATGACATTGTAATTTAAAAACAGGCTGCCGATATTCCGTTCAATGATCTGTTCCAGCAAAATGACCGCACGTTCATCCTTTTTCCCGGTGGGAAGCTCCACAATCCTCGGAAGGACGCTTGGAACCTGGACCATGGCAAATTCCAGTTCCTCTTCCCCGCTTTTTTTCTGAAGGAGAGCCGCGATGTTTAAGGATTTGTTTCGGACCAGAGGGAATGGCCTGGAGGAATCCACAGCCATAGGAGTGAGCACCGGATACACGTTCCTCTCAAAATAGCTGTCCGCATAGCTTCCCTCTTCTTTGCTTAGGTCTTCATGGACCTGGACCACCCGGAGCCCATTCTGTTTTAATGCAGGCAGAAGGGAACGGTTATAGGTAGAATACTGCAAAGCAACCAGCTCATGGGTCCGTCCGCTGATCTTTTCAAGCTGTTCCGGCGGCTTCATGCCGGCAATATCCGGCTTTGTATATTTGGCATGGACCATATCCTTTAGGGAGGCCACACGGACCATATAGAATTCATCTAAGTTGGAGGCGGTGATGCTTAAAAACTTCAGCCGTTCAAAAAGAGGGAGGGTTTTATCTCTCGCTTCACTGAGCACGCGGTAATTAAATTCGATCCAGCTCAGTTCCCGATTTACATAACTTTCAGGATTGTTGTAAATTTCATTGGTGCCTGTCATCAGGATAACCTCCTCTTCTGTTTTAATATAGGCCTTATTCCGAATATCTCTTCAAAAAAGTCTGCTTTCTGGCGAAATGACACCGCTTCCAGGGTGATATCACCTTCATGTGAGACGGTCACCATCAGCTGCCCGTTCTTTACGCTCATATGGCTGTCTGAAAGCTTTTGCTTGTGACTGCGGTCCATGGAATTGGCCAGCCTTAAGATGGCTGTCAGCTTTCCCACAAGTATGAGGCTGTCCTCATGAGGAAATTCTCCCTTTGTGTTATGGAACACCTCCTCACTTAAATGGATCCGGTTATAATCAAATTCCACCCCGTTGTAGCGGACTGCATTGGCAATGATCTCCCGTTCCATATGGGACAGGCCGATGATCTCCGTTGACATGATGATATGGTAGGCGGATTCGCTGGGATTTCTCATACTGATAAATTTGCCGCAGGCGTGAAGGATGGCGGCAATCTGCAAAAGCAGCCTTTCCCTCTTTCCCATTCCGTGATATTTCTTCATGCTGTCAAAGATTTCAAGCACGTATTTTTCCATATTGACCGTGTGGGGACCATGGCATTTATAACGCTTTGCCATGTTGCGGGAGGCCGCAAGAATATCCTCGGAAAAATCATGGTTAAATTTTACCGCCTTTGTCTCTTCCGCATATTCAGCGGCAATGCTGTCACACAGGCGGATTCCCGGTATCCAGAAAAGCTCTGCCTTGGTCAGTTCCAGAACACGTTTAAAGATGATAGCCGCCGGGACCAGTAGAGACGCATATTCCGCGTTGACCCCAAACCGATCCTGGATCTGGTCTAAGGACATTCCCACGATCTTTTCATGAAAATATGCAAATTCCTCCGCAGTGACCCGCTCCACAGGCTTTCCGCCGCGGCTGCCCCTGGACAGATAAAGGATGCTCTCTCCGATCCCGATCAGGTTTTTGATCTCCCTGTCCTTTAAGTAAACCTTGCGGAAAGTGTACAGTTCATTATCTACCATTTCTTCGATCAGGGTATTCTGCATCTGGTTGTCGACCTGTATGGTACCCATCATTTCACGGATCCTTAAAACGCCCAGCATCAGGTTATGGGTGGAAACAAGGGCATCCCTGTCAAACAGGGAAACCTGCATGCTTCCAAAGCCAACATCTACGATGGCAGTTCCTTTTTGTATGATCTTATGGAATTCCGCATCCTTTGAGGCGATAGCCTTATAGCTGATAAAGCGCTGTTCGGAGTTGCTGATGACCCGCACTTCGATCCCGGTCCTCACCCGGATCTGATCCAGGACGATCCGGCTGTTTTTCGCTTCCCGCAGGGCGCTGGTGCCATAGGCCCTGTAGCCGATCACCTTGTAGGACTGCATGATATCGGCAAAATCCTTGACGACCTGACACATTTCCTCCACCAGCTCATAGCTGATCTTTCCATCGTTATAGGTGTCTCTTCCAAGGGCAATGACATGGCGGACATGGTCCACCTTCTGGATTCCGGTTTTCGCGGAAATCTCATAGATACCAAGCTCTAATTCAAACGATCCCACATCAATGGCGGCAAATAATCTTATTGCCATACCTTTCCTCCTTACTGCCCATTACCCAGGCAGCTTTTTATTTATTCCACTCTGTCTTTTCATCTTTCCTGACTTGCTTTCCGGGCATAAAGGTATGCCCGCAGTGCGTTCATCGGTTGTTCCTAAAATGTGTGTGATAAACTGGCTTGCCGTTCTGCCGGATAAGCCCCCGTGATTTAATTCCCATATATTCGCTTTTGCATACAGTTCTTCCAGAGGCATGTTTATGTCGCTGCGGGCGGCCAGCTCCTTTACGATCTCCTGGAATTCTCTTCTGTCCGGCGAACCGAAGTAGATGGTCACACCGAAGCGGGCCACCAGGGAAAGCTTTTCCTGGACGGTGTCATTATTATGTAAGTCATCATCCAGCTCTCTTTTATCACTGAATTTTTCCCGTATAAGATGCCTGCGGTTGGAAGTGGCATAGATTAACACATTGCCCGGCTTCTTGCCCAGACCTCCTTCAATGATTGCCTTTAAATACTTATACTCCAATTCAGAATCCTCAAAGGAAAGGTCATCCATGTAAATAATAAACTTGTAATTCCGGTCCTTTACCTGCTCCTGGACCTTTGAAAGCGATTTGAACTGATGCTTGTAGACCTCAATGATACGAAGCCCCCTGTCATAATATTCATTGAGGATTGCCTTGATGCTGGAGGATTTTCCAGTTCCGCTGTCTCCGAACAGCAGGACGTTGTTGGCAGCACGTCCATTTAAAAATGCCTCCGTATTTTCGATCAGCTTCTGCTTTTGCAGCCGGTAGCCGATGATGTCGTCCAAACGGACGTGTTCCATGCTGGTAATGGGCAGAATCTGAGGCTCTCCCACCCCATCTTCTATGCGGAAGGCTTTATTAAGGCCGAACTTCCCTACTCCGAATCTGCGGTAAAACTCCGTTACCTCAGAAGCAAAAACCGTTTCATCCCCAGCCTGTTCCAGAGCAACAGCCAGGGCAACGATCTGATCCCTGATCCTCTTATTGTAGATCTTGCTGCTGACCTCTGCCGTCCTGTAATCGGAAAGGGCGGTCCATATCCCTTTCCCCTCCCCGGGGGTTAAACGGTCCAGCTTTCGGATGTCATAATCGAACAATTCCATAATGACCCGGAAGTCGTGGGCAGCCAGTTCATTTAAGGTCCCTTCCATGGGACCTACGATCTCACAGGAGGTGCTGTAGGCGTTTTCATTATTTGCCAGGCAGAATGCTAAAAAACAATGCCAGAGATTCCCCTCAAAGCCATAGGAAGCCGCCAGCTCTATGAGCTGACCGGCGCAGGCATAGGAATCCGGCATTGTTTCTGTTTTCGACCGCTGTTCCAGGCTCAAAAGCCCGGCGGTTTTGTCAAAAAGTTCACGATGATTTAAATTGCGGTATAATATCAATTCCTGGGATTTCATAATTTGCCTCCTGAATGAATCAGGCGGATATGATTGTGTATCCGGCTGATTCATAAACTCAAGGTTAAAAGACGTTCTTCTTTCAACCATCCTCTTTTTTGTAAAACAATAAGAAACACGCTATGCGGGTTTCTTATTGTTATCGCGGCAGCCGCCGATTGAACATTCAAGCATGTTCGGTCGGTCCGCATCCCGCTTATATCCATGCCTGGCCCGATCACCAGGACGAACCTTTGCAAGCCTTTAATAATTTCCTAAAATCCTCATGTTGCTCCCCTCTTCGGCGATTCCCTTTAGGGCATTCTGAATGGAGGCATCACTTAAATTCCCTTCGATATCTATGAAAAACCGGTATTCCCAGTTTCTTCCAAGTATGGGCCTTGACTCGATCATCATCATGTTGACCCCATTATAGATAAAATTACTCAGCATATTATATAGAGAACCGCTCTTATGGGGCAGTTCAAAGCTTATGCTTATCTTTCCCGCAGCTTCCCGGTATACCGGCTCCCTTGACAGGATGATGAACCGGGTCGAGTTGTTTTTATTATGGTTGACGGAAGACTTTAAAACCTTCAGCCCATAAATCTTCCCTGCGATCTCACTGGCTACCGCCGCCTGGGTCGGATCTCCATCCTCAAGGACTTTTTTGGCGGCCACAGCAGTATTCTCCAGGCTGATCTGCTTCCAGCCCCTGTTGGAATTCAAAAATTCGGAGCACTGCATAAGAGCCTGGGGATGGGAAAATACCGTTTGGATTTCCTCCTCCTTTGACTCCGAAAGCCCAAGCAGCGCATGGTCTACGGAAAGGAAGGTTTCCGCAACAATGTAATTGTGGTACTTTATGAGCAGGTCATAATTATGGGTAACAGCCCCTGCCGAGGAATTCTCAATCGGCAGCACCGCATAATCCGCCGTTCCTGCCTCCACCTCTTTCATGGCATCCTCCCAGGAGTCCACATGGCGGGCATCCGCATCGGCTCCAAAATATTTTAAGGCCGCCTCGTGGCTGTAGGCGCCTTCCACTCCCTGATACACCACCCGTACCTGCTTTACAGGGAGTTCGTTTACCGGGCGGAAATCATTTTCCGCTTTCAATCCGTGCTCCGCCATAAGCTTGTACTGTAAATGGCGGCTAATGGTCATCATCTGGGTGAACAGCTCCCGTACCGCATGTTTATGGAATTCATCCTCCACCATACCGGTCACGGCCTCGATCTTTTGCTGTTCCCTTTCCCTGTCATAGACCTGCTTGCCTGATTCAATCTTATATTCCGCCACCTGGCTGCTAAGCTCCATCCGCTTTTCAAATAACGCTACAATCTCACGGTCAATTCCGTCAAGCTGCTTTCTGATCTCCTGTAAGTCCAATGTCTTCATGGGTATTATCATTCCTTTGTCTTATCTGTCTGTGTGCTTAAGCTCTGTCTGTAAGCTTTCCCTGGCTTTTAAGCTCTGCTTTCAGCATAGCCTTTACCTGATTCTCTACATAGGCGCCGGGGAATTTCCGGAACTCCGGCTCCAGCTCCTTTGGATAAAAGGGGTTACCAAATACAATAGTCACCTGGGAGGGAAGCATGCGGGGAAATTGCCGTTCAAACACCTCCGCAGTTCCGGTAATTGCCACCGGTACTACCGGGCAGCCGCTTTTTTCCGCAATTTTAAGACTTCCTTCCTTAAAAGGAATCAGATCCAGGGGATTTTCCTCCCGGTTTCTGGTACCTTCCGGGAAAATCCAGACGGAAACGCCCTTTTTTACCTGATCGATTCCTGTGAGAATGGTTTTTAAGCCTTCCTTTAAATTCTTCCTGTCAAGAAACAGGCAATTGACTAATTTCATCCAGGTGGAAAGGAGGGGGATCTTCTCCATTTCTTTTTTAGCCACAAATCCCATGAGACCGGGAACCGTCACATATCCTACAAGAATATCAAAATAGCTTCTGTGATTTCCCACATACAAAACGGCCTGGTCTGTCGGAATATTCTCCTTTCCCTTAACCGTAATGCTCACGCCGGCCATTTGAAGAATGATCCGGAAAATCCACTGGACCACCGCCAGACTCTGCACATCCCGCTGGCGGCGGTCCTTTTTACCAATCATACACTCAAAAGCCATGACCGGAATGCTTAAAATCAAAAATAAAATGACTGTTGCTGCTACAAGAATAAAACGTATCATTGGTCTAGCCCTCCATTTCATCTATTATATAAAATGGCGACTTTAATTACAATACTACCTGCCTTTCTTTTTTGTAATTTGTTCGAACAACAGTCCTGTGGCAAACCACAGCGGTGCAAAGTCCAGACGGATCAGCCCGTCTATATTGGTGTTTCGTCCCGTATAATCCCACGGGCACATCCCTCTGCCCCGCAAAAGTGAGCCTGCTAAATATTCCGCCACAAAAATGAGAACCATGTAAAGAAATCCATGGCGGATGGCCAGCTCCGCTTTTTTTGCCGTAAACCCTGAACCGGGAGTCACCCACCGGTCAATAAGATCTCCAATGGGGCCTAAAAGAGCTCCGCATCCATAGATGGGAAACATTAAAAGAGAGGTCTGCCCCATAAGCCGCCAATCATGGCGCAAAATGGATTCCGTGGAGGTAAATATAACCTCCAGGCACCAGCCTGTCACCCCGCATTTGCAGAAATCAAGTGGCAGCTGTTTTAAGTTTATTTGTGATAGTGTCTTCATACCCTCCATTATGCGCCGGTTATGGACTTATTATGTTCTTCTGTAAAAGAATTCTATAAAAGAGGGGACAGCAGCCTGCTGCCCTGTTCCTTGATCCGGATGATAATACTTCTCTCCTCATAAACCTCTCTTGTGATCTCTTTGCACACCTTTAGGTCTTCTAAGAACAGAGCCTCCAGCCTGCGGGTGGTCTCCTCGTCGTAGATTACGGCATTCACTTCAAAATTAAGCTCAAAGCTTCGAATATCCATATTTGCAGTGCCATAAGAGCTTACTTTTCCGTCGGTCATGACCCCCTTGGAATGGAGAAATCCGTTTTCATAAGTATAGCATCTGGCTCCGGCAGATATTAAATCTCCCACATAGGAATAGGAAGCCCAGTAAACAAAGGGGTGATCCGGCTTACAGGGGATCATAAGCCTTACATCCACACCGGAACGTGCAGCTACCTGCAAAGTGGAAAGCACAGCATCATCAGGTACAAAATAGGGCGTCTGGATGTAGATGTGATTCCTGGCCTTTGAAAACAGGCGGATATAATTGTCCCGGATCTGACGGCTCCTCGCATCCGGGCCGCTTGCAATGATCTGGATTCCAAGTTGTTTATCCTCACTATTTATGTCAACCACTCCGAGTAATTCCAGGCACCTTCCGTCTTCGTCTTCACAAAAATATTTCATGTTTCTAAACAGGTTTTCTCCTGTTGCATAATTCCAGTCCAGGGCAAAGCGGATCTGGAGGCTTAACACGGAGCCTCCCTGCAGCTTTAAATGGGTGTCTCTCCAATAACCGAACCTGGCATCCTTGGAAATGTATTCCCGGCCGATGTTAAAGCCCCCCACATATCCGACCCTGTTGTCAATGACCACGATCTTTCTGTGGTTTCTGTAATTTACCCGAAGCTGGAGCCTGCCAAGTATGGGAGGGAAAAAGATTCCCACCTTTACCCCGTTTTCCTTGAGCCGGTTCCATTTGTTCTTTGGCATGAAACGCCCTCCCATGCCGTCGCAGAGAATGCGTACTTCAACCCCTGCTCTGGCCCGCTCGATGAGGATGGGGATCATGGAATCAAACACTTCATCATCCTTAATGATGTAATACTGCATATGAATGAAATGGGCCGCATTGGAAAGCTCCATTCTTAAATCTTTAAATTTTTCCTCACCATCAGCAAATATCTCAACCGTGTTGTCAACAGTCAGCACTGATCCGGAAGTCTCTAAATTGTATACCACCAGATCCTCATAGTCACGGGACAAAGAGGATACCAGGCTGATGTCATGATTTTTTAGAAATTCCTCCTGGTTTTTTGCGGAATAACGCACACGGTCTTCCACTTCCTTAATCCGGAACAGCTTGCCCTTGCGCATATCCTGGCCCAAAAGCAGATAAACAAGAATGCCGAATACGGGAACAAAATACAGGGCCAGGAGCCAGGTCCAGACCGCTTTGGGATCGCGGCGCTGGAAAAATACGATGATAATTGAAAGAATCAGGTTGATATAGATCAGATGATCGATCAGCCAGTTCCAGATTTCAACCGTCTGTAAAAAAACCGTCTCCATAATAAATCCCTCCTGTCTAAGCGGTCATTATCCGCTTTATTCCTGCAAGCAATGAAACAGGTATAAGTAGCTTTTGCAGGGTATCTGATTGCAGAAAGGGCCACCGCTGCTGCGATGACCCCTTTATACAAACTGATTTCTCTCTCTGTTGTAATGATAATCAATCACGGCCAGAGAAAGGGTCAGGTCCTCTTCCCGGATCCCAAGACTATGGCAGCATTCCTCCAGAGAAGGATAATAATCTCTTAACTGAGTATTGACATAGCTTAGCAGCATAACCGGATCTTTAGGTATATTAAACATTTTTTCTTCCTCCTATTCTGTTACCATATTTATTCTATCATAATTTTTCCCAGTTGTGAATCTTTCAGAACGGGGGCAGAGAAAAATTCATGGAAAAATCCCTGGGCAAGCTTCATGTCTAAAGCCCTGTCTTACCCGTTTACACTCCAAAATTCTTGACAAGCCTTCGAAGCAAACGATATAATACCTTCATCGGATATTATTATAAAATTATATCGGGAAGGAAAAAGATTATTATGTTAAAAAAGTTAACGTCACTCGCAACCGCATTTCTTCTGCTGTTCAGCCTTACTGCCTGCAGCGGAAATACTCCGGTCCAGACCTCCGCAGCCTTAAGCGGAGCTGAAACGCAGGCCTCTAAGCCTGTGGAAAGCACTCTGGAAACTACATCTGAACGTGCTGCCAAAGAACGGCCTGAGACAAACATGATTCTGGTAAGCGGGTTTCTAAGTATTGGCGCCGTCAACTTACTGGAAGCCAATGAAGCCGGAACCTCTCTTAACCAGTATCACTGGACACTTGCCACTGCTCCTGACGAGGCCAGCGCCAAGCTGTTGTCAGGGGAAGCTGATATTGCCGCAGTGCCTACCAATATGGCCGCTACCCTTTACAACAAGTCAGAGGGAAAGGTAGTGATCGTAGCTGTCAACACGCTGGGAGTCACAAAGCTGATGAGCACCGATGACTCCATTAAATCTCTTGATGATTTAAAAGGCAAAACAGTATATGGAAGCGGACAGGGTTCCATTCCGGAATATACCTTTGATTATGTGCTGCGCCAGAACGGATTGGAACCAGGTGTGGATGTGACCGTTGAATACAAACCAGGGCATGAAGAGGTATCTGCCCAGATGTCAGCAGGCAATATTGAAATCGCCACCATCCCCATGCCTTCCGCAGCGCAGGTAGCCGCCAACAATCAGAATGCCCATGTGATACTGGATTTGACTGATGAATGGAACAAGCTTGATACCAAGGCCCTTATTTCCCAGGGATGTATTGTGGTCCGGCGTGACCTTATTGAAAAACGGCCTGAGGTTTTAAAAAACTTTCTGACAGATTATGAGTCTTCCTGTAAGGCTGTTCATTCTGATCTGGAAAAGACATCTGAATTATGCGAAACGTTTGGAGTATTGAAAAAGCCTATAGCCATGAAGGCCATACCGGAATCTCATCAGGTATATATTGTTGGACAGGAAATGAAGGATGGCCTGGAGCCTTTCTTTGAAGTCTTATTTAAAGCCAATCCAAAATCTGTAGGCGGAGCTCTTCCTTCGGAAGACTTCTACTACCTTCCGTAGCCTATGAAAGGTCCGTTTCGGCTAATTGCCGTTTTGTTATTCTGGCTGGGGGTGTGGCAGCTTCTCTACAAAGCAGTCGGACAATCCGTGCTTGTAGCCGCACCGGCTGACGTCATATCCAACCTATTGGATATGATGAAGACCAGAGACTTTTATATTACTGTACTTCATACGCTGCGCAACATAATTGCAGGTTTCTCCAGTGCGATGCTTATTGGCATCGCACTGGCTGTATTTACCTATGCCATACCTGTGGTACGGATTCTCATTCCTCCTTTCATCTCAGTGATGAAGGCCACGCCGGTGGCTTCCTTCATTATTTTAGCCCTGGTATTTATGAAATCGAAAAACCTGCCCATTCTGGTATCCTTTTTAATGGTCATGCCTCTTGTATGGGGAAACATGACGGAAGCACTCCACGCAGTAGACAGAAATTTACTTGAAATGTCCCGGATGTTTCAAGTCCCATTTTTATCCCAGCTGCGCCGCATTTATCTTCCTGGCTCCATTCCCTATTTCCTGGCCGCGTTTCAAACCGGATTTGGCTATGCCTGGAAATCAGCGATAACAGCTGAGGTCATGTCCTCCCCAATGCTGACCATTGGCCGCAACATGGCTGATGCCAAGGTTTACCTTGATACATTGAACCTATTTAGCTGGACTCTGGTGGTGATCCTGCTCAGCATTGTCACCGAAAAACTGGCTGCTGGTGGAATCCACCTGTGGCTGAACCGGCACTTTCCGCCGTTACATGTAAAAGGAACAAACTCCTATGATTGAATGCCGAAAAATATCCAAAGCTTTTGGAAATACAATAGTATTTAAAGATTTTGATTATATTGTGGGAGAAACCGGACTACATACGGTGACGGGCCCATCCGGCCGGGGAAAAACCACCCTTGCCCGCCTGATCATGGGATTGGAAAAACCCGACTCAGGAGAAATCCTGTATAAAGAGGGTATCTGCATCTCCCCGGTCTTTCCTGAAAACCGCCTGATTCCCACTATGACATGCCTTGAAAACGTAGAATATGCGGCAAAGGACAGGGCTAAAAGCCAGGAAATGCTGGATCTTTTAAAACTGGACGGATGGGAAGGTGCCTATCCCGGCCAATTATCCAGCGGCATGAAACGCCGGGTGGCTCTGGCCCGGGCATTGGCCTACGGAGGGAATATACTGATTTTGGACGAACCCTTTGCAGGCCTGGATGAAGCATTAAAAAGCCATGTCCTTGAGCTTTTGCTTCATTATGCAAAAACCATGCCGGTCCTGCTGTTTTCACACGAAATTTCCCTTGTTAAACCTGTATCCCTTCAGTTTTTGGATTTACAGATGCTTCCAAAACCCAATTGAAAAGGAGAATCCTATGTTTTTTACCTGTGCGGAAATTGATCATTTTATCGAAGAAGATATGCCATATATGGACTTGACCAGCCACCTTCTGGGCCTTACAGAATGGCCGGGCAATATTTCCTATTTCACCCGGGAAAGCGGGGTGGCGTGCGGTACGGAGGTGGTGGAACAAATGTTCCGCCGTCTGGACATCCGGACAGAGGAAATCATTGCGTCAGGGGAACGGATTGAAGCCGGACGTGTGCTGATATCAGGCTCAGGCTCTGCCAGACAGCTTCATACCGTTTGGAAGGCCGCCCAAAATGTACTGGATCACTGCAGCGGAATTGCTACGAAAACGCGGAACATGGTGGATGCGGTTCAACGCGTAAATAAAAACATGATGGTCCTGACCACCCGCAAGAACTTTCCAGGTGCTAAAAAGCTGAGCATTTACGCCATACTTTCAGGCGGTGCCATGCCTCACCGACTGGGTCTGTCTGAAACAGTGCTCATCTTTGAACAGCACGTTTCCATGATCGGCGGGTATGCAGAACTGAAAAAAATGCTTCCAGCCATGAAAAAACAATGTCCTGAGAAAAAAATTCTCATTGAAACCAATGAACCGGAATTAGCGGAAGAATTCCTTTCCCTTGGAGCTGACGGGATTCAATTTGATAAAATGAATGCAAAGGACATAAACCATACAGCCACATCCATCAGACGGCTTTATCCCCAATCCATATTGCTGGCAGCCGGAGGGATTCATCCTGGAAATGCGACTGAATACGCAAATACCGGAGTTGACGGCCTTGTCACCACAAGCCTGTATACCGCTTCACCCCTGGATATTGGAGTCAAAATCAGCATAAAGGATTGCTAAGCAAAAGTCCCCCTGTACGAATGAGGAAATCAGTGCTACAATCAGATATTGAAATCCTTTAGGAGGTATCCTGTATATGAAAAAAATACTTATGCTTGGAACAGGGGGCACCATAGCCTGTAAGCGGAGCGACAGTGGTTTAAAGCCTCTCCTCACCACTGACGAAATTCTTTCCTATGTTCCGGAAGCGTCAGAATTCTGTCAGGCAGACAGCCTGCAGATACTCAATATAGACAGTACCAATATGCAGCCAGGCCATTGGCTTACCATGGCAAAAGCTATTGAAACCCATTATAAGGATTATGATGGCTTTGTCATCTGCCACGGCACGGATACCATGGCTTATACGGCTTCTGCTCTTTCTTACCTGGTCCAGAATTCGGAAAAACCAATTGTCATCACCGGCGCGCAAAGGCCCATTGACATGGAGAATACCGATGCCCGTACCAATTTATCTGACAGCCTCCGGTTTGCCAGCGAACCTAAGGCTCATGGCGTTACCATAGTATTTGACGGCAAGGTCATTGCAGGCACAAGAGGGAAAAAAGAGCGCACCAAGAGCTATAATGCGTTCTCCAGCATCAATTTTCCTTATATTGCTGCGATTCAGGATGGGCATGTTCTGTTTTACGTAGATGACAAGGCTTCCTGCCCCAGGCAGGTACAGTTTTTCCAAAAACTGAATCCTAATGTGGCATTAATGAAGCTGATCCCTTCCATGGGGTCGGATGTTCTGGATTTTATGGCAGAGCATTATGATGCGGTGATCATAGAATCCTTTGGAGTGGGCGGCCTTCCCTCCTATGATACAGGTGATTTTTATAAGGCCGTAAAAAAATGGATCTCCCTTGGAAAAACCGTGGTCATGGCCACCCAGGTGACCAATGAAGGCAGCGATATGTCCGTGTACGAAGTAGGACATTCCATCAAAAAGGAGCTGGGCCTTATAGAGGCCTACGACATGACTCTGGAAGCCACAGTGACAAAGCTCATGTGGATTCTGGGACAGAGCAGCAACGAAAAAGAGATCCAGGAATTGTTTTACCGGACTATTAACAGAGACATTCTTTGGCAGGTATAAAAATACGGCGCTGCAAAACAGATGAGCGATCATCCCTTTTGCAGCGCCTTCTTAAAACATGCGTATTATCTCTTATCTTTTATTCCAGATAGGCAATCAGCCTCTGGCCGTCTTCCGATACATCGATCACAATTACATTTCCTGCCCGGACCTCATCCCCAAGGATGATCCTGGCTGCTAAGGTTTCCACATGCTTTTGCAGATAACGTTTCAACGGACGGGCTCCGTAAACCGGATCATAGCCCTGTTCCACCACAAACTCTTTTGCCTGTTCAGTCAGTTCAAGCTTTAATTCCCGGTCACCAATCCGTTTATTTAAGTCCGCAAGGAGCAGGTCTATGATTCCTGCAATATTTTCCTTTTCAAGAGGCTTGAACAGGATTATTTCATCCAGACGGTTTAAGAATTCCGGTCGGAAATGGTTCCTTAAATCATTCATCACCATTGCTTCGGCGTCTTCCCTGATCCTACCTGCCTCATCAATGCCCGTCAGCAGATACTGGGAGCCGATATTGGAGGTCATAATGATGATGGTGTTTTTAAAATCAACGGTTTTTCCGGAAGAATCTGTGATCCGTCCATCGTCAAGGACCTGAAGCAGTACGTTAAATACGTCGGGATGGGCTTTTTCCACCTCATCAAAGAGCACCACGGAATAGGGCTTTCTACGGACTGCCTCTGTCAGCTGGCCGCCCTCATCATAGCCCACATATCCTGGAGGCGCACCGATCAGCCTGGATACGGAATGCTTTTCCATGTATTCGCTCATATCAATCCTGACAATGTTATTTTCATCGTCAAACAGGCTTTCTGCCAAAGCCTTGGCAAGCTCGGTCTTTCCCACGCCAGTCGGTCCTAAAAACAGGAAGGAGCCAATGGGCTTTGTGGGGTCCTTGATCCCTGCCTTGGAGCGGATGATTGCCTCCGTAACCTTTAATACCGCCTCTTCCTGGCCGATGACCCTCTTATGAAGCTCCTTATCAAGGTGAAGGGTTTTATTCCTTTCCCCTTCTGTCAGCCTGGCAACCGGTATTCCAGTCCACTTGGATACGATTCTGGAAATCTCATCTTCTGTTACGCTCTCATGAACCAGGCTCATATCCTGATTCCTTACCCGCTCTTCCTCTTCCGCCAGTTCCTTTTGAAGCTGGGGAAGTTTTCCGTATTGCAGCTCTGCCGCACGGTTTAAATCATATTTTTGCTGTGCTGCCTGGATCTCCCGGTTCATATTTTCAATTTCTTCCCGCAGGGAGGATAACCGTTCAACGGATGCCTTTTCATTTTCCCACTGGGCCTTCTGGGATGCAAACTCGTCATGAAACTCCGCCAATTCCTTCTGAAGCTCTGCAAGGCGGTCCTGGCTTAAACGGTCGGTTTCCTTTTTTAAGGCAGCCTCTTCGATCTCCATCTGCATAATACGCCTGGAAAGCTCATCAAGCTCAGCCGGCATGGAGTCCAGTTCTGTCTTTATCATGGCACAGGCTTCATCCACTAAGTCAATGGCCTTATCCGGCAAAAAGCGCTCGCTGATATAACGGTCAGACAAATACGCAGCCGATACCAGGGCAGAGTCCGTGATCTTTACCCCATGGTAGACCTCATACCGTTCTTTCAGTCCCCTTAATATGGAAATGGTATCCTCCACCGTAGGTTCGTCGACCATAACCGGCTGGAACCGCCGTTCCAAAGCCTGGTCCTTTTCAATGTACTGGCGGTATTCATCAAGTGTGGTGGCGCCGATGCAGTGAAGCTCGCCTCTTGCAAGCATGGGCTTTAACATATTGCCTGCATCCATGGAACCTTCCGTCTTACCTGCGCCTACAATGGTATGAAGCTCGTCAATAAACAGAATGATCTGGCCGTCGCTTTTCTTCACTTCATCAAGAACCGCTTTTAAACGTTCCTCAAATTCTCCCCGGTACTTGGCACCTGCCAGCAATGCTCCCATTTCTAGGGCGAACAGTCTTTTATCCTTTAATCCCTCCGGCACATCGCCCCGGACAATCCTTTGGGCCAGACCTTCCACTACGGCTGTCTTACCGACTCCAGGCTCACCGATCAAAACCGGGTTGTTCTTCGTCTTTCTGGAAAGTATCCGCACCACATTCCGGATCTCGCTGTCCCTTCCGATCACCGGGTCCAGTTTCTGGTCCCTGGCACGCTCCACCATATCATAACCGTATTTGGTAAGGGTATCATAGGTGGCCTCCGGGTTGTCATTTACAACGCGCTGGTTTCCTCTCACCGTGGAAAGGGCCTGTAAAAAGCTTTCCTTGGTTATGCCATAGCTCCGGAACAGTTCCTTTACCGCCTTGGATGGCTGCTTTAACATGGCTAAAAACAGATGCTCTACGGAAACGTACTCATCTCCCATGGACTTCGCCTCATCCTCGGCGCTTATTAATACCTTATTTAATTCATTGCTGATATAAAGCTGCCCTCCCCTGACCTTGGGAAGTTTTTCAATTGCCTGAGCCGTTTCATTTAAGAACTGCTCTTTTTGTATATTCATCTTGGTAATGAGTTTCATAATCAGGCTGTCTTCAATGGTAAGAAGACTGTACAGCATGTGCTCTTGTTCTATTTGCTGATTCCCATATTCATATGCAAGTTTTTCGCAATTTTGGACCGCTTCCACAGATTTTTGCGTAAATTTATTGATGTTCATAATAGCTTCCTCCTTCTTCTCCGAATATGTAAAGTATTGCTTTATTTGTTCTATATGTAATATAACAAATAGTGTTTCGTGTGTCAAGATAATTTTCTCCGGATTCCAACAGAATTCAAACAAAAATCTTACAGTTTTCTTCTCTGCATTGTGTTTTTTAAGCCCTTCACCTATAATCAAAGCAGTGATCCATATCCCATTCATTCAGGAGGTGACGTTTTTATGAAAAATCTTTCCCGCTGCGGGTTGATGCGCCATGGAGCAGCAGCTGCTGCTGTTACCCTGTTTCTTTTTGCAGCCGCCGTCCCCTTTGACAGCTTTGCCCACACAAAGGATGAATCCATTTATCTGGCCGGTACCTGGGTAAAGGATGAGGTTGGCTGGCGTTTCTTTAATCAATGGAATTCTACATTTCCCGCCGGAAAATGGGCGGAATACCAAGGCCATTCCTATTACTTCACAGATAATGGGTACATGGCAACGGGATGGCGTTTTATTAACGGCTGCTGGTATAATTTTAATCCCTATCAGGGAAAAGAGGAAGGCTCCATGGTAACCGGCTGGGTTTATGACCCTGATGTTAGCGGCTGGTTTTACACAAACCAGATAGGAATCATGGTAACCGGCTGGCATAAAATCGATGGCTTTTGGTACTATTTTAACCCGAATTCCGATGGCCTACTCGGACTTATGGCCGTAAGCCGCGTCGTTGACGGCTCTTATGTGGATGCAAACGGTCGTATGAATGAAGTCAGGTAAACCATCGTTCGGCTCATTGACAGCAAAAAAAGAGCAGTGCTGCTTAAGAAACAGACACTGCTCTTTTTTCTATTCCCCGGAATCTCCAGCTAAATAAAACAGCACGGAAAATCCAGTCGATAAACATTCCATACCACACGCCCATTACGCCTGTGTTCATCACACGGACGAAGAAATAAGCAAATGCGATCCTAAAAAGCCACATGGAGAATATGGACACCACCATGGTAAATTTGGCATCCATAGAGGCTCTCAGGGCATAAGGAACGGTAAAAGCCAGAGGCCATACGATCATCGCATAGCTGTGGACCACCACCATCCGGGCGGATATTTCTGCCGCCTCTCCCGAAAGATTATAGACAGAGGCAAGCTGTCCTGAAAATACGACCATAACCGTACACAGTAAAAGAAGGATTCCGTAATTAGCCCCAACCAGAAGTCTGGTATACCGCTTTGCCTCTTTTTTCTCTCCTGCTCCCACGCATTGTCCCACAATGGTGATCAGGCCTAAGCCTATGGCGTTGCCAGGCAGATACAGCAGGGTCACCAGGTTGGATGCCACTGCATAGCTGGCGATGGCCGCCGTTCCCAGGGAAGAAACCAGACTTTGCAGAGCAAGCTTTCCGAACTGGAACATGCCGTTTTCCAGGCCGTTTGGAATGCCGATGGACAGTATCTTCTTAATCATCGGAAGGTTTGGCTTAAGCTCCTCCAGACGGTTGATTCTCAAAACATTGCCGGGACTTTGGATCATAAAGAGCATCAGCACCGCGGCGGCAATCCGGCTGAACAGGGTGGGCCAGGCCAGACCGGTCACCCCCATATGAAGGCCGTATACACATACCGCATTTCCCACAACATTAACGGTATTTATCACCAGGGAAACTGCCATGGAAGCTTTGGAGTTTCCCATGGAGCGGAATAGGGCCGCACAGGAATTATAAACTGCAACAAAGGGATAAGACAGGGCCGTAATCCAGAAATAAACCACGGCGGCGTTCATAACCGCCTCATCCACATTTCCGAATATAACCTTTAGCAGACTTCCTCTGCCTGCCAGTGCAACAAGGGTAACAAGCACGGAAAGTACGGTCGTGACTCCAATGAGCTGTCCCGCTGCCCTGCAGGCATTCTCTGACTGCTTTTTCCCAAGATACTGGGAGGATATAACCGCTCCACCGGTAGCCAATGCCGACAGCATCTGAATAATCAGAATGTTGATGGATTCCACCAGGGCAACTCCGGAAACAGATGCCTCTCCCACTGCCGCCGCCATCACGACATTCACCATTCCTACCAGAACGATCAATATCTGCTCCACGATCAGAGGGCCCAGCAGTTTTATCAAATCTTTTCTAGTAAACATTTATCTTCCTCTTATTATGCCTCAAACGGATAACGGATTCCCCACTGTCTTCTTAATTCATCCATGACCTTCATAATATCCAGGATCGTCTTATGGGGCATCTGGGGACACTCTGTCCAACCATTTCTGACGGCTTCCCTGCTGGCTTCAATCTGGTACTCATATCCGGATATCTGCTCCGGTCTGATGTGAGTTTCAATCAGCTGCCTCTTTGCATCATAAACCTTGATGGTCTCAAAATTATTGACATTCTCAACTACAAGGTATCCCTTGGTTCCGTATATAATTCCCAGGCGGTCAGAGAGCACCCGAAGAGAACTGTTTAAGATTGCCATCTTTCCTCCCGGATAGCATAAGGTAATGCTGTTCTGGGCATCCACTCCGCTGTCTGTTTTAATCACGCTGGACTGGATATCTGTAATCTCATCGCCAAAAACAATGGAAGCGAAATTAAGAGTGTACACTCCTACATCAAGAAGGGCTCCTCCTGCAAGCTCAGGCTTAATAAGGCGTGGCGTATCCGAAATCAGGTAACAGAGATTTGCCGTAAGGGTCATAGGCTCTCCGATAACGCCTGAGTTTAAAACCTCTTTCAGGGTTTTTGCCATGGGCATGTAACGCACCCACATAGCTTCCGTTATCATAAGATTCTTTTCCTCCGCTAAATCGGTCATCTCTTTGGCCTGGGCGTAGTTTGCTGCAAAGGCTTTTTCACAAAGAACATGCTTTCCATTTTCCAGGCACAGCTTCGCATTGCTGTAATGCTCGGAATGAGGTGTGGCAATATAGATCAACTGAATATCCGGGTCTTTTACAAGTTCCTCATAAGAGCCATAAGCCCTTTCTATGGAAAAACGCGCCGCAAATTCTTCCGCTTTTTCTAAACTTCTGGAGGCTGCTCCCATCAGAACTACCTGCGGCATCTGAAGCATTGTATTTGCCAGTACCGATGCGATCCCACCCGTTCCCATGATTCCGATTTTTAACGCTTCCATGTCTTAATCCTCCGTGCATTTATTTCATTTATTTTCCTGTTCAGTATAGCACATCAAAACAGTCTGTACAATTAATCTTTTGGAATGTCTGGAGGGGCTGTCTCTTTGCACTCCTGCTCCCTCCTTTGAACCAGCTCAATAAATGCTTTCATCTCTCTGCTGATCCATTTATCCTTGTGATAGACCATCTGCCTCCAGGTCTGCAAGTGAAAATCCTTCATGTTAAGGGGCATTAAGGTTCCTTCCTCAATATCCCTGCAAATAGTGAACTCCGGAAGAAAGGAAATCCCTGCATTGCTGCGAAGAAGTTTGATGATGAATTCCGTATTGCCGATTTCCAGAAAGGGATGAACCTTTTTTCCATAAGCCGCCAGGTATTGTTCCAGCATGAGCCGGTAACTGGCATCCTTTTCCGTAAGAATCATTGGCTGTGAAATGACCTGATCAATGGTAAGACCTGTTTCGATTCCAAAAGGGTGGTTTTTTGATGCTGCAAAAATTATGTTTTCAGGCTTTTCCATCACCTTTACCCATTTTGAATCATACATGCGCTTATCAAGGAAATACACCAGATCAATGGTATTATGGTTCATCATGGTAAGAAGCTCATCGGGAGAATCCACCACAATGCTTACGTTGACCTGGGGATAAAGGCGGTGGAACTCCTGTATGAGAGATGGAAACAAGGTGGAGCAGATGGATTCTATGGTCCCGATCACCAGCCTTCCCGTAAGCTCCGAAGTTACGGATAAAATGTTTTTTACATGGGTCAGGGTCTTTACAACCTCAGCCGCATATTCATAAAAGGTTTCACCCTCATGGGTCAGGGTCGTCTTCTTCCCGATCCGGTCAAACAAATGGACATTTAATTCTTTTTCCAGCTGCTTGATCTGTACAGTGACAGCGGCCTGGGAATAACCCAGTTTTTCAGCCGCCTTACAAAAGCTTTTTCTGTTAGCTACCTCTAAAAATGTCCTTATTTCCCGAAGCTCCATCTTTAAAACTCCTCTCTTCAATCAATTTAAAAATATTAAACGTTATCTTAAAAACATTAAATTTTACATCTATATTTATCTATGGTACATTATAACTAAAGAGAAATCAATGTTTATTGACAGACTGTTTACGAAAAATCAATTACACTTTCAGAAAGGAATTGATGTTATATGGATAAGGCAAGTAATAAATACCGCGCCTATGTGCAGATATTGAAGGAAGAGCTGCTTCCGGCCATGGGCTGTACCGAACCGATCGCTCTGGCTTATGCCGCCGCAGTAGCCAGAAAAGCACTGGGACAAATGCCTGATAAAGTGGTGGTGGCCGCCAGCGGAAGCATTATTAAGAACGTGAAATCCGTGATCGTTCCCAATACAGGCCATTTAAAGGGCATTCCTGCGGCAGTGGCGGCAGGCATTGTGGCAGGCAATCCGGAAAGAGAACTGGAGGTCATTGCAGAGGTCTTGCCGGAGCAGATAATACAGATGAGAGAATTTATGAAGGAAAGGGAAATCACGGTAGTACACTTAGACCAGGGGATTAATTTTGATATCCTTGTTACCCTGTATAAAGGAACTTCCTTCAGCAGAGTGCGCATTGCGGGTTACCACACCAACATCGTTCTCATTGAAAAGGATGGAACCATACTGATGCAGAAGGATGCGGCTCTTGAAGATGATCCGCTGACTGACCGGAATTTACTCAACATGGAGGATATCTGGGACTTTATCAATTCTGTGGACATCTCTGACATCCAGGAGGTCCTGGAACGCCAGATCCGTTACAACTGGGCCATTGCCGAAGAGGGGCTTAAGGAAAGCTATGGAGCCAATATCGGCAAGGTACTTCTTAAAAATTCCGGAGATGACTTATCCGTCAGAGCAAAGGCCATGGCAGCTGCAGGTTCTGATGCCCGAATGAACGGCTGCGGACTGCCGGTGGTTATCAATTCCGGAAGCGGAAATCAGGGGATCACGGTTTCCGTGCCTGTCATCGTATATGCAAAGGCCTTAAAGGTCAGCAAAGAGAAATTGTACCGGGCCTTAGCCTTATCCAATCTGGCCGCCATTCACCAGAAAACCCCCATCGGCAGATTATCCGCCTATTGCGGAGCAGTCAATGCAGGAGCCGGGGCCGGAGCTGGAATTGCTTATCTCTGCGGAGGGGGCTATGAGGAAGTCATCCATACCATAGTCAACGCACTCGCCATTGTTTCCGGTATCGTATGCGATGGTGCAAAATCCTCCTGCGCGGCAAAGATCGCCTCTTCCATAGAAGCCGGAATTCTAGGTTACAACATGTACATGCAGGGGCAGCAGTTCTTTGACGGCGACGGAATCGTCACCAAAGGCGTGGAGGCTACCCTTAGAAATGTTGGGAGACTGGGGAAAGAAGGAATGAGGGAAACCAACGAAGAAATTATCAGGATCATGATAGGGGAATAACATAGACAAGACAGCAATTCCAGGGGCATCCTGGAATTGCTGTCTTTTAACCTTCATCAGCTATATCATTTATCAATCTTAAAGGGATCTCCATACATTTCCCACTCAAGAGGCTTTTGTAAGGAATAATTCTCTTCCTTTAAGAATTTCCTTTGGGCAATTGTTCTGCTTAAGTCTTCATGAGCACTTTCAAGCTTCATTACCTTATCTCTTTCATCAAGGAAAGCCGTTAGATAATCCACTTCATTTCCTCCATCTGCCGGAGACTTCGCTTTATTTAATGCTGCTTCTCTTATGCCTGGAAAACTTTCTTCATATGGAACAGATCCATCACCAGGGCCATGCATTACGATTGCATCATAGTAAATGAACTGACCTAAAATGGATAATCCATCTTTTACCGCCTGGTCAACTGCCGGATTAAAATATATATCATCTCTGATTATGTTCTGCGCTTCCTGAAATTTCGCATCTTCGCTGGCGGCCTTCCAGTCACTTTCAAAAGCTTCCCCTAAGCCTTCATGAGAATCCGAACCATTCACTTTTTCAAGGGCTTCTACGTATTTAGCCAGCAGATTCTCTGACTTTGTTTCTGTATAGCCTTTTACTAATTGCAGCATATCTCCCGTTCCAGAACAAAACCCGATGATTCCGGCTGTATAACCTCTCCCATCTTGAATATCTTCAATATAGCTGTATTGAGCCTTCCAATCCAAAGATGAATTTTCTGCGCTGGAAACCAACTCCATAGCTATCTCTTTCTTTTCTGAGTCTTTCAAAGATATGCTGCTTTCGCTCTCTTTCTTTAATTGACCGCCGGTTTGGTTCGAAGTACATCCTGTCAAAAGCAATAACCCTATGAAAAATACAATAACCGTGATTTTGTTTACCTTTTTATTCAAGAAAAATTATCTCCTTTCATCAAACAAAGTTACTTATCCATACATTACCAATGACTGACGGCCTATTGAAAGAAATTAGGAAGATGTTTTTTATGTGCTTCCAGTAATTCCTCCATTACCTGTTTGGCTACGTCTCCGCTTGTAATGAGCGGATTCATCATAAAGGCTTGTAATAATGTACCTCTATCCCCTGTAACAGCAGCTTCAATGGTTAATTCCTCCATAGCTTTCATCAATTGCAGTAATCCTCTTTCCTGAGGTTTAAAGCTTCCGAAATTATAAGGAATCGGTCCTTTTCCTGTTAAAGTACAAGTAACTTCAACCGCACAATCGTCAGGCAGATCTTTTATAGTACCGTTATTACGGGTACTGACGGCCATGGTTGTTCTTTTATCATTATAGATTGAAGTGATCGTCTCACAAGCCGCATCACTGTATCTGGCTCCGCCGCGTTCTTCTAACTGTTTCGGTTTATAATTCAGATTAGGATCCTTATATAATTCATATAATTCAGCTTCAATTTTCTTGACTTTTTCTGCACGGGTTCCATTGTTTTTAAAGTCTTCTAATTCCTCGGCCAACATTTTATCAGTATAGTAATAATAATTATGATATGGGCATGGAACCATATGAAGATTTTCAACTTGCTCAAAAATCAAACGATTATCCTTAATATTTGCAACAATTGAATTTGTTTCTCCACTTCCATACATCTTTTTAATAAGTTCATCCGTTCTGTCGATTCCATTTTTATCAACCACAGTGTGCCAGTGCAGATGATTAATGCCTGCAAACTGGAAGAATAAGTCTGATGGCATTTCATCAAGTATTGCAGCTTCTTCATAAACCGCATTAATGGGAATATTGCATAAGCCAACAACCTTGTTCCAATTGCCATATCTTAAAACAGCTTCCGTAACCATACCGGACGGATTAGTAAAGTTGATTAACCAAGCATCAGGACACAGCTCTTTCATTTCTTCTACAATATCTAAAATTACCGGAATGGTTCGTAATGCCTTAAAGATGCCCCCGGCCCCATTGGTTTCCTGACCGATTAATCCGTGGCTTAATGGGATACGTTCATCCAAAATGCGTGCATCTAATAATCCGACCCGCAACTGCGTGGTAACGAAATTTGCATCCTTTAAAGCTTCCCGCCGGTCCAGCGTTAAATAAACCTTGCAGTCAATTCCTGCTGCTTCTACCATCCGCTTAGCCATTTCTCCCACAATCTCTAGCTTGTGCTTTCCTTCTTCGATATCCACCAGCCACAATTCACTGATTGGAAATTCATCATATCTTTTAATAAAGCCCTCGACTAATTCTGGTGTATAGCTGGATCCTCCGCCAATTGTTACAACTTTAATTTTTTTTGACATCGTAAATACCTCCATGATCAATTTTTTGCAGCTCCATCAACTTCAATTTCTGCTGTTTCAAATGTTTGATTTTCATTCTCCAACATTTGTTTTTCAGCAATTTTGAAAAATGGCATATAAATGACAATAGCAATTACAATTTCAAGTGCAGACCAGATAGCAGCTCTTATATCCCAGCCTGTTGCCATTAGAGGTCCGATAATTGGTGGCATTGTCCATGGAACCATCATGATCGGTTTACCAACTAATCCAATGGACATAAGGAAATAACTGCTTGCCGCTAATACTAACGGAATAAGGATAAAAGGAATCATCATCAATGGGTTCATAATAATTGGGAACCCGAAAATTACCGGTTCATTTATTTCAAAAATCGAGCCTGGCAAAGCCACTTTTCCCAATTCCTTATAAGTTTTTGATTTTGAAAAAATCATTAAAAGAACTAAGGTTAATGTAGCTCCTGTTCCGCCGACATTAACAAATAAGCTGGAAAAGCCGGAAGCAGTGATATAGGGAAGTGCTTCGCCTTTTGCATAAGCAGAAGCATTTGCTGCAACAAAAGCTAAAAATATCGGATCAGCAACACCTTCTAATGTCATATCTCCATGGATTCCTGCGCACCACAATAAGCTTACCAAAAATGTATAAAGCAAAATACCGGGTAAACTATTTAATGCATGAAGTAAAGGTGAAAAGATACTCTGAATAAATTCAGTAATATTAAAATGCAGTGGAACACGAACTGTCCAGAACAGCAATAAAATCAGCATTGCAGGAATCAAAGAAACAAAGGAATTGCTGACTGCCGGCGGTACACCGTCAGGCAATTTAAATACCCAATTCTTTTTAATACAGAAATGATAAATTTCGGTAGTAACAATACCCGCAATAATTGCTGTAAATAGTCCCGTAGAATCAAAGCCTGCAGGATCAATTACAAAGCCGTCTGACAGTTGGGTGGTAATAAAAGCCATTACCGACAACGCTGCACCTGAAATTGCATCAAGGTCATAACTTTTACTTAGCTCATAGCCAATTCCAACTGCTGCCAAAAGTGAAATAATACCAAATGAAACATTAACAGCAGCATTAATCATCTCTTCATAAGGTGCTAAAAAATTAGTCCAGCTTTCTATCGGAATATTTCCTATGATAAGAAAAATACTTCCGCTTATGATTGCCGGCAACGTTAAGGTTAAACCATTACGTACTGCCACTAAATGTCTTTGATTACCTAATTTTGAAAGTGGCGGTATTATTGTGTTTTGCAGCCAATTCATCAATTTATCCATCTTTATTTCCCCCTTAATTTGTGCTTACATTCAGTCCCCCAAAGCTTTTTTGACCTGGGCTATGACCTTGGCACCGTTCATGGTGCCGTATACCTGCATATCAATGCATTCAATGATTTTGCCCGGACAATCCTTTTCTACTTTTGCCTTGCTGAAACGAACCTGAGGCCCCAGCAGAATGATATCCGCATCCTTCCCTTTCTCCTTGGTGCTTGCAAGTGCATAGGCATTGATCTTGCAGTCATAGTTTTCTTTGTCTGCAGCCTCTTTCATCTTATGGACCAAGAGACTGGTAGACATTCCCGCCGCGCAAAACAAAACAATGTTTCTCATAAATAACTTCCTTTCTAAAATGAATTATTTTATTCTTAAAATATCAATCATTTCCTTGCACAGATCCATGACCGTCATGGCATTCATCAGATGATCCTGAGCATGAACCATTAAAAGTCCGACTTCTGCCTTTTTGCCGTTTAGCTCATTCTGGATCATTTCTGTCTGGACCTCATGTGCTTCCTGAATCGTCTTTTCTGCATCCTCCATCAACTGGTCTGCATGTTTAAAATCACCGTTTTTTGCCGAACGCAGTGCTTCAATCGCATTGCTTCTGGCGTTCCCTCCGCAGACTACAAGCTTCATAACAATCATTTCAATATCCATTCTCACACTGCCTCTCTCTTAACCTGTAATTATGAGTCTCATAAATGTAATAAGGTAACTCATAATTACCTCAAGCTGATCTTGTATTATCTGTAATATTTCTATCTTCTGTTAAACTCTCCCTCTGTTGGCAGCTGGTACAATCCGAAAAACGTGTACAGAACGAACGATAGCTCCTGCTGCTGCAAGCAGGACGTTCATAAATTTTACTTTCATCACTTCCCTATCTCCATCGAAAATAACGCCTCTCCCGCCTGTCTGCATAAGTGCCAGGATTCAGAAAAATACCGGGGAGCATTGTGCATGATTGATATTTTATCAGATATCTAATGCATTTATCTATTGCACATTCACATACTACCATACTTTGTTTTTGAACTCCATGATGCCTTTTTCCATTTTCATAATGGCACCTTTTTCCGGCGGAATATAGGCCGCTGCAAAATTGGATAAACTTGCCTTACATCTGCCGGCCAAAATGCGATTAATGACATAACAGAACATGGGCAGTACTTACTTCTGCATCGATGCTTATATATACTGCGGATCCGGAATATCCGCTTTTTCAGTTAAAAACAACGATTTTCGCTTATTTATCGAAGAATCGTACTGACACAAAAAAGACGCATACAAAATGATTATCAGTTTGTACACGTCTTGCTTTATCTTTTACGCCTTTATCTTTTACGCCTTTATCTTTTACGCCTTTCCCTTATACATCCTTTGGAATCTGGGCTTCTATGCTGCTCATGGCTTCTATAAATGCGTCATAATCTTGTTTTTTTACAAGCTCCTGTATTTGTTTCTGGCTTAAAAGAAAGGCCGCCGTCATCTGATAGAATCGCTGCAGTTCTTCACTGGTATGATCCTTATTGGCTATGGACACCAGGAAAACAGCGCGAACCTTCTGCCCTTCCCAGTCCACCGGTTCATCAAGGATTCCAACGCACACAAATGTTTCCTCACTGATGGCCTTATAGACATGGGGCATTGCTACCAGGTTGCCAAAAGCTGTCTTGGCTAACCTCTCCCTCTTTAGCACGGATTCATAAAATTCTTTCGGGAGATTCTTCTTTTCCATAACAAACTGGCACATGCAGCGAAGGACCTCTTCCTTTGTCTGCAGCTTCAGATGAGGCAGAAACATCTCCCGTTCATAGTAATTCCGCACGGAAGATGCCTTATCGGAAGTGAGTACCTTTTTTACATTTACAATGTCTTTGTCATCAAGAAAATATTGTACCTCCAGTATCGGAAGAGGTACGGGAACCGTAATGGGTACGGTCGTAAAGATGTAGTCATATTTTGAAAAATCCACCTTATAAATACTTCCCACATCACATGCGGTGATATCGTTTATATATTCCTTAAACGAATTCTGGTATTTATACTGGAGAAGCTTCGCACTTCCCCGCCCGGAAGAGCATACCAGAAGTATATTCTTTTTCTCTATCTCCGTCTTCTTCCGCTCAAGGGCAAAAGCAAAGGCAAAGGCAAAGTACGCGATCTCATCTTCTGACAAAAGGATATGAAAGTGTTCGTTTATGACTGTTACCGCATTGCATGCCATGGTATAGGAAAGACAGAACTTTTCCTTAACATCCCGAAGAAGAGGATTCTTTAAATCCATATCATATTTGATCCTGATGCTTAAAGGAACCAGATGCTGGCACAATAGCATCCTCAGCTCCAAATCACTGCGGAAATCAAATTTGAACAGATCATACACCCGTTCCAGCATGACGGTTACAAGATCACTGATTTCCTGGGTGATGATGATATTTTGATCCGCTTCATCGGCATGGTATATCATCTTCTTCCCTGCCAGGTGTATGGAGATATAAACGATCTCCGTTTCAGGAAATGTGATGTGGAATGTGGATTCTATCTGTTCAGCAATTTCCTTTGCGATCCGATACTCATACCTGCCGCTCATATTCTTTATCGGCTCCTCAGGCATGGGCACATAATGGCATTCCATGATTCGGCTGATGGCTATGTAGAGATGAACAACAAGGTTCTGATAGGCCGCTCCGGGAATCAGAAAATCGTTCTTTTTAAGAACTTCCGATACACATACCGCAATCTCATCCATGCTCTGATTGCCCTTATGAAGCCGTTTTCCGGAAAAAGACGCGATGCATAATCTGGTCTCAAACTCTCCGCCTTCCAGCTTTATTCCGTAATTGGGTTTTCGAATAACTTTTATATTAAATTTATTAAGGTATTGTTCTACTTCCTTTAAATCTGCGGTCAATGTCCGCTTCGATATATACAGACTGTCACTCAATTCATCCAACTTTACATAAGAAGGGCTGTTGAACAAATATTCCAGCAGGTATTGTATCCGTTCCTCCGATGTATCAGGCAGATATTTATCTGAATGATGTGTGTATAATTCCTGGCTAAAAGAACCAAACTTTTCTTCATCCCATACGTTCAGATAATACCCTACACCGTATTTAGAAAGAATCGAAGCCCCATGGGGCTCCATTTCCTGATTTATCTCTTTCAGCAGATTGCGAATGGTCTTTGTCCCGATACAGATCTGCCCTGCAAGGTCTTCTGCCGTATAGTACTCTCTGTCCGACAAAATATCCAGGATCTGTCTCTTTCGCCTATCCATATATGTTCACTCCTATTTTTCTTGACAGCCTTCATTTATATATGATATCACCTAACTGACTCTATAACTATTTTTATGCATATTAACATAATATCACAGTTTATAAGGGAACTAAATGATTCTTTTTTCCAATTTAAAAGTGGTAATCTCTTCTCACAGAAAGCGGTAACTATTCCGTAACCACATTTGTTAAAAATTAATCATACTACAGAAGTGTAAAAAAATACGGTGGTAAAATCCTTATTTAGACAAAAAACCCCATTCCATCGCGGAATGGGGTAATGACATGTATCTATATTCTCTTCTTAATCCTTACGCCTCTTCATTTAACTTACTTAAGCGCACAGCTTGATCCGCCGCAATGAGAGAATCCAGAAGTTCCTGAATGTCTCCATTCATAATGGAATCAATCTTATAAAGGGTCAGCTTGATCCTGTGATCCGTTACACGGCCCTGAGGGAAATTATAGGTACGGATCTTTTCGGAACGGTCTCCCGTACCGATCTGGCTTCTTCTTTCCTCTGCCTCTGAATTCTGCCTTTTCTCCAGCTCCAAGTCATAAAGCTTGGAACGCAATAACCGAAAAGCCTTTTCCTTATTTTGAAGCTGTGACTTTTCCGTCTGGCTGTAAATCACGATTCCAGTAGGCATGTGAGTAAGACGAACGGCCGAATCGGTAGTATTTACACACTGTCCGCCGTTTCCGGAAGCACGCATAACGTCGATTCTCACATCCTTATCCTCGATCACTACATCAAACTCTTCTGCCTCAGGCATAACTGCCACGGTGGCCGTGGAGGTGTGGATTCTTCCTCCGCTCTCTGTCTCCGGCACCCGCTGTACCCGGTGAACGCCGCTTTCATATTTCATCTTGGAATAAGCGCCCTTGCCTGTAATCATGGCAACCACTTCTTTAAAACCGCCGATCCCATTTTCGTTGACGCTGATCAGCTCTACCTTCCAGCGATGTCCCTCCGCGTAATTTACATACATACGGTACAGCTCGGAAGCGAACAGGGCCGCCTCGTCACCGCCTGCTCCGGCACGGATTTCCAGAATAATATTCTTATCGTCATTAGGGTCCTTAGGTAAAAGTAAAATCTTAAGCTCCTGCTCCAGCGCCTCGATCTGCTTCTTTGCATCGGATAATTCCTCCTTTGCCATCTCCCGCATCTCCTCGTCGCTCTCTTCCTCCAGAAGAGCCAGACTGTCTTCCACGGTCTGCTTTGCCTTCTTATACTGGGTATAAGTCTCTACTAAGTCCGCCAGATCCGCCTGCTCCTTCATCAGCTTCCGAAACCGGTTCTGATCCTCTGCCACGGAAGGATTGTTAAGCTCCTGCATTAATTCTTCATAATGAATTAAAATATCATCTAATCTATCAAACATGGTAACCTCCTGAATTTCCTGGAAAGGACTGTCGTTCACATTGTATCATCAGTCCGCAGTGCAGCCGGTAAAACCTGCGGTTTTACCGGCTCACGGGCATTCGCCCTGTGAAACAGGCCAGGAGAAGATTTTCTTATGTGCAAGCACAACGATAATCTTTTCCTATCCTGTTTCGCACTGCTCATTGCTTTCGTGCACATACCACGCGGTCCAGTCCTGCCGCATCCTTAACCACCCGGATTTCTCCAAAGCCAGCGTCCTTTAACAAACTGCTGACAGCCTCTCCCTGATCATAGCCGATTTCAAAATAAACCGCTCCTTTAGGGACCAGATGAGGGCGGCTTTCCAACGCAAGCCTTCTGTAAAAATACAATCCGTCTTCCTTCCCGTCAAGGGCCAGCATGGGTTCGAAATCCCGGACTTCCGGCTGCAGTCCTTCTATAATTTTCGTTGGAATATAGGGAGGATTTGACACGATCACATCAAATTTTTTCTGTTTCCCGAATGAGGCAAATAAGTCACTTTCTATCAGTGTGACCTTTCCCTCTCCCAAAAGCTTCCCTACATTTCTTTCCGCCATCTTAAGGGCTTCCCTGGAAATATCCACGGCAGTCACACAGTCAAATCCGCCAAGCTTTGCCAGGCTGACAGCAATGCAGCCGCTTCCCGTGCATATATCCAGTACTTCCGGCTTCTTTCCTTTATAATCTTTTAAGACCAGTTCCACCAGAGTTTCCGTATCCTGCCTTGGGATCAGCACATGCTCATTTACCAAAAACTCAAGCCCCATGAACTCCCGGCTTCCTGTAATCTGCTGAAGGGGGACTCTTCTGGAACGTTTCTCTATCATGGAGCGGTATTCCGAAACGGCCTCCAGAGAAAAGTCCTCTTCCGGAAGCCTTCTGTTCCTGTCTATAAGAAAATGTGCCATATCTGTGTGGAACGCCTCAAAAAGTAAGTATCTGGAATCAAGAGAGGCCTCTTCCACCCCTGCCTTTGATAGCTCCGATTCTCCTTCTTCCAATAAACGCTGTAATGTTAAGTTCATGCACTTTTCTCCGGGAAATTCTTGTTAAGAAATGCCCTCCAGTCAAACACAGCCTCAACAGAAGCGATGCCCACCTGGATCATCTCATCATTCGGCTCCTTGGTAGTCAGTCCCTGCATCCACATGCCAGGACGGCTTAATAAATCCACAAGCTTTGAATTACTGCGCCCTGCCAGACGCAAAAATTCATAGGATACTCCGGCGATAAACGGAATCAGTATGATCCTGCTGAGAACCCGGAGAGGCAGCGTTTCCACTCTCACCACCATGAAAAACAGAATACTGATGATCATGACTATAAGGAGAAAGCTGGTACCGCAACGCTTATGTTCTTTCGAACTGTTTCTGACATTTTCCACGGTAAGAGGGAGTCCGTGCTCCAGGCAGTTGATGCACTTATGCTCTGCTCCATGATACATGAAGGTCCGACGGATATCCTCCATACGTGAAACCAGACCGATGTAGGCAATAAAGATTCCGATTCGGATCACGCCTTCCAGAATGGCCATAACCGTCTGGGATTTTATAAAATTCTGGAATATATTAGCAAGAAACATAGGAAGCACCATGAAAATAAGAATAGCCATTACCACAGAAAATGCCATGACTATGCTCATCAATGCCTTTTCCATCTTTTCCCCAAACAACCGCTCCAGCAGCTTTTCAAACCTGGAAGGTTCTAAATCCTCCTCATCGTCCTCAAAAAAGCTGGCAGAAAAGGTCAAAGCCCTCATACCTAACACCATGGAGTCCACAAAGCTGAATATTCCTCTGATAAAAGGCAGGGAAAATAGCTTCACCTTTTCTCCCATGCTTATATAAGTATCCTTTTTCACTTCAATGGTTCCGTCCGGCTTGCGGACTGCTGTGGCATACTCATCCCCGTTTTTCATCATAACGCCTTCAATCACGGCTTGCCCGCCGATTCCTGAATACTTCATACGCCAACCACCTTTCTGTTTAAAATAGAAGCTTTACACTTGTTCAAATCCCAAAAAAGGCTGAGCTAAAGTGTTTCCACCAAACTCAACCTCTTCTTTGCCCCTGATATAATAAGGAAGTTCCATACGCCCAATGAGCACATAGAACGGCTGATTTCCTGAATTCATGAAGGAAGTCCGATTCACCTGGCGGCTCATCGAACGGATAATTTACTAAATTCAGGCTGCACAACCCTTGCCTTCAATAAGTAAATTATGCTTCAGCCTTAACGCCATATTTACGATTGAATTTATCAATACGTCCACGAGCGGAAGCAGCCTTCTGCTGACCGGTGTAGAATGAATGGCATTTAGAACAAACCTCTACGTGGATATCTTCCTTTGTAGAACCAGTTACGAATTCATTACCACAGTTGCAAACAACTTTTGCCTGATAGTAATTTGGATGGATTCCTTCTTTCATGATTTTCACCTCACATACTTTGATTTCTATTATATCGCAGTCCGTAAACCGACTTTGTCTAATAAACAGCTTACACAGTATAACATAAAAAAAAATTTAATGCAAGTATTTATTTCTATAAAAAACCAGTATTATCTAGAAAAAGCGCATTTTTTTGGAGGTTTCCACGAATTCCCTGTTGTTTCTTGTCCTTGAGAATAAGTCCAATATTTTCTCCACGGCATCTTCCGGTTTCAGGGTATTGGTAGCCTTCCTGATGATATCAACCGCTTCCGCTTCTTCTCTGGTTAGCAACAGGTCATCCCTTCTGGTACCGGACTTAAGAATGTCAATGGCAGGGAAAATCCTCTTCTCAGACAACTTCCGGTCAAGAACCAATTCCATGTTGCCGGTTCCCTTAAATTCCTCATAAATAACGTCATCCATACGGCTGCCCGTTTCCACAAGAGCAGTGGCAAGAACAGTAAGGCTGCCTCCCTCTCTCATGTTTCTGGCTGCACCGAAGAATCGCTTAGGCATATGAAGGGCTGCCGGATCCAGACCTCCGGATAAGGTACGGCCGCTTGGCGCCACCGTCAGGTTATAGGCTCTTGCCAGACGGGTAATGCTGTCTAACAGGATCACCACATCCCGGCCATGCTCAACAAGGCGTTTGGCTCTTTCGATCACCATTTCCGACACTCTCTTATGGCGATCCGGAAGCTCGTCAAAGGTGGAGTAGAGCACTTCCACGTTATTTCCGAAAATGGATTCCTTAATATCAGTAACTTCCTCAGGACGCTCATCGATCAATAGGATCATGAGATGGATCTCCGGGTGGTTTACGGATATGGCCTTTGCTACATCCTTAAGCAGGGTGGTTTTTCCTGCCTTTGGCGGGGATACGATCATACCTCTCTGCCCCTTTCCAATCGGAGCTAAAAGGTCCAGGACACGCATGGCCGTGATATTCTTCCCTCCCGTTGTCTCCATATGAAGTCTTTCATCCGGGAATATGGGAATCATATTTTCAAAGTTAGGACGGCGTTCCGCTGCACTGGTGGGGTAGCCGTTGATGTTCTTTACATATAGAAGGGCTGCAAACTTTTCCGTAGCCGTCTTCACTCTGCGGCTTCCGTGAATGATGTCTCCTGTTTTCATGTTAAACCGGCGGATTTGGGAAGGAGCCACATAAACGTCATTTTCACCTGGAAGGTAGTTTTCACAGCGGATAAAGCCAAAGCCATCGGGCATGACCTCTAAAATTCCATGAGCCTCTATACCGCTGTCCAACTCCTGCAATTCAGGACTTGGCTGAAAATCTGCCCTTGGTTCTTCTGGCATTGATTCCTGTCTTGCCTCATTCCTGGCGGAAGGCTCTGTGTTGTTTCCCGGTGCCGGACGGTAGCCTGCAGGCCTTTGCTGGCCTTCCGGACGATAGGAACGGATAACCGTCTTCCTTTGGCCGCCGGCCGCAGACTGCATCTGCTGATCCATATTCATCTGTCCCTGCTGGCTTGCCGAATCCGGCTGAGGCTGGGCCTGAACGGCCGGCTGGGGTGTAGCAGCCTTAAAAACCTCTTTTTTTACTTCCTCCGCCTTTTCTACTGGAACATTCCCAGTCGAAGCAGGAAACGCAGGAGCCCCCTCTCCCTTTTCGCAAAGTAAATCTATAATTTCAGCTTTCCGCATGGAGCTGCATCCCTTAATTCCCTGGGCTTTGGCAAGCTCCTTTAATTCCGCTAACGGCAGTGTTTGTAATTTTTCACGCATATTATTCTCCTTCATGATTCCTTATAACAGTTGTTTCGTAATCTTGGGAATGCTTCACGATAGAATATCGCAACAGATGGCCGGAATGTTATTCCGGCCCAAATCATATTAAATCAGGTCGTACGATACGCCTATTATATACCTTAATATTAAAAAAGAAAAGTTATTTTTTCAGTTCCTTCAAGTGCTCTTTGATTTTACGCTCATAACCATTTTCCGTGGGATGATAGAACGACTTGTCTTCCATCCCATCCGGCAGATACTGCTGTTTTACATAGTTTCCCGGATAATCATGGGCATAGAGATAGCCCTGTCCATGTCCCAGCTTCGCCGCTCCCTTATAATGGGAATCCTGTAAATGAACCGGCACAGGCATGGTTTTCTGATTCCGCACAGTATCCAGAGCCTCAAACACCGCCATGCATGCCGCATTGCTCTTAGGGGCCGAGGCCACATAGGTGACCGCTTCCGCCAGAATGATCTGGGCTTCCGGAAGCCCGATTCTCTCCGCCGCCTGAGCTGCCGCCACTGCAACAACGAGAGCCTGGGGATCCGCATTTCCTACATCCTCTGCTGAGCAGATCATGATTCTTCTGGCAATGAACTTTATATCCTCTCCCGCATAAAGCATCCTGGCCAGATAGTAAACGGCTGCATCCGGGTCCGATCCCCTCATACTTTTTATAAAAGCTGATATGGTATCGTAATGATTGTCTCCTGTCTTGTCATAACGCACCACCCGCTTTTGGATGCACTCCTCGGCCACCTGGAGGCTGATATGGATTTTTCCGTCTGACGGATCCCGGTCCGTAGTCATGACTCCAAGCTCCACCGCATTTAAAGCGGCTCTTGCGTCTCCATTGGAAACATCCGCCAGAAATTCTTCCGCATCCTCGTCAATCACAGCATTATAGGAACCCATTCCCTTATCCCGGTCATATACCGCCCGGTGGATCAGTTTCCTGATATCCTCCTTTTCCAGGGGGTTCAGCTCAAATACCCTGGATCTGGAAAGAAGTGCGCCATTTACCTCAAAATAAGGATTTTCTGTGGTAGCTCCAATAAGGGTCAGCGTCCCATCCTCAACAAACGGAAGAAGATAATCCTGCTGCCCTTTGTTAAAACGATGGATCTCATCCACGAACAAAATGGTCTTTTTCCCATACATTCCCAAGGAATCCTTGGCTTCCTTCACGATCTCTTCCATGTCCTTTTTTCCGGCTACCGTGGCGTTGATCTGCCTGAAATCCCCGCTGGTGCTATTGGCAATCACTCTTGCCAGGGTGGTTTTTCCGGTTCCCGGAGGGCCATAGAAAATCACAGAGCCCAGCTTGTCCGCCTTAATGGCCCGGTAGAGCAATTTATCCCTGCCAATGATATGCTGCTGCCCCACTACCTCCTCAAGTGTCGACGGCCGAAGCCTTGATGCAAGGGGGGACTCCTTTTTCATGGTATTTTCCCTCATATAATCAAACAAATCCATTATTATTCTCCCGTATCTTAAAATCCCTTGAGGAAGAACTTCTTGCAGCCGATCCGAAAGAAGCCTTCCGGCTGTAACAAGAGTATATCCCTGCTTTGATAAAGTGTCAATGATATCCCATTTTCTCGCGCATTTTTAAGGGAATGGGTTATAATTCCTCAGGATACTTCATATTCCAGTCATTCCTTATTTTAGTCATCATATTCATGACATCTACCGTATATTCCAGCCGCATTTCGTCAGTTTCTCCGGAAACAGCTTTCTCCATATCCAGGATTTCATATAACAGGGCATCATCGGTATTTCCTGCTTCTATCACCTCCCGGCGGTTATCCTCCGTATAAGTAATCACTGCCTTGTCAGCCCTGGGATATTCATAAATTTCTATATAGCCTTTGTCAAAAGCCACTGTTCCCCGCTTTGGCTGCTTTGCGTGCAGGGACAGCGAAATGGAAGCCATTTCCTGCTGATTGTTCATTAGCAGGATTCCCGCCTGTTCATCCACACCGCTGGGAGCAAGCTTCACCTGTGACAGGATCTGGTCCGGCGCCTCTGCCATAAACCATCTTGCAAAGGAAATGGCGTATACTCCGATATCCAGCAGGGCTCCGCCGGCAAGGTTAGGGCTGAAAAACCTGTTTTCCATATTATAATCCTTGTAGCTTCCAAAGTTCATCTGAATAAAGCGCAGAGGCCCCAGTTGACCGCTTTGCGCAATTTCCTGCAATTTTTTATAGATCGGCATATGATAAATGGTCATCGCTTCGGCAAGCACCAGGTTGTTTTTCTCCGCAAGACTGACCGCCTCAGCAAGCTCATCCGAATTCAACGTGATAGACTTTTCACACAGTACGTGCTTACCATTCTTTAATGCCTCTTTTAAATAAGTAATATGGGTATTATGGGGTGTTGAAATATAAATAATATCCACATCGTCATCATGAAACATATCATAGACATTATGGTAAACTTTTTCAACCCCGTATGTCTCTGCAAATTTAACTGCATTTTCATAAGTTCTGTTTCCGACCCCAAATAAAGTTTTTCCCTGCTTCTTCATGTTTTCTGCCAGCTGCCTGGCAATTTCTCCACAGCCTAATGTTGCCCAACGATACTCTTTCATACTCATCCTCCTCAATAATCCTGAATTCATCATGCACCCGTCTTTTGCTGCTACTTCACAACTTCTACTATCTAATGCTTATTATGGGCAGTACCTGTCCCTTTGTCAAGTATTGCCGCCAGAGTCTTCTCCTCCGGAACGCAATGTTAATATTTTGTATACTAAAGCCCCTATCTGCTTCAGCATAAAACCTGCCTGGCAAATAGGGGCTGAACCTTGAATTTTTACAGTTGTCCCATGATCCCCTTTACGTTGGGCAGGTTCAGGGAACCATTAACAAGCACAATGGGAATATCATTCTGCATTCCGTTTCCTCTTTGTTCTTTTTTTAACAATGGCTAGTATTATAAATACGATAAGTAAAATTGTAAGGATTGATAAGGTAACGGTATTTGTCAACAGCCACTTTAAAAAATTCCATAATCCAATTCTACCATGCCGTTCGTAGATTGCAGTTGCCTGCTTTCGGTAAATGAGCTGACCTGTTTGATTTTCTGCATCTTCCTCAATATAAGCTCCGTGGTAAATATTGGCGTCTATAGACGGGAAGGTAACATCCCCTCCATAGGTTCCCCTGATATCTTTCACCAGTTTCCTGCCGTAAGCGGTCGCTTTCCGGATCATCTCTCCATCTTTTCGTACAGGATCCCCATCCCATTCGATTCTGGCAATTTTATAGTATTGGGGTGGCAAATTCAAATAATCCAGAAACTGGTCCCCATAGTCTATTAAAGGGGAACGATTAGAAATCTCAGTCTGGCCCAGCATGTATGAATCTCCATCATATCCGGTCACTGTAATGGGAAATGTAAAATTATAATCCCAGTAAGTGCCTTCCTCCTTATAATCAACCGCAGGAAGTCTTACCTTTAATTCCTGCTTTAAATCTTCATATATTACCTTGACCTCCGCATCTTCCGGAAGGGCGTCTATGTATTCCACTCCTTTGTATCGTATGGAAGCTTCTGAATATTTTGTAGTTTCCTCCGTGATCACTTTTGTAAGCTCGCTGGTTTTTAATATATATTTTTTTCCATTTCTCTCTATTGCTTCTTCCGGCGCATATTCCTCAAAACTTCCAACAAAGGGGGCGGAATCATATGTTACAGTATCGCCCGGAGCTATTTCTTCCACTTTATCGATCTGAACAGATTTCAACCGGTATATCATTCCGTCTTTTTCATAGACATCTTTAAACTGGGATCTTCCGTCTTCGTCTTTTATGGTTGTCCTATACTCCTTTTTAATTTCAACAAACATTTCTTCCGCATGTACAATTCCTGCGCACCCGAAACTGAGAGGTGCGGCAAGGAACATGGCAATAAAACCTTTCTTATGCTTATTATTCATCCTTTTTATCTCTTTTTCTCCTTACGATAGCAATGCCGGATATAATACCGGACAGCCCTATTAGTAAAAGCAATCCTCCGTCCAGTCCTATATCGCCTGTTTTAGGCAGCCTGCTCAGCCAGCTCCAGAATCCTCTTCCTTTATAATTGATGATACCAAGGCTGCTTAGATTTGATCGATATGTTGCTGTGATAAAGCCTTTTTTCTTGCCGTATACCGGACTGTTATACATCACAAATTCTCCTGTTGCAGTACCGGCATCCGTTACATAAATAGTCAGGTAGGTATCAGTCTTTCTATATCCTTCCGGGGCTTTTATTTCATGTACCGTAAACTTGCCAACGTGCGGCGGTTGGAATGATAATAGACCGCTTTCATTTGTTATTCCAGTAAATACCGGCATTCCAGCTTCATTTCTGATCTCCAATTCAGCTCCGGCCAATCTTTCCCTGGTTACAGCATCTGCCTTTTGGATCAGCACTTCCTGAGAAGGGTAATTTACAACCGTTATTATACTGTTTTCTGATACCTCACCGTTTTTAATGGTAAAGGAATAGGTATGATCTGCCGCAAGGTAGCCAGGAGCTGCCTTTGTTTCCTTGTAGTTATAGGTTCCGTTTGCCGGGATATCGAATATTGCATATCCATTCTTTCCTGTATCAACGGTCAGGTATAAGCTTCCGTCAGGCCGGTAAATGGAAAATTCCACTCCTTTAATGCCTTGACCCGTTAATGCATCCACCTTATAGAGATGCATTTTATTTAAGTCAGTACTTTGCTTCTTTGAATCTGTCATAGTGACTTCCAATAATTCTGCTGCGTTTGGTACTGTAAATGCTATATCAGCGGAAAGGAAATATCCTGACGGTGCTTTCACTTCATGAAGATAATAAGTTTTTCCTGCTGTTAATCTTCCGGTGATCTCTATAGCCAAATCTGTTGTTTCAAAGTCTGGAATGACTACATTTCTTTGCTGATCCAATACCTGTAAAACAGCTCCTTTTAAAATTTTTCCGGATGTATCTACTTTGATAAGTCGGACCGCAGTGACTTCATTTTTCATCTCGACCATATCAATTCTTCCGTTTTGGCTGACAGTAAAAGATACATCTTTCGCATAAGCATACCCATCTGCAGGGAGGATTTCGTGGAGCCAATAACGCTCTCCTGCTTTTAATTTTGCAATGAGTTCATGAGGTTGTTCCCCAGATATCCATTCCTCCATAATGTTTCCTGTCTTATCTTTTATGCCCATATGATTCCCTGGAAGCTCCTCATTGCCTGTAATCGCTTTTTTTGACAGAATCACATGAGTCGGATTGTCTTTCATAATTACCGTATTCATGACTCCGTTTAAGCTGACAGTAAAGGGAACATCTTCTGCGTAACCGTATCCATCTGCAGGGCTGACTTCGTGGAGCCAGTAATTTCTCCCGGATTCCAGCTGGCCTTTTATTTCTTCAAACTGCTGGCCGGTAGAAAAGATAAGGTCATCTCCGGCCTTTAATCCATTGCCAGCCCTAAGTACCTTGGTTGGGGTTTTATCCTCATTTAAAATTTGAAGGATACTTCCTGGCAATTGGCCGGCGGCATCTGATGAGGTTGCAGTTAAAAGAGAACCGTCGAGTTTTTTAATCAGAATCTCTGTTTTCTTATCTTTCATAATTACCGTGATTGCTCCTGGTTCCTTGGGAACGGTGAAGGTTACCTTCTTGCTAAAGGCGAAACCGGCCGGCGGTTCTTCTTCCACCAATTCATAGTCAGCTCCGGCAGTTAATAGCCCCTTTAAAAGATATGGTTTTCCCTCTGGTGTAAAGGTCTTAATAACAGTGCCAGTTTCTTTTTCCCGAATAGAAAAACGTCCTCCGGTTAAAAGCTCACCCGTTTCCTCATCTACCTTTTTGATTTCTACTTCTGTCATTTTATCCTGCATGATAATGGTTTCCGGGATTCCGCTATCCTCTGCCGTGAAGCGGATCTCTTTTTCATAGGCATAACCTTCCGGGGAGCGTTCTTCCTTTATGATGTAGTGCTTTCCTGGTGTAATGAACTCTGCCGGAATGGAAACCTTCTCTCCTTTCTCTTTGGTAAATTCATGGATCACTGTTCCTGTTTCTCCGTCTATAAGGCTGTAGATTCCTCCAATAAGTTCTTCTCCGGTTCCTGCATCCATTTTGTTAAAATATAAATGTACCGGCCGATCCTCCATATCCACGTTATCAACCATACCGGTAACATTTAACTGAAATCTGTATACTCCACTTGTAAGGCTGCTTCCGTCACTGTACGTTGTGGTTTCCGTGATCCGGTAGCTTCCTCCTGCCGTCAGGATCTCCCGGATTGTTTCATTATTCCGGTTGTTTTTAAATACTGCGCTCTGTATGACCTTTGAGACCTCTCCTGTTATCGTTCCTCCTTCTGTTTGCTCGGTAGAGCGTAGCACACTGTCATAGCCATCTTTTGGCTCCTGTGCGATCTCATATCTGGTCCCGTAGGGCAGCCTGTCAAAGATAATAAAACCATCACCGGTTATCGTAATATTTCCTTCTCCTTTGATCCGTCCCTCCGATGAACCGCAGTATGCCTGGTATCCGGTTAAGGTTTTTCCAGCAGCGTCCATAAGCCTTACATGGAAGATAAATTCGTCAGCCTGATCCTTTCCGGTACCAGTCAGCTTGTTTATGATGGTAATGGAACCATCCGAAGCAATGGGATTGATGAGAACAGTACGCTTTGTTACTGCCTCCACCTTTGTTTCAAAATACGCCTTTGTCTGCGTTCCTGTTTCACCATTGACCACTGCCACCAGGTCTACAGTATCGCTTTCATGGGCGGCGATATCCGTAATGTCCCAGGTAACAATTCCGTTTTCCTCTACTCCGTAATCTGTGGATCTTAAATAATCAAGCCCATCTTTAAGGACCGCCTTGATCCGGACATCTGCCGGATGGTTGTAAGGATTGGTATAGGAAACCGTGTATTTTATGACACTTCCAGTTTTTACTGCACTGTGATCCGCTCCTACGCTGCTTGTTATTTGTACTATAGGGACTTCCCTGGTAACTGGATTCTTGATGGTATAATCATGGTTGTCCTCATTGACAGTCCAGCTTGCAAGGACGTTTCCTTCTACATCGGCCAGCTCTTGTCTGGTTTCCAGATAAGTTCTGGAAGGAATAGTGCAGGATCCGTTTTCACCAAAATAAATCCGTTTCGTTTCCTTAAAGGACTTTTTCATCCTGCCATCGGAGTACTTTGTATACTCGGTAATCTCATATAGATGACCGTTTATGATGCCCTCCTCTGCTGTTACGGACTGGCCGCTTCCTGTTCCAATAAAGGGAGGAAGCTCGGTTCCTGCGTCTAAGTCTTTTAATACGGTATATACTTTTACAGGGACTCTTGCGGTGACAGTCAGGGCATCAATAGCGCCATTGTCACTGGCCAGCTTTAAAATACTAAAATCATTTGATACATTCCGGATTCCCGTTCCAGCTTTATTTAAGGTAAAGATTACTAGCTTTGAAAGGGCATATCCTGCTGGGGCTTTTAGCTCTTCCATGATGTAAACCCGGTTCGCTGACAGCTTTTTTGTCAGGGTAAAGCCGTCCGGTCCGGAAACGAAAGTCTCAATGGCTTCTCCATTCTTTTGGTACTCTCCATCAATGACCACTGCCTCATACACAGCTATTTCTGCACCTTCCACAGCCATCCCATTATCAAAATTTGTCTTTTTAAATTGAATTTTTGTTGGTTGGTTCTCAATTTCACAGGTATAAAGTACTTCTTTTCCGATCCCTTTCCCATCAAACTGGAACTTCTTCATTCCTTCGGAGATCTGGTAAAAGTCCGGTGGGGAAATTTCTTCAATGGCATAAGTGAAAGGTTTTATGGTTCCGTCTGTATGCACCATACCCACCGGAAGTCCGGTTATTTCCGCCTTTCCATCTGTGCCGGTTGCCATGTACCAGACAGCCCCGGTACCCTTGCTCGTTACCTTAAACCGGGCGTTTTCCAGTCCTTCTCCGGTATCGGATGCTTTCTTTTTGATTTCCAGCTTCCCAACGGTTGGGGTATTGACCACCCGATAAACAGGGATTTTTTCTGCTCCTACGGTGATTTTTACTGGCTCGGCTTTCTGCATATAGGCTGGAGGCGTAAGTTCTGCGATATAATAGGTCCCATAAGGGGTTTTATCAATCCGATGAGGCTTTAAATCTCCTACAGAAAATCCTTCCGGGATGTCGCCGTTAAATCTATCATTTTCCGTATATCTTCCGTCTAATCCGGATATCCAGGTTTCTATGAGATGAGCTTCATCTTCCACAAAGTTTCCGGCTTCATCGGCCCGGTAAAGGACCAGTTCTGCGTCCTCTGCGGCATACTCATTTGTTCCGTCCGTTACCACCTTCAAGACATTGATGTACTTTTCCTCGTTTTCAAAGCTGAATCTCTGCACAGCCCCGGTTTCGGTCAAGGTAAGGGCCTTGGGGTCCGCTGTTTCAAAACCAACCGGCGTTTTTTCTTCCACCAGGGCGTAATTTCCTACCATCTTCCCGTCTTTTACTGCATTAAAGGGTAAATAATCAACCCGGTGCATTCCCTCTAAAGTATCGTAGCTCTTAATCCCTCCTGATACTTCGTAATTAAACTGATACTCAAAATTCAAGGGGAGCTTTCCGCCCGGATCAAGTGCACCATTCTTTACATTCCGGTAAATGGTAATCCGGACTTTTTTTCCGGTATCAGTGACCCAAGTCTGTATGGTACCTTCTCCCTTTCCAGTCTGGAGACTTTCGCTGCGCTCTGCCGTCCGTTCCCCACCTTTTGTGTACCATGTGAGGGAGATAAGGCCCTCCCCTTTCTCTTGGTAAGCTGCTTCAAAGTCTGTGATAAAACTGGACTGATTTTCTGCCAGGCCAAGGAGATCCTTTATGCGGTCTATAAAACCAGTACTTTTTTCTGTTTTATCTGTATACTCGGTCAAGTCATCGGTTGTCCACCCTACTACTCTCTTTTCCTCGTCATATACTGGCATCCCTCCATCCATCAAAATATTTCCGTCTTTATCTGATTTTGCTTCATATAGAGCCAGGCCAGCTGCATGGCTGTTAGGAAGCTGCACCTTTTTTCCGGTGCTATCCTCATAATACTTATAGATTTCCAGCTTGGTATGGTCGTTCTTTAGATTTACAGTCTGTACTTCTCCGGTAGCATTTACCGTAAGTTCCATGGAGCTTCGGACATAGCCACTAGCTGCTTCTATCTCCTCTAGGATATAATCCCCAGCAGGGATTCCCTCAAAGTATTTCGGGGTCCCATCTGTGATCCAGTCGGCCACGATTCTCACCGGAGCATTATCAGCGGTATTTTCTACCGTCCATTCTGCCGGTTTACTTTCTGCCCTTATAAAATAGTAGCCTTTCGGATAGGTTACGCTGTCCGTGGTATAAACCCGCTTTGCTTTATAGAGTGTCAAATGCGCCCCGGAAACCTGACCATAACTGTAGGCTCCCTTCGGTTCCGTGATCATAAGTTCATCTTGATAATCGCTGAGTACATCAATCCGGTACTGATCTGGTGCATCGGTCTTTACGATTTCCACCTTGATCTTCTCATCCTCCATACCAGACTTTTGGATTTCCCTGGTTTCCATAACGGTAACACCTTCCGGGAAGCCCTTGGTATAGCCTGAAGGAGCTTTCAACTCCTCCATTATGTAGGTCCCTGGAATTACTCGTTTAACCATATCAGCCTGTCCTACAGTCATATCTGCTTTAAATGGATCATTGGGGTATTTCTCTCCGGTAGTCCAGGTGTTTTCCATAATCCAGGATTCTCCCTGGCGGTGATAAAGCTTCTTATCGTCCGTGATATTTTCTTCCATCCCGACATCTTCCATGGTGGTTTTGTTATTGATCTTGTAGGCAGCGTTGTTATAGGCCGGAAGAAGGTCATCGTATTTGTAACGGACGTAATCACCGTCTATGTCATAGATAGGATCACCCTTTTTATAAGTTGCAGCTGATCTCTGGTAATATTCTGGTAGGCCATGGCCGTTCAGGACAGGATTCATGTTTTTATTAAAACGATTTCCGTTATAAGTCCCTGTGATGTATTCCTGATCAGTATCGGCGTTGATGGTAGCAATTCTCCAAGTTTTAATTTTTTCCCTGGCAATAACCGCTCCGGTATTTGTCCGAGACACCTTTACCGGCCATATCAGGATTTTTTCTCCTTCTTTGGCATAGGCCATGCCGGTGGTTGGATCTACATACGCATCACGGTTTCCATTGCTGTCAAGGTGATAGAGGATGGTACCTGGACTTAAGGTGATCTTTTTGTCTAATAAAGAATATTTTGCCGTAGTTAAATCTCCGCCGGTCAATTCAAAGACAGGCTGACCGGCTTTCAGCACGTAGATGGATTCCCGGTTTTTCGCCTGCACCCGGTTCCCATTTCGGTCATAACCGTAATGCTTTCCGTCTGCTCCGGTTTCCGTTATCTTTAGCTCACCAAGGGAATAGAAAAAAATATCCGTATCCCCTCGCTCTATCGTCCGGTAAGTCCAGGTTCCTTCTCCTGGCTCTCCGTTTAAACTTCCTTCCTCATCCTCCTCTCGGATAAATTCAATGGTAGTTCCAGCGTATCCCGTTAATACCTGTATCTTTTGGACGTTGTTGTTGCGGTCCCTTTCTACCTTCACACCATCATATCCATAATCACCACTATCCCCGTTTTCCTTGATTTCTATGGCATCATAAAGCGTCATTTGTGCCCCGGCCACGTAGCGGTTATTATCGTCTGCGGTATCTAATGGCCTGGATATCAGTCCATAACCTGCAAACACGCCATCTATATAGACTGGCTCTGCATCCTCTCCAGCGGCCTTTCTGGATTCTAAGTATTCCAGGGTACCTTTGTACCAGCCATAGCCTAAGTAAGTTCCGTTCTTGTAAGCCAATTCCAAGTTTTCTGTTCCATACTTCTGTTTTAGTTCCAGCTCTGTCCCTTCTAGCCTGGTGTCGGTTTTGTATGTGACCTTCTGTTCAGAGTCCTTGATTTTGGATACCTCCAAGCGTACCGGGGTATTTCCTACATAGATTCTGGCCATGTCTACGGTTGACACATCCCCTGTCTGATCCTCATATATAGCTGCCGCCACCCGGTTATCCCGGTTTCCATCCAGGTAATAGGTGATTCTGTCGGAATAAATTTCTATGGCTACTGCCTCTGTCCTAACATATCCAGCTGGAGGCTTAATTTCACATAGGACATAGGTCCCGGATCCAAGAGGCTGTGGAGTAATTAAATATCCGGTATTCTGATCCTGGTAGGTGGTTTTTGTTAGATCCTCTTCCTTGGCCTGAAGGCCGTCCCTGGTGATTGTAAAGGCTTCAAACTGTCCGGTCCTTCTTCCTTCCTGATCGGAAAGTATCACTTGTTCTGATTCCTTACATATGGGTGTTCCTGCCGGGACAGTTCCCCTCCAGGCATTCCCTTCCAGGGTAATATTTTTGGCTCCCATAGCTTCTAAAAATTCTTTTGATCCTTCGATTCGGGTATCCGTTTCATAAAACTTCACCAGGCCGTCCGCATTTTCCCCATCCTCCCTGGATGCTGCATAAAGGGCAAACAAAGCACCGTCATGGAGAAGGTTTTCCCCTGTTTCTGAATCCAGCTTTTCAATCCTCAGCTTTGCTTTGTAAAAACTGTTTCGAAACTTCGTATACCCAAAGCCTTTATATGAACTCTCTCCATTTGGTGAAAGGGCGCTGTCTGCTATCTCTGTAACTGCATTGTCAGAGGCCACGACCGTCCACGGCACAAGCATAGGGGCATATTTTCCATCATACGCAATCTGTACACCTTGCATGGTCGTCACATTATCTTTGTACTGGATTCCAGCATCATTGCTCTCTGTAATGGTTCCCCCTGGGAATGGAACATCATTTGCAATACCTTTGTTTTCTGTCACGGAACTGTAACGGTAGTATTTTGATACCGCTTCTCTTCCGCTTAAGCCCTCAGACAGGTAATAGGGAACATTTCCAGTGGTCCGGTTGTCCTGCTCATTGTAGTAGTTTTTATATGGCTTGAATCCGTTCTGGCTCAGTGCAAAATAGTCTCCTGATCCTGTCCCCGTTGCACCGTTTCTGATGTTGTCAATGTCCATGCCATACTTATAAACTTCAAAGTCACCCTCCGCATTCCTGCCCTTGATTATGTTTATACTCTCCTCATTGAAACGGATCTTGAATTTACTCTCCATATCTGGCTGTGTTATGCTGGCAGAATAATTGTAATAATTATTAGTCACCTCCGGTGTAGCCTGGGAGCCATCATAATCCGCATATACCGACGGGAGAAAGACTTCTCTTGGCTTATCAATCTGGTAATGTTTGTTCTTTAAATCCCCCAGATTACTGAACTTCGGCTGCTGTTCTGCCACTACATAGGTTCCGTATGGCAGATATTTCGATGTGGCGAAATAATAACCGTCGCTGCTTCCGGAAACGTCTCCGTAAAGCGTATCAGCTGAAAGTGTTGTGAGATCTGTATCTGAGCCACCGTCCTGTGCACTGTCCCATTCAATGGAATAAATCCGGTCAAGGTCATGTGCAAAGAAGGGTTTTAAATAGTTTTCTGCCTTTCGTATAGCTTCTGAAAGGGCTTTGTCGTAAACTTCATCGGAATAAGCATTGCCATCTGTGGCGCTTTCCGTTTCTCCGGCCTGATTTTTTTTCACCATCTTTGCCACTTCGTCATCCAGATACCAAGTAATTGCAAACTGGCGAACGTTATCAGAACGTAGGGCATTATCTGCAGCTATATCCGATGTGTTGCTATGATTCATAATTTCTGGATTATTGTGTACCGCTGGATACTGCTTTTCTGCCCCGCTTGTTCCGAATAGGAGCTTCTTTAGTAAGGCAAAGGGCTTAAAGGATGAGCTGCCGTTTTCTGTACGGTCCCACTTATCATCATTGGCCACAATTATGGCATCGAAGAACTTGTCATAATTGTAAAAAGAAACGATTCTTGCACCAGCACTGCTATCCGCCTTTGCCGATATAGTTTCCAGTACGGAAGTATAGCCGTTATTCTGGTTTCCGATAATAAAACCATTCGTATAACTGTACAAGGTGTTATTACTTACGATTGCATCCTCTGAGTCTTTATATAAAGGAGAGGTGACGTGCTGCACTTTTGTGAAAACCTTGTTTACCAGAGCCGGGAATTTCTCATTTTGATCAATCACATTAATTTCATTCCCCAGCCTGTCCTGCCAGATTACATTTCCATCATTGTCACGGTAAAGTCGTTCCAGGTTTGATTTTAGGTACACCTTAAAGCGGAAGTTATCCATCTTCTTGGCCACTGTGTCCCTTCCAAGTCGCCCGCCAAAGGTTCTGGTAAACCAGTCATCATGGACTTCAGCATAGGAGTTGGTGTTGTCGTATGTTTTTTCATCAATGGTCTTTGTTACCTTAATCTGCTGTCCGATGATACGTTCCAGCACAGGGGTTGGTGTTTCTCTTGTATTTCCGTCCTCAAGCAGATCTTGATATCCATTGCAAATCAAATGCTGATTCTTAATGAAAGTCTTATTCGAATCAAATTCTACGGAAGTAGAGACTCCTGCACCTGCTCCGGAAACACGGATTACATATTCTGCATTGGATATGCTGGCCCCGGCCGTATACCCCCACACATTATTTGAACCGATCTTACTTATATCTTCATTTGTTACAACGGTCTTTCCATTATTAAGTGCGATTGTAAAGTTACCTGATTTTACTCCGGTAAGGTCCATATCTTTTGAGCCAACATGAATGATGTACTGCTTTGCAACCTTGTCATAGTAATAATAGGTGCTGCCCACCCGGTCAGCCACTTCTTCCATGGAATTAACCTTTGGTATTTTAGAAGAGCTTACATTCTCCTCATTTACAATGACCTCTTTGTAATTCGGCTCCCAGACTTTCCTGGTTACGGGAGTATGGCCTAAGTAAGTGTCGCCATTTAAATACCAGTAATCGTAAAGGGTTTCTCCTGCAGCATAACGGAGGTATCTCTCGATATCTGTCGGGTACATGGTTTTGTCCGTTGGGATTCCATCATCACCCACTTCATAATCTGGTGTCACGTTGATTATATATTTGCCTGTATTACCAACTTCTGCGGCATTTAATTCATTCCCTGTATACTTTCTAATGACATATCTTCCGTAGGTTGTATTCAGCTTTGTTAAGTAAGCAGCAACAATGTCACCTCTGGAATTTGTCTGATACAGTAAGGTTCTCCCCGGATTCATTTCTACAACGACCGTTACAATGGCTTTTCCGCCACTGTATTCAATTTTTTGAAGTCCGCCATAGGTGAATACCTTTTCGTTGATGTAATAGTTTAAAATTGCTTCGATAATTGACTTATTAGTCGTGACATTATCGATCTCAAGAACCATCTCCGGTTTGCCATAAACAGTTTTACCATTCACAGTCCGGTTCTCATCATAGATAGGGGCATCTACCGTGGAATAATCACCATCTTTCGGAGTTTCCATATGGAGAGAGTTACGCATCATCTGCTCCAATTCGGCTTTTACATATTTCACGTTGCTATCTGAGCTCGTAAAAGTGCTGGTAAACTTTGCAGGATCACTGGCCGTAGCTGTTCCTTCCGTAGGAAGTTTATCTGCTTCAGTTCCGACTGCTTCGTATGGAATTTTTATACTTGCAGTAACCCCTGGTTTCTCAATCATGTATCCATTGATGTCACGCTTATAAACAGAGTCTGATTCTGCCGTCAGATAAAAAGGTGCTTCCTCTGCATCAACATACGTTCCTCCATCTACTTGCTGGATCACTACAGGTTTCAATGTAACGTTATTGAGATAAACATCTGCTCCTTCCGGAATCCCGTCAAGCACTACATTATAGCCATTTGTGGCATCCTTTGATTTTGTTTCAAGAAGAAGTAAGTTCTCCTTATTTCCATAAGCCTCATTTCCCTCCGGGAAAGTAACTGCATTATATAGCTGCTTTGATATCCATGCAGATCCTACCGGAGCTACCTTTGCATCAGCCGTGTCACCATAGGACCCACGGGTACTTTTTTCTGCATTCGTAACCTCCATATCCTTTCCGGTAATGGAAAGTTCATATCCTTCGGAACGGGAAAGCTCTTTGATATAGTAATTACCAAGAAGCAAAGGTCTTCCGATCCAGCTGTCCCCATTCATGGTCTTATTATCTTTGTAGATACGGCCCTTTTCTTCCTGCGGCTGAGCCTTTTCATATCCGTCCTTTACATACAGGTTCTCCGGATACCCTTTTCCGGTGTACTGGATCTTTCCTGCTTTATAATTATAGATACTATGAGGTCTTTCCGTTATCGTTAAGAAGGAACCTTCCCCATTTTTATCTGTGGCTGCGACTGCGACAAGATCATTTGCATCAAATACCACTCCGATACCGGATGTTACATTTCCACTGTCATCCCGTTGTGTATCTGGTCCGTAAATAGGATCTGCCACAAACAAACCGTATACCGCACCTTCTAAGGTTACATCTCCCTGGGAATCTCCATAGGAATCATAATTTCCAGACTCCCCAGCCTTTAATTCCATATCTTTCTTATTGAAATGAACCTGTCCTGGTACACGGTGATCGTATACTTTAAAGGTATGGGCCGTATTATTACTCGGTCCTTTTACTACTTCCGGTTGGCTGTCCTCTTCTCCTTCTTCAATCCCCTTGGAAGCTCTGCTGAGAGCACTGGTACCAAGTATTGTTGTCATAACTAGTTCTTCATCAGTATTTTCTGCCAAAAGACTAATTTGCCTTATTCCTCTTTCTTCCTTAGGAATAGATGCTTCAGAGTCTGTTGCCAGGTTATTATTTTTTTTTGCTAATGCAGAGCTTAATGAAAGGTTCATAAAGTTTTTCCTAGCCTGTGATGGAGTAGCATCATCATCGAAATACTCATCCGGAAATTCTTCTTCCTCTTCCGCATCAAACTCCTCATCATATAATTCTTCATCATCCTTAGCAGTAAGTTTAACGGTTATCTCCTTTTCCTCTGCAAAGGCAGTAGGAAGCCCTATAAACTTAAGTAATTTGTTGATGATTCTATCTCCCAATGGGAGGTCATAGGTTTCTTTCATGATTAAATCTCCGCTTTCCTCAGGAGCTTCAGCATATGTAGACGGACTTGCGACATTGGTATCATTATCATCAAGTAAGAATTCACTTTCATCTAACAGGTTGGAATCCTCTAATCCAGGAATTTCCACGTTAGCTGCAAAGCTCCGCATTGCTAATCCTGAAAAGCCCTCGATGTCACTTGAGCCGCCCTTTGTCAGGTTACGGACATATCCACTAACTCTGATATCTGCATTACTGGCACTTTTCCACTTTTTAGCCTTTCCGGATTCAGATGCCGCTGTCGTGATGATTTCAATCGGAACATCATCCGGATGTCCCGGATCATGAATGATATAGCCATCCCTTGGCTTGGTTTCCCTGAACGTGTAGTCATACTCAAGATTAATAAAGGTTTGATAAGCATTATCTCTTGCATCTTTACAGCCTGATGCTTCAAAAGCTTCATCCTCAGACGGCTCCTCTTCACTACCGCATTCCCAGTGATGGAATGTTCCTCCACTGGCTGTCGCACGTGCTTCACATTCGTCTACTGCCGCTTGCCATACCTCCATTAATCTTTCATACTCTTCTGCCGCTTCATCGGCTTCACCGCTCCCTTCCTCTCCTTCTCCACCTTCCGATTCATCAATTTGCGGTTCCGGGGGAATTGGATGGCCATTGCAATAGGCATGACCAAAATCGTAAAAGCGGGTATCTTTATGTGAAACTCGCCCACTGGCATCAGTTACCAGGTCATCGTCAAACACCAGCCAATCCTGCCAGGTTGTTGGGTCTTCTCTCATGTTATCTTCGATGATTCCACCATCTGATTCATCATCATTTAACTGACTATCATCGAAATGTTCCAAAACCTGCCATGTAGAACCCTGTAAAGGATTACCTGTTTCGTAATCTCTTTTTTCCAGTTCAACTTTATAATTAGATTCAAAGGTTTCGTTGTGCTGGTAAACTTTTAATGATATCTCTCCAACATCGCCAGGTGTCGGATTAGGTGCATTTGCGCTGTATTTTGTCGTGAGATAAAATTCACAGTTTTTCTCTAATACATTTCCTTTTGCCCGATAAAGCTGCTGGGAACCTGGAACATTACATTGAAAATACTCCAAGGTGCCTGTAACTTCCAGTACCCTAAAAATTGTTGGATTATAACTAATCTTCATAACAGCTTCGGTTGGTTTTTGCCCAGCTGGAGCGTTAGGATAGCTCCAGGTAAGATTCTGTCCTTCCGTGTTAATGACCAGACCTGGAGTTACAGCGTCAATACTGCAATATTTCTTAAATGTTTCCCAATCTGTAAGGCCAGTTAATTCATACAACTTTGTTGTATCTATCTGCCCGGGTCCACTCCTCAAATCATTGATATACATGGCCTTACTCTCGGAATTATATTTACCGACCAACTCAAGGATATCCTTTGGGTTTTTACAACCAGCGGGGATGTTTTCCAACGACATAAAACCGTCATTTGCATAGCTTTCTACCTTGTCCGACCCACCATTACTCTTTCCTTTCGACCATGCTACATCTCTTGCTTCTTCCGGGCTAATATGACCAAATTTATCAGTAAGAGAAAGATTTCCATCATGACTATCAAACCCAAATATATATGCCCAGAATAGCCTTTTTTGTTCTATGGTTCCTTTGTAATAATCAATATCTGCGTCAATCTTAGAATAATCGTAATTGCTATACGCCGAGGCTCCTGGGTTCATACATAAAAACCATTTATCCCTATTATCACCGGGAGCCCTTCCCATAAGATACGGATGTCCAGCTTGTCCTAAACTGACAAACTTCAAACTAAAGCCCCAGGAATTAAAGATACCAGGCGGTAAATAGGTAAATATAGGTGTCAACAATAAGACTATTGCAAGTAGCGTAGCAATTTTCTGATTTAATTTTGTACCTCTCTTCCAACTTCTGATCATCTATTCTCCTTATTATTATTATTTCTAATTGTTTTGAACAAAAAAAAGCTACCGATTATGATTAACCGATAGCTTTTCTTTGTAATGTAATATTCAATACTTATTTAAATTTGATAAACGGAGCACGTTCCCCATAAATGTATCCATAAGTGACATTAGGGAACTTTCCTTCCACACTTGATGGGATTTCGTAGCCAGTAGCCTCACAGTACTCCCCTAATTTTGCTAATTGCGGTTCACCACTTAAATAAATAGTTGGTGAATAGACATCTGCTACAGTAAAGTAATTATCTTTACTGGTTGGCTCATAAGCTAACCACACACCATCCACTAAAAACGCAGGATAAATATGATTGCCTGGACCAAGTCCACTTACAGGCAATCCGACACAGGCAGCTAGTAAACGAGCCGCATTTGTATATCCATCACAATTTGCTTTTCCGTCCACTAAACAACTGTAAGAATACTGTGTTCCGTCCTGATTTACATAATCCGCCTTTGTAATTCTCTTTGCAATCTGTACCACCTTTTCATAATCAGAGGAATTTCTCCAGTCAAAGCTATTCAAAAAGTTTCGAATTTCTGTTGTTAGACGTTCTAACTTTTCTTGGTCTACGCCATCCAATCCCGTGGCAGGATAATCTGTTAGTTTTGCAATAGCAGCTAATTCCATACCATCTCTAAAATAGGTTAGAGAATAAGGATCTCTGTTTCTTATGGCTAGATCCATAGCATACTGAAAACGATTATTGGATACGAAGAAGAAGTTATCCGGGTCACTCTTCCATGCAGTTGTACCAGTAACTGGACTCTGGACAAACCAAGATTCCATATGGCCTTTTAAGGGGTATTGCGGATCATACGTATCCGCAAAGGATGTTATTGCTATTCCAATCATTAACACTGCTGACATCGCTGCCACTAATAATTTCTTTTTCATACTCATATCCTCCTTTAAATCTATTTTAAAATCTCCGATTTGACAACTTTAAAAATTCGTGTTATTCTAAAGGTACAAAGGGTAGCCAACTCCACAGAGTGGCTTCCAATTATTGATTAATTATTTTAAAAATAATCACCCAAGGCTTTGGACGGCAGGGTGGTTATTTTTTTGTACCTTTGTCATTGCGTTTCACGTATGTAAGTATTGCAACGATTAACGCTGCAACATTTATGATCACCATAAATTCCTCATAAGTGTTCACAATCACCACCCCCTTTCGGAGATGGAAACCACCCAGCAGATTGACTACCACAATAATTATACCATTTCATGGTAGTTTTTACAATTTTTACTTATAACTCCATTCCTCTGTCTCTGCCAGGTATAAAACGTTCTTTCAGGACAAGGTCACGATTTCTTAATTGAAGCCCTTCGCCCGAAAGCAGATTTTTATAGAAATTTTCAAGGTATTGGTAGGTTTCTGTAATTCCATTCTTGTAGTCAGCAAAGTTTGCTCTCACAAGTGCATTTCGGAAATATTGACTGTAATCTTTAAATATAGTGTTGTCTACCTGGAAGCCCATATTATTTAGGTAGCAGTCCATAAATACTGCTGTTGTTCTGGTATTTCCCTCCATAAATGGATGTGCCTGCCAGATGGAGGAAGTAAATGAGGCAATTCTTTTTATCATCTTCTCCACAGTAAGTCCGGTATAACTTTTGCTTTTTTCAGTATCAAAATCGTACTCCAGCGTATCATCCAAAGCGGTATAATTGGTATACTTTACGGTATCCCCATTTAAGACCGGCTCTGGCTTATAAATATTAACTCTTCTAAATTGACCGGCATGATCATAGATATCTTTAAAAAGTTCCCTATGAATTGCCTTAAGTGAAGCAATTTTTAATGGATAACCTGGGCTGTCAAGAATACGTGCAATTCTGGCAGCTACAAGATCAGCCTCTTTGTTACGATTCTGGATGTCCTCTGCGGTTTCACTTTCATACCGTTTATATAGCAAATTTTCAATTTGCTGATATGTTAATTCACCTTCAATATTCGCTTCTGCCAGTTCAGACAGATACTTTGTAGGCTTAAGGCCATCAACTTGTTGGAGTCCTTTTGCGGCATCCCAATAGCTCCTTTTTGCTACTTTGTTTGTTGTCTCACTATAAACTTGGTATTCTTCAGCCAAAATATCACCCGCCTTTCTTTCAGCTATCTTTAAACTTGGATTTTTCGATTGTCCTCAAAGCCTTGGCATCCTTTCAGACGTTTTTGGGCTTTCTATATACTGTTCAATAACATTTAGCGGAGCGTTACCAACAGTGGACACAAAATAACTGTTAGTCCAAAGAGAAGGGAGCCGGGTTGTTAGTTCTTTAAATTCTTTGCGTAAAGCAGACGATGTATATCCTTTAATGCTACGAACCGCTTTATTAATTCCGAATTGAGGGTCTACTTCCATCTGTAAATGCACATGGTCAGACATAATTTCCATTTCCATTATATCAACTTTAATTTCTGAACATTTTGCTCTATCAGCTCCTTTAACCGTTCAGAGATTGCACCCACAAGTACCTTCCGCCGATATTTAGGACACCAGACCACATGGTATTTGCATGAGTAGACTACATTATTATTACTTCTATACTCCATACATGTATTATGCCACACCATTAAATCTAATGCAACAGACTAAATTCTTGTTCCATAGCCATGTGATACATCTGGTAATTTGTCAGGACACATTGGGTCTAAGTGATTTTACGGAATTACTTAAATCATTATATCTCTCTCCCAAGAGTTCAACACTAAATTCTATGGCTTGGATACTGGACTGTGTATCATCAAGCTTTTTGCATAATTTCTTGACTTCTTTTCTCTTTCTTCTTAATCCATCAAGAAATAATAAGCTAAAGGCTATACATATATCTATCAAAATATGGAAAAATAATTTGTTTTTCATAAAACATTCCTCTCATTACTTTAAGACTTTTATTCTATCGGTTAAACATATGCGGTTTTCAATGTACTGTTTGCTACGAAGTATGCACTATGTAGCTGATTTAGCTATTAAATGGACCTGATCCTCTACCCCTTCAGGGATATTCACAAAACCGTCACCTGTCGAACTAGAAGGATCTGGTCTGGAATTATCAGAAGAAGTATTTTTGCTGTCAGCAAATTCTTGATCATTCACAACAATATTAAAGGTATAAACTCTAACTCCATCTTTGTTTGTATAGCTTCCGGTCTGAATTCTTCCGGATACCAGAACTCTCATACCCTGACGAAAATACTTTTCTGCAAACTCTCCGGTTCTGTCAAATGCAACGCAATTGATAAAATCAGCTGTCTGCTCGTTACTGTCCTGATTCCTACGGCCTCTGCGATCAACTGCAAGAGTATACTTTGCAACCGCCATAGGCTTTTCTACCTCAGAATACTTTACTTCTGGATCACGGGTTAATCTTCCCATGATAAATACATGATTCATATCTTCCTCCTCTCCTCCTCTGCCTTTTTAGCAGAGGAGGTGTGTTTTCATAATGTTTTACTGTACCCACTGGCCTTTCTCATTTACTGAATAACCATCTGGTGTAATAGTATTGATCAAAAGCTTTCCTCTTGTTCCATCGGAAGCCGGGTTAAAGAAATACCATGCTGCCTGCCCCGCTTCATCAGGTATGTACTGCCACCCTGTAAGCATCTGGCCTTGGGTTCCGTCCATCGCAGTTTTTAAGTAAAAGGTATTTCCGTCCGGATCTGACTGCCAGCCTGTTACCATAAATCCCTCCTTGTCAAATCGAAACCATGAGGCTTTTTCCTGCTTTCCGGTTGCATAGGGATTACTGATATATGCCCATTCATCTGTATATGTCCGATTTGACGCAAAGATCCAATTCCCATTTGCCATCTGTGTCCAGGTTCCAGTTACGGCTCCTGCCGGAGCTGCCGGACCTTGGGTATTTCCTGTGGTCGTTACTCCCACGGAACGGGAACCTCCTCCACCGCCCGAAGAACCTTTACCTCCTCCGCCTCCGGAGGAACTACCAGAAGTGGTGTTATCCACTACTTTGAAATTAAGGGTTACAGTGACCGGATCGAACACCTTTCCGTCACTGATGGCTGCATAAACCGTAGCCGTTATGGTTCCAGTGTATGGGGATCTTCCCATAGCATCCTTGATCCAGCTGGCCATAATCTCTTGTTTCTCATTGAAAACTACAGGAGCCACGTTTCCTTCCTGATTCACCGTAAGAATTTTGGTATCAGAGGAGCGCCATAGAACATTCTTTTTCTCTTGGTTTCCTGAATATATGGAAGCATTGAACTTCTTACTTTCAAGTCCTTGCCATGAAATAACGGGATTGTTTGATTTTCCTGTCTTTGTAAGCACCAGATCGAATTTCTCGCTCTCCCGGTCTGCCTCGATGCATTCCGCTTGGAAGGTTAGTGTGATCTTACAGGAAGCAACCTTCTGGCCGTCTTTTGTTACGGCGGAGATCTCCACGCTCTTTTCTGCCCGGTACGGTGCTTTTGAAAGTGCTTCTTTGATCCAGGGTGCTGCGTCAACCGGAGTCACATTTCCTTCCTGATCAACCGTAACCGCTTCCGGATCAGAGGAGATCCAGTTAACGCTGCGGTCATAAGGCTTATGCTCTGCGGCATTCTCCACTTCCGGAACAACATTTGCGGTCACCTTTCTTGTCTCAAAGCCTTTCTTTTTAACTGTTTCAGAGTGGATATCCCCAGCCTTCTGAAAACCGAGATTATAAGAAAGTACCGTCTTATCCAGGGTGATCCCTTCCGGAATGATCCGTGTTTGGTCGTTGGTAACAAACTTTACTGTTACCTGGCATGTGGCTGTAGCTTGATTTCCCAGCTTATCCTTTCCATATACCGTAACATTTACGTCCCGGCTTCCGGTCCCGGATATCTTTGCGTACTTATCAGTCTCCCGGATACCGTTATCCGTTGCCATGACATTCCTGATCCAAGCAGAATCCTTCAAAGCTGAAACTGATGCTTCCCGGTATTCTTGGTTGTCCTGGGATACTAAAATCACCGCCGGGTCCGAACTTGTCCAGGTTACTTCATACCTGGAGAAAAAGTCCGGTGTAAAGGTTGCCGTTAATGATTGAGGAGCCGTTACCGTCACCGTTTCCTGCGGGTTAATCCGGTCCCCGGTTAAGGTCCTTGTTACCGTATAAGTAAGGGCCTGCTTATCAAGTGACGCCCCTTCCGTTGCCACTAAGGTATTATCCAGGATCTGGAATGTAACATTGATCCGGCTATTTGCCGTACAGGGCTTTCCTTCAAAGGAAGCGGAGGGCCTGGTTTGCGCTGTTAAGACCGCTATGCCGCCGTTCTGGTGACCGGCTCCATAAATCGTATTAGGGATCTTATACTGATAATTTTTATCTGCCTGGATTCTCTCTGCCTCTTCTATGATACTTGTGAAGAAGGAAGAAGAGAGATTCACGGAAAAGCTGGCCGATTTGACGGTATAGCCATCGGTTCCCTCATCATCGTTTTTCGCCAGATTTATAAGCTGGGAATCATCAATGCTCCATTTAACCCGGCCATCTTCCACATCATTATTAGCATCAATAATGGCTTTGATGTTCACCGGCTGAACTTCGGTTCCCTGCTCTAAGATTCCGTTGATATAACGGACAATGAGTTTTCCTTCCTTGTTCCGGATCTCCGTGGTCTTTACCGGATTCTTCCGGTTTCCAGTCCTCGTCTGTGTTACCGCAAAGGTATAGTTTTCCGGATCTACCTTGATTGACACGGCCACTTTTTTATAGACCGCTGATACGGATATATCTTCCTGCGGCATGGAAAAGGTATAGGCATGGCTGCCGTCTGAATAGGTAGTATTCTTCTTTATCCCTTTACCGTTGGTGTAGGTTGGAGTTCCTTCCATCTGGAACTTTTCTGTATCCGTATTCTTGGGAGCCGTTGTTACGTTTACCGTTGTCCCAGCTGCAATGGCCCCCCGGTGTTCCTTATCAAGTGGCTTGGAATACTGGGAGTTTCCCCTTACTTCCAAGGCAGCGATATCGTAAAAGTTCTGACCATTAGCCACCGTGTCGATCTGATTTATGTTCAGCAGATACCCTCTCACGGGACGGCCCAGGGAATTAGGGGCAAAATGATCCAGAATGTAATCTCCGCTTTCCTCATCCATGACGGTCAGGATGCCGTTTTCTAATTCTTCGTAAAAATACCGGTCTGATATGGTCTTTTTAGCCCCGCCTTGCACCAGAGTATAATAAAGGTCCCCGGTATGCCAGTACCCTACATGAGCAGCATAGGTATAGTCATTATCATCGTTGATCTCTGATCCGCATACATTGGCGCTGATCTTACTCTCGGAATCCGCAAACAGATAGGCCACATCCTCTATGTAATTAAAGTTTGTTGCGGCTCCCTTTCTGGTTCCAATGAAAGTCCCCTCTCTTGCCAAGGACCCAAGCTGAGAGTTTCCGATGCTCCCTTCAAACCGTGCCACTTTTATCTTCCCGGCTGCATATCTTCCGGTGATCCCTCCGATGGCTGTTGAATGATATCCGCCGATGGTTCCGCTGACATGGGTGTTGTAAATATTAGCTGCGTTCTGGTATCCAACGATCCCGCCGATGTAGCCGATTCCCTGAATTCTGGCCGTGGTACCGTCCCCGGTAGAAACATCTGAGTCTACGATATAGGAATCCGATGCGATCCCGGCAATTCCTCCGACATAAATCACATCCGTTCCGCCGGTGGCATCAATCATCACCTTTTCACAGGTTGCATTTTCAATAACGGTACCACTGACCTCTCCTGCAATTCCCCCGGAAATGCCAGTGGAACGGATATAGGCGTTTTTTACAGTTACATTCCGGATCTGGGAATTTTCTGCATATCCTGCCACAACTCCGGTCCGGTCTTTTCCCCTGATCTGGCTGCCATCCGGTATGATGATCACGTCATGGATTCCTGCGTCAATGATTGCCCCGAAGAGCCCCACGTTGTTATATGCAGCAAAGGAGGTAAGCTTTAAGTTCTTTATGGTATAGCCGTTTCCATCAAACTGGCCACTAAAGGGGTAAGGGACCGCACCGGAATTTTCTGAGGAATCCCGATAAAAGCCGATGGGGATCCAGTCTACCCCCTGTAAGTCAATATTTCCTCCAAGTGCAAAATAGCATCCGGAATAGTCACCGGCATACTTTACTCCTTCGGCTTCCGGGACCACCATTCCCATAGCAGCTAATTCTGAAAGGCCCATGAGCTGTTCCCTGTTTTTTATGAGATAGGGCTTTTCTCTCGTTCCCTCTCCCTGGCTTCCGCTTAAGAACTCAAAGCTGGTCTTTCCCGCCCAGAAATCCCAGATATCACCCAGGGAGCTGGAAGCTATGGCCTTTACCGCCATTTTAGCAGCAGGGAAGGCTGTTGCTGGAGACTCTTTCGGTATCTCCTCTGCTTCTGAAGAGGTGGCTTCTCTTAATTCCTCATCCACCATTTCATTAATTCTTAAGCCGGATTCCGGTTCTTTGCTGGCTTCTTTCTCTTCCTCCACCTTCTCATTAGCTCCTGTATCCCGATCCACCTCCGAAGGGGTGGCTGTCTGAACTGTTTTTACTGCAGTATCCCCGTTCTCCGCATATACCGCCCAGGGCGATACTGCAGTTATTACCAGGGCGGCACACACAGCGTATGCCAACCCTCTTATCAGTCTTTTTCCCATTCTTCCTCCTAATCTAGCCGATTCATACAGCCTTAAACTTGTCTTCTGATTCCTTGTTAAGCCTATACAGCTCCCGCCGCTGGTGGCCCAGCCCCGCAGATGTTATTATAATTGCGGCTGCAAGGCGCAAACTAATGATTCCTTTAACTTTTAACCTCATATTCCTTTCTCCTGCTTTATCCCGTACAATTTGTCTTCTGGTATCTTCTCAGCCAGTAATCTACCCTTTATCCACCAACTCCTTCCGCATGGGATTTACCACAAGAACATGGCCAAAGAAGAAACCGGATAATGCCAATATGGCAATTTAAAATAAAATAATAACGATACCAATAAATCCCTCCTATCCCTGCAGAACTGCCATGGCTGGCCTGATGCCAAAACCCGTCTCTTTTACGTTTACTGGCTGAATATTCCCATCGACCAGGCTGACCGCATAGATTCCCTCCCCATAAAGAAAGTCTTCCAATCCAACATCCTGCGGAGTGCGCAGATAATATCCTTTTGAATAAGCAGAAATCTGGGATTCCGGATTGTTTGTATCGCTTCCATAAAACTTCCAGAGAACATCCCGGTACTTAAGCGCCTCATCCACTGACAAAATAAATACCTTATCCTGCAAAAATTGAAACACCTCCTTCCTAGCCATAAGGCTATTGTCATCTAACTGCTCATAGCTTCCCTTCCATGTAGTCCCTATGTATGACCTGGTAATCCCAATATAGGTTTCATGAGCAAAAACATCAGAAGCATGATCCTGAAGCCATTCCCTAATATAAGAGTCTTTATAATTATTATTAAACCCAAAACTCAGTTTCTTTGCCGCACCATCCACGTCCGACCGGATCACGCTGTCACAAAGAAACAGAGCCGTCCGCTGACTGTTACCCATAGCATCCTCATAGTCCTCATCGATACAGCGGAACAGATAAATCATGCTTTCAAAGATACGGGCCTGTACATCGCCGATTCGGTAATGCACGGGTTCCGGCATTTCACTGGCCGATTTATAACAGATATCACAAATTCCGTCATGATCTGCATCCACATGTCCGGCCGCAGGTAGTATCACGATTTCTTCCTTACCGCATTTCCGGCACAGGACCATTTCATGGCCGTTTGACATACATGTGGTATTGACTTTATCTGTAACCTGATAATCATGATTGCAACTGTTTTCGTCATAGGATCTTTCAAATCCCACTCTCATAATCGTGTATTTCTCATAAGCTATAGTGAACTCGTCCATAATCAGGTCAGACAGATTTTTAACGTTCCGGAATGTCCGGCTTATGATCACGGTATTTGGTACATGCTTCTTTGCAATGAGATAGACCTCCTTCCGTTCTGTACCATCTGTCATTGACACCAAATTAAGAAGCCTGTCATTGCTTTCCTCTATACTCGTAGTAATGATTTGCTGGTCTGATGGCTCTCGGCCGCTAAGCCTAATATCCGCATCCTTTGCAATCTCCAGCCATCTCTTTAGCCTGTCTTTGGCCTCCTGGTCTGGATCAGCCTCTTCTGGAAGTCGATCCCCTCTCTCAAATTCAATGAAGTATTTCTGAGTTCCATTGCCGCTTACAATGACGCTCCATGGACTTGAAACAAGGGAATGATAATAATATCGGTCCGCACCTAAAATGGTTTCCGGAAAATCAATGATAAGTGACTTTCCTTCTTCTGTCCGTCCTTGCTGGGTTTTCAATATCTCGTTGCCATGATTTTCCCTTTCAACAAAATAAAGATTCCAATCTACTTTCCGGGCTTCCGATGGAGATGTCACGCTTTTTCTCTCGTAATAAATGCTAAGGACCATATGATCACTGCTCAGCTTAAAGCTTTCCTTCTGCCCTTCGCACAGCTCATATCCATCAATAACAGGCTGTATAATAGCAATTGTTCTCCCTTCCACCCCCACACCAGCTATAGCCTGTAATATGGTTTTATCTTTAACATCTATATACCTCACTGTGTAACTGCACTGTTTTCCTTCCACCTCCGGTTCTCTAATTCCCTCCGAGGGTTCTTCAAGTTCCGTAATCTCTGGCTCATTTTCTGCTTCTCCTTCTCCTGGTGCCGGATCCTTTGAATCACGGTCAGTCATAGTACCCTTATCTGGTTCTGCGTTGCTACCCCTGCTGCCTGATCCAGAACCGCCGGAACCTCCTCCAGAAAATTTACTTGACGATGCTGCCTTTTTAACAATGACTGTCTGTATCCCTTTTCCAGGTACATACTGCACCGTGCCGTTTTCATCAGTCCAGGCCCCAGAGGAATCTACTAAGTATCCATCAGGCGACTTTTCACTTAAGTACATAGCCCCTTCGGAATGATTATTTACAGATCGCTCAGCCAGGTAATAGCAGCGTCCATCTATCCATTGCCAGCCGATGAGCATCTTTCCCTTTGTCCCGTCAGAGACAGGATTTAAAAAATACCATTTGCCGTCAATCAACCTCCAACCAGTAGCCATATAGCCAGTATCATCAAAGTAATACCAGGCCCCACCTATCAGCTTCCAGGAACTCTTTTCATAAATTTGATTTTCCTCATATATCCAATGGTTTTCCTTTTGCATCCATGCGCCGTAGCTTGGAATTGGAACACTCGTTACCATTAGAACTGCACTTAATAAAGCAAAATATTTTTTTCTATTCATTGAAATCTATCATCACTCCTTACTATTTGTTTTTTTCTCCTGCCCATCTTACCTTTTCTTTGGCAAATCTCTTAGTTACTCATTTAACATCTTTCAACCACTGCGACTTTTCCATATTAAATAGAGCAGAAAGATATTCGGCAATGCTTTCGGTCTGCTTGCAAAGGAATGAATATATGGCTTCTGTAGGGTTTAATACTTTAGATATTCCTGGAAAAAGAATTTTTAGGAAAAAAGTTATATAATATTTTTAGTCTGGATTTATTAATAAAATTATGGAAAGTAAATGGAGAAGTAAATAAAAATCTAAAGAAAAAGAATTTGAATTGCCGGACTGGAAGATAAGCTTGATACGCTAAAGTTCACACCTTTTTATAGAGAAAAACTACGATGTTCTTTAGATCCACATAATTATCTTTTACGTAAATACCCAAAATACCTAATCAATTAATCGATAAACTTAATCCTATTGCTTATCCGTAAATTAATTTCATAGAAAAAGAGTATTTTCTTATAGCAGTATTTAAAGATAAGACTCTTTTCACTTAATATAACCATGCAAACTAGTCAGCCGCAAACCACAAAATACACTTATAAAGGAATAAAACGAAAACAGAATGTAAGTATGAGTAATAGTTCAGAAATGCAATTAAGAAAGTTATGTAAGCTTAGAAGTCATAATTTTCCGCAATCAATACGTTCCATGAGACTTATTGAAAATTCTCAAAAGAAAAAAATACACCACTCCTTTCAGACGGATATTTTACATAAAATAAAAGTAGAAAAATTGATTTTTAAAAATTTTGCAGCCACTAAACAGCAAGCTATTTAACGATTACTACGTGTAAATATAATGATAATAAAAACATTAGTTTTATGCGACAGTAATAAAGTGCTGCATTAAAGAGCACTAACATATTACTCTCCATATAGAAGAAACAATGAAATACACGGAATAAGCCTATTATCACCTCTGCAACAATAAACCGGAATAAATAAAACTTGCTAAATACAATTATTAAAAATGGAAAATTACGAAATAGACTTAGATATGGGAAAAGAATCTCCTGCTTTATCAGGCAATGATATAGTGTGGATTTGATAGGATTTTGTTCAAAGAAAACGGGAATATTTGTCGATACTGACTTGAAAAATAAAAGATCACTGTAATACTGTTTTTAAAAAATTCAACTGCATGCTTACATAATTCAAGAATAAAAATAAAAATCAACCAGGCCTTTTCTACTTTGCAAATCCGCTTTTAGCAATTGGACACCCCATCTAAAGAAAAAACTCCCTGCAATGCAAGGAACCTTCTAACCGTACATTTATCACATCTAACGGTAAAAGGAAACACCCTAACTGCTTATTTATCACCCAGCGATGAAATACCAAGCAAGCGGCTCACGACTTACATTAGCAGTATACAACAAACTGAGCTGAAAATCAACATGCTCATGAAGAATATATACAAGCTATATTCTAAAACAATATGTACTCCTTCCATAAAATAACACAGTTATCCCCAATGATCCATAACTATAGAAAACTTTTAAACTCCTCCCATCACGACCATTTTACAGTTTCCTATCCAAATTCTTTATTAAATAAATACCTGACATCCTCTGAAAGAAAAATTACCGACTAGCCAGAACTCTCAATATTCAAAGCCCCGGTTATCTCTTCTTTAGGAATCATCACACACTCCTCAATATTTCCCAAGCTCACTGACATAGCATCTGAATCCTGTCAATCAATCAGCAACTCATCGGCCGTAACAAAGGTATATCCCTGCTTTGTCAAAGTATCAATCACCTCCAGGGCTGCTTCCACCGAAGTCGGGTACGCATCATGAAGGAGGATAATATCCCCATATAAAAGAAGAGCTTGCTCCGGAGTCTCATTATGAAACTCCGGAGCAAGCCTTATCAATCCCATTCTGCACAAAAATCTACTTATGGGCTATCTTTTCAATTCTAAGTTTCAGAATCCCTTAATAAGTTCTCCATTCTTTGGTTCAAAGCGCCCGGTGAAGAAGCGCAGAACTTCTGGCTCATATACCCATGTAAGACCGCTGATGTCATGTCTCACCTGATACAACTGGATGATTGCATCAGCAACATAGTCCAGATGTGCATATGTATAAACCCTTCTCGGAATGGTCAGGCGGATTGTTTCCAGCTTCGGCACATGGTTCTCTCCTGTCTTATTGTCTCTTCCTGCGGAGATAATGCCCCGTTCCATGGTTCTAACGCCGGAGTACTCATAAACAGCTGCTGCCAGAGCCTGTGCCGGGAAGTCCGTTTTCTGATCCAAATGATCTAAGAATGCACGGGCATCTACGAAGATTGCATGACCGCCGCTCGGCTTAACCATAGGAACTCCTGCTGCGTCCAGCTTCTCTCCAAGGTAACGGATCTGATTTACGCGGTGACTGATGTAGTTGAATTCCATTGACTCTCTAAGACCAATTGCCATCGCTTCCATATCTCTTCCTGCCATTCCACCGTAGGTAGGCATACCTTCATACTGTACGACCATTCCAGTTGCACGGATATATAAATCTTTGTCATTCATGCATAGGAATCCGCCGATATTGGTCAGACAGTCCTTCTTTCCGGACATGGTGCAGCCATCGCCGTAGGAGAACAATTCGTGAACAATCTCCTTGATGGTCTTATCCTCATAGCCTTTTTCTCTTGTCTTGATGAAATATGCGTTCTCCACGCATCTGGTGGCATCAAACATTACCTTAATGCCATATTTATGGGCCATCTCGGATACAGCCTTTATGTTAGCCATGGAAACGGGCTGCCCGCCTGCTAAGTTTACAGTAACTGCAAGGCAGATATATGGGATCCTGTCTGCGCCGACTTCATCAATGAGAGCCTGGAACTTATTTAAGTCTACATTGCCCTTGAAGTCCAGGATTGCATTTGGATCATGGGCTTCGTCAATAACCACGTCGCGGAAGGTAGCTCCATTGTGTTCCTGATGGAAGCGGGTTGTGGTGAAGTACATATTTCCTGGCACATAGTCTCCTGGCTTAATGGTAAGAGAAGACAGGATGTTCTCTGCGCCGCGTCCCTGATGAGTAGGAACTACATATTTGAATCCAAACAATTCTTGCACAGTCTCTTCTAGATGGTAAAAGTTCCTGGAGCCGCCGTAGGCTTCATCACCCAACATCAGTCCTGCCCATTGTCTGTCGCTCATTGCATTTGTTCCTGAATCTGTCAGAAGGTCAATAAAACATTCCTCTGATTTTAGCAGGAAAGTATTGTATCCTGCTGTCTTGATAGCTTCTTTTCGCTCTTCTTTGTTAAGGTTGCCCATAGGCTCCACCATCTTAATTTTAAAAGGCTCTGGTGCAAATTTCATCATATCCATTATTATTCCTCCTTTAAAATAATTTTATTTTTCTTTTTAATTGAAAAATTCTTTTCATAATCTTTAAGCGATGCAATGGCCTGGCCTGACAACGGAATGATTGCCAGCATATTGAAAATGGTCATCAGCCCTACTCCGAGATCTCCTAAATCCCACACAAAGCTGTATGCAGCGATTCCGCCGATAAATAGCATCACCAGTGCAAAAATCTTGTATCCTGTCTGAGCAGCCCATGTATCCTTAAAGATATAAGCTACATTGCTGCGCGCATAGTATAGAATGCCAATAAATGTAGAAAAGCTGAACAGGAACAGGATAACTGCGATAAAAATAACTCCGAATCTACCCAAGTGATAGTTCATAGCTCCCTGTAAAAGATCCATTCCCTCTAATCCTTCGATAACCTCAGCTGGTGCCAAAAGCATCAGGAATGCAGTACAGCTGCAGATTGCCAGGGTATCGATGAAAACGCCCAGAGACTGAATCAATCCCTGTGTTACCGGGTGATCCACCTCGGCAGCCGCTGCTGCACAGGGAGCGGAGCCGCTTCCGGCTTCATTCGAAAAAAGTCCGCGCTTTACTCCATTCATAACAACGGCTCCCAACCCACCGCCTACCAGAGGCTTAAGTCCAAATGCATGAGAAAAGATGCTGCCAAACACAGCCGGAAGCTGAGTAATGTTCTTGGCAATGATGAAAAACGTAATTGCGATATAGGCACATGCCATAATTGGCACAACCATGTCGAGCACCTTCACCGAAGCATTCTTGCGGAGCACGATACATGCGGAAACTGCAACCAGAACCACAGTAGTAGTTATCTGTGGAATGCCAAATGCGTTTTTAAACGCAGTTGAAACTGAGTTTCCGATTACCTGGCTAATACCTGCCCAGCAAAGCAAACCTGAAAGCGCAAATGCAATTCCAAGGAATGTGCACTTGCAACCCTTTATGTAATACGTGTTGCCGTCCATTGCCACATATTCTGCTTCCTTCTGTACATCCTGTACAAAGATATCTTCACGCTTCACCTTTGTAATAAACCGGATTCTGTCCATGAAGTAGGCAGGTCCACCTCTGTACCCTCCATAGAGTGGATCCTTTTCTTTGTAAATCTGCGCCAGTGTTGATTCAATGAATGAGGTAGACGAACCTATAATAGCAGTCACCCACATCCAGAATACTGCACCTGCTCCACCAAATGAAATAGCCGCTACCACACCTGCAAGGTTCCCCATACCTACGCGGGTGGCCGTAGCGATAATCAGTGCCTGAAGACCGGAAATTGAATTCTGATCCTCTCCTGTTTTTTTCCTCAAAGTCGCTCGAATCATTTCAGGAAAAAGCCGGAATGGCAGGAATCTCGTTATTATAGTGAAATATAGTCCTGCGGGAATCAACAGGATTACCAGCAATGATATGCCGAACTTGGTTTCACCATTTGAAAATTCCAGAATGAACATGTCGCCCCACAACAGGTTATTTAGTGCCATTACAATCTTTACGATGCAATGCACTAGCCATTCAAATAGTTGCATATCCCCATCCTCCTTCTCTTATTTAATTTTCTGTAATTCACTATCAGCCCGCTCTATTGATGTGTGATGCGTGATGCATCATGCATCGTTGTGTTTATTATACATTAATATGCAAATATGTCAATATTTATTTTAAAATTTTCAATATATTTATATTCCTAAAGTTCTGGGAATTATATAGACATATCAGAGCAACAATTGTCCCTTTTATTGCTTTTAAGATAGATTTATAGTAAACTGTAAAATACAAACAATTAAGACAATCAGGAAGGAGAGGAAGATGAAGAATACTCTTGTGAAAACGACCCTAAGCGAACAGTTATACGACATTCTAAAAAATGAAATCATGAGCGGAACCATACCTCTGGGAAGCAAAATTACAAACAGAGAACTGCAGGAGCGTTTTTTAGTTTCCTCCACACCGGTGCGAGATACGATCAACAAGCTTTATCAGGACGGCCTCGTAAAAGAGGTTACAAAAACAGGTGCCCAGGTAATCAGCTTTGACTATGGATATGCGGCAGAAATCAATGAATTCATTGCGGCTATTTCATGTGTAGCCCTCACTATGACCACTACTAGGGGTGCAGACAAGGAAGTGACAAAGCATCTGAAAAAATATCTGAAAAAGCAGGCAATTGCACCGGATGACGATGCCTACTTTGAGGCAGACTTCCATTTTCATAAGTCGTTTTTTGACTTCTGCGGCAACCAGTTTTTGAAAGAAACCTACAAGAGATACAATCTTATCCGTTTCCTTCTGATAAAGTTTGCTATCCGCACAGCTGAGGACCGGTCCTGTTCCACCAAGCAGCACGGAGAAATTGTCGATGCCTACAGCTCCGGTAATTTTGACCTTGCGTCCGAGCTTCTTGAGCAGCACTATATCCACGGCCTTTCACTGATTAAAGGATACAATCCATAGAAAAAATCATCAGACGAAAGACTGTGCCCTTGCAGAAAAGCATTGATCTCATTAAAGGTTAGCCAGAATTTCACCTTTCCCTTATACATTTTGAACATGGTTTCCACATATTACAATCGAGAAGGAAGTAGCTGATTATCAGCTACTTCCTTCTATCTTTTTTCTATTCAGGCAGCATGTCCTCATATCTGTACAGCAACTATACTCTGTAAGATTTAACAACACCAATCATATCATCGGTGCTGATGATACTGAACTAAAAAACTGCCGGCAATGCTAGGCTTATCCGAACCGTCATCTAATATGAGATATTATTTCTCTAAATCCGTTATAGTAAAATTGAGTTTTTGATATTTTACCCTACATATATCATTCTCTTTTTCATGTTTTTTACGAGACGATAAAAAGTTGCCTGTTAAATTTTCAATACTCATTTCTAAATCTAAATTACAATCTAAAAAATCTCTGATACTGCATCATAAAGTGCGAACTGTCTCGCTATCTGACTTCCGTTTGTATTTTATAACGATAACCACACGGCCTCATTCACCACATTTTGACAATCCAGTTAACCAGCTATTACGTGGTCCAACATTAGAGGATACCTTCTGATTATTATTAAGCTTTCAGATTCTGGAATTCAGGCCTATGAATGACATTCTTACCTGATATTCCTCTATCTATGTATAGCCTTGGCTCACCCTTCACTTGTGTTTCAATGGAGAGACTGTCTTTTTTGTCAATAGACTGCCTAGCATAAATAGCATCCATATCTTTTCGATTAATTTCCATTCCTAAAATCAATGATTTGCTCATTATTTGAAAGAGCGCTACTCTTTTTTCTATCTTTATTATAGAAAATTAATTGAAGTTCTGTATATGCCTTCCCAAAACTTGCATAGAATCTGATTTCGGTCAATCTATCAGCAATTCATCGACCGTTACAAAGGTATATCCCTGCTTTGTCAAAGTATCAATCACCTCCAGGGCTGCTTCCACCGAAGTCGGATACGCATCATGAAGGAGGATAATATCCCCAGGTTCCACACGCTTTACAATATAACGCACCACTTTTTTGGTACTCTTTGTCTTCCAATCAAGAGGATCCAAATTCCAAAGAACCACCGTCATGTCGGTGGTACACTCTAGTTCATCATTCCAGGAACCATAAGGCGGCCGCAGATACTCAGGCCTTGTACCGGTGATCTCTTCAATCTGCCGGTTATTCTGTTCAATCTGCTCACATGCAGTGCCCACTGACTCCTTGCTCATTTGTACATGAGTATATCCATGATTCCCGATTAAATGCCCATCTTCTTTCATCTGTTTTAATATGGCCTCTTTCCCCTCCACATTTTCTCCAAGTATAAAAAAGGTGGCATGGACTCCTCTTTTGCGAAGTCCATCAAGAAGCTTAGGCGTATAAACAGAATGAGGGCCATCATCAAAAGTCAACGCGATCTGCTTATCACCGGAAAATTGTCTCCTGACCTCATCCTTTGCCTCAGCGTCCGCACCTACGGGAAGAAACAGGGTATCCTTCGCCTCTGTATATGATTGGTGCATGGCTTTTGTAAAAATAATATCCAATATAAAGACAACCAGTAAACAGGCCGCTTTCCATTTCATTTTCATAATCCCATAAGCCCAGCTTTCTGCCATTATTAATAAATCTATGGAGTACTTCAGAAAAATAAAACCAAAACATTTCTTTCTTTTTCTATCTTTTCTCTTAAATGACCCTATTATCAGGTTATCTCCGCGATACAAAAGAGGTTTTTATACACAATCTTATAGCATCATATCAGCAGATATCAAGATATAACCTCGGATAAACGCCTCTGCTTTCAACGTGGCCAAACACACCCTAAAACCTCAAGCCGACAAAAAAGGCTGTTCCCATTTTAAATGGGAACAGCCTTAAAGCTTACATATATATCGAAGCTTTTCTTAAGCCATGCAAACGTTAACTGCCTGCAGACCACGGTTTCCTTCTGTTGTTTCATAAGTTACTTTCTGGCCTTCTTCCAGAGTCTTGTAACCATCAGAAACGATGCCGGAGAAATGTACGAAAACTTCCTCGCCTGTTGCGTCATTTACGATGAAACCATATCCCTTAGCACCATTAAACCATTTTACTGTACCGTTGTTCATAACGTGTACCTCCTATAAAATAAAAAATATTTGATATATCGCCTGAAACAAAAAATCACATATTTTTGTAAATCATCATCCGAAAATAATGACTTACAAAAATATGTGAAATCATAACTCCATTCGATAATACACGTACATTCTAACCTGAATTTACAAAATTGTCAAGACTATTCTGTTATTTTAAACTAGAAAAAGACAGGGTCCTGTCCCTTTTTTAAAAGGTACAAACCCTGTCCAAAATAGCCATAAAATAAAATTACTTTAAGGTTACTTTTGCGCCTTCAGCCTCTAAGGAAGCCTTGATCTGCTCAGACTCTTCCTTGGAAGCGCCAGCCTTTATTACCTTAGGAGCGCCATCAACTACGTCTTTAGCTTCCTTTAAGCCTAAGCCTGTAGCTTCACGAACAACCTTGATAACCTTAACCTTGTTAGGACCAACTTCAGTTAATTCAACGTCGAATTCAGTCTTCTCTTCTTCTGCTGCTGCTGGACCTGCTGCTGCAACTACTACGCCTGCTGCTGCAGATACACCAAATTCTTCCTCACATGCCTTTACTAATTCATTTAATTCTAATACAGATAATTCTTTGATTGCTTCGATAAATTCAGCTGTTGTTAACTTTGCCATTATAATATACCTCCGTATTTAATATGTTTTTTAAGGAAGTTCGATTCGCCTGATAGCTCATCGAACGGCTAATCTTCTAAATTCAGGTGCGCTGTGCTTACCTTCATTAAGAATTTTACGCTTCTGCTGCTTCTCCGCCCTGAGCATCTGCAATCTGCTTGAGAACGCGAGCAAAGTTTGTGATAGGAGACTGGATACTTCCAAGCAACCTTCCAAGAAGGATATCTCTGGAAGGAATACCGGAGATCTTCTCCATACCCTTTGCATCATAATAATTGCCTTCTACAACGCCGCCTTTGATTTCCAAAGCCGGAGCAGTCTTAGCAAACTCAGCCAGGATTCTTGCCGGAGCTGTTGCATCTGTCTTGGATACAGCGATTGCTGTAGGTCCTTCCAGATTTGGATCCAGGGCTTCAAATGCTGTACCCTTAGCAGCGAAACGGATCATAGTATTTTTATATACTTTGTAGGAAATACCAGCCTCTCTTAATTTCTTACGAAGCTCTGTATCCTGAGCAACTGAGATACCACGGTAATCTACAACTACCGCTGACTCAGCGCCATCAAGTAATTCCTTGATCTCGCTTACAACTGGTTGCTTTAATTCAACTTTTGCCATTATGGTTTACCTCCTGTTTAGTCTGAGCCTCCCGGTTGCCCGTAAGGCCCGCTCGTATAAACCGCAAAGAAAAACCTCTCCGCCGGATGGACAGAGAGGTCTACAATTCATTTAAATAAAATGATTCTTGTACATTCCTCGGCAGGCGTTAACACCTTATGCCTTGCGGCACCTGCTGTCTTCGGCAGTCAATACTTGAGTAGTATAACATTATTTATAATTAATGTCAATCACAAAACAAAATTAGTTCATTAACTTTGCTACGTTAAGCTTTACGCCAGGTCCCATAGTGGAAGCCAGTGTAACACTCTTTAAGTAGGCACCCTTAACTGTACTTGGTCTTGCTTTGACGATTGCATCAATAAGCGTCTGGAAGTTGTCCGCTAACTGATCTTCTGCGAAAGAAGCTTTTCCAACTGGCACGTGGATAATATTTGTCTTATCAAGTCTGTACTCAACCTTACCAGCTTTGATATCGTTGATTGCTTTTGTTACATCCATGGTAACAGTACCAGCTTTTGGGTTTGGCATTAAGCCCTTTGGTCCCAGGACACGTCCCAGACGGCCAACAACACCCATCATATCTGGTGTAGCAACAACTACATCAAACTCCAACCAGCCTTCGTTCTGGATCTTCGGAATCAGTTCCTCAGCTCCAACATAATCTGCGCCTGCGGCCTGTGCTTCATCAGCCTTTGGACCTTTAGCGAAAACTAAAATACGAACAGTCTTACCTGTACCGTGGGGAAGTACAACCGCACCACGGATCTGCTGGTCTGCGTGACGTCCATCACAACCGGTTCTGATATGAGCTTCAATGGTTTCATCAAATTTAGCACTTGCATTCTGCTTAACTAAAGAGATTGCTGCTGGTGCATCGTAGAGAACAGAACGATCTACTGTTTTAGCTGCCTCTGCGTATCTTTTTCCTCTTTTCATTCTATATAACCTCCTAGTGGTATTGTCGGGGATTTTCCCTCCCACGTTCTAAAACTTTGTTAACTGCGATATTATAAGGAAGTTCGATTCGCCCAACGGCTCGTCGAACGGCTGTTTTTCTAAAATCAAGCTTCGCTCACGTACGCTTTCATTAAGAAAAATTTGCCAAGAAAATTATGCTTCTACTACCGTAATACCCATACTTCTTGCGGTACCGGCGATCATACTCATAGCCGTTTCAACGGATGCAGCATTTAAGTCTGGCATCTTCAGTTCAGCAATCTTCTGTAATTCAGCCTTGGTAATCGTAGCTACCTTAGTCTTATTAGGAACTGCAGATCCGGATTTGATCTTGCAGGCCTTCTTTAATAATACAGCAGCCGGTGGAGTTTTGGTTATGAAGCTGAAGCTTCTGTCAGCATAAACAGTGATAACTACCGGGATGATCAAGTCTCCCTGATCAGCTGTTCTTGCGTTGAATTCCTTTGTAAACTGTACGATGTTTACACCATGCTGTCCAAGTGCCGGACCTACAGGAGGAGCTGGTGTAGCCTTTCCTGCTAGAATCTGCAATTTGATATATCCTGTTACTTTCTTTGCCATAATTAGGCACCTCCTAAATAAATGTGGTATTGTCGGGGATTTCCCTCCCACGAGCCTATACACCGGTATAAGCCGCTTTTACTTGTTACATCTTTTTCACTTCGCTGAAGTTTAATTCTACCGGAGTCTCCCGGCCGAACATTTCAACGCTCATGGTGATGGTTTTCTTACCTTCGTTGATGGACTTGATAGCACCAACCGTATCCTTCCATGCACCGGAAGTTACCACAACGGTATCTCCCACTTCAAAGCCAATAATGACCTCTTCGTTCTTGAACCCAAGTTTCTCCATCTCTTCTTCTGTCAGAGGAACCGGTTTTGATCCAGGACCTACAAAGCCTGTCACTCCACGGGTATTACGCACCACATACCATGTATCGTCATTCATGACCATGTGAATCAGTACGTAGCCGGGAAACATCTTTTTATCGGCCTTCTTTTCGACGCCGTTCTTCAATTCGATGACGGATTCTAACGGTACCGATACTTCCAGAATCTGATCCTGTAAGTTTCTGTTTTCGATTGTTTTCTCAATGTCAACCTTTACTTTATTCTCATAACCTGAATAGGTATGAACTACATACCAATGTGCTTCTGACATAAACTCACCTTAACCCTTACGAATTATAAGATAAAACTGAGACCAAACTTGATGATCAGATCAAGAATTCCGATAATCAGTCCTAAAGCAATCGCTGCAGACATAACAGCGATCGTCTGTTTCGTTACGGTTTCTTTGTCAGGCCAAACGATTTTTACAAACTCAGATTTCAGACCCTTAAAAAAGTTCTTCTTCTGAGCACCCTCGTTATTCACTGTATCTCCCATAATTTCACGTCCTTTACAAACTGATTACTTTGTTTCCTTGTGCATTGTATGGCTCTTACAGAATTTGCAGTACTTTTTAGTTTCCATTCTGTCCGGATGAGTCTTCTTATCCTTGGTCATGTTGTAATTACGCTGTTTGCATTCAGTACATGCCAGTGTGATTTTTGTGCGCACGACTTCCACCTCCACTTAAATTTTCATTGTTGTGTTTTAAGTCCCTTTTTCTGCCGCAAGTAATTTTGAGCATAAAAAAAAGACCTAAGCTCTTCCATTCGCCCAATTACTATAACACACAGGCCAGGATTCGTCAATCTTTTTTTATGTAAAACAATGATATTTACGGTATTTCGCCATTATATCATGTAAGCAGAGAAATTGCAAGTCCGGTTAGTAGAATTTTATGGTTTTTTAAATCGGTTCCAGCCGGACCTGCTTCTTTAGTAATATGTATTCTGTATTTTTTTGCTATGGTCTTACAGGTGTTCCGTCGGGAAGCCTTGAAAAGAGCCAGCCATGATCCATATCAACCGCAGGATATTTTTCCGCTGCTTTTTCATCAAAACCGACTCCAATTCCCGGCTTGCCGTTTACGTAGGCATATCCTTCTCGGATCACCGGACAGCCCGGGAATACCTCCTGCTCCGCTTCGCTGAAGCCTGAAAATTCCTGTATTCCGAAATTGTGGCTGTTTAAATCCAGATGCATCTGCACTGCCATTCCAATAGGAGATAAGTCATTTGGCCCATGCCAGGCTGTCCGCACTCCATAAGCCTCACAAAAATGTGCCAGCTTTCTGGCAGGGGTGAGTCCTCCGATATCACTTAAATGAACTCTCATATAATCGATCCACTGGTTCTGTACGATGGACTTCCATTCATTGGGATTGGTAAACAGCTCTCCCATGGCCAGAGGAAGGATGGTATGATGCCGCAGGGTCTTAAAGAACTCCACATGCTCCGGTGCAAGAGAATCCTCCAGGAAAAACAGCTTGTACTGCTCCATCTCCCGGGCAAATTCCAGTGTCTCGGCAAAGCTTAAACGTTCATGAACATCATGCATGAGCTCCACTTCCCAGCCAATATCCCTGCGAACCCGGTCAAACAGCTTATAAACGCTTTGCATATACATTCTCGGATGGAAATATGCTCCCTCCGGTGCATTGTCAGGCTTTACGATTCTCTGTATTTTTCCGTCGAAGTTTCCGCCATAGGTGCCCATATGGCACCTGATGTAACGGTATCCTTCCGCCATATACCCACGGATGCATTCTTCCACCTCTTCGATGGAGCTTCCATCCGCATGTCTGTAAACTGCGATTCCTTCCCGGCACTTTCCGCCCAGCAGGCTGTAAAGCGGCATATTGGCCCGCTTTGCCTTAATGTCCCACAATGCCTCATCAACACCGGAAATGGCATTGTTTAGAACAGGTCCGTTTCTCCAGTAAGAGCTTCCCATCATGGTCTGCCAGATTCCTTCGATGTCATCCACAGGCATTCCCTTGAGCATGGGCCGCAGATATTCTTCAATGGCTGTCACAACCGCCTTATGCCTCCACGTAAATGTGGCGCACCCATATCCGTACAGCTCCGGCTCCGTTGTTTCCACCTTTACCACAACCAGGTTGATATTTCTTGGAGCTGTTACAAAAACTTTAATGTCATGGATTTTTATATGATCCATTTTTAGTACCTCCGTAAGTCATATTCTCTGCATATCAGCTCTTTACAGCTCCTCCGGTCATTCCAGCAATAAAATACTTCTGGAAGCTTACAAAAAGAATTACCAAAGGAAGACTGGATATGCTGGATGCTGCCATTAAGTCATTCCATTTAATTTGATATTGGGAATTTAATGAAATGATCCCAACAGTGAGCGTTTTTAATTCATCCTTGGATACCAGGACAGAAGAAAACATATATTCATTCCAGCCGTTAAACAGCACGAACATGGCTACAGCCGCAATTCCCGGAACGATCAGCGGAAGGATAATATTCCAAAAGATCCGGAAGCTGGAAGCCCCATCCACCCGCGCCGCCTCATCAAGCTCCAGGGGAATGGTCTTAAAGTAAGATACGATCATCCATGTACTGAAAGCAATATTTGTAGCCGCATATACGACGACCAGGCCAAACAGGGAGTTGACAAGATTATACCTGGAAAGCACCGCATAAAAAGGAACCACCAGCATGACTCCCGGAAACATCTGTGTAATAAGAAGAAAGCTCATCAGCTGTTTCCTTCCTTTAAACCGGAATCTGGTCACCCCATATCCTGCCAGGCAGGCACAGGCCACGCAGATCACCATGGCGGAAAGGCAGACCACCAGACTGTTCAAGGTCATGCGTCCAAAATTATAAGTGTTGAAGAATTTCCGGAAGGAATCCAGGGAAAACGGATCCGGGATCCATTTGGGCTGAGGATAATACGTCTGCGGCTCCGTTTTAAAAGCAGTGGATATCATCCATAAAACCGGGATCACGATAAAAGAAGCCATAAAAATTAATACGGCATAAGTAGCAGCCAATTTATTTTTTTTCTTTTTTGATCTACTCATTCTCTTTTGTCACCACCTTACTCACCAGACTGATCAAATAGCAAATGAAGAATACCAGGATACCCCAGGCAGACGCCTTTCCAAATCTTAAATCATTAAACGCCGTTCCATAGATGCTTAAGCTGATTAAATTGGTAGCAGTTCCAGGACCGCCTGCTGTCATGGTGTAAACCAGGGTATACTGCTTGAACCACCAGACGCAGTCCAGGATCAAAACTGTGGTCAGGATAGGCTTTAAGGACGGAACCGTAATGTAGCAGAATTGTGCCCATTTGCTGGCACCGTCGATTTCCGCAGCCTCATAATAATCCTTGGATATGCTCTGCAAACCTGCCAGGATCATGGTCATGACCAGGGGAAATCCCTTCCATATGCAGACAAAGACCACTGCCGGAAAAGCCAGCTCCTTGCTGCCCAGCCAGGAAATATTGGTAGATATAAGACCAAGTCCTTTCAGCGCACTGTTTAAGATTCCGTACATGGGATTCATGATCCAGGTAAATAAAAGTGCTACAACAGCTTCCGGAAAAAACCATGGCAGCATAAATATAACCCGGAAAACAGTTCTCCCTTTAAATTCCCGGTTGAGCAAAGTTGCCAGGATAAACCCCAAAATGAAATGTCCCGCTACCACCAAAATCATAAACATGGTCGTCAGCAGAACCGACTGGTAAAAGGCCGCTTCTTTAAATGCCGCTGCATAGTATTTAAGACCTACAAAATTCCATTTCGTCACCAGGTTCGTGTTGAAAAAGCTGATATAGAACCCATAAACCATAGGATAAATGATAAGGGCAGCCAGCATGACGACAATCGGCAGAGTAAAGTAATATCCTTGCCTCTGGGACTTCACTTTTATTTGGGCAGTTCCATTTATGTTCATGAAATTCATCTTACTCCCTTCTCAATTTTTTTGAGGGAGGATGATTCCTCCCTCATTCTTAATGATTAGTTATAATCCCCTAACAATTCATCAACATCGCTTACCAGGGTTTTTACTGCTTCTTCGTTTTTCTTTTCATTGGAGAATACAGATGCGTATGCATTTCCAAGGGCGCTCTTTAAGCCGCTGACACCGGCAAACTTAACCGTTGGACGGCAGCCGTCTGCGATTTGCTGTAAAAAGCCGGTGTAATCCTCTCCTGATATATAATCTGCTTTCTGTCCCTCTGCTGTCGCCGGAATCTTTCCGCTGCTCTGCCAGAACTGCATGTCCTTATCGTGCTCTACAAAAAACCTCAGATAATCAATGGCTGCTGCCTTTTCCGCATCAGTCGCATAGGCGCTGACGGAATAGCCTTCGGTTCCAAGCATGGTTCCAGGATAATCACCAGGCATCTTAAAAGATCCTAAGTTTCCCTTTAAGTCAGGATTGTTGGCATAAGCCACACCAAGAGCATTTGGTCCGGTAAGGAACATGCTTGTATAACCCATAGCAAAATAATTGGCGGCTGTCGGATAATCCACCTCAGTAATTCCCGTAGGAACGATGCCCTCTGCATTCATGTTGGTCCATCTTGAAAATGCATCCATGAATTTTTGGTCTTCTGTAATATCAGTGATCCATTTTCCATTTTCTTCTTTCACACATTCAATTCCGTTTGACCATAAGTATGCCATAAAACGGCTCTGTCCGGAGGAGTTATTGGATCCAACCATATCAAATCCCCATTCGTCCATCTGCCCGTCATTATTGGTATCCTTTGTAAGGGCCTTTGCAGCAGTTACAAACTCTTCCCATGTCTTTGGGGTCTCTAATCCGGCATCTTTAAACCTGTCTGCACGATAGATCACTGCCAGCGGCTGAACGGCAACCGGAAAATATGACATCTCATCTCCCAGCATACAAGAGTCCACAACACCGTTGGCAAATTTCGCTTTTAAATCGTCCGGCACAAGTCCGTTGATATCAGCTGTCAGCCCAAGGTCATGAAGTGTTGCAACTGCATCTGCCGATGTAAAGAATATGGTGGGAACATCCTTTGGCGCAGCTGCCATAGCTGAAAGCTTTGTGTAGATGTCATTGGTGCTGACAGCCTGTACATCAATGATCACGTTGGGATGCAGGGCCATATACTCATCTGCATACTGATAGATGAACTTTCCATGAGGATCTTCTCCCGCATAGCCGTCAAAAATGGTAAGTAAAACCGTCTCGCCTTCCGTTCCTTTTTCTGCTGCACTTGTCTGTGCTTGTTCAGTCTCCTTTGCCGCCGTTGTTTCATTCTGGTTCTTTCCGCTACAGCCTGTCACCAGGGACATTGCCATAACAGCTGAAAAAAATAATGCAAGAACTCTTTTCTTCATAACTGATCCCTCCATAAATTATTATTGCCTGTTTTTTAGCTGCTTTCATCATATCTTATTCCCTTTGTTTAATCTGCATAGATTTTAGTCAATAATCACCATTTTTTAATTACACTTTCAAGGATTTTCCTGTTCTTCTTTTCACTCAATAAAAAAAGGCTGTAATTGCTTACAGCCTTTGGGTCGCTTCCTTATTCCTTTTAAACAATTCATGGATCGCTTTCCGGTACTGCAGGGGAGTTGTTTCCATAACCGTTTTAAACTGCCTCAAAAATGTATTCACACTGTCATACCCGCATTTTGCGGCGACAGCAGTAACGCTCTCATTGGTGTTTTCAAGCAGCTTTGCGGCCTCACATACCCTGACGATGTTGATATACTTTATAAGCGTCTTTCCAAAATATTTATTAAACTCCCTGCTGATGGTAGCCGGATGGAGATAAAAAAGTTCACTTAAAATCTTCAAGTCCAGATTCTCCTGATAATGCCTGTCGATATATTCCTTAATTGCAATCATTCTCAGATTCATTTCGGATAGTTCGCTTTCCGTCCGCTCCAATCCAAATGCCCGAAACAGCAATACCGTAATCTCCGTGATGATCGACCGTTCCATCATGGACCGGAACGGCTGATGGATCTCCTGTTCCTCATACAATTTCTTTATAAGGCCGGTCACACGGTAAAATATCTGTTCATCCACATGCTTATAATGCTCCTGGAACGCCTGCTGGCTGGGCGTAAAAAAAACCTTTTTTAAGTCTTCCCCAAGGTTTAAGCTTTCATAATAGGAGGGTCGGACCGAAAGTCCATACCGCAGGAAGGGAAGGCCCAAAAGCCTTCTCTGATGATGCTCCTGCCCTCCGATGACCATGATGTCACCCTTTTCCAGAAGATATTTCTTTCCGACTACATAATATTCCGCAGACCCCTCTTCCACAAATAAGAACTCACTAGCCGTATGAATATGGTGCATCCCATTCTTTTCGTATTCACAGGATCTTGAGACATTGTAATTGTCTTCACTTAAGGCCCGGAAATGATCCGGTTCCCAGTAATCATTGATCTTGATCTCCATATCCCCTCCTGCTGATGCTTAACCGGGAAAAACAGCCTCCAGATACCGCTTTAAGGCATCCTGCCAGGAAGGCAGGCGAAGAAAACCGTTTTCTTCCAGCTTATCCTTATTCATACGGCTGTTGGAAGGCCGCTTTGCTTTGGCCGGATACTGGTCCGAGCTGACAGGCTCCACTTTTACATCCATGCCCGCCTGTTTAAAGATTTCACAGGCAAACTCATACCAGGTACAAAGGCCTTCGTTGGTAGCATGGTAACGCCCATATTTCTCCGTTTCTATCATGTCCGCCAAAAGCCGGGCCAGATCATAAGTATAGGTAGGAGAACCGGTCTGGTCGGCGACCACCGTTAATTTATCATGAGTCTTTCCCAGGTTCAGCATGGTCTTAATAAAGTTCTTTCCATTCACTCCAAACACCCAGGCGATTCTTACGATAAAATATTTACTGATGTTTTCTTCTACTGCCAGTTCTCCCTCATATTTGGTCTGACCGTAGACATTTAGCGGCTCCCTCTCATCATCAGGCTCCCAGGGACGGTCCCCCTGGCCGTTAAACACATAATCCGTACTGATGTACATCATCTTGATGTCCAGTTCCCGGCACACTCCGGCAATGTACTCCGTTCCCTTTGCGTTAACGTTCCGGCACACTTCCTCATTTTCTTCCGCCGCATCCACAGCCGTATAGGCGGCACAGTGTATGACCGCATCAGGAGCGGCTGCCCTAATGACCCGGTTTACGCTGTCCTTATCTGTGATGTCCATCTCATCGATGTCCACTCCGACTGCCTCATGTCCCCGCTTTTTTAATTCATTTACTACATCAAATCCAAGCTGGCCCTTTACGCCAGTAACAAATACTTTCATAGATGCCTCTTTTCTATACGGAAGTTTGGTTCGCTTAAGGGCTTCCAATGGGCAGATTTCCTGACTGAGACTGAAACGATCCGCCTTCAATCAGGAAATCATTGAAAAATTTATAAACGCTCACCGTACATGTTATTAAAATAATTCTGGTATTCTCCATTGATGATATGCTTCCACCAGTCCTCATTGTCTAAGTACCACTGGATGGTCTGACGGATTCCGGTATCAAAGTTATATTTCGGCTTCCAGCCAAGTTCGCTTTCCAGCTTCTTCGGGTCAATGGCATAACGTCTGTCATGGCCAGGACGGTCGGTAACGTACTTGATTAAGCTCTCCGGTTTATCAAGGGCCTTAAGAATGGTCTTAACTACTTCTAAGTTGGTGCGCTCGTTGTGTCCGCCTACATTGTAGACCTCGCCCACTTTTCCCTTGTGAATGATCAGGTCAATGGCTTCACAGTGATCAGAAACATGGAGCCAGTCTCTCACATTTTCCCCTGTTCCGTATACAGGAAGCTCTTCGTCTGCCAGGGCACGGCTGATGATAAGAGGAATCAGCTTTTCCGGGAAATGATAGGGTCCATAGTTATTGGAGCATCTGGAAATGGTCACAGGAAGTCCAAAGGTCCTCTGGTATGCCTGAACAAAAAGGTCCGCGCTGGCCTTTGATGAAGAATAAGGGCTTGAAGTATGAAGCGGTGTTTCCTCTGTAAAGAATAAGTCCGGGCGGTCCAAAGGCAGGTCGCCGTACACTTCATCAGTGGAAACCTGATGGTAGCGCTTGATCCCGTAAGTGCGGCAGGCATCAAGAAGGGTCGTGGTTCCCATCACATTGGTTCTTACAAATGCCTCAGGGTCTGTAATGGAACGGTCCACATGGCTCTCTGCTGCAAAGTTTACCACCACGTCGGGTTTTTCCTTCTCAAAAAGGTCAAAAACAAAGCTTCTGTCCGCAATATCCCCTTTTATAAATTTATAATTAGATTTATTCTCAACAGGCTTTAATGTCTCCAGATTTCCTGCATAGGTCAAGAGGTCAAGATTAATGATCTGGTAATCCGGGTACTTATTTACCATATGATGTACAAAGTTTCCACCGATAAAACCGGCTCCTCCGGTAACGATAATTTTCATTTATATAATCCTCCTTCTTTTTATTGGCATACCTTAGCCATGTAATTTGTCAATGTATTTTCCTGCAAGGACATCCATTAAATATTGTCCGTACTGGTTCTTCTTCAAAGGCTCAATGTTCTCCATCAACTGATCCTTTGTGATCCAGTGGCTTAAATAAGCGATTTCCTCCAGACAGGCGATCTTCCTGTGCTGGTGTGTCTCCATGGTGCGGACAAAATTTGTTGCATCCACCAGGGATTCATGGGTTCCTGTATCAAGCCAGGTAAAGCCCTGGCCCAAAAGCTCTACATCAAGCTTTCCTTCTTCTAAGTAAATGCGGTTTAAATCCGTGATCTCCAGCTCGCCCCGGGCCGATGGCTTCAAATTCTTCGCATATTCCACAACCTTATTATCATAGAAATAAAGTCCGGTCACACAGTAATTGCTCTTTGGCTTCGCCGGTTTTTCTTCAATGGATATAGCCTTTCCGTCAGAATCGAATTCCACGATGCCAAAACGCTCCGGATCGTCCACGTAATAGCCGAATACGGTAGCTCCGTCCTTTTTGTTAGCTGCATTAAACAGGCGTTTGTTAAGTCCGTGGCCTGCAAAAATATTATCTCCAAGGATCATCGCCACGCTGTCGTCTCCGATGAATTCTTCTCCAATGATAAATGCCTGTGCAAGACCATCTGGGGAAGGCTGAACCGCATAGGATAACCGGATTCCAAACTGGTCACCGTCTCCCAAAAGTGCCTCGAACCTCGGCGTGTCATCAGGGGTTGAGATGATCAGGATATCCCGGATTCCTGCGTTCATTAAAACGGACAGGGGATAATATATCATCGGCTTATCATAAATAGGCAGTAACTGTTTGGAAGTTACCATGGTCAGTGGGTAAAGTCTGGTTCCGGAACCTCCGGCAAGAATAATTCCCTTCATTTTTTTCTCCTCCGTATCAATTTGTGATATCATCATACAGGGTGACGTTAGGTCACTGTCAAGTCTTTTTCCATTAATTTTTCTTTACTTTCTGCAAATAAATGCCCCGGCCTGCTTTGTGATATGGATAAACCCCTTCTTTTCCATCTTCTTCTCGAGAAATTCCCGGAATTCCTCATAACGGTCACTTAAATATTCCTGCTGGTTGCCATGGCAGGAAAGAATGTATTCCATAAGCGCACCTGCGTCCCTGACTTCCAGGCTATCCTTATAATCTTTTCTTTCCAGATCTTTAAAATGGCTTTTTAAAATTTCCTCCCCATTCTCAAGTCCGAACACATCATATAAATTCACTTCGGAAAGAGCGATTCTGGAATCGAATTCCTTTACCAGCTGGCTGATCTCCTTCATATGGTCAGAACCGTAAGTGCTGCAGTAAAAAATGCCCCCCGGCTTTAAAATCCTCTGCACCTGATCCAGTACCCCATCCAGATTCGTTAAATAAAACAGAACATGATTAGCCACTGCGATATGAAAACTTTCCTCTGGCTTGGGTATCTGGCGGCAGTCAAACACTTCAAAGGCAAAGGAGCCGGGAACACTTTTTAAGTTTTCTTCTACATCCCGGATCATTCCTTCCGAAACATCGGACAGGCAGATCCTGGCATCTGCCGGAATCCTGTCCCTGTTTGCGCACCAAAGTTCTCCGTTCCCGCAACCCAGCTCCAAAATGCTTTTTCCATCCAAAGGTTCCATAAGGCCGTACAGCCACTGGAACCAGCCGGTAGGATTCTTTGTATATTTTTTATGAAGTCCGATTCGTATACTTATATTGGCTGCATCCTTATACTGTTCTACAAGAGACCGTTCCATATTGGTAATATGGATTAAGTGAAGAATTTTATTCCAGTCCACGGACTGGTTTTCCGTTACCAGCTTTGATGTTTCCGTAAGGGTCTGCTCCACCAGTTTTAAATGTTCAATTCTCTTCCGGATAAGGTTTAACTGAAGCCGGAGAGACCCCTCAACGTAGTCGTTATCATTGTCATTGATGGTAATCGACCGTATCTCGTCCAAGGAAAAGCCCAGGTATTTTAAGGAAAGAATCTTCTGAAGCTTTGCAAAATCGGAATCCGTATAAAGCCGGTATCCTCCCTCGCTCATACCGGACGGCTTTAACAGCCCCTGTTTATCGTAATAACGGACGGTGCGTATGGAAACATTGGCCTTTTTTGCAAACTGGCCTGAAGTGTAGTATTGATTCACCGGCCTTTCCACCTCCTTTTTTCTGAATTATCATATAGGTATTATATAGGGTGACGTATGGTCATGGTCAAGTGAATTTTTAAAGATGGTGTAAAAACATATAGAATCTCCCAAAAACATATAAAATCCCCTGTTGGCTTAAAATATCTTTGAAGCCAGACAGGGGATATTCTTATGAACCGGTCCAAACATTAAAGTACCGAGTCTATACCATCAACTGAAAATTCTCAATATTAAGCATCTTCCCGAACTTCAAGCCCACTTCATTTATGGTTCCGCAGTGAATAAAGCCCAGACGCTCATGGAGGCGGATGCTCGCCTCATTTTCTCCGGTTATGACAGAAATAACCGTATGGATGTCATTCCGTTCTCTTGCAATCTCAAGAATGGCAGAAGCCAGCTTCCCGGCTATACCTCTGCGGCGGTAGTTCTTATCAATATATACGGAAAGTTCTACTGTAGCTGCATAAGCCTCTTTGGGACGGTAAGAGGAAAGGCTTGCATAACCGACTGATTTCCCATCTTCTTCTGCCACGATCAAAGGATGGTTCCCCACATTATGATCCCGGAACCAGACCAATCGCTCCTCCATGGTCTTAGGGTTTAAATCAAATGTGGACAGTCCATGTTCTACTTCATAATTATAGATGTCTAAAAGTTCCGGCATATCTTTTTCTTCTGCGGTTCTGATTATCATATACTTTCCTCCTGGGACTGATTGATTTTATCACATGTTATCATACATCAATCTACTGTCCTCGTCCAATACAAATCGCAAGAAAATATACCCTTTTTATTCCCGCCTTTTTCAGTGCGCGGGTACAGGCCTCTATGGTGCTTCCCGTGGTATAAATATCATCCACTAAGATCACACTTTCCACCTCTTTTATCATTTCTCCCGCCGAAAATGCCTCCTCTAAATTCTTAAGCCTTCCTGCCGGGTCAAGCCCCTTCTGGGGCATGGTTTTTTTATTTCTGACCAGCATTGTGGAGCAAACGGCGATTCCAAGGTGTTCTCCGATCCTGCGGGCTAAAAGCTCAGCCTGATTAAATCCCCTTTCCTTTCTCCGGGAAGGATGAACCGGAACAGGAACAAGGACGTCAGCCTCCATGCGCCGGATCAACTTCCCATACCGGGCGCAGATTGCCTCCCCATAAAAATCCAGGTATTCCCGCTTATTCTTATACTTGATTTTCGCCATGGAGCTTCCTGCGTTTTCGTCATAATTTATAAGAGCCCTGCCATGTTCAAAGGTGCGCTTATGTCTGACACAGTCAAGGCAATATTCTATATCAGTACTTATGACCTCTTTTCCGCATTTTTTACATACAGGGTTCTTGACAAATGATAATTTTTTAACACATTCCGGACAGATCAGCCTGCCCTTTGGCATGACGATCCCGTCACAGACCGGGCACCGTCTGGGAAATAACAGATCAATAAAAAAAGATGGGTACATATCAAACGATTCTCCTTAAAAAGAATAGAAGCAAAAGAAATAACAGAATTATAAGATGGCAGACCCATGCAAAGCATGCCTGCCCAAAGAATTTACTCAAGTGACGGGCCGAACGAACATAACAGCATGTTCACCCGGCGGCCACCGCGAAAACGGGAAAAACACGCAGATCGTGTTTCTCTCGCTTAAGATAATTGGCTGATTTCGCAGATCCGGTCTTTTAAACCCGAATATCTCCGCTGCTCCATTTCATTGTCCACCATTCCCCCGAAGATTTCCGGCATTCCCACCAGGCAGACACAGGATTTTGCGCGGGTCACCGCGGTATAAATCAGATTCCTGGTCATAAGCATCCTGGGACCGGAAAAAACAGGGATGACTACTGCCGGATATTCGCTTCCCTGGGATTTGTGAATGGTAATGGCATAGGCAAGCTCCAGCTCCTCCAGCTGTTTGAAGCTGTAGTCCACCATGCGCCCCTCGTCGAATTCTACAGTCACCAGCTCGGCAAAGGTGTTGATCTCCCGGATAATTCCCATATCCCCATTGTAAACACCCGTACCCTTGTCCATGGGAATCCCGTACTTGTTGCGGACCTCCCACTCAATGTTATAATTGTTCTTGATCTGCATGACCTTATCACCCACCCGGTAAGTGACTCCGGTTGCTTCCTTCTCAGCCTTTCCTTCTCCAGGGGGATTTAGATATTCCTGTAAAATGCCATTCAGCCGTTCTACGCCGATGGCCCCTTTTCTCATGGGTGTCATGATCTGAATATCATAGGTCTTAGCATGGACATAACCGGGCAGCTTATCCTGAACCAGTGTGATCATGGCATTGATGATCGCATTAGGGTCATCTCTCTTTATAAAGAGAAAATCATTGCTCTTTTTCCCCAGGGGAACCTGCTCACCCCTGTTGATCTTATGGGCATTGACCACAATATCACTTTGGGTGGCCTGACGGAAAATCTTAGTCAGCATAACCACGTTAAAGCTTCCGGAATCAATCATGTCCCGAAGTACGTTACCGGGACCAACGCTGGGGAGCTGATTCACATCCCCCACAAGGATAAGTCTTGTCCCCGGATTGATTGCCTTTAACAGAGACTGCATCAAATGGATATCCACCATGGAGGTTTCATCAATGATTACCGCGTCGGCATCCAGGGGATTTTCTTCATTTCTCTCAAAATGCATTCCCATGGAACGGTCATCACTCGGAACTCCGGTCAGCTCTAACAACCGGTGAATGGTTCTCGCCTCATACCCGGTGGCTTCCGTCATCCTCTTTGCCGCCCTGCCGGTGGGAGCCGCAAGAAGAATTTCCATCTCCTGACTTTCAAAGAAGCGTATGATGGTGTTGATGGTGGTCGTCTTACCGGTACCCGGGCCTCCGGTGATGATGAGAAGCCCGCTGTTTACCGCTTCCACCACCGCCTGGACCTGCTTTTCATCCAGTTCAATCTGCTCTTCTTTTTGAAGCTTAAGAAGCGGGGTCCTGATCTCCTCTTCCGACATCTTTCCCCTGATATTTAAGTCATGAAGCATCTTCGCCACATTCAGTTCCATGTAATAGTACTGGGAGGCGTAAACAATCCGTTTTCCTTCTGACTCCCGGATGACAAGGCGTTTATCCAGCTGCATATCCATCAAATGTTTTTCGATAAAAGAGGGTTCTATTTTAAGAAGCTCCGAAGCCTGGGATAACAGCTCTTCCTCCGGCAAAAAAGTGTGTCCGTTTGCAGTAGCCTGGAGCAGGGTGTACAACACCCCGCATTTGATGCGGAAATCCGAATCCGTGAAAATTCCTGCTTTTCTGGCAATTTCATCCGCCATTTTAAACCCTACGCCGGGAATATCATCCGCCAGCTGGTAAGGGTTTTCCTTTAACACGCTGTAAAGCCTGGGACCGTACTCCTGATAGATCTTCACCGCCAGGTTCATGGTAATTCCATACTCCTGAAGGAACATCATGGCCTGGCGCATCTCCTTTTTCTCCTCAACCTGCTGAGAAATGGACATGGCCATCTTTTCGCTGACTCCCTTCACCTCGGAAAGCCGTTCCGGCTCCTCTTCCATGATGCGGAAGGTATCAGCTTTAAAACGCCGGACGATCCTGGCAGCCAGAGCTGCCCCGATTCCCTTGACGGCCCCAGATCCCAGGTACCGTTCCATGGCCGCAGTATCCTCCGGGGCTTTGATCTCATAGCTCTCTACGGTCATCTGCTCCCCATAAACCGGATGCTCGGTCATGGAACCCACAGCCTCGATCATTTCTCCCTCGCTTATGTAGTGGAAGCTTCCCACAAGGGTATACTCCTCTCCCGCCTCCACGAGACTTAAGACCGTATAGCCGTTGTCCTCGTTCCTGTATTTAATTTTCTCTACAAATCCGCAGACTGTTGCCATGGTTCCTCCCGTAAACGATAAAAAACACGATTTACAAATTTTTTATCGTTATCGCGGCAGCCGCCGAAGGAAGATATAAGCATCTTCACCCGGCTCGCTGCACGCACAAATACAAGCGGACTGCCGTAAAACCAGCCCCACCGGAATCTTGCGATGCCGCCAGGGTCGTTCCAAAGCAGTCCTGTCAACGTTAGGCAGGATTGATATTTCTATCAGCCCTGTCTTTTGTTTAAAATTCTGTTTTATTATTTCCGCCATGCATGAATTCAATGAATTTTCCTGTTCCAATGGCTACTGCAGTCAGCGGATCCTCCGCTATCATGGTGGTGATTCCCGTCTTTTCCTCGATCAGGGCATCCAGGCCGCTTAAGAGAGAACCGCCTCCGGTAAGCACGATCCCCCGGTCAAAAATATCGGCTGCCAGTTCCGGTGGAGTTCGCTCCAGCACGTTATGAACCGCATCTACGATCTGCATGGCCGGTTCTTTTAATGCATCCAAAGTCTCATCGGAAGTTACAACAATAGTCTTTGGAAGACCGGTAACCAGATTACGTCCACGAACTTCCATGGTCAGAACCTCTGGCCTTCTGTATGCCGCTCCGATGTTGATCTTGATTTCCTCAGCCGTTCTCTCACCGATCAAAAGGTTATGTTTCTTTCGCATGTAACGGACAAGGGCTTCATCAAAATCATCTCCTGCAACCTTGATGGAGGTGCTCACTACCGTACCTCCCAAGGAAATAACGGCGATATCAGAGGTTCCTCCGCCAATATCAACGATCATGTTTCCGCAGGCCTTTGAAATGTCGATTCCTGCGCCAATAGCTGCTGCCACCGGCTCCTCAATGATCGCTACCTCTCTGGCACCTGCCTGGTAGGTCGCATCTTCTACCGCTTTTTTCTCCACCTCAGTGGCGCCGCTTGGGATGCAGACGCTGATCCTTGGCTTTCTCAGGGTCTTTTTACCAACCGCCTTGTTAATAAAATACTTCAGCATTTTCTCCGTCACGGTATAATCAGAAATAACTCCTTGGCGAAGAGGTCTTACCGCCACAATGTTGCCCGGCGTTCTTCCGATCATCAGTCTGGCTTCCTCTCCAATGGCTTTGATTTTATTGGTGTCACGGTCAATGGCTACAACGGAAGGTTCCTTTAATACAACACCCTTTCCCTTAATATAGACCAGTATGCTTGCTGTACCTAAATCGATTCCAATATCATTGGACATCATCATCTTGCTTCCTCCTGTTCGCTGTATCCTGTTCCCAGGGCTTCTTTATCTTCAAAATTATGTCTAATTCGTAAATGAAGTCACAGTATCTATCTTATTATATACAATAACCCTAGGATTTTAAAGGTTTTTTTTAATTTTTATGATGTTTATTTTTTTTTAATATATGGTACACATTTTAGTCACATTTTCTACGTATACTAATAGTACGTTATCTGAAAGGATAACGGGCCTTTTGTTTCAAGTAACTTACTTGAAATCACAAAGCTTTTTCATACTCATACCGGACGGCGAGAGCCGTCCGGCCCCCCTAAAAGAATATTTTCTAATTTTATTATACCTACCAATCCCAATCGCAATACTTTGAATTGAGGCCCGGTTCCCTAAGGAAGCCAGACCCCAATTTTTTTATTTCTTTATCAGGATAATTTAAGCGCCCATTCTCTGCAGTCTATTACTCTGGTTGCAATCCCTTCGTAAAATTCCGGTTCATGACAGATTAAAAGAATACTTCCCTTATACTCCTTTAAGGCTCTCTTTAACTCTTCTTTTGCCTCTGCATCCAGGTGGTTCGTTGGCTCGTCCAAAAGAAGAACATTGGTTTCCCGGTTAATCAGTTTGCATAGTCTGACCTTTGCCTGCTCCCCGCCGCTGAGTACCCGGACCTGGCTCTCAATGTGATTGGTGGTCAGTCCGCATTTGGCAAGGGCCGACCGGACCTGGTACTGGGTATAGGAAGGGAACTCCTTCCAGATCTCCTCGATGCAGGTGGTGGTATTTCCGGGAGCCATCTCCTGTTCAAAGTATCCGATGGAAAGATAATCTCCAAGCTCCACATTTCCCTGTAAGGACGGCACAATCCCCAGGATGCTCTTTAACAAAGTGGTTTTTCCGATGCCGTTTGCGCCTGATAAAACCACCTTTTCCCCCCGTTCCATGGAAAGATTCAGTGGGCTTGACAAAGGCTCCTCATAGCCGATGACCATATCTGTGGTTTCAAAAATATATTTTCCGGCTGTGCGGGCTTCCATGAAATGAAACTCCGGCTTTGGCTTATCCCTTGCAAGCTCAATGACTTCCATTTTATCCAGCTTCTTTTGTCTGGACATGGCCATGTTCCTTGTGGACACGCGTGCCTTGTTGCGGGCCACAAAATCCTCCAGCTCCGCGATCTCCTGCTGCTGGCGCTTATAAGCCGACTCCAGCTGCGCCCGTTTCACCGCATATACTTCCTGGAATTTTTCATAGTCTCCTACGTAACGGTCCAGGTTCTGGTTTTCCATATGGTATATGATATTGACCACGCTGTTTAAGAACGGAATATCATGGGAAATCAGGATAAATGCATTTTCATATTCCTGAAGATAACGCTTCAGCCATTCAATATGTTGTTCATCCAGATAGTTCGTCGGCTCATCGAGAAGAAGGATATCCGGCTTCTCCAGTAATAGCTTTCCCAACAGAATTTTGGTCCTCTGGCCTCCGCTTAATTCCGTTACATCCTTATCTAAGCCCATATCGCTTAAACCTAATGCCCTGGCCACTTCCTCTACCTTTGAATCGATAATATAAAAATCATGGGCCATGAGAAGGTCCTGAATGGTCCCAAGTTCCTCCATCATAGAGGTCATGGTTTCCTCATCAGCCTCCCCCATTTTGTCACAGATCTCATTCATCTGCTCTTCCATCTGGAACAGGAATGCAAAGGCACTTTTTAGCACGTCCCGGATGGTCATCCCTTTTTCCAGCACCGTATGCTGGTCCAGATAACCGACTCGAACCCGTTTGGCCCACTCCACCTTTCCTTCGTCCGGCTGTAATTTTCCAGTTATTATATTCATAAATGAGGATTTTCCTTCCCCATTGGCTCCGATCATGCCTATGTGCTCTCCCTTTAACAGGCGGAAGGATACATCCTGGAATATAGCACGGTCTCCAAATCCATGCGTCAGATGTTCTACGTTTAATATGCTCATTGAAAAACTCCTTTATGAATTCGTTTAAAAGTCCAAATACGAAACATCATAATTCTACATGACTGACGCAATTAAGGCAAGCAAAGGTTGCAAAAAATGACAAAAACGTTTATGATAAACCCAACAAGAAATTTCTAGGGAAGGGTTATGTCTATGTACTTGTATACTTGGTATCAATGGCTGCTGTTTTTCTTCATATATTGCTTTATCGGATGGATCATCGAATCCACTTATGTTTCCGTAAGAAGCCTTCATTTAGTGAACCGCGGTTTTCTCAGACTTCCCCTTCTTCCCCTCTACGGAAGCGGGGCAATTATTATGCTGTGGCTGTCCCTGCCTGTAAAGGGCAATCTGTTCCTGGTGTTTCTTTTTGGCATGGCTGGCGCTTCCGCTCTGGAATACGTGACCGGTTATTTCATGGAGCGCCTGTTTAAGATGAAATACTGGGATTACAGCAACAATCCCTTTAATTTAAACGGATATGTCTGTCTTACCAACTCCATTGCCTGGGGATTTCTTACCCTTTTGCTGACGGAAGTTATTCACCGGCCTTTAGAATGGCTGGTCCTTCGCCTGAACGGGACGGCGTGCATCCTCCTTGTGACTGCGGTCGGCATCGTTTTTGTCGCCGATGCCATACGCTCCACCAAGGAGGCATTAGATCTTGGACGAATCCTGGAATCCATGACAAAATTAAAGTCAGAGCTGGAGGAAGTGCAAGTGCAGATCGCTCTGTTAAAAGCGGAAACTGCCCAAAAGATGTCCGATATAAAAACCGAGACCATGCAGAAGGCTGCCAGCTTTAAAGACGAAACCATGGTAAAGATTTCTTCTTTGAAGGCCGAGACTGCCATCGCTTTAAAAGAATCCACTTTGGTAGAACGCCTTCAGTCTCTGACGGAAACCAAAGAAAAGCTGACCGGACGCCTGACCTCTTACCGAAAGGGCATCCTCCGCCGGAACCCTACCGCTTCATCCCGGATGTTCGGGGAAGCCTTAAGGGAATTAAAGGAATATTCCAAAAAATACAAAAAGTCATAGCATACAAATATAAAGACGGAGCCTGGTCAAAAGCCAGGCCCCGTCTTTATTCTATCTAAAATCCCTACATCATCTTATCCACCATAGCCATGACAGCCTCTCCAAGTCTTGCGGACCGCTCATCCGCATCAGCCATGGAATCACCCTTAACGCCATAGTAAAATTTAATTTTCGGTTCCGTTCCAGAAGGCCTTACACACAGCCATGCATCCTCAGTTAAGTCGTAATAAAGTACATCGGACTGGGGAAGCCCGGTAGGTTTGGTTTCTCCGGTACTCATATCCTTCACGGTGTCAAGCTTATAATCCCTTGCAGAAAGGACGTTATACCCGCCAACAGCCGTTGGGGTCTCCTTGCGCATGGTCTCCATGATCGCCCGGATCTTTTCCTGGCCCTCAATGCCCTTTAAGCCGATGGCTTTTACTGCATCTTTATAATAGCCGTATTTCTCATACATGGCAATCATGGCATCCCACAAGGTCATGCCCTTTGTCTTATAATAAGCCGCGGCCTCACACAAGGCGGCTGTTGCGGAAATGGCATCCTTATCTCGGGCATAGGTTCCGATCAGACAGCCGTAGCTTTCTTCCAAACCAAACATATAGGTTCCGTATCCGGTGGCCTCTTCCTTTAAAATCTGCTGGCCGATGTATTTAAAGCCGGTTAAAACCTCAATAAGCTCACAGCCATAAGCCTTGGCTACCGCATCCACCAGATTGGTGGTAACAATGGATTTGATAACCTGTCCATCTGCGGGGATCGCCCCTCTTTCCTTCTTCTGGCTCAATACATACTCGCACAGAAGAGAACCGGACATGTTGCCGGTCAAGGGGATGTACCCGCCGGATTTCTCATCCTTTACATACACCCCAAGACGGTCAGCATCCGGGTCCGTTGCCAGAACCAGATCCGCATCCTTTTCCTTTGCAAGGGCAAGGCCCAGTTCAAAAGCTTCCTCGGCCTCTGGATTGGGATAGCTGACTGTGGGAAATTCCCCATCCGGCAGTTCCTGTTCAGGAACCACATATACATGGGTAAATCCGATTTCCTTTAACGCTCTTCTTGCGGGAAGATTGCCTGTACCATGGAGAGGGGAATAAACAATTTTAATATCATCCTGCATCTGGTCAATGGCACCCTGGTTTACTACCTGGGCCTTTACGTGAGCTATGTATTTATCATCCAGAGCAGTTCCGATGATTTCATATTTTCCTGATTCCTTCGCAGCTTCCACAGTAGTCGTCTTAACCGTTGAAATATCCGTGATATTTAAAACCTCTGCAGTCACCCCTTTATCATGAGGCGGAGTAAACTGGGCACCATCCTCCCAGTACACCTTGTATCCGTTATATTCCGGAGGGTTATGGCTGGCCGTAATATTGATGCCGGCAATACAGCCTAACTCTCTTACAGCAAAAGAAAGCTCCGGCGTCGGACGCAAAGATTCGAATTTATATGCTTTTATCCCATTGGCAGCCAACGTAAGCGCCGCTTCCTCTGCAAACTCCGGAGACATATGCCTGGAGTCATAGGCAATAGCCACGCCCTTGTCGGCACCGCCCTGGCTTATGATATAATTTGCAAGGCCCTGGGTCGCTTTTCTCACTACATAGATATTCATCCGGTTTATTCCAGCGCCGATAATGCCTCTTAAGCCGGCGGTTCCAAATTCCAGATCCTGATAGAAACGCTCCTTAATCTCATTCTCATCATCAGCGATCCTCCGGAGTTCTTCCTTTGTCGCCTCGTCAAAATATGGATTTAAAAGCCATTCCTCATAAATACTCCTGTAATCTTTCATAAGCAAAATACTCCTTTCCCTCCTTTTCTGTTATGGTTATTATAAATCATAACATGGTAAAAGAAAAGCGTATTTCCATTATTTCGTATCCTGATTGAATCAACTGGATATACAGGCATATCCGCTTGATTCATAATTTCCAGATTGAAAGACGCTTTTCCTTCAACTTTGAATTCGTGACAGGAAAAGATTCCGCATGGGCTGCTGAATCTCTAAATCCTTTAGCTTTTCAATATTCCGTGCGGGAATCCAGGCTTTGTTGGCATTATAATAAAAGTTGATCTGCTTCCAGTATTTTTCAGGATATAAAAACAAATAATAAAGGCATATCCTGTCTGCATCCGAAAGAGGGAGAATCTTTGTATAGGTTTCCAGCATGGCCATACCAAGCTTCAAATTCCAGTCATGTTTTTCCATGGCCTTGCGCATGAAATGATACAGGTCTTCCATCTGCAGCCCCAAGTGCATGCGGTTGAATTCTACGATAGCCACATCATGAAAGCACATCAGGACGTGGTGCTGATTCAGATCCCCATGACACAAATACACCTCTTCGTTCTCCCGGTTTTCATAAAAGCCTGCCATCCCTTTGCAGGCATCCATGGCCTGTTCGAAAAATACATCATAATTCCCCATGACACATAGCTCAAACTCAGACTTTTTTCTTTTATTCCGGATAAACGTGCGTGCACGCACCAGCTCCCTGTTGTGGCGTTCCATTTCCTCAGCCGGCTGTTGTACCAAAATGGATCCCAGATTCCATTCCTCTCTAAAATCGATCCGCCGCAGCACTTTATGTAAAGAAGCAATTTGTTCGATGGCACATAATACCTCTTTGCTATCCTTTAAATTACATTCCCGGTCCGAATACCAGTCTTTAACGATCCACCGGGTTCCATCCTCGGCACTGGAGAGAAGTTCACCATCTTTATTCCTGACGTAACGATCCACTTTTAAGCGGCAGGATTCTTTCATCTGTGAAAATACCTGATCTTCAAATTCCAGGCGCTTTAAGGTTCCTTTATATTCCCGAAGCAGTTTAAGCCCCTGATTTGTCTCACACAGCCAGGCGCCCCGGCCGCGTTTCACATCCAGAATTTCAAGCTCATACTGCGAAAGCACCTCTGTGTATTTCTCGTTCACAACCACCCCTCCAACTCTTAGCTAATCAGCTACTTCTAGGGTATGAAGAGGTGGAAAAAAATATGCAAAATCCGGTAGAAAGTTATACGTGCCTTATCCTTGTTCCTTTAATAAATGTTCGGCTGATTTCATCAAATATTCCCTGTTATTGCATTCCGGCTGTTCCAGGACCATCTGGAAGAGATAGTTTAAGACTGCTCCCATCTCAGGCCCCGGCTTCATGCCCGCATCGATCAATTCCCTGCCCGTAACGGCCATGTCCTTTAAGCGGACACACTCCCCATCCCTTAAGATTTCCTCCGAATACTGCTCAACCATTTTTAACCGGGTATTATCTGGTGGTTGGAAGAATACCTTCTGGAAGCACAGAAGATCCTTAAAAAGCTCCGGGGAAAGACCGCTCATGACCTGCCTGATGGCCGGCTTATGAACGGGGATCTCCGTTTTCCACAGGCTGACCAGGGTCTTTGTCTGTTGGATGGTCTCATTATCCAGCTTTAACTCCCTAAGGATCCTTACCGCATCCTCAGGTTCCTCCTGCCTTAAAAAGCCAGACCAGCGCATGTGTTTTTTAAGTGGCAGCCCGACGATTCTCTCCGCTTCAAAAAGCCGCTTTCCTGCAGCCTCAAAATGCTCTGAAATATAAGGGCCGATCCCGTTTTCATATACATCCTTAAGCCTTCCGGGATGATCGGAAAGGAGGAGCTTCGTGAGCTCCACCTGGATCCGTTCCTTACTGACCTTAGCCATGTTGGGGGCGATGACAGAAATTGCCGCCCTTGTCTCCCCTTCCATGTCAAAGTCCAGCTGGGCGGAAAAACGGATGGCCCTGAGAATTCTTAAAGCATCCTCAGTAAACCGGTCCAGGGCGTTTCCCACGCAGCGGATGACCCGGCTCTCCAAATCCTTTACCCCGTCAAATGCATCCACCAGCCCCTCCCGGTCGCTGTATGCCATGGCATTAATGGTAAAATCCCGGCGTTTTAAGTCCTCCAGCAAGCTTCCCGTAAATTCCACGGATTTCGGATGGCGTCCATCCTCATACTCTCCGTCTATGCGGTAAGTGGTCACTTCATATCCTTCATGGTCAATAAGTACCGTAACCGTGCCGTGCTGGATTCCCGTATCAACCGTTCTATTAAAAATTTCCTTTACTTGTTCCGGCTTCGCTGAGGTCGTGATATCCCAGTCTTCCGGCTGCCGGCCTAACAGACTGTCTCTCACGCAGCCTCCCACCACATAGGCTTCAAAGCCGCTGGTATTCAGTTGTTCGATGATCTTCCTTGCCGCCTCCGGAACCTGAATCTTTATCACTTCTTTTACCTCCTGGTTTTTCTGTCCTGCTGTTTTTAATAAGCTCTGCCCCAGTAAACCATTTTTACCGCGGGCTTTCCGCAGCATACGCAGGTATCGGCCAGTGTTTCCTGCTTAAAGGGCATACAACGGGATGTTGCTCCTGTAATCTCCTTGATTTTATCCTCGCATTCCTGGGAACCGCACCACATGGCTTTTACAAAGCCCGGCTTTTCCTCCACAGTTTTAACAAAGGTATCCATATCCGTTGCCTCATACGTATGGCTGTCCCGGTGAATTCTGGCTCGTTCCAGCATATCCTTCTGAATGGCTTCCAGAAGCTCGCCTACCTTTGCATTTAACTCATCTAAGGATACCGTGATCTTCTCATGGGTATCACGGCGTACCAAAACTGCCTGGTTTTCTGAAATATCTCTCGGACCGATTTCCACACGAACCGGAATGCCCCGCATCTCTGATTCGCTGAACTTCCAGCCCGGGCTCTTATCGGAATCGTCAACCTTTACTTTATAATTAGAAAGAACTTCTTTTAACTCATAAGCTTTATCAAGAACGCCTTCCTTCTGCTGCTGAACGGGTACGATGATCACCTGGGTCGGAGCGATCCTTGGAGGAAGTACAAGACCGCTGTCGTCGCCATGAACCATGATGATAGCGCCTATCATCCTGGTGGTCATGCCCCATGAGGTCTGATGTACATACTGGAGCTTATTTTCCTTATCAGAATACTGGATCTCAAAGGCCTTTGCAAATCCGTTTCCAAAGTTATGGCTGGTTCCTGACTGAAGCGCCTTACCGTCATGCATCAAAGCCTCAATGGTATATGTTGCCTCTGCTCCCGCAAATTTCTCCTTATCGGTCTTCTGGCCCCGGATAACAGGCATTGCAAGGACTTCCTCACAGAAATCCGCATATAAATGAAGCATCTGCTCTGTTCTCTCTTCCGCCTCTTCAGCCGTTGCATGAGCTGTATGGCCTTCCTGCCATAAAAACTCTCTGGAACGTAAAAACGGCCTTGTGGTCTTCTCCCAGCGTACCACAGAACACCACTGATTATAAAGCTTCGGTAAATCCCGGTAGGACTGGATCTCTCTGGAATAAAAATCACAGAACAGGGTTTCAGAAGTAGGCCTTACGCAAAGCCTTTCCTGCAGCGGCTCCAAACCTCCGTGGGTTACCCAGGCAACCTCAGGAGCAAATCCCGCTACATGGTCCTTCTCCTTTTGAAGAAGACTCTCCGGAATAAACATAGGCATGTAAACATTTTCAACCCCTGTTTCCTTAAACCGTCTGTCAAGCTCGCTCTGAATGTTTTCCCAAATGGCATACCCCGCCGGTTTAATGGCCATGCAGCCTTTTACGCTGGAATAATCAATTAACTCCGCTTTCTTTACAACGTCTGTGTACCACTGGGCGAAATCCACATCCATGGATGTGATCGCTTCTACTAATTTCTTGTCCTTTGCCATAACAAATCTCCTTTCATCTCCTTGTCCACGCTCTTTGGACATCAAGGGAAACCCGTAGGATGTTTCTTCTTCCCCTTCCATATTTATGGGCAAGGGGGATACCTACAGAACGGGTGTTTTCATAAAATTAAAAAGAGCCATTCGTTCCCTATAAAAGGGACCGAACAGCTCGGCGGTGCCACCCAATTTAGCCATGGGTAATGCCATGACTCACTTTTTATCCGTTAACGCAGGAACTGCGCCGCAGTTTGCTGCGGGACTCCGAGGTAGGTTGGGTCATGAGGGGTATAAAGGCCTTCCAGCAATCGGCCTTCTCTCTGGGATACATCATCACCTACTGGTCCTCTTCAACGTCTTATTGCTTCATTATAAAAAAGATTGTATGGTTGATTTTACGTTATTTGCAAATGTTTGTCAAGAGGGTCCGGCGTTGTCTGCCAAATTATGAAATTATCTCATTCCTCTGGATCTGCCGTTTCCTTTCCGTCATGATAGCACCAGAACTCATACACCTCCACAATATCTTCCACAATCAATAATCCGATCGGACCTAGTATAAATCCTAAAAGCCCGAAGAGCTGAAGCCCTACGTACATGGAAGCAAGGGTTTCCAAAGGTGTAAGGCCGACCTTTCCTCCCATGATCTTGGCCTCCAGGATCTCTCTTAAAAAATAACAGATCACGTAAATGACGATCAGCCCGATTCCATATTTCCAGTTTTTATCGATCATGGAGAAAAGGGCCCACGGAATGAACACCGTACCGGTGCCGAAAATCGGAAGTGCATCCAAAAGCCCGATCCCGATTCCAAATAAAATAAAATAGGGATTTCCCAGGAAAAACAACCCTATGGAACACACCACCATGGTAAACAGCATGATAGCCCCCTGAGTCTTTAGCCAGGCGCTTCCAACCGTCGCAAGCCGTCTCCCCAGCATGGCATATTCAAAGCAGAACATGGAATTGTCCCGCCTTTGCCGGATGTCATCCATTTCCTGAAGGGACAGTACCGTGGCAATAAGCAATATGATGATGATTACCGTTGCCTGGACAATCCATTTCATAATGGTCATAGAATTCAACATAAGAAAGGGCATGATCCTGCTTTTTATGGCAGTTTGTCCTCCCGCTATAATATCTCTTACTATTTCTACCGCATATCCGTCAGGCAGCTTTAAAAACCGTTCCGCAAAGGAACAGTTATCCATGAGCCAATGGTCCATGCCTTCCAGGATGGCTGGAAGATTTTGAAGCAAAAGCCTGGCTTCCAAAAACAACTTTCTTCCCCCCACATAAAGAAGGACTCCAAAGGCAATCATGAAAAGTATGACCTCAATACCGCCGATGACAGCCAGGGGAATGGATATCACCTTTCCTTTTACAATAAAGCGGGTCTTTTTCTCTATCCAAAGGGCCGAAGGCCGAAGGGAGAGGGCAAATACATATGCAATCAAAAAGGGAATTACGAGGGGCAGCAGATAGCGAAAACATAAATACACTGCCCCTGTAACTCCCAATATTAATAATGTTTTCTTCAGTTTCCTGCTCGGTTTCACCATGGACTCACCTGTTTCTGATTTGTACTTCTTTTGTACAATCACTATTATGAGCCGTATGGAAAGAAAATATGCGAAATTTGTTTAGTAAAAAATTCCTTCTTTATGCCATTTCCGGCAATGAAAACATCTCAAAGATTTCTCCCTTGGGCTTCACTGAAAAATTCATCCATTTCTTTGTGACCGGATGGGAAAAAGATAAGCTGTAAGCAAACAATGCTACATTTCCGCTGGCAGCTCCTCTATGAACATTGGGATTATACTTCCGGTCGCCCCACAGGGGTGTGCCGTGACCCGCCATCTGCACCCGGATCTGATGGTGGCGTCCGGTTTTTAACGTGATCTTTACCAGACTGCATTCCTCATTCCCTATGTTTCTGTTTTCCACAACCTGATAATGGAGCTCTGCGAGTTTTGCACCTTTTATCCCCTTATCCACAATTTTAGAACAATTATTTTTTCCATCCTTCCACAAATAATCCACGTAGGCACCAAAGTTTTCCACAGGTTTTCCACAAACCACTGCATAATAGATTTTCTCCATTTGATGCTGGGATACCTGCCTGCTTAAAGACTCTGCGGCTCCTTTGGTTTTTGCATACACCATGACGCCTCCAACCGGCTTATCCAGTCTGTGGATAACTCCCACATAAGGCTCCCCTTGCTTTGGGGATAACGTGTTGATATGTTTCTTTACCTCACTGACCATATCCGGGTCAAAGGACCTTGCGGATTGGGATTCTATTCCAACTGGTTTTTCCACCACCAGTATCTCTTCATCTTCGTATAATATGTTAAGATCCATATCTGCGCTTTACTCCTCTTTTTTCCATGCAGCCATCATAGCCTCCACGGACCGGCTCATCTCAGCGCTGAAATCGGAATTCCATTTGCGTTTGCAAAAAGCCTTTACCCAGCGCTCAAAATCCTCTTCTCTGCCCTGGACCTTTATTAGCTCCTGGGAAAATTCCCCGGGACTTAAACGGCGGTAGGAATTCTCAAACACCACAGCCTCAGGCTTAAGCCTTTCCGGTTTTTTCCTCTCCTGCTGCTGCATGGACGGATATCCAAAGACCACCATTGCCGCTGGTACCGCATACTTTGGAAGACCGAATAAGTCTCTGTGGGTTTCATACTGCTCCATAATATCCCCAATGTAGCAGGAACCAATGCCCAGGGATTCTGCTGCCACAACCGCATTCTGGGCTGCGATAAGGGCATCATCACAGGCCAGCAAAAGATCTCCCATTCCGGGTTGGCGGACCTCTTCTTCATAATGGCAGAACAGCTCATACCATCTCTGGTAATCTGCAACAAAAACCAGCACCAAAGGCGCCTTTGCGATAAATGGCTGGTTATCGCAGGTCATTGATAAGGTTTCCTTCCGCTCCTGGTCCGTCACATCAATGATGGAATACAGGGTCATGTTTCCGGCCGTAGGCGCCTGAAGAGCCGCTTCTATAATAGCCGCCTTTTTCTCCGGTTCAATAGCCCGGTCCTCATATACCCGGACAGATTTTCTTTCCATAAGTTCTTTAATCGTCTGATTCATAGGGCGGTTATACCTTCCTTTTTATAAATTTCATTTTTATCTATTCATTATATTTTATTATTCCAATTATGGCAAACCCCTTTTTATCATTTATCTTTAAAAAACAGTTGCATTTTTTTCCCCAAGAGTGTATAGTAAGTAAAAATACAATACATAGTATTGATTACTATGTTAAAAGCTTTTACTTTCTACAAGGAGGGTTTCCATGAAAATTAAGATTAAAGATCCGGTCAGTGCCATCACTCATTTTATCGCCATGGTACTGGCGCTTATTGCCGCAACACCACTGCTTCTTAAGGCTTCTTCCGACGGAAGGCTCCATCTGGCCGCCTTAACGGTTTTTATCATCAGTATGGTCTTTCTCTACGCGGCCAGCACCATCTACCATACTCTTGATATCTCACCGAAAATCAACCGACTGCTGAAAAAGATAGATCATATGATGATTTTCATCCTGATTGCAGGAACGTACACGCCAATCTGCCTGATCGTTCTGGGAGATAAGACCGGCTGGAGCCTGCTGTCTCTGGTTTGGGGCATTGCCATTTCGGGAATTGTCATAAAAGCCTGCTTTATTATGTGCCCCAAATGGTTTTCGTCCAGTCTCTACATTGCCATGGGCTGGGTATGCGTTCTGGCATTCTCCAAGATTACGGAGACCCTTTCTCCTGCCGGGTTTCTCTGGCTGCTTGCCGGAGGCATCATCTATACCATAGGCGGCATCATCTATGCCTTAAAGCTTCCTCTTTTCAATGCCAGGCATAAAAGCTTTGGATCCCATGAGATCTTCCACCTCTTTGTCATGGGCGGAAGCTTATGCCATTATATTTTGATGTACCACTTTGTTGCATAACGCCGGAAAACCGTCAGTCCCGCACACTCGCGGCCTTGACGGTTTTTCTTATACTATTTCTCCCATCAGTTTTAACTTGTCCTTCCTGGTAAGCTTTTTAATGGCGGCTTCCCTCCGCATAGCCTCTTCCTTTGTGGAAAACTCCTCCCAGTAGGCCAGAACCACAGGTCTGCGGGCTTTTGTGTATTTGGCTCCTTTTCCCTGGTTGTGGGCTATTAAACGTTTCTCTAAATGGTTTGTCCAGCCGCAGTATAGGGTATTATCTGCACATCTTAAAATATAGGTATAGTTCATGTTCTTTATTCTCCGGTATAGGGAAATTCAGGGTATGTAAACGGTAATAACGCCTTGCAATCACGTCACTACCGTCCAGGGTAACCTGTCATCTATCTTAAGCACCAGCTGGATGCGTTTAGGCGCCGTCGATGGTTGAAGCTATAGCTCAGCTATAGTATATTATATAACAGGGCAAGCTGATATGTGAATAGTAATCTTTATCATTCCCTATTTTAAAAAAATCATTCAAAAGTGTAAACAAATGTGCCAGGCAAAAGAAACTCCTTCTGCCTGGCACTTCAATGAAAGAAATGCTTGACTAAAAAAGTAAATTATGCCAATTCCTTTACAAGAATCAGCCGGTCGCCCGGTCTTACGGATTTATCCGTCAATCCGTTGGTCGCTATGATGGTATCAATGGTCGTATGGAATTTTTTGGCAACATTCCAGAGGGAATCCCCAGGCTGCACGATATATCCCACGATTCCTGGAAGCTTCTGTAATCTATTTAAATCCATAGGCGCTTCCGACGCATTTGTGATGATCTGCTCGCGGACCGGCTGCAGGGCCAGTAAGTCAAGGGAAATGGTCGCTTTTACTTCAATGGTTCCTCCGCCCATCATAACGGCACTAAGCTGCTCTAAGCCTGAATTCAGCTGACAAACCGTCTGCTCATTGATTCCCGGAGCCTCAATCATGAAATGGAAGGGGATATCCTCCACAGTGGACTGAATGGGCTGTGCATCGTCAGAGGCCATATAAAGGATCTGTACCTCTAAAACACCCTCCACATGAAGTCCGTCCTCCTTGATTTCCGTGTCATCGATTTTAACAGTTCCTTCACTGTGACATATCTGAAGGACCCGGTCCGCCTGATCGAGGCTGACCTTTTCTACAATCTTGCACCTGCTCATATTTTTCGTCAGGATCTTATCAAAATAGGCTTCCTCTGTCTGCAGCGTCAGCTCCCGGTTGGTGGAATATAAGTCGCTGAGCAGTTCCATATTTTCTTCCCTGTATAGCTTCATATCCAGCTCTAGAACCGAATCCACATCCATTTCCCGCATCTCGCCGTCAGAATCAGGCTTTGCCTCTATATCCTTATGGATTATATGGACTGTAACCAAAGGAACCATATCCTCGGTCATATCCGGAACATCCAATTCCCCTGAAAACGGAATGCTTTCCTCCACCCACTGGATTGGAGCGCCTTCCCCTTCTCCCTGATAAATGACAAATACCATAAGTTCCCCGTCAAGCATCATCTTTCCATCCATGGGTCTGATGGAGACACCTCTTAACTTCATTTCAGTCCATAAAATATGGTCAATGTTTGGCTTGTTCCCTGACAGGGTAATGGTATCCTTGATCCGGAACGTATCCTTGTGGCGGAGGACAATGGATGCCACATCCATATTGCGGCGGAGGGTTTCCACCACAGGTACATCTGATGCCGGGCCTCCCGTGTCCACTTCCACGGCAGGGTTTATATCGCAGGCAGTTTCCACTTTCACCTTAAGCGATACAATTGCCTTTACGCTCAGCTTCCTGGAATTAATGATCCCAGCGTTTAAATCCTCAAGCTCCCACCCCAGCTGGACATAATCTTTTTCATCCAGTCCGGGCACATTGATGGGTTCCTCAAAGTTAATACTTCCTGAAAGGGTCTGAAGCCCTCCATCCGCTCCCCGGTAGAGAATCATAAAGTCCAGCTTGCCCCGGACCACGACACGCTCTGTCTGGGCTTTTACGGAATCAATGGTAATGTCGCCGGAACTTAAAATAATCTGATCCACATCATCCATACTGTCCGGGACGATGAAGTCATCGTCAAGAGTTATCTGAGATGCGGCATATCCTTTCCAACGATTCATATGTATGTTTTTCTTCACCAGCTCCAACATAAAAAAGCACCTGCCTTACCTTCTTTATTCCTTTAAGAAAGTTTATGCAGGTGCATGTTTCATTATACTTTTTTTGTTATCATTCCCGGACTTCCTGAAATACTAGAGAATTTTAGCCCTTCTATTCCTCAATTTTCTTCTCCAAAGGTGCCTCCGCCTGATCAGAATGCTCTTTTTCCCGGTAGGAAGACAGCTCAGTCTGCAGCTTAGACAGCGTTTCTTCCAATTCCTTGACCCGCTCCTCCATCTTGCAGTAGTGATCCATGGTCACCAGATTGCTCTCCTTCTTGGGAAGGGGCACACCATCTATCTTAATCGGGCGGGCGGGAATTCCGACCGCTGTCACGTTGCTCTCCAATTGCTTTAAAAGCACGGCATTGGCCGCTATGGTACAATTATCTCCTACCTCGAAGGACCCCAGAATCTTAGCCCCTGCTCCCACGGTCACATTATTTCCAAGAGTGGGATGGCGCTTTCCCTTATTAAGTCCCACGCCGCCTAAAGTCACTCCCTGGTAAATAGTACAATTATCCCCCACCACCGTAGTTTCTCCGATCACCACTCCGCTGCCATGGTCAATTAAAATCCCATGCCCCAGCTGCGCGCCGGGATGGATCTCGATCAGTGTGAAAAATCTGGCCAGCTGGGAAATAAACCTGGCTAAAAAAAACATCTTATGCTGGTAAAACCAGTGGGCAAAACGATGCCAGATCAAAGCATGAACTCCCTGATAGAGCAAAAGCACTTCAAGCTTGCTTCTGGCCGCCGGATCCCGCTCTTTTACTGCCGTAATATCAAGCCATATATCCTTTAATATCATATTACTCTTCCTCTTCTCCTTATTGCCTTTTCCTATTTGAAGTAGTATATCATATGACAGCCTAAGAAAAAAGGGGAATTTACGTTTTATCGCTCACAAAAACAGCCGTTCCGCTTTTACTATCAGCGAAACGGCTATTTCATTCTTCCTTCTACTGAAACACCACCGGAAGCTCCGACATCTCCGTCCTAATGACGATAAATGGATAAGAGGCTTCCGACCCTGTAACCTCGCCCTTCTCCGGCCCGATCAGTTCCGTATCCAGGACAATGGAGTTATCTGTCAGATAAAGATCATTTACTGCGATGCTATATCCCCCGCTTGCCTGCTTTCCGTGGCCAACCACTATGTAAAGGTTCTTATCATCGCTGTAGGTCAGCTTAAAGGGCGACTGCTGCTTCTCAGCAATGATCTGTCTAAGTTCCTGCGGAATATCCGCGTCAGCTACCACGGTAAATTCCAGATCCCGCACCTTATCACCATTATCCTTGTTTAAAGTACACCCGCTCAAGGTACGTACCACCAGTACCCACATGGCCAGGCCGAAAAAAATCATCCATTTTCTGCTTAACAGTCTCTTCATAGCACACTCCCCAACTTATTTATTATTACTATATATATGGGAAGATAACGGGTTTTATGAAGGGATTTACGCCTTTTTATGGACCGGGATCCAAATTTCGCTCCTATATTCCTCTGAAGTGATATCCCCCTCAGAATACCATTCCAGCTGTGGTCCGTCCGCCATCTCATAACCGGAGGATGGAAACCACTCCGTAAAGATCCGCTTCCAAACCTTCTGCTGTCCCTCCGGCATACTTCCCACGCATTCAAAAATCACGTATTTGCCGGCCGGTACCACCAGTTCAGCCATATCTTCCGGTATCTCCTGATTGGAACCGGTCGCAATGTAGTAATCGAATCCCTTATCATCAGAATTGGCGCACACTCCCATGAAAAGCAGATCCTTATTGTCATTAAACTTCAGCATTTCCTCGCACCTGCTCTGGTTGTAGAACTCATTCCAGAACTTCGGGATCCTTTTAAAATTCTCTCCAGTATCCATGGTCATTCTTTCCTTAATTCCTACCAGCCGGAATTCTCCCAAATCTTTTACGCAATAATTCATAGCCTCCGCTCCTTTTATGGTTATTTCAAAGGAGATGCGGGGATAAGATTTGATCTTCCTTCCAGATTTTCTCACCTCGCTGGGATTCATTCCGTGGACGGCATAAAATGCCCTGGCAAAAGAAACCGGAGACTCGTATCCATACTTTAAGGCAACGTCAATGATCTTCTCACCTGTTGTCAGAAGCTCCATCGCCGCCATGGAAAGCCGCCTTCTTCTGATATAATCCGCCAGAGACACATCTGCCATAAAAGAAAACATCCGCTGGAAATTAAAGCTGGAACAGCAGGCCCGTCTGGCCACTTCCTCCAGATGAATCTCTCCGTTCAAATTGTTTTCAATGTAATCCAGTGCCCCGTTCATTTTATCCAGCCAATCCACTCTCTTACCTCCCGCTCTCTTTGATAGCCTCAGTATAATATAGCTTAAGGACATTATCGCAACTTTCCCTGCACAAAAAAGTGAGTTTAAGATTTACCTGTGATTTTCCCGTACATTTCCGGCCTGCGGTCGCGGAAAAGCCCCCAGTTTCTCCTGTCAGTCATCATCTGATCCAGATCAAAGGAAGCGCATATTACGCCTTCTTCCTCCCGGCCCATAGAAGCTATGACAGCCCCGGTATTGTCCGTAATAAAGGAGGAGCCATAAAATTTAAGAGAAGAGCTTTGATTCCCGTTTGACATACAGGGAACAACTGATTCTATCCCAATCCGGTTAGCCGCTATAACTGGAATGATATTGGCAGCAGCATGCCCCTGCATGCAGCGCCTCCAGTGCTCCATGCTGTCACATTCCAGGATGGGCTCGCTTCCAATGGCAGTAGGGTATAAGATAAGCTCCGCCCCCTGTAACCCTAAGCACCTTGCTGTTTCCGGAAACCACTGGTCCCAGCAGATCCCTACGCCTATTTTCCCGTACATGGTATCAAATACCCGAAAGCCGGTGTCCCCGGGAGTGAAATAAAATTTCTCCTGGTAGTAATGGTCATCGGGGATATGGGTTTTCCGGTATATCCCAAGATTTGCTCCGTCCCCGTCAAGGACTGCCACCGAATTAAACATGGTATTTCCTGACCGCTCATAAAAGCTGACGGGAAGAACCACTTTAAGTTCGGCCGCAATCCCGGCGAAATGCTTAACCGCCTGGTTCTCCTCTGCCGGTTCTGCATATTCATAAAAGTCATAACGCCTCTCCTGGCAGAAGTATTGCCGTTCAAACAGCTCCGGAAGGAGAATGATCTTTGCCCCCTCCCCTGCTGCCTGCCTAACCAGTCTTTCCGCATTTGCAATATTCTTTTTAACATCATCGCAGCAGCTCATCTGAACTGCCGCCACGGTTACCTCTCTCATGAAATTCTCCTCCCGGTATCGTTTTTATAGGGCGGACAAGATATCCAGCGGAGTCCGGCCCGCCAATCTATGAATGGCATGGCCGGACTACAACGGAATTTGTTGTGTAATGCAGTGAATGTTTCCGCCTCCCACAATAATATCTCTTGCATACACCGGATAGATTCTTCTCTCAGGAAAGCACTCCCCTAATATCCGTACTGCCTCTGAATCATGGACATCCCCAAATTGAGGAACAATCACCCCTCCATTGGATATGTAAAAATTCACATAACTGGCAGCCAGGCGCTCTCCGGTCTCCCTCTCATCCTCTCCCGGCTCAAAGGAAAAGCCTGAAAGCTCCTCTTTCGTAATGCAGACCGGTTCCTTAGGTATGGGAAGCTTGTGGATCTTAAAATGTCTTCCCTCTGCATCCGTTTCCTGTTCCAGTATCCTTAAATCAGCCAGGGACATTAAATACTGTGGATCAGCTTTATCATCCGTCCAGGCCAATACCACTTCCCCCGGACGGATAAACGCGCAGACATTATCCACATGCTCATTGGTTTCATCCTGATAGATGCCTGCTTTCAGCCAGATAATCTTTACAGCCCCAAGATAGTCTTTCAGCTGTTCTTCAATCTGGAGTTTAGAAAGAGACGGATTACGCCCGGCGCTTAAAAGACAGGTTTCCGTCACTAAAATCGTGCCTTGCCCATCGGAATGAACGGAACCTCCCTCCAGGACAAGATGGCCTGCATCATAAACCGGATAGCCGAACCGTTCACAGAAACGCCCTGCAAGAAGGTCATCCTTTTGCCAGTCAGGATACAGACCGTCAAAGGTTCCTCCCCAGGCATTAAACCGCCAGTCGATCCCCCTGGCCTTACGTTCCTTATTGACCACAAAGGTTGGCCCCACATCTCTTGCCCATGCGTCATCGGATTCCATGACAACCACCTGGATCCGGTCCGAAAGCATTTCTCCGGCGCTTTCCTTCACATCCGGCTCCGCCAGCATGATCACCTGCTCGCTGTCTGCAATGGCCTCCGCGATTTCGGCAAAGGCCTTCCTGGCCTTCCCTGCCCCAAAGGGCCAGGATCCGGGCCGCTTGGGCCAGATCATGATACAGCCCCAATGAGGCTCAAATTCTCCCGGCATGTAAAATCCATCCGCCGCCGGGAGGCTTTTTAATTTTTCCATAGTTTGTCTCCTAATGAATCAAGAGGATATGCTTATATCTCTTACGACAACCGGTTCTTAAAATCCTCATAGCCGAACCTTTTTATGACATGGCAGTCTCCCCCTTTATCCATTATGGCAATGGCAGGAAGAGGCATCCCGTTAAAGGTGTTGTTCTTCACCATAGAATAAATGGCCATATCCATAAAATACAGCTTGTCTCCAGGTTTTATTTCCCTGTCAAAGGAATAATCCCCGATCACATCCCCCGCCAGACAGGTACAGGAAGACAGCCGGTAGGTAAAAGCCTTTTCTCCCGGTTTCCCGCTGTCCTTTAAGGGCGGCCGGTACGGCATCTCCAGCACATCCGGCATATGGCAGGCTGCGGAAGCATCAAGGATCAGGGTCTTTATCCCATTTTCCACCACATCCATAACCTCTGTCACCAGGTACCCGGCATTCAGAGCTACCGCCTCCCCAGGTTCCAGATAAACCTGAAGCCCATATCTTTCCTGCATTCTCTTAATGCAGGCTTCCAGCAGCCCGATGTCATAATCCTCCCTGGTGATATGATGTCCTCCGCCCATGTTCAGCCAGGAGAGTTCTTTTAAATACTTCCCGAATTTTTCCTCCACCGCATCCAGGGTCCTTTTTAAATCATCGGAATTCTGCTCACACAAAGTGTGGAAATGGAGCCCTGATATCCAGGGCAGCCACTCATCCTTAAAATAATCAATGGGAACGCCAAGTCTTGAGCCGGGGGCGCAGGGGTCATAGATTTCATGGCCCTCCTGGGTGGAGCACTGGGGATTGATCCTGATACCGGCGCTTACCCCGTCTAACGTATCCTTATACTTCTCCAGCTGGGAAAAAGAGTTAAATATAATGTGATCGCAGATCTTCACCAGCTCTTTAAAGTCCTCTTCCTTATAAGCAGGGGCAAAAACATGGTTTTCAAGCCCCATCTCCTCCCTTCCCAGCCTGGCTTCATAAAGCCCGCTGGCCGTAGTTCCATCCAGATACTTACCGATAAGAGGGTACTCTGCAAAACAGGAAAACGCCTTCTGGGCCAGCAGGATCCTGCACCCGGTATGATCCTTTACCTGCTTTAAGATTTTTAAATTTTTCTCCAGTCTTTCCTCGTCAATCACATAACAGGGAGTTTTCAGCTCTTCAATCCTCATCTGTTTCCCTATCTCCATACCGTAACAGTTTCCGGGTCCTCACATACCACCCATGGAAGCCCCCATTTGTTTAAAGCCTCCATATAGGGATCCGGATCAAACTCTTCCACATTATATACTCCTGGCTTCTTCCACTGGCCGGTTATTACCATCAGACTTCCGATCATAGCCGGAACTCCTGTGGTATAGGAAATCGCCTGGGATTCCACCTCTTTAAAGCATTCCTCATGATCGCATACATTGTAGATGTATATGGTCTTTTCCTTTCCATCCTTTACTCCTGTAAAGATACAGCCAATATTGGTCTTACCTTTGGTTCTAGGACCAAGGGAAGCCGGATCCGGAAGCAGGGCTTTTAAAAACTGGATGGGCACGATCTCCTGTCCGTTAAACTCCACGGGGGAGGTGGAAAGCAGACCTACGTTTTCCAGGCACTTCATATGGGTCAAATAACTCTGCCCAAAGGTCATAAAGAAACGGATCCTCTTTACCCCCGGAATGTTCTTTGCCAGAGATTCGATCTCCTCATGGTGAAGCAGGTACATGTCCTTTTCCCCTACCTCAGGGAAATTGTATTTGGATTTGATCTCCATTGGTTCTGTCTCGATCCAGCGGCCATCTTCCCAATAGGAACCGTTAGAGGATACTTCCCTTAAGTTAATTTCAGGGTTAAAGTTGGTTGCAAAGGGATACCCATGATCCCCTCCGTTACAGTCTAAAATGTCAATGGTATGGATTTCATCAAAATAGTGCTTTAAGGCATAAGCAGAAAATACGCTGGTCACTCCAGGGTCGAATCCACTTCCAAGCAATGCGGTGATACCTGCCTTCTCAAAACGCTCCTTGTAATCCCACTGCCAGGAATAATCAAAAAGGGCGGTAAATTTAAGGCTCTCACAACGCTTCTCATAGATAGCTCTCCACTCCTGATCATCGGTATTCTCAGGCTCAAAGTTAGCGGTATCAATGTAATCAACCCCTGTTGCAAGACATGCATCCATGATGGTTAAATCCTGGTAGGGAAGAGCCACATTTAACACGGCATCCGGCTTGTAATCCTTTATGAGGGTGATCACCTCTTCCACATGATCCGCATCAACCTTAGCAGTCTCAATCCTTGTTTTTGTTGTACCCGCAAGCTTATCCCTTAAGGCATCGCATTTCTCCTTTGTCCTGCTCGCGATACAGATGTCAGTAAACACCTCACTGTTGTGACAGCATTTCCGGATTGCCACAGAGGCAACCCCTCCACAACCGATAATCAATAATCTGCTCATTCTTTTTCCTCCTCTTTCAGTAAATCTTCCACGTATTTAGGCAGCATGAAAGCACCCGTATGAAGATTCGTTGTATAATACCAGGTTTCAATTTTTAACTGATTCCATAGTTCTGGCTTAAAATCATTGATGGGATGATATTTTTTCGAAGCAAACCCAAACAGCCAGTAGCCCGACGGGCAGGTGGGAATATGGGCCTGATAAACCCGGCTTATAGGGAAGGAGCGGAACACCTTCCGGTGCATGCTCCTGCACGCCGCCTCATCCTCATCGTAAAAAGGACTTCCATGCTGATAGACCATAATGCCGTCGCTTCGCAGCGCCTTATAGCAGCTGCCGTAAAATTCCTTGGTAAAAAGCCCTTCCGTATGTCCGAAAGGATCCGTGGAATCATTGATGATAAGGTCATATTCCTCTTTTTTGCTTCTTAAGAAGCGGAGTCCGTCATCGTAATAGACCTTGACCCTGGGATCAAAAAGACCGCAGGATACCTCGGGAAAAATATCCCGGCACACGTCTACAAACAGCTTATCCGTCTCAACCACATCTATGGACTGAATGAACGGGTATTGCAAAAGCTCCTTGGCCACCCCTCCGTCGCCTCCGCCAATGATCAGTACATCCCTTACATTGGGATGAACCGCCATAGGAACATGGGTCACCATTTCATCGTAAATAAATTCATCTTTTTCTGAAAAAACAATATCTCCATCCAAAGATACAAACTTTCCAAATTCCTGGGATTCGAACACGTCAATTCTCTGGTATTCACTTTCACCGGAAAAAAGCTGTTTATCGATCCGAACAGAAAGCTTTACATTGGAAGTGTGAAATTTCGAAAACCATATCTCCATCTTTTCTTACCTCTCCCCTTCTTAGGCCCGCTCCGTTAATACCATCAGCCGTTCTACCGCCGGATCCTCGGTTCCCTGCATGGAACAGCCTATTTCCCTGGCATAAATGATGTACTCCACGACCTCTTCCGTAATCATCTCTCCCGGCGCCAGGATGGGAATTCCCGGAGGATAGCACATGACAAACTCGCCGCTTATCCTTCCCGCGGATTCTCCTACCGGTACGGAAACCTTTTGGGAATAAAATGCTTTTTGAGGCGATACCGCCACTTTAGGTGCTATGTATTCTCCTGACAGCATTCCCGTCCGGTCCTTTTTATAAAGGCGTTCAATATCCGCCAATGCTCCCACCAGACGTTCAATATCCTGAATCCGGTCACCGATGGAAATGTAAGCAAGAAGGTTGCAGATGTCCCCGAATTCAATCTGAATATCGTATTCATCCCGAAGGAGGTCATAAACCTCAATTCCTGCCAACCCATTTCCCAGGGTATAGACGGAAAGCTTTGTCACATCGTAATCAAAAATACTGGTTCCATTGATCAGATCCCTTCCGTAAGCATAGTAACCGCCGATGGAATTGATCTCCCCCCTGGCATATTCCGCCATTTCCACCACCTTTGCAAAGGACTCTTCCCCCCGCAGAGCCAAGTTCCTTCTGGATATATCAAGGCTTGACAAAAGCAGGTAAGAGGCACTGGTGGTCTGGGTTAAATTTATGATCTGACGCACATAATCCCCGTTCACTCCCTTGTTTAAAAGGAGAAGGGAGCTTTGTGTTAAGCTTCCTCCTGACTTGTGCATGGAGACCGCTGCCATATCCGCACCCGCTTCCATAGCGGAAACCGGAAGACCCTTTCCAAAATAAAGATGGGTTCCATGGGCTTCATCAGCCAGGACCTTCATCCCATGTGCATGGGCCAGCCGGACAATAGAGCGGATGTCAGAACAGATTCCGTAATAAGTGGGATTGTTAACAAATACCGCCACTGCATCGGGATTTTCCATTATTGCCTTTTCCACCTGGCTGATTTCCATGCCAAGGGAAATGCCCAGCATGCTGTTCACTTCTGGGTTTACATAAATCGGAACCGCTCCGCATAATACCAGAGCATTTAATGCGCTTCTATGGACATTTCTTGGAAGAATGATCTTATCCCCTGCCTTGCAGACAGACAGGATCATGCTCTGCACTGCCGACGTGGTTCCTCCCACCATTAAAAAGGCGTCTGCCGCCCCAAAAGCCTCTGCCGTTAGCCGTTCTGCATCCCGGATCACAGAAACCGGATGGCATAAATTATCAAGAGGCTTCATGGAATTTACATCAAGTCCGACGCACCTTTCCCCCAAGAGGCGGGCAAGCTCCGGATTTCCCCTTCCCCGTTTATGGCCCGGCACATCAAAGGGAACTACCCTCTTTTTTTGAAATATTTCAAGAGCTTCATAAATAGGCGCCCTCATCTGATCTTCTTTGTTCATATGGCTCTTACCTCTCCTTGTCACGGGAATATCGCACCCTCTTTTGTCGCTGAAACGTAAGTGGCGCCTTATAGGCGCAGATTTTTTTCATAGCAAAAAGGCAGGTGATTATCCATCACCTGCCTGCAATTACATGAATGATATTTCCAGTAAGGGCATTTTGCCCGTCTTTTATTCATGATAATTATCGTTTTCGAGTCTACATAGCAAATATGTTGTCCCTGCTATTATTGATCGTTTCACAAGTGATGTGCAATTGCACGGATTATAAAGTAATCAACTTATAAAATTTGAGCTTTTAACTCAATCAATAATGTGGTTTCCCACGCTCGGCAGCTGACCCGCCTGTCCGTCTGGGCTTAACTTCTTACGAAGTGGTCAATATTTGCATGAAAACGATAATGTCTCTTCATACCGGGGTAAAGAATAACATATTTTACAGCTTCATGTCAATAAAAAATTTAATTTTTTCTTGAAAACAGCCACTGATGGGAATCTGTATCATTCCCACCAGCGGCTGTTTTTCAGTTTTTTGTCCTATCAATTCTTTTTGCTGCACATCTGTAGGCGATGCTGGTATTTTTCTTTGGTGGCAAGGCCGCCTCGTATATGACGCTCGGATTTGTTAATATCAAGGATCACCCTGGCCCGGGCTGCCAGGGATGGATTAATGTGTTCCAGACGGTCCGTAACATCTTTATGTACTGCTGTCGCAAATTGGAATGGTGGTTCCCAGGCGTATTTCACTTATCGGTTTCATGATGACGTCTACCTTCCCATCCCGATCTACTTCAATCCGATCTATAACCTGTTTTAGCATTTCATTGGTGATAGTGTCCGCAGATAAAATATCTTCCATATTCCTAAACAGCGTATTCAAAAGCTTTTCTATCTTCTCATCTGTAACGGATTCTTCCTGCAAGCATTGAATCCGCTCCTTTATCTGGAAAATCTGTTGGTTCATCTCTTCTGATTTTTCTTTCAGCTCGTCCATAGTTATTATATCATTGACATACATATCTTTCAATCGGGAAAGTTTATTTTGAAGCCTTTGCTCTTCTTTGAAAAGTTCTTTCAACGAAACCTGTCCACCAGAACTAGAAGCACATATTTTCCTATACTCATTCTGGGTTTTTTCAATAATTACTTTTTTATCTTTCTGCCATAGAAGCAAATAATTTCTGATTTCAGCCAGTAGCTCCCCTTCATTTATTTTTACTGCATTGTCACACGCATCCATTCCGTCTCCGTTCCGGCTACTGCACACCCAACGGATATAGGTATTTACATAAGTTCGCTCTAATCTTCGGAAGGAACGACCGCAATGCTTACATTTAATCATAGTACTGAATATATATCGATTGCTTTGACGGCTTCTGTTCACGCAAAACATATCACGCCTGTTAGCAATAAGTTTCTGTGCCTGCTTATACAACTCGTCCGAAATAATTCTCAAAGCTTCATTTTTTGTTATGAACCAATCCTCCTTTTCGTTTTTTACTCTCTGATTACTGTATATCTCCTTTGTGGACTCTCTGCCATTAATGACTTGTCCAATATAAATCCGATTTTTGATAATCCTTGTGACAGCATTCTGTGTCCATAAACACCCACGTTTTGTCCGGGAACCTTCACTATTTAAATCCTTTGCTATGGAAAGACACCCATCTCCATCATATACATAACGTTCAAAAATACGTCTTACTATTCTTGCTTCCTCTTCATTAATATGAAGGTTAAAAAGTTCACCAGCTTCCTTGTCATAACCGAAAACCAGATTTGGAACCTTTCCATTCTGCATATTCTGTCGTTTTCCAAACTTAACACGTTTCGATGTATTAACGGATTCTTCCTGCGCCATTGCTGACATAATCGTGAACATTAATTCTGAGCCTGTTTCCAGAATACCTTGATTATTAACAAAAACAATGTTAATGTTAAGACTCTTTAATAACCGGACACTTTCAAGAGAATCCAAGGTATTACGGGCGAACCTTGATATATCTTTTACAAACAATACATCAAACCTATCATTTTTTGCATCCTCCAACATTTGCAGAAATGCTTTTCTGCTACGTTTTTTTGTGCCTGTTATCCCTTCGTCCGCATAAATCTGAACCAGTTCATAACCACTTTCTTCCATATAAGTACGGAAATACTCTCGCTGTGCACCCAAGCTATTAATCTGATCTTCCTTGTCTGTAGATACACGGCAATATGCTACTGCTCTTTCTTTCCTCATTTCGATTCACCTCAATATTTTCCAAAAATTTAATGTGCATAAAGGGGAGGCAATTACCGCCTCCCCCTAATTTAGTCTATTTCATTTAAGCTGTATGTATCTTTTTGTATGTATCTTTTTTAAAGCTAGCAATACCAATAGCTCCGTTACAATACGCTCTTTGTCTTCATCTACATTAGGGTCAACAAAATGTACCTGAATTGCCATGAATCCTACCTCCTTTTTGAGCACGTCCATCTCCTCATGTTCCATGGTATGACTTCTATAATATAATTATGCATACAGCTTTTATACCTTAAACATTAACTTTCAAGGGCCTATTATAAGCAGTCTCATCTACTACCAGTGATCCCACTGCTACACATTCCCCCACTTTCAATGTTTTCAAGACCATTTGCCAATCTTTATACCTTGCCGCATGAATCAACTTTGCAATTATAGATGACTCTCCTTCCGAAGGCATGAAATATAATTGCTGTCCTGTCTGCAACAGGCATTGCGCCGCTCTGCTCCTGGTATTTCCTCCCAGCGACTGCGTAATTAAGATCAAATGCAGACCAAGTTTCCTGCCTTCGGCTAAAATCCTATCAATAATACCACTCCTTCCAAGATTTAAATTTTGGCATTCGTCGCAAAAAAGATATAACCCTTCTTTCAAAAATAGTCCTGTATTGGCTAGACGCCATATATATGTCAACAGAATTTCTGCTATCAATGCCTGCGTTGTCTCTGTAAATTTCGATAAACGTATGACATTAATCTTATTATTTTCTATAAAACCAGTTCCGTGACGGAATACATTTTTATTGAGGATATACCGCATTTTATCCTGGACGTTTGCCGCAACTTCCGAATCTACCATGTAAAGCGCTTCATTTAAAGCAGAAATACCCTGATTCCCATAAACATTCTCTTCCGCCACATACTGTAACGCCCTAAACAAATCTTCTTTCTGCCTGCATTTTAACTTCATGGAGCCAGTCAGTATATCGGTAATCGATGTGACAACATCCAATTCATCCTCCATAGTGCCATCCGCATAATTCAATGGAGTAAATAATGGAAAAGAAATTCCTGATGAATAGGCATCTGTTTCATTCATCATACTTTCAATATCTGTTCTAATTGGTGAAAAAATGTGATCTGGGTCAAACAACCAGTGCATATCAAATACAACTGCTGTTCCTCCACTCTCGATAATGCTTTTGATGATTTTCTGACCTGCAACAGATTTACCCGAACCTGATTTGCCACAGATCGAGATATGCTGATTGCTGCTTCTTGCTAAGTCAAAAGCTACATCCCCATTTTTGCTTCCTCCAATTTTTATAAACTTTTCCATATTATTTTTCATCCTTTCTACAATTCACTCGTTCTTCCAGTGTCATTTCTGTACAATCACCATCCAGTTTTCTTCTTTTTAACCACACAAATCTTGGTGAAATATCCGTACCTCTTATGGATAATTTTATCGTTCTGTAAATCCTCCCTCTTCCCTGCGTGCACAGGATTCCCTCTTTTTCCAGTGCTTCTTTTATCTGATTCAGTGAACAAATCGCTTTAAGCGGCTCACAAATACGTGCAAACAGCTCCTCTGGAATATAATAGTATTCCTCATCAAATAGAACTGTTCGTTTCTGATGCTCTCCAGTCAATACAGCAGCCTTTGATTTATTCACCATTTTTTCCATATTTGGAATAAATGCAATAAATTCCTCTACAAAAGCTGTCGGTATTTGCCTGACATATTCATACGCATCAGACATATCATGACCTTTTTTTATAGCAGTCTCAAAACGCGGTCTCATCCTCCAACGACTTTCACTTGCCATCCCCTCTTCAAAAATAAATTCCTGCATAGCAATGACTGCATTCCAAAAAACCCCATCTTTTACCTGGATAAGTTCACAATTAGCGGACTCCTTTCGAAGCATATGTTCCAAGAGCTGATTTTTTTCAAGGATATAATTTTTCAATGTACTGAAAAAAATATCTCTACAAGCCTTGTCCCCAATCTGAGGACTTTTTTGTTCTGCTGAAAATACGAATGAAAATCTCCCCTGATACACTTCAGGAATCATTTTCTGAAATACCAGCAGAAAGGGAGAGGAAACTTCACGGTCTCCGACTCTTCCGCACGTACAGATGCCAAACAGAGCTTCCATATTTTCTTCCGTATTTCTTCCAGGCATATATACAATCGCAACGACATCGTCATGATAGCTTGCTAATTCCCGTATGAAAAGCTTTGGTGAAATATTCGTATTTACCAATCTTGAACTGAAAATTCCAACCATGTCTGCTAACACAGTTGCAATTTCCTGTTCTTTCACAATAGCCGCCACAGGATAATGCATCCGATATCCCCATCTTTGCAAAACACTATATGAAAATGCACCGCTTTCAATTAAAAAGAGCAATTCTCCCGTTACGGATTCACCAATTGCTTTACAATAATTTAGAAAATCCCACTTGATTTCATTTTGCATAATCTAATACCTCTTTCCAGAGCATAGTTTTTTTATCCGCATACTGTAGCGTACCTTCTACCATATAAAAACCATATTCTCCAGGCACCTCCAGGGTTCGGGAGAGACCTATAATCGCCTGTAATATATCAAAATAGAATTCATCTCCATCCTTTCTTTTTTTCCTGAAAATAATGCCTGCGTTACGAAATTTACGGCGATAGTAATTGGCATCATCCTTTCTTAAATCAAAGTATAAATCTTTTTCGCCTAACCGTTCAATTCTGGTTCGCATATACAGCACTGCAAAGTCAATCCCTGCCGTTTTAAATTGAACCGGTTGTATAGGAATAGAAAAATTTGCAAAATAATAATCCTTGCTCGCTTCCAGCATAAAGTCCTGTTTTCTCCTAAGCATTCCCTGGTCCGTAATCATGATTGTCTCGGACAACATGTCACGTTTAATTTGTAAGTCCGTTTTGATTCTCATCAGTTCAGCGAAGTTCTCTTTTTCGATGGCCTTTTTTTCTTTATGCTTATCTATTTCTGTGAACGCTTTCGTTTGTATTAAACTTGCTTCCTTCTCAAAATCTACTTTAGCCTTATATTCATATAAGGAATAAGGCTGGACTTTTGCGGGGTGTGAATTTAACCCGCCATTGTACCCAACTAAGTTATATTGTGTATAGGGATTATATTGATTCTCTTCCATAAAATCATTCTCCTTTACTTTTTAGTGGGGAATTTCGTTTGCGCAAACCTTATTTCCCTGCCGTAACATAAGTATGGCATATATTTTCTATAAATAAAATGTGACAAAAATCATTGTTTTTCAATTTTATATATAGTATTATTCAAAATATAAAGTTAAAAAGGAGAAGTTACTATATGTACCAGTCTATAAATGTCGAAAATTTTGAAGCACAAATTACAGAGGCACGAAATATTCTTATCTATGGCGCTAACATCTCTTATCATTCAAAGAAATATCAATCATCTCTTCAAAATGATGAACCTATCCTGGAACAAATATTTGAGGATATGCATGAATCCTGTAAAGAAATTTTAGGCGAAGGAGGAGTTAAATTTTTTGGAAAAGAGAAAACGGATATACCCAGAGGGGTTTCACTTCCTCCAATAGGAGAACTTGGCACTGTCCATGGTTATCACAACGTCTGGAACAAAATGATCAACGACCACTGCATTCTTGCAACGTTTGATGAACTTCATCATATGATTTTCCATGATATATCTATTAATCCATATCAGCTTGCCCGGCATATCAATTATTTTGGATTCAATTATGCCTATGACCATGACTATTTTAAAATATCTGAAGGTTCTGATAAACCTTTTATCTTTAACAACGATGACAACTACTGTTCGTATGGCGCGGTAGATCCCGATAAAGCTTCAAACGATTCCTATAATTCCTATCCTAAAAGTTTTAAAACGCTAAAAAAATTATTTGACAAATACCCAAACTACCATTATATTGGTGAACAAATATCGTTCTCCAAATCAGGAGATAAACAGGGAAAGTTTACTATACCATTAAACAGTGTACCTCTGTTAAAGTCCTTAAGAGGCAATGTCCCTCTATTAAAAAATATTTTCAGACTGTATGATGTAACACAAAATATTACACCAGCAAAGATAACGCAATTTATAAAAAGCGTAGCAGAGCTTCAAAATATAATTACAACGCCGCCAGCCGGTGACATTGAAAACTTTATGACCCGCTCCGATATTATATATTATAAGTATAAGCTGGAACAAACGTTTCATTTTGATTTTATCTACTGTCTTACAAAAAATATAGAAGCGCTTTCTAAAAGGCACAATCATCCATTTAACGATGACGCTTTTATCGAATTTGTAACAAGCGGCATGAATCTTCCAAATACATTCAGCCGCCATTTGTTGCTTCAGATGGCATTTGATTGTTGTACGGATTATCGTGATTTCAATTCTTCTTTTTTGATTGAGAAAATTCTCAAACCTGATACTATGGCTTACTTTGATAAACGAACCAATAAAATCACCGACTCGTTTGACACGCTTAGTCAATGGAAAAATTGTTATCGTAATTTTATAAACTACATGGTCACATTCGCTTTTCCCATTTATGAAAGTTATTTTTTTGTATCGCTCTATGATACATTTTCGAAGCCTGGACAATCAACAGCACAAAATTTACTGGATCTATATAAAGTTTTAAATAAGCATCTTTCAGAGAGTAATACTTTTAATGATATAACGGTAAAAACGAAATATTTGATGGATAAAGCCAATGCCGTTTGTTTTCCTATAAAATCAAACGCAAAGGAGGTAATACAAAAACCAGTACAGGATAATTTTATCCTCCCGGATTATCCTAACACTTCCATCGACTATGATATATTAAGAAAGGTCATTCTAAGCACATACAATCACCAGTCAAAGCCTATGCCTGTGTTAATCAGCCAAAAATATTTAAATGAAAATTTTATGCGGTTAAGCGAGAGCTTTATCATTTCATGTACTGCCGAATTATTAAGTCGTTAACCAATCAAAACCCACATGTAGTTTCTGCTTTGTTTCATTTTTTGCACAAAAATAAGATTTTAGACAAATATATAAGAGCATGTTGTAGTATATGTGGGTTTTTAATAATCACAGGTAAGCCTGTCTTTGTAATTATGAAAGAAATCTATTCGGCTTTGCCTGATGAATATGATTTTCCTGAAACAGGTTCACACAAGTATATGCACCAATGGTAAATACGCCATGCCCAAGTTTCTATTTTATTTTATGCCACTATTTCAATCGAGGAGGCGGTGACTAACCGCCGTCCTCTCAGTGCACCGTGAATCAGACTGTCTAACAAATATGAAATATGTTATAATATATATTAATAGATAGACAAATTATCATGGCGTATATAGTTGGAAGAACTAGAAATCAAGTGAATATTGTAATGATACCTCTGAATAAATTGATATATCATAATAATCTTGTCCAAGTAATATATGTCTATGTAGGTTCTATTGATTTAAATGAGCTAGGATTCATTGATTCAAGGCTAACAGAAAATGTGGATTCGCAACGTTCCTCTACATAGGCCTCACTGTTACCCCCGGAATAGGTATTGCTCTCTCCTGTTTATCAGACATTGGTCAGAATGGAATACAATCTCAATCGATCTCGAAGAGCGAGAATACCGATATATCTGATTTGATAGGCGGTCTTCTTCCGAAACCTCACTCTGATTGATTTCAGTAACCATAGCGCTGAGTTCTTTATAGGATGTCTCTTCTCGCTCTGGTATCAGTAGTGTCTCATGAATACTCGTTGGAAGAATAATGATATCCCCTCCCTGTTCCGCAGCAAATCTCTCCAGGCAGTTTTCATATAAAATACAACAGGCTCCATTTACTTGTCTCTTATTGGACAAGATGTATATGGGGACCTCTTTCTCTCCCAGCAATCCATCTATTATTTCATCATCGCCAAATTCCCCCAAGTTTCCTGTCAAAAGTTCCCCTATAATCTCTCCCATGGTTCTAATCTGAGCGGGAAGCAACTCCGGTGTATTTCCCTTTGCCAGTTGATACAACTCATCTTTCGTTATACCCCAGGAATACATATGTGAATTATGAATCAGAGCCGTAATCTGCCCATTCTTACTCTCATCTAGGATGAGATAAAACACGATAGCCATATCCAAAAACGATACAAATGGAATATCCTTTAAAAGTTCCTGATTAGTATCTCTATGTACGAGCTTATAGGCCACCTTTTTTCTTAAATTGCTAAAGTCAGCCAGTTCCTCTATATTTCCATTTTCTAACGAAATATCAGAATTCTGATCATAGCTGCACATGATCCGATCTATAATTCCCTTCATTTCCATACCCTGTTTGAAATCTTTATAATAAGAATTCAAATAAATCGTAGGTGCAAGCTGCTCCTGTTCCTTCCGAATGACCAATCCGTCTAATAATGTGTCGTTATTCTTAACGACGCGCTGAATCCGCACATCGAAACCATTCCCTAACTTTTTCTTTATCTCCATCTGAACCGTTAATAAAAACTGGTTATAATATTCCATTTGATTTTCCTCCATCTTTTTTATATTTAGATTTCTTGTCTGTTAAAAAAAGAAGCATCCTTTTTTTCGAATGCTTCTTTCCATGCATCTTCCCGACAGTTCAAAAACGTTATGCCGTTTCATCAGTAGACACAATTCAATTTAATAGAACAGATTTTTCTATGGCCTAAAGTGCTCCGGTTCCGTTCCAAGTTTTATCCATTTTCCAGCATCATTTTATAGATCCTGAAGCCGTCCTTCACGCCAGCGAAATATAAATACCGGTTTTCGTCAGCGCAACGGACGATCCAGTCATCCCAGAACCGTTCCATATCCTCCTTCCATTCCTTTCCCATTCTCTCAAGAAATGCCTCCATTTGACGCCCAAAAGTATCTTCTCCCTGGGCGGATTCTTTCGGCCGTGCATTTAACAACATTTCAATTCGCTCGCAGACCATCTGTTCCAGTAAATCTTCCACACTCATTTTTTATCACCTCACTTTTTTCCACAGCAGGAATACCCCTGCGGCCCAACACTGGAAGGGTATGTCCCTGTGGTACTGCTCATCCAATTGATTTATCCTCTGCATAGTGGACAGCTCTTTTCCATATAGCTCTGGTAGATACGCCCGCAAGCAGGGCAGAAAGCCAATTCCCCGATTCGGAACTGTTCGTCAAGCCATGCTTCCGGGTCCTGTCCGGCAATACTCAGGAACATTTCCACTGCGATCTCCTTCTGCCCCAGGCTCACTTCCAGAAGCTCCTCTCTGGTATAGCAGCGCCCGGCCATATACGGGATATAACAGGGGGGCGTCCCGGGAATGGCGGAACGCTTCCGGGTCCTTATAAGGACCGTTTGTAAAAGAACACTTCCTTGGAAGCTGCCCGGACTGCATGGTGTCCTGAAAAACAGAATTGTCACTGAAACCGCCTTTTCTCACGCTGCCTCTCCGCCTTCCGGTATCTCCGTCAGACATTCATTCCTGATCTCGCTCATATCCACCGAAAGCTGTGTTTTCACGGTCTCATCCAGAGTAATGGCTTTCTGAAAATCTGACTTTAGCGGAGCAAACTTTAACAGCTGTTTGATTACTGTCTTTTTCGCCATCCCCTCATAATTGCTCTTCCATGGACTGAAATCCGAAGTAAAGGCCTTGGAATAGCGGGCGGCAAATGCATCCACATAGCTTTTCGTCATGACTTCAAAACGGAATCCCCCGTTATCCAGCCGGAATATTGCATAAAAAGCCCGTATCTCCCCCTGCTCATCAAAACATGGTTTGTGGTGCAGGACAGGGTGAAGTCCCAGCTCATATGAAAATTCATCATTTTCATAAACTGCCTGAGCTTCAATGCTCTGCATCCGCTCATTGCGGTATGCAAGATCAATCATCCCGCGATACCCCAATTGGAACTGGCACTCCAATACTCCCTTATTTTTGTAAGGGATCAAATATGCCTGTCCCAATGCGGTATTCGGCTCTAGCCCTAACTGGGCGGCATTCATCAGAGCCGCGATAAAGCTCATGGGCGTACACTCTGCGAGTTTCGGAGTATTATTGATTGCCGATAATGCCATTCTGGTGAACCGCTCCGGTGTCAGTATTGCAGGCAGTGCCCGCTTGATTTCAGGTTCTAAAGCTTTGACCATATCAACGATTGTCATATTTTTTGTCAATTTCACAGATTGGTTTCCGTTCCCCGACACCTTTTTCTCCAACTCCTGTTTTAGATCTGTCATATATCTCATTCCTCCATTAAAGCAAAAAGAGGATCACCTTTTTATTTCTAAGATGCCCCTGTTCTTCACGAATCAAATAATCATTTTATTAAGCTGCTTTTACTGTAAAACGTCTTGACTGGCTACTTTTCGCAAAAATCTGATAGAGATCTGGTCGTTCCTCTTTCAACCGTTTACTGTCAATCCTGACCGCATCCACATTGCTCCAGGAGACTCTGTAGTGCTCATTAAACGCCATTTCATATTCGCCCATATAAAGCTTAAGCTGCTGTTCAATCTGATTCTGCTCCTGTGTCAATTTCTTTGCCAAAAGAATAATTTCTTCCCTTCTTTTTAACTGCTCATTTAAATGGGCTGGAAGAGGAATCGTCTTTTTAAGCGCTGATGGAAAATACCGGTTAATCACTTCATTTGAAATATCACTGCCGTCCGGGTCCGGCATATTTCCTGGCAAAACATGTCCCTCCCAGAATTCCTTCTCTATGGCAATCAAATTTTGAATCAACTCTTCATCACGTTCAATCTTCTTATACTTAAATTCCCTTCCCAATATTACAACAGCCAGATACCAGGCCTTCGCCCCAGTTACCGCCATATAATGATGACATTGGATTTCATAATGAGCTGGTACTGAATCTTCGGTCCATTTATCTGCATTGTAGGCGCTGGCTGTTTTGCATTCAAGCCCCATACTTTCCCCTAAAATAAGGCGATCAACATTTGCCAGCATAAAGGGATATTCTTCACTCTGATACATAACATTGGACCGCCGTACCTTTAAGCCTGTCTCATCCATAAAACGCCGGGCAACATATTCTTCCAGGTCACGTCCCTGCCTCATGGATTCATTATCATAATCTTCTACTTCTGAACTTGTTTTTTCATAGAAAACACTCATAGGGCTCACATAGGGATTAAGGCCGCAGATTGCACCTGCATCAGACCCGCCGATTCCCTGTTTTCTGTATTTCAGCCAATCTTCATGAGATAAGCCGATTGTTGAAATTAACTTTTTCATTTATGCCGCACCCCCAATCCCAAAAGGCTCAATCCCTTCTTCCCGGAAACTTACATATCTGCCCTCTGAGCCAATCACAATATGGTCAAGCAATTCGATTCCCAGCAATACCCCAGCTTCCTTAATCCGACCTGTGATATGAGAATCTTCCCGACTTGGTTTTGGCTCTCCGGAAGGGTGATTGTGAAAGCAAATAATTTTTGAAGCATTTGAAAGAATCGCATGCTTAAATAAATCTCTGGTATCTACCGCACAGGCACTCACCCCTCCCACTGCCACAACCTCCAGAGCTACAGGTGTCATTACCGAGTCCAATGACATAACCATTAGAATTTCCCGATCTGAATATTCGAAAAGGGGTCTTACAATATCTGCGGCCTCTTTTGCTGCATGAAAACGCTGAGTACCATAGACAGCCGTTCCTTCCCGGATCATTTTCAGCTTTATGATTCCCACTTTTTTCTTGGGAATAGGCCGCTTCATCATACTGATTAACTTATCTTCCTGAGTCATACTTTTCATATACGTTAGATCCTTTCCATAGAAAAGAAGCATCCAGTGTTAAAACAAGATACCGCCTATCTATACAACTGTTTTTTCTACTACTTTTGCAGGATATTTTATTTCTCGCTAAAATTTCATAAAAATACATAATCTTTCATTTCCAATAACAACATTTCTGTGTCAACAAGCCCCTCATACCAGCATACGCTTAGAGGAACATTATTCAAATAGCTTTCTGTAATTTCACTTAAACTCAAATATTCATTGATCTGCTTTTCAAATAAATCCAGCACTCCAGGGCTTACGTTCTGCTTCAAAATAAAAAAATCCCTACAATCACACAATATCTTCCATTTCTTACTTATTTCCACCTCTTCCTTTCAATCATCATACTACCAAAAATTATAATAAGGAATTCGGATATATCTGGTCCAGAAACAATTTCAACAGTTCTTCCAATTCTTTTTGTAAATTATGCATAGGCCATACACTTACAACATCAGCAAGTCATCACTCAAAAAACCCTCATGCTTATCCAAAATCCAATCAGACAAAACTACTTTTTAAGGTACACAATAATACGCCCATTTTTCCTGGTTTCTATCCGGTAAGCTCGCCTTAATTTAATTAAAACACCAACGCCACCGCCCGCTACTCCAATCATAACAGCGGTCACTGCAACCTCGGTTCCTAAAATAGCAGCTGCAGGCGTCCCGGCAATCAGACTGACAATACCGGAAGTGCCACCCGTTATGGGAACCTGCATAAGTGCTATGATGGCAACAGCCAGGCAAACAAGACAAAAGCTCCAAAGACTAAGGTTAATCTTATACAGCTTTTTTACCTTAGATGCAAGATCTCCCTCTAGTTCGATTCCAGCCTTCCCCTCTCGTATTGCTTCTCCAAATTCTTCTTCATTACGAACATACATAGCTCTTCCCCCTTTACACTGCAGTTACCAGCGCATATGCTTTATCAATCATGGCATTTCCATCCACCGTCCTGGCGAATAAATTTTCCCGGTAATTGACCCGTTCCCGAAGCGGCTTTGAATGAGTAGCGAAATCAGAAACGGCATTGACAAAACGGTAGGCCGTTTTCCCTACATGCTGCAAATCGGGAGCAGAAAAATACCTGTCCTTTACTTCTTCTTTCATCCGGCGCAGATTTTTAAGCTGCTGTTCAGTTGCATTATCAATCAAAGGAAAAAGAGCATCAATATATTCATATACCTGCTTATCCGTCAATTTCTGCCGGTTCATCTGATCAATGCTCCTTCCCAGCTCCGCCATGTAGGTATCTGCATACAGAAGTGTGTATCTGGCATCCTCCATCTTCCCTCGGATATCCCCTACATGATGGGTGGACCAGGAACGCTTTGCTGTAGACAATGCCAGGTTTAGTGTGTTCTGGCAAACAACACGGATAGGTGTCATAACCGCCTTGATTGCTCCCGTTCCATCATGAGAGTTCATGAACACTAGGTAAGGAGTGACCTCATCTCCGCTGATAATATACCGCTGTGGAAGTTTTGCAAGAATCCAGGTCCGCTTCCCCTCCTGCAGAGAACCAGCCGTTTCATACGTAACACCTTCGCCTAATAACTCATCCGTAAATGCAAAAGCTTCCTGATTCTGTACCACCTTATAACGATCTGTCACTACGCCCAATATACGTTCATCACTGCCCCTTACATTTGCTTTAAAGCCCAAAACGGGTATGCCGTCATCAGTTATGAGATCTTTCTGGATGACCATCCAGTTAAGCCCGGCAAGTTCCAGTGCTGATTTTGAGGTTGGAGCCTCTAATACCGAAGTGCCGAGGCCATGCCAGGGTGCCTTTCTTCCAGTGTAGAACATTGTTTCAACATTTGCTGCCATAATCATTTCCTCCTGTCTTTTCATTCATTTAATTTTGTTACCTGTCATTTGCACCTGTAAAATGATCTTTCATGTTCCTTAAATCGTTTTACCATTCTTTTTCTTCATTTCCCATGTTTTGTTACCTCCTTTCCGAGAAATAAAAAATACCCTCCTGTAAGCATTTCAATAACTATAAATACTTTGAAATGCTCACAAAGAGGGTTAAAGCATGTTGTTTGATGATTACGGAGAACTTTTAAAAATGATATCTGCATGATTTTAGATATAAGGTCAGCCACCGCTGCCAAACTCTGCCAGAGTGGTCGGTTAAAAACCTTTAAAGCAGGATGGGAATGGCAAATTACTCGGCTGGCTCTGGAAAGCGGCATTTTATTAGAAAGCCATTATTCCCCTCATGCCTGATATTTCTCCGCAGCAACATAAAATCCCCAGGCCGCTAAGTGCCTGGGGAATCCTTTGGTTATTCATCTTTTCCTAAAAGCTCAAGAATGCAGGTGATTGCCTTCAGAATAACCGTGAGAATTTCTTTGTACATGAAGTTTACCTCCTGAAGTATTCTCACGGTTATAATATTTCATTAAAATATATTACTTTTTATCCTTACAACTTCAATCCGATCCTAAATCAAATAAAAGCTATTGCCGTATTTTATAGCAAGACTAGCATAAATGTATGAATATAAACTGATTATAAACACGGGAAATCAAGACAAAAAATGGCGAATATGTTATACTGGAAATCACTGGGCGAGTTACTTTGTATATCCAAGAGGTAATGCAATCTATGTCGTTATCAGCACCACATGCGGGACTACCAATAGGTCAAATGAACAATTGTGCAATGTAGCAAAAATGCATAGATGAATGGTTTATTTAGTTCTGCATTGGATAAAAAGATTGTCCTATACAATGTTTAAGGCAACGATATAACTATTCTTTTCATTGCTGAATGATGAATACCAGAATTTTATAAAGCTAAAACAGGAGGACAATTGAATTGAAAATAGAAATGGGCGAATCCCTCATATACTCGTGGTTACGGCATGAAAAGCATTGCCAGCTGGTTCAGACCAATTGGAAAGCTTCTCAATATTGGATTATGGAAAATTATGCTGAACTGCAAACACTTATGAATAATTTCGCACAGCACTATAAAACAAAATACGGATATGACATTTTTAAAGGTCGCTCTCTGGAACAGATATTGAAACAGGCTGAAATTGATGTCATTGGAATTTCTTTTTCTCCCTCTTCACAAAGTACTTTTGCCGTTGATATTGCTTACCATGAAGCAGGTATAAATTATGGGGATAAGAAAAAGACACTGAGTAAAATTATTCAAAAATGTGTTCGCACAGCTTTGTGCCTATATGGCTTTTTTAATATTTCCACAGGCGAAATCATCTTTGCTTCTCCCAAAATAAATCCTGCACTTGAAAGAGAATTAAGTCCCATGTTTCTTGATTTATCAGAGTTGTTTAGGCAGCGAGACCTTGAATTTACTGTGACATTGTGTTGCAATGATGAATTTTTGTCCAATATTCTACAACCTGTAATCGCCAAAGGTACAAAGGTTGCAGATACATCCGAATTATTTCTACGAAGCATCCAGATGTATCAAATGTTTGCTGTTAACTCCACAACTGTCGATTCGACCTGTATAAGAAACCAAAATTCAGTTCCTCAGCAAGCTTCGCCGCTACAGGAAGATTATAGTGTAGGTAAAGCTATTGACAGAATTCCAGATTGGGCATTCAGCCCCAATCAGAATAATTATAGACTCATCAGAGCTTATTTTCAAATTTTAAAAGAACGAGGAAGGGTTAATCGTTTTGAACTTGAGGCACGCTGCCAGGACCCTTCCGAACATCCTGATGTATATGTGCGAGATTTCAGAGTAAATTTTAATTCAATGAAAACCGATAAGGGCAAAAATTATGGCAGAGTGTTTATGGATGATGGATATAATATAAACATCTGGAGTGAAGTTTCTGAAGTTTTGGAAAAGTATTATAGCAAATTCGTTGAATAATTAATATTTTCAAATTCTTAACGTACTGTTTTAGTAGCAAATTAATAGTGGATATAAAAAATAAGATATCTTATTATATTGACTTATATTAATAATTCTGAAACAGCATGTGTTCACTTGCCTGCAAAATGATGTAAACTTCACACTATTTACTGCATTACAGACGAGAATACGCTTCTAAGTTTGGCTTGCGATACCATTTTAATTTTATCATAGGAGGCTTTCTCGTTATTCCTCACCATTTCCACTTACACTATTCTCTCCAGCATAGCTGGGGAGTGGTAATATTTTCAATTAGTCTAATGAATGATGATAACTTTCAAGAAATTCTTGTTGCTCCTCAGTCAGTTCATAATATTTTTCATTAAAAACTATCTCCTGTTCACCAATAGATTCGATACATGGAGATGCCCATTCCATATCCTCAAAAGTCAGTCCATATTTTAGCATCCAAATTTCCCTTTCTATATCAGTACCAAAACGGATGTACTTTGCCAAACGTAAAGAACGTTCATCTTGAGTAGACAGGTAATACTGGTGAAAAATAGCATAAAATATATCACTAAGCTTAAATCCAATTAGTTTATCTAGATAATCATAGGTATCATAAATTACAAGGTCATAGTCTACCAATTCTGCAGGGGTATCTCCAAACAAAGAGAAATTAGAAAGAGTTTTATCAGGTATGTCATCATAACCACGCAGGAAATTAGCTGTAAGTCTTAATGCTTCTGACGTGTTATCCTGATCCTTCCGTTCCTTTTTTCTAGAGGCATAATCGTATCGATATTGGCAAATTAATTTAAATGATTTTTTGAACACACGCCACATCATGATTTTTATAGCCTGACTCAAAATACTTTTTTCAGCCTTCGTTAATTCTCTACCGCCAAGATATTGCCGATATAAGCTATGAAAATCGTCATACATCGCCTTACGATCATTATTTTCTTCTGATTCCCACTTTGGATAAATGGGGTTTCCATCGTCATCAAACATTAAATCAAGCAATGTTGCCACCGTTGCAGTAATTTCATCACTTGACAGTTTTTTAACATCGGTGTTTGTTAGATTATACTCATCATTAAATTGGTCTGTTTTTATTGCTTCTTTATATTCTTCGTACTTATCATCCAGATTTTCATCTTCTTTATCAAGATGAGATTGTTCATCAATTCTCTCTGGTCTTTTAATTAATTTACGAAAATTACTCATATTGGACTGCTTGATGATAACGACTCCTACGTCAAACACACTATGAGGGGTTGAACGTCCAGCCCTTCCGATTAAATTCTTTATTGAAAGGGGAGAACTTGCCATAAACCTATCTAAATATACGACATCAAATGGCATATTTATGCCTTGCTCTAAGGTAGATGTTGCAAAGCAAATACGGCAAAATCCTTGTTGAGTAAAATGTTCTAAAATAAGTCTTGCACGAAGAGGTATTGAACCATGATGAATAACGATTCCTCGTTTAAGGCATTCAAGGGTTTTCGAGACATAATTAGTATTTTTCCCATTACTTGCCCCAACATAGTCTTGTAATCGGGCAATAAGTTCAAGTGCTGACGGATCAGTTATTTCCTTACATAAAGCAATATAATTACCAAAATCTTCAAATATTTTTTCGTTATAAATATGAGTCTTTGGAACAAAAATGAGAACACTGCCGCCATTTTTTATTACTTTTTCAATAGGGTCAAAAAAAGACTTAACTTTATTTTCACCCATCAGCGATTTTTCAATACCGAAATGATAAAACTCATTTTTAGCTTTGTCATGTGTATAAAATATCTGACCAACATTTTTTTGTTCATAATGCAATGCAGCAGCATTTTCATCTATATCAATATGATTTTTTTTGAGCTGAGCTTCTGGATTTGCGATAAAAGGATGAGCAAAGACACACTTTGCATTTGGAAAAGACTTTTGCATTCGTCGTACAATACTATCAAAATATAAACCGCGAACAGAATCTTCATCGCTTAATTGAGCTTCATCAAATAAAACAAGCTCAATATTTAATGTATCCTTCTGTCTAAATAATTCTCTGGCTCGCTCTGGCGTCAATATAAACACATTGCGCTTGGCGTATTTAGTATTTATTACTTCTACAAAAGTTAATACATTGACATCTTTGTCTTCAATAATACCACGGACTTTGTCGTAATATTCGTTTATGAGTGCACGAGAAGGTACTACTACCACTACATCATAGTTGGCATTTTTGATAAGTTCCCTAAAAATGAAGGATTTTCCTGTACTGGTTGGTGCAGAAAAGCTAAACGTATGCATAGTTCGGATTTTTTTCAGAATATCGGCTTGGATAGGAGTAAAGTCTTCACCGTAGGTTTCTCTAATGTAATGACCATAATCAGAAAAAATCAAGTTAACAAAAGAACTTGGTTGAGGCTGTTTAAAATAAAGCCCCATCATTTCAATTATATCATTTTCATGTGCAGAAAAAAATCCAGGCTGAAACAACTTGAAATATGAAAGGATTTCAAGCACAGCAATATCGACAGAGCCTTCCTTAAATAAGCGTTCTCTTGCAAAGGCAAGATGTTCATGCAAACATTTTCCTTCACGAATTTCAGAAATTATATTACGTCTTATTTCTATCATATGTTCACCGCCACTATAATAATTTCCTCAAACGGTAACAATTTACCGAAGTCCGTGTGTGCAAGGATACTGGAAATCATATTGCCGCTTGGTGTTGATTTTGCAGAAAATGCAATAGCAAATCCTTTGAAACCATCGTTGGCTCTTTTTAATGCTGTTGGAGTACAGAATCCATGAAGATCAGCTATTTGCATGACATCCTTTTGGTCAGAAATAAATTTAGAGACTTGAGTGATTGCCGTTGAGTATGCGCTTTGACGCGAATTGTATTTTGCCTCTCCAAAAATAACTGTATCAGTACTATTATTTTGACTAAGAAAGTCAAACCCAGGATTACCTGAAATTTTCATACCTAACAGTTCGGATAATGGGATATGTAAATAACTCATTTTACTAACTAAAGATTCTCTAGCCAATTCAGAAACCACATACTCACCTGCTTCCTTTGTAATGGAATCATCAGAACAGGCATCAAATTTTTTCTGTATGTCAACAATAGTCTTTTCTGCGCGGATTTTAAAACTACTTTTCATATAATCTTCATCAAAATGACTGAGCCATGATAAATCCATTAATGCATTCAGAATGTCAGCAAGCGTATCATGCAAATTTTCGGGATCAATGCGAATAAAAGTTATATGACCATTTTTTATGTGTGGAAGAGCATGATTTTCTATAATTTTCATCGCATTCGCCTCCCTAATTGAAAATATCACTTAACGATGACCATGCTTCACTTGAAATATCATCGCTGTATTCCTCTGTACAAATACAAAGCTCACAACTTTTTTTATCCTCCCTGACAAATCCACCTTTCATTGAATATCTCTTTAGATAATCCTTTAGTACAGTGAATTTACGTGAAGAAAATTTGTCGATATCTTGGCTATTTCCATACCTATCAAAACCGCCCTTAGTTTCGATAATCCATATTTCTCCATTAACACATAAAATATAGTCGGGGAAAAACACACGCAATTTTTCAAATCCATCTTCGTAAACGATAGAGAAGAATTCTGAGCCCTTATCGCCATTCTTATATATCCACTCCACATTTCTGGCTGATTCGCAGAATTTTTCAAATTGTTTTTCAGGCGCTGAACGGGGTGCTGCAGACGACAAATAGCCATTATAAACACTCTTTGTATATACACGTTGTACTTTTTCGGTAGCATCATATGTGAATAAGCATTCGCGTGGTAGCCAAAAATCCTTCTTAGATGTTCTATCAGCTTTTGCTTTTGAATCCAACATCAACTGAGATACTAATTCTGCAGATGCCTCACAAACAATATTTTTCAGCCTTTCACGATTGTTAAGAACGAAAGCATAAAGCTCTCGGTTTTCAAGCAAAAGTAATTGGTCACCATTTCGGCTTATCCCTTTTACAAATAAACGACGGAAAATAGCATTTAAAGTTTCGTATTTTAAACCTACCTTCGCGGCAATTTCAAAAACAATATGATGATATTCTTGACCATGTTTGTGGGTATTAATTGGTTCTTGAACATATGTGGTATTTAAATCTTTATAACTACTACTTTCGCCAGCAACAACTATAGTACTTTCTTCTGCCACATATTGTCGAACAAATTCAGAGAATAAAAAATCATTTGCTTTAAGTCGCTTTTTATTTTCAACTGTTCTCGTGTCAAGATTATAATGACGTAAAAAAAATGTATGAATCGCCTTGAGTGCTTGCCTTTGGTCGCGCCCCAAAAAGATTGCAGATACTTGTTCACTGATTAATTTGATCGATTTTAAGTCTTCACGCAAATATAGTGTTGTCGCCTCAAGTGCACCTTTGCCAAGACTCTGTTTTACGCTTTCTGTGAACTTTTCATCCAGCGTGAACAAATAACAACTATCAAGAAGGGGGACCTCATAATGCTTTTGCTCCGGCATACGGCGAATACGCCCAATGGTTTGGATTTCGAATGTTTCACTCATATGGTCGCGCAGCTTCACAAGAATATGCGCACGAGGGCAATCCCAGCCCGTTGCGATGGCTTGTTTGATAATGATGGCTAACGGCTTAGCATTTGGGTCGTCAATGTCATCAAGGTTTTCATATTTGCCAGAGAGACGAACGGCAAGTGAACCATTTTCATAAGTAATATGTTTTTTAGCAAACCATTTCTCCACACCATCCAATAAGACATCGTTTTTGTTTGGTAGCTGCACAACAATCAGGGGATTAATGTGAGAACCTTCATGAGTAAAAGCAGAATACAACTTACGTTGTTTTTCAAGCGCTTTTGTTAATAAATAATCGATCTGGTCAGTGACTTCATCACCTCGCTTAACTCCTTCGTTGATAATCAGAACTTTTTTGATAAGTCCAGCGGTGATTACTTCAGCTTCAGGAATAATAACCCAAACAGCGTCCGTATAGTTTTTCGGAGTAGCTGAAGCGCGTATGATTTTATTTGTCTTAAAATAGTCAATGATTTCTTTGCTTTTTATGGTATCGCCTTCATGGCTCTCATCTATAATAATTTTAAAATGTAACCCACTGTCAAAGGCCTTCTCTATATGTTCAAGAAAATTAGTTCGTTCTCCTTCTTTCAAGGCATTATTGCTCTTTTTATTGAGAATTTCCCAGTTAATAAAGCAAACATCGTTTGCTTCAAATCCCACCGTCATAACATCCGCGAGTACTTTAGTATGTGAACCATGAACATATTTGTCCATTTTCTTTTTACTCTGCTCCTCAAGGTCACCCTTGCCTGGAGTAAGCCAAATAAACACCGTGTTTCCAAATGACTTTAGATACTCATCCATGAAATGCGTCAGTATAATAGTTTTTCCACTTCCAGTACAGCTTTTTAAAATTATCTCTCGTTTATCGCCGTTCATTGCATCAAAGAGGTCGGCAATCGCCTTCAGTTGGAATTCAGCTAATTCAATGTTCATTACTTAACCCTCCAGTTCTCTGTAATAATAATTGGGGATTGTAATCAGTTCAATGCTGCGAGATTTAAGTATTTCTTCCTGTTCTCTGGTCAGTAGTACATCATATCCTATATAGATTCGTTTAGATTGCTTCAATAATTCAGCATTATCAAAGAAGTCATCCGTTTCTTCATCCGTTAGCAAAATGGCGATTTCTGCACTACTTGAAAAGTTTACACCATTTTCTAGTTCTACAAGTTCCCGCACATAGAGTAAAAGTTCATCAGCATACTCATAATACATCTTAGCGCTGATTGGAACGAAGTCCACGCGATAGTATTTGAGGCTATCACTATAGCCTTCACGTTCAATTACGCGTTTGATCCGTTCATATGTAACTTCACGACAAATGTCGTTTTCGTTGTTTGTACAAAGGATAAACCGGCGATTCCCACCATCTTCAGCGTTAAGTTTCATCACAGCATGTCCGGTTGTACCAGACCCAGCGAAGAAGTCGAGAATTGTACAATCTAATTTATCATATGTAAAGGAATCAATTAAAAGTTGAATAAGAGTTACGGGCTTTGGATATGCGAATATACTTTTCTTCTCAAAATGTTTTTCCAATTCAATTCCGCCGTCACTTTTTAAACTAATAATAGAACGTAAGAGCATTCTGTCAACTTCGTCTAAATACTTAATCGAACTTGGCTGCATATTTTCATCCTTTGAGAACCAAATTCCGCCGCAAATAAAACTACCATCAAAGCGCTTTTTGACATTTTCATAATCCACAACTTGTCTAAATGTATCTTCACTCCAGCGCCAACCACGATCAGGTACCTTTACTGGAACACCTGTTGCTGGATGAATCACATCATATCTTGGTCCGAAAGTATTTCCGTTCGGCCAACTCATATTGATTTTCCCCCAAATGCGATAGTCATCATCCACAGCATTGTAGAGAGTGATTGCTCTGTCATACGATTTCTTTTTATATAAATCACGTAGTTTTTTTTCTGATTCTTGTGCAGAAAGCCTTTTCTTTTTGCATTCTTCCATTAAGTTATTAATTTCATTTAATCCATCTTTAGGCATCATAAACTTGTAGCTATAATCCGATTTTCTTGTGTATAACAAAATGTATTCGTGTATATTTCCAATGCCCTTGTCATTTTTGGGAACTCTTTTATTCCACACAAGGCATTCAACAAAACAATCTTCGCCAAAAATCATGTCGCAAAGCAGTTTGATTTGTGCAAATTCATTTTCATCAACACTAATAAAGATAACTCCTCTTTCGGAGAGCAACCTTCTTGCAATTCTCAATCTTTCGTTCATGAAAGAAAGCCATTTTGAATGCCGAAACGAATCATTACCGTCTACTCTTGCATCGGAATAAGTAAATCCGTCTTTTTCAGTGTTATACGGAGGGTCAATGTATATTAGATCAATCCGTTCGCGGTGCGTTTTTAGCAGCAACTGCAATGTAGCAAGGTTATCTCCCTCAATAAGGTAATTCATCTGTCCGCTATTATTAATAAACAAGCTTTTATCTTCTACTAATACTGGAACATGCGTATCAAGAATCTCGTCAATACCTTCACGATGTTCTTCGAATACTAGACCATATTTCTTCGACTTTACTTCCTTTTCCAGCTCACTGAGATAGATAAGCAATGTACCTGTATTATCATCCTGTGGCGCTTCAGCTATATATGTACGGATAGATTCGATTTTTGATACCAAATCATCTCGTTTCTGTTTAGAAGTATTGGTACTCACTTATTTTCCTCCTGTCCAGGTAGAATTTCCACAACATCCTCTATACCACAATTTAGCGCAGTACAGAATTCACCAACACATCAGTTTGCACATTTTCTCCTTTTGTAGGTTTGTAATCGAAGCCGAACTAATTTCAGCCATTTGGTACAAATCACACTTAATTAAATCTTTCTATAGTTTTTTTAGCTTTCTGACATACTGGCACTCCATTCATGTCATCTTTTGTAATATTATATCTTGATTTTACTAAAAAATCAATTAAATAATAAATAATTGCAAATTGTAGTTTTAAATTTCTGCATTTTTATATTGTTTTTTTACAATTACAGTTTTAAATAGATGGAAACGTATTTTTTTTATAAATTAAGTTCAAAAAAAAATTCCCTATGAGAATTAACCCATAGGGGAAAGATCGTAGATGAAATTATTCTTTAACAATCAATTATAGCTCAAAATGCTTTTACGTTCCTACATAAGCCCATCAAGGCTCGAAAAATTTACTCCTCCAAAATATCCCCAAACGCCATATATTTGTTCTATATGGACTGCAAGATATTTACCTGTAAATCCTGATATATAATTAGTAACCTGTTCCAAGGTATCCCAAATACGTGCCATCTACATATCCCTCTAGCCCATCTTCGGTCATGACATAATACCAGCCATCATCTGTGCTATCAAGTGACATGACATATGAACCCAAAGGAAGTTTAGCCGTCTCGTCTGATTTCGGGTCTGGTGATTGTCTTAATGTAGCATAATCCTGTACATTGATAACGCACATATTGGGATTGTAATATGTGTTTTCATATTCAATCTCAGATTCTGCCGTTGGTTCAACATATCGGTCGGCATAAACTAATTGAATACCAACATAGGCTTCAGAATCTCCCAAGGCATTTACAGCCGACGTAGCGTCTATATATATTCCATATATATCTAGCTTATCACCGACCATAAAGTTTTCGCCTTTCCAATCATCTTCACCAATGACATATGTTCCGCCGTAATCAGAACTAATCATGAATGCACCATCTTCAACTTGAAAAACAGTACCTTGAACATGAACTTTTTTATCTTTATAGTTCTTGGAATTTCTGTATGCGTCTTCAAATTGGAGATACACACATTCATTTTTAAATGCTTCTTCTTTTTTCTCTTCCTTTGACAACTTTTTATCCTTAACAGATACAGCCGCCGTTGTTTCAGAGACAGGAACGGCAGTGGTTTCTGGAGCAGCGGCCGTAGTGGTTTCAAGAACCGGAGAACCGTAAGATGATGTTGTCTGCGCTGTTTCTGCAGTTGAAGTTGATGAACAACCAGTCATTATAAAAACGATACAACCAATTACCCATAACACCAGTAAACCTTTTCCTATAGACTCAAAAAAATCTTCTCTACTTTTAGCAATGTATTTCATGGATAACTTCCTTTCTATAATTACTTTGTGAGTGTTAATAGTTTCATAGCAGGTCAATTTATTCTTAATACCAATAGCTCAACAATACGTAATCTATATATTGTTTATGCGAGAATTAACCCATAGGTGAAATATCATAAATGAAAATCACTCCATAAAAGCCAAAACAAATATCACCATATACAATATCAAGATCAGGCCGTCTGTAATCGTTAATGCTATGATCAACTTTTTATGAAACGCATGGTTTTTCCAGGCAATCAAGCACAAGACAAAGGATGGAATGACCATAATTATACTAACTACTATCAGAGGGCATATAATCATCGTGGCAATTGTGATACCCGAAAAAATGATTGCTAATAATTCCAGTTTTTCCATTGCTCCTTTTTGCTTTTCTGCAACAGGAGTATGATAATTTGTTTCTAATCCAGCCGTTTTGGGCATTGGGTCTACTTCCAGGTTCTTCATTGGTACACTTGCTTCTGACACCTGCATATCCGGATTAAAACCCAGACCCTTTGTTAAATCCTCCACAATCTCGTTTAATGGCATACCGTCTGACAGCTTCCATTTTATCTGTTTCTTGTCTTTTAAGGTAAACTCAAGAATATTTCTATTGACCACTTTTACAGCTGAAAGATTACCAAGCTCTATACTGCTATTTGATAGGGGGATCACGTTCATCAGGTTATAAATAAAATGTTCTGTAATCACAAGACCTTTCGTTTTGTCCTTTGCTGATTCATTATATACTGCAATGACATAAGGGTCCCTCTCAACTGTCAAGATATTTTTGTTTTTTAATGCCAAATTGGCTTGTTCCAAAAATGAATTGCTTCCATATGCATATAGATTAGGCACATCATTTTTTTGAAATGAATGTTTTAACCGCTCTCCCTGTCTGAATACTTCCGTATTCTCATGCTCCTTCAGCCGTTCCAGTTTTTTCTTCAGTTCATTCACTCTCTGCTTCATTTCATCATCATGAAATTCAATCCCATCTAGCTGAACTATTTTTTCACTTAATTTTTCACTCTCATAATCTGCATAGTCCGTACCGGGTATGTAAATATCTCTGAATCTCTTAAGCTCTGCTTTGTAGCGGTTGGCTTCCTCCAGTGTCTGAAAGTTCCTCTTTTCCACAACACAGGCTTTATCATACTCCTTTTTCAACATTCCCAGCAAAGAAGATAGTTCTTTAAAGAAGTCCATTTTTTTACATTTGTCAAATTTCCTGGCAATGATCCAGCCATTTGATGTATCCAATACTTGGTATTTATTGCATATCAAAGTAATTTCCTTTTTCATTTCCCCTAGCTTCTCGCTGGTTACATCAGAAATCATATGCAGCATGCCTTGATCATCATTATATTTCAACCGGATTTCCAAACAGGAAAGAGCAATGACCGAATAGAGTGACATGGCATCCGAATACGGATTCTCATGATGAAACAGATTCCCATTCTCATCCATATAGTCATAGGCAATAGCTTTCTCTTTCACCGTATCAAAGCCCATTTCATCACTGATCTTATGACCGTAAACAGCATCAATAATAAAATTCATTTCAGTAAATGCCCATATGGCAAACTGTTTAGGGCATACGAATTGAGTCAGCTGCTTAGCCTCTTTAAAATCAACTTCTAATGAACTATAATTATTTAGTAAGAATAACCATGCCTCGTCATCCAATGGAACGGTCTCTATGATCTGCTTAATCAAGTCATATTTTTCAGCCCAGCTGTCTATCTTATCTAAATTAGCCAGAATACTGTCCGCTTTATCATAATCACATTCCATTACACTTGAAGCATCCATTCCCAAATGTTTTTCGAATATTCCCAGGATACAGGACGGTAATACATTCCCTACAGTAATGAGCACGATATCTGCAAGGCTTTCTAAATTCTGGGAATTATTCAATGTATTCTTTTCATTTTCAAACTTTGCATTGTCTATACTATCATTAAACATGTCACCTATCCCACGTACAGTGCCGGTGACTGCATTCATCGCTCCGGCCTTTAAGCTTCCTTTAATGGCTCCACCTATTCCAAAGCCACCGCCCTGCCATTTCGACCTGTTATCACGTTCCATTTTCTTTAATGCATCGTATTGTCCTTTTGCCTCATTAAGTTCTGAATATCTTTTCAGCAATTCCCGGTATTGAGAAGTATTTTCATAGTTCAGGTTTTCAAAATCCGCTTTTAACCGGGCAGTACTATACTCATAGATCTTAGATTTTACAAGGAGATCAATCCCCTTCTCTATCTCTTCATCAATATACCTCTGCCCATAAGTGGGAGCCTGGGTCAGAATCTCCTCAATTGATTTACAGTTCTCCATTGCTTTCTTAAATTTTTCTTTTGCAGTAACTGCATGGTCTTGAAAATAATTCACACAAAGCAAGCAAGATTCGGTATCATCATTGTATACAACCTGGCCTTTACCGAACGGAAAAACTTTCATACACACTTGTCCCCTTTCGTAATTAATTATTTATTATCTCTTCTATAATATATAACTGCATATAGGAACTTTCTAAAATGAACAAAATTATGACAGTCTGCAACCTCCAACTGATATCAAAAAAGCCCGATGGCCTCTGTTCCATGAACCAGAGAGGCTTTCTCAGGCCTTTGATAATCTTCTGCTACATTTTTTATTTTAATACTTTACATTCTTCTTCCATTCCTTTTCTGCTCTTTTTCTTCTTTTCTCTTCTTTTTTATCCAGCGGATTGAGCACGTTATGACTGCCAATATATAGATCGGTTTTCGGAGGTTTCCGTTGAGTCGGTTTTACAATATTATTAAACGTCTTCATGATCACTTCTCAATCACCTGCCTGTTTTTCAAATTCCTTTGCTAGAATCCAGCCAATTGTTTCTGTTAGCCCGGCCGCCGTAGTCGCATTGACTATATTTCCAACTCCAGGAAGCCATCCGATCAAAAGCTGGGAAGCAGTCCTTCCGACCGTTGCAGCTGCAGCCGATGCTAACGCAGCTTTAGCAGCGCTTTCCCCAAGAGTAAGATCAAAGACCTTTCCCAATGATATAGTCATGGTCAACTGGATCGGAGTAATGATCAGATTATCACTTCCAGGCACTTGTGCCAGTCCCGCTCCAACACCGCCAGCCGCCACACTTGCAGAATGAATGATTGCATGACATTTTGCTTTTTGATTATCAGTCATCATTTGTTCCTCTCTTTTTCTTTTCATTCGTAGCGGGCACCGCAGGTTCGGCATTTGTTATCAAATACCGTAAACTGTCCACAATTAACACATTTCTGACCCTTTCCTCCTTTTCCTGAGTTTACTGGTAGAACCATCTTAAATCCGCATTTAGAACACTGCCGCCCATTCACCGTTTCAAAAAAGGTAAATTGCCCACAGCTGGGACATAATTTTCCTGCCATTTCGTTTCCTCCCTAGCATTCACATACATATGTATATATCGTATTTACGATATATATTATACGGCTTTTCCAGTCTATTGTCTATCAGTTTTTCGATATATTATTATCGTATACATGAATTAGTGGGAGGTATTTTCCTTGTTTGATGTTTTAGGTAGAATTACTGAATTAAGAATAGAAAGAAGGTGGACGGTTTACAAATTATCAAAGCTTTCCGGCATTCCGCAATCGACAATTGCAACATGGTATCAGAAAAACTTGCAGCCGCCCATAGACAAATTAGAGCTTCTTTGTGAAACATTCGGAATTTCTCTTTCCGATTTTTTTAGCATTAGCACACAAAAGCAATTGACTGAGCAGCAATTGTTGATGTTGACAAAATGGGGGGTTTTGACCCCTCCTAAAAGGCAAGCTGTTCTGGAAATACTGGATCTGCTCATTCGAGATGATTAAATGCCGCCATAAATCAAATAGGGAGGCCTACGCCTCCCACAATTCTATAACCGATCTGTTTATTAGCTTTTAATGCAACGTTTATTCACAACAGCATTCATCATTCACAGAACTAAAACATCTTACTTTACTCATCAATAGCTCTTTATTGGTAAATAGAAGCTTCACCGTCCTCCCATTAGTATCCATTGTCCTCCTTTATAAAATCGAATTATAAAGAACGCTGATATTATCATAAATTCCAGGTTTAATTTATTATAAGGCTAAAGGACAGTTGAAAAAACAAATGTAGAATGTTATAATCAAAAAAATTCACTATAACCATTGTTATTTGACCATATAAAGGAGCTCTAATAATGATAAAAGAATTTTGCTATCAGAAACAAAAAAGAAAATTTAAATCTATCCTACTCATATTATTATTCTTATTGAATCTAGGTATCATGTTTTTGGTAAAGAACCACTTTTACCCTTATAAATACAGAGTCCTTATGAATTCCTATGAAAAATTCATAACAACTTTCTTCTTATTATCCAGCCTTATAATTATATATGTTTTATTACGTAATGAATATAAAAAGACCAAAAAATTTTCTATCACATATATTATAGGTTTAAATGTTATAAGCATGATCAATTTTATAGGCTCTTTTCATGTGGAATTCAATATCTGCTCGTTATTATTTCGGAGCATTGCTTTTCTTTCGGTTATCACGTTAGGTCTATTCATTTTATGGATTGCGAAAACGGAGCCATTTGAAAAATTTACGATTTTTTTAATTATAAGCGTGCTTACCGTCATTTTAAATTTTGGCGGGCTTTATGGTTCGTTCTATTCTATGTATGAGCCGTATGGGCAAGAATGCTTTAAAATTGACCAGGGAATGGACTATTCTCAATCCATAATGGCAACCGATCTTATTTATTACAGCTCAGATACCTTTTTCGGAACAAGTATAAGTGATATACATATTCATTATATTGACTATACAAAATGGTATGAAGAAGGAAGCATGGAATCCATACATATTGGCAAATATGAACAGGCCTACATAATAATCCAGCTTGTAAAAATATTATCATTGCTTGAATCCGTCACATTTTTGGTCTACATTTCTCTGATCGTTATGAACGCAAACAGTAATTCCAAAGAAAATTCTCTCAAATCCTGTTAGCATTGAACTTCGATTGGTGTAATAACTCCCAAACCAATCGAAGACCCCTTTTATTAAATTCCTAGCCTCTGCTTCTTTATAATCCGCGGATAATATAATGAAGTAAAACTCACCTAAATCAATCCTATATCCACTGTTTTTCATTTCAAAATAAGCTTTCTTCAAAAAACATCTCAAGCAGGTAGACTATCTGCCTCAAGTTTTTCCGATATCTATCCCATTCCATAGCTACCAAGTATAAAGCTCATATTAAGAACGAAGAATGAACACAAGTGTTCTCTAACCGTTCGTAATATTGCGGTGTCCAACCAACGTCATCGCTTCGATAAATCAGCATTCTATGTCCCATCACTTCTGCTAAGACCCGGAATAAATATTCCTCCCTATGCCCTACATCAGGCAGGTTCCGCCTAAATTTATGGCCATCCATAAAATTTGTAGCATTTATAATATAGTGAATATGTGGACAGGCTGAATCCATATGTATGCCATAAACAGCCTGAAATCCCCCCAGATAATAAATGGCACAAAATCGATAGGCAATTTCTTCGATACGGTTATTTCCATGCTTATCAAGAATTTCCCAGGGGTGAAAGCTGACTATTTCATGTACAACTCTCACTCCATAATTTTCTTTACCTTGATAATGTTGAACCCTCCGAAACTGACAGCACATATTAGACGGATTTTCTTCATCAACTCCCACACCCCCAATTGCATATGCAGGAATTCCATCACACTCTCGTGTTCTTGTAATATACTGAATCGTCCTCTCTACTGCATCCTTATTCGTATAATTCGTCGGCATATCCGAATGATTCCTGCCTCTTCTTGCTTTTACTAAAACCGCCATAGCATATCCTCCAACTCTTTTAAACTCTTTAATTCCGATTCGCAGCTTTCACCAAAACCCGCTTTTCTTCTTACTATATTTTTAAGGTTCTCCATTACTACCATCAATCGCATACGCTCTTTTTCTCTTCTGGTCCGCCTTTCATATTCTGCCCTGACACTATCAACCACTAAGTCTCCTATGCTGCAATCTTTGGATTTTGTTTTCTCTAATATAAAATCTTTATCTCGTTGAGAAATACGGAATTCTATTTTTTCATCTTTTCTAATATCTTTAGGTTTTCTATTCATACTATTTTCCCTTTTTTACTATGTATAAATATTAATAATACAAATTATTTATATAGTACTTTAGTTACTATTATCATTAATCCGTTTTAATATTTAATATATATATCAAGACGACTAAATGTACGACTTTTTGGTTTTTTCATCAATTTTTATTTCCTGGCTTTCTATACTTTTTTTCATATAGCGAACTCTCCTTTTTCTTCTATTTATTAGTATGTATTAATAATAATAAAATTTAAATTCCTATCACTATAAAAAAAATATAAGGATTTAGATGTTTGTGGTTCGTTTCCTACAGGATACAAAACTTTACATAATTATTGCAACAAAACCAGAGAAAGTGGACTCTCAAGATTGCCTGCATTGACAAAGTTTGTCAAAGATAATACAATATGGCTATAAAAAGTTGGTCAGTTACACAACTCTCCTCAGCCTTGCTGAAATCATCATGCAACACTTTTTTATTATTCAAGTGAAGTAGATAAGGTGATTGAGGGGGATAACAACAAGGCGAGCCCAAGTACTGAGTTCCCAGTATAAAATTCCTAAAACATTAAAATTTAGATGTGACTGGACTATACCGGTGCGCACTAATCGTCTGAGAGTTAGTAGAATCACTACCAACGCATACAAGGAAGAACATAGAAAGAAAATTTGGTTGAAAACCCCAATTAGGAGGTGTGAATAAAAATGACTTCTGCTATTGATTTTTATAATAGATTGAAATTGGAAATTCCATTTCTTGAAGATCCTATAGATTTGGATAATATAGAAATCAATTTGTTTGATAAACAAATCGAGATGTTAAAAGATTTATTGATTGCTTGGTCAAAAAACAGAACTGAAAAAGATGTAATAGTTTTGTTAAAGGATATACTAAAAAAGCCTAATAATGCAAACGGCAAAGTGTATGAAGCCCTTGTCTATGCGTGGTTGAATAAGAACTGTATTTCATATGAGCCTCAAGTTCATATCGATAGTGAGGATTGCTTTAAATTAAAAAGCGGATATGATGCCGATGGGGAAATAGTTGAACATAATATAGTTTTTGATGTTAAACAGTTTGGATTAACATTACCACATATAGAAACTCTAAGAAAAAATCTGCAATCAGAAATTCCCGAAGAATACTATTTAACTATAAGTGGCTGTCAAAACATCTCAGCAAAAGATTTACAAAAACACTTTCTTGAGAATACAAAGGGATTAGCCGCTATCATCATGAACCCTGATAATAAAAATCATACGGACTATATATATCAAGATAAAGAGTATGGACTTGAATTTCGTGCATGGCATAAAAATTCAAACAGAATGATTACATCAATTTCAAGATTTAATCTTTATGAATGGGCTGAAAGTAATCAATACTATTTTATGCATCATGCATCACAGTTTTGCTCAAATAAACCATATATCTTGTTCTGCCCTTTTGATAAATCACTAACTCCTATGTTTTCACAAGAAGATTCAGCTTTCCAATTTTCTGCCTTTCGTGCGTTATCTCGTAGAATATTTGTAAATTTGCTTAAAATGGAAAACAGGAAAATAAACGATTTTGATGGCAAAGCGAGAGTTGATGTCTCAATTGCTACTGCATCCAGAAAAATATCAGCAATAATATTTATTGATGTGAGTGAATATTCTGATTATGAACATTGCCGTATATTTGTATATCAAAACCCTAATGCAGACCATAGAATTCAACGTTATCAAATAGACTCTTTATTTAGGTTTGCTGGAGCAACGGTAGAGGATTTCCAGTTTGATAATTATTAAAATCATAGGTGGAACCCTTCTATATATAGAGATACGGAATTTTGAAAGAACGCTGAGCTAAAATAACAGCAAAATGTTTAATCAGAGAACATCTCCAATCATGAACTTCTGAAAACTCAAGTAAATAAAAATTGATATGAGGAACTATATGAAAAGTGAAGAACGTAACGACCATCCAGGCAAAGCAGCAGGTATAATAAATGCACAAGCAAACACTGGAGCAGAAAATACCCAAATGGAAAGAATTCACGCATCGCAAGGACATGGATTTGCAGCAGAAAGAGCAAACCACCTGTATGACACACTTCTGGGAAAGGACTCGGTAATTATAGGAGATGATAATGCAAAAAATGGCGCTGACCGCATGGTGGATAATTTTCTTATTCAATCCAAATATTGCCGAACTGCATCTAAAACAGTAGGTGAGGCTTTCGATAACGGTCGATACCGCTATCTAACACCAGATGGTCAACCTATGCAATTGGAAGTACCGGCCAACCAATACGAGGCTGCCGTTGAAGTTATGGAACGACGCATTGCTAAAGGCGAGGTACCAAATGTCACCAATCCCGAAAAAGCAAGAGAAATCGTTAGAAAAGGACACTTCACATATGAACAAGCTCAAAGACTTGCCCAATCTAACACAATTGAATCTCTTACATTCGATGCAATAAACGGAACGATTGTTGCCACAAATGCCTTTGGAATTACAGCAACCATCACGTTTGCACTTTCCTGTTGGAATGGCGATGACTTGACTACATCTATTGAAAGTGCAGTTTGCGCTGGATTACAAGTTGGTGGTGTATCATTCATTACCAGCGTTGCTGCCAGCCAATTGGCTCGTGCTGGGTTTAACCGTGCATTGATACCTGCCACTGATGCACTGGTAAAAGTTATGGGAGCTAAATCAGCCGCCATAATGGCCAATGCTTTCCGTAGCAATGCTAATATTTATGGACAAGCAGCAATGAACAACGTAGCTAAGCTGATTCGTTGCAATGCCATATCCAGTGTGGTTATGACCGTTGTTCTTTCTGCTAAAGATATCAAAAACGCTTTTCGTGGCAGAATATCTGTTACGCAGCTTTTTAAAAATGTTGCTACAACCACTGGAGGAATGGCCGGGGGAACTGGTGGCTTAATAGCAGGGACAATGTTAGCTGGTCCAATCGGCGGTTTCGTAGGTACGATGGTTGGTGGTGTGGCCGGCAGTACTACAACAAATGCAATTGTTGGAAAATTCGTGGAGGATGATGCGATCAAATTAGCAGCAATCATCGAAAACACATTTTGTGATCATGTCATTAAAGAATTGCTTACTATTGAAGAGACAAACCTGACATTAACGGAACTATCGAACATTATCACCAGAGAAACACTGATGGAAATGCATGCTGCATCTTCACAATATACCTTTGCTGAGTGTGTTGTTTGCCTGGCTATTAACAAAATTATAGGTTTTCGCAACTATATTTCAATGCCAAGTAACAACCAGATGATGGAAGGTATACAGTATCTAACCGATGATTATGAGCGAGAAACTGGAGTTTTCAGTAAAGAAACAGCGATATGTGCTGTCGAAATCGGAAAGCAACTAACTGGTATTACCTTTTCTGAAAATCCAGCTAAACGTGCATGGTATGCAACCAAGCAAATGAATGCAGTTCAGAAGTGTACAGAAAACAGACTGCGGTCAATGCAGGAAAATAATAAAACAGAAGAAAATCAACTTTCTCAAATAAGGGAGCTTAAAAATCTGAAAAAAAACGAACTAAAAGAATTATTAGACGGGGGAATGCTCTGATGGGATTCAAGGAAGCTTTAAAAAACAAAAGTACAAAAGATAGTTTTGATATTTCTGTTCTCTCTTCTAATGAAGCGAGCGAACTGGATAGCAATATAAATTCTATTATTGAACAATATAAAGGCAATCGACAGGCGGTAAACAGATTAGTGTTTGAAAGTGTTGCTGCGATGACTGCCGGCGAAGAATATGAGAGAGAGCTATCAAACAAACGTGGTTTAAAACATTTTGTAGGAAGTATCACTGGTAGTAATAAGGCATTACAGGATAAAATCAATCATAATCGTTCTGTGGCACAATACGCCGCGCAGCAAACCCTGCAACGGCTTGCTGAGCAAAATACTATGTCTTTTGATTTAATTGCAGCAGTAAACAATAAACTGAATACTTCTATGATTGCAATAGAAAAAGAGTTTGTTCAAGTTTATGATTATTTGATTCGTTTTTTCAAGCAGACACGTAGTGATATGATTCAACTTGAAAGCCGTATTGAAAGACTAGAAAGAAATGTAAATTTATTAAATTGGCAAAATGCCATTGAATATCAGGTTTTCAATGGCATTGAGTATACGGAATTAGAAGATACCGAAAAAATAGTCTGTCTTGCCAGAGATTTCTTTGAAATTACTAAAGGTGATTGGACAACCTCTGATTTGCTGTTGCTTAAAGCAGCAATGAATACGATTAATATATCTCCAAAAGGAGAGGTGTGCTATTTTGATTTTATTAGAAAACTTTGCTATGACCAAAACTTAAAAGGAAAACTACTGGGACATCAACAGATTCTTAGTCAACCTAATACGGACTATCTTACTATGTTTGGCGGTTTGAAAAAGCTGGAACTACTGAGAACAACAGAGCACTATGTAGTCAATATTGTATCGAAACAAATTGGGCAAAATGCCGATGAAACAACTATTTCTGAAAATCTGACAAAATCATATCTAGAGCAGGAGGCGCAGATAAATGTAAACTATCCGATTCCTTATTTTGATTTGATTTTGGAATTAATTTATAGCTTGCGACAAGCCAAAGCCGAAGGGCTTATGGGGGATTGCCTGGAAGATGAAACGGAAATTTCTTTATCTGTAAAATTCAATAAAGCAAGTGAATTGTTCCGTACTTATCATCCCAAAGAAGCGCTACCTCTGTTGAAAGAATTGTCTGATGCTGGCTATGGAGAAGCAAATGCATTACTATATTGGCTCTACTCTGATGGATATTATGAAAATCAACAATACTGTGGTGACAATAAAATTGCACAAGAATATCTTAAAAAAGGTTATGATACAAGCGATAGCATCAGTACATTGCTTTATGCAATATTTTGCTGCGATCCTCATAATGTAGAACTGGTTACAGAATACTTACCAAAGGTACAGAAGCTCGCTGAAAGCGGTGATATTTACGCTGAATATACTTTAGGAATTGTTAGTATAAATGATGTCTGCGAAGATAGAGATTACCTCTCTGCTGTTCAACATTTTATGAATTCTAATCAAACCGGGTTCTATAGAGCTGTTGGTTCAATTTTCTTAAGATACTATCAAGGAAATGAACCTTTCAAAAAAGATTGGGTGCAAGGTTCACTATGGGCAACAGAAGTGTTGAGATATATGCATCCTGATAGAGTATTTTATGTTGCCTGGATGTATATGCACCTTGAAGATTATGGCTGCACAAATGATATTGAAAAAGAAGCAGGCTATGATTTGGCAATAACTTTGTTTGAAGCACTTTCAAAACTAGGTCATAAGACTGCACCGACCAATCTCGGATGGATGTATGAAAATAGTCGAGGCACAAAATGCGATCTTGAAAAAGCCTTTTACTACTATTCCATCGCAGCAAACCGGGGTGATGATGTAGGACAGTGCAATTTGGCATATATTTATGAAAACGGAAAAGGTACTTCAGCAAACAGAGAGAAGGCTATAGAATGGTATCATAAATCTGCGGAACAGGGATTTCAAAGAGCCAAAGATTCATTAAACCGATTAGGCGTAAGTTTTTGAGAAGCACTTCAGTGACATATAATATAATTATTGGAGAGTAAACTATTACGATACTTTAAGGAGCTGGAAAGTAAAATCGAACAGAACTAACCTAGGTTTGGTAAATATGAACACATTCGACATCGAAACACAATCGATTACAAGGCCCCTAACAGGCCTTTAAAGCAGCTTTCTCTAGATCAAGGCAATTATTGCCCATACATATAAACAAGGCGAAATTCAATAAAATTTCGCCTTGTAAGTAAATATGAGAGGCCGATTACCAGTACGCCTGACTCCAGGAGAAGAACTTTCATTTATATTATACCTATATACTAATTACCGGCTCGCCATTTTCATCAAAACACTTCTTTGAAGTTCCAGGAAATGCTTTTATTAAAGAATTTCTAACTTCGTTTTCATTTTCAAAAATCATCATCCAGATAGAAAAAAAGCCATATCCTTTTGCTTGATTTACAATATTTGTAATCTGATTATTTTTGAATTCAGAATTTTTACACCTTAACCATATTTCTTTCGCTTCTTCTGCTACACCTAACGTTTCAATCCGGATCTTCCACCTTTTGTCTTTATATTTTTCCTTTTTAGCAGTTTCAGACTCTTTAGCCGGATTATAATCCAAAGCAAGGTCATCAAAAAGCGTTTTAGCTCTTTTATAAGCTTCCTCACTTATACTTTTTAAATATTTCTCATTAACTTTTGGCAATGCATCTTCATAAGTAAAGCCCAAAAAAGTATTATCCTGATCTGGCCACAACCATTTATTTAACTCGCCTTTTTTTACCTTTTCGGATTTTCTGGAATTGCAGTAAACACAGCTTAAAAGCAAATTACTCCATTCCGTCAAAGCTCCTCCACTGTTTTTACTTTCTTTGTGCTCTACCGCAAGAGCATTATTAATGCGCATTTCACAAAATGAACAATACCTCCCAATTCTTTCAACTAAATATGGTTCTGCCTCCTGATATTCCTTTATTTTTTTATATGGAGAATCCCCCTTATCTATTGGCCTAATATGCATCACTCCAGTTCCGTAGCTTTTTCAATATACTTTTGGCTTAAAAACGCATAATATGCTGGGTTATCTCCAAAGCGCGCAGTTAAAACTTCCAGCTCTCTCTTTACGGATTCCAACTCTGTTTTTTTTGTGATCTGATTTAACTTTGCAAAATATTCCTGAGCCAACTCATACATTTTTTGTTTTTCATCACTGTACTGTGGATTTTCAATTCCCATGATGTCTTCAGCTATGTCCTCAATACTTTGTCCTGCATACTCTTCGTCAATCTCTCCTTCCATTGAAATTAACTGTCCGTCTTTTAAAGATTGTATAATAAAAGGTGAATGACTTGCGCAGATGAATTGTATCTTAGGAAAAATCGAAGTTAATGTATTTACAATTCTTTTTTGCCAGCTTGGATGAAGACTGAGGTCCAATTCATCAATGACAACAATTCCAGGAGTCTTTTCCAATGTTGCCTCTTTTAAGTATGGGTTTAAAATACACATTCTTGTTGCAATATCTGCAACTATTTTAATTACATCACGGTACCCATCACTTAAACCCTCGAACGGTATCCATGTCCCATCTTTATCAACCATAGCTAAACCATTGTAACGCAAAGAATATTCTATCATCTGTCCTGGCTTCAACTCCTCTTCCATGCTTTTTCTAATCGCGCCCATAATCAATTTATACGCCGGAAAATCTACACCATTTTTTTCTTGTGTTGAAATTTCAACGAGATGACGAATGTAATTAAACGATAGCTGCATACCACGCTTTTTATCTAAGCAGCGATTATAGGCATCTGTTCTATTTGGAATATCATAGTTAAACTCAGAATTCTTATTTTCATTCCAGAGTCGTGCAGAACTTAAATAGATTACAAGCGGGAAGATTAAGTTTTCGTCACTTCCATCCCCATTTTTCATTGCAGTTTCCCAATCTATTACTTGTCTCTGCATCGGATTATTTCCATCAAATTTTGTTCTGCCTTCTTTTTTTTCTAATATCCTTTTAAATCTATAAGTTTTTTTATCCCACATCAGTTCTGCCTCAATTCTGCATGGAAATTGGCCAATTTCCGAACTAATTAAGACATTACTTTGTTCAGTTCTTTGATTTTTACGTAATACATCACTTTCAGATATATTAGCCACAAAACGGCTTGGAACATAATTTTTATAAGCTGCCAAATATGCACCTAATACCACATTAGCAGCCTCTAAAACAGTGGTTTTGCCTGATGCATTCATCCCTATCAACAAATTCATTTTTTTATCAAACTGAATTTTTTTATCTGAAAAACGTCTATAATTATGAAGCTTTATTTCTTTAATGTAAAATTGCTCCATTACACTACCTCCTCCAAATGATATCTATTTAAAATTATACCCTATTTAAAACCTCGTTACAACCATCTTATTTTTATCTATAATAGCTTTTTTACCTTTAACCATACCTATTCATTAAAAACAAAAAGCAAAGGTCTCACGGCCTTTGCCAAATTCTCTCTTTTCATAATATTGCAATTCATTCCAGCTTCACCAGTAGCCTGTCCATTTTGTTACAACCGTATGTACCGTAGATTTGGATATTCCAAATTTCTTCGCTGTCTGCCTCACGGTCGCATGATAGTCTATGATGTAGTTGGCGATCGCAACCGCGCGTTCTTCAATATATTCCTTCAAGAAAATCCCCCTGCTAGGACGTTTTTACATACTTATGCAGGAGGAGGAGCAAGTATGAATGGTTATCCCCACTGTTTTCAGATGAAATTTTTTTCTAAAAAAAGAGGACAGGATTCAAACGAATCCCGCCCTGAAAACAGTCTCAAAGGCCCATTATTCCATTTTTTTAGGCGTGCTGCTCTTCTGCAGAATGTCATAAAATTCTTCCAGAGCCAGATCATTTTCCGTAAGGAATTTAGCCACGGTTTTCCCTACGTAGCGGAAATGCTCCGGTTCATAACGGATGCCTGTAATATTCTCCTTATCCTTGGGATAGCGGAGCACAAAACCAAAGCGGCAGCTGTTTTCAGCCAGCCACACGGCCTCTTTCTGTCCTCCACGTTCCTCATCAAGATAAAAGTAAGCCTTGGGTGCAATATCCACCGCCAGTCCTGTCTGATGCTCACTGGTTCCCGGCAATGCCAGTTTGGCCTTGCTTTCATAAAAAGACTGCTGGTAATCCAAGCCTTCTTCCTGAAGGCGCTTTAAACAATCATTAAAAAGAGACTGCTGCCTCTTTAAATCACGGAAGGAAGAATAAATATGAAGCTGATATCCTTCGTTTTCAGCCGCTGCCATCATGTCCTGTAAATCTTTCACAATCCGTGCATCCACACTTTGGCCGGGCTGTATCTCAACCAAATTCACTTTAAATTGGGGGCTAAGGGGATGGGTATCATTGACAAGCAGCAGTTCCCAGGAACTTGTGTCCACCAGTATCTCCCCATATTTCCCGGAGGAGAGCTGAACCGGTTCCGTCTCCTTAACCGCCTCGCTGTTCTTAGCCATATCTGACTGGCTCTGAAGGGCCAGGTTCTCACTGTAAAGTCCATAGCTTTCCTTCACCAGTCTTTTGTTCTGTTCCTTAAAGTATAAAGCCATACCCGCAGGAATGATGATAAGCAATGCAATTGTCGTAAGTATCAAATGCCGGAAAAACCGTACGCTGCCAAAGTAGGGTTTGCGCCTGCTATTTTTTCTTTTGTTCATAATATTCTCCTTGGCAGCCGCTTATCAATCGTAGGTAGTCATCATACCCTTGATTCTGGCCCCCTGTATAATAGCAAATGCTTTGGCATAAACCTTACCGGTCACGACGGAGCTTCCACCCAGATGAATGGTGTCCTCTGCCTTAATATCACCCTCGCTTATGCCCTCACTGAAAACATTGGAGGCCGTAATATCTCCCTTAATCCTTCCGCCGGGTCCCACATCCACCCGCTTATCCACTGTTAAATTTCCGTTGACCTCACCTTCCACTCTTACATTGGCGCCGGAAAGATCTCCAGTCACCCGTCCCAAGACTAAAACATCACCTCTGCAGGCAATGCTGCCGGTCACCTGACCGAAAATATTTAAATCTGATTGTGTGGTAATGTCACCATTAACAATCATATCCTCCGTAATTACTGCTACTTTGGAAGACACCTGGTTCATCGCCTCCATAGATAATGACCTTGTCTCCACAGTATAGGAGGACACCTTGCTGGTCTCGGCTGTCATACGCATGGGGCTGGGACTTGCAGCAGGGTTTTGGTTACTGACAGGGTTAAAAAATGAGTTTTGAATAGGGTTCTGTGGCTGGCTCCAAGCCGCTTCCCTATCCGGTTCTTCTTCCATCACAGCCTGTGGCTCCTCTTTTTCATCCGGAATATCGATCTCATCCTCTGCTTCCGAGGAATAACCCAGCAATTCATTGACAGCTTTTTTGAAATTGCTCTCTTGTTTTTTGATCATACGGCCTCCTTTGTATCAGTTCTTATATAATAATGCTATATTTCCCAATTTTTAACATACTGTAATATTATAATAAAGTTTCATATTAAAAACAAGTAAAATATGATAAAATACTTACAAAACTCTTATTGATTTTCCCAAAATTCTTCATTTTGTTTCTAAAAAATTTAGTTTTTTTACATTTAACCGTTTAAATTTGCCCTTTGTAACCAAAAAAACGCTGTCTCAGACTTCTCAGCCTGCAGACAGCGCCTCACACCATTTTATGTAAATCGTTATATTTCTCTATTTTGTAACTGTCATAGGTACCGCAGATTTGAATATTTCACTGTTTTTTAAATGCAGCATTTTTCCAGAACGGCACGCTGGTCTACGGATACTGTCATGAATTCCGGTGCTTTCCCTGTAAGCTCCTGACTCCTTTTATCCGGCTGCTGTGTTCCCACATATACCTTGTACGTACCGGCTTCCATTACCAGGTCACCATGTTCATCTCTTAGGGCAAAGGCTTTGTCGGAAAGGGTCACCTGCAATTCTTTTTCCTCACCTGGCTCCAGCTCTGCCTTTAAAAGTGCCTTAAGCTGAGCATTGGGTGTCTGGGATTCACAAGATTTTACATATACCTGCAGGGTTTCCGCCCCCTTCATAAGACCTTCGTTCTTTAACACCGCCTTTATGGTTACGGTATCGCCTGCCCCTATCCGGTCACGGCTTAAAACCACATCCCTTACGGAAAAATCGGTGTAGGATAGCCCGTAACCAAAGGGATAAAGAGCATCCTGTTCCATATAGCGGTAGGTTCTGCCCTTCATGGAATAATCCGTAAAGGCCGGAAGCTCTTCTGTGCTCCGGTAAAAGGTGACGGGAAGTTTTCCTTCCGGTGCATAATCACCGAACAACACGGCAGCCAGTGCACGGCCTCCCTGGGCTCCCGGGTACCAGCCTTCAATGATGGCTGGAATATGGGCATCTGCCCAGGACACTTCCAGGGCGCTGCCGGATAAAAGCATTAAAACCACAGGCTTCCCGCTCTTATAGATTTCCTCCAGCACTTGTATCTGCAGACCTGGAAGGGACAGATTTGGTTTATCACCGCTGGCGTATTCATTTCCCTCATCCCCCTCTTCTCCTTCCAGACTGGAATCCAGGCCCATGCAGGCAATGATCACATCGCTGGCTTCACATACACCACGAACCTCTGATAACCGGTCGTTCTCCTGGCCCAGACCGCTTACCCTTGGTTTACATAAGTGACAGCCCTCTGAAACCATAACACGGACATCTTCTCCAACGTAATCCTGGATTCCTTCGGAAATCGTATAATACCTGGAAGCGGTGCCCTCATAATTTCCTATAAGCGCCTTTCGGTTATCACTGTTGGGCCCGATGATGCCAATGGTTTTCAGCCTGCTCTTATCAAGAGGAAGCATATTCCCCTCATTTTTCAGCAGCACAAAGGATTTTCTGGAAGCTTTAAAATTCAGCTCCTTATGCTCTCTGGTATCATTGCCCGCATAAGTAATTTTATTGTACTCCACTGCCTCCGGCTCCTCAAACAACCCAAGCTTCAGCCTGGTCATCATTAAATGTTCAACTGCCTCATTTAACCGTTCCTCAGACACCAGCCCCCGGTTCACTGCCTCCGTCAAATATAAAAACAGGCTTCCGCAGTTTAAATCACAGCCGTTTTCCATTGCCATGGCAACAGATTCCAGAGCTGAGCCTGTGATTCCGTGATGTTCATGAAAATCCTTTACTGCCCAGCAATCTGATGTCACGTGCCCGTCAAATCCCCAGTCCGTCCTCAAAATATCCTTAAGCAGGGTCTTGCTTCCGCAGCAGGGTTCCCCATTGGTCCGGTTATAGGCTCCCATAACCGCCTCTACCTTTCCTTCCTTTACGCAGGCCTCAAAAGCAGGCAAATAGGTTTCAAACATATCCTGTTTTGTCACCACAGCATTAAAGGAATGACGTTCATCCTCCGGACCTGAGTGTACTGCAAAATGTTTGGCGCAGGCTGCGGTCTTCATATAATTTTCGTCATCTCCCTGCAGCCCCTCAATGAAACGAACCCCCATACGTGAAGTCAAAAATGGATCCTCTCCATAAGTCTCATGTCCCCTTCCCCAGCGTGGATCCCTGAAAATATTAACATTCGGTGCCCAGAACGTAAGTCCCTTGTAAATATCCGTGTCTCCGTATTTCTGCTGCATATGAAACTTTGCCCTGGCCTCCGTGGAAACCGTATCAGCCACTTCAAAAAGCAAATCCTCATCAAAGCTTGCAGCAAGTCCAATGGCCTGGGGAAATACAGTAGCCACTCCGGCCCTGGCCACACCATGAAGTCCCTCATTCCACCAGTTATAGCCCTTTATCCCCAATCTTGGAATCGCCGCTGCGCAGTGTACGGTCTGTGAAACCTTTTCCTCCAGCGTCATTTCTGCAACTAACTCCTTTGCTTTTTTCCGGTATTCCTTCAACTTATCCTGATTCATGGAATTCACCTTGCCCTTTCTGCTTAATCTAATATCCTGATGTCTCCTTGTATTTTTTCCATGATCCCATCATAGCATTTCATAACAGATCAGGCATCCCACTTCTTGCTTCCAATGGCGCATATATTGCTCTAAAATAAAAAATCCCTTTACAGGAATCCACCGTAAACCCGGTATTCCCATAAGAGGAATTGTAATTTTAATCCGTTTCTTATCCTTCCGGCTCATATGCCTGCTGTCTGATTTTTCTGTAATCACTTGGCGAACAGCGCTTTATCATCTTAAAGGTACGGTTAAAAGCGCTCATGGATGAAAAACCGGAGCCCATAGCAACATCTGTAATGCTCATTTCCTTGGTATTATACAAAAGCTCCTCCGCTTTTTTTACCCTTCTGGAGTTTAAGTATTCATAAAAGGTCATATTCATATACTGTTTAAAAATCCGGGTAAAATGGTATTTGGAAAATCCGCTTTTAATTCTTATTATGATACAGACGAAGTCCTAATGAGCATTCATAATGAATGGTCTCATGCATTCCGTTTAAGATTTTAATCATAAAAATCCCTTTCTTTAACCCTCTTTTTTAAAGACTATTCTATGCCCATTCCAGAGTCAATCCTCTTTTTTATGATTTGTAGAGATTAAAGAATTATTGCATAAAATATTGACTGATTTTTCTCTGCCATACTAGTGTTTAAAATTAAAATTTCCATTGACGCATTGGTAAATTCCCACTATAATTTAATGTGTCATTGTGCATATATTTCCAACTTTAACATAAAAAGGAATTTAAGGAACAGAAAGAAGAGACTGAGTTTTGGTCTGTTGAGGTGAAAGAATTGATTTATCTTCCTATTGAGAAATTGACTGAAGGTATGGAATTAGCCCGAAACATCCCGGGAATAAACCCAATGCTTCCTTTTGCGGTAACCGGCTGCAAGCTGAGTGAGCGTATAATCAATCGCATGAAAACCATCGGAGTACAAGGGGCTTATATCTGCACAGCACTTACGGAAGGCATTGAACCAGAAGATTTCGTGGAGCCGGAGTTAAAGGCCAAAATGCTGACAAGCATCCGCGATGTCTTTGACCAGAGTTTAAAAAAATTTACCTTTCAGTCCAGCAGACAGGTTTACGAGGAGATTGCCAAGGTGGCAGAATCCGTTGTTATGAATGTTCTGAACAAGGACAGGTATCTTTTTCAGATGATCGATATCAGGGATTACGACGGGTATACTTATTCACATAGTCTTTATGTCGGCATTTTAAGTGTTTTATTAGGAAAATACATCGGACTTTCCATTTCCAATTTAAATGACCTGGCCCTCTGCGGCCTTCTTCATGACATTGGGAAAACGGATATTCCTATTGATATTACCAACAAACCAGGCCCTTTAACCAGCGATGAATTTGAAATCATGAAACAGCACCCCAGCCTTTCCTACAAAAAACTCGGCGAGCACATCATAATTTCCCAAGCGGTATTACAGGGAGTTCAGACTCATCACGAAAAGTATGACGGAAGCGGATATCCCTTCGGTCTTATGGGCAAGGATATCCCCCTTTATGCCCGTATCCTGGCCATTGCGGATGTATATGACGCTCTCAATTCCACCCGGCCGTACCGGAAAGCGTGGTCTCCAAGAAGGATTTTTGACTATCTTACCAGCTGCTCCAACGCTCATTTTGACCCGGAACTGCTGACAGCTTTCCTTCATTGTGTTTCCGCGTATCCCATCGGTACCATTGTCCACCTTAGTGACGGGAGCTCAGCAGTTGTCAAGGATAACACACCCGGATTTGCCCTGCGCCCCATTATCCGTTTCATCAGTCCTGCTTTTAAGGCAGGAAGGGATGTGGACTTATCCTGTGAATGTCTTAATCTTACTATCGTCGATGATGACGATTATTAATAATCCTTTTCCTCCATCAGCATGGGACGGGCTTTTCTTACTTTACGGAAAAAGCCCGCTCTTTTCAATCAGCTCCAGACCTGCGTTTTTGATTCTACCGCCTGACCGCTATTAAGGGCCTGCTCCATAAGTATCCTTACATAGGCATCCTGCAGCCCCTCCGAAAGAGGATAAACCTCCACACCTTCCTCTATAAACCGTCTCATTCCAAGCATTAGGGTTCCTATTGCCGTTTCATCCTGAGAAAGCCCACCTATTTTTCCTAATTCATAAAACGGATTCCGGTAAAGGAGTTCCTGTCCCATGTAAATTTCATTAATTCCTTTTCCTGTATCAAAGGGTTCTTCCACGATCTGATACTCTCTGTACCGGCTGTCTTCCCCTACATAACGAAGTGTCCAGTCATCCAGTTCCCCTTTCGCTCCCTGAACATTTAGATGACGGCTCCTTATCCTCGAATGGTATTGTATGCCGTTAAAATCATAAAAGGCTGTTTTTCCGCCCTCAAATTCAAAGGTCAGTCTGACCCGTTCTCTCTCACTAACCCTGCCATCCTCAATAAACCCGTACCTGGAATCTGTCTCCACCACCGGATACAGAAATTTCTTTCCGTACAGTTTCATATTCTCAAAACCAATCCCTAAGAGCCGCCGGATTAAGCTGGCTCCATGGTAGTCGTGGACCGCGGAGATATTAACCATATACGGATCTCCAATATGTCCCCGTTTTACGACCTCAATCGCCGCATGAAAAACAGGGTATTCAAAATACTGCTCCGCCACCTGGATCCTGGCCCCTTCCTGGGTTCGAAGACGCCAAAGCTCCTGCAAATCTCCTAATTCCATGGCAGCAGGAGTCTCACAAAGCACCGGATATCCTTTCAGCGCCCATTCCCTTGCCACCTGAAAAATAGAATCCTTGTTTACAGCCACTACAACAAAATCCGGGTTCTCTAACTCACATTCCTCTGGGCTTGTCACAGCCTTGATCCCGGTTTCCGCCTGCATCCGCTGAGCCTTTTCTTTTGTCCGGCAAAGGAATGCTGACAGATGAAAACAATCCGGGTAAGCTTTGGCAATCCTGGCATAGAACAAGGATCTCCAGCCGGAGCCTACTACAACCAAATTAAGTGGTTTCATAAATAATCCCCCCTTGCTGCCTGTAATTCCCTGCGGATTTCTGTTCCAAGATATAAGATAATAGCGCTTCGCAGCCTTCATAAACATCTTCATAAGTGCGGTCAAAATTCCTGGTATACCATGGATCTGCAATATCCCTTGAATCAGAGGAAAAGTCCAAAAGCCGCTTTACCTTTCCTTCCGGATCTCCTCCCAGAATTCTAAGCATATTTGTCACATTCCGCTGTTCCATGCCAATGAGGTAGTCGTATTTGTCATAATCCTTCCGGGATAACTGCACCGCATATTTTCCTTCTGTGGAAATCCCATATTCCTTTAGCTTTTTTCTTGTCCCAGGATGCACCGGATTCCCGATTTCTTCCGTACTTGTAGCTGCTGACGCAACATAGAAGTGATTGCCTGAATGCTCCTTTTCTATCATATCTTTCATAACAAACTCCGCCATGGGAGATCTGCATATATTTCCATGGCAGACCATTAATATACGGATAACATCCTGTTCTCTCTTCATCTCATACATCTCCTTCATCCTTTAAAAGGTTATAAAATCTGGATCCTCTCTTAATTTACCCCGGAACACCTTCTGATGCAATACTATCTTTATTTTATTTTTAAAAACAAAAAAGCGCAAACCCATTCCTGGATTTACGCATTAAAATTCTGTGCTATGCATCATAACCTGCTGCATATACCCTCAAAACCACACATTGTTATATATCTATTTTCATCCGTT
>NZ_BAAJYQ010000001.1:0-473 GCF_057543815.1 Lacrimispora sp. YZC11 | reverse complement strand
TCGTGTTTTAGCCCCGGACATTTTCGGCGCAGGACCTCTCGACTAGTGAGCTATTACGCACTCTTTGAATGTGTGGCTGCTTCTAAGCCAACATCCTAGTTGTCTGTGAAATCCCACATCCTTTTCCACTTAACACGCACTTTGGGACCTTAGCTGGTGGTCTGGGCTCTTTCCCTTTTGACTACCCAACTTATCTCGTGCAGTCTGACTCCCGTACATCATCTGGCCGGCATTCGGAGTTTGATATTCTTTGGTAAGCTTTGACGCCCCCTAGGAAATTCAGTGCTCTACCTCCGGCAGACTAATACGAGGCTAGCCCTAAAGCTATTTCGAGGAGAACCAGCTATCTCCGGGTTCGATTGGAATTTCTCCCCTACCCACACCTCATCGCCACCCTTTTCAACGGATGTGCGTTCGGTCCTCCATTTCCTTTTACGGAAACTTCAACCTGGACATGGGTAGATCACCCGGTT